>NZ_JAERQF010000019.1 GCF_016734815.1 Hymenobacter rubidus
CGCAGCGAAGGACCTTATCACGTCAGAATAGGCGTTGTTCTGACGTGATAAGGTCCTTCGCTGCGCTCAGGATGACAACGATTTTGACTTTCTAAACAGCTTCGATTTGATGACTTCTTGCCTCTATAACTAAATTATGTCCTCTCGTCGCAAATTTTTGCAATCCTCGGCCGCTGGCCTGGCCGGCCTGGCCGCTTCTCCCCTGGCGGCGGTGGCGCTGCCGGCCGCCCCGGTTGCGACCAAACCCATCGTCATCTCGACCTGGGACGCGGGCGTGAACGCCAACAAAGGCGCCTGGAAAATCCTGGGGCCCGGTGGCTACGCCCTCGACGCCGTGGAAGCCGGCGTGATGGTGACCGAGGCCGAGCAAGGCTGCTGCGTGGGCCTTGGCGGCCACCCCGACCGCGACGGCATCGTGACGCTCGATGCCTGCATCATGGACGAGAAATTCAACTGCGGCGGCGTGGCCGCGTTGGAACGAATTAAGCACCCCATCAGCGTGGCGCGGCGCGTGATGGAGCGCACCCCGCACGTCCTCATTGTGGGCGAAGGGGCGCAGCAGTTTGCCGTGGCACAGGGCTTCCCACTCGAACCGCAGAAGCTGAGCGCCGATGCCACGGCAGCCTACAAAGAGTGGCTCAAAACCAGCCAGTACAAGCCGGTGGTCAACATTGAAAACTCGGGCCGGCCGCGCCCTACCGGCCCGGTGGGCGACCGCCAGAACCACGACACCATTGCCATGCTGGCCCTCGATGCGCAGGGCCGGCTCAGCGGCAGCTGCACCACCAGCGGCATGCGCTTTAAGATGCACGGCCGCGTGGGCGACTCGCCCCTCATCGGCTCGGGGCTGTTTGTGGACCCGGCCGTGGGTGCCGCCGCCGCCACCGGCCAGGGCGAGGACGTGGTCCGCATTGCCGGCGCCCACACCGTGGTGGAGCTGATGCGCCAGGGCCGCACCCCGCAACAGGCCTGCAAGGAAGCCATCGAGCGCATTGCCGCCATCAAAGGCGCGAAAGCCAAAGACATCCAAGTAGCATTCATCGCCCTCGACAAAAACGGCCAGACGGGTGCCTACGCTTTGCAAACCGGCTTCAACTTCACTGTGAGCACCACTGATAAACCGCTGTTGCGCGACAGCGAGTTTTTGCTGAGGTAGACAATTATATTCTGTCATCCTGAGCGCAGCGAAGGACCTTATCACGTTCGAACAGGTTCTGTTCAGCTGTGACAAGGTCCTTCGCTGCGCTCAGGATGACAGACAGAAAACCAACAATCCATGACCAGAACCCTGGAAATCTGCGCGGCCTCGCTGCCCTCGGCGCTGGCGGCACAGGCGGGCGGCGCGCACCGCATCGAGCTATGCCAGAACCTGGAGCAAGGCGGCATCACGCCCTCTTACGGGCTGATTCAGGAGACACTTCGACAGCTTCATATTCCAGTGTTCGTGCTGATTCGGCCCCGGCCAGGCGGCTTCGTGTACAGCAATGATGAACTGGAAATCATGCGGGCCGATATCATAATGTGCCGCAAGCTGGGCTGCGCGGGCGTGGTGCTGGGCGTGCTGGATGCGTGGGGCCGCGTGTCCAGGACGCCATGCCGCTGGCTGATTGCAGCCGCTCGTTCAATGGAAGTCACCTTCCACCGCGCATTCGATTCCTGCCCCAACCAAGCCGAAGCGCTGGAAGTTATTATTAAAATGGGCTGCCAGCGCGTGCTCACCTCCGGCGGGCAGCCCACCGCCGTGGCGGGGCAAGACCAGCTGGCGCAATTGGTGGCGCAGGCGGCCGGACGCATTTCCATCATGCCGGGGGCGGGGGTTTCGGCGGCCAATATCCAGCAGTTGGCGCGCCACACCGGTGCCGTGGAGTTTCATACCAGCGCCAAGCAACTGGTGCCGGCCAACCCAGCCGACGGGCTGTTTCAGACTGAACGTTTTGAGACGGATGCGGCTTTGGTGGCGGAACTGGTGGCGCTGCTGTAGCGCGAGCTTTGTAGTTCGCGTGCCGGAACATCAATCGCTGAATTGGCGCGGAAATGCGAACTACAAAGTTCGCGCTACGACGCACTACGGCTTTCTTACCTTTGCTGTACTTATGAAAATCGGTATTTTTTTCGGAGGCACGTCGCGCGAGCGGGAAATTTCCTTTGCCGGCGGCCGCACCGTGTTTGATAATCTGGACAAGGCGCTGTTTCAGCCCGTGCCCATCTTCGTTGATAGCCTGGGGCAGTTCATTCTGCTCGACTGGCAGTTTATTTACAAAGGCACCATTCGGGATTTTTACCCGCCGGTGAGCTCGCAGCCGCCGTCGCTGCACCATTTGCAAGTCTACATTGAAAGCCTGGGCGAGCTAAGCCACGACGAGCGGTTCGAGGCCATTGCCAAAGTGGGCCGCGAGGTGAAAGTGCAGGAGCTGCCGCTGCTGATGGATTTTGCCTTCCTGGCCCTGCACGGGCCGGGCGGCGAGGACGGGTCCATTCAGGGCCTGCTGGAGTGGCTGGGCATCCCCTATTCCGGCTCGGGCATTCTGCCCTCGGCCTTTGGTATTGATAAAATTGCGCAGAAAAACCTGCTCCGCGCCACCAATCAGCCCACGCCCGATTTCCGGGTGGTCAAGGCCGAAGAATGGGACACGGCCGCCGACAAAACCGCCATGCTGCGGGTGCTGGTGAAGCAGCTGGGCCTGCCGCTGGTGCTGAAAGCGCCGCGCCAGGGCAGCAGCCTGGGCATCAGCATCCTGAAGACGGCCGACCCGGCGGCCTTCGAGCAAGCCATGCAGAAAGCGCTGTTCCGCCGCACCGTGACGCGAGCCGAATGGACGGCCCTGACCGACGAAGCCAAAGTAGCCTGGGTGCGGCAGCTGGCCGACATCCGGGATGGCATCGGCTTGCCCGTAGTTGCGCTTGCGCTTAATGAAGGATTAAGAACGAAGAATGAAGAATGGAGGACGCAGGAGAATTCCTCATTCCTCATTCCTCATTCCTCATTAAGCGAAGCGTCCATTTACCATCCCGAAACGCTGCTGGATTTCCTGAATTTAAGCTTCGAGGAGGGTGCCGAGCTGGTGCAGCTGAGCAGCACCACGGGCGAAACGCAGGTGCTGGTGGAAAGCTTCGTGGCGGGCCGTGAGTTCAGCTGCATTGTGGTGGAAAACGAAAACGGCGACCCGCTGGCCTTGCCGCCCACCGAGATTGTGAAGGGCGAGGAGATGTTCGACTACCGCTCGAAGTACCTGCCCGGTCTGGCCCGCAAGGTCACGCCCATCGACCTGCCCGAAGCTGAAATTTCGGCCATCCGCAAGGCCTGCCAGCGCATGTTTCACACCTTCGGCTTCCAGGTGTATGCCCGTTTGGATGGCTTTTACACGCCCAGCGGCCAGATTTTCCTCAACGACCCCAACACGACTTCCGGCATGTTGCCGGCTTCGTTCTTCTTTCACCAGGCGGCCGAAATTGGGCTCAACCCCAGCCAGTTCCTCACCTACCTCATCCGCACCTCGCTGGCCGCCCGCCAGCGCGGCGGCATGAAGCCCACGCAGCTCAAACAGCAGATAGAGCGGCTGGACCAGGCCGTGGCCGCCCGCCAGAGCGAAGCCACCGAACGCATCCGGGTGGCCGTAATAATGGGCGGCTACTCGTCGGAACGGCACATTTCGGTGGAAAGTGGGCGCAACATTTACGAGAAGCTCAGCTCCTCGGCCAAGTACGCGCCGGTGCCGGTGTTCCTCACCGGCTCGGCCCAGGAGCACAAGCTCTACGTGCTGCCCGTGAACGTGATGCTGAAGGACAACGCCGACGACATTCGCGAGAAAATAGAGCACGCCGAGGCCGGCGAAGCCCCGCACCCCATTCTGGAGCGCATCCGGCGCGAGGCCGGCGCCATCACCAGCACCTACGCCGGGCAGGCGCTGGCCCAGCCGCGCCGCATCTCGTTCGAGGAATTGGCCGAAATGGCCGATGAGGTCTTCATTGCCCTGCACGGCCGGCCCGGCGAGGACGGCGCCCTGCAACAGGAGCTGGAACGCTTCAACCTGCCCTACAACGGCTCGGGCGTGGCCAGCAGCAGCGTCACCATCAACAAGTTCGAAACCAACAAGCGTCTGCGCGAGGCCGGCCTGCTGGTAGCGGAGCACCGCATGGCCAACAAGCTGGAATGGCAGGCCGACGCCGAAGGCTTCTACCGCGGCCTCGAAACGCAGTTCCCCTACCCCTTCATCGCCAAGCCCGCCGACGACGGCTGCTCCTCGGCGGTGAAGAAAATCAAGAACCGGGCGGAGCTGGAAGCGTTTTCGCAGTTGATTTTCAGAACGCAGGAAGACCTGATGGCCGGCCCGGCCGAGGTGCTGCACCTGGGCTTCAAGGAGGAATTTCCGCAGAAAGATGCCTTCTTGGTCGAAACCCTCATTGGCCGCGACGGGGCCGCGCACTTTCTGGAAATCACGGGCGGCCTGCTCACGAGCTACGACGAGGACGGGCTGCTCGACATCGAAGTGTTCGAGGCCAGCGAGGCCCTGGCCACCGGCGAGGTGCTGAGCCTGGAGGAAAAATTCCTGGCCGGCGAAGGTCAGAATATCACCCCCGCCCGCTACGATGTGGACGCCGTGGAGCGCCAGCGCATCTCGAACGAGGTGAAGGCTGTGCTGCGCCGCGTGGCCGAAGTGCTCGATATTCAGGGCTACGCCCGGATTGATGCCTTTGTGCGCGTGCGCCAGGAGGGCGAGGTGGAGGTGCTCATCATCGAGGTGAACTCGCTACCCGGCATGACGCCCGCCACCTGCATTTTCCACCAAACGGCGCTGGCCGGCTACACGCCCTACGAGTTTATCGACCGGATTCTGGAGTTCGGCAAAGCGCGGGCGGCCAAGGCGGTACCCGCCAACTAGCACGTCATAAGCACCCGTCATGCAGAGCGCAGCGAAGCATCTTTACCGCAGTAGTAATTCCATTGGCAGGATTTACTTGCGCGGGCAAGATGCTTCGCTGCGCTCTGCATGACGTTCTTTGGATTCCAACTGTCGCAATTACGTTACCCTTATGTCTTTTTTCACCTCCAACACCCCGCTCGACGTCGTTAAGCATCTTGTGCTGATTCTGATTGCCGGGGTGCTGCTCGTGCTGGGCTTTTTCTTTGTGTACCTGCCGGTGAGCACCCACCACGGCGAGACCATTACGGTGCCCAAGGTGACGGGCATGAACGTGGCCGACCTGGAGGCTTACCTCGACGAGCGCAAGCTGGCCTATTTCGTGGACGACTCCAGCTACAGCCCCGACCCCAGCGTGCGGCCCTTCACGGTGCTGGTGCAGGACCCCAAGCCGGGTGAGAAGGTGAAAGAAGGCCGCAAAATTTACCTGCAGGTGAGCATGAAAAACCCGCCGGTTATCAAGATGCCCACCCTCACCGGCGGCTCGTCCAAAACGGCCATGCTCATTCTCAAAAGCTATGATTTGGTGGCCGGCCAGATTCAGCTGGTGCCCGACCTGGCCTCCGGGCAGGTGCTCAAGCAGCTGGTGAACGGCAAGGAGATTGCGCCCGGCGCGCCTATCACCAAAGGCACCAAAGTAGACCTGGTGGTGGGCGACGGCCAGGGCAACCAAACCTTCTCCGTCCCCAACCTCATTAACATGCCCGAGGACGAGGCCCTGACGCTCCTCACCGGCCAGGGCCTGCAAAAAGGCGAAGTGTTTGAGCAGCCCGCCGAAGAAGGCCAGGTGCCCGGCACGGTGGTGCGCCAGCGCCCCGTGGCCGGCCCCGACGCCACCATTCGCATGGGCCAACTGGTAGATATCTGGGTGGCGAAGTAGGGCCGTATATTGCTCGGCTGGTTGCGCATAACCGCCTGCAGCAAAACAGACGAAACCAAGGCCTTGCCCGTTTGCATGCACTATTTCGGCCGCTGCCGTCGTTAGCCTACCAAAGCCCTTTCCATGACTACACTTTTCCGCACCTGCCGTCGCCTGTTGCTGCCCATGCTGCTGCTAGCCGCCGGGGCTGCTGCCGCCCAGGACGTGCTGCCGCGCCCCCTTTCGGCCGACCCCGGCCGGGCCGTGTATGACCCAGCCGAAAATCCGCAGGTGCAGCGGCGCGGCACCACTGCACTGGCCCTGCCCTTTTTCGACGACTTCACCACGCCGCTGGAAGGGGCGCCCAAGGCCCAGAACTGGCAACCCAAAGGCGGTGCCCTGGTCAACAACCGGATGGCCATTCAGCCCCTGACGCGCGGCACGGCCACCCTGGATGGTCTGAAGGCGAACGGACAGAATTACAGCGGGGTGCCCACGGTGCAGTATGGCGTCATCGACTCGCTGTGGTCGCAGCCCATCAACCTAGCGGGCCTCTCGCCGAGCGACAACGTGTACTTAAGCTTTGCCTGGCAGGCGGGCAGCATTGCCAGCGTGCCCAGTTCCAGCTTCGGCATCACAACCGTGCGGCTGGCCCTTATGGTGAAAACCAATACCGGCATTTGGGAGCAAGCCTGGGTGTACAACAGCCAGGGCCGGCGCACGCCCTTTCGTCAGCAGGTCATCGACCTGAACCAGGCCAAATACCTCCACGGCGACTTTCAGTTCATGCTGGTGGCCAGCGGCAACCGCTCCGACAACAACGACAACTGGGGGGTAGACTACGTGTACCTCAACCGGGGCCGGTCGATGACCGATACCACGTACACGGATTATGCCACGGCCGCCGGCCTGCGCGGCGGCAACCCGTCGGGGGGCCTGCGCAGCCCTTTGCGCCGGTTCACGGCCATGCCCATCTGGCAATTCAACGCCTCGCCCGTGAGTGAGCTGAATCCGCGCTTGGGGGTGAATATTTCCAACCTGCGTTCGGGGAATTTGCCAACGCTCATCAACTTTCAAGGCACTGTGCGCGAAGTACCGGCCGGGCCCCAATTGGGTATGTGGTTTCAGCGACTGGTGGGCGTGCCAACCGCTCCCCGGCTGGACAGCGTGACGGGCCACGCCAATAGCCTGGCCATTGCCACTTCCACTACTCCCCGAACGCTGCGCTACACCCTGGCCCTCAACACCAACGAAACCAATCCGCTCACGCTGTCGAACGACACCATTTTCCGCGATGTGGAGCTGAACAACTATTATGCTTACGACGACGGCACCGTGGAAGGCTTTTTAAACATTTTGCCCTACACTTCGGGCCAGCAGGCGGGTTATGCCTACCGCTTCGACCTGAACCAGGCCGACCACGTGGGGGGCCTGCGCCTGTACCCGGTGTATCCGGGCACGGACGGGACCGGTTCCGGCACGGGGGCTTTTGACTATGCCGCCCGCACGGTCACCATCAGTGTGTGGGACGATGCCAACGGCCAGCCGGCAGCTACCCCCCGGGCTTCCAAAGTAGCCACCATTCCGGCTGCCACGGCATCTACCACGCGCGGCCAGAGCTACCAAATTAATTTCGACCAGCCCGTGCCCGTCTCCGGCACTTTCTACGTTGGTTTTTCGCAGCCCCCCACCAACCGTATTCTTCCTTACGGCTTCGACTTTAATAGCACCTACCCCACCGGCTACCTGATGAGCCGCAGCAACACCGGCACTTGGAGTGCCGTCAACTACACTACCGGCGCGCTGATGATGCGCCCCGTGATGACCAATATGGTGACCACGGCCACCACGCCCGCCGCCCGCGAAGCCGCGGCCTACCGCATTTATCCCAACCCTACCCGCGGCAGCGTGACGGTAGAAGGGCCGGCATTTGCCCGCGCTGCTGTGGTCGATGCCGTGGGCCGCACCGTGTGGGAGCAGCCGGCCGCGCAGGCTGGTCAGGCCGCGTTGCTGTTGCCGGTTTTGCCCGCCGGCCTCTACACCGTGCGCCTCACCCTTCCCGACGGACGCACCGCCAGCCGGCGGCTAGCCATTGAGTAGCGCGCTTTGTGGCCTGCTGAGCGCCCAGGAAATAGCACTTGCACTCACCCCAAAGCACGGTCCTGCTGAGCTTTTGCATAATCCCTCTTCTCAATCTGTCATCGACAAAAAGGCCCGTCAGATAATCTGACGGGCCTTTCTGTGCTCAAAGCAGTAAAACCTGCTACTTGGTTGGCATGAGCACGGCATCGACCACGTGGGTCACGCCGTTGCTGGAAATTACGTCGGGAATGGTGACGCGGGCCAGGCCGCCTTTAGCGTCTTTTAGCATCAGGCCGTTGCCGTTTTTCATCACGGTCAACGGTTCGCCTTCGACGGTGGTTAGCACCTGGCCGGGCTTGAGTTCAGCGGCAGTGAAGCGGCCGGACACCACGTGATAGGTAAGAATAGTGGTCAGTTTAGCCTTCATTTCCGGCGTCACCAGCGAGTTGGCTGTGCCGGCGGGCAGTTTATCAAACGCCGCGTTGGTAGGCGCAAAGACAGTGAAAGGGCCGGCGCTCTTCAAGGTCTCGGCCAGGCCGGCGGCTTTCACGGCGGCCACCAGCGCGGTGTGGTCGGCACTGCCCATGGCGTTGTCTATAAGGTCTTTATCGGGGGCCATCAGGGCGCCGCCCACCAGCACGCCGCCTCTGCTCGTGCTCACGTCGCCTTTGCGGAGCGTGGTCTTGGCCTTCAGTTTGTCGCCCTCGTCAGACTTGCCTTTTACTTTCGTTTTGCCATCGTCCGCCATTTTGGTTTTGGTGGTCATGCCATCGGCGGTGGCTTTGGTTTTTTCGGCGTCGCTCTTGGTTTTGGTGCCGGTCTGGGCAATGGCTGGGGCTACCAGGGCGACGGACAGAGCGCAGGTAAGGACAACTTTCGTATTCATCGGGATGGAACGCTGGGGAAGAAAGACCTAATGGTAATGGCTCCGCTATACGGCCAGGCCCCGGCCAGCGGTTTTGGCCGCGTCCCACGCGCTTGGGCCACTCCCCGCTTCTTGCAGAATTCGTCAACAGCTAAGCTAGTGCGGTGTCGGGGTTGGTGTAGAGTAGCGCGAACGTTGTCGTTCGCGTCCCCGCGCCGCGAGCTCGTTCTGGCACGCGAACTGCAAAGTTCGCGCTACTGACCGCACGTACACTGACTTCGAAACGGCTGCAATAGTATAGACAAGAAATCAGGAAGGTGCTGAACGGCTTGCGCCTCCAACGGATTCTTCGCTTGGTCATTGCCACATGTCGAGAAGCCAACAATTGCTTTCGCCAAGTATGTTTGTGGCCTTGCCTTTCCTTGCCATGTCTGCTACCCCTTCCCTGGTGCCCGATGACGACGCCCAACGGCTTTACAGCCTGCGGGCCTACGACTTACTGCCTGCGCTCACCGAACCTGTATTTGATGAGTTTGTGGCCCTGACGGCCCGCATCTTCAGCCTGCCCATCTCGTTGATTTCGGTTGTCGAGGAAGCCGACGTGTACTACCCCGCCAACCACGGCATGCCGGGCAATAACCAGCAGCCCCGCGCCGATGCGCTGTGCTCCACCGCCATTTCGCAGGCCCACGCCGTCGTCTACCACGACCTGGCCCTCGAAGACGAGTCGCATATTCCCCCGGAAGCACTGCGCGAGGCCGAATCCAACGGGCTGCGCTTCTACGCCGGGGCCTTGCTGCGCCTGCCCAACCAGCAGCCCCTGGGCACCTTGTGCATCATCGACCGCCAGCCCCGCGACTTCACCCCCGATGAGCAGCACATCCTGGAACTGCTGGCGGCCCTGGTCAGTCAAACCGTCGTGGTTCGGCACCTCTGCCGAACCAACCCCGATACCGGCGAGCACCAATGGGCACGCCTGAGCGCGGAGCTTCAGGAAGAAGTGCAGGCCCTGAATGCTCTGGTCCGCTACCTCTTTGCGCGCCGCGGCACCCAGGTCCCGGTCCCGGCAGAATTTCTCAGCCAGGTCGAAAGCCGTATTCACGACCTGCAGGACCTGCTCAATCGGTACCATCCCTAGACTTCTATAAGGACCTAAAGCACCTACGCCCCGGCCAGCAAAAAGCCTGTTCTCAACGAAAAACAGGCTTTTTGCTGGCCACTGCATGCCTGTAATCGTTGCGAAGACCAGGGTTCCGGCCAGCGTCGTTGGTCTTCAAAGGGTGGTGCAAAAACAGGCACGTGGCTGCGCGGAAATACTGGGGGTGGTGGGCAGCAACCCCACGCCTACAAGGCTGGCCCAATACCCTTGTGGTAAAGAACCGACTGCTTAAACAACTTCAATAATTTGTTTCGATTATTTGCTTTTATTTTTGTTTTGTTATGATATTTTGTAATATTGCTACCGGCAGCGGCAATAAGGACTTTTTCCTGAGAGCTGAAAGCGCTTTTATCCTGGTTATCCATGCTG
The DNA here is from genome assembly GCF_016734815.1 of Hymenobacter rubidus. Classification (GTDB taxonomy): domain Bacteria; phylum Bacteroidota; class Bacteroidia; order Cytophagales; family Hymenobacteraceae; genus Hymenobacter; species Hymenobacter rubidus. The sequence goes on from NZ_JAERQF010000019.1 coordinate 10,254, forward strand.
GCGACGCAACGCAGAGAAAAAATCTTAGAGCTGCTAAAAGAAGACGGGTCGGCGAAGGTCATCGCGCTGGCCAGGCTTTTTAAGGTCACGGAAGTCACCATTCGGCAGGATTTGGACAAGTTGGAAAAGGAAGGCCTGGTGGTGAAAGAGCACGGGGGCGCCTACCTGAAAAACGTGGAAGACCAGGTGCGCACCTTCTCCCTGGCCAACCAGGAAAACCTGGATAAGAAAGAACTGATTGCTGCTAAATGCCTGGAATACATCCAGGAAGGCGACAGCATCATTCTGGATTCCGGCTCGACGACCACCGAAATTGCCAAGCGCCTGACCGGCTACCGCCACCTCACCGTCATCACCAACGCCCTGAACATTGCCCTGATTCTGGGGGCGCAGCCGGGCATCGAGGTGATTATGACGGGCGGAGAATTTAAGCCCCCCACGCTGTCGCTGACCGGACAAAAGGCCGCCGACTTTTTCCGAGGCCTGAACGTGCAAAAGCTGTTTCTAGCCACGGCCGGCCTGTCGTTAAAGTCGGGGCTTACCTACCCGAGTATCAGCGACATCGTGGTAAAAAAGGCCATGATTGACGCGGCTGACACCTCCTACCTGGTGGCCGACTCGACGAAGATTGGCAAAAGTGCATTTGCCAGCCTGGGGGCCCTGTCGCTGATTGACTACATCATCACCGATTCGGGCATAGAAGAGAAACACAAGGCCCTGTTCAGGGAGCACGAAATAGAGTTGATAGTTGCCAACTGAAAATAAAACAAACTAAATGAAAGGTAATGTTACCCTGGGGGTCATCATTGGCAACCGCGACTTTTTTCCCGATAAGCTGGTGGGCGAGTGCCGGCAGGACTTGCTGGCCGCTTTTGCGCAGGCCGGCATCACGCCCATCATGCTGGATGAGAGCGCCACCAAGCTGGGCGGCGTCGAAACTTTTCAGGAAGCGCAGAAGTGCGCCGCGCTGTTTCGGCAGCACGCCAACGACATCATGGGCGTGCTGGTGGTGCTGCCCAATTTCGGCGACGAAAAGGGCGTAGCCGAAACCCTGAAACTCTCGCGCCTCGATGTGCCGGTGCTGGTGCAGGCCTACCCCGACGACCTCGCCCGCCTCGACGTGGCCCACCGCCGTGATGCCTGGTGCGGCAAGATTTCGGTGTGCAACAACTTGTACCAGTACAACATCAAGTACTCGCTGACCACCAAGCACGTGGTACACCCCTCGGACCCCAGCTTTATTGAGGACCTGAAAAACTTCGCCGGCGTGTGCCGCGTCACGAAAGGCGTGCGCAACGTGCGCATCGGCGCCGTGGGTGCCCGGCCGGGCGCGTTCCAGACGGTGCGCTACAGCGAGAAGATTCTGCAGCGCAGCGGCATTTCGGTGGTGACCATTGATTTGTCGCACATCCTGGGCTTTGCCGACAAGCTGACCAAGGACGACCAGAAGGTGAAGGAGCGGCTGGAAGCCATTCAGGCCTACACGCCCACCGGCCGCACGCCCGGCGACAAACTCATCCAGATTGCCAAGCTCGACGTGGTGCTGCGCGACTTCGTGGAAGAGCACGCCCTCGACGCCACGGCCATTCAGTGCTGGACCTCGCTGCAGCAGAACTACGGCTGCAACGTGTGCACCAGCATGAGCATGATGAGCGAAAACATGCTGCCCAGCGCCTGCGAAGTGGACGTGACCGGCACCCTGAGCATGTACGCCATGCAGCTGGCCTCGGGCTCGCCGAGCGCGCTGGTGGACTGGAACAACAACTACGCCTCCGACCCCGATAAGTGCGTGCTGTTCCACTGCGGCAACTGGGCGAAGTCGTTTTTGCCGGACATTCAGATGAGCACGGCCCCGATTCTGGGCACCACCGTGGGCGAGGAAAACACCTACGGCGCCCTCGACGGCCGCACGCCGGCCTCGCCGCTCACCTTTGGCCGCATCAGCACCGACGACCCCAAGGGCATCATCAAAGCCTATGTGGGCGAGGGCGAGCTGACCGACGACGCCCTGAACACCTTCGGCAACCGCGCGGTGGCCAAAATCGACAACCTGCAAGGCCTGATGCAGCACGTGTGCCGCCACGGCTTTGAGCACCACGTGGTGATGAATGCCTCCAAAACGGCGGGCATTCTGGAGGAAGCCTTCGGCAACTACATGGGCTGGGACGTGCACCGGCACAAGTAAGCAGAACGTCATGCCGAGCGCAGCCGAGGCATCTCGCTCGCTTCGTTGTAATGGCATTGATTACTGCCACACGCGAGATGCCTCGGCTGCGCTCGGCATGACGACCTTTTCTAACTGATATCGTTCTGTGTATGATTTCCGAAGCAACGATTTCCACCGCCGAGCTGGCCCGCAAGTCGGTGCAGTACCGGCGCAACATTCTCAAGTACATTGTGGGGGCCAAGGCCGGGCACACGGGCGGCAGCCTTTCGTGCGTCGACATTCTCAACGTGCTGTATAACTATACGATGAATGTGTCGCCGGATAACTTCACTTCGCCCGACCGCGACCGGTACATTCAGAGCAAAGGGCACACGGTGGAGGCGCTGTTTGTGGTGCTGGCCGACCAGGGTTTCTTTCCGGAGTCGGACCTGGAAACGCTGTGCCGGTACCAGTCGCACTACATCGGCCACCCCACCCGCAAGGTGCACGGCGTGGAGCAAAACACCGGCTCGCTGGGCCACGGGCTGCCGCTGAGCGTGGGCACGGCCCTGGCCGCCAAGCTCGATGGGCGCAGCTACCGCACCTTCACCCTGCTCGGCGACGGCGAATTGCCCGAGGGCTCAAACTGGGAAGGCGCGCTGCTGGCGTCGCATTACAAGCTCGATAACCTCTGCGCCATCATCGACAAGAACGGCTTGCAGATTTCGGGCCCCACCGCCACAGTGTGCAACACCGACCCGATGGACCAGAAATTCGAGGCCTTTGGCTGGGCCGTGCGCCACGTGGACGGCAACGACGTGGCCGCTCTGCAAGCGGCCTTTGATGCGCTGCCGTTGGCGGCCGGCAAGCCGAGCCTCATCATTGCGCACACGGTGAAAGGCAAGGGCGTCAGCTTTATGGAAAACCAGCTGAAGTGGCACCACGGCGTGCCCTCGGCCGAGCAGTACGAAGCGGCCGTGCAGGAGTTGGACGCGGCCGAAGCGGCGCTGGCATAAGCAATTAGCACCTATTGATATGGGAGAACTAACCCCAACCGTTGCCGCGCCCGGCGTGGCCCAAGCCAACCTCGACGTCTTCTCGGGTACGCTGCAAGAACTTGCCGCTACCGACCGCGACCTGCTGGTGGTGACCAGCGACTCGCGCGGCTCGGGCAAGCTCGTGCCGTTTGCCGAGCGTTTCCCCCGGCAGCTGGTCGAAATCGGGATTGCCGAGCAAAACCTGGTGGGCGTGGCCGCCGGGCTGGCCTCCACGGGCAAGCGCGTGTTTGCGGTGTCGCCCGCCTGTTTCCTCACGGCCCGCTCCTTCGAGCAGATTAAAACCGACGTGGCTTACTCCGACAACCCGGTGAAACTCATCGGCATCAGCGCGGGCGTGAGCTACGGGGCGCTGGGCTCGACGCACCACAGCCTGCACGATTTTGCCGCTCTGCGCGCCGTGAACAACATTACGGTGGTGGCCCCGGCCGACAATTTCGAAACCGAACAAGCCATTCGAGCCGCCGCGGCGCTGGATAAGCCGGTGTACCTGCGCTTCGGCAAGAAGCCCATGCCGCTGCTCACCAAGGAGGATGTGCCGTTCGCCTTCGGCAAAGGCCGCGTGGTGCGCCAGGGCGCCGACCTCATCCTCATTGGCACCGGCGAAACGACCTACCCGGCCCTGCAAGCCGCCCAAAAGCTAGCTGCTGAACACGGCATCGAAGCCACGGTGGTGAGCATGCACACCATCAAGCCGCTCGACTACGACCTGCTAGCCGAGCTGGCCGCCACGGGTGCGCCCATCGTCACGGCCGAAGAGCACAGCATCTTCGGCGGCCTGGGCGAGGCCTGCGCGTCGTTTCTGCTACAAAACGGCTTCCGCAACCGCTTCAAAATCATGGGTATTCCTGACGAATACACCGTGACGGGCTCGCAGCTTGAAATCATGAACCACTACGGACTGTCGGAGGCGGGCATTGCTGAGGCGGCACTGAAGCTATTGAAGCTAAGCGTCATGCCGAGCGCAGCCGAGGCATCTCGCGTGCAGCAGTAATCAATGACGGCTGCAACGATTCGAGTGAGATGCCTCGGCTACGCTCGGCATGACGTTCTTTTCTTGCTCCTCCTGGCTGCTTTTTCCCAAAATCCCACCCATGTCCAACCCACGCAAATTGCTGTTGCTCTGGCTGCTCCCGCTGCTCCTTGCGGCAGGCTGCGGCCAGAAGAAGGCCGCTGGTCCGAAGAAGGTCGCCGTCATCGTTTCGACGCTGAACAACCCGTGGTTTGTGGTGCTGGCCGAAACAGCGGCGGCGCGGGCGCGGGCCCTGGGCTTTGAGGCCAAAATATTTGACTCGCAGAACAATACCTCGCTGGAGGCCGACCATTTCGAAAACGCCATCGTGTCGGGCTTCGACGCCATTCTGCTGAACCCTACTGATTCGGACGGCTCCATCGTGAACGTGCAGAAGGCCAAGGACGCCGGCATTCCGGTGTTTTGCATGGACCGGGAGGTGAATTCCTCCAAAGCCGCTACTTCGCAGATTTTGTCGGACAATTACTCCGGCTGCGTGGCGCTGGGCAAGGAGTTCGTGCAGGACCTGCACCAGCGCGGCAACTACGTGGAAATCCTCGGCATCGTGGGCGACAACAACACCTGGAACCGCTCCAAAGGCTTCCACAGCGTGGTGGACCGCTACCCCGGCCTGAAGATGGTGGCCCAGCAAAGCGCCGATTTCGACCGCAACAAGGCCATGGAAGTGCTGGAATCGGTGCTGCAGGCCCACCCCGACATCAACGCCGTGTTTTGCGGCAACGACGCCATGGCCATGGGCGCCTACCAGGCCCTGGTAGCGGCCGGCAAAGCCAAAGAGGTGGGCGTGTACGGCTTCGATGGCGCCGACGACGTGCTGGGCGCCATTGGCGAGGGCAAAATCAAAGCCACCGGCCTCCAATCGCCCCAAACGATGGCGAAAACGGCGGCCGACTACGCCGCTGAGTACTTCAAGGGCAAGCGCGACTTTGCCCAGCGCGTGCCGGTGGCCGTGGAGCTGGTAGATGCCGCTAATATTCGGGATTATCGCAACAAGTAACGCGCCATGAAGAAAACGCTGCAATACGTGGTACTGGCGGCCGTGTTGGTGCTGGTGGCCTTCAAATCGGTGTATTTCGAGAAGCTGAGCACGCACAAAGCGGCGACCGGTCCCGACGCGGCCGGCAAGTTCGACGCGGCCAGCTACGCCCAGCGCTTCTGGACCGAGAAGCTGCTGCCGGCCACGGCGCAGGCCCCTGATTTGTCGGCTTTGCTGACGGAGCTAAAGGCTAACCCGCAGGCGGCTTTCGCTCAGTCGCACGCCTTGGGCATCGGCAACATTCGCTATTTTCTGGTGCGGGGTGCGGGCACCGTGGCAAAGGTGGACAAGAACGACGTGACCGTGCGCCTGGCCGATGGCAACGACGTGCAGCTGGCCACCGAATACGTGTTCGGCAACGCGGCCCGCGATGCCTCTGGCTTGATACGCAACCAGGATTTCGACAACACGGCCGACCTCAACGCGCTGGCCGAACAGCTTAACGGGCTGATTCGGGCGCGGGTGGTGCCGGGCCTGCGGGCCGACGCCAGGCCGGGTAGCGCGGTGCAGTTTGCAGGCGCGCTGGAGCTGAACCAAGCCCACCTGCACCTCGACAAGCTGGAGGTGATGCCGCTGGCGGTGACTTTTTCGCCCACTGTAAAGCCGTAGCGTATGCTGGTCGCAGAAAATATTACGAAGCGGTTTGCGGGCGTCACGGCGCTGGATAAGGTATGCCTGGAGTTTCCGGCCGGCCAGGTCACGGCCGTGATTGGCGAGAATGGAGCCGGCAAATCCACGCTGATGAAGATTTTGTCGGGCGTGTACGCCGATTATGAGGGGCAGATTTATTTCCGTGGGCAGCCGGTGCGGTTTGCGTCCATTCGCGACGCGCAGGCCTGCGGCATCGCCATCATTCACCAGGAACTCAACCTGGTGCCCTACCTCAGCATTGCCGAAAACCTGTTTCTGGGCCGCGAGCTGACCACCGACTGGGGCCTGCTCGACCAGAAGCAGATGCGCCGCAAAACCCAGGAGCTGCTCACCCGCCTCAAGCTCGACGTGCCCCCCGACACGCTGGTGGGCGAGCTGAAAGTGGGCCAGCAGCAGGTGGTGGAAATTGCCAAGGCCCTGCTCGAAGAATCGGAGGTCATCATCATGGACGAGCCCACGTCGGCCATCAGCGAAAGCGAGGTGGCGGTGCTGTTCGGCCTCATTCGGGACCTGCGGCGCGAGGGCAAGGCCGTGGTTTACATCTCCCACAAGCTCGACGAGCTGTTCACCATCGCCGACCGCTACGTGGTGCTGCGCGACGGCCATTCCATCGAATCGGGCCCGATGGCGGGGATGACGCCCGACGACATCATCCGCAAGATGGTGGGGCGCGACATCACCATCATCCGCCAGCAGGCCGGCAAAACCTGCGGCGAGCCCGTGGTAACCGTGCGCGACCTGTGTTTGCGCCACCCCACCCGGCCGAACGAAAATCAGCTCAAAAACCTGTCGTTCAGCGTGGGTCGGGGGGAAATCGTGGGTTTGTTCGGGCTAATGGGCGCGGGGCGGACCGAGCTGCTCGAAACCCTGTTTGGCCTGCACCACGGGCGCGCCAGCGGCCGCGTGTGGGTGGAAGGCAAGGAAACGTTTTTTACCGCGCCCATTGGGGCCATCAAAGCCGGCCTGGGCCTCGTGCCCGAGGACCGCAAGCGCGACGGCCTGGTGCTGGGCCTCGACGTGCAAACCAACATCAGCCTGGCCGACCTCGGCAACGTGGAAAAAACCGGCCTGCTCAACCGCGTGAAAGAAGCCCTGCTGGCCCGCAAATACATCACCGACCTGCGCATCAAAACGCCCTCCGAAAAGCAGGAAGCCCGCAACCTGAGCGGCGGCAACCAGCAGAAAATCGTGCTGGGCAAGTGGCTGGCCACCAACCCGCGCCTGCTGATGCTGGACGAGCCCACGCGCGGCATCGACATCAACGCCAAAAACGAGATTTATAAGCTGATGCTGCAGCTGGCCGATGCCGGCATGGGCATCCTGGTCGCCTCTTCCGAGCTGCCTGAAATCCTGGCCGTGTCCGACCGCGTGCTGGTGCTGAGCGAAGGCCGGCTCACGGCCGAGTTCAGCGCCGCGGAGGCGACGGAGAATGCGATTTTGAAGGCCGCCATTCCGAGCACGATTTGATGCATTAGAACGAAAACAGTCCGTCATGCAGAGCGCAGCGAAGCATCTTTACCTCAATACCAATTAATTACTGCTGCGGTAAAGATGCTTCGCTGCGCTCTGCATGACGTTGCCACTTCCCACTTCCTTCCCACCCCCATGCAACTCGCCTTACCTGCCAATTCCCGGCCCCTGCTGCTCAAGTTTCAGTCGCTGATTGCGCTGTTTGTGCTTTGCCTGGGCATCAGCTTGCTGAGTGATAAGTTCCTGACCGGGGCCAACTTCTGGAACGTGCTGCGGCAGATTTCGGTGAACGTGTGCATCTCAACGGGCATGACGCTGGTGGTGCTCACGGCGGGCATCGACTTATCGGTGGGCTCGGTGCTGGCGTTGGCGGGCGCCATAGCGGCGGGGCTGCTGCGCAACGGCATTGCCCTCACCGGGCCCGACTTGTTCATCGGCTTCACGGTGCTGGGCGCGGTGGTGGCGGGGCTGGGCACGGGCACGGCTTTGGGCTGGTTCAACGGCTGGGTGATTACGCGCTTCCGGCTGCCGCCCTTCGTGGCCACGCTGGCCATGCTTACCATTGCCCGCGGCCTCACCATGCTCTGGACCGGCGGCTTTCCGATTACCGGGCTGGGCGACTCGTTCGACTACCTGGGCACGGGCTGGCTGCTGGGCATTCCGGTGCCGGTGTGGGTGTCGGGGCTGATTGTGGCCCTGGCCGTGCTGGTTACCAACAAAACCCGGCTGGGCCGCTACATCTACGCCATTGGCGGCAGCGAAAGCGCGGCCCGGCTCTCGGGCGTGAACATCAACCGCGTAAAAACCACCGTGTACGCCCTGGCCGGGGCGCTGGCCGCGGTAGGCGGCCTGCTCGTCACGGCCCGCCTCGATTCGGCCCAGCCCAACGCCGGCAGCAGCTACGAGCTCGACTCGATTGCGGCGGTGGTGATTGGGGGCACCTCGCTGGCGGGCGGGCGTGGCAGTATTTTGGGCACGGTGCAGGGCGCCGTCATCATCGGCGTGCTGAACAACGGGCTGGTGCTGCTCAACGTGTCGCCCTTCTGGCAGCAGGTGGTGAAAGGCTTTGTGATTCTGCTGGCCGTGATTATTGACAAATCCAACGCTAAAAACGACTAGCCGTGTTTCCTCCCTTCATCCTGGCCATCGACCAGGGCACCAGCAGCACCAAAACACTGCTATTCGATGCGACTGGCCAGGTGGTGGCCCGTGCCACGGTGCCACTGCCAACCAACTATTTTGGCAACGGCTACGTGGAGCAAGACCCCGAGGGCATCTACCAGAACGTGCTGGATTCGGTGGGGCAGTGCTTAACGGCATTTACCACCGCCGGGGGCAACCTGACGGATATAAAATCGGCGGGCATCTCCAACCAGCGCGAAACCTTCGTGGTGTGGAACGCGGCCGGCAAACCGCTGCACCCGGCCGTGGTGTGGCAGTGCAAACGCTCCATCGGCGTGTGCGAACGCCTGAAAGCCGCGGGCCTGGAAGATGAAGTACAGGCCAGAACCGGGCTGTTCATCGACCCTTATTTTTCCGGCACCAAGCTCATCTGGCTGAATGAAAACGTGCCCGCCGTGCGCGAGGCCATCCACGCCGGCCAGGCCTACTTCGGCACCGTCGATACTTGGCTGCTCTACAAGCTAACCAACGGCCAGCGCTACCTCACCGACCACACCAACGCCTCGCGCACGCTGTTTTTCAACCTGCACACCCTGAACTGGGACGCCGATTTATTGGCCAAATTTGGCCTCGGCCGGTTGAATCTGCCGGCCCCCCGGCCATCGGCGAGCAGTTTCGGCGCAACTACATTTGGGGGCCTGCTCAGCCAGCCGGTGCGCCTGACGGCCATGATGGGCGACTCGCACGCCGCCGCATTTGGCGAGGGCTGCTTCGCGCCCGGCACCGCCAAAGCCACGCTGGGCACCGGCAGCTCCATCCTGATGAACATTGGCCCGGCGCCCAAAACCTCGCAGCACGGCATGGTCACCACCATTTGCTGGAGCATGGAAGGGCGCGTGGATTATGCGCTGGAAGGCGTTATTGTGACCTGTGGCGCTACCATCGAATGGCTGAAGAACAGCCTGGGCCTGTTTGCTGAAAGCCGCGACACCGAGGCCCTGGCCACCGCCGTGCCCGACAACGGCGGCGTGTACCTCGTGCCCGCCTTCAGCGGCCTGGGCGCCCCGCACTGGCAGATGGACCGCAAGGCCAGCATCACGGGCCTCACCTTTGGCAGCACCAAAAACCACCTCGTGCGCGCCGCTCTCGAGTCCATACCGTTTCAGATACAGGACGTGCTGCAGGCCATGGCCCAGGACACCGGCCTGCCCCTGGCCGAGCTGATGGTGAACGGCGGCCTTACCGCCAACCGCTTCGTGCTCCAGTTGCTGGCCGACCTGCTCGGCACGCCCGTCAGCAACCAGAACAGCCCCGATATCTCGGCCCAGGGCGCCGCCTACCTGGCGGGCCTGCAAGCCGGCCTCTACCCCGATTTGGCGTATCTGGAAACCCTGGCTACCGGCCGTAACAGCATCCGGCCAGGGGCGGGCGCGCCCGCGGCGCAGGCAGCCCACGCCGGCTGGCGGGCAGCCATAGGCGAAGGCTAACCCGCTGTCGGCGGGCGCGCCGGGCCGGAATCCGGTATCTTTGGGCCCTTGTTGTTCTACTCAAGCAGCTCGCAGAGGCTGCGCCCCGTTCATGAAAGCAGCTGAAGTGCCCGTTCTGGAGCCCATTGTGCTCGATACCATTGAAGAAGGCGTTGCCGCCGTTCGGGCCGGCCAGGTCATCATTGTGGTGGACGACGAGGACCGCGAAAACGAGGGCGACATGATTTGTGCCTCCGAGTGCGTCACGCCGGAGCTGGTCAACTTCATGGTACGCGAGGGCCGGGGCCTGCTCTGCGTGTCGCTGCCGGCCGAGCGCTGCCAGCAGCTGGACTTGCCGCTGATGGTGGCGGACAACACAGCATTGCACCAAACGGCCTTCACCGTGTCCGTCGATTTGCTGGGACCCGACTGCGGCACCGGCATTTCGGCCAGCGACCGCGCCCGCACCATCCAGGCCCTCATAAATCCGGCAACCAAACCGGCGCAGCTGGGCCGGCCGGGGCATATTTTCCCGCTGATTGCCAATGCCGGCGGCGTACAGGCCCGCCCCGGCCACACCGAGGCAGCCTTGGATTTTGCCCGCTTGGCGGGTTATCAGCCTTCGGGCGTGCTCATTGAGGTGCTGAGCAAGGACGGTAGTATGGCCCGTCTGCCTGAACTGCGCCAGTTGGCCACCCGGCTTGGATTGAAACTGGTGAGCATCCAGGACTTGATAGCACACCTCAGCGCGTAAGCACCTGATAACCTACACGTAGGCCACAGCAATGCTGCAGCCAAGCAAGCCTTTTCGCTCGCGGCAGCACTCCCTTATTGGCATTCGTCAAATGCAGCATCCAGACCCGCCGGGGGCCGCCTGGGGCGCTTCGTTCATGCCGCAATGCGGTTGTTTGCATTGGCTGAAAGGCAGAAGTAACCGAAGCATTTAAGGTATTTCCGCCGTCCTCTTTGCTGATGAGGCACGCACTGGGTATTAAAGCAAAAACCGCCCCTGTGTTTCACAGAGACGGTTTTCAGTGGCCACGTTAGGAATCGAACCTAAATCAAGAGCTTCGGAAACTCTCATACTATCCGTTGTACGACGTGGCCAGGGCCGGATTGGACTGCAAAAGTAGCCGCAAAAGCTTCGGCAGCCAAATAGTGCGGCCGCTTTTCTATTCAACTGCTGCTTCTACCGGCTGACTGCATAAACGAAAAAAGCCTCGCCGACACAACACCGGCGAGGCTTTTTTCGTCAAACTTTCAGCGGCTTAGGCAGTAGCCAGCACTTCTTTCACGCGGGCGGCGGCATCTTTCAGCAGCACAGCCGATGATACTTTCAGGCCGCTTTCGTCGATGATGCGGGCGCCTTCTTCGGCGTTGGTGCCTTGCAGGCGCACGATGATGGGCACGCGGATGTCGCCGATGGCTTTGTAGGCCTCTACCACGCCGTTGGCCACCCGGTCGCAGCGCACGATGCCGCCGAAGATGTTAATCAGGATGGCTTTCACGTTCGGGTCCTTCAGGATGATGCGGAAGCCGGCTTCCACCGTCTGGGCGTTGGCTCCGCCGCCTACGTCGAGGAAGTTGGCGGGCTCGCCACCCGAGAGCTTGATGATGTCCATGGTGGCCATGGCCAGGCCGGCGCCGTTCACCATGCAGCCCACGTTGCCGTCGAGCTTCACGTAGTTCAGGCTGTTGTTCGAGGCTTCTACTTCCAAGGGGTCTTCCTCGTTGAGGTCGCGCAGGGCCACAAAATCCTTGTGACGGTACAGGGCGTTTTCGTCCAGCGTCACCTTGGCGTCTACGGCCAGGATTTTGTTGTCCGACGTTTTCAGCACCGGGTTGATTTCGAACATGCTGGAATCGGTTTCGTCGTAAGCCTTGTACAAAGCGGTTACGAACTTCACCATTTCCTTTTGTGCCTCGCCCTCAAGGCCCAGGTTGAAGGCAATTTTGCGGGCTTGGAAGCCCTGCAGGCCCACGGCGGGGTCCACGTGCTCGCGGTGGATTTTCTCGGGATGCGCCTCGGCTACTTCCTCGATGTCCATGCCGCCCTCGGTGGTGTAGATGATGACGTTTTTGCCCAGGGCGCGGTCCAGCAACACGCTCATGTAGTATTCCTTCGGCTCCGAAGCGCCGGGGTAATACACGTCCTGCGCGATGAGCACCTTGTGCACTTTGCGGCCTTCGGCACCGGTTTGCTTGGTCACGAGCTGCATGCCGAGGATGCTGTCGGCAACGTCCTTCACTTTGTCCAGGCCTTTGGCGAGCTTCACCCCGCCCCCTTTGCCGCGGCCACCGGCGTGGATTTGCGCCTTGATGACGTACCAGCTGGTGCCGGTTTCGGCGGTCAGCTTCTCGGCGGCGGCTACGGCCTCCTCGGGCGTATCGGCGGTGATGCCTTCCTGCACGCGGACGCCGTATTTTTTCAGGATTTCTTTGCCCTGATATTCGTGAATGTTCATAAAAACGGGTAAGGGAGTGGTGATTCTACGCGGACCTTCGGTTGCTGACGCGAAAGTACGACGATGGCTGGCAAAAGCGGAATAATATGTAGCAGAAGCTTCATCTTACGCTACTGCGCATACCAGCGGGCCAATACGGCTTCGGCCGGCTTGTGCTGGGGCGTGAAATCGGCGTGGCGGCGCGCCGGGCCGTCGGCGGCCAGGCCGGGGTACCATTTCCAGATAAACAGGCCTTTCAGCCACGGCTGGCCCCAGCAGGCCCGAAACAGGGCCTCGTAGCAGCGCGCCTGCGTGGCCTCGTCGGGCGTGGCGAAGGCGGCCGTGCGCTCGGGCCATTCCCAGGGCCGGGCGGCGGCGTCGGGGGTGGTTTTGTAGCCCACTTCGGTAAAAACGATGGGTCGCTTGATTTTTTTCTGCCAGGCAGCGAGCCGTTGCAGGTGCGGCGCCCAACCCAATAACAGCGCATCAAGCGAAGGGCTGGCGGCCGTGCTCAGCGGAAAATAGGCCTGAATGCCCACGTAGTCCAGCGCGTCCCAGAAACGGATTTGCTCGTACTCGCCGCTCCAGTTGGCGGCGTAGGTTAGCGGGCCGTGGTAGACCTTGCGAATGGCTTTGATGAGGCCGCGCCAGGCTTTCTCGTGGGCCGGCTCCGTGGCGTGCAACAGCTCGGTGCCAATGCAGAGGCCGTCGAACCGATTGGCTTCGGCCAGAGCCGCGTAGTGCAGCATGAACGTAGAATAATTGGCAAACCACGCCTGCCAGTCGGCCGGGGTAGCCATGTTGATGTCGCCGGGCCAGGACTTGGGCCCGCGCACCCACAAGTGCGGCTTGAGCAGCGTGCGGATGTGGTGCCGGTGCGCCAGCGCCGCCGTGTAGACAAGCCCGGCGTCGCTCTCACCCCACAGCCCGCGCCGGCCAGCGGGCCGCGCGGTATTCACCCGGATAGCGGGCTCAGCCGCGCCGCCCTGCCAGCCAAACGGCATCTGAGCAATCCAGCTGACGTGGTCGCGCAGCAGCGGGGCCAGCTCGGCCTCGGTAATGGAGTCGCCGCCTACCCAGCTCACGCCGCGCAAGCGGGTGCTGTCGGCCGGCGCGGCAGCGGGCCGGGGAGTGCCAGAAGCCCCGGCGGCCAGCTCGGCTGCTATTGCCAGGGTGGCTTGCGGGCTTGCGCGGCGGCTGGCCATTCCGTTCCCCAGCAAGCGCCGCAGCACCAGCAGCAATGCCGTCACGAACAGCAGCGCCAGCCACCAGCGGCGCCCCAACAGTGAGGAGAAAGGCATCGCAAAAAAATTTCCAGTCACAGGCATACCCAAAGCTACGCGTTGGCCGAAGTTGCGTATAGCTCCCGGCTGCGCTCCGCCCGGATTGTGCGTAGCTTTGCCGTACCCGCACCATTCACGTCTATCGCCGCCTACCGTTGCTGCAAGCTATCAACATTCATAAGAGCTACAATGCTCTGAACGTGCTCAAGGGCATCGATTTAACGATTGAGAAGTCGGAAATCGTGAGCATTGTCGGCTCCTCGGGGGCCGGCAAAAGCACGCTGCTGCACATTCTGGGCACGCTCGACACGCCCGATTCCGGCGATATCCTGTTCGATGGCGAGTCGGTGAGCTCGTTGGGGCGCAACGATTTGGCCCGGTTTCGCAACCGGCACATCGGCTTCATCTTCCAGTTTCACAACCTGCTGCCCGAGTTCACGGCCCTCGAAAACGTGTGCCTGCCCGCCTACCTGGCTGGCCGCACCGAAAAAGAAGTGCGCGTGCGGGCCCGTGAGCTCCTCGCCATGATGAACATGGAGCACCGCGCCGAGCACAAGCCCAGCGAAATGAGCGGCGGCGAGCAACAGCGTGTGTCGGTGGCGCGCTCACTCATCAACTCGCCCGAAATCATTTTCGCCGACGAGCCCAGCGGCAACCTCGACACCAAAAATGCCCAGGAGCTGCACCAGATTTTCTTCCTGCTGCGCAAGGAACTGGGGCAGACCTTCGTCATCGTGACGCACAACGACCAGCTGGCCGAAATGGCCGACCGCAAGATTGTGATGCGCGACGGCCATATTCTGGAGGGCGGGTAAGTCTTCGGTTGAGAAACCAATAATCAGCACATAAAAACGTCATGCTGAGCGCAGTCGAGGCATGACGTTCTTATGTTAACGCTCTGCCTGCTCCCCTACCGCGCCGCGGGGCTGCCGGAAAAATGGGCCAAGCGCAAGGCTTGGCTGCCAGAAAAAGGGATGAGTGAACAACCGGCCGGGAACGGGCAATGGAAGCCGGCGCCAACATTCCATCATCCGGCCACGGGCCGGGCCAGGACGCGTCAGGCGGTACCGGTCGCGAGTCGGTGTGCCGCTGCCGTATCAGGGGCTACAAACTTCTACCCGGAAGGAACAGAAAAATGGTTGTTTCGGCCGGTAAAAAAATCGAAGCTGCATCTGTAAAACGGCAGCCGCCATGCGGAGCGCAGTCACGGCACCCAGCGGGCTTCAACTTATTTCTCTCGATTGGGCCACTGCGTTAGGCAAGCGGTTGCGCCGCGCTCGGCGTGGCGGTGCTTGCTGCGGCTTTTTTAACCCGTGCCTTCGCTGTGTCTCCTCATTGCTAAAGCCAGTGGCCGGCTAAAGTTCGTTCGCACCAGCGATTCAGGGCCGGAATGGAACCTTTAGCCACTCAGAATTGCTTCATTGCCATTCCTCCAACCTGATTAGCTTTTACTAAAAGCAAATATTTTTTGTTATTGCTGATAAATATTTGATTTACAGCAGTAAAATTTACCAATATTTTTGGCTTTTTTCGCACGATTTCTTTTACCTTTGGGTTATACTCACGAACATCAGTTGGACACATAAAAAAATACCGCCATGAACGAGGCCACCAAAACCACCAAGGACATTACCAAAAAGGTTAAAATCGAGAGCTACGACATCAGCCGCTCCGACGAAACGCTGGATTTGGCGAAGGACCTCGCTAAGTTCATCAAGGACAACAAGCTCACCACCAACGTGCAGGGCAAAGAGTTCGTGAACGTGGAAGGCTGGCAATACGCCGGCTCGCGCCTGGGCATTGTGCCCATCGTGGAGCACGTCATCAACGTGAGCAGCCCCGAGGAAATGAAATACCAGGCCAAAGTGACGCTGTTTGACATTCGTCATCAGACCACGGTTGGTGCCGGCTTTGCCGTGTGCTCGAACAAAGAGAGCGGCAAGAAATTCTACCAGGAGTTTGCCATCATGAGCATGGCCCAGACGCGCGCCATCGGCAAAGCCTACCGCAACTGCCTGGCTTGGATTATCCGCGCCGCCGGCTACGAGCCCACGCCGGCCGAAGAAATGGACTACAACACCAACACGCCCGCCGCTGCTCCGGCCCCGGCGGCTGTGGCCCATGCCGTGCCCGCCATGCAGGTGGTACCGGCTGAGGCGCCTGCCGTAGCGGCTGAGGCCCCTGCTGCGCCCGTGCAGTACGCCACGGCCGCTCAGAAAGAGGAAATCATCCGCTTGCTGAACCACCCGGTCATCACCCGTCCGGAGAAAACCAAAATGCTGCTCAACATCAACCGCCTCGACGAGGAGCGTGCGGTGCAGGCCATTGCCAAGCTGCGCAAAGCCATCGACGACCGCGAGAACGGCGAGAAGGCCGCTGCCTAAGCTTCGGCTGCATGAACAGAAAAGCCCGGCACCTTGCGGTGCCGGGCTTTTCTGTTCTTCCATCCATCCTTCTAGCGACAATGGAAGAAAGGCGGCTTCTTTTAGCAATGCCTCGGCTCGGAGCCGGATTGATTGAGTTAACCCGGCTCCGAGCCAAGCCTGCTACTTAAATCCGCCAAAGCGGACTTGGGTTATTGCTTGAGCAAGCGGCCCGTTCGCAGGTAGCCGTCTTCGTCGCGAATTTGAATGAGGTACAGCCCTGGTTTCACCTCTTTCAAGTCAACGCGCTGGTTGGTCATGCCGGTTTTCAACAGGCTGCCCGTGATGGTGTAGATAGAAAACGCGCGGTTGCTTTTCCACTCCACCGTCACGGCATCGGTGGCGGGGTTCGGGTATACCTTCACGGCTTGCGCGTCTTGCTGCTGCAGCGTGGCCAGAACGCCTGTGTAGACGGTGCTCATGTAGTAGATGTTCGCAGTGGTGCCTTTGGTGATTTGGTGGGCACCGATGGGCAGCGTGAGGGTGAGCAGGCCCGCACTCACGGTGCGGCTGGTGCCGTCCACTATAACCGTTCCGCTAAAGGTGCTATTGAATACCAGCGTGAGCGTGGCGGCTGCGGTTGTCGTGAAGGCAATGTTCGTGGCCGACTCCAATTTCAAGCACTGCGTCAGGTTCAAGCCGTTATAAGTAACCGTTCCTTGCGAAGTGGAGAGGTTGCCGGTGATGGTGTAATACGTGCTGGAGGTGCCGGACAGGGTGAAATTGTGTATCATGCCGGCCGTGCTGGTGCCACCGCCGCCCCCGCCTCCGCCTGGGGTAGCGGGTGCGTCGCCCTGCACAGAAACCAGGCCGGTCGTGTAATGAACCAGCGCGTATTGCAGCGGTAAGTTGACGGCGGAAGAAGCATCGTCGACCGAATTATTGAAGGTCCACTGGAAATCACCGCCCTTCACGCGTCCCGAGTACAGCGTCACGTTGGTTTGCGCCCCGGTAGGGCTGTCCGGCGTGTAAGTGTACATGACGGCCGGGTTGGTGTCGAAGTTGTTGTAGGTGTTGTTTCCGTACGCCGAATGGACGGTGCTGGGCACCAGCTGCGTCCGGGTAGTCACCACGTACGCATCAAAGTCAACCGTCGAATTGGGATAGCCGGCCGCGCCGTAGGGCACAAAGCGCTGCTGCCCGGTCATCGTATTGTTGAATGCCTTGATGGTTCCGCCGTCCTCGTTCGAGAAAATCGGCATCGTGTTGTAGTCGTTCTGCTGCGTGGCAGGGTTGTAAACATCCGTGCCCTGCATCGAGGTCAGCATCGGGTACTTGCAATTGCGGAAGTAGTTGTTTTCCATGAACACGGAGGAGCCCTCCGTGGAGCCGGCCCCGTATTTGGCGTTGCCGTCGTAGTAGTTGTTGTAGACGTGGGCCGAATAAAACCGAACCCGAGGATGACGCGAATCCGAATGGTCGTACCAGTTGTGGTGGTAGGTGATGTACAGCCCCTGGGTGGTGTTCTCGCTCAGGCCCAGTAGGTTGCATTTGCCCGAATCCCAGAAGTGGTTGTAGGAGAACGTCACGTAGGTTGACTTTTTGCAGTCCAGCGCGCCGTCGCCTTTCACTTGGTCGGCGGCGCTGCCGGCGTGGCCGTAGAAGAAATCGCAGTTGTGCACCCAGATGTGGTCGTTGTCCTGCTGCAGGCCGATGTTGTCGCCCTCGTCGCTGTCGCAGTTCATCGTGCCCATGTTGCGGACTTCCACGTTGGAAGCCCCTTTTATCCGAATGCCCCAGCCATCGGCCACGGCATCGTTTCCTACGCCTTCCATGGTAATGTTGCCGGAAGCATAGTTGCCGTTCTCGACCACAATGTCGCCGTTCAGCATGTAGGTCAGGTCGGTGATTTGCCCGACGAAGCGGACAATCAGCGGCCGCGCATCACGGCCTTTCTTGAAACCATCCAGAATGGTTTGCAGCCCCACGCAGGGGTTGGTGGTGGCCCCGGTCACGTTGAGGGAGACGGTATTCTTGCTGTTTTGCGTGATGTAGAGAATGACCGCGTTGCTTTTTACGGTGCCGTTGGCGTTGTAGCCCCCCGGCACCCGGCCGCCGTCAAAGGCAAATCCGGTCCGGTCCTGGGCCAGCACCGTTAGGGACGGGGTCACCGTTGCGGCACCTTCTACCCCCGAAACCACGGGCACAATCCGGAGCGTATACGTGCCTGGCGTAAGGCCCAGGGCATCAGCCCGGTAAAAAGACCCATAGTTGCGGACAAGCTGGTCGTCGAGCTTCTGGTTGACAATGCCGGCGCCGCTGTAGTACACATTGTAGCTTTGCGCCGTGGCAATGGGCTGCCACCGCACATACGCCGTTTCGAGCCAACCCGAAGATTCCAAGATAGTTACCGTTTGAGCTCGCAGCGCCATCGGCAACAGCAGCAAAAACAAGAATAGAAATTGTTTCATAGTTGGGGACATTTTGGGTGGGCCAGGTGGAAAAAAAGGAAATTGTTTACACAAACCTAGCGCTAAGCTGCAGGGATTGAGTATTTAAATAGAACAATGGCATAGCTAAAGTTATGCAAACGATGCCGGCATCGTTGCCGGCATCGTTGCCGGCATCGTTGCCGGCATCGATGCCGGTTAAATTTACGCTAAAAACCAGCCCCGTTAGCTTGGCAGTTCCTGCTGTTTGAATGAGCCGAAGCAGAAGGGAAGTAGGCTAGCGCCTGTTAGCTATTCGCGTTCCGTTGGGAAGGCAGAAAACAGGTAGATGCCAGGCTAACAAGACGAAGGAAAACGGATGCAGGTACCTGCTTTTCCAGTTCGATGCGCCGGGACAACGCAGAAAGAGGAAATCATCTGCTCTGAAAAAACCAAGCTGGCGTGCAAAATCAGCCCCCTCGATGAGGAGCGCGCCCTGCAGGCCATTGCCAAGCTGCGCAAAGCCATCGACGGCCGCGAGAGCAGCGAGAAGGCCGCAGCCTAAGCTTCGGCCTGATTGAAAAGTCCGGTCCCGCGAGGTGTCGAGCTTTTTCGCTTTCCCGGCGGGGGTCTAATGGCATGCGCGCAACGCATCGGTCCCATGCTAACCTTGGTTCGATGCGGCCGGTGCTCCGGTGGGTAGGTGCGCAAACACGACAGCAACGGCGGATAAGTCGTGTAGCAAAGCACAACCGGCGGCTACCGAAGCTATTTGCAGGCCGCGGTCCGTGTTGCCGGCCCGCTGCGCCGCCACTGCTGGCACCCCACTTGCGCATGCTACCTCTGCTGCCGTGCTAGTGCCCGTTGATGCCGCACGTCCATCGGCACGGCAAATCCGCGCAATGTATTATACATGAAAATGTTGCTGTTATTACAACACCTCCTAACGCGGCGTACTGCCCGTTGATGCCCTGGCAATCAGCTCCGATTTCAATTCCAGGCTTTGGGTAGGGAGTACCGGTTTGTGCTTGATAATGGCATGAAACAGAATGCGGGCGGCCTCTTTGCCAATGGCGTAAGCCGGTTGGGTGATGGTGGTCAGGCTGGGCGCCAGCAATGAAGCGGTTTCCATGTTGGAAAACCCGATGATTTTGACCTGTTTCGGAATGCTGATGCCTAAGCGTTGGCAGGCCTGGTAGCTGCTCAGGGCCAGGCGCTCCACGGAAGCGAAAATCCCATCAATGTCCGGCCGCTGCTGCAGCAGTCGGGTGATAAGGCGCAGGTTTTCGTCATTGCTGCCCCGGCCATTGAGCACCAGACCTGCATCGTAAGGTATCTGGTGGTCGCGCAGGGCCGCCTGGTACCCGTGCAGGCGTCGGCTTCCAATGGAAAGGCTCTCGGAAATGAGCAAGTGCGCAACGGTGCGGCACCCGGCCTTGATAAGATGTTCGGTGGCCTGGTAGCTACTCGCGAAGTCGTCGGTGGTAACGGTGGCTGTTTGAAGCGCTTTGTTCACCCGGTCGAACTGCACAAGCGGCACGCCGGTCAGCTTGAGTTTTTCAAGGTGGCTGACGCTGCGCGTCCCCGTGGCCAGCGCCAGCAAGATTCCATCGACGCGGCCGCTCATGAGGTACTTGGACACGGCCTTCTCCTTCTCCCCGCTGTCGTGGGTGAGGTAGATGAGGACGTGGTAGCCGTTTTGCTGCGCCACCTCCTCAATGCCGTTGATGGCAAGGGAGAAAAAGTGGTTATCAAGCTGGGGCAAAATCACGCCAATGGTTTTGGTCACGTTGTTGCGCAGGCTGCTGGCAAAGGGGTTGGGCTGGTAGTTGAGCAGCTGGGCCACAGCCTTCACCCGCTCGCGGGTAGCCGTGCTGATTTCGTAGGAGTCGCGCATGGCCCGCGACACGGTGGACGACGACAAGCCGAGCTCACCGGCCAGCTGTTTCAGATTGACAAAGCTCATGGGGCGGGGTGGGATGGGAAAGCGAAGCGTGGCCGGAACCGGCCTTTCCAAGCGGCCGTTTTGGCCGGCGGCCTCACACAAAATTCACCGCCCCCGCAGCGCGGGGCTTGCTCAATTCTTGCAATTCCTGTTCAAAAAAAGAATTTGCTATAACCTGCTTTCAAACAATTGTTTATGTATAAAAAAACCGAGCCCGGCAAGGGTTCGGTTTCGTTTTTGGAACAAGGGTTTTGACTTTGTATCAGGACGGCGACGCCACATGCAAGGCCCGGAACTCGGATGGCGACAACTGGTAGCGCGCCCGGAAGCTGGTGGAAAAGTACGACGGGGACGAGAAGCCCAGCTCGTAGGCCACGTCGGAAATGGTGCGCCGTTCGTCGAGTAGCAGTTCCCGCGCTTTCGTCAGGCGCACGCCTTGGATAAAATCGGTGACGCCGGTGCCCAGCACGGCCTTCACCTTGCGGTAGAGCTGCATGCGCGAGATGCCCAGCTGCTGGGCGATTTCCTCTACACTCAGGTTGGTTTTGGTCAGGTTGGCCTCGACTGTGGCCGTGAGGTCGGCCAGAAACTTCTGGTCGGGGCTGGTTAGCACGGTGGCCGTGTCCAGGCTCAGCTCGCGGCGGAAATGCTCGCGCTGGCGGGCGCGGTTGGCGAGCAGCGTGCGCACGCTCTCGAGCAAAAACGTGGGGTTGAAGGGCTTGGTCAGGTAGAGGTCGGCGCCGGCCTGCACGCCCTCCACCTGCTGCTCGGGAGCGCCCCGGGCCGTGAGCAGGATGACGGGGATGTGGGAGGTGCGCCAGTCGGCCCGCAGCTGGGCCACCACTTGCAGGCCGCTCAGGCCGGGCATCATCACGTCGCACACTATCAGGTCGGGAATCAGCTCGGTTGCCCGGCGCAGGCCGGTGTGGCCGTCGGTGGCGCTCTGCACCCGGAAGTCGCCGCGCAGCTTGCGCGTCAGGAAGTCGTTCACCTCCTGGTTATCCTCCAGCACCAGCACCAGGGTTTCGCTGCCGGTTCCGGCCACCGTCAGGGCCTCTTCCGCGTCCGCTTTGGCTGGCAGCCATTCCGGCTCGGGCAGGGCAATGGCCGGCTGGTCGGGCTGGCCAGTGGCGCGCAGTTCTGCCGGCAACTCCCGGGGCAGCGTCACGGTGAAGGTGCTGCCCTGACCCGGCTGGCTGCTAAAGGCCAGCTGCCCCTGGTGCAGGCGCACCAGCCCGTGCGCGAGCGCCAAGCCCATGCCCGAGCCTTTGGCCAGGGCGCCCGGCGCGCCTTGCTCGCCCTGGTAGAACCATTCGAAAACGTGGGCCCGGTCTTGCGCACCGATGCCGGGCCCCGTGTCGGCCACGCTCACGCTGAGCGTGCGGCCTTGGTCAGCGCTTTGCACGCTCACGGTAATCTGGCCGTGCTCAGGCGTGAATTTCAAGGCATTCGAGAGCAGGTTGAGAAAGACCTTGTCCAGCAGATTCGCATCAAACCAAGCCCGTAGTTCCGGCTCGGCGGCCAGGAAGTGCAGGCGCACGCCCCGCAGCTGCGCCGGCTTCTCGAAAGCCTCCACCAGCTCACGCACAAAAGCCACCGCGTCGGCTTCGGTGGCGCGCACAGCCATTTTCCCCACTTCAATTTTGCGAAAATCCAGCAGCTGGTTCACCAGCTGGAGCAGGCGCTGGGTGTTGCGGCGCACCAGGGCCAGGTCCTGCCGGGCCGGCCCCGACAGGTCGGCCCGGCTGCTAAGCAACTCTTCGACCGGCCCCAGGATGAGGGTGAGCGGCGTGCGCAGCTCGTGCGAGAAGTTGGTGAAGAAGCGCAGCTTGGCTTCGGTATCGGCGCGGGCCTGCTCGGCCAGTTCCTGAATATGGTTGCGCTGGGTGCTGATTTCCTCGTTCTGCGCACTCAGCCGGGCGTTGAGCTGCGCCAACTGCTGGTTGATGAGCCGGTTGCGGCGGGCCGACCGCCAGGCCACCGCGCCCAGCAGCAACGCCCCCAGCAAGGTGGCCAGCAGGCCATACAGCACGGTGCGCTGGCTGGCGTAGGTGGCGCGCAGGCGCAGCAGCAGGCCGTGTTGCTGCTCAATGTCCTGCTGCTGCGTGAGAATCTTCTCCCGTTGCTGCATCATCATGCCCACGTTGGTCGAGTCAATCACCACCGTGCTTAAGCGGTTTTCCCGCTCGAAGGGCTGATGGTTAAGAATTTTCAGGGCCGTGCGAATGGCGTCCTCTCCGGCCGGCGAGTACAGCAGCGAAGCTTGCAGCACCCGCCGCTGCACCAGGTCCAGCGCCAAGCCATCGACGCCGATGATGCGCACCTTTTGGGTCAGGCCCAGTTCCTGCAGCACCTCGGCGGCGCTGCGGCCCATGTTGTCGTTGTGGGCAAAGATGAGCGAGGCTTCCGGGTGCGCCCGCAAAGCGGCCTTCAGGGGCGCTTTCAGGGTTGTGACGTTCCAGTCGCCGTTTACCTGCGCGGCAACGTGCAGGTTGGGGTAAGCCGCCAGGCCTTGCGTAAAGCCCTGGTGCCGCCCCGCTGTGGCCGCCGACCGCAACGCGCCCAGCAACTCGATAACGGCGCCCCGTTCTTTCAGCAGCTGGGCGGCGTAGCGGGCCGCCGTCTGGCCCACGTCTACGTTGTCGCCGCCCACGTAGGCCGTGAAATTCGGCGAAGTAGTGCGGCGGTCGAGTAGCAGCACCGGCACACCGCTTCGGAAGGCAGCGTCCACTGCCGGCGTCACCGGGCCGGGCTCGTAGGGCGACACAATCAGCAAATCGATGCCGCCGCGCAGCAACTCCCGGATTTGCTGGCTTTGGCGCTGGCTGTTGTCCTGGGCATCCAGCATGCGCAGCTGCACTTCGGGGTGGAAGCTCAGCTCGCGCTCCATACCGGCCAGCACGGCCTGCCGCCAGATGCCGTGCGTGCTGCACTGCGAGAAGCCGATGCGGTAAGGGCGGGGCGGAGCAGGACGGGCGTCGCTGCAGCCACTCAGCAGTGCCAACGCCAGCAACAGCCACTCCAGCCCTCGAAAAAAAGTCCTGTTCATTACCACGTGCGTTCGACGGGCCAGCCGGAGGTGAAGCAGTCGGCCCGACTCACCCAAATATAAGGCCTGAGCCCCCTTGACTGTCCGCCGCAGTCGTAGCGCTTCGAGGATGCACGTCCGAGACGGCCATTGCAATGCCAAACTCTACGCCTGGTATCACCTTCATTTTTGGTGCGGCAATTTCGGCTGTTATCACACAATCAACTTATAATCAGCATTATAATTATAATTTTCACGTAAACGATTCCGTAAAAAACCATTTTTCTGGAGCGGTTTGCGGAGTTGGCGGCTCTTTATTTACTGAACAAATGAGCCCTCACTCACTCATGTAATCCCACCTACTATGTTAAAACATCGACTCATTTTACTGCTGCTGGCGTTCCTGGGAACGTTTGCGGCGCATGCGCAAACCCGGCAAGTGTCCGGGCGCGTGCTGAACGCGGCGGACAAGACGCCGCTGCCCGGCGTATCAGTGCTGCTGAAGGGCACCACCACAGGCAGCACCACCAACCCCGACGGCGTGTACGAGCTAAACGTGCCGGCCAACGGCGCCGGCACGCTGGTGTTCTCGTTCGTCGGCTTTGAGTCGGTGGAAATGCCGGTCGGCACGTCGGCTTCGATGAATATCCAGCTCAAAGAGCAGAGCCAGGGCCTCAACGAGGTGGTGGTGGTGGGCTACGGCACGCAGCGCAAGCGCGACATCACCGGCTCGGTGGCCTCCATCTCGGCCGAGCAGGTGGCCGAAACGCCCATCACCCGCGCCGACCAGATTCTGCAGGGCCGCGTGAGCGGTGTGCAGGTGACCCAGACCAACTCAGAGCCGGGCGGCAACGTGTCCATCCGCATCCGCGGCACCAACTCCATCAACACCGGCAACGAGCCGCTGTTCGTGGTGGACGGCTTCCCCGGCGCGGGCGATTTGAACTCCATCAACCCGAGCGACATCGAGAGCGTGGAGATTCTGAAAGACGCCTCGGCCACGGCTATTTACGGCTCGCGCGGAGCCAACGGCGTGGTGCTCATCACCACCAAAAAGGGCAAAGTGGGCAAGGGCACCGTGAGCCTGGAGGGCTACACCGGCGTGCAGGTGGTGCGCCACAAGTTCGATTTGATGAACGCCAAGGAATTTGCGCAGTACCTCAACGACGTGAACGCCGGCTCGACCACCCTGCCCCCGCCCTACCGCCAAAGCCAGATTGACTCGCTGGGCGAGGGCACCGACTGGCAGAAGGAGCTGTTTCGGCCGGCGCGCATGAGTAACTACCAGCTGGGCTTCAACGGCGGCACCGAAGAGACGCGCTATAATCTGAGCTTCAACTATTTTGACCAGGATGGCGTGGTGATTAATTCGGGCTTCAAGCGCGCCACGGTGCGGCTGAACCTCGACAAGAAAATCGGCAGCAAGCTGAGCTTCAACTTTTCGAGTCAGGTGGCCGGCACGTTTGAGAACCGGGCGTTTGTGAACTCCTCGGGCGGCAGCAACGGCGGCGTGCTGCTCGACGCCCTGCGCATCAGCCCGGTGGTGCCGGTGCGCGACGCCTCGGGCGCCTTCACCTATTCCAACAGCCCCCTGCCCTATGTGGAGGACGTGGGCAACCCCATTGCCTACGCCGAGAAGGTGAAGGACCAGCGCACCACGGCCCGCGGCCTGTTCAACGTGGCGGCCAACTACGAAATCATCCCCGGCCTGACGGCCCGCGTGACCGGCGGCTTCGACTACAACAACAACCAGGTGAACGTGTACCGGCCTTCGGACATCTTCCTAGGCCGCCTCACCAACGGCTCGGCCACGCGCAGCACCACCTACCGCTACAGCTGGCTGAACGAGAATACGCTGACCTACGACAAGAAGCTCAACGAGAACAACGCGTTGAACGTGGTGGTGGGCGTAACGGAGCAGCAGTTCTTCGGCGACAACTTCGGCACCTCGGCCAACGGCTTCTTCACCAACACGCTGGGCTCCGACAACCTGGCCCTGGCTTCCACCCTGCTCACGCCCAACTCGGGCAAGCCGTCGAACTCGCTGGCCTCGTTTTTTGGGCGGGTGAATTACCGGCTGTTCGAGCGGTTTTTGTTCACGGCCACGCTGCGGGCCGATGGCTCGTCGCGCTTCGGGGCCAATAACAAGTGGGGCTACTTCCCCTCGGCGGCCTTCGCCTACCGGCTGATTGACGAGCGGTTTATGAAGGATTTGAGCTTCCTGAGCGACCTGAAGCTGCGGGTGGGCTTCGGCATCACGGGCAACCAGGAAATCAGCAACTACCAGTCGCTGGCCCGCTACGATGCCGGCTCCTACGCCTCGGGCAGCACCCGTTTGGTGGGTCTGGTACCGCTGAACATCCCGAATCCGAACCTGAAATGGGAGTCGACGGCGGCCTCCAACGTGGGCATCGACATGGCCTTTTTGCAAAACCACATTGTGGTGACGGCCGATGCCTACTACAAGAAAACCAGCGACTTGCTGCTGCAGGTTTCGACGCCCCGCACCAGCGGCTACAACAGCATTTTGCTGAACGCGGGCAGCGTGGAAAACAAGGGCGTGGAATTCGCGCTGACCACGACCAACATCGACAGCAAGCAATTTTCCTGGACCACGAACTTCAACATCTCGGCCAACCGCAACAAGGTGCTCGACCTCAACGGCGAGTACGAGCGCTACGTGGGCAGCTCCAGCTCCAGCCTGTTTGTGGGTTCGGGCCTGGGCAACACCAGCTTGCTGCGCGTGGGCGAGCCCATCGGTACGTTCTTCGGCTACCAGTTCGATGGGATTTGGCAGACGCAGGACGAGATTACGGCCAGCGGCACCAAGACCGGCGCCCGCCCCGGCGACCCGCGCTATGTGGACCAGAATGGCGATAAGGCCATCACGGCCGACGACCGGGTGATTATCGGCCGGGCCCAGCCCAAGTTCATCTACGGCTTCACCAACGGCTTCAAGCTGGGCGGCTTCAACCTGAGCGTGTTCATCCAGGGCGTGCAGGGCGACGACGTGCTCAACCTGAACCGCTACGAGCTGGAATCGGGCATCACGACCACCAACAAGCTCAAAACCGTCATCAACCGCTGGACACCGACCAACACGAACACCACCATTCCGCGGGCCGGCAGCACTCTGCGCCGCAGCACCGGCATCGTGAGCGACGTGGTGGAGGACGGCAGCTTC
Organism: Hymenobacter rubidus; assembly: GCF_016734815.1. Lineage (GTDB taxonomy): Bacteria > Bacteroidota > Bacteroidia > Cytophagales > Hymenobacteraceae > Hymenobacter > Hymenobacter rubidus. Next base: position 36,909 of record NZ_JAERQF010000019.1, read on the forward strand.
CTGCGCCTGAAAACGGTGACGCTGGGCTACACGCTGCCCAAGTTCAGCAAGGTCATCAAGTCGGCCAGCGTGTACATCACGGGCCAGAACGTGCTGACGTTCACCAAATACACCGGCTACGACCCGGAGGTGAACTCCTTCGGCAGCGACAACCTGAGTTTGAACACCGACTACAACGCCTACCCCAGCACCCGCACCTTCATTGCGGGGGTGAAGCTGGGGTTCTAATCGCCCGGCGGCGCGACCGGGGAACCTCACCCCCGGCCCCTCTCCAAAAGAGAGGGGAGCCTGAAGATTCTTAATTGCGCAAAACCGGTGCCCCCTCTCTTTTGGAGAGGGGGTCAGGGGGTGAGGTCCTCCGGTCGCGCATCCTCCCGACTTTCCCATCAATTCCCGATGAAAAAAAATATCCTTTTGCTCGGCATTCTGGCCCTCGGCCTGAGCCTGGGCGCCTGCGAGAAATTCCTACAGGAAAACCCGGCCGACTTTCTGGCCGCTGAGAACTTTTACCAAAACGAGAGTGACGCCATTGCGGGCCTGAATGGCGTGTTCAACGCGCTGCTGCCCCAGACGTACTACGGCCGCACGGGCTGGCAAATCACGGAGCTGCCCGGCGAGCTGATTCGCGTGGGCTCCAGCACCGACGAGCGGGCCCAGCTCTCGCGCTTCACCTACACGCCCACCAACACCGAAATCAACAGCTGGTGGACCAACTCGTACCGGATGATAAACCGGGCCAACGACGTGATTGAGAAGGTGCCGGCCATCGCAATGGACGCCACGCGCAAGGCCAACATCATCGGCAACGCCCGCTTTCTGCGCGCCCAGGGTTACTTCGACTTGGTGCGCTGTTTCGGCGACGTGCCCCTGATTACGGCCACCGTGAAGGGGCCGGCCGACGATTTGCGGCCCAGCCGCACGCCCCTGGCGCAGGTATACCAGCAGATTATCGACGACCTGACGTTTGCCGAAGCCAACTGCTACCGTGAAGACCGGATTGCGGCCGGCGAAAAGGGCCGCGTATCGAGCGGCGCGGCGGCGGCCGTGCTGGCCAAGGTATACCTGACCCGCGCCACGACCACCGCCGCCCAGCCCGGCGACAACCAGAGCGCCCTCGACGCCTGCAACCGCGTCATCAACTCGAACGTGTACCAGCTGCTGCCGGTGTACGGCGACGTATTCAACCCCGACAAGGAAAACGGGCCCGAGCACATCTTTAGCATTCAGTTCGACCTGCCGCCGAACACGGGCAGCATCATCGTGCGGCAGTTTTTGCCCTCGCAGCTGGCTGGCCTGGGCACCTTCACGGTGGAAGACAGCCTCGTGCGCTCCTACCGCGCCAACGACTTGCGCCGCGCCTGGAACATCAGCAACATGGCCGGCACCACCACGCTGGCCCGCTACTACTTCAACAAATTCCGCGACGACAAGCGCATCATCAACGACTCGCGCTGCAACTACCTCATCACGCGCTACGCCGACGTGCTGCTGCTGCAATCGGAAGCCCGCAACGCCCTCAACCCCAACGACCCGCTGAAATACGACGGCTACAACAAAGTGCGCCAGCGGGCCGGCATCGCGCAGTGGGCCCCCACCCGCACCACCACCAAAGATGCCTTCGTGGACATGCTGCTGCGCGAGCGGGGCTGGGAGCTGTGCCAGGAAGGCCACCGCTGGTTCGACCTCGTGCGCCTGAGCCGCCTCTTCGAGCGCGAGCGCGCCATCTTCAACCGCACCGTCGACCCGCGCTACGTACTGTTTCCCATTCCGCAGCCCGAGCTGCAGCTGAACCCGAACCTGACCCAGAACCCGGGGTATAACTAAGTCCTTCTACTGACTCAAACGGGGCGGACGTGGGCGCCTCACCCCCTGACCCCCTCTCCGAAAAGGAGAGGGGGCACCGGACTTGCACTAAACGGAATCGGCTGGCACCCCTCTCCTTTTCGGAGAGGGGCCGGGGGTGAGGCGCCACGTTAGCGCCGTTTAAGAAACCAATCAATTCAGTAATACCCAATGCGTCCTTTCCTTTTTTTCCTAACGCTGTGGTGGGTGATGAGCGCACCGGCGCGGGCGGCTGCAACCGCCGCGCCGGCGGCGTTCATCCTGCTCGACCCGGCTGCGATGGCCGCCTACAAAACGGCCTACAAAGCCGGCCACCAGCCCGAAGCCGCGCAGGTGAAAAGCCTGCTGGGCCGGGCCGACCGCGCCCTGAAAACCGCGCCGTACACCATTGCCACCAAGCCCCAGACGCCCCCCAGCGGCGACAAGCACGACTACATCTCGCAGGCGCCCTACTGGTGGCCCGACCCCAGCAAGCCCAACGGCCTGCCCTACATCCAGAAAGACGGCCTGCACAACCCCGAAGCCGAGGCCATGAAAGACAGCGAGACGCTGAGCAAGCTCTGCACCGACGTGCAGGCGCTGAGTCTGGCCTACTATTTCTCGGGCGAGGAGAAATACGCGCAGCAGGCCACGCGCCAGCTGCGCACGTTCTTTCTCGAGCCCGCCACCCGCATGAACCCCAATCTGAACTTCGGGCAGGGCATTCCGGGTATCAATTCGGGCCGGAATTTCGGCATCATCGAAACGCGGCATCTGGTGAATATCCCGGAAGCGCTGGCGCTGATGAACGGCAGCAAAAGCGTAGATGCCTACTTGACTTCGGGCTTGAAAACCTGGTTTAAAGCCTTCAACACCTGGCTTACCACCAGCCCCATTGCGCTGCCCGAAGGCCAGGCCAAGAACAACCACGGCACCTTCTACGACACGCAGGTAGTCGATTTTGCCCTCTTCACCGGCGACGACGCCCTGGCCAAACGCATCCTGCAGCAACAAACCTGGCCCCGCGTGGCCGTGCAGCTGGCCCCCGACGGCGCCCAGCCCCTGGAACTGGCCCGCACCCGCCCCTGGAACTACGTGAGCATGAACCTGCAAGGCTGGGTGCGCCTGGCCCTGATGGCCCCGCACGTCGGCCTCGACCTCTGGCACTACACCACCCCCGACGGCCGCGGCCTGCGCCCGGCCGTGGAGTGGTTCCGGCCCTACCTGCTGGGCGAAAAAAAGATGGCTAAAGCCGACGTGGCCGGCACCTCCAACGCGTTGGCCCTCGACGCTTTCGCCCAGGCTGCCCGCGCCTACCCCGACCTGCAGGCGAACGAAGTATTTGCCCACCACCCAGACTTCACCCCCGTGCCGTGGGCTTACTGATGAAGAAGCATTTTCTCGCTCTCCCCGTGGCACTGCTTGGCCTGACGGTTGGCTTCCTGCGGGCCCAGCCGAAACCGGCCGCTAAGCCCGTGGTGCCGGTGGCCGCCGTGGTGGCCCGGGCCGAAGCCCAGTACGCCGCCTACCTGCGCCAGTACCCCGACAGCACCCTGCACCCGCGCAGCAACAACGAGGACGGCAGCATCCTGCTCACCACCTCGCGCAACTGGACCAGCGGCTTTTTTGCCGGCAACCTGTGGTACCTGGCCCGGCTGAGCGGCCAGCCCCGGTGGCCGCGCCGCGCCGCCGCCTGGACCGAGACGCTGGACGCCGAGAAGAACGTGACCACTACCCACGACCTCGGCTTCATCCTGAACAACTCCTACGGCCAGGGCTACGCCATCACGAAAAACCCGAAGTACCGCGAGGTGCTGCTGCAGGCCGCTGCCACCCTGGCCAAGCGCTTCAACCCCAAAGTAGGGGCCATTCGCTCTTGGGACCACCACGCCGAGGTGTGGGCCTACCCGGTTATCGTGGACAACCTCCTGAACCTGGAACTGCTGTTTGCAGCCAGCAAGCTGAGCGGCGATACCACCTACGCCCATATTGCCAAAACCCACGCGGCTACCGACCTGAAATACCGTTTTCGGCGCGACTTCAGCACCTACCACGTGCTGAACTTCGACCCGGTGAAAGGCAAGCTGCTCACCGCCGTGACCCACCAGGGCTACGCCGACAACTCGTGCTGGGCGCGGGGCCAGGCCTGGGCCATATACGGCTACACCATGGTGTACCGCGAAACCAAGAACCCCAAGTTCCTGCAGGCCGCCATGCACGCGGCCGACTATTTCCTGCAGCAAACCAGCAAGGTTCCGGACCACATTCCGTACTGGGACTTCAACGCGCCCGACATTCCCAATGCGCCCCGCGATGCTTCGGCCGCCGCCGCCGCTGCTTCCGGCATGCTGGAGCTGAGCAAGTACGCGCCCAGGAAAAACCCGTATTTCGGCGCTGCCACGGCCATTCTTGCCAGCCTGAGCATGCCCCAGTACCTGGCTGCGGCCGGCACCAACAATTACTTCCTGCTGAAACACAGCACCGGCAACAAGCCGGCCAACTCCGAAGTGGACGCCCCGCTCATCTACGCCGACTATTACTACCTCGAAGCCTTATGGCGCTACCAGAACTACGCCCAGCTGACCCTCAACTAGCCCCCGTGGCCAACCGCTTTTCCCTCCAGAACAAGGTCATCGTCGTGACGGGCGGCACCGGCATCCTCGGCGATGCCTTCCTGGCGGGCATTGTGGAAGCGGGCGGTGCCGTGGGCATCCTGGGCCGCAACGCCGCCTTGGCCGAAGGCCGCGCCGCGGCCATCAACGCGCAGGGCGGCCGCGCCTTGCCCCTGATAGCCGATGTGCTGAACGAAGCCCAGCTGCAAGCCGCCTGCGATTTGATGATGAACACCTTCGGCCAACTAGACGGCTTGGTGAATGCCGCCGGCGGCAATGGCCCCGACGGCGTGCTGGCGCCTGACACCGACGTATTCGAGATGGACCTGGCCGGCATGCGCCGCGTGATGGAGCTCAACGTGTGGGGCACGCTGCTGCCCACGCAGGTGTTCGGGCCGGCCATTGCCGAGTCGGGCGCGGGCAGCATCGTCAACATCTCGTCGATGAACTCGAAGCGCGCCATTACCAAAGTGCTGGGCTACAACATGGGCAAGGCCGCCGTGGACTGCTACAACCAGTGGTTTGCCGTGGAAATGGCCAACCGCTACGGCGACCGCCTGCGCATGAACGCGCTGGCCCCCGGCTTCTTTCTCACCGAGCAAAACCGGAGCCTGCTCACTACGCCCGAAGGTGGCTTCACGCCCCGCGGCGAACTCGTGATTCGGCAAACGCCCTTCAAGCGTTTCGGCCAGCCCGACGAATTGAAAGGCGCCCTGGTGTGGCTGCTGAGCGACGCCTCGCGCTTCGTAACGGGGTCCATGATTTGCGTGGATGGCGGCTTTTCCATCTTCGGCGGTGTTTAATTCGGCCCATGAATGGTCTTCATTATCTTGATAGCCGGCACGGGCGGGGCACCTCACCCCTGGCCCCTCTCCCCAAGAGAGGGGGGCCACGGCGGCGCGGCTTAAATCGTCAGGCTCCCCTCTCCTGGGGAGAGGGGCCGGGGGGGAGGTTCGCCACCTGTGCGCTACTGCTGTTTCTCAGTTTCCTGGCCCGGCCGGCCGCGGCGCAGCGCGTGGTGCAGTCCATCAACGCTAACTGGCTCTTCCGCAAAGCCGACGGCACCGATTTCGCCAAAACCCCGGCGGCGGCAGGTTGGGACAAAATCTCGCTGCCCCACACCTGGAACGCGGCCGACGTGCTGGACGACGAGCCCGGCTACTACCGCGGCGTGGGCTGGTACAAGAAGGCCCTGCACGTGCCCGCCGACTGGCAAAGCCGCCGGGTGTACCTACACTTTGAGGGCGCGGGCCAAGCGGCTGAGGTGTACGTGAACGGCCAGCTGGCCGGCCGCCACGCCGGCGGCTACACGGCTTTCCGCTTTTCCATCAGTCAGTGGCTGAAGTTTGGCCAAGCGGCGGTGAATGAGGTGGTGGTCAAAGTCGATAACAGCCACAATCCCGACCTGCCGCCGCTTTCCGCCGACTTCACGTTCTACGGCGGCCTCTACCGCGACGTGTACCTGGTGGCGGCTAGCCCCGTCCACCTCGCGCTTGACGACCACGCCTCCAGCGGCGTGTACGTGACCACGCCGAAAGTCTCCGCCGAAACCGCTGAAGTTGCTGTGAGCGGCACAGTGGCTAACGAGGGCGCGTCCCGCCAGCGCCTCACCATTGTGACGGAGCTGACCGACCGCGAAGGCCGCGCCGTGGCCCAGCAGTACAGCAGCCTCACGCTGGCGGCAGGAGAAAAGCACGCGTTCAAGCAGGCGTTTGCCGGCCTGAAAAAACCGCACCTGTGGTCGCCCACCGACCCGTATTTGTATCACGTGAACACCACCGTGCACGAGGCCGGCCGCACCGAGCCGCTCGATGCCGTGAGTAGCCCCCTGGGCCTGCGCTGGTTTCGCTTCGATGCCGCCACGGGCTTCCACCTGAATGGCCAGTCACTCAAGCTCATTGGCACCAACCGGCACCAGGACTTTCCCGGCTTGGGCAATGCCCTACCCGATGCCTTGGCCGAGCGCGACGTGCAGCTGCTGAAGCAGATGGGCGGCAACTTCCTGCGCGTGTCGCACTACCCGCAGGACCCCGCCGTGCTCGCCGCTTGCGACCGGCTGGGCATCCTGGCCTCGGTAGAAATTCCGGTGGTAAACGCCATCACCGACTCGCCGGCCTTCTTTGAGAACTGCCGGAACATGCAAACAGAGATGATTCGGCAGGGGCACAACCACCCCAGCGTCATCATTTGGGCCTACATGAACGAGGTGCTGCTGCGCCTGCCCACGGGCCTCACCAAAGACAACGAGGCCGGCAAAGCCTACCTGGGCCGCGTGGCCGCCCTAGCGCAAGAGCTGGAAACCCTCACCCGGCGCGAAGACCCGGCCCGCTACACCATGCTGGCCAACCACGGCGCTTTTGAGTTGTACCAGCAGGCCGGCCTCACCAAAATCCCCATGTTGGTCGGCTGGAACCTGTACCCCGGCTGGTATTCGGCGGGCCTGCAGGGCTTCCCCGATTTCCTGGACCGCCACCGCCGCGAGCTGCCCGACAAGCCCCTGCTGGTGACCGAGTACGGCGCCGACTCCGACGCGCGCTTGCACGCCTTCAAGCCGCAGCGCTTCGACAAGACGATGGAGTACGCCAACGTCTACCACCAGTTTTACCTCAAGGAAATTCTGGCTCGGCCCTTCGTGGCGGGCAGCACCGTGTGGAACCTGGCCGAGTTCAACTCCGAAACCCGGCAGGAAGCCGTGCCGCACATCAACAACAAAAGCCTGCTTACGGCCGACCGCCAGCCCAAGGACGCCTACCTGTTTTACCAGGCCCACCTGCTGAAAACGCCCTTCGTGCGCATTGGCTCCCGCGGCTGGAACCTGCGCAGCGGCACCGCCGCCGGCCCGGATTCGTTGTACTGCCGCCAACCCGTGGAAGTGTACACCAACCAGCCCAGCGCCGAGCTGCTGCTCAATGGCCAGTCGCTGGGGATGCGCCCGGCCGAGTTCGGCGTGGTGCGCTTCACGGTGCCGTTCGGCCCCGGAACAAACCAGCTCACGGCTCGCGCCGGCACGGCTCCCCTCGACCACGCCGACATAGAGTTTCAACTCCTGCCAACCAACCTGGCGTCTGACAAGCTGCCCTTCACCGAGCTCAACGTGAGCCTGGGCGACCAGCGCATCTTCACCGATGCCCGGCTGCACCAGGTGTGGATGCCGGAGCAAGCTTACACGCCCGGCGGCTGGGGCTACGTGGGCGGCCACCCCTTTGTGCTGCCCGGCACCGGCCGCCTGCCCTACGGCTCCGACCGCAACGTCCTCGGCACCGAGTACGATGCGCTCTACGAAACGCAGCGCATGGGCCTCAGCCAGTTTCGGGCCGATGTGCCGGCCGGCGACTACGAAGTAACCCTGCACTTTGCCGAGCTGGAAGCCGCCCCGCCCACCGAACAGCTCGTGTACAACCTCGCCAAAAACGACGCCGCCGCGCCTGCACCAGCCGCCAGCCGCCGCTTCGATGTGCTGCTGAATGGCCAAGTGGTGCTGCCGGGCCTGGGAGCTGATAACTACCTCACGCCGCTGCAGGCCACCAGCTTCAAGTTTCCGGTGAGCGTGCGGCGCGGGCAAGGCATCGTGGTCGATTTCAAAGCTGCGTCCGGCGAGGCCGTGCTGAATGGCATCCAGATAAAGCGGGTGGAGTGATAAAAATGATTGCAACAAGCCCGTCATGCCGAGCGCAGCCGAGGCATCCCGCGTGCAGCAGTATTCAATGAATTAGTGGCGGCACGCGAGATGCCTCGGCTGCGCTCGGCATGACGTTTTAGATAACTCAAAATGATGAAAAAGGCCATTACCGCATATGCCCTGCTGCTGTTGCTGCTTAGCGGCCTTGGCCGCCCATTGGCCGCGCAGCAAAGCACCCGCCTGAACGCCGGCTGGGAATTTGTGCGCCAGGACCTGGGCGGCGTGTGGGAAGCCGTGCGCCCCGTGGTGGCCGGCAACCCCGAAAGCGTGCCCCTGTGGGAACCCGTGACGCTGCCGCACTGCTTCAACGCCCGCGACGCCGTGGACCCCGACGTGAACTACTACCAGGGCCCCGGCTGGTACCGCTCCCAGCTCACCGTGCAAAACCCCTACGCCAACGGCCGCACCCTGCTGCATTTCGAGGGTGCCGGCCAGAAAACCCGCGTGTTCATCAACACCACTGAGGTGGGCAGCCACGTGGGCGGCTACGACGAATGGACCGTGGACATCACCCAGGCGGTGGCCGACTTTCAGAAAACCGACGCCTTCAAAACCCAATTCAAGGGCAAAATCCCGCTCTCCATTCGCTGTGACAACTCCCGCGACCTGGAGATGATGCCTTCTGACTTGTCGGATTTCAACGTGTACGGCGGCCTCTACCGCTACCTGAATTTGCGGTACGAGCCGGCGGTTTCGCTGGAGCGCCTGGCGGCCAAAGCCGAAGTCGACAAAGCCGGCAAACAAGGGCAGCTGATGCTGAAAGGCCTTTTTCGGGAGCCATTCGCGGGCGGCACTGCGCAAGTAAGCGTGCGCCTGCTGGACCCGCGCGGCAAGCTGGTAGCCAGGTCGCAAACTTCGCTCGGCATCAAAGGCGGGGAGCAGGAGTTGGCGGCATTCAAGCTGAAAGCGCCGCGCCTGTGGTCGCCCGAGCACCCCGAGTTGTACACCGTGCAGGTGACCGTGACGGCCGGTGGCCAACGCTTCGAGCAAACCGAGCGGGTGGGCTTCCGAAACATTGAGTTTGTGGAGCACGGCCCGTTTCTGCTGAATGGGCAGCGCCTGCTGCTGCGCGGTACCCACCGCCACGAAGACCACGCCGGCGTGGCCGCCGCCATGACCGAGCCCCAGATTCGGCAGGAAATGCGGCTGATGAAGACCATGGGCGTCAACTTCATCCGGCTGGGCCACTACCAGCAGTCGCGCATCGTGCTGAACCTGTGCGACTCGCTGGGCATCACGGTGTGGGAAGAAATCCCCTGGTGCCGGGGCGGGCTGGGCGGCGAGGTGTACCAAAGCCAGGGCCGCCGCATGCTGCGCAACCTGATTCAGCAGCACTACAACCACCCGGCCATCCTCATCTGGGGCTTGGGCAACGAGAACGACTGGCCCGGCGACTTTCCGGAGTTCGACAAGGAGAAAATCCGGACCTATATGAAGTCACTGAACGACCTGGCGCACCAGCTCGACCCCGCGCGTTACACCGCCATCCGGCGCTGCGATTTCTGCAAAGACATCCCCGATGTGTATTCGCCCTCCATCTGGGCCGGCTGGTACCGCGGCATCTACACCGATTACAAGCAGGTGAGCGAGCAGGAATTCAAGGCCGTGAAGCGCTTTCTGCACGTGGAATGGGGCGGCGACAGCCACGCCGGCCGCCACTCCGAAAACCCCGACAACGCCTTGGCCAAAATCAGCCGCGGCCAGGGCGCCGACGAGCGGGCCGGCGACGCCTCCCTGTTCGGCGGCAGCGCCCGCGTGTCGAAGGACGGCGACTGGAGCGAAAGCTACCTCTGCAACCTCGTGGACTGGCACCTCAAGGAGCAGGAAACCATGCCCTGGCTGAGCGGTGCGGCCTACTGGCCGTTCAAGGATTTCTCCACGCCCGTGCGCCCCGACAACCCCATTCCCTACATGAACCAGAAGGGCGTGGTGGAGCGCGACTTCACGCCCAAGGAGGCCTTCTACGTCTTCCAATCCTACTGGACCACGGCGCCCATGGTGCACATCTACGGCCATTCCTGGCCGGTGCGCTGGGGCGAGGCCGGCGAAAAAAAGATGGTGAAAGTGTACTCCAACGCCGACGAAGTGGAGCTATTCGTGAACGGGCAAAGCCAGGGCATCAGGAAGCGCAACAGCCAGGACTTTCCGGCCGCCGGCCTGCGCTGGCTGGTGGCGCTGAACGAGGGCGCAAACACGTTCCGCGCCGTGGCCCGCAAAGGCAAAGCCACCGTGCAGGACCAACTTTCCCAGCGCTACCAAACCGCCAAATGGGGCAAGCCCGCCAAGCTCACGCTGGAAAGAACCGGCGAAACCAACGGCATTGCCACCCTCGAAGTGAAGCTGTTCGACGCCCAGGGCGTGCCGTGCCTGGACGCGGCCAATTGGGTGCGGTTCGGGCTGGTGGGGGGCGGCGTGATGCTCGATGACCTGGGCACCAGCAGCGGCTCGCGCAAGGTGCAGGCCTACAACGGCCGCGCCATCATCCGGGTGAAGACCAACGGCCTGCGCAGCGTAGCCAGTGTGGCTTCGGAGGGAATAGAAACAGCTTTTTTGAACTTGTGAGCGAATCATAAGAACCGTCATGCAGAGCGCAGCGAAGCATCTCGCGTGTAGTAGTAATCAAATCTGATTGACGATTGATTTACCATTGCACGCGAGATGCTTCGCTACGCTCTGCATGACGATATTTTTATTAGTTAACTAACTAAAAATCAAACAACAAATCACGCATTCTTACGCAAACGGTTCCGTAAATAAACCTGGCTTGTGCGTCACTTTTCGGGGTGGGAAGCGTCTACTTTTATGCCGCTCCCAGAGGATGGCCTAACTCCCGGAGCTGCCTGAAAATCATCGTTTCCATCCGTCAATTCCCATGAAAACCATGACGCATTTTACCGCTCTACCGCGCCTTGCCCGCTTGGGTTTGGCTGCCATCGCCTTGCTCAGCAGCTGCCAGAAAAAAACCGCGGCCGCGCCCGACACCAACGAAACCAAGACGGCCGATTCCACCATCACCACCTTCCGCCACCCCGGCGTGGTGGTCAGCGCGGCCAGCCTGGACTTAGTGGCCTCGCAAGCCAACGCCGGCGACGCCACGCGCACGGCCGGCTACAACAAGGTGGTCGACTACATGAACCAGTACCCGGTGCCCACGTCGTTTCCGGCGGTGGTGTATGCGGTGGCCGGAGCCGGCAGCCCCACCGAAGACCAGATTCGGCGCGATTGCATTCTGGCCTATGCCTGCGCCCTGCGTTGGGCGAAAACCGGCAACGCCACCTACGCCGGCCAGGCCAAGCAAATTCTGAACGGCTACGCTTATAATTTCCAGCGTTATTCGACCGCCGACGGACCAAACGGCCCCACTGAGTTCCGCCAGACTTACCTGGAAGCCTCCTGGGTGGCACCCACTTTCGTGGCCGCGGCCGAGATTATCCGCTACTACCAGGTGAATGGGGCGGGCGCAGGCTGGTCGTCGACGGACGTAGCCAAGTTTTCGGATTTCCTGAACAACCTCAAAAACAACTACGTCAACAACGTGCCCGGCGCCATCAGCGACATCAATAACTGGCAGGCTTCGTACTGCTACGCCAAAATGGCCCTGGGCGTGTGGTTCAACAGCACGGCCGTGTACGACTCGGGCTACGACTACCTGCTGCAAATCATGCCGCAGCTGGTGTACTCCGACGGGGCCATTAAGGAGCTGCGCGACCGCGACTGCGTGCACCCGCAATACACCCTCACGGCCATGACCTACGCCGCCGAAACGGCCCGCATCCAGGGCAACACGGCCCTGTACGAAGCAAATACCCAGCTCATCAAAAACGGCTGGAACAAGTTTGAAGACGCCGAGGCCGGCAGCTATACCCGCAACTGCAGCGGCAGCCAGATTTTCCCGGGCATCGAAACCGCTTACAACTACTACGGCACCGCCAAGCTGGCCTCGCTGCGCGACCGCCAGGACCCCTACGGCGTGTCAGGCGACAAAACCTTCCTGGGCTTCACGTCCTTCACGCACCGCAGCATCGGCACGGTGCGGTAAGGCCTTGGGGCTTCCTGCTGAATAAAAACAGAACGTCATGCTGAGCTGGTCGAAGCATCCCTCCCGCGCCTCTTGTCATGCTGACGAAGGAAGCATCTTATCACGCCAGCTAAATAGCCCGGACGTGAGAAGGTCCTTCGCTTTGCTCAGGATGACAGATGGCGCGGGAGAGATGCTTCGACCAGCTCAGCATGACGTTTCAAGCCGAATAATTTTTTGAACACATGCTACCTCGAATAACCGCTCTGCTGTTGATGCTGCTCTTCACCGCTACGCAAGCCGCCGCTACGCCGCCTGCCCGCAAGCTGCAGCAGGAAGCCACGCGCACCCTGCGCGCCTACGTGCTAAAAGAAGCCGCCTGGGCCCTGCAGCAGGCGCCCGTGACGGTCACGGCCAGCACCTCGCCGCGCAGCGCGGGCGGCCCGCACGACTTCTTCTCCGAAGGCGACTACTGGTGGCCCGACCCGCAGAACCCCGGCGGCCCCTACATCCAAAAAGATGGCCTGACCAACCCCGACAACTTCACGGCCCACCGCCTGGCCATGATTCGGTTCAGCCGCGTGGTGGGGGCGCTGGCTTCGGCGTACAAGCTAACGGGCGACGAAAAGTACGTGCGCCACGCGCTGGTGCACCTGCGCGCCTGGTTCACGGATGCCCAGACGCTGATGAACCCCTCGCTGCTCTACGCCCAGGCCATTTCGGGCCGCTTCACCGGGCGCGGCATCGGCATCATCGACACCATTCAGCTGATGGAGGTGGCCCAGGGCGTGCTGGTGATGCAGGCGGCAAAAGGCTTCGGTAAAAACGACCTGGCCGGCATCAAAAACTGGTTCGGCCAGTACCTGACCTGGCTCACCACGCACCCCAACGCCCGGGAGGAAATGAACGCGGCCAACAACCACGGCACCTGCTGGACCATGCAGGTGGCCGCCTTCGCCCGCCTTACGGCTAACCAGGAGCTGCTGGCCCTCTGCCGCACCCGCTACAAAACCGTGCACCTGCCCACCCAGATGGCCCCCGACGGCAGCTTCCCGCTCGAAACCAAGCGCACCAAGCCTTACGGCTACTCTTTGTTCAACCTCGATGCCCTGACCATGCTCTGCCAGATGCTGACCACTCCCACCGACAACCTCTGGGCCTACCACACCCCCGACGGCCGCAGCATCCGCAAGGGCATCGAATTTCTGTACCCCTACGTGGCCGACAAAACCACCTGGCCCTTTCCCAAAGACGTGATGTATTGGGAAAACTGGCCCGTGGCGCAGCCCTTCTTGGTGTTCGGCGCGGTGCAATTCAACAACGCTGCGTGGCTGGCTACCTGGCAGCGCCTGGAACACGCGCCGCAAGTGCCCGAAGTGGTGCGCAACTTGCCGGTGCGCAATCCGCTCATCTGGCTGGATTAAAGGACGCGGAGCCCCACGCCCCCAGCATAGGCGTCCTTTCAGCAAACCGCTGCCTACCGCGCTTTCGAAGTCAGTGACTGTCGGGGCGGGGCCTGCCCCCGCCCGGCTAGTGGCGCCGTTTCAACGATTCCGTGCAACGACGGGCGGGGGCAGGCCCCGCCCCGACATGGTGTCGCATGTATACTAACTCTAAATCTGTTCTAGAGAGCCTTCCAGCCTGGCGAAGCGTCCTTATTGTCCAGATTGGGTTCAAAAACCATTCATTTTTCTAAATTCACGAGCTGCAAATTAGGCTTGCGTTTTCTGCACTGCTCCCCAACACGTTGCGCTGGCTTCTTCGTTGATTAGAACAGCGCACAGCTTCGCTCAAAGGAAAGCCACTGGCGCCTAAAGGCGAGGCAGTATCTTCGCCCCATGCCCTCCTCCCCTACCGAAATTTCGCCATTGGCCCTGCTGCGTGCGCATTGGGGACACGAGAAATTTCGGCCGGGGCAGGAGGAAATCATCAACTCGGTGTTGGCGGGGCACGATACGCTGGCGCTGCTGCCCACCGGCGGCGGTAAGAGCATCTGCTTCCAGGTGCCGGCGCTGGCGCGGCCGGGCATCTGCCTTGTGGTATCGCCGCTCATTGCCCTGATGAAGGACCAGGTGGACAACCTACGCAAGCGCGGGCTGAAAGCGGAGGCCATTTACGCGGGCATGAGCCATCAGGAAATCGACCACGCGCTGGACAACTGTGTGTACGGCCGCAGCGTGAAGTTCCTGTACGTATCGCCGGAACGGCTGCTCACGGAGTTGTTTCAGGTGCGGGTGGCGAAGATGAACGTGGGCCTGCTGGCCGTGGACGAGGCGCACTGCCTCTCGCAATGGGGCTACGATTTTCGGCCGCCCTACCTGCGCATTGCCGAGCTGCGGGAGAAGCTGCCGGCCGGCACGCCGGTTATTGCCCTCACGGCCACGGCTACGGCCCAGGTGCAGGCCGACATTGTGGAGAAGCTGAAGTTTGGGACCAGCGGCCAGGTGTTTCGGCAGAGCTTTGCGCGTCCTAAGCTGTCGTATTCGGTGCTGCACACGGAAGACAAACTGCGCCAGCTGTTGGAAGTGGTGCGCGGCGTGGGCCCCGACAAAACCGGCATCGTGTACGCTCGCACGCGGCGGCAGACAGAGGACACGGCGGCTTTCCTGCAACAGCACAAGTTTGCGGCGGCGGCCTACCACGCGGGCCTGCCCCCGGAAAAGCGCACCCAGGTGCAGCAGGATTGGATTGCCAACAAAGTCCGGCTCATGGTGGCCACCAACGCTTTCGGCATGGGCATTGACAAGCCCGATGTGCGCCTCGTGGTGCACCTCGACGCGCCCGATACTCTGGAGGCCTACTACCAGGAAGCCGGCCGCGCCGGGCGCGATAACCTCTTCGCCTTCGCCGTGCTGCTGGCCGGGCCCAACGATGCCGACGAGTTGCGCCGCCGCACCAACCAGTCGTTTCCGCCCCTCGACACCGTGAAACGTGTGTACCAGGCGCTGGCCAACTACTCGCGCACGGCGGTAGGCGGGGGCGAATTGGCGGCGTTCGAGTTCGACATGCAGCAGTTTGCCGAAACCTACCGCATCAAGGCCGTGGACGCCCACAATTCGCTGAAGATTTTGCAGCGCGAAGGCTTCGTGCAGCTCAATGAGGCCGTGAATCAGCCGGCGCGGGTGCATTTGATTATAAACCATCAGGATTTGTACGCCTTCCAGGTGGCCAACGCGCAGCATGATTTGCTGATAAAAGCCCTGCTACGGCTGCATGGCGGCGAGCTGTTTGCCGACTTCCAGACGATTTCGGAAAATGCGCTGGCTACGCACCTGCGCCGCAGCGTGGTGGAGGTGCGCCAGCAGCTGCGCTACCTGCACACGGCCGGTATTCTGCACTACCAGCCCCGGCAAGAGTCGCCGCAGGCCCTCTTCACCACGCCGCGCTTCGATGCCGCCAAGCTGCCCCTCGACCAGGTGAAGATGACCGCGGCCCGCGACCTGGCCCGCGCCAAAACCACCGCCGTGGCCCAGTACCTGAGCGGCACGCGCTGCCGCCAGATTCTGCTGCTCACCTATTTTGATGAGGCCGACCCGGCCCGCTGCGGCGTGTGCGACATCTGCCTGGCCGAGAAGAAAGCCGCTCAAACAACCGAGCAGGCGCCCTCACTTCGAGAGCCGTTGTTGCAGCATATTCGTCAGGCAGCACGCTCTCCGCGTGAGTTGCTGGCTGCGTTTCCGCCCAAGGATGCGGCGGCCATTACAGCTGCCCTGCGGGAAATGGTGGACCGGGGCGAGCTGGCGTACGCGGCCGATGGGCGGCTGGTGCTTGGCTCCTAGCAAAACAGAACGTCCTGCTGAGCGCAGCCGAAGCATCTCGCGTGCCGTGGTAATTCTCTTCTGCAACGATTGAGTTACTACCACAAGCGAGATGCTTCGGCTACGCTCAGCAGGACGTTCTATTATTCACGGCCCTTAAATCCCCTCCGCCGCGTAGGCCTGGTAGCCGCCCAGCAGGTTGCGCACGTTGGTGAAGCCTTGCTGGGTGAGGTAGGCTTTGGCCTGGCCGGAGCGGGCGCCGCTTTTGCAATGCACGATGATTTCTTGCTCTTTCCAGGCGTCGAGGTCGTCGAGCTTTTCAGGCAGGGTGCCGAGCGGGATATTCTGGGCGCCGGGCATGCGGGCTTCTTCGTGCTCCCAGGGTTCGCGCACGTCGATGATGGTGGGGGTTTCGCCGGCTTGCTGGCGCTGGTGGAGTTCGGCGGGGGTGATGTCGGCCATGGTGGAAAAGGGATTGGGTGGTTGGGTAGTAACTGACTTGCTGGGACGAAAGTACGGCCGAAGGCTTCTTGGTTTCGTAACGGCAAGAGCACCAACCACGCACGGCGCAATCCTTACCTTTGTCGTTTCCCAGAGGCTGTCGCATTTCCAACAGTAAGGGATTCAACCCACGCCCCCGTGTCTTTCTGCCACCCAAGTTCCTAAGACCCTAAGCCCCCAAGTCTCCTTTTTCCCATGAAACACTTCTTCGCTTCGGTGCTGCTGGTGCTGGCCTTGGTGCCAGCCGCGCTGCACGCTCAAACCGCGCCGCCCATGCCGCCGGCTGCGCCCGCCGGCCTTACGGGCCAGGCCCTGCGCACCTGGTACCTCGACAACTGGTACACCAACAAGCGCGTGGTGCTGAGCTACGCCGATGCCCGCGGCAAGATGTATAACTACGCCGATAACTACAGCAACATCGTCACCTGCGTGTATTCGGGCTACACCGAAACGGTGCCTTACAGCACCACCAACACCAGCACCTCAGTGGTCAGCCGCATCAACTGCGAGCACACCGTGCCCCAGTCATGGTTCAACCAGGTGGTGCGCATGCGCTCCGACATGCACCACCTGTTCCCGACTTACGATACCTGGAACAACCTGCGCGGCTCGGACCCCTACGCCGACATTCCCGACGCCACCACCCAAACCTGGATGCGCCTGCTGGTAAGCCAGAACACTATCCCGACCGCCAACATCAACGAATGGAGCGAGGATACCAACACGCAGTTTGAGCCCCGCGAAGACCACAAGGGCAACGTGGCCCGCGCCGTTTTCTACTTCTACACCATGCACGGCGGGCAGCCCGAGCTGGCCGCCACCAACCACCAGGACATCAACTCCGTGGCCAACATCAATACCCTCTACGCCTGGCACCTGGCCGACCCGGTCGATGCCCACGAAATTGAGCGCAACCGCCGCGTGGCCGTCAGCCAGGGCAACTACAACCCCTACATCGAGCACCCCGAAACCGTGGCGCCCGCCTGGGGCCTCACGCCGCCCGGCCCGGTGTTCAGCTTCGCATCGCCCTCGGGTACCATCACCGAAGGCAACGCCGGCACCGCCACCTACACCTTCACGCTGAGCCTGGCCCCGGCGGCTACCACCGCTACCACCGTACAGGTGAACCTGGACGCCGCGAATTCTACGGCCACCAACGGCACCGATTTCGCCTTCACCACCCCCACTACCGTGACCTTCCCGGCTGGCAGCACCAGCCAGACCGTGACGCTAACCGTGAACGGCGACACCCAGCCCGAGGCCGATGAAACCGTCATCCTGACCCTGAGCAACCCCAGCACCGGCAACAGCGTGGGCAGCCCCGGCACCCACACGCTCACCATCACCAACGACGACGGCCCCGCGCCCACGGTCAACTTTGCCACCGCCGGCGGCACCATCACCGAAGGCAACACCGGCACCAGCACCTACACCGTGAACGTGACGGCCAGCGGCACCCTGCCCACCGGCACCTTCACCGTGCCGGTGAGCGTGGACGCGGCCAACAGCACCGCCACCACCCCCAGCGACTACGTGCTGAACACCACCAGCCTCACCTTCAGCAGCTCCGCCCTCACGCAAGCCGTGACCGTGACCGTGAACGGCGACCTGACCTTCGAGCCCAACGAAACCGTGCGCCTGCGCCTGGGCACGCCTTCCAACGCCACCGTCATTGTGGGGCAGCCCAGCCAGCACACGCTCACCATTCTGAACGACGACGCGGCCCCGGCCGGCGCGCCCTGCACCAAGCCCTATTTCTCGCAGTACGTGGAGTCGAACGTGGGCAATACCAAGGTGCTGGAAATTTACAATCCCACGCTCTCGCCCATGCCGCTGGCCGGCAAGCGCGTGGTGCTCTACCAACCGGGCTCTACCACCGCCGGCACCACCCTCAACCTGAGCGGCACCATTGCCCCCGGCGACGTGTACGTGATTGGCAACGTGGGTTTGACGGATGCGACCACGCTGGCCCAGACCGACATTTTATCCACCGTATGCTATTTCAGCGGAGCGCACTCCATTGCCTTGTTTGATGCCACGGATACGCTCGACGTTATCGGCGTAATCGGCCAGACGCCGCCTTCCGGCGGCTGGACAGTACCCAATGGCTCAACCCTGAACAACACCCTCGTGCGCCAGCCCACCACCAGCCAGGGCGGCCGCTGGAACGGCCCCAACGGCAGTGTGACCTGGAGCGCCGGTGGCGTGGACAACTACGCCGGCGTGGGCAGCTACGTCAGCTCCGCCTGCTTCATTCCCACGGCGGCCCGCACTGCCTCGGTACTGCGCAACGCCCTCGAAATCTACCCGAACCCGGCCTCCGAAACCGTGCAGCTGCGCCTGCCCGGCGTGCCCACCGCCCGCCCCGCCACCGTGGAAGTGCTGGATATGCTGGGCCGCTCGGTGCGCCAGCGCACCGCCCAGCTCAGCGCCACCGAGGCCGTTTCGGTTGACCTGCGGGGCCTGCCCGCCGGCATTTACGCCGTGCGCGTCACCTGCGCCGACGTGGAATACACTGGACGCGTTGTCGTGCAATAACGTTCGGATGCACAAACCTTTGATGCTATAAAAAGCCCCTTGCTGATATCAGCAAGGGGCTTTTTGATGTAGGGGGTTTAGAAGCCGTTAGAGTTGGTCGAAAACATTCCAGCCCGTCCTGCTGAGCTTGTCGAAGCATCTCTCCCGTAACAGTAAATGAATTAGTCCCCCGGTAGAGATGCTTCGACAAGCTCAGCATAACCGTTTTGGTTAACTCAAACAGCTTCTCAGTTATACGCTCTTTCCCACAGCTGTCATCCTGAGCGGAGCGAAGGACCTTCTCACCGCTGAACCATTGGCAGTGATTCAGTTGATACAAGCGTGAGAAGGTCCTTCGCAAGCTCAGGATGACAGACGAGCATTAAAATGACACCTATACTGAAGCACGAGAGTTGCTTCCTCCTCGCCACAAGCCGTGTCGTTAAAACTCTGCCTCCAACCCTAAACGTTGCTTGGCCTCGCGCAAGGCCGGAAACCGCTCGGCTAGGTACTCAAATTTATCGGTAGAGGTGTAGAGCTTTTTGGCCGTGGGCGCAGCCGCGTTCACTACGGGTTGCACGTTGAGGCGCGGGTTGCCGGTGCGGCGGCGCAGCTCGGCCAGGAATTCCACGCGCATTTCGTTGAACTGGTCGACCTGGATGGGGTTGTCCACGGCCAGCTCGATGTGGTGTTCTTCGTTGGCCGTCACGGGCCGGTTCAGCACCCAGAATTCGCTCATGCGGTCCTGGGCCCGGCGCTCTTCGGCCAGTTCCTGCCACACGCGCTGCAGCACGGCAGGGTCGGTGGGGGCCACCGGGCCGCTGGCGGCCGCCGGCTCGGCCGAAGCAGCGGCCGATGGGCCAGTGGCTGCACGGGCCCCCATGTTCTTGAGGCTGGGCAGCTTGCTGGCCAAGCTGGGAATCTTGGCAAAAGCGGCTTGCGGCGTTGGACGCGGCGCCGGCTCAATGCCCTCAAAGCTCGGCACGCCGATTTCGACGTGCGGCAGCGTGTCGCGCATCTGGTGCCGCTCGGTGATGGCGGCGTTCGGGTCGGCTTCAATGCTGGGCGTGTCGTGCAGCTCCTCCACGCCGTTTTCGACGGGTAATGGGTCGGGGCCGTCGGCCGGGGCCGGGCCGGTGGCTACGGGTGCACCGGCCGGCATGGGCAGCGGCGCGGATGCGACGGCCGGGCGCGGTGCGGCCGTGTAGGCCGCGGCCGGCGACTCGGTGGCGTAAGCAGCCGGAGCGGCATAAGAAACTGATGAAACCGCAGCGGCAGCTGGGACGCTAGCAGATGGAGAGGCTACAGGCGCAGGCTGGGCGTGGCCGTTGGTGCTTCCACCGTAGATGCCATCACTGGTGCTGCCGCTGCTGCTTGGCGCAGCAGTTGCTGGCGTTTCACCGTCGCTTAGGCTGCTAGTTTTTTTTTTTGCCTCGCCGTTGGTGGCGGGGCTTAGCTCACGCACGAACTGCACGGCGCCGTTCAGGTAGGCCAGCTTCATCAGCGCCAATTCGACATGGAGGCGCTGGTTTTTGGCTTGCTTGAACTCGCGGTCACATTGGCTGATGAGGTTGAGCGCCGAGAGCAGGAAGGCCAGCGGCGCGGCCTGGGCCTGCTGCACGTACTTCAGCCGGATGCCGTCGGACACTTCCAGCAGCTGCACGGTCACGGCGTCTTTGCACACGAGCAGGCCGCGCAGGTGTTCGGCGGTGCCCACCACGAAGTTGTGGAGGTCGAAGCCATTCTGCATCACTTCATCGAGCAGGAGCAGCGCGGCCGAGAGGTTTTCGGTGAGCAGGCTGTCGACTAAGCGGAAGTAGTAGTCGTAGTCGAGGATGTGCAGGTTTTGCACCACCTCTTTGTAAGTGAGGTTGTTGCCGCCGAAGGTCACCATCTGGTCAAACATCGACAGGGCGTCGCGTAGGCCGCCGTCGGCCTTCTGGGCCAGCAGGTGAAGGGCGTCGTCTTCTGCCGTGATGCCTTCCTGGGTGGCCACATAGCGCAGGTGCCCGCGCATGTCCTCCACCTTGATGCGGCTGAAATCGAAAATCTGGCAGCGCGACAGGATGGTGGGAATAATCTTGTGGCGCTCGGTGGTGGCGAGGATGAAAATAGCGTAGCTTGGCGGCTCCTCCAGCGTCTTCAGAAACGCGTTGAAGGCCGCATTCGAGAGCATGTGCACCTCGTCAATAATGTAGATTTTGTACTTGCCGGCCTGCGGGGCGTAGCGCACCTGCTCCACCAGCGAGCGGATGTCTTCGACCGAGTTATTCGAGGCCGCATCCAGTTCGTGCACGTTGAAGGAGGCATTTTCCTGGAACGCCACGCAGGAGGCGCAGGTACCGCAAGCCTCGGTTTCGGCCGTGAGGTTGGTGCAGTTGATGGTTTTGGCCAGGATGCGGGCGCAGGTGGTTTTGCCCACCCCGCGCGGGCCGCAAAACAGGAACGCCTGGGCCAAGTGGTGGCTCTGAATAGCGTTTTGCAGCGTGGTGGTGACGTGCTGCTGCCCCACCACGCTGCGAAACGTGGAAGGACGGTACTTGCGGGCCGAAACGACGAAATTATCCATAAGTTCTGTCTACAAAGTTACCCAGAAACGGGCGGCTTTGGAAGCGGTTTGCCCCTCATCTGTCATCCTGAGCGCAGCGAAGGACCTTATCACGCTGGCACAGTTAGAAGTAGAAAATCAGCCTGCTTTTCGCATTAAACAAGAGTGCCGTTCAGCATCGTTCATCCGTGAGAAGGTCCTTCGCTGCGCTCAGGATGACAGGCGTGAAAAGGAAACCTTCCCTCTTGCCTTGGCGTTTCTACCCCGAACCGCGTACCTTCGCGGCCCGCTTGGCATTAATCGGACTTGTGGGACTCGTTCTTTACCATTTGGGGATGACCGGAATTGACAGCTTGCGCAAATTGCGGGTAAGCGTGCCAGGAGTTGATGGAAGCTCTCCTGTCAAAAAATCTATCAACAATCAACTGGCGACTATTCGTACGCCATGGCTGCCTAGTTCAGAATTAGGTAATTGCCATCGTTCCGCCCGGGTAAGTTTCTACACCTGGGAGTTCGGAGCGTCGTAAGTAGAAAATAGCCTTCGGGGAGCTGTGACCCGGGGGCGAAACCCAACTGCAGCTAAGGGAAGCTCAAGGGCCTGACTGACGCCTGGGCTTCTTCGAAAATTCAAGTCTGGATACGCACGTAGAAAGCACGTTGATTTCCTTGTCTGGACCAGGGTTCGAATCCCTGCATCTCCACTTTAAACCCCGTTTGCGGCAAGCAGGCGGGGTTTTTCGGTTTTCAAGGGGCGGTATATGAGACACGTCATCACACCCTGCACGACTCGCTATGTGATGAGGTGGTCTGGGCAAGGCGGGCAGCAGAAGGTCGTAAACCAACTAAGCGATAAGCCACCGCCGGGGTTCATCGGCTAAAACCGGCGAGGCGCTATTTATAAACGGCGGCGCGCTGGTGGCTCGGCTTGCGCGGTGTTCATCCACCGGTCCCAGTGTGTGAAGTAATACCCGTAGTTTTTGGTGAAGAGCTGGTGGTGCAGGTTGTGGTGCGTGGCCGACGAGAGCAACCTGCCCCAGAAGCTGGACCGTTTTGTTTGCGGCACAAACTCGAAGCCTAAGTGCCCTACAATGTTGCTCAACAGCACTACCCCAAGGAAACCAGCAAACACATAAATGTGCAGCGGAAACACCAGAATGAGCGGAAACACTACGGCCCCTTCCAGCAGCGCCTCCACTGGATGAAAGGCATATGCGGCCCAGGGCGTGGGATTGGTGGAGCGGTGGTGCACGGTGTGCACGTGCCGGTAAAGCCAGCGCGTGTGCAGCAACCGATGCGTCCAATAAAAATACGTGTCGTGCAGCACCAGCACCAGCCCGCCCGACAGGCTCAGGTAGGCCCACCCGTGCTGGCGCACATCGGTATATAAGGTGGTGTGGCCTCGGGTATAAAGCCAGTACACCAGCACGCCGAGCAACGCAAAAATGTAGGCCGTGGAGCTGGAATAAACCAACTCGTGTCGGATTTGGTCGGCCTTAGGCGACCGGGGCTGAATTTTGAACCGCTGCAAGCCCGGTAGCCCGGGCCGGTAACACAGCGCGTAGCTCAGCCCGGCCAGCACCGCATAGCGCGCAAAGGCCAGCACCACCAGCGCCAATACAATGTTTCCTTCGTGTTCCATGAGGCAGAGAAGTAACCGGTGCAACAAGAAGCCCGCCGAACGTTAGCAGGAACTCAGTTTTTTGAGCAGTCGGAAATGCGACCCCAGGGCCCCAAATAGGGAATTGTGCCGGTAGCGCAAGCCGAACTCCTGCGCCGTGGCTCGCACCAGCTTGGTGATGGCCGGATAGTGCACATGACAATAGCGGGGAAATAGGTGGTGGGCTACATGATGATTGAGGCCGCTAAAGAGGAAGCTGACGAGGCGCGAGTCGGGGCTGTAGTCGTCGGTGGTGCGCAGTTGGTGTTCGCCCCAACTGCAGTCCATGAGGCCGTCGGCGTTGGGCACGGCAAACACCGAGTCTTCTACGGCGTGGTTGGCCAGCAGGGCAAACATGGCCACCACCCCCGAACCCAGGTGCATGCACACAAACCCCAGCCCAATGTGCCAGAACGGCACCGGCAGCACCGCAGCCGGCACCACCAGCAGGTAGAACAGGTAAAAGGCTTTGCTGGCAACTAGCGTGAGCCAATGCACCGCAGCGTGGTGCGCCGTGGCCGTCCCAATCTTCGCGCGCCGGTAGTAGCTAAAGTCCCGAAACAGTACCCAGAACAAGATGTAGAATGGGTAGAGCACCCGCATGTACCAGTGCTGGAGCCGGTGTCTGGCGCGGGAAGTGGTGAAGGGTGTGACGCGCACCAGGGAGCTTTGCTCCAGGTCGATGTCCAGGCCCGGGATGTTGGTGTAGGCATGGTGCGACACGGTGTGCTTATACTTATACATGTAGCCGTCGCCCCCCACCAGGTTGGCAAAGTGTAGCAGCACCGCATTGACCCACGGGCGAGCCGAGAATACGCCATGTGCTGCATCGTGCACCATGCTCATGGCCGCCAGCAGCAGGCAAACGCCCATTAGAAACCACATCGCCAAAAACAAGAATAATGGCATGGTTACCAGCAGAATAATGCCGTAGCTGAGGCCGAACGACCCCGCAAAAAAGGCCGCCTTCCACCGCGCCTCCGGCGTGGCGTAGCGCGGAATTCCTTCCTGTGCAAAGTAGGCCTGCACCCGGCTTTTTAGGGTGTGGTAAAATCCATCGGATGGTTCGGGCTGAAAGCGAATACTGGCCATGACTGTAGCAGGAAAAAGGTGAAAGCAAGAATGAGAAAAGCAAGCATCGCACGGGCACCACTGCGGCACCAGCCACTGGCCCACGCTGTGACGCAGGCATTTACCCAACTTCGGAAAGCTACCGCCCGGCCTTGCGCATCCCTAATTGACTGCTACCGGCGTCCATTTTTATTTCCGCTGGTGCTGCGCCAAAACTGCTATTGCAAAGGTTCGGGCCGCAGGCTTGCCTACTGCAAAGTCAGATTGAAGAGCTTGTGGCAATAATTACTACTTGCTCAAGGAAGCATCGTAATTATTACTAGCTTGCTTTCTGTATGGAAACGCCCGATGCCCAGATTCGCTTCCTTCAGCAAGTCAAAGCCCAGTTGCTGCCTCACCAGTCGCTGGTGGAAGAAATAGCCGACGTGCTGGGCCTAAGCACCGATAGCGCCTATCGGCGCATTAGAGGCGAGAAGCCGCTGGACCTGCCCGAAGTGCAGAAAATAGGCGCCCGGTTTCGAGTGTCTATCGACCAATATCTTTTTCCGCAAACCGAGGGCATCCTCTTCACAGGGCGGCAGCCCTTGCAGCAGGACCACGCTCTGGAGCGGTGGCTGCAGGACGTAGAAAATCAGCTAACGCTGGTAAACCGCTTTCTCGACTCGCATATCTACTTCATCATCAAGGACATTCCTTTGTTCTACCATTTCCAGATACCGGAGTTGGCCGAATTTAAGTTTTTCTTCTGGATGAAGTCCATTCTCCACGACGACCAGTTGCGTGGGGTCAAGTTTCGGTTGGGTGATGCCCGGTACAGCCATCTGCACGTGGCCTGCCAGCGCATCATCAAGCTCTATACCCAAGTGGCCACCACCGAAATCTGGAACGTGGAAAGCCTAAACAGCGCCCTACGCCAAATTCAATTTTACCACGAGTCCGGCAACTTTGCATCTGATGATGACGTGCGCCTGCTGTACGCCAAAGTAAGTGAGTTGCTCGACTACGTAGAGACGCAAGCCGAGCACGGCGTCAAGTGCATCCTGAGTCAGGTCCCTGCCTCCACCGCCCCGCCCTACCGCCTGTTTGTGAACGAGTTGATACTAGGCGACAACACGTTTGCCGCCGAACTGGGCAATACCCGCATCACCTTTCTCAACCACAGTGTGCTGTATTTTGTGGGCACCCGCGACGAGGGATTCAACGACTTCATGTTTGCTCACCTATCCAACCTTATGAAGAAATCGACCCTCATCAGCGGCACTGGCGAAAAAGAGCGAACCCAGTTTTTCAACAGCTTGCGCCGCAACCTGCACACCCACGCGCTAGCCCTACGCTAAGGACGTACTATCGCTGCTGTGCTTGTTCCACGTTGGGCAATGGTGGTCCACAGCCAACCCATTTCAGCGTAATTGTCTCAACAAGAGTGAAAGTTGCCACTTCTGCAAAACGAACAGTCGTTAGTTTTTTTGCGGGAATGTATTACTTTTGCCATTACTTTCACCCCTTCTTTTCCCACCCGTCAACTCTCCGCCTGCGCTTGACAGGCACCGCTTCCATAATTCCGGAGCTGTGGTGCTGATGCAACGCAAGAGGCACTGGCCGCGCCGACAGCATTTTGAAATCGAGCGCGCCTGCTTCTAAAAGCCAGAGCCGAGTTCCCACATGAGCAGGTTCCACAAACTCAAAATCAAGAACATCCGCCGCGAAACGCCCGATTGCGTTTCCCTGGCCTTTGAGGTGCCGGCCGAACTGCGCGAGGCTTTCCGCTACACCCCTGGGCAGTACCTGACCCTGCGCCGTGAGCACCAAGGCGAAGATTTGCGGCGGTCCTACTCCATTTGCAGCAGCCCGTTGGACGAGGAGTGGCGTGTGGCCATCAAGAAAGTGCCCGAGGGGCGCTTCTCGGCCCTGGCTGTGGATGGCCTGCACGTGGGCGACACGCTAGAGGTGATGCCGCCGCAGGGCCGTTTCACCGCTACGCTGCACCCTTCGCATGCCAAGAGCTATGCATTGTTTGCAGCGGGCAGCGGCATCACGCCCATTCTGAGCATCGTCAAAACGATATTGCTGACCGAGCCGGGCAGCCAGGTGTACTTGGTGTACGGCAACCGGGGGCGCAACTCCATTATTTTCAAGGAAGCCATTGAGGGGATGAAGAATAAATTCCTTGACCGGCTGAGCGTGTTCCACATCCTGAGCCGCGAGCAGGGCGACAGCGACCTGTTTTTTGGCCGCCTCGACCAGGCCAAGACGGCGCAGCTACTTGAGAAAGTGCTGCCGGCTTCGTTGCTCGATGAATGCTTCATCTGCGGGCCGGAGGAAATGATTCACGGCGTGCGCGCCGCTCTAGGCGAAGCTGGCGTAGCACCCGAGAAAATTCACTTCGAGCTCTTCACCGCTGCCAACGGGGCCAAGGCCAAAGCCGCCGTGCAGCGACCAGTGGGCGACGACGACCAGAAAAGCCTGGTGACCCTGCGCCTCGACGGCCGCGCCTACTTGCTGGATATGTCGTACTACGGCGATACCGTGCTCGATGCCGCGCTGGCCGCCGGGGTTGATGCGCCGTATTCCTGCAAAAACGGCATGTGCAGCACCTGTCGGGCCCGCGTCACGGCCGGCACCGCCGCCATGGACGTAAACTACTCGCTTTCGGAAACGGAAGTGGCCAAAGGCTACGTTCTGACTTGTCAGGCCCGGCCAACTTCGGCCGAGGTTACCGTTGATTTTGACCATTGATGCGTTATTTAAGAACGTCCTGCTGAGCGCAGTCGAAGCATCTCGCTCGCTTCGTTGACCGATTGATATACTGCTGCACGCGAGATGCTTCGACTGCGCTCAGCAGGACGCTGTTTTTTTATCCCTAGAATACACCCGCAACCCACTCATTCAGTCCCATGGAAACCCTCGAAAAAGTCCTCACCCCAGAAGAGCAGTTTCAGGCCCGCATCGACGCGGATATCCGCATCGAGCCCAAGGACTGGATGCCGGATGCTTACCGCAAAACACTGATTCGTCAGATTTCGCAGCACGCGCACTCGGAGCTGGTGGGCATGCTGCCGGAAGGCAACTGGATTACGCGGGCGCCTTCGCTCAAACGCAAATCCATTTTGTTGGCCAAAGTGCAGGATGAAGCCGGCCACGGCCTCTACCTCTACAGCGCCGCCGAAACCCTTGGGACTACCCGCGACCAGATGCTGGCCGACCTGCACTCCGGCAAGGCCAAATACAGCAGCATTTTCAACTACCCCACCCTGAGCTGGGCCGACATGGGCTGCGTGGGCTGGCTGGTGGATGGCGCCGCGATTCTGAACCAGGTGCCGCTGTGCCGTACCAGCTACGGGCCGTATGCACGGGCCATGGTGCGGGTATGCAAGGAGGAAAGCTTCCACCAGCGCCAGGGTTTCGAGATTATGCAGACGCTGTGCGAAGGCGCTCCTGAGCAGAAAGCCATGGCGCAAGAGGCCCTCAACCGCTGGTGGTGGCCCACGCTGATGATGTTTGGCCCGAAAGACGAAGACTCGCCCAACACGGCCCAAAGCATGAACTGGCGCATCAAGCGCTTCACCAACGACGAGCTACGCCAGAAATTCGTGGACATGATGGTGCCCCAGGCCGAATTCCTGGGCCTGACCGTGCCCGACGAAAAAGTGAAGTGGAACGAGGAGCGCCAAGCCTACGATTTTGGCGAAGTGAACTGGGACGAGTTCTGGTCGGTGGTGAAGGGCAACGGGCTGTGCAACCACGAGCGCCTGCAAGCGCGGGTGCAAGCCCACGAGGAAGGCGCCTGGGTGCGCGAGGCCGCCAACGCCCACGCTGCCAAGCGCGCGGCGCGGGAAGCGGTAGCGGCGTAGGTTTTGGCGAGTAACAAAGGAAAAAGAACGTCATGCTGAGCGCAGCCGAAGCATCTCGCGTGCAGCAGTACATCAATCGGTCAACGAAGCGAGCGAGATGCTTCGACTACGCTCAGCATGACCGTTCTTTTTGACAACGAACAAAAAGCAAAATGAATCAATCCGAATGGCCTCTTTGGGAGGTGTTTATCCGTAGCAAGCAGGGGCTTGACCACAAGCACGTCGGCAGCTTGCACGCCGCCGATGCCACCATGGCCGTGCAAAACGCCCGCGACGTGTACACCCGCCGCCTCGAAGGCGTGAGCATTTGGGTAGTCGAGTCGAAGCACATTCACGCTTCGAATCCCGACGACGCCGATGCCTTCTTCGACCCGGCGGCGGATAAAGTGTACCGCCACCCCACGTTCTACGAGGTGCCGGATTCTATCAAACACATGTAACTTCCATGCTCACGCAAGACCTTTCCGGCACCAAAGCCGCTGCTGCCACTGAGCCGTCGCTGCTGTTTCCGTACGTGTTGCAGCTGGCCGACACCAGCCTGATTCTGGCGCACCGCCTCTCCGAATGGTGCGGCCACGGCCCCATTCTGGAGCAGGATTTGGCCATGGCCAACATTGCGCTGGACCTGCTGGGCGAGGCCCGTAGCTACTACCAATACGCCGCCGAACTTGAAGGCCAGGGCCGTACCGAGGACGACCTAGCTTACTTGCGCAGCGCCGTGGAATACCGCAACCCGCTGCTGGTGGAGCAGCCCAATGGCGACTTTGCGCACACCATTCTGCGGCAATTTCTGTTCGACAACTTCCATTACCACTTGCTGCGAAAGCTGAAAGACGGGCCCGATGCGCAGTTGGCCGCCATTGCCGAGAAGTCGGTAAAAGAGGCTGCGTATCACCTCAAATGGAGCTCGGAATGGGTAATTCGCCTCGGCGATGGCACGGATGAGAGCCGGAAGCGGCTGGACAAAGCCATTGCCACGCTCTGGCGCTTTGCGGGCGAGCTGACCACGCCTACGGCTGCTGAAACAGCCCTGCAGGAAATTGGCGTGCTGCCCGATTACGCTACCCTGCTGCCGGAGATGCAGGCACACACCGAACACGTATTCGCCGAAGCCAACGTGCCACTGCCCACGGCTGTTTTTGCGCAGTTGGGGGGCAAAACCGGCCGCCACTCCGAGCACCTCGGTTACCTGCTGTCGGAGCTGCAATACATGCAACGCACCTATCCCGGCCTGACGTGGTAATCCCCGCAACTTCAGCCCCGACCGAAGCTCGTATCTGGCAACTGCTGGAAGAAGTGAGCGACCCCGAAGTGCCAGTGCTCAGCATCCTGGACCTGGGCATCGTGCGCGGGGTGGCGGTGGAAGGCGATAAAATTACCGTGACCATTACGCCCACTTACTCGGGCTGTCCGGCTATGAACACCATTGCCACCGACATTCGGCTGCGGCTGCTGGCCGAAGGCTACACCCACCTCACCATCCACAACCAGCTCAGCCCGGCCTGGACCACCGACTGGATGAGCCAGGCCGGCCGCGAGAAATTGGAAGCTTATGGCATCGCCCCACCCGTGGACGGTACCGCCACGGGTCACATGCTCAATTTATTTGGCAAAGACACAGCCGTACGCTGCCCCATCTGCAAGTCGGAGCACACGCATTTGGTCAGCCAGTTCGGTTCCACGGCCTGCAAAGCGCATTACCAATGCGACGACTGCCTGGAGCCGTTCGATTATTTCAAATGCCACAATTGAGGTGAAGTCAAGCACCTGTAAAACGTCCTGCTGAGCGGAGGCGCAGCAGGACGACCTCCCCGGCCTAAAAACTCACCATTTCACCAAGTATGACCATTGGAATTATCGGCAGCGGCGCTATGGGTGCGGGCATTGCGCAAGTGGTGGCCGTGGCCGGGCACGAAGTGTACCTGCTCGACCAAAGCGCTACCGCTTTAGAACGCGCTACGGCCGGCATTGCCAGCAACCTGCGCAAGCTGGCCGAGAAGGGTAAAATGCCACAGGAGGCGGCTGAGGCGGCCGTAGCTCGGCTGCATCCCACCACCAATATGCAGGATTTTGCGGGCTGCGGGCTGGTGCTCGAAGCCATTGTGGAAGAGCTAGCGGTGAAGCAAAAGGTGTTTCGGCAGGTGGAAGCCGTGGTGGCGGCGGACTGCATTTTGGCCAGCAATACGTCGTCGTTGTCTATTGCCTCCATTGCCGCCGCGTGCAAGCGGCCGGAGCGTTTCGTTGGCACTCACTTCTTCAATCCGGCCCCGCTCATGGCGCTGGTGGAAGTCATTCCGGCTGTGCAGACGCGGGACGGTTTGGCCGAAGAAGTGCGGGATTTGGTGCAAAGCTGGGGCAAGCTGCCGGTGCTCACCAAAGACACGCCGGGCTTCATCGTGAACCGCGTGGCGCGGCCCTTCTACGGTGAGGCTATCCGCTTGCTGGAAGAAGGTGTAGCCGACATGGCTACCATCGACTGGGCCCTAACCGAACTGGGCGGCTTCCGCATGGGCCCGTTTGCGCTGATGGATTTCATCGGCCACGACGTGAATTACCGCGTCACGGAATCCGTCTTCACCGCCTTCTTTTTCGACCCGCGCTTCAAGCCCTCTTTCACCCAAAAGCGCCTGTTCGAGGCCGGCTACTACGGCCGCAAATCGGGCCGCGGCTTCTATAACTACACCCCCGGCACCACTCTACCCGAGCCCATCCGCGACGAAGCCCTGGGCCACCAAATCCTCACCCGCGTGCTGGCCATGCTCATCAACGAAGCCGTGGATGCGCTAGCTCTCAACGTGGCCTCAAAAGAAGACTTGGAACTGGCCATGACTAAGGGTGTGAACTACCCCAAGGGTCTGCTGGCCTGGGCCGATGAGCTGGGCCCGGCCCAGGTGCTGACCACGCTCGATGCGCTGTACGACGAATACCACGAGGACCGGTACCGCGCCAGCCCGCTGCTGCGCCGCACGGTACGCAATGGCCGTAGCTTTTTGTAGAGTATCATTGAAGGTCATGCAGAGCGCAGCGAAGCATCTCGCTTGCAATCACTAATTACTCGCGTGCCACCACTAATTAACTGATTACTACCCCACGCGAGATGCTTCGCTGCGCTCTGCATGACGAAATAGCTCCCACTTCACCCTTTTACTAGCGCAAGCGGCAGCGTGCGCTACCTTCCCGCCCATGACGCCCACCCTCGAAAATTACACCCTCGGCCGCTGGACTGCCGGCGCCACCGCTCCCCAGGAACTGCTCGACGCCAGCACCGGCGAAGTCATTGCCCTGGCCAATACCGAAGGCTTCGACTTTGCCGCCATTCTCGACTACGGCCGCCGCGTGGGCAACCCGGCGCTGCGCAAAATGACCTTTCACGAACGCGGGCGCATGCTGAAAGCGCTGGCGTTCCACTTGCAGGAAAAGAAGGAAATTTTCTACGAGTTGAGCTACCGCTCGGGCGCTACGCGGGCCGACTCGTGGGTGGATATTGAGGGCGGCATCGGCAATCTGTTTGCCAATGCCTCGCTGCGCCGCAAGTTTCCCGACAAGCCGTTTTACGTGGAAGGCGAGCCGGTGGGCCTGAGCAAGGGCGGCACTTTCATGGCGCAGCACCTGCTGGTGCCGCGCGAAGGCGTGGCCGTGCACATCAACGCCTACAACTTCCCGGTGTGGGGCATGCTAGAAAAAATTGCGGTGAACCTGCTGGCCGGCATGCCCGCCGTGGTGAAGCCCGCCGTGCCCTCGGCTTACCTCACCGAGGCCGTGGTGCGCGAAATCATTGCCTCCGGCATTCTGCCCGAAGGCGCGTTGCAGCTGGTAGTCGGCACCGGCCAGGGCCTGCTCGACCACGTCACCTACCAGGACGTAGTGACCTTCACCGGCTCGGCCGCCACCGGGCGCAAACTGCGGGCCCACCCGCGCATAGTTGAAGAAGCGGTGCCGTTTACCATGGAGGCCGACTCGTTAAACGCCGCCGTGCTGGGGCTGGACACCAAACCCGGCACGCCGGAGTTCGACCTGTTTGTGAAGGAAGTACGCAAGGAAATGACCGGCAAGTCGGGCCAGAAGTGCACGGCCATTCGCCGCATCATCGTGCCCGAAAACGTGCTGGAAGACGTGCAGATTGCGCTGGGCAAGCTCCTGAAGCAAACTACCATTGGCCACCCGCTGGCCGAAGGCGTGCGTATGGGCGCGCTGGCCGGCCGCGAGCAGCTGCAGCGCCTGCGCGAGCAGGTTCAGCACCTCGCCCAAAACACGCCCATCGTGTACGGCGACCTCGAAAATGTGGAAATTTTGGGCAAAGAGCGTGGCGCGCATGCTGAGAAGGGCGCGTTCTGCTCACCCATTTTGCTGCTCAACTCCGAGCCTTTCCGCCACCTCGACTCGCACGAAATCGAAGCCTTCGGGCCGGTGGCTACGCTGATGCCCTACCGCGACACCGACGAGGCCGTGAAACTGGTGAACATGGGCAAAGGCTCGCTGGTGTGCTCCATTGCCACCAACGACCCGCGCACGGCCCAGGACTTTGTACTGGGCGCGGCCACCAACCACGGCCGCATCCTGGTCATCAACGAGGAGATGGCCAAAGAAAGCACCGGGCACGGCTCGCCGCTGCCGCAGCTCATCCACGGCGGGCCGGGCCGGGCGGGCGGCGGTCAGGAAATGGGCGGCATCAGGGGCGTGGAGCATTTCATGCAGCGCGTGGCCCTGCAAGGCTCGCCCAGCATGATTACGGCCATCACGGAAGTGTACCAGCCCAAAGCCCGGCAGATTGAGAAGGACAAGCATCCTTTCCAGCACTATTTCGAGGAACTGGAAATCGGGCAGACCTACGTGACGCACAAGCACACCGTAACGGAGGCCGACATTGCCAGCTTCGCCCAAGTGTCGGGCGATAATTTCTACGCCCACGTCGACGCTACCTCGCTGGAAGGCACGCTCTTCACCGGCCGTGTGGCCCACGGCTACTACATTCTGAGCAAGGCCGCCGGCATGTTTGTGGACCCGCGCAAGGGCCCGGTTTTGTTGAACTACGGTCTGGACGAATGCCGTTTCACCAAGCCCGTGTACCCCGGCACCACCATCGGCGTGACGCTGACGGTAAAGGAAAAAATTGGCCAGGAAAAACGCGATGCCGAGGACGTGGCCAAAGGCATTGTACGCTGGTACGTGGAAGTGACTGACCAAACCAGCGAAACCGTGGCCGTGGCCACCATTCTGACGATGGTGAAAAAGAAAGACCAGGGGTAGCCCCAATGTTGGTTCGTTGTAGGGGCGAGGACTGCCTTCGCCCGTGCGTTCGCGCCGTCATTATGATTCCGTGCAACGACGGGCGGGGACAGGCCCCGCCCCTACATCCAACGACCGGAAACGTTGCCGGAAAGCTTCGCATTTTCCGGCCGGGCGCTACCTTCAAGCCATGAAGCGTGTTGCTCAGCTTTTTTGCGTACTACTCTGCTACGGATGGTGGACAAACCTGGCCCTGGCGGCCGCCCCGCCGCATTACCGCATCGGCTTTTCGCAGTGCACCAACGGCGACGCCTGGCGCCTGGCTATGCTGGCCGGCATGAAAAAGGAGCTGAGCTTCTACCCCGAAGTCAGCTTTCGGATGAAGGACGCCCGCTACAGCAGTGCCCTGCAGAAGCAGCAAATTCAGGAATTTCTGCACGAAGGCATTGACTTGCTGATAGTATCGGCCAACGAAGCCGAGCCGGTGACGCCCATCATCGAAGAAGTGTACAACCGAGGCATTCCGGTGGTTATTCTGGACCGGCGCACCACTTCGCAGCTCTATACGGCCTACGTAGGCGGCAATAACGTGGAAGTAGGCCAGACCGCCGGCGGCTACGCGGCCAACCTGCTCGGGGAGCACGGCCAGGTGCTGGAGATATTGGGCGCGCCCGGTTCCTCGCCGGCCGTGGACCGGCACCGCGGCTTTGCCAAAGCGCTGGCCGCCTATCCCGGCATGCACTTGGTGGCGCAGGTGAACAGCAACTGGGAGCGGCCGTCGGTGCTGGAGCGCCTGCCCGCCGTGCTACGCGACCATCCCGAAGTAGACCTGATTTTTGCGCATAACGACCGGCTGGCCTTGGGCGCCTACCAAGTATGCAAGGAATTGGGCCGGCAGCGCCGCGTCAAAATCATTGGGGTGGACGGGCTACCGGGCAGCCGCGGCGGCATCCAACTGGTACAGGACGGCATCATCACGGCCACGCTGCTCTATTCTCCGGGCGGGGAGGAGGCCATTCGCACGGCCATGCGCATCCTGACCAAGCAGCCTTTTGCGAAGGAGAACATCCTCAGCACGATGGTTATCGACTCGACCAACGTGCTGACGGTGAAGATGCAAACCGAGAAGCTGGCCAGTCAGCAGCAGGATATTCAGCGGCAGCAGCAGCTGTTGCAACAGCAGCGCGACACCTACGCCAGCCAGCAAACCGTGTTGTATGTGCTGGCGGCAGCGCTGCTGCTGGTAGCCGGACTGGGGCTGCTGGCGTGGCGGGCGCTGCGGGCCAACCGCCGCATCACCCGCGTACTGGCCGGGCAGAACGAGGAAATCCGCTCGCAACGCAACCAGATTCAAGAGTTTGCCGAGCGTGCTAAGGTGGAAACGGAGGCCAAGCTGCGCTTCTTCACCAACTTCTCGCACGAGCTGCGCACGCCGCTCACGCTCATTCTGGGGCCGGTAGAGGAAATGCTAACCAGCAGCGCCGATTTCACCGCTCCGCAGCGGCACGACCTGAGTCTGGTGCGCCGCAACGCCCAACGCCTGCTCCGGCTGGTGAACCAGCTCATGGATTTTCGCAAAATCGACGTGGGCAAGATGCCCGTGCGTGCAACCGAAGGCAACCTCGTGGCCTTCGTGCGCGAAATCCTCGATTCCTTCGAAAAGCCAGCCCGGCAGAAGGGCGTGACACTCCGCTTCCTGCCCGCCGAGCCAGTGGTGAATTTGCCCTTCGACGTGAATATTCTGGATAAGGTGTTCTTCAACCTGCTGGCTAATGCCTTGAAATTCACGCCGGAGCGCGGGCAAATTACTGTCAGTATTCAGCCGCTGCCAGCCGAGGGCAGTGTGCGGGTGAGTGTGGAAGATACCGGGCGCGGCATCAGCGAAAAAGACCGGGCACACATCTTCGAGTGGTTCTACCAGGGGCAGCAGCCGGGCGTGCAGGGCTCGGGCATGGGGCTGGCCTTGGCGCTGGGGCTCACGCGCTTGCACATGGGCCAGCTGGCGTTTACGAGCCAGGCAGGGCAAGGCAGCACCTTTGTGGTGACGCTGCCGCTCACGTTGCCGGCCGGGCTGCTAGCGTCAGTAGCGCAACCCGCCCTGCCAGGGCTGGTGCAGGAAGAACCCACGGCCGTAGCCACCGCGGCTGACGAAGCGGCCGAAGCTGGCTTTGCCACAGGCGAGGGGCGCGATGCGTTGGTCCTCATCATCGAAGACAACGCGGAAGTCAACGCCTTTCTGGCCCAGAAGCTGCGGCCGCACTTCCAGGTGCGCACGGCTACCGATGGCGCGGCCGGCCTGCGCTTGGCCGCCGAGCTGATTCCCGACCTGATTGTGAGCGACGTGATGATGCCGGAAGTCAGCGGCATCGAGTTGGTGGCGCAGCTGAAGGGCGACTGGCGCACTTCGCACATTCCGGTGGTGCTGCTCACGGCCCAAGGCGCGCCCGAGCAACAGGTGGAAGGCGTGCAGGCGGGCGCCGACCTTTACCTCACCAAGCCCTTCAACCCCACTTTTCTGCTCGAAAGCCTGCGCACCCTGCT
This sequence comes from Hymenobacter rubidus, assembly GCF_016734815.1. Classification (GTDB taxonomy): domain Bacteria; phylum Bacteroidota; class Bacteroidia; order Cytophagales; family Hymenobacteraceae; genus Hymenobacter; species Hymenobacter rubidus. The sequence continues at coordinate 72,709 of NZ_JAERQF010000019.1, forward strand.
CGGCAACCGGGAGCGGCAGCGCGAGCATTTCCGCCGCGAGCTGAGCGTGGACACCGCCACCGTGGCCCCGGCCCAGCGCGTCGACCAGAAATTCCTGGCCGACTTCACCGCCATTGTAGAAGCCAACCTGGAGCGGGCCGACCTGAGCGTGGAGGACGTGGCCCGCAGCCTGGGCATCTCGCGGGTGCAGCTCTACCGCAAGGTGAAGGCTGTGCTCGGCACCAGCCCGACGGACTTTGTGCAGAGCATTCGCCTCACCAAAGCCCGGCAGCTTTTGCTCGACGACTCCCTCACTATTGCCGAGGTAGCCTACCAACTGGGCTTCAATTCGCCCTCCTATTTCTCTACCAGCTTCAAGGGGCGTTACCAGATTTCACCGTCCGAGTATCGGGCCCTGCACATCGCGCCGGTAGGCTGAACGGATAGTGAAAGTGAGGTAACCTGAGTGTAACCGGGCTGAACGCCCCAAACGTTTGCTATGGGTTAAGATGCTGTAAATCAAAGTTAAAATTATAATTCTGGCAGTGAACGGATAGTTAACGCTTTTGAGAGGATTGAGCAAGCCCGCCGGGGCTGGCTGCCGGAAATTTGGACCATAAATCAACCCGCCGCTCTTGGCAGCCGGGAGCCGTTTCGGTCTTTTTTCCTGCTTTTCACTCCCACTCAAAAACGCATGAACACACTGCTACATTCTCTTCCGCAGGCAGCGCTGGTGGCGCTGCTCGCCGGCGGTCCGGCCCTGGCAGCCAGCCCGGCCGAGCCCGGCCACGCCGCCGGAACGTTCGCCCATCCGGCCCTGGCCGACCGGCCCGTTACGGGCCGCGTGACCGATGATAAAGGCGAGGGCCTGCCCGGCGTGACCGTGCTGGTGAAGGGCACCAACCTGGGCACCAACACCGACATGGACGGCAAGTTCAGCATCAACGTGCCGGAAGGGGCAACGCTGGTTTTCTCTTTCGTGGGCTATAAAACGAAGGAGGTGCCGGTGGGCAGCGAAAGCACCGTAGCCGCCCAACTGGTGACCGACGCCGCCGCACTCGATGAGGTGGTGGTGACCGGCTACCAGGTGCAGCGCAAGGCCGATTTGACCGGCGCCGTGTCGGTTATCAAGTCGGACGAGGTGCGGGATTTGCCGTCGTCGAACCCGGTGAAAAACCTACAGGGCCGGGTGCCGGGCGTGAGCATCACCACAGACGGCTCGCCGGCTGGCAACTCGACGGTACGAATTCGCGGCATCGGTACGCTGGGCAACAACGACCCACTGTACGTAATTGACGGCATCCCGACCCGCGAGGGCATCGGCCAGATTAACCAGAACGACATCGAGAGCATTCAGGTGCTGAAAGATGCCTCGTCGGCCAGCATCTACGGCTCGCGGGCTTCTAACGGGGTGATTATCATCACGACTAAGAAAGCAAAGAAGGGCGTAACGAAGGTTGATTTCTCGACTTTCCTGACGGTGCAGACGCCGGGGCCGCACATCAAAATGCTGAACACCCTGGACTACGGCCGGGTGTATGGGCAGGCAGCCATCAACGATGGCATCACGCCGAACCTGCCGTTCTACAACTTCCAGACGCATACCGGGGCCAACGGCAAGCCGGTGCTGGATGGCGTGACGGTGCCCGAGTTTATTGACGCGGCCCGCACGATGCGCTCGGCCGATACGGACTGGTTTTCGGAAATTCAGCGCAACGCCGTGTTGCAGTCGTACAACCTGAATATCAGCAACGGCGGCGAGCGCGGCGGGGTGCTGTTTTCGGTGAACTACTACGACAACAAGGGCATCATCAAGACCTCGGAATACAACCGCTGGACGGCCCGTTTGAACTCGGATTACAACTTCTTCAACGGCCGGCTGAAGATTGGTCAGAACCTGACGGTGGCCAAAACCCAGGAAACCATCCTGCCCACCAACGACCCCAACACGCCGGGCATCAACTTCATCCGCGACCGGGCCAGCCAGCTGCCGAGCATCGTGCCGGTGCACACCGTGGACGGCGTGGGCTGGGGCGGGCCGGTGTCGGGCATCTCGGACCGCGACAACCCGGTGCGCCTGCTCGAAGACAATAAGCAGAACATGGCCAACACCGGCCGGGCCTTCGGCAACGCCTTCGCCGACCTGGAAGTGGTGAAAAATCTGCACTTGCGCACCAGCTTCGGCATCGACTACAGCCTGTACCGCTACCGCGAAATCTACAAGACCTACACCGCCGGCTACCTCTCCGAAGCCAACAACCGCGTGACCGTCAACGACCGGTTCTACGGCAACTGGGTGCTGCAAAACACGCTGAACTACAACCTGAACTTCGGCGGCGGCAAGCACCAACTCGATTTCCTGCTCGGCAACGAACGCATCGGTTACTACGACGAGAGCAGCTACGCTTCACGCACCAACTTCGCCAGCGAAAGCCTCGACTACGCCTACCTCGACGCCGGCACGCTGAACAAGGACAACGGCGGCTCGGCCACGGCCTTCCGCCTGGCCTCGTACTTCGCCAAGGTCAACTACTCGTTCAACGACAAGTACTTGCTGAGCGGCACGGTGCGGCGCGACGGCTCGTCGCGCTTCGGCACAAACAATCAGTTCGGTATTTTCCCGGCCGTGTCGGGCGGCTGGCGCATCTCGGAAGAGGCGTTTATTAAGGACAACGCGCCACAGATTTCGGACCTGAAGCTGCGCGCCGGCTGGGGCCAGACCGGCAACCAGGACATTGCCAACTTCGCCTCGCGCGGCCTCTACCAGTCGCTGCTCGGCACGCTGGACCCCAACTTCACCACCGACAAAGGCACGGCCTACGACATCTACGGCACCAACAGCAACCTGCCCTCGGGCTACCGCCGCATTCAACAGGCCAATCCGAATTTGAAGTGGGAAACCACCACGCAAACCAATCTGGGCCTGGACTTTGGCTTCCTGGACAACAAGATTTCCGGTACGATTGACTACTTCATCAAGAACAGCACCGACATTCTGGTGAACCTGCCGTACCCCGCCGTGGTGGGCGAGGGCGGCGACAAGTTTGTGAACGGCGCTTCGCTGCGAAACAAGGGCTGGGAATTCCTGCTCGCCTACCAGAACAAGCTGGCTAATGGCTTGACTTACAACATTGCCGCCAACCTCTCGACCTACCGCAACGAGGTGACTTACCTGCCCGATGAGGTGATTAACGCCTACGGTGGCAACGGCCAGGACGTGACGCGCCTGGGCCACTCCATCAACGCGGTGTACGGCTACGTGGCCGACGGCCTGTTCCAGAACGCTGGCGAGGTGAGCGGCGCACCCACCCAGGTGGGCGCCGCCCCCGGCCGCATCCGCTACAAAGACCTGAACGGCGACGGTAAAATCGACAACTTCGACCAGACTTGGATTACCGAAGCAGTGCCCAACTACAGCTACGGTCTGAACGTGGGTGCCAACTACAAAGGCTTTGATTTACAGATGTTCTTCCAGGGTGTGCAGGGGCTGAATGCCTACAATAACATCAAGTTCCGCACCGATTTCGCGGGCCTGGCGGCGGGCGAAAACTGGGGCCAGCGCACCCTCGATGCCTGGACGCCGACCAACACCGGCTCGACCATCCCGGCCGTGTCGCTCATCAACAACAACGCCGAAAACCGCTCCTCGACCTACTTCATCGAGAATGCTTCCTACATGAAGCTGCGCAACCTGCAACTGGGCTATTCGCTGCCCAACACGCTGGTGGAGAAGGTGAAGCTACAGGGCATTCGGGTGTATGTGCAGGCCCAGAACGTGTTCACCATCAAGAGCAAGGAGTACACCGCGCCCGACCCGGAAGTGACCAACTACCAGTACCCGATTCCGCGGATTTTCACGACTGGTTTGAACGTCACTTTCTAACGAGGCACCGCCTGACGCCGGAACCTCACCCCCGGCCCCTCTCCTCTGGGAGAGGGGAGCCGGACGATTGCAGACGAAAAACCATACGCCCGCGCCGCCGTGGCTCCCCTCTCCTGGGGAGAGGGGCCGGGGGTGAGGTTAGCCGCCTGAACATCTCCCCACCTAAGCCTTCAAATTCCCATGAAATTCTTTAAACTCACCGCCTTATCCCTGGGCCTGCTTACCCTCTCCGTCGGCTGCTCCGACAAGGATTTTCTGAACGTAGACCCCAAAGGCACGCTCACCGACGAGCAACTCAACACCCCGACCAATATTGATAAACAGGTAATTGCGACTTACTCGCAGCTTGGCAACGACGTGTTCTACTGCCCCTACTCGTCGATGTGGCCCTATGGCAACATCCGCTCGGGCGATGCCTACAAGGGTGGTGGCGGCACGGCCGACGTGGACGGCTTCCACTTCTACGAAACCTTCTCCTTCAACCGCGTCGACAACGGTAACACCAACGACTTATGGACGTTATTGTTCATCGGTGTATCGCGGGCCAACGACGCCCTGCGCCGCCTCAATACGGTGGACGCCAGCACCATGCCCACCAAGGCCATCCGGCAGGGCGAGGCGCGCTTCCTACGTGGGCACTTCTATTTCCTGCTGAAAGAAGTGTTCAAGTTCGTGCCCTACATCGACGAGACGGTGCCGGTGGACCAGTACAACACCATCTCGAACACGGCCCTGAGCAACGATGCGCTGTGGAGCAAGATTGCCGACGACTTCCGCTTCGGCGCGGCCAACCTGCCGGTGACGCAGCCCGAAGTGGGCCGCGCGACCAAAGGGGCAGCGCAGGCTTACTTAGCTAAAACGCTGCTGTACCAGGCTTACAACCAAAGCGCTACCAATGCCGTGACGAGCATCGACGCGGCCAAGCTGCAGGAAGTGGTGGCGCTGGTGGACCAGATTGCTGCATCCGGCAAGTTTTCGCTGAACAACGATTTCGCCACCAACTTCCTCACCACGGGTGATAACGGGCCGGAGTCGGTGTTTCAGATTCAGTTTTCGCGCAACGACGGCACCGCCAAGGGCCGCACCCAGCGCGGCAACGAGTTGAACTATCCGATGAACCCCGACTACGGCTGCTGCTCCTTCCACCAGCCCAGCCAGAACCTGGTCAACGCTTTCAAAACCGATGCCCAGGGCCTGCCGCGCTTCAACGATTTCAACACCTCGGGCGACCTGACCACGGCCGCCGATTTCCTGGCCAACCCCGTCGACCCGCGCCTCGACCACACAGTAGCCATTGTGGGCCACCCGTTTAAGTACGACCCCAGCTTCGTGTTCCAGCAGTCGTGGGTGCGTGTGCCGCAGGTGTACGGCTACAACCTGTCGATGAAAGAGGCCGTGCTGCCCACCGACCCGAGCTTCCAGAAAAACCCGCCCTTCATGAGCACCTCGAAGAACTGGAACATCATCCGCTACGCCGATGTGCTGCTTTGGAAAGCCGAAGCCCTGATTGAGCTGAACCGCGCCAGCGAGGCCCTGCCCATCATCAACCAGATTCGGACCCGTGCCCAAAACAGTACCGCTATGCTGAAGCAGGCCAACGGCGCAGCCACCTCTAACTACCGCATCGGCCAGTATCCGGCTTCCGTCTGGACGCAGGCCTACGCCCGCCAGGCCCTGCGCTACGAGCGCCGCATGGAGTTCGCCATGGAAGGCTTCCGCTTCTTCGACCTCGTGCGCTGGGGCATCGCCGACTCGTTCCTGAACACCTATTTCACCCAGGAAAAAACCAAGCGCCAGTACCTGCAGGATGCCCGCTTCACGGCCGGCCGCGACGAGTACCTGCCCATTCCGCTCACCCAGATTAACCTGAGCCGCGGCCTGTACAAGCAGAACAACGGCTGGTAGGAATTGATAGGAAACCTTCGACAAATAAGAACGTCATGCTGAGCGCAGCCGAAGCATCTCGCGTGTGGTAGTAATTCAATCGCATTGATTAGTGATGGCACGCGAGATGCTTCGGCTGCGCTCAGCATGACGTTCCTGTTTACTTCAGTTACAATGAAAAATAACGTCTTCTTCTGGTCCATCGTGGTAGCGCTGGGCGGGTTCCTGTTCGGCTTCGATACGGCCGTGATTTCGGGGGCCGAGAAAGCCATCCAGCAGGTGTGGGGCCTCAGCGCCTGGGAGCACGGCTTCACCATCTCCATCGCCTTGATTGGCACGGTGATAGGTGCCATTTTCGGCGGCATTCCCTCCGATGCGCTGGGTCGCCGCCGCACCCTGAGCTGGATTGCGGTGCTCTACCTGGTGTCGGCGGTGGGGGCGGCGCTGTCGCCGGCCTGGGTACCGTTTATGATTTTCCGCTTTTTGGGCGGGCTGGGCGTGGGCGCGTCGTCGGTCACGGCGCCGCTGTACATCTCCGAAGTGTCGCCGCCCGAGTCGCGGGGCCGCATGGTGGGCATGTTCCAGTTCAACGTGGTGTTCGGCATCCTGGCCGCGTATCTGTCTAACTACCTGCTGAAAAACATCGGACCCGATGCCTGGCGCTGGATGCTGGGTGTGCAGGCGGTGCCCGCCATTGCCTTCTTCCTGCTGCTGTTCCGCATTCCCGAAAGCCCCCGCTGGCTGCTCCGCCAAAACCGCGTCGCCGAAGCCCGCGCCGTATTCGAGCGCATCGACCCGGCCACGGCCGAGCAAAACGTGCAAACCATCTTGGTCGCCAACGCCGCCGAGGAAGGCCCCGGTGAGTCGCTGTGGGCGCCGCAGTACCGCCGCCCGGTGATGCTGGCGGTACTTTTCGCCATGTTCAACCAACTGGCTGGCATCAATGCCATCATCTACTACGCGCCACGCATTTTCGAAATGACGGGGCTGGGGCAGGACACGGCGTTGCTGTCGTCGGCGGGCATCGGGCTGGTCAATTTCATCTTCACCTTGCTGGGTGTCAACATCATCGACCGGTTTGGGCGGCGCAAGTTGATGCTGGTGGGCTCTTTCGGGCTTATTGCCACGCTGGCGCTGGTGGCGCGGGCATTCTACACGCAGGAGTTCGGCGGCATGCTGGTACCGGTGCTGCTGTTCGTGTACATCGGCTTTTTCGCTTTCTCGCAGGGGGCGGTTATCTGGGTGTTTATTTCCGAGATTTTCCCCTCAGCGGTGCGGGCCAAAGGGCAGGCGCTGGGCAGCTCCACGCACTGGGTGATGGCGGCGGCCATTGCCTTCACCTTCCCCTATTTCGCCGAGAAGCTGGGCGGCGGCAACACCTTTGCCTTCTTCGCGGCCATGATGGTGCTGCAGCTGCTCTACGTGCTGAAGCTGATGCCCGAGACGAAGGGCACCACGCTGGAAGCAGCCGATAAGGCACTGGTGCTGCACTAGTTGCAGTAAGCACGAAATAGCACGTCATGCTGAGCGCAGTCGAAGCATCTCTACTGCTTCGTAGCAAAAGCATTGATTAGTTGCGCAGTAGAGATGCTTCGACTGCGCTCAGCATGACGTGCTGGTTTTACTTGCCATTCCCACCCAATAAATGCTCCGACTGCTCCTCTTTCTTAGTTGCCTCGCGATGACTACTATTGCCGGCATGGCCCAAACCGCGCCCGGCACCAGCATTGTCATCGAAACCGACCACACCAGCCTAGTGTTGACCGTGGGCGACCAGCAGCGCCTGTACCAGACCTATCTGGGCCAGCGCCTGAGCCCGGTCGACCAGAGCCGCTTGCCCGTGAGCACGCAGCAGGCCTACGTGCCATCGGGGCTGGATAACCTGTTCGAGCCGGCCATTCGGATGGTGCACAACGATGGGAATCCTTCGCTGGAGCTGCGCTACAAGAGCCACAAAACCGATGCGCTGGCGCAGGGCCAAATCCACACGGCCATCGAACTGCGCGACCCGAAATACCCCGTGGAAGTAACGCTGCATTTCAGCGCCTACCCGGCCGAAGACCTCATCAAAACCTGGATGGAGGTGCGTCACCACGAGAAGAAGCCGGTGGTGTTGAGCCGCTTCGCCTCAGCCATGCTGCATTTTGAAGCGCCGCACTACTGGCTCACGCAGTTCCACGGCGACTGGGCTGAAGAGGTGCGCCAGCAGGAAGCCGAGTTGACCAGCGGCATCAAAATCATCGACAGCAAGCTGGGCAGCCGGGCCCAGATGTACCAGTCGCCCATGTTCCTGCTGGGCCTCGATAAGCAGGCCACCGAAACCACCGGCGACGTACTGGCCGGCACGCTGGCGTGGTCGGGCAATTTCCAGTTTTCGTTTGAGCTGGATAACCGCAACGCCCTGCGGATGATGGCGGGCATGAACCCCTTCGCCTCCGAATATACTCTGAAACCCGACGAGAAGTTCGAAACGCCGGCCTTCATCTTTACCTACAGCCACCAGGGCAAAGGACTGGCCTCGCGCAATTTGCACCGCTGGGCGCGGCAATACGGCGTGCTCGATGGCACCAAGGAGCGCCTCACGCTGCTCAACAACTGGGAGGCCACGTTCTTCGATTTCAACGAGCAAAAGCTCGATGCGCTGATTGGCGACGCGGGCAAGCTGGGCGTCGATTTATTTCTGCTCGACGACGGTTGGTTTGGCAACAAATACCCGCGCAACACCGACAGCACCAGCCTCGGCGACTGGCAGGTGGCCAAATCGAAGCTGCCCAACGGCCTCGGCCATCTGGTGCAAACGGCCACCAAAGCCGGCGTGAAATTCGGCATCTGGATTGAGCCCGAAATGGTGAACCCGAAGAGCGAGCTATACGCCAAGCACCCCGACTGGATTCTGAAATTGCCCAACCGCCCCGAGCACTACTACCGCCAGCAGCTGGTGCTGGACCTCACCAATCCGAAGGTGCAGGACTTCGTGTATGGCGTGGTGGATGAACTGTTTACCAGCAACCCGCAGCTGGCCTACATTAAGTGGGACTGCAACCGGATGATGACCAACGCCTACTCGCAGTACCTAGGCCGCGACCAGTCGCACCTCTACATCGACTACGTGCGCGGGCTCTACAAAGTGTTTGGGCGGATGCGCCAAAAGTACCCGCATGTGCCCATGATGCTCTGCTCCGGCGGCGGCGGCCGGGCCGACTACGGCGCCATGCCCTACTTCACCGAATTCTGGCTTTCGGACAACACCGATGCCTACGAGCGGGTTTTCATCCAGTGGGGCTATTCGCAGTTCTTCCCCAGCATTGCCATGTCGGCACACGTCACGAGCTGGAATAAGCAGCAGAGCCTGAAATTCCGCACCGATGTGGCCATGATGGGCCGCCTGGGCTACGACATTCGGGTGGAGGAAATGACGGCCGACGAGCTGACATTCAGCCAGCAGGCCGTGCGGGAATACAAACGCCTGAGCGACGTCATCTGGCACGGCGACCTGTACCGGCTGGCCTCGCCCTACGAGGGCAACCGCGCCGTCTCGATGTTCGTGAACCCAACCCAAACCCAGGCCGTGGTCTTCGCCTACAACCTGCACCTGCGCACCGGCGAGGAGCTTGGGCGGGTGCGCCTGCAGGGCCTCGACCCCGCCCGCCAGTACCGCGTACAGGAAATCAACCTCATGCCCGGCGCGAAATCCAACCTCCCTGAGAACAATCAAACTTACTCCGGCGATTACCTGATGAAAGTGGGCGTGCTGGCCTCGGGGCCAAATCCGGCCGCGCTGACCAGCAAAGTGCTGGAGCTGACGGCGCAGTAACTATCTGCCTGCGCTACCGGAAAACCTCACCCACGGCCCCTCTCCAAAAAAGAGGGGAGCCTGACGAATTTCGTCAGAAGCTGAACCGGTGCCCCCTCTCTTTTGGAGAGGGGGTCAGGGGGTGAGGTTTCGCATGAACGAGCTATCTATCAGTCAAAATCCTTCCAACCATGTTCCCAAGTTCTCAAGACCCTAAGTCTCCAATAGTTGCCTGCTTCGGCGAAATCCTTTGGGACATCCTGCCCACCGGCAAGCAGCCGGGCGGCGCACCCTTCAACGTGGCCGTGCACCTGCACCAGTTGGGTTTGCCCGTGCGCTTCATCAGCCGCGTGGGCGATGACGAATTGGGCACAGAGCTGGTCGATTTCGTGGCCTCAAAAGGTGTGGACACGGCCCTCATCCAGCACGGCAAAACCCACCTCACCGGCGTGGTGAAAGCCAACGTGGACGACGCCAACGAGGTGACCTACAAGATAGTGCAGCCCGTAGCCTGGGACTACATTCACTACGACGATGAAGTAGAAGCCGCCGTGGCTACCGCCGATGCCTTCGTGTTTGGCAGCCTGGCCGCCCGGCAGGCAGGCACCCGTGAGACGCTGTACCGCCTGCTCGAAAGCGCCAAGTTTAAGGTGTTTGATGTGAACATGCGCCCCCCGCACTACACCCGCGAGGTGGTGAAATACCTGCTCACCAAAGCCAACATGGTGAAGATGAACCACCACGAATTGGCCGAAATCATGGAATGGTTCGGCACCGCAACCGAGCCGGCCGCCGCCATGCCTTGGCTGGCCCAGCGCTTCGACCTGCAGGCCGTGTGCGTGACCTGCGGGGCCGACGGCGCCCTGCTCTGGACCAACGGCCGGCTTTACCGCGCGCCCGGCGTGGCGGTGCAGGTGCAGGACACCATCGGCAGCGGCGACGCCTTCTTGGCCGCATTGCTCAAGGGCTGGCTTACGGGCCAGCCGCCGCAGGATGCCCTCAATTTTGCCTGCGCCGCCGGAGCTTTGGTCGCCACGCATCAGGGCGCTACGCCCGCTTTCAGCGAAGCCGATGTGCAGGCGCTGATGCAGGGGGCGGTGGCCTAAGGCAATTCTGTCGCAATACCCATAGCCTCAATTCCCACCCAGATAGTGATGATAAAAAACGTCCTCTTTTTGCTGCTCACCGCCGCCAGCGTAGCTGCCTGCACCCAGGAAACCAAAACCACCGACACAACCACGGCGGCTACCCAAGGCTCCACCGCAACAGCCGCCACGGACACGGCTGCCGTGCCGCCCGCCACGCCGCAGTACCGGCCCGGCTACCACTTCAGCCCTGCCGCGCACTGGATGAACGACCCCAACGGCATGGTGTACCTCAACGGTACTTATCACCTGTTTTTCCAGTACTACCCCAAGGCCATGGTGTGGGGCCCCATGCACTGGGGCCACGCCACCAGCCGCGATTTGGTGAGCTGGCAGGAGCAGCCCATTGCCTTATACCCCGACTCGCTGGGCTGGATTTTCTCGGGCTCGGCCGTGATTGATAAGGACAACACCGCCGGCTTCGGCCCGAATGCGATGGTGGCCATTTTCACGCATCACAACGACCCCGAGGAGAAAAAGAAAACCAACAAACACCAGTACCAAAGCCTGGCATATAGCCTCGACGAAGGCAAAACCTGGACGAAATACAAGGGCAACCCCGTGCTGCCCAACCCCGGCATCCAGGACTTCCGCGACCCGAAAGTGAGCTGGAACGACGTGGCCAAGAAGTGGATAATGACCTTGGCCACCAAGGACCGCATCACCTTCTACAGCTCGCCCAACCTGAAAAGCTGGACCAAGGAAAGCGAGTTTGGCGTGAAGCTGGGCGCCCACGGCGGCGTGTGGGAATGCCCCGATTTGTTCCCGCTCACGCTGAATGGCCAAACCCACTGGGTGCTCATCGTGAACCTGAACCCCGGCGGCCCCAACGGCGGCTCGGGCACCCAATACTTCGTGGGCAATTTCGACGGCCACCACTTCACCCCGCTGAACAACAAGACCAAGTGGGCCGACTACGGCCCCGACGACTACGCCGGCGTGACCTGGAGCAACACCGGCGCCCGCCGCATTTTCCTGGGCTGGATGAGCAACTGGGACTACGCCAACCAAGTGCCCACCTCGCCCTGGCGCAACGCCACCACCATCCCCCGCGAATTGGGCCTGCGCCAGGAAGGCTCCGAAATCTACCTCACCTCGCAGCCGGTGAAGGAGCTGGCCAAGCTGGCGCAGCCGGGAGTCACGCTCAAAGACGTGAAAGCCACTGCCACGCCGCTGGACCTGACCAGTAAGCTCAGCTTCAACGGCGATAAGTTTTCCGTAAAAATGAGCACCACGCAGTTGCGCGACTTTGCGCTGGTGCTCAGCAACGCGGCCGGCGAGGAGCTGCGCCTCGGCTACGATGCCAAGGCCAAAAACTATTACATTGACCGGCGCAAGGCGGGCCCTACGGCCTTTAGCCCCAAGTTTGCAGGCCGGCATACCACCCCGCGCCTGGCCACCGCGCCGGCTGCCGACGTGACGCTGTATTTCGATGCGACTTCGGTGGAGCTGTTTGCCGATGGTGGGCTGAGCGTGGCGTCCGAGCTATTTTTCCCTTCCCAGCCCTTCACCACGCTCAAGCTGGAATCGGCTGGTGGGCTGACTGTGCAAAGCCTGGGGTATATGCCGCTGGCCAGTCCGCTGCTAAAAATGGCTGCCAACTAGCTTGGCCACCTTCTGCATCGGCATTATAACCTCGCCGCCATCTCCCCGCTCGCTGGGTTGATGGCGGCTTTTGTTTGCTATTCCACCAGCTGCGTCAGCAGGCGCGTCAGGGTTTCGCCGGCATCCAGGCAGCGGCCGGGGTGCACGGGCGAGCACTGCACCACCGTGCTGCGCGTGGCCGTGAGCCAGCGAAACCGCTCGGCAATGGGCAGTTGGCCGATGGCGCCGCCGGTGGCCCGGCCCTGGCAAATACGCTCGAAGGTCAGCAAGCGGGCGGCTATTTCTTCCAAATCCAGGCCGGGAGCCACGGCCAGCAGCTTAGCTTCGGGTAGTTCAAAGCGCGCTTGCAGGAAGCCCAACGAGCGGCAATACACAATGACGCCCACGTTCAGGAATTCTTCGCGCTCTACCCGGGGCACGACGCGCAGTACGGCGTACTCAAATAAGTGCATTTCGGGCATCTTGCGCTTCCTGAACAAAGGTTTCTGAAGTAGCCAGGCGGGCTTCGAGGAAGGCCACGTAGGCTTGGCGCTGCTCCTCGGCAGTGCCGTGGCCGTTGGTTAGCCATTCGTCGGGCACCAGGGCCACGATGGCGCGGAGGATTTCGGGCGTGAGCAGGGCGCGGCTTTCGATGTCAACGGCGGCCAACTCGCTGGCTTGCGGCAGCAGCACGTGGGTTTTTATCTGGGGAAATGGCCGGGGGCGTGGCGCGGCCCAGTCGGGGCCGGCGTGGTGCACGTAGAGGGCCGCGCCGTGGTCAATCAGCCACAGCTCTTTGTGCCACATCAGCATGTTGGTGTTGCGCACGGTGCGGTCCACGTTCAGCGTGAGGGCATCGAGCCACACAATCTGGGAGGCCAGGTGCGGCGCCACGGTGGTCACCAACGAATCGAAGGTGATGGCGCCGGCGAGGTAGTGCAGAGCCAGGTTGCGGCCGGTGCTGGCTTGCAGCAGGTCCTGAATTTCCTCGTCGGGCTCGGTGCGGCCAAAGCTTTCGTCCAGCTCGCAAAACACCAGCTCCGGCACGCGCAGGCCCAATACGCGGGCTATTTCGCCCACAATCAACTCGGCAATCAGCGCCTTCACGCCCTGCCCCGCGCCCCGGAACTTCACCACGTAGAGGAAGCCATCATCGGCCTCCATGAGGGCGGGCAGGGAGCCGCCCTCGCGGAGCGGCGTCACGTAGCGCGTGAGCACAACGGTGCGAATTTCGGGGGCAGTGCTTGCTGCCATAAGGAGAGAATGGAAAAATTGCCCCGCAAAGAACGGGCACGCGGAGCGCCGCCCGCCAAAACGGGAAAATGGGGCGGGCCATTCGGCTTGTTCACACTCACCAGGAACAATCCGAAACCACAACCACCCGTGCGCCGGCTTGCAGACCATTCACACCAGCAGCGCCCCTATTTCCACGCATTCAAAACCAGTGTATGGCACTGACTTTCAGACAACAGTCTTTTCTCAAGGCACCCGAGCTGCTGCCTTTTGCTGGGAAACTACCCGTTTGGTGAATGGTTACTTCCGCTTGCGGAAATACACGTCGTTGCTGATGGATTCGAGCTTGACGAGCGGGCCGCTGCCCTTGAGCGTGCCGCGCAGCTGGTAGCCCACGATGGGGTTTTTCTTCGGCGCCGAGCTGAACGCAATGTCTTGGTCGGTGTACACTTCGCCGGTAATGGTTTTCAGGGCCAGCTCGGCGCCCTGGGCGGCCGGCCACGCCACGTCCACAAAGCCGCTCAGCGACTTGGCCTCGATAGGCCCGGTCAAGCCCGCGATGTCGATGTTGCCGCTGAGGGTGCTCACGCGCAGGTTTGCACCAGCCGGCACCGTGATTTCGTAGTCGATAACCGCGCATACCTGGACGCGGGTCTGGCCGTCGTGGTCGTCGTTTTTGCCGTTCGAGTAGTAGGTATCGCCGTAGTACGAGCCGCCGTTGGGGCAGTCGCCGGGCGCGGCGTTGCGCAGCATTTCCTTGTCGAAGGCTGCGGTCAGCTTCAGTTCCTCCCCCGTTTGCTCTGTGGTGAGCAGTAAGGCATCATTGAGGTGATTCTGGTTGATGCTGACGGAGGCTTTCAGCGTCATTTTATCGCCGGCCCCGGCCCGGATGCGAATGCTGCTGGCCTGCCGCAGATTCAGATATAACCGCTGATTAGACGCTAAAACAGCAGTTTTTTCAATGATTTTCTGGGCGAATGCCGTCTGGATTCCGCCCGTAGCGAGTACCAGCAAAAGGAAGAATAGAACGCGGCGCATGGGAGTAGGATTTTGCAGAAAGGTGGAAGTTGTGGGTTGGGATAGCAGAATGTCATGCCGAGCGCAGCCGAGGCATCTCGCTCGGGGCAGTAATCTAGTGCATTAAGGTTAGTTAAAGCACGCGAGATACCTCGGCTGCGCTCGGCATGACCGTTTTCTCTAGTATTTCCGTAAAGCGGTCTACTTCGCTTTGCGCACGTAGATGTCGCCGCTCACGGTTTTCAGCGACACGGCGTTGCCGCCGCCGTTGATGGTGCCGTCCACCACCTGCCCGCCGATGTGGCGCATGCTGTCCTGGTCTTTGCCCATGCTCAGGTCGAAATCGGTGTAGACTTCGCCCGATACCGAACGCAGGCGCAGGGTGGCTTTGGTGCTGGCGGGCATGCTCACGTCCACGTCGCCGCTCACGGTGGTGATGGAGCTGGGGCCCTGGCGCATGGGCGCAAATTTCACCTGAATGTCGCCGCTCACGGCCGTGGCCACCACCGGCCCCGACACGTTGATGAGTTTCATATCGCCCGACTTTACGGTCAGTTCCAGGTCGCCGCTCACGTCGCGCACCACCAGGTCGCCGCCGTTCCAGTTGCCCTGGGTGTATTGCACGCTGGAGCTGCGCGGCACCTGAATCACGTAGTTGGCATCCTTGCGCGAGGCCCGCACAATGCGCACCGTGTTGTCGGCCTGCGTCACCGAAAGGCCGATATTGGTGTTGTCGACGGCCGTGTTGTAGATGGGGTGCAGGCCCTCGGCGCGCTTCGGCGCGGGCTCGAAGCCGTTGCCTTTTATCACCAGCTCGTTGCCGTCGATGCCTTCCACAGTCACGTCGCTGCCTTGCATTTCGAGCACAATTTTACGGTCTTTGCCGCCGAGCTTGGTCTTGTATTCCTGAGCGTGCGCGGCCGAAACCGCGAGGGTGCCCGCCAAAGCGAGCAGGGTCAACTTATTCATAATCGAGGGAAAATTTTAGCAAGTGAAGTCCGGTTGCGGCGCCGGTTTCCGGCGCCGCCTGCAGAAGAAAGGAGAGAAAAGCGAGTGAGTGGAAAAGGAGGCTGCAACGGCCTGACTGTCATGCTGAGCGCAGTCGAAGCATCTCTACCGCTTCGTTAAATCGGCATTGATTACTTGCACACACGGTAGAGATGCTTCGACTGTGCTCAGCATGACGGCCTTTTATCGTCACTGCCTGCCATCCATGTTATATCAGTTTACCAATGCCAGCCTCCGCTTGAGCGCGCACGACTGGCAGCGCATCCGGGCGCTTGGACAGCTTTTCGAGCTGGGGCACGGCGCGGCGTACGTGCATCGAAACCACCATGTCAATCAGCGTAATCTGCACGTTGGGGTCGGTCTGGATGGCCAGCGAATGCACCAGGCCCTCCTGCACACGGGGGTCTTCGCGCAGACGGTAGAGGGCCTCGCAGGCAGCCAGGCGCACGTTGGGGTTAGCGTCGAAATTGAGGGTATTGAGCAGCACCTGCACCGTGGGGTCGCCGGGCTCGGATTCCTTGCTCGAATTGGTCACCAGCTGAATCCGGTTGCTGGCCGTAGCGCCGTGGAGGGATTGGGCGAGCTCAACCTGGGCGGGCTTGCTATCAACGGCGAGGGCATCGCCCCCCTGGCGGCCCCAGTGCAGGTTGCGGCCCAGCAGCACGCCAGCGGCCACAAGCACGATGCTGGCAGCGATGCGCAACCAATTGCTGGCTACGGCCGTGGGCCACATCGATACGATTTTGGCTTCTTTGGCTTCGGGTTGTGCTGGGGCAGCCACCGACGCAGCTTCGGGAATCAGCAGCGCTTTTTGCTGCTCCAGCATGGCCATAAAGTTGGCGCGCAGGGCGGTGCGGGGCACTTCGGGCAGGGCGGTGTCCAGGTCGTCGGAAAGGGCGCGGAGCTGGGTTACCTGAAGCTGGCAGTTAGGGCAATTGAGCAGGTGAGCAGCCACGCGCTCGGCCTCGGCGGCCGGCAGGCTACGCTCGACGTAGGCCGGCAGCAGCGCTTCGAGCTCGTGGCAGGCTGATAGTTCGGGCTTCATTTTAGTTATTGGTTGTTGGTTGTCAGTTGTTAGTCGCGGGCGTTTTTCTTTCGGTGCAGTATGTCAGAAGAGGCATTTTTCACAAATACTAACAACTGACAACGAGCAACTAACAACTATTTTTTTCAGGCGAAATAGATTTTGCGAAGCGCCTGCAACGCGCGGTGCGCTTTCACGCGGGCAGCTTCGGCGGTGCAGCCCAGCAGCTTGCCGATTTCCTCGTAGCCGAAGCCCTGGAAGCGGTTCAGCACCAGGATTTCGCGCTGCGGCACGGGCAGTAGGTTCAGGGCTTCGTGCAGGTCGTCGTGGCTGCCGCTGGCCTGCATGTGCGAGAAAGCCGCAGTGCGCAGGCCGCCGGTGCGCTCCACTTCTTCCACGTCGGCGGTGCGCAGCTTTTGCTGGCGCTGCCAGTGGTCGGCGTGCACGTTGCGGGCCATTTGGTACACCCAGGCTTTGAAGGGCTGGGTAGCCTGGTAGCTGCTGCGGTATTTGAGGATGCGCTCGAACACGGTTTGGGTGAGGTCTTCGCTGATTTCGCGGTCGTTGGTGAGGCGGGTGAGGTAATTGAACAAGGGCCCGTGGTAGCGCTCAAATAGCGGCACCAGCTGGTCGAGGTCATCGGCCCGGACGGCGGCCATCAGTGCTTCGTCGCTCGTGGTTTCCACGGAAGGTGTTTAGGGTTGGAATGCAGGGAGTACCCGGACAAAGGTCATTCGTTACAGCGGCTTCGAAAAAAAATTGCAGGCGTCGCAAAAATCAGCTTTCCGATTCGGTAACACGCTCGCAATGTTAAGGTAACGTCACGCAAATAGTTTTGCCCCTTGATTCATCAAGTCTTCATCTATGTTCCTGAAAACTACTTTTTCCCGCTTTTCTGTTACCTCGCTTGTAGCCTTGAGCACGGCCGGTACCGCCGCCCACGCCCAGACCATTGGCTTCATGGGCGCCACCACGCCGCGCATCGTGGCCGAAAACGCGGGCACGGTTTCGCTGCCCCTGGCCATTGCCAGCCCCAACGCCACGGCCAGCACGGTGCAGGCCATTGTAGCCCCGCTAGGCACTGCCACAGCCGGCTCCGATTTTACATTCGCCACCACCCAGACGCTGACTTTCGCGCCGGGCAGCACCACGGCCACCCTCACACTACCCATTCTGGACGACGCCACGGCCGAATCGACTGAGTACTTCACGGTGCGCCTCCAAAACCCCACCAACGCCACGCTCACGGCCGGTGCTACGGAGTTTCTGGTGTTCATAAAGGACAACGACCTGCAAGCCCCGGCCCGCACCAACAACCTGCGCCTGAACTTGCTGGGCAGCTACCAAAACGGCGCGAGCGGCACCAACTCGGCCGAAATTGTGGCCCACGACCCCACCACGCAACGCCTGTACGTGGCCAATTCCGTCGGGGGCAAGCTGGACATTCTGAACTTCAGCACGCCCGGTGCACTCACGTCGGTGGCTTCCATCAGCATGGCCCCGTATGGGGGCATCAATTCCGTGACGGTGCGCAACGGGCTGGTGGCCTGCGCTGTGGAAAGCACCAACCCGCAGGCCGATGGCAGCATTGTGTTCTTCGACCAGAACGGGGTGTTCATCAAGCAAGTGACCGTAGGCGCGATGCCCGACATGATAACCTTCTCGCCCGACGGCCTGAAGCTGCTCACTGCCAACGAGGGCGAGCCAAACACGGCATACACCACCGACCCGCTCGGCTCAGTATCAGTCGTGGACCTGACCGGCGGCATCGCGGCCGTAACCCAGGCCCGCGTGACCACACTGGATTTCAGTACTTACAACTCCCAGGCTGCCGCCCTGCGCACGGCCGGCATCCGCATCTACGGCGGTCCGGCGGGCACGCCCAGCAGCGTGGCCCAGGACTTGGAGCCGGAGTACGTGGCCGTGTCGGCCGACTCGCGCACCGCCTACATTGGCTTGCAGGAAAACAACGCCCTGGCCACGCTCGACCTGACCACGCTGCAATTCACCAGCCTGCGCCCCATTGGCTACCAGGACCACAGCCAGCCCGGTTTCAGTCTCGATGCATCGGACCAGGCCGCCGACGTACTGCTGGCCAACTGGCCGGTGCGCGGCATGCGCCAGCCCGATGCCATTGCCTCTTTTGAGCTGCCGGCTGCGCTGGGCGGCGGCCGCTACCTCATCACGGCTAACGAGGGCGACGCCCGCGAATACACCGGCATGAGCGAGGTCAACCGCCTCGGCGATGCGGCTTATGTGCTCGACCCCACGGCTTTTCCGCAGGCCGCCATGCTGAAAAACGCCAGCGCCCTGGGCCGCCTCAACGTGACCAACAAGCTGGGTGATACCGACGGCGACGGCGACTTCGACCAGATTTATGCCTTTGGCGGCCGCTCGTTCAGTATTCTCAATGCTGGCACCGGCGCGCTGGTGCACGACAGCGGCGACCTGCTCGAACGCATCACCAGCACCGACGCGGCCTTTGGCAGCATTTTCAACGCCAGCAACACCACCGGCAACCCCGTTCGGAAAAACCGCTCCGACGACAAAGGCCCCGAGCCCGAAGGCACTACCATCGGCATGATTCGCGACACCACCTATGCCTTTGTAAGCATGGAGCGCATGGGCGGCGTGGTGGTCCTGAACGTGAACGACCCCACCAACCCGCGCCTCGTGCAGTACATCAACAACCGCAGCCTGACGACGGGCACCGGCGACCAGGGCCCCGAAGGCATCGTCTTCGTATCGGCCGCCAACAGCCCCACCGGTACGCCCCTGCTGCTGCTGGCCAACGAAGTGAGCAGCACCGTGGCGGTGTACCAGATTGGCCTGCGCGGCACGGTGACCAGCGCTAAAAATGGCCTTGCGGCACCGGAAAGCCTCTACAGCTTCCCCAACCCCGCCGCCCCCGAAACCGCCGTGCGCCTCAGCCGCCCCGTAACCGGTGCCCTGCTCGATGGCCTGGGCCGCACCGTGCGTCACCTGCCGGTAGCTACCGACCAGCTTGACCTAAGCGGCCTGCCCGCCGGCTTCTACCTGCTGCGTGCGGCCGATGGCGCCACCAGCCGCGTGGTGGTCCGGTAGCTTTCCCGGCAGGGCTGTATTTATAGAACGTCCTGCTGAGCGAAGTCGAAGCATCTCTACCGAGGAAGTAAATAATTACTCTTCGCGGTAGAGATGCTTCGACTTCGCTCAGCATGACGTGCTTTTTATTGTTATTTTTTGCCAGTTCCCTTCTCCCCTACTTGGCTTTGCGCAGGTAAATATTTCCGTTGAACGTCTTCACCATTACCTCGGCGCCGCCGCCGTTCACTTTGCCGTAGGTCCAGTCGTCGGTGCTGAGCCGGGTGAGGCCGTTTTGGGTGGTGCGCGTCACTTTGCCGGGCGCTTTGTCCACGTCCACATCGAAGTCGCTGTAGACTTCGCCTCGGTCCGACTTCATTTTTAGCGAGGCCTTGATGTTGCTTGGGAAGCTCACGTCCACCTTGCCGTTAAGGGTTGAAAAGGCCATGGGTGTGCCCGACGTCACGCTTTTGAACGTGGCGGTGAGGTTGCCATTCACCGTGTTGGCCACGGCCGAGCCGGCCACGTCGTTGAGTTGAATGGCACCGTTCACGTTGGAAACTTCCAGCTCGCCGCTCACGCCGTCAACAATGATGTCGCCGTTGTTAACGGTGCTGAGCTGCAACGAGAAATTGCGCGGCACCCTGATGGTTAAGTCCACCGGCTGGGTGTGCGATTCCGTCGAAACCTCTACGTGGTTGTTCTTTTCCTCCACGCTCAGGTTCAGGTTATTGGACGACGACAAACGCTTCATGCCGGCGGGCGCGGCTTCGCTGCGGCGGTTCTGATTCGGGCGAAAGGCTGCCTCAACCTGCACGTCTTTGCCGCCGTAGCCACTGACGTGGATGAAGCCGAAAACCAGGCCCACTTCCAGAATGCCGGGCTTGCCGGGCGCGCTCAAGGGCACGGTGAGGGTTTCTTTGGAGTCCTGGGCCCGGCCGGGCAAGGCGCTGCCGAGCAGCACGAAAGCCAGCGCAGCACGGCGCGTGGCAGATGCGAAGGATAATAGACGGGAATGATTCATGATAATAGGTTGGGTTGCTTGAACGTAAGCAGGGGGAAGTTTTAGCGACAAGTCATGCCGATACCGCAGTGAGTCAACCGGCTGTCATCCTGAGCAGAGCGAAGAACCTTCTCACGTTTGTGCCAAAAGGAATTACTGCCAATTGCCCTTCCGTGAGAAGGTCCTTCGCTCTGTTCAGGATGACACGCGACGCACGCGAGGTGCTTCGGCTTGGCCTCTGCATGACGGGTGTTTGCCCTAGAGCTTGGACACGGTCACGTTGCCGTTGAGGGTTTCGAAATGGAAATCGGGCCCGCCTTTGCCGATACGCACGGCGGTGTCTTTGGTGAGTTTGTAGACCGTGCCACCGCCTTTGCCCTCCTGGTTTTTGGTTACCTGTGCCGGCAGGATTTCGGCGTTCGGAAAGTCCGTCAGGAATTCGCCGTGCATGCTTTTGAAGTGCAGGTCGGCGCCGAGGCTGGCCGGGTAATGCACCCGAATCTGCCCGTTGATGGTGTGGTAGGACGACGCGCCGGGCGGATTGGCGGCGTAGGTGGCGTCCACGTTGCCGTTCACGGTGTGGGCCTTGGTGGTGCCCTTCACGTTGCGCAGCGTGATGGCGCCGTTCACGTTGCCCACGTTCAACGGGCCGGCCACGTCGGTCACTGTCATCGAGCCACCGTTCACCGTCCCAACGTGCAGATTCATCTGGTAGGGCACTTTCACCACAAAATCGAACGTGTAGCGGTAGTCGATTTCCTTGTGGCTGCGGTAGCGGTTGTGGTCGTCGTGGGGGCGCGAGTCGTAGGGCCCGGCCAGGTACACCACCACGCTGTCGCCGTGCTGCGTGAATCCCAATTGGGCTTCCTTTCGGCCGGTTTCCAGGGTTTGGTCATCGTCGGCGCGAACGGTTTTGGTGGCTTCTACCAGCACCTTGTTGCCAGCGTAGCCCTGCACCGTCACCGAGCCGAAGATGTTGTAGAGGGCCAGTGTGCTTTTCCCCGCATCAGCCGTCAGGGTGAATTCCCGGCTGATTTTTTCGGTGGCTTCCTTGCTTTGGGCGCGGCAGGCGGCGGCGCTACACAGCACGAGTAGCAGGCTGCTCAGGCTGCGGCGAAGTGAGGGTTTGGTCATGGCGAGAGGGAGTTGAGGGCGCAGCGGGCTGGCCGGTTTGCAGGGTGTGAATGCTTTGCTGGATTTTACTTTTCACCGATTCGTCGAGATTGGGCTGTTGAAGCAGGCGGCGCAGCGGGGCCACCGAGCGGCGCTCCTGCAGCTGCACCATCGCATCGGCCAGAGCCGACTGTACCAGCGGCGAATCCTGCCGGGCCAGCGAGTGCACTAGGCCCAGCCGCACGGTGGGGTCGTCGGCCAGTGGTATCAGGGCTTCCAAGGTGGCCAGGCGCACGTTCACGTTGGCATCGTGGTCGAGGGTACTCAGCAGGGCACTCACCACCTTGGCATTCGGCGCGGTCAGGTCCTTGGTGTAGCCCACGGCCCGCAGTCGCTCGGTGGCCGACGGGTTGTCGATGAGCGAGAGCACCATCACCTGCCGCATCTGGCTCACCTCGGTGGCCAGGGCAGCAATTTGCTGCTGCTCGCCGGTGGCAGTTGCTGGCCGCCGGTTCAGCCAATAGCCGCCCGCGAGGCCCACGCCCAGCAGGCACAGGCTATACACAGCCCGCAGGATGGGCCGGGGCACCTCCAGGTTTAGCCACCAATGCCACAGCCCTTTGAGGGAGTAATCCGGCGTGGCTTTCATCTCATCTTTGAAAGCCGACAACATGGCGTAAAACTCGGGCCGCAGGTGCTCGTCGGGTTCGGGCACGCGCACGGTGCCCATGGCCTGCCATAGCCGCTGGGTGGCTTGCAGCTCTTCGCGGCAGTCGGCGCAGTCGGCCAGATGGGCCGTCAGGGCGGCTTGCTCCGGGGCCGAAAGCTGGCCGCTCAGGTAATCGACCAATTGGTCTTTGACATGCTCACAATTCATCACGTTGGTTAGTTTTCGATGCGGTGGTAGGCAGTTTTCAGCTCGTTCATGGCGCGGTGCACCCGCACCTTCACGGCGCCCTCGGTGGTGCCCAGCACTTGGGCAATTTCGCCGTATTTCATTTCCTGAAACCGACTCAACACCAGCACTTCCCGGTGCTCAGCGCTAAGGCGCGCCAGGGCTTGATGCAGCGTGGCTACCTCCTGGGCGCGCTCCAGGCCGGCATCGGCCGTGGCGCCGCCGCCAAGGTACTCGGCCACGTCATCCAAGTCGGTTTGGTAGCGGGCGTGGCGGTTTTTCTTGAGGTAGTCGGCCAGCACGTTGCGGGCCAGGTGGTACATCCAGGTGCGAAATTCGCCCTCCCCGGTGAAGGTGTGACGGTACTTCAGCATGCGGTAGAACACGTTCTGCACCAGGTCTTCGCTGGCATCGGCGCGGCCCAGCATGTGGTAGAGAAAGCCAAACAGCGGCCGATGGTAGCGCTCAAAGAGCAGGCCCATGCGGTCGACGTCGCCGGCTTTCACCCGCAGCATTAAGGCATTATCCGAGAGCGAGTCCAAACGATTACGCGGGGGTTTTTAGGGTATTTGGATGTGGACACCGCGCCAGGCTGGGAAGGTTACCGGAAGGTGGGCCCTTTTTTTCAGAATGCTTTGACTAACAGGGAAACGGGCCAACAAACCAGACATATAATTCTAGCGCTACTTCTAAGTTAAATGGTTGAGGTTAAAAAAGTTAACTTCTAAAAATCAGCCATTTTCTGTAACCAATCGGGGGCGTGTAGCCGTAAGGAAATATGCAGCGCCACACTGCCTTGCATCAGCAGCTTCCTTTCCACATTTCCAACATTTTTCAGATGAAGACCCCCAAATTCTTTCTCGCCGCCATCCTGACCATGGGCCTGAGCAGCGCCGCCTTCGCCCAAACCACGCCCGGCACTACCGGCGGCACCATGCAAA
Organism: Hymenobacter rubidus; assembly: GCF_016734815.1. Taxonomy (GTDB): domain Bacteria; phylum Bacteroidota; class Bacteroidia; order Cytophagales; family Hymenobacteraceae; genus Hymenobacter; species Hymenobacter rubidus. The sequence goes on from NZ_JAERQF010000019.1 coordinate 96,274, forward strand.
CTTCGCCCGGCTCTACTACCACCGGCACTAGCGGCACGGGCACCATCCGCACCGGCGATGGTACCATGCGCGACGGCTCTATGCAGTCCGCGCCCGGCTCCACCAATACCGGCTCGGGCACGATGCGCAACGGCGACGGCACCATGCGGGACGGCGCCTCCGGCCGCCGCACCAAAACCAAAGGCAACATGTCGAACAGCAAAACGAAAAGCAAGTCGACCATGTAATAACTTTTTGCGGCTCAGCGCCGTATGAGGTTCAAGCCGGTTGTTTCGCCCGAAACAACCGGCTTTTTCTTTCTCCCCCTTTCCGCTCATCCCATGAAACTGCATTTCCTGCTGGCGAGCCTGCTATTCGCCGCCACGGCCCAGGCCCAAACCGTTCCCTTCGACCCCTCGGCGCCGGTGCGCGGCGGCAGCCAGGGCCAGACCAACGTGCCGCCCGTGAATCCGGCCCTTAACCAAAGCACCATTCAGGGCCCGCCCGAAATGCAGCGCACCCCTACCAACCGCGACGCCCAGCCCACGCGCCAGCTACAGGACCAGGGCTTTTCGCCGGCCGCCACGCCCGAAGTATCGCCCAACGCCGTGCCCGACGTGCGCGAGCAGCCCATCATCAAAGACGGGGGCCGCCGCCGGCAGTCAACCGACGTAGTGCCCAGCCGCTCGCGCCGCAGCAACAGCAGCAACGTCACTCAATAATAGAAAAACGTCATGCAGAGCGCAGCGAAGCATCTCGCGTGAGGCAGTAATTCAATCAAGTGATTTACTTTGGCACGCGAGATGCTTCGCTGCGCTCTGCATGACGGCCACTTTTAACCATTTCTACAGTCCTGCTTAGAAATGGCTGTTTTCCAGCTCGTCTTTTCCTTCCGACTTAACCTGCAGGAGCTTGGCTACCAGGCCAGTCCAGCCGGTTTGGTGGCTGGCGCCGAGGCCGTGGCCATCGTCGCCGTGGAAGTACTCGTGAAACAGCAGGTAGTCGCGGAAGTGCGGGTCGGTTTGCAATAATTCATTTTGACCGAATGCCGGGCGGCGGCCTTTCTCGTCTTTGAGCAGCAGGCGGGTGAGGCGGCCCGCCAGCTTATCGGCCACCTCGTTTAGATTCAATAGGTTGCCCGAGCCCGTGGGGTATTCCACCTTGAAGGAGTCGCCGTAGTAGGCGTAGAACCGCTGCAACGACTCCACAATGAGGTAGTTGATGGGAAACCACACCGGGCCGCGCCAGTTGCTGTTGCCCCCAAACATGCCGGAATCGGACTCGCCCGGCAGGTACTGCACCACGAAGTCGGTTTTGCCGGCCCGGTACACGTAGGGGTAGTTTTTGTGGTAGCGCGACAGGGCCCGCACGCCGAATTCGGACAGGAATTCGCTTTCGTCCAGCATGCGGCTGAGCAGACCCTTGAGGCGGCTGCGGCGCACCAGGCTCATGAGGTGGCGGGCGCCCTTGCCGGGCTCTTGCCAGCGCGCCACCAGCTGCGCCAGGTGCGGCCGGTTGGTGACCAGCCAGCGGGCCCGCCGGGCAAAAGCCGGCATGGCATCCAGCAGCTCGTCGTCGATGATTTCGACGGCAAACAGTGGAATCAGGCCCACAATGGAGCGCACTTTGAGGCGGGTGCGCGCATTGTCGGGCGTGTGCAGCACGTCGTAGTAAAACTGGTCGTCCTCGTCCCAGAGGTTGAAGCGGCCGTCGCCGCCGCGGGTCATGGCATCGGCGATGTAGAGGAAGTGCTCGAAGAATTTACCGGCCATTTCCTGGTACACCGGGTTTTGCTTGGATAGCTCCAGCGCCATGCGCATCAGGTTGAGGGCGTACATGGCCATCCAGCTGGTGCCGTCGCTCTGCTCCATTTTGCCGCCAGTGGGCAGCGGGGCGGAGCGGTCGAACACGCCAATGTTGTCGAGGCCCAGGAAGCCACCCTCGAAGATGTTGCGGCCGTCGCGGTCCTTGCGGTTCACCCACCACGTAAAGTTCAAAGACAGCTTGTGGAACACCATTTCCAGAAACGTGTTGTCGCCCTGGCCGCCGCGCCGTTTTTTGTCCATCTGGTACACGCGCCAGGTAGCCCAGGCGTGCACGGGCGGGTTTACGTCGCTCAGGTTCCACTCGTAGGCCGGCAGCTGGCCGCTGGGGTGCAGGTACCGGTCTTTGGTGAGCAGGCGCAGCTGGTTTTTGGCAAACTCGGAGTCCACCATGGCCAGCGGAATGCAGTGAAAAGCCAAATCCCAGGCCGCATACCAGGGATATTCCCACTTATCAGGCATCGACACCAGGTCGGCGTTGTGCAGGTGCCGCCAGTCGCTGTTGCGAATGAGCTGGCGCTTGGGGTCCGGCGGCGGCATGGCCGGGTCGCCGTCGAGCCACTGCGCCACGTCGTAATAAAAATACTGCTTGCTCCAGAGCATGCCGGCAAAGGCCTGGCGCTGCACATTGCGAGCGTCGGCGTCGGGCTGGTGCTGCTGAATGCAGTCGTAGAAAGCATCGGCCTCCTGCAGCCGGGCGGCAAACAGCGTGTTGAAGTCCTCGAACGGCCGGCCGAGTGCGGCCTTGCTCAGCCGCAGCCGTATCCGGCGCGCCTGGCCGGCCCCAATCTTCAGCTTGTAGTGCGCCGCCACTTTGGTGCCCTGTTGCGCCGGGTTCACGGCCGCAGTCCGGCCCTCCACCACGTAGTCGTTGATGCCGTCTTTGAAGTAGCGCCCCACGCCCGGCAAGCCGTAGAGGCGGGTGCCGTTGGTGTCGTTGTCGCAGAACAGCAAATCGGGCCGCTCGTCGCAATAAAAGTGGTAGCGGCCCAGCTCGCTGTGGTAGGCCTCTACCGCGCCGGGCGCGGTGGCCGTCAGCGTCGGCCGCTCTTCGTCGTAGCCCCAGGCCCAGGTGTTGCGAAACCAAAGCTGCGGCAGCACCTGCACGCTGGCCCGCCGCGCGCCGCGGTTGTGCACCGTCACCTGCATCAGAATGTCGTCGGGGCCGGCTTTGGCATACTCGATGAACACATCAAAATAGCGACTATCGTTAAATATGCCGGTATCCAGTAGCTCGTACTCGGGGTCGAGGCGGGTGCGCTGGGCGTTTTGCCGCACCAGCTTTTGGTAGGGGAAAGCCTGCTGCGGATACTTGTACAGCATTTTTTGATAGGAGTGCGTGGGGGTGCTGTCCAGGTAGTAGTACAGTTCCTTCACGTCCTCGCCGTGGTTGCCCTGGCCGTTGGTGAGGCCAAACAGGCGCTCTTTCAGTTGGTTGTCCCGGCCGTTCCACAGGGCCACGTTCAGGCACAGCTGCTGCTGGTCGTCGCAGAAGCCGCCCAGGCCCTCTTCGCCCCAGCGGTAGGCGTAGGAGCGCGCCACGTCGTGCGTGATGTGGTCCCAGGCGTTGCCATTGGCGCTGTAGTCCTCGCGCACCGTTCCCCACTGACGCTCGGTGAGGTAGGGGCCGAATTTCTTCCAGTTTACTGACTGCGTATCGGTATCAGTCAAGCGTAATTCTTCCTGCGTCATGCCTTGGTAAAAGCGCGTAGTTGAGCGGTAAAAAACTCCTAGTACGGGCTTTCTGGCCAAGAAAGCAATGAATAAAAACAACTATCTAGTAAACAATGCTATACATTTAAATAACAAACCCTTTCGACCCACGAGTTGCCGGCCAGCATCTGCGGACGCTTGCCAGTAACCCAAGGGCCGAAAGGGCTGATGTTGTGCCTGCGGCGGGTCCGTTATTTTTTGCTCTTTTCGGCGTGCACCAGCAGGTCGCTGCCGTGGCGGCGCAGCAGGTCGGCGAGTTCAGTCAGGGGCTTTTTAAGGTCGGCTTCCGCATGGGCGCTGACCTGGCTGGTCTGGTCGCCGAGCATGGTCAGCGAGTTGCCGATGGCGTGGGCGCTCAGGCTGCCGCTGGTCAGCATCGATTGCAGGTTGCCGATTTCGCGGGCAATGTCCTGCAGGCCGGGCAGGCCGCTTTGCAGAAACTGCTGCTGCCAGGTTTCGGTATTGTCCATGGCCGAGCCGAGGGGCAGGCTGGTGAGGCCGTTTTTCAGGGCGCTGACGGTGGCGAGAAGGTGGTCGGAGGGCATTTGGTGAAGTGGTGAGGTGGTGAAATAGTGAGTTGTTTTTATGCTGGATACTTCCTATCATCCTGAGCTTGCGAAGGACCTTACCACCGCCGAACAGTTGGCAGTAACTCAACGGGCACAGGCATGATAAGGTCCTTCGCAAGCTCAGGATGACAGAGGATTTGAGTAGTTAAACCCCTGCCTTTTTAACGCCTACTGCTTTTGTACGCTTGGTGGGGGTGCCAGGGTCGCGGGGCAGGTTCAAGGGAGGGATGGGCAGGTTGGGAGCGGGCGCGCTTAGGCCCAGCTCGCGCAGAATGGCTACGGCGCGCAAGGCGCTGGCTTCCTTGTTCTTGATTTCCAGCATCATGTCAAAGTCAAGACCGTGCAGGTGGGTAAGAAATTCACGAAACGAGTCGTCTACCAGGTCGTCGGTGTGCTTGCCCTTGCGCTCGCCCAGGGCCTGCGAGCTGTAATCCATCATGGGCACGCCGTCGGCAATGGGGTGCCAGGTGCCGGCCGCCAAGCGCAGGGCCTCGGCCATGGGTTCGCCGTGGTTGAGGCATTCGTGGTGGAAGTTGTCGAACAGAATGGGCACGCCCGTCAGCTCGTGCAGGTGCAGGCAGTCGCGCAGCGGAAACAACCGGTCGTCGTTTTCCACCACCAGCCGGGCCTTCACCGCGTCGGGCAGCGTGGCGTGCACCTGGGCAAACCGGCTGATGGCCAGCTCCCGCTCACCGTACAGCCCGCCCACGTGAATCTGGAGCTTGGCCGTACCGTCCAGCCCCATCAAATCCAGCATCGAGCCCTGGTATATCAGCTCCTGAATGCTGCGCTGCACAATGTCTGGGCTGGGCGAGTTCAACACCACAAACTGGTCGGGGTGGAAGCTTACGCGCAAGTGGTTGGCCTTGATGTAGTCGCCAATGGCCCGGAATTCGGCCACGAAATGCATTTGCCAGGGAAAGGTGTTGATGGGGTGCGAGCCAAAGGGAACAATGCCCGAGCCCATCCGAAAAAAGAGCAGGCCCTGGGCCACGTTCCATTCCAGCATCCGGCGCAAGCAGGTCAGGTTGGCCGTCACGGCCGTCACCACCCGCTCATCGGTGTAAGAGGCCAGCCGGAAGGTGTTGGCCGCGCTGCAATCCATGGCCTCGTTCACGCAGGGATACCCGATTTTCATACTTCAGGCTTACGCGGATGGACAATGAACAGTTATCAATGAGCAATGAGTAATGAGCAAAATAAAGGTCATGCAGAGCGCAGCGAAGCATCTCGCGTGCATTAGTACTTCAATCGCCTGTCATCCTGAGCGCAGCGAAGGACCTT
>NZ_JAERQF010000001.1 GCF_016734815.1 Hymenobacter rubidus
GCGCCTCGTCGTCGAATAGGGCCCCGCCGGCCCCACGACCCAAAAAGGGCTGGCCCACCCCGGGCCAGCCCTTTTTTTGTGCTCTGAGCTTAATTACCCGGCGCGTCGTCCGATTTTTTCTCAGGTCTAACTGATGGGCACTTTGCGCAGGATGGCCTCAATCAAATCCTGCGTACGGATGCCGTCAGCCTCGGCCTCGTAGGTGAGGAGAATGCGGTGGTTTAGAACGTCGGTGGCGACTTCTTTGATGTCTTCGGGTAGCACATAGTCGCGGCCTTCGAGGTAGGCCACCGCTTTTGAGGCGCGGTGCAGGGCAATGCTGGCGCGTGGGCTGGCCCCAAACTGTACGGCCTGGGCAAATTCGGGCAGGTCGTAGTCAGCTGGCCGACGGGTAGCGAACACCAGCTCAATCAAGTATTTTTCCAGCGTTTCGGAAATCTGTACCTGGTTGATTTGCTGGCGGATGCCGAATATATCTGCCTGGGTAAGCACCGGCTGCACGTCTTCCACAAAACTGAGGTTGGCCATGCGGCGCATGACTTCCAGCTCATCGGCTTTTTTCAGGTAATCGACGTGGACCTTCAGCATGAAGCGGTCGACCTGGGCCTCGGGCAAGGGGTAGGTGCCCTCCTGTTCCACCGGGTTTTGGGTGGCCAGCACCAGAAAAGGCAAGTCGAGCAGGTAGGTGGTATCGCCGATGGTGACCTGCTTCTCCTGCATGGCTTCGAGCAGGGCACTTTGCACTTTGGCCGGCGAGCGGTTTATCTCATCGGCCAGCACGAGGTTGGCGAATATTGGCCCTTTCTTCACTTCGAAGATGGACTGATTCTGGTTGTAAATCATGGTGCCCACCAAGTCGGACGGCAGCAGGTCGGGCGTGAACTGAACCCGCTGAAAATGCAGGTGCAACACCTTGGCCAGCGTGGAGATGGTCAGGGTTTTGGCCAGCCCCGGCACGCCTTCGAGCAGGATATGACCGCCCGTGAACAAGCCAATGAGCAAGCGGGTGAGCAGGGGCTGCTGGCCCACCACAACCTTGCCCATCTCAACAAAGACCTGGCGAATGAGGGGACGATAATCGGGCGGAGAATCGGGCCCTAAGGGCGCAGTGGAAGCAGGCAGCATAAGCAACAACAAACGAAAACAACAGCCGCAAGGTAGGCACAAGGGGGCACGTAGCGCACCAGGGAGGGACTCGATGGCTTCCCAACACTACCTCTTTGGCTAAGCTCCTCGCTAAAAACCGTGCACCCTTTTCTTCGTATGCGTGCCAGCCGCAAGTCATGCAGTGCTCTTTGGGAGGGTGGCAATAAATTCCTTCACCTATCGGGATATAATCTGGAACATTCTTATACATTTGCTATTCTTGACATTCTGCGGCTTTTCATCCACGTTTCCGGCTTTCGCACATGAAATTACTTTTTCTAAACCGTTTATTGCCCGCGTTGCTGCTTGTAGTGGCTTTTGGCGAAGTAGTACTCGCTCAAACCGGTGGGCCCGCCCCCAGCCCGACAGCGACTCCCCTCGACGGGGGGGTTTCTTTACTTCTGGCCGGCGGCGTTGCGTATGGCATCAGGCACCTGCGCGGCCGCCGCAAAAAAGCATAAGCAGCGCACAAGGCGTACCGCGGCAGCAGCTTCCTCTTGCTGAATAAGTGCTATCGCCGCCGCTCCTCACTCTCCTGATTCATGCCCCCTTCTCTTCCATTCAGCCAATCTGTAGCTGGTCAACGGCTGCTGCTCCGCTTTGTGCTGGTGGGGGTGGCCATGTATCTGGTTTGGTTTTTTGGCTATGAGCACTGGCTGGCCGTGGATGGGCGCCTCGATGCGGCGCTCTGCAACCAGATTACCAGTGCCAGTGTGGCGGTGTTGCGGGCGATGGGCTTTCACGCGGCCGTAGACAGCACAAAAGCCAACCTGGTACTGATGAACGGGCAGCCGTCCGTCATCATGTTTGGCCCGTGCAATGGACTGGTGCTCTACGTGTTGTTTATGGGCTTTGTGCTGGCTTTTCCGGGGCCCTGGCTGCGCAAGCTGTGGTTTATTCCCTTGGGCATTGCCCTCATTTGGGGGCTTAATGTGCTGCGAATAGCCGCTTTGGCCATCAACCACACCTACGCTTATGGGTCCGTCGACTTCAACCACCATTACACCTTCACTTTTGTGGTGTACGCCTGCATTTTCGGCCTGTGGATGTTGTGGGCACGCCGCCTGGCAGTTCCGGGGCAGCCGGGCAATGCCGAGCCCAGCCTGACCATCCGTGCCTGACCAAGCGCCTACCCGCCACCTGCCGCCGATTGCCCGGTGGACGTTGGTTGCCTTGCTGCTGCTGGCCCTGCTGCTGGTTGGCGTTTACAATGATACCCTGATACTTTTTTTCACCGCGCTATGGCGTCAGGGGCTGGCCGCGGCCGGCCTGCGCCAGCAGACCGAAGCCCTGCAGCACGGGCTGGGCAACAACTTATCGGCGCGGTTTCTGCCAGCGGCGGCCACCTATTCGGGGCTTTACGTGGGCCTCTGCCTGCTGCTGCTCCGGCTGCTGCTGCCCACGCTGGCACAATGGCACTTGGCGCTCCGCTTGTACCTCGGGGCGCTGGTGCTTTTCGTAGCCATGGTGGTACTAAGCAAGCTCACGGGGGCGGCGTGGGCGTACGGCATCAGCCGCGATTTTCTGGATTTTGTCGTGAGTCCCCTGCCCGTCGCCGGTCTTTATGTTCTTTTCCGGACTGGGTATGGGCTCCCCGCATCCGATTAGCATGTGCTGGAAAAGCCCCTGAGCGTCACGCTGAGCGCATGGAAGCACTTGGCTTGCAGCACGTATCAACGAAGCGCTATAGATGCGCCGCTGCGTTCGGCATGACGGGCCTGCTGGACGCACAAAACCGCTTCACCTACTACTTTTGGCACCTGCCTGCCTCATAAGGTTACCCGTTCTGTCCGGTGAAGTTCTTACGTGCCCTTTGTGCTTTCCTATTCAGCGCCTGGCCAATTTACGCTATAGCTGGCACAAGCCCGACCGACAGCTTGCTGACGGAACTGAACAAAGCACTGGCCCATAAAAAAGAGTATGATGGGCAGCGTTTGAACCGCATTGCCGTACTCACGGCCGATTTCGCCTCTTCTGAGGTGAACGATAACACGAAATTCGACCTGGGCCTACGCATTTATGAAGAGTACAAGGCCTTTAAATACGATTCGGCCTTTGCTTACTGCCAGCGCATCACGCAACTGGCCACCCAACTGCGCAGCCCCGAAAAAATTGAAGTAGCCAAGCTCAGGCTGGCTTTCGTACTGCTCTCGTCGGGCTTGTTCAAGGAGACATTTGACACGCTTGGCAGCATCGACCCCAGCCAGCTGACCACCGCCGATAAGCAGAATTTTTACTTTCTGCTGGCTCGCGCCTACAGCGACCTGGGCAATTTCAACCAGGACGAAACCTACCGGCCGGCCTACTACGCCAAAGCGCTGGCCTACGCCGATACGGCCCTCTTATACGCCCGGCCCGGCTCCTACGATTATCTGTCGGTACAGGAGTTTCGGGCGCAGAAGACCAACAACTTAGCGGCGGGCGCGGCGGTGTATCGTCAGATTCTGCGCTTGCCGCACCTCACGCTGCACCAGCTGGCGGTGAGTGCCAGCACCACGGCTTACGTGTACGAGCTGGCCGGCCAGCCCGGGAAAGCCTTTGAACTGCTGCTCGTTTCGGCCATTGCCGATGTGAAGACGGCAACGAAGGAAACCACGGCCATCTTCAAGCTCTCGGATTATTGCTACCGGCAGGGCGACCTCAAAAACGCCTACACCTTCATCAGAGAAGCCCGCGAGGACGCGGCCTTCTACAAGGCCCGGCAGCGGCAGATTGAAATCAGCCACGTTTCTTCCATCATCGAGGGACAGAAAATCAACATCATTGAAAATCAGCGCAAGTCGCTGAAAACGTACGCTATTGTCATGACGCTGCTGACCAGTGTCGTTATTGGGTTTGCGGTCGTGAGCTTCCGGCAACTGCGCAAGCTGCGCAAGGCCGACGAGCTTATTTTTGCTGCCAATCAGGAGCTGACGGCGCGCAACGACGAGCTACGCCAGCTGAATAGCGGCCTGAACGAGGCTAATAAGATTAAGGAAGAATACATTGGATACTACTTCCACAACAACTCCCAGTACATCGATAAGCTCGAATCCCTCAAGAAGCGGGTCGATGCCCTGTTGGGCAGTAAGCAATACGCCGGCGTGCAGAAGCTGGTGGACGGTGTGAACATCAAAACCGAGCGCAACGAACTACTAAAGGGCTTCGACACGGTGTTCTTGCGGCTGTTTCCCAACTTCATTGCGCAGTTCAACGCCCTCTTTCGCGAAGAGGACCGCATTCAGTTGCCCGAGGACCAGCTGATGAACACCGAGCTGCGCATCTTCGCCCTCATTCGGTTGGGCATCGACGATAGCGAGCAAATCAGTCGGATGTTGGGCTACTCCATCAACACCATCTACACCTACAAGACGCGGGTGAAGAATCGGTCGCTGCTGCCGAATGAGGAGTTCGAGGCTCGCATTCAGGCCATTCAGGCAGTATGAGTTTATGGCTGGTCGGGGGCCTTTTTCACCTCCGATAAATGCCATCGTTGCCGGTGCCATGCAAGGGGTAAGTGTCCACTCATTTACTGCGTTTTATGCCGGCAACGCGGAGGCACTGCTTAGCTGATGAGTGGTTGAAAATTGTTCGGTTTACGGGTAGTGACGAAAGGGCTTCGGCCCTATTTTTTGTTAGAAAAGTTGGGCCGAGGGACTATATCAGGCTAATATTCCAGCCTGATTTTTTTTATTCATTTTCTTATAAATCAAATAAATACGCCAAACAGGTATTAATATTTTTCATACTCTGGTTTGACAAGCTTTAGCTGGCGGGAGAGGACTCTAGTTTTGCTCACCTCCCCGCCCCAAACGATTGCTGGAAGCAGCGCAGCCAGCTCACTCCGGTTGGGACCAGTTCGCTTACCTGCCCAAAAACTGGCGGATGCCCGGGCGCGGCATTGCTGATTCCCCAGTTTTAGAGTTCCCACTTTTTCCTTTTCTTTATGCTCGCTTCCTTTACTCCACGGGCTGCTTGGCGTCTATTTGGGCTGGCTGCTGCGGCGCTCGGCCTGAGTGCCACGGCGCAGGCCCAAACCCGCGTGCTCTTCGTAGGCAACAGCTTTACGCATGGCCAGTACACGCCGGTGCTGTACTACAACTCCGGGGCCGTCACGGACCTGAACTACAACTTGCCCGCCGGTGACCCGCGCGCTCACGACGCGGGCATGACGGCAGCTTTTGGCGGCGTGCCCGGCATTTTCAAAAAGTTCACGGTGCAGGCCGGGTTGAACTACGACGTGCGGACGGAGGCCGTGAGCGGGAAATCCTTGCAGTTTCATTACACCAGCGCGTTGTCGGCCATTGCACAGCCGGGCTGGGACAAGGTGGTGCTGCAGGAGCAAAGCACCCGGCCGGTGCCCGATGCCCGCGGTGGCAGCCGGGCCCTGTTTTACAACTACGCCAACCTGCTCGAGCAAGCCATTCACACGGCCAGCCCCGCCGCGCAGGTGTACCTCTACGAAACCTGGGGCCGCCCCGATTTCACTTACCCGAGCGGCCAGCCCTACACGGGCTTCCCCATCGACACGATGACGGCCGACCTGCACAAAGGCTACTACCGGGAATTCGCCGCGAACGGCCGCTTCGCCGCCGTGGCCTCGGTGGGCGATGCCTGGTTGCGCGCCATCACGGCCGGGGTAGCCACCCGCAACCCCTACACGCCCGACCCCACCAAAGTCAACCTCTGGAACGTGGACTACGTGCACCCCAGCACCACGGGCGCTTACCTCAGCGCATTGGTGCTGTTTTATCAGCTTACCAACGTGGACCCACGCACCCTTGGCGCCAACGAGCAGGCTGCCGCCGACCTCGGCATGACGCCCGCCCAAGCCGTGGCTTTAGAGCAAATAGCTTATCAGCAGGTATCGTCGCCCACCAACGCTACCGCTTTCACGCCCGGCAACGTGGCCGTGGTGCGGGTAGGCGACGGCACGGCCACGCTGACCACCGCTGCCACGCCCGAATTCGTGGATGAGTACACGTTGACCGGCACGCTGGTGCGCAGCATTGCCATGCCCACGGCCGACAACGGCACCGTGCGCGCCTTCACCAACAGCGGCACGGCCACTTCCGACAACATCACCCGCACAGCGGACGGCCGCTACCTGCTGCTGACCGGCTACAACGCCGTGCCCGGCACGGCCGGCGTCGTGACCACCACCAACAGCGGCACGACCAACAACCGCTTAGTGGCCCGCATCGGCGCCGACGGCAGCGTGGACACGAACACGCGCATCAACGACGCCTTTTCCGGCTCCAACATCCGCACGGCCGTCAGCACCGACGGCAGCGCCTTTTACGTGTCGGGCGGCAATAGCGGCATCCGCTACGTGCCCTTTGGCAACACGGGCGCGACCTCGGCCCTGAGCGGCGGCACGGTGGTGAACTTCCGCATCCTGGGCATCGCCGGCGGCAACCTCTTCGCCACCTCGGCCGCCAATTCCAACTTCGGCCTGAACCAGATTGGCACCGGGCTGCCCACGGCGGCCGGCGCGGCCGTGACGCTGCTGCCGGGCTTTCCCACGGCCACCGGCCCCAGCCCCTACGGCTTCTACTTCGCCGATTTGAGCACTGCGGTGCCCGGCCTGGACGTGGTGTACGTGACCGACGACAACGCCACCGGTGGTATTCAGAAGTGGAGCCTGGTGGGCGGCACCTGGACGCTCAACGGCACCATCGGCGGCTCGACCACGGCGTTGCTGCGCGGCCTCACGGGCCAGCGCACCGGCACGGCCGTGCAGCTGATTGCCAGCGGCGGCGGCGGCCTGTACACCGTCACCGACCAGGCCGGCTACAACGTGGCACCCAGCACCACGGCCCTGCCCGCGCCCTTCGTGCCGCTGGCGGCCAACACCTCGTTCCGGGGCGTGGCCTTTGCGCCGCTGGCCACGGCCCTGGCCACCGCGAAGGCAGCAGCGGCCCCTGAAGTAGCAGTATATCCCAGCCCCGCGGCGGACCAACTCACCGTGCAGCTTGGCGGGCTGACCGGGCCGGTGGGCCCCGTGCGGGCCACGCTGCTCAACCTGCTGGGCCAGGTGGTGGCCGAGCAGCAAGGCACGGGCACCACCTTCACCTTCGGGCTGGCCGACGTGGCCAACGGCGTGTACCTGCTGCGCCTGCAAACGGCCGCCGGCGTAACCAGCCGCCGCGTAGAGGTGCGGCGGTAGCAGCGGGCAGCCCACGGCATGGGCTTGTCCGGGGCCGCGGGCTGCTTTGCTTTTACTCAAATACCCCTCTGCCTGAAGGAGCCAGCCGAAGGAGAGGCACCGCGTTCGACGGCTCGTCGTTGAACGGCCGGAACTGCGCCAATTAACCAACACCGGCCAACCAGGCCCAGCGAAGCCCACGTGGAGACGCAAAACAATGCGTCTCCACTTCGTTCTATATTTAATGAAGAAAACGACCTTTTCCTTGTTCTTGGCTCTGTTGGCCGGTTGGGCTTGTGCGGGTTCTGCCATAGCCCAACCAACCAGCAAAGCCAGCACAGACCCCGCGCCGTATGGCAAGCCCTTTGCGGGCGTACCCGATGGCCGAAATGCGACCATTTACCAGGTCAACATGCGGGGCTTCAGCAAAGAAGGCACCTTCAAAGCGGTAGTGGCCCGGCTCGATTCCATCAAAGCGCTGGGGGTGAATGTGGTGTACCTGATGCCCATTTACCCCATTGGCAAGGTGCGGGCTGTCGATTCGCCTTTTGCCGTGCAGAATTACACGGCGGTGAATCCGGAATTCGGCACCCTGGCCGACCTGCGGGCGCTGATTGACGCCGCCCACGCCCGCGGCCTGGCCGTGATACTCGACTGGGTGGGCAACCACACCAGCTTCGACCACCCCTGGATAACGGAGCACCCCGACTGGTATGTGCACGACGCTACCGGCGCCATTGTGAACCCAATACCCGACTGGAAAGACATTGCCCAGCTCAACTGGGCCAAGCCGGAAGTGCACGCAGCCATGATGCAGGCCCTGCGCTACTGGGTGTTGGCGGCCAACATTGATGGCTACCGCTTCGACTACGCCGACGGCCCCAGCCAGGAATTTTTCGTCAAAGCCCTGGCCAACCTGCGCGCCATTCCCGGCCACAAGCTGCTGATGCTGGCCGAGGGCGACAAGAAGAAATATTACCTCCAAAGCGGTTTCGACCTGTGCTATGACTTTGGCTTTATGAACGTGATGAAGGGCGACATTTTTGCAAAAGGCAAAAGCGTCAAGCTCATCGATTCCGTCAACGCCGCCAACTACCGCAACGCCCCGGCCAACGCCCGGATGGTGCGCTACACTTCCAACCACGACATCAATGCCTGGGACGGCACACCCCAGCAGCTGTTTGGCGGCCTGCGGGGCGCGATGGCCGCCTTTGTGGTGGCGGCTTACATGAAAGCGGTGCCCATGATTTACAACGGCCAGGAGGTGGGCCACGCCGAGCGGGTGCCCTTTATGGGGCCGCGCAAACCCATTGTGTGGACGCCCAACCCGGCCCTGACGGCCGAGTACAAGCAACTCATCCGGTTTCGCAACGGCAGCAACGCCGTGCGCAACGGCGCGCTGGCCTCGTACAGCAGCGATGACGTGTGCGCTTTCACCAAAACCGCCGGTGCGGAAACCGTGCTGGTGCTGGCCAACCTGCGCAATGCAGCGGTGCAGTACCAACTACCCGGCACCCTGGCCCCCACGGGCTGGCGCAACGCCTTTGGTGGCTCGCCAACTTCCCTGAGCAGCCCGCTGAGCCTTCGGCCCTTTGAGTACCTGATTTTAACCAAGCAACTGCCGGACCACCAGCGGCGCGTAGGGCAGCGCAGCTCCCGGAACTGAAAATTGACCATGAGAACTATCCTGTTGGCAGCAGCGCTAGTGATGGGCGAATTTGGCGCCTCGGCCCAAACCACCGCGCCCGTCCACGCCCGCCTCGATAAAGTCGACCTAACCTTTGCCCTTGGCCCCGATGGCCACCCGACCTACGCCGTGGCCTACGGCGCCAAAACGGTCGTCGAGCCGTCCCGGCTGGGTTTGGCTTTTGCCGATGGCCGGGGCTTTGACGGACCGTTGGTGCTGGTGGGCAGCGAAACCCAAGACGTGGACGAGAGCTGGCAGCCGGTGTGGGGCGAGGTCAAAACCATTCGCAACCACTACCAGCAGCTCACGGTGCACCTGCGCCAGCCAGCGGCCAACGGCCGGCGGCTGGACGTGGTGTTTCGCGTATTCGCCGACGGCGTGGGCTTTCGCTACGAAGTGCCGGCGCAGCCCGGCCTGGCCTACTTCACGGTGCAGGACGAGCACACCGAGTTCAACCTGCCCGCCAACCACAAAGCCTTCTGGATTCCGGGCGACTACGACTCCAACGAATACGCCTACACCACCAGCCGCGTGAGCGAGGTGAACACCACGCCCATTGCGGCCATTCAGCAGAAAGCGCCCGCCACTCGGGTGCAGACGCCGCTGATGCTGAAGTCGGACGACGGGCTGTACATCAACCTTCACGAAGCGGCGCTGGTGAACTACCCCGCCATGTTCCTGAACGTGAATACGCATACCTTCTGCCTCACCAGCCAACTCGTGCCCGACGCCACCGGCACGGGGGCCAAGGCGTATTTGCAGGCGCCGGAGCACACGCCCTGGCGTACTATCGTGGTGGCCGACAACGCCCCGGCCGTGCTGGCCAGCAAGCTTATCCTGAACTTGAACGAGCCCAGCAAGCTGCCCGACACCGGCTGGATTCATCCGCAGAAATTTGTGGGCGTATGGTGGGAGATGCACGTCAACCGCGCCAGCTGGAACTACGCCGACACCAGCAACCTCAAGCTGGCCGGCACCAACTGGAACGCCTTGAAAAACAACGGCCACCACGGCGCCAACACCGCCAACGTAAAACGCTACATCGACTTTGCCGCTGCGCACCACATCCCCGGCGTGTTGGTGGAGGGCTGGAACGTGGGCTGGGAAGACTGGGCCAATAACTGGAAGGAAGAAGTCTTCGACTTCGTGACGCCCTATCCCGATTTTGACGTGGACGAGCTGCAGCGCTACGCCGCCGGCAAGGGCGTGAAAGTCATCATGCACCACGAAACCAGCGCCTCCGTCACCAACTACGAGCGGCGCCAGGATGCCGCCTACCGCTTCATGCGCGACCACGGCTACGACGCGGTGAAAACCGGCTACGTGGGCCGCATCATTCCGCGCGGCGAGCACCACGACGGCCAGTGGATGGTGAACCACTACGTGCACACGGCCCAGCTCACGGCCGCCAGCCACATCATGGTCGACATGCACGAGGCCGTGCGCCCCACCGGCCTGCACCGCACCTACCCCAACTGGCTGGCCAACGAAGCCGCCCGCGGCAACGAGTTCAACGCCTGGAGCAGTGGCAACCCGCCCGAGCACGAAACCATTCTGCCCTTCACCCGCCTCATGGGCGGCCCCATGGACTACACGCCCGGCATCTTCCAAATCAAGCTCGACGACTGGAACCCGGCCCGCAACCAGGGCAAGCAGGTGCACACCACCCTGGCCAAGCAACTGGCGCTGTACGTGACCATGTACTCGCCCCTGCAAATGGCCGCCGACCTGCCCGAGGCCTACAACCAGCACCTTGATGCTTTCCAGTTCATTGAGGATGTGCCCGTGGACTGGGACGACACGCGCATTCTGGCGGCCGAGCCTGGCGACTACCTCACCACCGTGCGCAAAGCCAAAGGCAAAGACGAGTGGTACCTTGGCAGCATCACCGACGAAAATTCCCGCCAACAACCTGTTAGCTTGAATTTTTTAACGCCGGGCCAGCGTTACGAGGCCACCATTTACGCCGACGGCAAAGGCGCCGACTGGCTGAAAAACCCGATGGCCTACCGCATAACCAGGCAGGTGGTTGACAGCCGCTCTTCCCTCACCCTGCAGCTGGCCCCTGGCGGCGGAGCAGCCGTGAGCTTCAAACCGGTTATTAAATAACCCCTGCCAGGGCCAACCCTTACTTTGCATTTTAATTCCGGTTTTCACTTGCATTATACCCTTTACCCCATGCTGTCTAGCAGAATTACCTTGAAGAATATCCTGGTTGTGGTGTTGTCGCTTGGCCTGCTGGCGGGCTGCAAAGACAGCTCGTCCGACGCGCCGGCTCCGTATGTTCCTCCCGTTATTCCTTCCACTGCTACCCCCCCGCAATACGGCACGCCTTTTACCGGAGTGCCCAACCGGGAAGACGCGGTGATTTACCAGGTGAACATGCGGGCTTTCAGCCAGGCCGGCAACTTCGCGGGCGTCACGGCCCGGCTCGATTCCATCAAGGCCATTGGGGCGAATGTGCTGTACCTCATGCCTATTTACCCGGTGGGCACCGACAGCAAATCGGTGAATTCGCCCTATGCCGTGAAGGACTACCGCGCCGTGGGCTCCGAGTTTGGGACCCTGACCGACCTGCGCACCCTGGTAGACGCCGCCCACGCCCGCGGGCTGGCCGTGATGCTGGACTGGGTGGCCAACCACACCAGCTGGGACAATGGCTGGATTACGACCCATCCGGACTGGTACGTGCACAACACGGCCGGGGCGATTACGCCGGTTTCGAACAACGGCACCACCTACAACGACGTGGCCCAGCTCGATTTCAACAACGCTTATATGCGGGCCGAAATGATTTCGGCGATAAAGTCGTGGGTATTCACGGCCAACGTCGACGGCTTCCGTTGCGACTACGCCGACTACCAGCCGAATGACTTTTGGAAGCAAGTCACCGATACCCTGCGCACCGTGAAGACGCACAAGCTGCTGCTGCTGGCCGAAGGCAACCGCAGCGCCAATTTCACCTCGGGCTTCGACTACAACTTTGGCTTCAGCTTCTACGGCGGCCTCAAGAACGTGTACCGCAGCGGGTATTCGGCCGTCACCTTCGATGCCCTGAACACCAGCGAGTACACCGGCGCTACGGGCACGCAGCAAGTGGTGCGCTACACCACCAACCACGACGTAAACGGCTCCGATGGCACGCCCTTTTCGCTGTTCTACGGCAACGCCGGCGCCATGTCGGCCTTCGTCATTGCCTCCTGCTATAAAGGGGTTCCCTTCGTGTACAACGGCCAGGAAGCGGGCATGACAACTGCCATCCCGTTCCCGTTCACCTCCGTGAAAGTGCAGTGGGGCGCCCACCCCGACGTGACGCGCGCCTACAAGCAGCTGCTGGCCGTGCGGGCCGCCAGCCCGGCCCTGCGCTCGGGCACGCCCACGCCCTACAGCTCGACCAACGTGTGCGCCTTCACCAAAACGTCCGGGACGGACCAGGCTTTTGTCATGGTCAATGTGCGCAATACTGCCACCACCTATTCCGTGCCGGCTGCCCTCGTCGGCACCACTTGGACCGATGCGCTGCAAGGCGGCACGGTGGTACTCAGCGCCTCCGTTTCGCTGCCGGCCTACGGCTACCTGGTGCTGAAAAAGTAACGGCCCGTCGGGTTGCCTCTGCACAGCGGTGCTGCCTGCCGTATTCGGAGAGCATTCTTTTGTACAGGGCTTGGAACACGGTGCGGAAGTGCTTCGGGTCCTGCATGCCCATCTGGCAGGCCATGTCCGACACCCGCCGGCCAACTGCCCGGTAGTGCTTTTGATGCGCCGGCAGAGAAGCGTCTGGCTCTTTCCAGAATGAGCTTGTCGGCCTCCGGAATAATGACTTCGGTGGGCTCGCGCAACAGGTGGCGCAGGTAAAACTCGCGCAGCTTGCCCCGGTTGCGCAGAATGGCTATCACCTTTACCCGGAGTATTTGGGGATGAAGGGCTTATTGACGTAGTCGTCGGCGCCGGTTTGAAGGCCTTTTACTTCGTGCGGAGCGGCTTGGTCTTGGGTCACGACTTCGGCGTTGCTGGGATGCAGGCCATCGTTCACGGTCAGTTCGTTGAGCACATTCTGTGCCCCAGCGCAGAGGCCTGCCACCTCCGCGAGCAGAAAGATGAATCCAAACAACCGCCTCATGCGTTCCGCTGAGTAAGTAGCCACATTTTTCAGCCATCCTCAAAATCGGTCCTCTTAATTCCGGCGAGTTCACAGAGCTGCTGCTTTGGCAGGGCCGGGAACAGTTGGCAGGTGGCGATGAGGGCAGCGATTTCGACCATCCTACCGAACCATCCGGCAAAATTTGATTTCACCCCAAAGCCAGCCGCAAAGGCATTTTTACCGATTACCTCCTGCTTTTATATCTATTTCCCCGCTCTTTGGCTGGCCCATGTGATAGTTTTGTGCTCTTGTCTGCCGAGAAAATGGCTGGCTATCGGCTGGCTGCTGCCGGGCATCTACCGGGTTTCTTGCCTACTCGTTTCTCATCTCATCCCACCCAACAATGAAGAAACCCTTCTCTCTGGCCGCTGTTCGGGCGGCGCTCTTTTTCGGCGTCGCCTTTTGCCTGGCCTTGGTTTCCCCGTTGGCCGCCACGGCGCAGGCCTTTGCCAAAGGGGCCGATGTGGGCTGGCTCCAGCAGATGGAGGCCACCGGCTACGTTTTCTACAACGACCAGGGCGTGGCCCAGGATTGTTTCCAGATTCTCAAAGCCAAGGGTATCAACTCCATCCGCCTGCGCGTGTTCGTCAATCCTTCCGACGACAAGGCCAGCGGCCATTGCAGCCCCGCCGAAGTGACGGCCATGGCCAAGCGGGCCACCGCCCTGGGCTTTCGGGTGATGATTGACTTTCACTACAGCGACACCTGGGCCGACCCCGGCAAACAAGCCAAGCCCGCCGCCTGGGCCAGCCACCCGTTTCCGCAGCTGCTGACCGATGTGTACGACCACACCTTCGGCACGATGACCCTGCTGAAGGCGGCCGGCGTGACGCCCGAATGGGTGCAGGTGGGCAACGAAATTCCCGGCGGCATGCTCTGGCCCGACGGCAGCACCAAGAATTTTCCGCAGCTTACCCAGCTCATCAACAAGGGCTACGAGGCCATCAAGGCCGTCAGCCCTTCCTCTAAAGTGGTGGTGCACCTGGACCGGGGCAACAACGGCGGACTGTACCGGTGGTTTTTCGACAACCTCACCCAGAACGGCGGCCGGTTCGATGTGATTGGCATGTCGTATTACCCGTACTGGCTGAAACAGAATTACAAAGAATCCATTGACAGCCTCCGGGCCAACCTCAAGGGCATGGCGACCCGCTATGGCAAAGAGGTGATAGTGGCCGAAGTGGGCGGCGAGGACACCGCCGTGCAGGACACCTACGCCATGCTGGTGGCCGTGCAGCAGGCCGTGCGCGCCGTGCCCGGCGGCAAGGGGCTGGGCGTATTCTATTGGGAGCCCGAAGGTGCGAAAAGCTGGAGCCACTACGCCCTAAGCGCTTGGGGTGCCGACGGCAAGCCCACGGCCGCCCTGAATGCCTTTCTGGACGAGCCCGCGCCAAAGGCTGCGCCTAAACGAGCACCCAAACCTACTTCTAAACCCAGGAACAAGGCCAAGTAACTAGTTGCCGTTAAAGCTATGAAAAACAAACTTCTACTTTTGTTACTGGTGGCCGCTCTGGCAGCTTTTAGTAGCCGTGTGCTGGCGCAGCCCGGCACGTTTGCCAAAGGCGCCGACATCAGTTGGCTGACGCAGATGGAAGCCTCGGGCCGGGTGTTCTACAACGCGGCCGGGGTGCAGCAGGACTTGCTGCAAATCCTGCACGACTACGACATGAACACCGTCCGGCTGCGGGTGTGGGTGAACCCGACCGGCGGCTGGAACGGCAAAAACGACGTCATCGCCAAAGCCATTCGGGCGCGAAACCGGGGCTTTCGGCTGCTGATTGACTTTCACTACAGCGACAGCTGGGCCGACCCTGCCCAGCAGAACAAGCCCGCTGCCTGGGCCGGCCTCACCTTCGCGCAGTTGAAGCAAGCGCTCTACAACCACACCTACGACGTACTGGACTCGCTGAAAGACAACAACATTGTGCCGGAATGGGTGCAGGTAGGCAACGAAACCAACGACGGCATGCTCTGGCCCGATGGCCGCCGCAGCACCAACCCGCAAAACTTTGCCCAGCTCATTGACCAGGGCTACGCGGCCGTGAAGGCCGTGAACCCTAGCAGCAAGGTCGTCGTGCACATTTCCAACGGGTACAACAACAGCTACTTCCGCAATGTATTCGACGGCCTGGCCGTGAACGGGGCGCGGTACGATGTCATCGGCATGTCGCTCTACCCCACCACGGCCAACTGGCCCACCCTCACGGCCCAGTGCCAGGCCAACATGAACGACCTGGTGAGCCGCTACCCCGGCAAAGAGGTGATGGTAGTAGAAACCGGCATGCCGGCCAACGCGCCCATTCCCACCCGCCAAATGCTACTCGACCTCATGGCCAAAACCCGCGCCGTGCCCGGCAACAAAGGCTTGGGCGTGATGTACTGGGAGCCCGAAGCCTACAACTGGATGGGCTATGGCCTGGGCGCCTGGGCAAGCAACGGCCAACCCACCGTGGCCATGGATGCCTTTCGGAATACGCCGCCTTCCGACGGGCTGGTGTACAACCCCGGCTTCGAGTACACGGCCCCCACCCAAACGCCGCTGGGCTGGAGCACCGCCTCCGGCACCGGCGACGCCGATGCCGACCTCACCCAGTACTATGGTCAGGCCAGCCTCTTCCAGCTCGCGCACCAGAAAGCCACGGCCTACCAGGTGCGCACCTACCAGTTGCTTGGCAACGTACCGAACGGCACT
Source organism: Hymenobacter rubidus (assembly GCF_016734815.1). Taxonomy (GTDB): domain Bacteria; phylum Bacteroidota; class Bacteroidia; order Cytophagales; family Hymenobacteraceae; genus Hymenobacter; species Hymenobacter rubidus. The sequence continues at coordinate 15,794 of NZ_JAERQF010000001.1, forward strand.
TACACCCTGCGCGCCTGGGCCCAGAGCACGGGCGGCCAGAACGTGTGCCAACTCTACGCCAACGGCTTCGGCGGCCCGGAGCTGAATGCCAACATCACCAACACCAACGGCAGTTGGGTGCGGGTGGTGGTCAACAACATCACCGTCACGAACGGGCAGTGCGAAATCGGGCTGCGCTCAGATGCCCACGTCGGCGAAACTGCCAGCCTCGACGACGTGGAGTTTGTGTCGAACCAAGCCACGGCTACCCGCGCCGGTACGGCCAGCGCGCTTGAGGCCCAGCTATTCCCCAACCCTGCCAGTCACCAATGCACCGTCAGCTACACGCTGACCAAGCCCGAAACGGTGCAGCTTTCCCTACACAGCCTGACGGGCCAGCAAGTACTGGCCCTGCCCGCACAGCCACAGGCCGTCGGCCCGCACACGATGGTGCTTGAGCTTGGCAACGCCTTGGCGCCGGGGGTCTACTTATTGTACATCAGCCACGGCGGGCAGCGCGATATACGGAGGCTGCTCACCTATTGACATTCCGCCCTGGAAGTAGCGCGGACTTTGTAGTTCCCGTCCCCGTAGTGTTCGGGTATTGTTCAAGCCCGCGCTACAGCCCCAGCGCCAGGCAGTTGGTCGCTCTAGCCGGTCATGCCGAGCGCAGGCCGTTTGGCGCGCTCGGCAGCCAATGAAGTGCAAGCCGGTAATCGGCAAGTTACTTTGGGCCATTGGGCCGCCTGCGCTTACCTGGTGAAGCGGCAGATTAGCGGCCAGCTGACCAATCGCAAAATCGTAGTTGAGTAAAAAATTAGTTAAACAAACGGATGTCTTTTTCCCCCTTTTCATTTGCGCGCCGAAGTATACTGCTGTGCCTGGCCGCTTCTATTGTTTCACCTTTGGCCGCCCAAACCCGCCGCGAATACCAGCTGACCAGCGACTGGAAATTCAGCAAGGGCGACGTAGCCGATGCGGCCAAGCCCGATTTCAACGACACGAAGTGGCAGGCGGTGAGCGTGCCGCACGACTGGGCCATCTACGGCCCCTTCGACGGCAACAACGACCTCCAGAAAGTCCGCATTGAGCAGAACAACGAGCAGCAGGCCACCCTCAAAGCCGGCCGCACGGGCGGGCTGCCGTTTGTGGGCACGGGCTGGTACCGGCGGCAGCTACTGGTGCCGGGCTTCGGGCCGGGGCAGCGGGCCGTGCTGCTGTTCGACGGCGCCATGAGCGACGCCCACGTTTTCGTCAACGGCCGGGAAGTGGGCGCCTGGCCCTACGGCTACAACTCGTTTTCCTTCGACATCACCAGCGCCCTGCAAGCCAAGGGCCCCAACACGCTGGCCATCCGCCTGCGCAACCAGCCCGAATCGGCGCGCTGGTACCCCGGCGCCGGCCTCTACCGCAATGTGCACCTGATTGTGACCAACGACGTGCATATTCCGGTGTGGGGCACCACCCTCACCACGCCCGAAATCACGGCGCAAGCGGCCCGGGTGCGGCTGCGCACCCAGGTGGAAGCGCCAGCTGGTAGCCGCCAGGCGCTGCGCCTCGTCACCGAAATCAAGGACGCGGCAGGCAAGGTGCTGGCCACCAGCACCAGCACGCTGGCCCCTACTGACCAGCCGACTTTTGACCAAACCCTGGCGGTGCCGCAGCCCAAGCTGTGGTCGCCGGAAACGCCGGTGCTCTACACGGCGGCCTCCAAGCTCTATGCGGGGCAGGTGCTGAAGGACGAGTACCGCACTTCGTTTGGCATCCGGTCTTTCACGTTTGCCAAGGACAAGGGCTTTTTGCTGAACGGCCAGCCGCGCAAGTTCAAGGGCGTGTGCAACCACCACGACCTCGGGCCCCTGGGCACGGCCGTGAACACGGCTGCCCTGCGCCGCCAGCTAACTTTGCTCAAGGACATGGGCTGCGACGCCATTCGCACGTCGCACAACATGCCCGCGCCCGAGCTGGTCCAGCTCTGCGACGAAATGGGCTTGATGCTCATGGTGGAAGCCTTCGACGAGTGGAAGTCGCCCAAAGTCAAGAACGGCTACAGCCAGTACTTCGACGCGTGGGCCGAAAAGGACCTGGTGAACATGGTGCACCGCGACCGCAACCATCCCAGTGTCATTATGTGGAGCATCGGCAACGAGGTGCCCGACCAAAGCAACCCCAACGGCCCCGTACTGGCCAAGCGCCTCCAGGACATTGTGCACCGCGAAGACCCCACCCGCCCGGTAGCCGCGGGCATGGACCGCTTCGACGACGATTTCAAGTACGGCATGGCGGCCGTGCTCGATGTTCCCGGCTTCAACTACAAGCCCCACCGCTACGCCGAGGCCCTGAACAAGCTGCCCCAGGGCTTCCTGCTGGGCTCCGAAACGGCGTCCACCGTCAGCAGCCGGGGCGTGTACAAGTTTCCGGTAGTGATGGCCAAGGAGAAGAAGTACGCCGACAACCAGTCGTCCTCCTACGATTTGGAATTCTGCAGCTGGTCGCAAACGCCCGATGAGGAGTTTGTGCAGCAGGACGATATGCCCAACGTGCTGGGCGAGTTTGTGTGGACCGGTTTCGACTACCTGGGCGAGCCCACGCCCTACGATGAAAAGTGGCCCTCGCACAGCTCCATGTTTGGCATGCTGGACCTGGCGGGCATGCCCAAAGACCGGTACTACCTCTACCGTGCCCGCTGGAACACCGCCCAGCCCACCCTGCACCTGCTGCCCCACTGGACCTGGCCCGGCCGCGAAGGCCAGACCACGCCGGTGTTTTGCTACACCAGCTACCCCTCGGCCGAGCTGTTTGTGAACGGCCAAAGCCAGGGCCGCCAAACCAAAGGCCCATCAGACAAGCCCCAGACCCGCTACCGCCTGATGTGGAACGACGTGAAATACGCGCCCGGCACCCTCAAAGTAGTGGCCTACGATGCCCAGGGCAAGGCCGTAGCCGAAGAAACCGTCCGCACCGCTGGCGCGCCGCACCACATCACGCTCGTGCCCAACCGCCCCACGCTGGCTGCCGACGGCCAGGACCTGGCCTACGTAACCGCCAGCGTGGTGGACGCGCAAGGCACCCGCTGCCCCGAGGCCACCACCCAGCTGCGCATGAAGGTGAGCGGCGCCGGCCGCTTCCGCGCCGTGGGCAACGGCGACCCCACCTGCCTCGAACCCTTTCACCAGCCCCAAATGCATGCCTTCTCCGGTCAGCTCGTCGCCATCGTCCAAGCCGCCAACAAACCCGGCGACATTACCCTGGAAGTCAGCGGCGAAGGACTACAAAGTGCTTTCCTACACCTGTCAACACAGGTAAATCCATAGCGCTAATTCATATAATAGACGTGCCAGCGTAATGGACAACATGAAAAAGGCCCTTCACATCACGGTGAAGGGCCTTTTTGGATAACGAAGCGGAACAAACCAAGAAGTATCAAGCGCCGAGGCAGTCGTCATTAACCCAATATTGTTGCCTAGTGCAATGCGATGTGGGAGAAAATAAGCCCCACCACATGAATACCATCGGGGTTTAAAAGCAAGCGGAAACGGGCTGCTAATTCAGCCATACCCGCTCGAAGATTTGAAAGCGGTGCGGAGCAAAAGCGTTGAAATACGGCGCCTCTCCCAAGAAGCCAAGCACGTGCACCAGGTCGGAACCTTCGGCCTTTCCTTCCGTCACCCGCACCGGATACACCTGGCCCTTCACGGGCCAGTCGCCGACGTGCTTGGGCGGACGGTTGCTGTCGTCTACACAAACAGCGTAGTCAATAAAGGGAGCGGTGGTAGTGGCTTCGGCCAGCGTGTGATTGGCTACTTCCATGTTGATAAGCGGGATGATTGGCCCCTATACATAGGCATAGCGGCTATGGTTCCAGTAATAATCTGCGTTAAATAAGGCACGGCAAACGCTTATTCTACGCCGTTCACATCATGCGGACAGGCAAGGCGGGAATTTTCATCCATCCATTTGTTCATTTCGCCATTAACAGCCTCTAGTCAACCGGCACATTCTTGAAAGCAACTTTCACCGTAGGGCCCCCAAGTTCAACGGGCCCAGTGTAAGTGCCGCTCACCAGCCGTGGCGTGGCGCTTTCCACTTGCAACGTGCCCGTTGCCACATCGGCGTGATTCACGTAGCTAACCCCGTATTGTGTGTCGACGTAGGAAACTGTAATGAAGGGGGCCAATGTAACCGGCCCAACAGCCGGAAAGTCGTTGCCTGCAAAAGGGTAGTTGATTTCCAGTTTCCGGCCGTTGGAAAGGTATACGCCTATAAATGTGGCTTTGGTGGTGATGCTCGTGGTGGGAGTAGGCGATAAATACAGCCCCACGAATAGGGACTTAAAACCCGTCACCTCCTGTGGAATGCCTTTGGAATCGGAAAAGGTCACCACTGCACTGGGAGCACTTGGCTGGGGTTCCTGCTTTTTGCTGCAAGCAGTCGAAAATAGGAGCGCAGTAAACACCATCGACAATACTCTCATGGTCTAAAGTTAAGCCAAGACCAGTACAATCATTCAAATTGATGGGACAGCAAAGACAATCACTTGCGCCCTATTGTGCCCCCGAAATCAATAAAACCCCCTCTACCATATCGTAAAGGGGGTTTTTGGTACCGGAGACGGGACTCGAACCCGTAAGCCCGTGAAGGCAAGGGATTTTAAGTCCCTCGTGTATACCATTCCACCACTCCGGCGCGGCTGGCATCGGCCAAAATTAACCAAAATTTTTCCGGGTTTGCTTTCAAACAAAAAACGCTGCCCGAAGACAGCGTTTTAATTCTTGGAGCGGGAGACGAGGTTCGAACTCGCGACCTCGACCTTGGCAAGGTCGCGCTCTACCAACTGAGCTACTCTCGCAGGAGGTTCAGTACTGCGGCGAATTCCGTAGCGCTGAATGGTTCGACAAAGGTAAGGCCTTTTTTTAGCGACGCAAGGGGCAAAAGTGGAATTTCTTCCTACCGATGCCTTTTTGCTTCATTTTCAGGCTGAAAAAATTATCCTTTCCCTAACGTCAGCTTCAACTCGTTCAGCTTCATCAGCGCTTCGATGGGCGTGAGCGTGTTCACATCGAGGTGCTGGAGCAGCTCGCGGATGCGCTCCAGGGCCGGGTCGGACGGCTCGAAGATGCTAAGCTGAGCACGCGGCGCAGTAGCCACGGCCGTGGTAGCGCGGGGCCTGGGCTGGGCCGGCTCCCGGGGCGGCGGCACGGCCATGCCTGCACGACTGCCGCCACCGTTGGGCTCAATGCCGGCCAGCACATCATCGAACTCCGTTGGCACACCGTCCTCGGCCCCGGCACTGGTGCGCTCCACTTCGAGGTGGTGCATGATTTCGTTGGCACGCAGCACTACGCTGGCGGGCATGCCCGCCAGCCGCGCCACGTGGATACCAAAGCTATGCTCGGACCCGCCGGGCTGGAGCTTGCGCAGGAATAGGATGCGCCCGTCGGCTTCCTTCACGGCCACGTTGTAGTTGCGCACCCGGGCGCAGTCGTCGGCCAGTTGGTTGAGCTCGTGGTAGTGGGTGGCGAAGAGGGTTTTGGCCTTGGCGCGGGGGTTGTTGTGCAGGTGCTCCACAATGGCCCAGGCAATGCTGATGCCGTCGTAGGTGCTGGTGCCGCGCCCGATTTCGTCCATCAACACCAGGCTTCTGTCCGAAAGGTTATTCAGAATAGAAGCGGTTTCGGTCATTTCCACCATGAAGGTGCTTTCGCCCTTGCTCAGGTTGTCGGAAGCACCCACGCGGGTGAAAATTTTGTCGATGATGCCCACGGTGGCCGCATTAGCGGGCACGAAGGAACCGATTTGGGCCAGCAGCACGATGAGGGCCGTCTGGCGCAGCAGGGCCGATTTACCAGCCATGTTGGGGCCGGTTATCACCACAATCTGCTGCTCGTCCTGGTCGAGGCAGATGTCGTTCGGGATGTAGCTTTCGCCGGGCGGCAGCTGGCGTTCGATGACGGGGTGGCGGCCGGCTTTAATGTCGAGTAGGGTGCCATCGTTCACCACGGGCTGCACGTAGCGCTGTTGCCGCGCCGTGAGGGCGAAGCTGGCCAGGCAGTCCATCACGCCAATAGCACGGGCGTTTTGCTGAATCTGGGGCACAAAATCGAGCGCGGCCAGCACCAGGTCGTTGTAGATGCGCTGCTCAATCACGAAGAGCTTTTCCTCAGCGTTGAGGATTTTTTCCTCGTAGGTTTTCAGCTCCTCGGTCACGTAGCGCTCGGCATTCACCAGCGTCTGCTTGCGAATCCACTCGGCGGGCACCTTGTCCTTGTGGGCATTGGTAACTTCGAGGTAGTAGCCAAACACCTTGTTGTAGGCCACTTTCAGCGACGAGATGCCGGTATTGCGCTGCTCCCGCATCTGGAGCTGCAACAGGAAATCCTTGCCCGAAAAGGCCAGGGCGCGCAGCTCGTCCAGTTCGGCATCGACGCCGCTATTCAGCACGCCGCCCTGGTTGGTGAGGATGGGCGCGTCGGGCTTGATTTTAGCGAAGATTTCCTGGCGTAGAGTAGCGCAGGGATTCAGTTGTTCAGCCAGTTTTACCAGAGCGCGCACGCCGGAAGCGGCCAGTCGCTCGCGCATGGGGGCCACGGCTTCGAGGGCGCGGGCCAGCTGGAGTAGCTCGCGCGGGTTCACGCGGCGCACGGCGACTTTGGAAATCAAGCGCTCCAAGTCGTTGATTTGGCGCAGGTGCTGGGTGAGGTCGCCGAGCAACTCCTCGTCGGCCACCAGCGCGGCCACGGTGTCGAGGCGGCGCTGAATCTGGCTTACTTCTTTCAGGGGCAGCACTATCCACTTGCGCAGCAGGCGGGCGCCCATGGGGGTTAGGGTCTGGTCGAGCACGTCGATGAGGGGCACGCCGCCCGGGTGCTGGGCCTGCACCAGCTCCAGGTTGCGCACCGTGAAACGGTCGAGCCACACGTACTTGTCTTCCTCCAGGCGGCCGAGGCTGGCGATGTGCTGGATGTCGGTGTGCTTGGTTTCGGCGAGGTAGTGCAGGATGCAGCCGGCTGCGATAACTCCTTCTTTCAGGTTATCGACGCCAAATCCTTTGAGCGAGGTGGTGCGGAAGTGGCGCGTGAGGGTGTCATGGGCGTAGTCGGCCCCGAAAACCCAGTCATCGAGTGCGTAAGTGCAATAGTCGGGGCCAAAGTTTTGCTCAAACTCAGAGCGGCTTTTCTTGCAGAACAGCACCTCGGCGGGGCTGAAATTCTGCATCAGCTTGCCTAGGTAATCGAGCGTGCCCTGCGCGGCAAGAAACTCGCCGGTGCTGATATCAAGAAAGGAAATACCGGCTTCGGATTTGCCGAAATGAATGGCGCAGAGGTAGTTATTCGAGCGGCGTTCGAGCACGTTGTCGTGCATGCTCACGCCGGGCGTCACCAGCTCGGTGATGCCGCGCTTCACCAGGCCCTTGGCTTCCTTGGGGTTTTCGAGCTGGTCGCAGATGGCCACGCGCTGGCCGGCGCGCACCAGCTTGGGCAGGTAGTTGTCGAGCGAGTGGTGCGGGAAGCCGGCCAGGGCCACTTCGCTGCTGCTGCCGGCGCCGCGCTTGGTGAGCGTGATGTCGAGAATGCGGGCGGCCGTGACGGCATCTTCGCCAAACGTCTCATAAAAATCGCCGACCCGGAACAGGAGCACCGCGCCCGGATGCTGCTGCTTGAGCTGGTAATACTGCTTCATCAGCGGCGTTTCACTCACGGCCGGGATGGGCACGGTGAAGTGGTCGGGGCCGACGGATTTGATGACGAATTCTTTTTTGGGTGCAGGCAAGGCAAAAAGGGTAGGAACGCGCCACGGCGCGTTCAATCGTTGGAATAATCAGAACAACCGGATTTTACTGGCTGGCGATGGCATCGTGTAAACGCCGAACGCGCCGTGGCGCGTTCCTACGGGAATATCTTTGCCCGATGCGAAAACTCACAATGGCCGAGCTGAACCGGGCCTCGGTCGATGACTTCAAAAGTACGCCCAAAAGCCCCGTGGTTTTGGTGCTCGACAACGTGCGCAGCATGCACAACGTGGGCGCCATTTTCCGCACGGCGGACGCGTTTGCCTTGGGAAAAATCTACCTCTGCGGCTACACGCCGCGCCCGCCGCACCGCGAAATCACCAAAACAGCGCTGGGCAGCGAAGAATCCATGGCTTGGGAATACGCCGCCGAAACCGTGACGGCCGTGGCCGCCCTCAAAGCCGCCGGCTACCAGGTGGCCGCCGTCGAGCAAACCACTGGCAGTGTCCCGTTGCCGCAGTTCCAACCAGAAACCGGGCGGCCGCTGGCCTTAGTGCTGGGCAACGAAGTGTTTGGGGTGGAAGACGCCGTGCTGGCGCTGTGCGATGTTGCCGTCGAAATTCCGCAGTTCGGCACCAAGCACTCCTTGAATGTGGGGGTGGCGGCCGGCGTGGTACTCTGGGATGCGCTGACGAAGCTAAACATCGTTTAACATGCTATAAATCAGCCATAAACTGTTAATAAATCATTTCCTTTAGTAAGTACGTGTTATCGGGCTTATAACCTCATCTGTACAGCAAAAGAGGTCATTGGTCTTGGTTTTTGGAAAAACGGCCGACGATTACGCCTAAACCGTGGGTAGAAACGGAAAGAATATAGTAAATTTGACGGAACGACTAGTTTATTCCAATTGTATAACCCTCAACGTTTTTCCTTCACCCCTCCCTCATCTCTCTCCTCACTTTTTCTTTTTTTATGGCATTTCCCTTTACTAAAACCCGTGGCGGGTTGCTTTTAGCCCTGGCTTTCGCGGCACCTGGCATGGCGATGGCCCAGTCGGTGGCCCCCTCGGCGCAGGCGCTTGATTATTTTAAGACCCAGGCCCTGCAGCAGGGCCTGCACGATGGCGACGTGACCAGTCCGTCCATCACGAGCTCCTATTTTGATGCGAGCAGCAACCTGACGCACTCCTACCTCCGGCAACGGGTAAACGGACTCGACGTGTTTGGCGCCGTGGCCGACCTGCACACCGACCTGTCGGGCAAGCCGGTGCTGATGCACCAGAACTTTATGGTTGATGCAGCGAAAGGGGCGCCTTCTGCTACGCCCTCGCTCACCGCTGCACAAGCCGTGAGCGCGGCGGCCGTGGGCCTCAAGCTGCCCCACCCCGTGGGCCTGACCTTGGTGCGCGAAGCCCGCCCAGCCGATGGCTTGCTCTTCAACAACGGTGGTATTTCGGAGTACGACATCCCGGTGCGTCTGATGTACGTGCCCGTGCAGGGCCAATTGAAGCTGGTATGGGAAGTAACCATTGCCCAGCTCGACCAGCAGCACCATTGGCAGGCACTCGTTGATGCCAATAACGGGCAGTTGGTCAGCAAGCTTGACTACGTAGTTAGCGAGGAAATCTCCTTTCAGCAGCTGACCGCCAAGGCGCTGGGCACGAACGTGGCTACAACGGGCACCTCTGCGCCCCAGACTGCCAACCGCGGCACCCTGGGCGCTGCCAACAGCATGACGGTCTTGCCCGTGCCCATTGAAGCCCCTACTTTTGGCAACCGGGTGTCGGTACCATTCAGCCGGGCCAACGCGACGTATTCGCCCTACGGCTGGCACGTTTCGGACCCGCGGGCGACCGTTAGCGGTACCAGCATTTTTTCCAGTTCCTACACTCGGCTTGGAGCTGGCGTGTATCTCACCCGTGGTAACAACGTGGCTGCTTACGACGACAGCCAGAGCACCACGAGCGGCAATGGCAATATCCTGTCGAATACCAACTCGCCCGACGGTACTGCCACGCTTGACTTCGATTTCCCTTTCAACCAGCTCAGCGGACCGAAAGTAAGCGAGCCTGCCGCCATCACTAACTTGTACTACTGGAACAACATGCTCCACGATGTGATGGCGAGCAAGGGTTTTGACGAGGCTTCCGGCAACTTCCAGTACAAAAACGCAACCACCCAGGGCGCGGGCGGCGACTACGTTCGTGCGGAAGCACAAGATGGGAGCGGCCGCAACAATGCCAACTTCTCGACGCCTGCGGATGGCACATCAGGCCGCATGCAGATGTACTTGTGGGACAACCCCGTACGTCCTACTTTCACTATTTCGGCGCCATCGGCTTTGGCCGGCGCTATCTCGGTTGGCACGGCCGTGTTTGGCCACCAGCTGGCTGCATATCCACAGGGCATCTGCGGCAACGTGGTGCTGGTGAACGACGGCGTGTCGAGCGACGGCGGCCTGCACGGTTGCGTGTCGCCCTACATCAACGCCCGGGCCGTGAACGGCAACATCGCGCTGATTATGCGCGGCGGCTGCGCCCAGTTGCCCAGCGGTGTTCGCACCACCAGCTCCTTCGCCGGCAAGGTGCTGCGCGCCCAGCAGAATGGCGCCATTATGGCCATCATCATTGACTCGGTGGCTACGAACAACGTACTGTCGAACATGACAGGCGGCGCTGACACGGTTGGTATCCGCATTCCCTCCATCTTCATGACCGGCGTAGACGGCGCCCGCATCCGGCAGGCCCTGCTGGCAGGCACCACCGTAACGGGCTGCACCGCTGCCGCCCAGGATTATGATGGGGCCATGGATAACACCATTGTTTCGCACGAATTCGGCCACGGCATCAGCAATCGCCTCACCGGCGGCCCGGCCAACTCGAACTGCGTTATCCAATCGGACGGAACCAACACTTATCAGTGCATGGGTGAGGGTTGGAGCGACTTCTTTGGCCTGTGGATGACGACCCGTACCGGCGATGTGGGCCGCACGCCCCGTGGCGTTGGCTCTTATGTAATTGGCGAGCCGAGCACCGGCGCCGGCATTCGCTACAAGATGTATAGCGACGACATGACCATCAACAACTACACGTATGCCGTCATCGGTACCGGTAACTACCGCGAAACCCACGCCATCGGTGAAGTATGGACCACGGTGCTGTGGGATTTGAATTGGCAGTTCATCTACCGCTACGGCTACAACCCTGACTTCCTCGCCCAGACCGGCGGCAACAACCAGTTCCTGAAATTGGTCTTGCAAGGCTGCAAGCTGCAGGTTTGCAACCCCGGCTTCCTTGACGGCCGCAACGCCATTCTGCGCGCCGACTCGCTGCTCAACGGCGGGGCCAATTCGGCGCTTATCTGGACGGTATTTGCCCGCCGTGGCATGGGCTATAGCGCCAACCAGGGCCCCCGCGTCACGTCTACGGTTTACCCCGGCATCACCTTGCCCGGCCTGAGTGGCATTGTGGCGGCCTACGACATGCCGGGCGGCACGCGCCCTGTGGTATTGCTCAACCCAGCCGTGACGCCGCTGAGCTCGCAGAGTGCCAACGTTATCAAGGGCAGTTTGGTCGATGCTTACCCCAACCCGGCTCAGAACCAGCTCACCATTCAGTCGCAGCTGGCCAGCAAAACCGCCGTGCAGGTGAGCCTCGTCAACATCGTGGGGCAGGTAGTGGCTACCACTACTTCTTCGGCGGGGGAAGTGCAGCGTGGCATCACGCTCAACACCGCCGACCTGGCATCGGGCCTGTACATCGTGCGTGTGAGCACCAGCGAAGGCACCTACACCACCAAGGTGCAAGTGAAGCACTAATGGCGAATCAGCTTCGGCTGCCAGCGCCCAAAGGGGGCCCGACAATCGTCGGGCCCCCTTTTTTGTTGTGGCTACGAGCGCCGGTTCGCGGTGTCTGTACTCTTTGGTTTCTCAATCCCTATGCCTTCTTCGCCCTTCATCCGCCCCGATACTGACTTACTGGCCCTGCGCCCCAGCGTAGCCGCAGAACCCGCTGAGCCGGCCACCGTGGCAGGGTTTCTGCACACCACCCTGCGCCCGGCCCTCAAACTGCAAAACGACCTGTTGCTAGCCGTGGTGCGCGACTTTGTGCTGGACCACCACATTCCTCTGGCTAAAGCTGCCCCGGCCGACCAAACGCGACTCCTGACGGAACTGCTCGCCCGCAATACCAAGCTGCGCTACACCCTAATCGGCTTAATCACCGGAGTCTTCACCTTGGCCGAATATGCCTTCTACCAGCAACACCGCTCCGAGCTGAACCGCCGCTTGTGGGAGCTGGCACAACGCCGCATCCTGGACCAAGCTGCGGCCATTGTGGCAGCGGCTTAAGCGTTTTAGCCCACAAAAAAGGCTCCTGGCAATGCCAGGAGCCTTTTTTGTGGATGCCGCGAGGGAAGGGATGGCTAGTCGTACTGCGAATCGCGCAGGTGCACGGGCTTGTTTTTTTTGCGCAGGCGCAGATTCAGCAGCTCTACTATCAGGGAGAAGGCCATGGCAAAGTAGAGGTAGCCTTTTTCTACTTCCTTGTGCGCGGCTTCCATCACCAGCATGAAGCCTATCATGATGAGAAACGACAACGCCAGCATCTTGATGGTGGGGTTGTTGTTGACAAAGTTGGCCACCGCCCCGCTGAAAGTGAGCATGATGCCCATGGCACAAATCACGGCGGCAATCATCACCAGCACATTATCCACCAGCCCCACGGCCGTCAGAATGGAGTCGAAGCTAAAGACGATGTCGATGACCACAATCTGCAGAATCACGCTCATCATGGACGCATTGCCTTTCCCAATGCCTTCCTCTTCTTCCTCGCCCTGGAGCTTGGTGTGAATTTCGGTGGTGCTCTTGTACATCAGAAACAAGCCGCCGGCCAGCAGGATGAGGTCGCGGCCGGTTACGCCAAAAGGCTGGTCCAGCCACGGAAAATCGGGCAGGTTAAACAGCGGAGCGCGCAGGCTGACAATCCAGGAAATGCTCAGCAGCAGCCCAATCCGAAATACCAGCGCCAGCAGCAGCCCAATGGTGCGCCCGCGGGCCTGCGATTCCTTGGCCAGACGGTTGACGACAATGGAGATGAAGATGATGTTGTCAATCCCCAGCACGATTTCCATGAACGTGAGGGTCAGTAGGCTTATCCAGGTAGCCGCATGGGCAAAGGCCGAAAAATCGTACACTAGTCTTTAATGAAGAATGAGGAATGAGGAATGAGGAATTGTAGCTGATGAATCGGGCGCGGCAACTTTTCATTACTCACTCCTCATTCTTCATTCCTCATTGAGCTGCAGGCGTTAGCTTTTCATGTTCACAAATTGCAGCGGCAGGCCGATATCGGCCTTACGCAGCACGGCAATGGCGGCCTGCAGGTCGTCAATTTTCTTGGACGTAACGCGCACCTGGTCGTCCTGCATCTGGGCTTCTACCTTCACTTTGGAATCCTTGATGGCCTTGATGATTTTGCGCCCAAACTCTTTGTCTACCCCGGCGCGCACCTTGATGGTTTTCTTGATGAGCTGGCCGCTGGGCTGCTCATCGGCGGTGAAGTCGAGGCTGGTACCGTCGATGCCCTGCTTCACCACCCGGCCCAGCAGAATGTCTTCTAACGCCTTGATGCGCATGGAATTTTCGGAGGACAGCAGGATGGTGTTTTCTTTTTTATTGAGTTCGATGCCGCCCTTGGTGTCGCGCAGGTCGTAGCGGGTCTGAAGTTCTTTTTGGGCCGTGTTCACCGCATTTTCCAGGGTTTGCGGGTCAACTTTGCTCACAATGTCGAAGGATGCCATAACAGGGTGGGTTGTAATTTTGAAGAGAATCTGGCCGCAGCCGGGCCGTAAAGGTAACAACCCGAACCGGCCAGAGTTGCGCCCTTGCGCACACCCCCTTGCTTATGCCCATGCCCGTTGCCATTCGTCCGCCCCACACCCCGGCCGAGTGGGCCGCCTACTATCAATTGCGCTACGACGTGTTGCGCCGGCCCTGGCAGCAGCCCCCCGGTTCGGAGCGCGTGCCTGCTGACGACGAGGCAACCACCATTCACGCCCTGGTCCTGGCCACCAGGGAGGGAGAGAACCCGGTGGCCCTGGCCGTGGGCATGTTGCAGCCCACCGGAGCGCACCAGGGCCAGGTGCGCTTCATGGCCGTGGCCCCAACGGCGACGGGCACCGGGCTGGGCCGCCAGCTTATGGCGTATTTGGAGGCCCAGGCGCTGGCGGCTGGCCTCACCGAAATGGTGCTGCATTCGCGGGAAACGGCCGTCGGCTTCTACCAGCGGCTGGGCTACGCGGTGGTGGCTCCCTCGCACACACTATTCGGCGTGATTCCGCATTTTCTCATGCGCAAGCAACTCAATTAATCGTTGCCCCAGCGCGCTTTTTCCATCCTTTCCATTTCGTGCCCATGCCCGACCATCCCACCCAAGGTCCTGCCCACTTAGCCGCCATGGTGGCCGCTTACAACCAGATGAACCACTACGGCCGAGCCAACGGCATGGCCCTTAGCGTGCCCACGCCCGGACAGGCGGAATACCGCATGGCCGTGCGCGACGAACACCTCTCCTCCCCCAACACCTGCCACGGCGGAGTGCTGGCGGGCCTGATGGACGCCGCCCTCGGCGCCGCAGCCCTTTCGCTGGCATTCACCACCCAGGAATTTGTCTCAACCGTTGAGTTCAAGATGAACTACCTGCACGCCGTGCACCTACACGACGCACTGGTAGCCAAAGGCACCGTGGACCACGCCGGCAACTCCCTGGTGGTGAGCAGCTGCGTCATCTACCGGGTGGCCGAGGGCAAGGCCGATGTGGCTGTGGCCCGTGGCCTGGGCACCTTCAACCGCTACCCCGCTTCCAAGCGCGACTTTGCGAAGCTGGTGCTGCAAGAAAAGAGTTAGCCGGTAAGATGAAGCGTAAAAAGGCCCGTCTGGATTACCAGACGGGCCTTTTTACGCTTCATCTTACCGGCTAACTAATCTACAGCTCGGCGGTGACGTGCACGTTCACGGGCTCGTACTCATCCTCACCGTCGGTGAGTTGTGGGGCGGGCACTTTGCGCACGTTGCGGGCACAGTCCTCGTCGCGGTGGTTGCGGCCCACGGTAAATTCTACCCAGTCGCCTTCGCGCAGGTCGTTGAAGTCGCCCTCGGTCAGGTCGGCGTAGCTGAAGAACAGATTGTTCGGGGGCATGACCACGAAGCCAAAGCCGTTTTTCAGGTTTTTGATGGTGCTCATGCCGAGCGTGCCCACGGGGCCGGCGGCGGTGGGGCCGGTGGGCCGGGCCAGTTTGGGCGCGGCAGCGGTGCTGGGCGCGAAAGCAGCCGGCTCCGACTGGTTCACGAACATGGCTTCGACCACTTCGTCCTGCTGCTGCAGGCCCCGGTCAATTACCTCGTGCATGGCTACTGGGTAGGTTACCTGCTCCAGCAGTTGCTGCGAGGCCCGTGTGACGCGGGTTTCACCTTTGAAATCCTCGTACTTGAAATCCCAGTTCAGCAGCATCACGCGGGTGCCCACGGTGTTGAGCTTGCGGATGAGCGGCACGTAGTCGCTGTCGCCGGCGATGAGCACGACCACGTCGAGGGTTTTGTGCAGGGCCAGTTCCAGGGCTTCCAGGCTCAGCCACACGTCGATGCCTTTTTCCTGCAGGCGGCCATCGCGGGTTTTGAGGGCCATGTAGTGCGTTTGCACGCCCAGGTTCATCAAAATATCGTCGAGCAGGCGGTCGTGGAACAACCGGTCTTTGTCGCGGGCTTCGGTAGCCGAAAGACGGCCGCGGAAAAAGTGGGCATCCGTAATCTGTGCCAGCCGCACGTCAACATCCTCTTCTTCGGCTACTTGGTGGCGAATATATTCGTGTAATCCTTCCAGACTAATCCGGGCCTTGCGCTCGTGTTGGAAATAATAATAGTCACTGATTTTTAAAAAATAGTTGCCGTCATAAAAGACACCAACCCGAATTAAAGGGCTGTTCATCTGGTTCATGGTAATGGTGTTAAGTAAGTTAAAAAAGGTTTAGGTGGGATGAAGAGTACGGATGGGTAGAAATGCCAAAAGCCGAAGGCACAATGCGCCTGGGCGAAGGAATGGCAGTCTGGACAAAGCTATGGTGAGCGGTATCCCCTAGCTAATTGAGGACCGGTTCCGCGTAGAATCTAAATTAATTGGCTAATGGATTGCCGGGCGGCAAGAAAAATTGAAAACGCAGAATAATAACACGAATCAATACAGTACGGCCCTAATCACCGGCATATCTGCTGCGAAGCTAATGTTCTGTTTCGACTTATGCAACTAAGACGCTGCAGGCTAGTTGGCTGTTGCAGTGCCTAGCCGCCACAATGCCCCCTCTATATGGAGATGCCAAGCCGGTTACAGCCGTTTCGAAGTCAGTGTACGTGCGGTCAGTAGCGCGAACGTTGTCGTTCGCGTGCCAGAACGAGCTGGCGGCGCGGGGACGCGAACGACAAAGTTCGCGCTACGGTACACCAACCCCGGCACCTCTCTAAAATCCCATTCGGCCTACTACCAAACCCAGCACCAGCAGCGCGTAGCCAATGCAAATCCCGACCTCTAGCATGTTGCCGGAGGCCGAGCCAGTGCTGATGAGCGGGATTTTAAAGGAGTAGTCCGAAACGGGCAAAAACCACCGTACGCCCGCTTTGGTGAGGGTATCGGCCACGAGATGAGAGGCGTAGCCCCCGCCCGCAAACAGCGCCACGCCGTGCCAGCCGAGGTGCTGGTCGGCCAAGTGGCCAATGTAAGTCCAGAGCGCAGTAGCCCAGATGGTGTGCGTCCAGGAACGGTGCGCGGTGAAGGGCGCCAGCGCCACAAACGTTCCCAGCAAACTCAGCCACAATTGTTCGGTGTAGAGGCCGGCCACCACCGTGCCCAAGCCCGTGAACAGCAGCGCCAGCCGCCGGGCCGAGCCGCCCTGCATGCCCACCCCAATGAGCCCAAACGCCAGCGCCACCGTGTAGTAGAGCCGCTGCTCGGAGCCCGGCCCCAATTGCAGGTAGGCATAGGCCGCAATGGCCAGCGCACCGGCGGCAAAGGCCCAGCGCACGTAGTTCTGCGTAAAGCCGAGGCGCTTGCTCAGGCGGCTTTCGGGGTGGTCGAGGTCGGGGGCGAGGCTGGAGAAGCCGGCCAGGGCAATGCCGGGCACCGAAAACGGCAGGCCCGGCACCAGCCCGGCAATGGCTACGCCGGTGATGAGGCCGATGGCCAAATGAGAAGAGCCGCGCATAGAAGAACCGAAATGGATACGTAGGAACGCGCCACAGCGCGTTCAGCGGGAAGTGCAGTGACAGAATCGGCTGCAAGTTGGCGCCGCTTGGCGTAATTCAACGATTGAACGCGCCATGGCGCGTTCTTACGACCTAGTGGCTCACCGGCAACAAAAGAAACCTTAGCCCCCGCTCCAGTGTATTTACCCCGCTGCCCGACCGGATTTTCATCTGGCCGGGCTAGTTCATTTGCCCCCTCTAGCCTGATTCCTTGTGCAAGTAGCTGACTTTCTTCGCCTCTATCGTCTATCGCCCGAGCTGCAAGTGCTGGCCGCCCGCCTGCGCGGCGCCGCCAAGCCCGACCCCAGCAGCGTGCGGCTGCACCTGCGCGGCCTTGTGGGCAGCCAGGATGCCGTGGTGGCCGCCGCCGTGGCCCACGGCCAACACCCGCATGTGTTCATCATGCACGACAAGGACGAGGCGGCCTATTTCCTGGCCGACCTGCAGCATTTGCTGCCCGAGGGCCCCGAGCCGCTGCTGTTTCCCAGCTCCTACAAGCGGCCGTACCAGTTCGATGAAACAGAAAACGCCAACGTGCTGATGCGCGCCGAGGCCCTGAACCGCATCAACACCACGCGGGCGGCCAGCACCGGCAACAGCGTGTTTATTGTGACGTACCCGGAGGCGCTAACGGAGAAGGTCATTAACCGGCAGAGCTTGGTAAAAAACACCTTCAACGCGAAGGTGGGCGACAAGCTGGACGTGAATTTCCTGGGGGAAATGCTGGGCGAATACGATTTTGAGAAAACCGATTTTGTGTACGAAGCGGGCCAATACGCGGTGCGCGGCGGCATTGTCGACGTATTCAGCTATGCGAATGAATTGCCGTTTCGCCTCGAATTATTCGGCGATGAAATTGAAAGTATTCGCACGTTTAATCCGGAGACGCAATTGTCGGTGGAGGCGCGCACGAGCATCAGCATTATCCCGAACGTGCAGACCAAGATGCTGACCGAAACGCGGGAGGCTTTCTTCGATTTTTTGCCCCGCACGGCCTGTATTTGGGTGAAAGACGTGCGCCAGACGCTGGACGTGGTGAGCGAGTTATTTGAGAAAGCCGAGGCGAATTTTCAGCAGATGCTGAGCGAAGCCGGCGGCATGCAAATAGTGAGCAAGCCCGCCGATTTATTTGAATCGGGCAAGAATTTCAAGAAACTGCTCGATGAATTTGCCGTGGTAGAATTCGGCAAGCGGTTTCATTTCAAAAACGCCGACACGTTCCAGTTTACCGCCAAGCCGCAGCCGAGTTTTAACAAGGAATTCGAGCGGATGGTGAAAAATATCAAGGAAAATCAGCAGCGCAATTTCACCACCATTATTACCGCCGATACCGTGCGCCAGGCCGACCGCCTGCGGACCATATTCGACGAATTAGACAACAACGTGCAATTCCAGCACTTGCTGATGGCGCTACGCGAAGGCTATGTGGATGAACAACTTGAGCTAGCGGTTTACACCGACCACCAATTATTTGAACGCTATTACCGGGCCCAGGAAACGCGCAAATTTTCAAAGAAAAAAGCGCTGACTTTGCGCGAATTGAAAACGCTGCAGCCCGGCGATTACGTGACGCACCAGGATTACGGCATTGCCCGTTTTGCGGGGCTGACGCAGGTGGAAATCAACGGGCAAATTCAGGAAGCCATTCGGCTCGTTTATCGCGACGATGATTTGCTGACGGTAAGCATTCACTCGCTGCACAAGATTGCCAAGTACAGCGGCGCCGAGGGCTCGCCGCCCACGATGAGCAAGTTGGGCTCGCCGGAATGGGAGAACAAGAAGAAGTCGGTGAAGAAGAAGGTAAAGGACATTGCGGCCGACCTGATTCGCTTGTATGCCAAGCGCAAGACTGCGCCCGGCTTCGCCTTCTCGCCCGACGGCTTCATGCAGGCCGAGCTGGAATCAAGCTTCATTTACGAGGACACGCCTGACCAGGCCAAGGCCACCGAGGACGTGAAAAACGATATGCAACAGCCCCACCCCATGGACCGGCTGGTGTGCGGCGACGTGGGTTTTGGCAAAACGGAAGTGGCCATTCGGGCCGCCTTCAAGGCGGTGGCCGATGGCAAGCAGGCCGCGGTGCTGGTGCCCACCACCATCCTGGCGATGCAGCACTACAAAACCTTCCGCGACCGGCTGGCCACGCTGCCCGTGACGGTGGAATACATCAACCGCTTTAAGTCGACCAAGCAGATTAAGGAGACGCTGCAGCGCGTGGCGGAAGGCAAAACCGATATCCTGATTGGCACGCATCGCCTTACCAATAAGGACATTAAATTTAAGGACCTGGGCATCCTGATTATTGACGAGGAGCAGAAATTCGGCGTCAAGACCAAGGACAAGCTTAAGGAGTTGAAGGTGAACGTGGACACGCTCACGCTCTCGGCCACGCCGATTCCGCGCACGCTGCACTTCTCGCTAATGGGCGCCCGCGATTTGAGCGTGATTGCCACGCCGCCGCCCAACCGCCAGCCCGTGACCACCGAGCTGCACGTGTATGACGAGTTGCTGATTCGCGACGCCGTATCGCGCGAGCTGAAGCGCGGCGGGCAGGTGTTTTTCGTGCACAACCGCGTGAAGGACATTGAAGAAATGGCGGCCACCATTTTGCGGCTGGTACCGGATGCCAAAATCACCTTCGCCCACGGGCAGATGGACGGCGAGATGCTGGAAAAGCGCATGATGAAATTCGTGGAGGGCGAATACGATGTGTTGGTGAGCACCAACATCATCGAAAGCGGCCTCGACATTCCCAATGCCAACACCATCATCATCAATCGCGCCCACCTGGCCGGCCTCTCCGACCTGCACCAGATGCGCGGCCGCGTGGGCCGCTCCAACCGCAAGGCCTACTGCTACTTGCTCACGCCGCCGGTAGCCCAACTGCCAGCCGATGCGCGCAAGCGCCTGAGCACGCTGGAAGAGTTTTCGGACCTTGGGGCGGGCTTCAACGTGGCCATGCGCGACCTGGATATTCGCGGCGCGGGCAACTTGCTCGGTGGCGAACAGTCGGGATTTATCAATGATTTGGGCTACGAAACCTACCACCAGATTCTGGACGAGGCGGTGCAGGAATTGAAGGAAACCGAATTCCGCGACCTGTTTCTGGGCGATGCCAACTCGCAGCAACGCCTGCAAGCGGCAGCCGGCGCCGGCCGCGTGCAGGAGTGCAACGTGGAGACGGACCAGCAGGTGCTCATTCCCGAAAAGTACGTGAGCAACGTGTCGGAGCGCCTGCAGCTCTACGCCAAGCTCGACCGGGCCCAGAAGCCGGAAGAACTGCGCAAGCTGCTGGCCAGCATGGTCGACCGATTTGGGCCCATGCCGCCGGAGGTGGAGCAGCTGGCCGACATCGTGCGGCTGCGCTGGCAGGCCTGCAAGGTGGGCTTCCACAAAATCACGCTCAAGCGCGACACGCTGAAAGGCTACCTGCCCGCCGACGACGACCACAAGGCTTACTTCCAGGGCGAGCAGTTCGGCACCATCCTCAACTACGTGCAGACGCACCCGCGCACGGCCAAGCTGAAGGAGCACAAGGCGCAGCTGATTGTGACGTTTGAGGAAGTACGGTCTATTCAGCAAGCCAAGCGCGTGCTGAGCGAGCTGGGCAGCGAAGAAGCCGTGACGGCGTAGCAGCGCATATTTGCGGCTCGTCGTTGGAGAATGGCTAACCGTCGTGTTTGAACGTCATGCAGAGCGCAGCGAAGCATCTTTACCGCAGTCGTAAATAATTGCATTGAGCGGTAAAGATGCTTCGCTGCGCTCTGCATAACGTTCGATACTACCTGACTGCCTTTGCTATGAAACTTCTGCTTCTTCTGCTCCTCGCGTTATTGCCGCAGCTGGCCGCTGCTCAAACCACGCTCAACCCGCGCCTCAAGCACGAGCTGGACAGCCTTTACGCCGTGGACCAGCGCTGGCGCAGCATGCTGTTTGACCGCCGCATCAGCCGCCGGGCCGACTCGCTGGCCACGGCACTGGGCGTGCCCAAAGACAAGCTCCAGTCCTACGTCATTGGCCAAATGATGAAAACCGATTCGGCCAATTTGGTGCGTGTGCGGGCCATTGTGAAGCAGTACGGCTACCCTGGCAAAACCTTGGTGGGCGAGCCCACGAACGAGGCCGTGTGGAACGTTATCCAACACTCCGACGCCATTAAGCAGTACCTGCCCATCATCAAAAAAGCCGCCAGCCGCGGCGAATTGCCCTTTCGGCTTTATGCCCAGATGCTGGACCGCCAGCTCATGCGCGACGGCAAGCCGCAGCTCTACGGCACACAGGGCATGAGCTACAGCAGCACCAACCGCGCCACCGGCCGCCGCGAAGGCCAGCCGCCGTTCATTTGGCCCATCAAAGACCCGGCGGGCGTGAACGAGCGCCGGCGCCAGGCCGGTTTCACCACCACCGTGGAACAGAATGCCGCCGCTCTGGGCATTCCATACCGCGTGGTGACGCTGCCCGAAGTTGCTAAAATGCCCAAAGACTAACCCCCATGACCATCCGCTGGCACTGCATCGCCTTTGAATCGTTTCCGCCCCTCATCCTCTACGACGTGTTGCGCCTCCGTTCCGAGGTGTTTGTGGTAGAGCAAAACTGCGTTTTCCAGGACATCGACCGCCAGGACCTCGACGCCTACCACCTGCTGGGCTACAACGAGGCCGGCGAGCTGGCCGCCTATGCCCGGCTGTTTGATGCGGGCAAGAGCTACGAGGAAGCCAGCATTGGCCGCGTCATTGTGGCGCGCCCTTACCGCAGCTTCGGCCTGGGCCGGGAGCTGATGCGCCAGGCGTTGCTGCATTCCGATGCTTTGTTTGGCCCACAACCCAACAAAATCGGCGCTCAGCAGCATTTAGAAGCATTTTACAACAGCTTCGGCTACGAGCAATGCGGCCCCATGTACTTGGAAGATGGCATCCCGCACATCCCCATGCGGAGGGCCTGAACAGCTTTGCAAAGCGCACAAAAAGAACGTCCTGCTGAGCGCAGTCGAAGCATCTCTACCGCAATAAGTAATTATTTACTCTTGCGGTAGAGACGCTTCGACTGCGCTCAGCAGGACGTTCAAATGGTTGGCAGAAACGCTAGCTTAATCGCAGCCTTCCGGACCGCAGGCGGGGCCATCGGCTAGTGAAACCAGCGCGGGCGTGGCGGGCTTAAATTCCTCGTACACCTTCTCCAGCACTTCGGCAAACAGCTCGCTGGGCTGGGCGCCGGACACGGCGTACTTGTCTTCGAATACGAAGAAGGGCACGCCGCGCACGTTGATTTGCTGGGCGTGGTACTCATCGAGGCGCACGGCTTCGGCATAGGTGCCGGCCGTGAGGGCTTCGCGGGTTTCTGTGGCGTCGAGGCCTACTTCGGTGCCCAGCTTCACCAAGGTGTCGAGGTCGCCGATGTTCTGGCCTTCGGTATAATAAGCGGCAAACAGGCGCTCCTTGGTGGCATCCTGCTTGCCGTGGTGGGCACCGAGGTGGATGAGCTGGTGGGCCAGGAAGGTGTTGGCCGGAATGGCTTTATCGAACTGATAATTGAGGCCCACTTCTTGGGCAGCGTTGGCCATGTAGTCGTTCATGCGGCGGCCTTCAGCAGCCGAAACGCCTTTTTTCTTGGCCAACGACTCGTGAATATTCTCGCCGGGAATGGGCTGGAAGTCGGGCGTTAGCTCAAAGCTGTGCCACACCACTTCCACTTCGTCGCGGTGCGCAAAGTCTTTCAGGGCATTCTCGAATTTGCGCTTGCCGATGTAGCAAAATGGACAAACAACGTCGGACCAGATTTCAACTTTCATATCGTTGGGAATTTTGAGAGCAATGGAAGGAGCTACAAGAGCCTGATGGGGCGAAAAGTTTCGGAGGCAAATAAATAGAACGTCATGCTGAGCGCAGCCGAAGCATCTCTACTGCAGTAGTAAATTCATTCGGCTGATTTGCGTTGCGCGGGAGAGATGCTTCGGCTGCGCTCAGCATGACGGGCTATTGCCTCAGCATGACGGTCTACCGCTCAGCCGGACAGCCAACGTTTTTCCTCAAACGCTTGGCCTGCCACAACCTTAATTCTCAAACCTCGGTTAACAAGCCCGGCTCCAACGTGGGCCTATCCCATCAACTGACTACTACTCCTCAAATGGAATTTCAAGAATTAGACAACTCCGGCGTCAGCGTTTCGCGCATCACCTTCGGCAGCTGGGCGGCCGGCGGCTGGATGTGGGGCGGCACCGAACAGAACGACGCCGTGGGCGCCATCCGCGCCAGCTACGATTTGGGCGTGACCAGTATCGACACCGCACCGGTGTACGGCATGGGCTTCAGTGAGGAAATCGTAGGCGAAGCCATCAAAGGCTTGCCGCGCGACAAGGTGCAGATTCTGACCAAATTCGGCATGCGTTGGGACCTGGCCAAGGGCGATTTCGCCATGAAAACCAAGGACAACGACGGCCACGACCTCGACGTGTACAAGTACGCCGGCCGCGACAGCATCATCAAGGAGTGCGAAAACAGCCTGCGCCGCCTCGGCACCGACTACATCGACCTCTACCAGCAGCACTGGCCCGATGTGACCACGCCCATCGACGAGACGATGGAAGCCGTGGCCCGCCTCATTGAGCAGGGCAAAGTGCGCGCCGCCGGCGTGAGCAACTACTCGGTGGCCCAGATGCAGGAAGCCGAAAAGACCGTGAAGCTGGCCTCGAACCAAGTGCCTTACAGCATGGTGCGCCGCGACATTGAAAAGGACGTAGTGCCGTATTGCATCGAAAACCACAAGGCTATTCTGGTGTACAGCCCGCTGCAACTGGGCTTGCTCACCGGCAAGGTGAAGCCCGGGCAGGAGTTTGCCGAAGGCGACCTGCGCCGCGGCCACCGCCTCTTCACCCCCGAAAACGTGAAGCGCGTGAACGATGTGCTGAACAAAATTCGTCCGCTGGCCGAAACCAAAAACGCTTCCCTCGGCCAGCTCGTGCTGCGCTGGACCCTGGCGCAGCCCGGCATCTCGGTGGCACTGGTGGGGGCCCGCAACCCCGAGCAGGCCGTGCAAAATGCCCGCGCCATGGATTTTCAGCTCACGTTTGAGGAAATAGATTTCATCAACAAGCAATTGCGGGAGCTAGCCCCGGTGTAGAGACCATCTGTCATCCTGAGCTTGCGAAGGACCTTATCACGGCTGGGCTGATTGAATTACTGCAAGCTGTTCTTCGGTAATAATGTCCTTCGCTGCCCTCAGGATGACAGCCGGTTACTGAAGTTCCAACGGGCGCGGCTAGCTTTGGCCGCGCCTTTTTTGCGCCCGCCCCGCCATGCCCCTCCCCTATCGCCGGATTGTTGTCAAAATCGGCTCCAACGTACTCACCCAGGACAATGGCCTGCCCGATTTGGCCCGCATGGAACACCTCGTGGCCCAGATTGTGAAATTGAAAGCCCAGGGGCTGGAAGTCATTGTGGTGTCCTCGGGCGCCGTGGCGGCCGGGCGCAGCCTCATCACCCTGCCCTCCCCCGCCGATGCCGTGCGCAGCCGCCAGCTGCTGGCTGCCGTGGGCCAGGTGAAGCTGCTGAGCACCTACGCCGAGCTGCTGGGCCGCCACGGCCTGCTCTGCGCCCAGGTACTGGTAACAAAAGAGGATTTCCGCGACCGCCAGCACTACCTGAACATGAAAAACTGCTTTCAGGAATTGCTTCAGCAGCAAGTCATTCCCATTGTGAATGAGAACGATGTCATTTCCGTAACGGAACTGATGTTCACCGATAACGACGAACTGGCCAGCCTCATTGCCGCGCAGCTCGACGCCGATGCCCTCATCATCCTGACCAACGTCGACGGCATTTTCACCGGCGACCCGCGCCTGCCGGAATCGGAGCTGATTCGCGAAATTGCACCCACCGACACCGGGTTTGATAATTTCATCACCGCGCAACGCTCGCAGTTTGGGCGCGGCGGCATGCTCACCAAGTGCCACATGGCGCACAAAGTGGCTAAGCTGGGCATCAGCGTGCACATTGCCAACGGCAAGACCACCGACATCCTGCCCCAAGTGCTGGCCGACGCGGCGCTGAATACCTGGTTTCGGCCCAGCAAAACCGCCTCGAGTAAAAAGAAGTGGCTGGCCCACGCCCAAGGCGCCGTGAAAGCCACCGTGCGGGTGAACGCGGGCGCCCGGGCCGCACTGAGTGCGCCGGGCCGGGCCGTGAGTTTGCTGCCAGTGGGTGTGCTGGCCATCGACGGCTCGTTTCAGAAAGGCGACATTGTGCAGATAGCCGACGAGGCGGGCCAGCCCCTGGGCCTCGGCATTGCCGAATACGGCGCCGAGAAGGCCTTGGAACGGCTGGGCCAGCAACACCAGCGCCCGTTGGTGCACTACGACTATCTATTCCTCAACCCCGAACTCGCTTAGCCATGAACCTGCGCCTGCTTTTCGAAGCCGCTCGGCAAGCCAGTCGCGACCTGGCCGCCTTTCCGCCCCCCGCTACCGATGCCCTGTTGCGCGACCTGGCCGATGCCACCGTGGCCGCAACGCCGTTTCTACTAGCCGAAAATGCCCGCGACCTGGCCCGCATGCCCGAAACCGACCCGCGCCACGACCGCCTGCGCCTCACGCCCGAACGCCTGGCCGGCATCGCGGCCGACCTGCGCA
This sequence comes from Hymenobacter rubidus, assembly GCF_016734815.1. Lineage (GTDB taxonomy): Bacteria > Bacteroidota > Bacteroidia > Cytophagales > Hymenobacteraceae > Hymenobacter > Hymenobacter rubidus. The sequence goes on from NZ_JAERQF010000001.1 coordinate 41,416, forward strand.
CCGTGGCCGGCCTGCCCTCACCGGTGGGCGAAACCCTGACCCGGAAAACGATGCCGAACGGCCTGCACCTGACGAAAGTGCGCGTGCCGCTGGGCGTCATCGGCATCATCTACGAGGCGCGGCCCAACGTGACCTTCGACAGCCTCGCGCTGTGCCTGAAAACCGGCAATGCCTGCCTATTGAAAGGTGGCTCCGATGCCGCTTTTTCCAATGCGGCACTGCTGACGGTGGCCGGACCGGTGCTTGCCCGTCACGGCCTGCCCCCCGCCGTGGCCACGCTGCTGCCACCCGAGCGCGCCGCCACCGAAGCCCTGCTGACAGCCGTGGGCTACGTGGATGTGGTGATTCCGCGCGGTAGCCAGTCGCTCATCAACTACGTGCGCGAAAATGCCCGCGTGCCCGTTATCGAAACCGGAGCGGGCGTGGTGCATACATTTTTTGATGAAACCGGTGATTTAAACACCGGCGCGGCCATTATTGCCAATGCCAAGACTCGCCGCGTAAGCGTGTGCAACGCCCTCGACTGCCTGCTCATTCACGAAAGCCGGTCGGCCGACTTGCCCGCACTATTGGCCCCGCTGGCGGCGGCCGGCGTGCAGCTTTTCGCCGATGAGCTGGCGCTAGCGGCACTGGCCGGCCACTATCCGGCGGCCTTGCTGGCCCCTGCCACCGAGGCACATTTTGGCACCGAATTTCTTTCGCTGGCCATGGCCGTGAAAACGGTTGGCTCCTTGCCAGAGGCGCTGGACCACATTGCCCAATACGGCTCCAAACACAGCGAAGCCATCATTTCAGAAGACGCTCAGCACCTCGAAACTTTCCTCAATGCCGTGGACGCTGCCGCGGTGTATGCCAACGCCTCCACGGCTTTCACCGATGGCGGGCAGTTTGGGCTGGGAGCCGAAATTGGCATCAGCACCCAGAAGCTGCACGCCCGCGGGCCAATGGGCCTGGAAGAACTGACCAGCTACAAGTGGCTGGTGCGCGGCGCAGGGCAGGTGCGTAATTGACAGGAGAACTTTATAATGAACGTCCTTCTGAGGGCCGCCGAAGCATCTTGCTTAGAATAGAAATTCGTTTGTTTAACGATTGATTTAGTAATGGCCCGCGAGATGCTTTGGCGGCCCTCAGCAGGACGTTCTTTTGAGTTCCAATGACATCTCCCATCCATTTCCGCGCGCAGCTGGAGCCGGGCGGCCCCAGCTTCATGCCCACGCAAATAATTGTGGTGCCGGCCGAAGTGCTGGCCGCGCTGGGTAGCAAGACCAAGCGGGTTATTGTCACCATTCACGGGCAGGAACTGCGGCTGGGCCTGTTGCCGCTGGAAGGCGGCGGGCGCTACCTCATGGTGAACAAGGACGTGTGCCGGGCCGTGGGCATTGAACTGGGCCAGTGGCTGGACGTGGCCATTGCGCCCGACCCCAACCCCGACCACGTGGACCTCCCCACCGAGCTGGCCGAAGCCTTAGCCGCCTGGCCCGAAGCCGAAGCGGCATTCAACCGCTACAGCGGCTCGCACCGCCGCGCCATGGCCCGGCTGGTGGCCGAGGCCAAACAAACAGAAACCCGCGCCCGCCGCGCCGTGACTCTCACGGAACGACTGGCGCGGGGCCTGCACCCGTTTCGGGGCGACTGAACAGTAGTGACCGAAATTAGTCGGCAAAAACCAAACCAGCACGTCATGTCTCGGTTGCGCTCGACACGGCGTGCTGGTTGAACCAGGACTGTATTACGCTAATCCTTCAGCACAATGCTGACAACTTTGCCCGGGCCGTCGACCATGAATTTGCATTCGTCGAAACCAGGCGCGGCCACGGTGGGGCGCACGTTGTTGGAAAAGGCATAGGGCTCGGTGGGGATGCCGAGGAAGTTCTTGTCGATTTTGTCGTTGTTGTTCAGGTCCTGCGTGATGGCCACGGCCCACTCGCCCTTCGGCAAATCCACGGGCAGTGTAAACTCGCTCTTACCGGCCGGCTTCACTGCTTTGGAAAAAGCCCATTTGCCGCTTTTCAAAAAGCCCTCGCGGGTGTTGTAGAAATACAGCCGCACGGCGGCAGTAGTGGATACCAACGACGAAACCACCACGGTAACGGAGGAGGTTTCGACGGGCGGCGCGGCCGGCGTAGCGGCTTTCAGCACAGTACCGGCAAACAGCAGCGCGCAAAACGACAACAAGGTCATAAGCAAAGTTGATAAGGACACAGTGAATATTGGAAGGTAGGCCACCAACGCCCACCTTTACGCAAAGAGTTCGAAAACAACTGGTTTTGACAGTAATTATGCCTTTGGAGCCTTGCTTTCGCGGGGCCGGAGCTCGGGCAATGCAAAGCTACCGGCTCCGGCTGCTGCAGCGGCCAACCGGCGCCGCCGCGGCCCATACGGAGCGGCCGTTTTTCTCGTTATCATTGCATCGCTCTCCTTCAAATCACTTCCCGATGATGCCCTTCCGTATCCTGTCCCTGGCCGTGCTGGCTACGCTGCTGCTGGCCGGCTGTGAGAAAGAGGACACGGCCGCCCCGGCCGCCGCCACCCTGCTCGAAACCCGCTGGATGCTGGCCCGCATCGACAACTTTCCGGTGGAGGCCTCCAGCTACTCCGAAACCCGCAGGTCCTACCTCGAATTTGTGGACCTTGGCCAGTGCACCGTGGGCCTGGGGCCGTGCAATAATTTCAGTGGCCGCTTCAGTCTCGGCAGCAGCAACAACCAGCAGCTAAGCATCTCACCGCAGATTCCGACCCGTGCCACCTGCCCCGTGCAGCCCCTCGAAAACCAGTACCTCGCCAACCTGGCTCTTACCCAACGCTACGCCCTCGAAGGCGACGAGCTGCGACTGTACGATGCCACCACGGCCGCCCCGCGCCTAGTTTTCCGGCGGGCGGCAGCGCAGTAGCCCCGCGCAAGCCGCACCCAGAACGGGCCGGAACCGGCACATCGCCGCACCAGCACCCGCCAAACAATTCGGCATTGGCCAGGATTTGGCGAAGCAGTGGCTCTGCCAAACGCGTTTCCTTTGTTCTTGATGCAGCCTTCTACACTTTTCCAAACCAAACCCCACCCGGCCCCGGTTCGCCCGCCCATTCGGTTCGACCGCAACGAACTCGCCGGCGCCTTTGGCGACCTGGGCACTGACTTGCCGCTCCTGATTGGCGTCATGGCGGCCTCGGGCATCGATAGTGCTTCCGTACTGATTCTGTTTGGACTGATGCAGGTATTCACCGGGCTGTGGTACCGCATGCCCATGCCCGTGCAGCCGCTCAAGGCCTTCGCGGCGCTGGTTATTGCCCAGAAGATTCCCGGGCGCGTCATTTTTGGGGGTGGGCTGGCCATTGGCGTCAGCATGTTTTTTCTGTCGGTAACCGGGCTGATTGATGCGCTGGCGCGGCTGGTACCCAAGGCCGTGGTGCGCGGCATTCAGTTTGGGCTGGCCCTGCAGCTGGCCACCCTGGCCCTCACCAAGTACGTGGGGGCCGACGGGGCGGCGGGCTATGCGCTGGCCGCAGCGGCCTTCACCGTGACGGTCGTGCTGTTTGGCAACCGGCGCTGGCCGGCGGCGCTCATCGTCATTGCCCTGGGCGTGGCTTATGCGCTGGTGTTCAAGCTCGATTTGGCTACCGCCCAAAAGGCCGCGGGCCTGCGCTTGCCCTCTTGGCACCTGCCGCAGTCGGCCGACATTCTCACCGGGGCCGTGCTGCTGGCGCTGCCCCAGATTCCGCTGTCGCTGGGCAACTCCATTCTGGCTACCAAGCAGGTAGCGCAGGATTTATTTCCCGAGCGGGAGCCGCTCACCATCCGCAAAATCAGCTTCACGTATGCGCTGATGAACCTGGCAAATCCCTTTTTCGGGGGCTTTCCGGTGTGCCACGGCTCGGGCGGCATGGTGGGGCACCATGCGTTTGGGGCACGCACGGGCGGCTCGGTGGTCATCTACGGTGGCCTGTTCCTAGTCATGGGCCTGTTTTTCAGTCAGGGCTTTGCCGATGTGGTACAGATTTTCCCGCTGCCGGTGCTGGGTGTGTTGCTGCTGTTTGAAGCCTTGTCCCTGGCCACACTGCTGCGCGACGTAAGCGGCAGCCGCGCCGATTTGCTGGTGGCGCTGCTGGTGGGGCTGCTTTGCGCGGGGCTGCCCTACGGCTACCTGGTGGGCTTAATCGTGGGCACGGCCATTTACTACGCCATGCAGCGCGGCTGGGTGGGGCTGGGCAAGCAAACGCACATCTAAGCTGGGAGACGTGTTTTAAAACAGTCCCCGAATCCAGCCCCCATCGACCGGAATGGACGTGCCGGTGATGTAGCTGGCCCGCTCCGAGCACAGAAACGCCGCCAGCGCCGCAAACTCCCGGGGTTCGCCCAGCCGGCGCATCGGAATCTGGCTTTCCCAGCGGGCGGTGGCGTCGGCGGCCGAGATGCCTTCTTTGGCGGCCGTGGCATCGGCCAGGCCCACCACCCGTTCGGTGCGGGTGTAGCCGGGCAGAATGTTATTCACAGTGATGCCCTGGGCGGCCACTTCCGTGGCCAGCGTGCGGGCCATGCCCGTTACGGCAGCGCGCAGGCTGTTGGAGAGCATCAGGTTTTCTACCGGCTGTTTGACCGAGATGGACGTGATATTCAAAATACGGCCCCAGCCGCGCGCTTTCATGCCCGGTAGCACGGCGCGCGTCAATTCCACCACGCTGGTCAGGAGCAGCTGCGTGGCGGCTTGCCACTGCTCGGCGCTCAGCGTGTCGAAGGTGCCGGCGGGCGGGCCGCCGGCGTTGGTTACCAAGATATCGATGCGCCCGAAGCGCGCCATTGCGGCTTGCACCACGCGGGCCACGTCGGCGGGGTTGGCCACGTCGGCCGCCAACGCGAGCACGGGCACGCCGTGGGCGGTTTCGAGGGCGGCGCGGGCTTCTTGCAGGGCTTCATCGCCACGGGAGCAGATGATGAGTGACGCGCCTTCAGCGGCCAGCTCTTCGGCCACGGCGCGGCCCAGGCCCTTGCTGGCGGCAGCTATCAGTGCTATTTTTCCTTTCAGTCCGAGGTCCATAGCGTTATTTCTGACGCAGATAGTCGTCGGATTTATCGAGCCAGTCCTGACGCGGCGGGCTGAAAATGTCCACGTCGAGCGTGTCCTCAATGGCTTCGGCCTTGTGCGGTACGTTGCCCGGAATGTGCAGCACCTCGCCCACGCCTACCACAATGGGCTCGGCATCTTCGGAGCCAATCCAGAAGCGCAGGGCCCCTTCCAAGATGTAGGTAATCTGCTCGTTTTCGTGCTGGTGCAGGGGCACGATGCAGCCTTTTTTAAGGTAGACGTGGGCCAGCATCATTTTGTCGCCGGTGATGAGGCGGCGCGAGAGTTGGTCAGTCACCTGCTCTTTGGGCATGGCGTCCCAGGTGTATTTGGTGGCGGTTTGAGGGTTGTCGGGCATATGGTTTGGGAATGGAAAAGAAAGGAAGACGGAATTGAAGCAAAAAGAACGTCATGCTGAGCGGAGGCGCAGCCGCAGTCGAAGCCTCTCTACCGCGTAACTAACCTAAATGTTGGAATTACTGCTGCGGTAGAGATGCTTCGACAAGCTCAGCATGACGTTTTAATTGCTTCCAACTTTCCTTCTTCCCTCTTTCCCTAACGCCCTACACCCGCACCCGGCTCGCCACCGCCGACACGCACAGCCCCATAAATGCAATGAGGGCAAACGACACGCGCAGGCTGGTAGCGCCGGCCACCATGCCGATGATGGGCGGCCCCAGCAGGAATCCGAAGAAGCCGATGGTGGACACCGACGCCAGCGCCATGCCCGCCGACATGTGCGTGGATTTGCCGGCCGCGCTGTACACCAGCGGTACCACCGCCGACGTGCCGAAGCCCACCAACAAAAAGCCCAGCAGCGCTGTGGGCAGCGTGGGCAGCAGCACCGCAATGCTCAGCCCCGTGGCCGTGAGCAGCCCACAAAGCTGAATCACGCGCCTGGGCCCCAGACGTTCGGCCAGCCAATCGGCCCCGAAGCGGCCCAGCGCCATGGTGCTCATAAAGGCCGTGTAGCCCGCCCCCACCCAGTCCTTATCGGCCTGAATAACTTTCTTGAAATACACGCCGCTCCAGTCGAACATGGCGCCTTCGCAAATGAGCGCGCAGAAGGCAATGGCACCCAAGCCTAGCAGCTCCTTATCGGGTTTCACAAAAATGGGCTGGTCGGGGTCGACGCCGCTGTCTTCGCGCACGGTGTAGCCGGCGCTCACCGCCAGCCCGGCCAGAATGAAGGCCGCAATGAACACGAAATGCACGCCCGGCGCAATGGCATGTCCAATCATGAACGAGCCCACAGCCGCCGCCACAAAGCCCGCCAAACTCCACAGCCCGTGAAACGAAGCCATAATGGGCTTGTGTTTATACAGCCGCTCCACACCTACGGCCTGGGTATTCACCGAAATATTGGTCAGGTTGCCGCCCACGCCAAACAGCACCAGGCAGGGCAGCAGCTGGTAGAGGTTGCTGGCCCAGCCCAGGCCCAGCAACGCCGTGGCGTAGAGCACCACGCTCCACAGCACCACTTTGCGGCTGCCCTCCTTGGCCACCAGCCAGCCGGCCAGCGGCAGCGAGAGCAGTTGCCCCAGCGGAATGGTGAGCAGTACGCCGCCCAGCCCGGCCTCCGAAATGCCCATGCGCTGTTGCACGCTCGGAATCCGCGAGGCCCAGGAGGCAAAGCACAGGCCTAACAAAAAGAACAACGCCCCCACCGCGACACGGTGGGTTTTGCGGGAAATATAGTCGGGAGAAGAAGCCAATGAAATCATGCGGTAACTGCGCTGGGCTGAGCCAAAAGTAAGCTCTAGCAACGCCCGCCCGCCGCCAGAAGTTGCCTTTGAACGCAATTAACTTGTTCATTTCCAGCAAACGTTTCCGAGCGGCGAATAGAAAAAACTATAACTATTAAATAGTTAAAATCAATTACTTATCATCTATCTAATAAGACTACCTACGAATGGCCTAGACCGCCGTATCGAGCCTAATCTGGGTCACGACTTCGCGCAGCAGCAGCACGATGGAATCGACCAGCGGTTGCAGGGTTTTGGGCTGGAATGCGCCCTGCCATTCATCCAAGGCCTCTACGGGGGGCAGGAGCTGGTGGGCCCGCAGGTGCGTGAGGTTGGGCCGCAGGGTGTGCGCGGCGGTTTTGAGCAAGGCGATGTCGCCGGTTTGCATGCCCAGGTTCAGGCCCTGGATGGCCTCGTCGCAGCTTTCCACAAAGGTGGCCAGCATAAAGGCCACAAAATCGGCGTCGCCCTGGCCCACTTTCAGAAGCTCATCCACTGCATAGAGCCGGTCTACGGCGTCGGCTAGGGGCGCGGCGGGTGCCAGTAGGAATTCGGCCCCGGCCAGTGCTTCGGCGGCAACCGGGGCCGCTTGTTCTGCCTCGGCTGGGTACTCCGCCAGCGCCCACTCGCCCACGGTTTTCAGAAGCTGGTCTTCCTTGAAGGGCTTGGTGAGGTAGCCGTTCATGCCAGCGGCCAGGCATTTTTCCCGCTCTCCGTTGATGGCGTTGGCCGTGAGGGCCACAATGGGCGTGGTCAGGCCCAATTGCTGGCGCAGCAGGGCCGTGGCCGCATACCCGTCCATCACCGGCATCTGAATGTCCATCAAAATCAGGTCGAAGCGCTGGTGCTGGGCCAGTTCCACGGCTTCGGCGCCGTGCTCGGCTTCGGTCACCTGCACCTGGGCCTGGCTGAGAAAGGTTTTGGCAATCTGGCGGTTGAAGCGGTTGTCTTCGACCAGCAGCACCTGCTTGTTGCGAAGGTTGTCGCGCACGGGGCTATCGGGCGGCAGCACTTCCTTGGGCGCCAGGTCGAGGGCGGTGCCCACCGGCAGGCGCAGGGCAAATTGCATGGTGGTGCCCTTGTTTTTCTCGCTTTCCAGCTGCACGTCGCTGCCCATCAGCTTCAGCAGGTTGCGGCTGATGCTCAGGCCCAGGCCCGTACCGCCAAACTTGCGCGTCACCGACGAATCTTCCTGGCTGAACTCGTTGAAGATGTTCTTCACGAATTCTGGCTCAATGCCCACCCCGGTATCGACCACCCGGAACACGATTTCGCCGCTCCCGGCCTCGTCGGCCACAAAATCGCAGGTAATGGCCACACTGCCGGTTTCGGTGAACTTGATGGCGTTGCCGGCCAGGTTCAGCAGCACCTGCCGGATGCGGTAGGGGTCGCCGATGAGCACGCGGGGCACGTCCGGGGCCACCCGCGTCACCAGGCTCAGGCCTTTTTCCACGGCTTTGTAGTGCAGGGTCTGCTCGATTTCGGCCAGCAGATGCACCGGCACAAACCCCAGGTGCTCCAGCGACATCTTGCCGGCTTCCAGCTTCGATAAATCCAGAATGTCGTTGATGATGACCAGCAAATGTTCGGCCGACGTGGTGATGGCCTGCCGGTAGCTGTCCTGGTCGGGCGCCAGGGCTGTCTTGGCCAGCAGCTGGCTCATGCCCAGAATGGCGTTCATCGGCGTCCGGATTTCGTGGCTCATGTTGGCCAGGAAAATCTCGCGGGCCCGCATCGCCGACTCGGCCGCCAACTTGGCGTGGCGTAGGGCCTGCTCGGTCACCACCCGCTCGGTGATGTCGAGGCTGTAAGCCACAATGATGTGCAGCGAGCCGTCGGCGTTGAACACCGGTTGCAGGCAGCGGAACTGGTGGCGCGTACCCTCGGGCCGCAGGAAGCTTTCTTCAAACGTCACCAACCGCCGCTCGCGCACGGCTTGGTTCAGGCGTGCTTCGCGCTCCTGGGCCAGCGACAGCGGGTGGCCGTACTGGGTGCAGTAGTCGAAGTTTGTTTTCCCAATCACCCACTCGCGGGCATCCGGATTGGTGATGCCGCTGGCATTCACAAACAGGTACCGATGCTGCGCATCGAACACGGCAATATCGCAGGGAATATGATTGAGGGTGAAGTCGTAAAATTCACGCTGCTCCACCAGCTTCTGCTCAGCCAACTGGCGCTCGGTCACATCGGTGCCGGTGCCCACCACCATGCACAGCGTGCCATCGGCCGCAAATACCGGCACGTAATACCGGCGCAGGTGCCGCGGCCCGTCGGCGTGGTTCAGGGTTTCTTCCCAGGTGGTTTCGGTGCGCGTCTCGATGGCGTTTGCCAGCCGTCGCTCGCGGTTGGCAGCTAGTTCGGCCGGCAGCTGTCGGTGGGCACAGTACTCCGCGTTGGTTTTGCCGATAACCCACTGCCGCAGCTCGGGGTTGCTGAATGCTTTCGCGTTCACGGCCTTAAAGCGGTGCTCCGCGTCAAACACAGCCACATCTACCTTCAAATGGTCGAGCACAGCTTGATAAAATTCCTGCTGCTCGGTCAGGCGGTGTTCGGCTTGGTGCAGGGCCGCCCGGGTTTCGGCCAGCGCCCGCCGCAGCTCCGCCAATTCTTCTTCCGGGCCACGAGAATCGTCAGAAGACGTTGACGGCACGTCCGAAGATTCTACCGAAGAAATAAAACCGTATAAATCAGCCATATAATGCATCCTCACGCTTAGGTATAAGTAACAAATATACACTAGCAACTTGTCTTAATACATTAAGTATCTTGCCATTAAAGCATTTATAGCATGACTTATTCGATAAAGATTAGAACTTATTATTGCTGGCTGAAGCAGGAAGCCCCTTAAGCTCAAGCTTGCAACGACGCATCAACCTTTGCTTAACAGAGGGCCAGAATAGCTGCCCGCCGGTAAGGTAAAGCCTAAACCCGGGCCATCAATCCGGCGCTACCCCCCAATGGTGGCCATGCTCTCGAAGCTGAGCTGGTGCAAGGGCCGCTGCCGCTCCGCCTCGAAGCCGTTGGCCGCCCGGTAGCGAAAGGCGTGGGCGAGGGCGGCCGTGATGTCGGCATCCGAAGCGCCGCCGCGCAGCAGGGCGCGGGTATCGAGCACGCCCTGGTCGTAGAGGCAGGTTTTGATGCCGCCTTCGGCCGTGAGGCGCAGGCGGTTGCAGGTGCCGCAGAAGGTGCGCGAGTAGGCCGCAATGATGCCCACCGTGCCCTTGTGCCCGGCAAGGGTGTACTCCGACGCCGTGGCCCCGGCCGCCGTGGCCACGGGCGTAAACGCGCCAAAATGCGCCTCCAAGTGCTGGCGGATGCGGATATGGTTCCAGGGCAGCGAGGCGGGGCCGGCCGCGTGGCTGCCGCCGTTGAAAGGCATTTCCTCGATGAAGCGCACGTCGACGGGCAGGTTGCGGCTGAGGTCGGCCAGTGGAATCAGGTCGTCGATGTTCTGGCCGTCCATCACCACGGCGTTGATTTTCACCTGAATGCCGGCCTCCAGCAGCGCATGAAACGTTTCCATCACGCGCGGCAGCTCGTCGCGCCGCGTGATTTGGAAGAACCGCTCCCGGTTCAACGTATCGAGGCTGAGGTTGACGGCACGGACGCCCAGGCGGGCCAGGGCGGGCACGTGCGGCGCGGTCAGGACGCCGTTGGTGGTCAGGCTGATGTCATCAATACCGGGCAGCTGGGCCAGGCGCTCCATAAAGGGCACCAGGTCGCGCCGCACGAAGGGTTCGCCGCCGGTCAGGCGTACTTTGCGCACGCCCAGGCGGGCCAGCAGGCCCGTGAGGCGCAGCATTTCCTCGTAGGTCAGCAGCTCCTGCTTGGGCATGTACTTGATGCCTTCTTCGGGCATGCAGTAGAAGCAGCGCAGGTTGCAGCGGTCCGTCACGGCCAGGCGCAGGTATTCGAGCGGGCGGCCGTGCTGGTCGTAGAGGGGCGCGACGGCCGGCGTGGCCGGAGATAGTGGGGATGGAAGCACGTTTATCACCAATTTTGTTGGGCTGTACGTAAGACTGCCGGCCTGCGGTAAACCCCCAACGCCCGGAAGGTGTTCAGGGCATCGGGCGTAGCCTGAGCCTCAACGGCCGCGCCGCGCTGGTTTTCACCCAAAATGTACGCCGAAGATATGTCTTTAAAAATCGCCTTGTTCGGCATCACCCGCGAGATTGTGGGCACGTCCGTGATTGAGCTGCCCGCGCCGGCCCCCGCCACCGTGGGGGCGCTGCTGGACGAACTGCGCAAGCAGTACCCCGCCCTGGGCGAGCTCCGCAGCTGCGCCGTCGCCGTGAATAACGAATACGCCCGCAACGACCACCCGCTGCACACGGTGGACGAAATCGCCCTCATTCCGCCCGTGGCGGGCGGGTGATTTTCGTAGCGCGAATTTTGTAGTTCGCGTACCGGAACGATACCCGAACGATTTTTACAGCGCGGCGACGCGAACTACAAAGTTCGCGCTACTGCCCGGTTGCCCATTCTCTGCATGACCCCTACCCTTTCCATCACCGACCAGCCCATTGACATTGCCGCCGCTCTCGCGGCCGTGCAAACCGATGCCGCCGGGGCCGTCAATTCCTTTATCGGTACGGTCCGCAACCAGTCGGGTGGCCGGCCGGTGCGCCGCCTGCACTACGAATCCTATGACAGCATGGCCCTCACGCAATTGGGCCACGTCGTGAATCAGGCTTACGAGAAGTGGCCCATGCTGCAGGAAGTGGCCGTGGTACACCGCAAAGGCACCTTGGAGCTCGGCGACGTGGCGGTGGTAGTGGCCGTGGCCACGCCGCATCGCGCCGAAAGCTTCGCCGCCTGCCAGTTCATCATCGACACGCTCAAGCAGGTGGTGACCATCTGGAAGCGCGAAGAGTATGAGGACGGTACGGAGTGGGTGGCGGCGCACCCGTAGCTTTCCATATCAGGCTTGTGCCAATTCCTTTTTGTATACTTGGGATAACTGCTTAACTGTTTTCCAGTATTGAAAAAATGAATTGGGCTATACTTATCGGAGGTCTGGGCGCGATGTATGGGTTTTTCCTGTATGTGGTTGCGCCAGACCGGGAGTTTCGACAGGAAATGACCCGCGCGGAGAAAGTGGCCGTAGCTAGTGGGCAAACGGTGACAAAAATTCAAAAAGGGTCGCCCGTCCTCATTGGGCACAACAAGTCTTACAACCAAGGTCCTTTGCGCATCAAGCCCGGCAAAAACGGCAAGCCCGTCTTTGAGCCTTTCGGAGACTGGAAGCAGGTGCGCAACACGGGAGAATTGGTGGCCGAATGGACCTATACCGGCGTGGCCCGCGAAACCATAGAGCGAATTTACCATCCCGATGGCAGCCTTGATGTTCTATCCTACACGGTTCCCGCCATGCTAAACGGTGAATCGGTGCGGGAAACCCGTCTGGTTTACTTTGTAATTGGCCAGCCGGCGGATACCCTGGTGGTGCACCACTGGTTTTTAAAGCATGGCAAGGAGGTCAAAACCAGTTGGTCATACGATGCCCAGGGCAAGCACCCCGTGCCGGAAGGCTGGAAGTTTCAGCGCTTTTAAACAACACTTGACACGCGCAAAATAAAAAGGCCCGGCAGTGCTGCCGGGCCTTTTCAGCGATACCGCTTGATTGCTACTTGCCCGCAATCAAATACCCCAGCGAGAGCTGGAAGGCCGAGTGCCGGGCGTTTTTCAGGTCGCCGTTGAAGTAGGTGCTGTTGTCGGATTTCACGAAGTCGCTGAAGGCGCCGGTGTAACGCAGGCTCAGGCTCAGGCCGTTGTCGGCCTGGTAGCCGACGCCGGCCAGGTAGCCCAGCTCGTTGCGGTTGAGGGCGCTCACGTCGGTTTTGTTCTGGGCTTCGGCCACGGTGGGCTCGCCGCCCAGGGCGGGCGTGGTGGTGGTTTTGGTTTGGTTGTTGGCACTCAGCAGGTAGGAGTACTGCGGGCCGGCTTCCAGAATCAGGCCCCCGGCGTTCACTTTCAGCAGCACAGGCACGTCGAGGTAGTTGTAGTTGACGCTACCTTCGCGCTTTTGCTTGCTGCCCAGCAGGCCGGTGTACTCGGTGGGCTTGTTTTCGAAGCCTTTTTGCGAATACAGCACTTCCGGCTGGAGCGACAGGAAATTGTCCGCAAGCAGGGGCACGTTGAGCATCACGCCGCCAAGGAAGCCAACTTTGTTGTTGTAAGTAGCTTGGTTCTGAATGTTGCCGGCCAGGTTGGAGTAGTTGGCGCCCGCCCGCAGACCGAGACGAATATCCTGGGCCTGAACCGAAGAAATAGCAGCCGTGGCCAGAAGCGAGGCGGCTAGAATTGCTGTCTTTTTCATAATGATTAGATAGAGTGAAAAATAATTCTCTGGCCGGCCTTATTCGAAAAGTGTGCCAGCCGGCACTCCCAACGCCATTTTGCAAGCAAAAAGTGTAAGGTCCCGACGCAAAAAAGCCCGACTACCCATGAGGCAGCCAGGCTTTCAAGTCGTTAACCTGTCATCATTTTTCACCCGCGGCCGGACTTCTTGTGGTCCCGGCCGCTCATTGGCCCAATTCGGCAAACGCCTTAGCGCAGCAATTCCCGCTCGGCCTGGACCCGCTCCTGCGGAGTATTCACATTGCGCAGTTCTTCGGGCACGGGCGCGGCCAGCAGCTCGGTATCGGAGTTGATAAGCGCCTTGCGCGGACAGGAATAGCCCAGGCTCAGAAACCGCAGCAGCTGCCCGTAGCTGCGCGGCTCCCAGATGGTGACCAGCGGCTCCGGAAACGCGTCCCAAGGGCTTTTAAACGTGGTGGCCATGCGGGCAGGATGCCGGTTGCTCACCAAGTATTCCAGCGTTTCGCGGGTGAGGAAGGGCAGGTCGCAGGCCAGCACCAGCCAGGCGGCGTTGGGGTCGGCCTGCAAGGCGGAAAGCACGCCGCCCAGCGGGCCCAGGCCCAGAAAGGTGTCGGGCAGCGCGGTGAGGCCGGCGGGCAATTCCGCGGCTTGGTCGGGGCGCACAGATACGCGCACGTCGGGGCAAAACTCGCTGAGCAGGGCGGCCGTGTGCTGGCGCTGGTCGAGGGCGTGGTAGTGCAACTTGCCTTTGTCGGTTTGCATTCGCTCGCTGCGGCCGCCGGCCAGCACTAGGCCGCGCAGCACCGGCACCGCCTGGGCATACCACTGCCGGATGAAGGCAGCTATTTTTTCCGTTTCGGCCAAGCGCAGCACGGGCGGCAGCGGCGCGGCACTGAGGTACTCAGTGAGCACGGGCGGCAACTCCGTTTGGCCTTCGGCCAGCAGAATCAGGCGAACATCGGTGAGGCGGTCGAGCTTCTTATCCAAGGGCTTGCGCGGGTCGACGATGACGACCTGCTGGCGGGCCCGGAAGTGGTTGCCGTTCACCAGCACCACGCTTTCGTGGGCCAGCAGCTCGGGCTGCGAGAACTTGTCCAGGGCGCGCGTCAGGTTGAGCTGGCGGTAGGTGATTTTATCTACCAGCTCGGCCGAAAGGGCATTTTCGGCAACGTAGGGCAACGGGCGAGCCAAGGAATCCGAAGAATCTTCAGCGGCAGCCGCGTCGCCGGCCGCGTGGTCGGCATCGACGTAGGCCACGCGCAGCGCTGGGGCCAGATGGGGCAGCAGCCGCGCCACCAGGGCCTGGATATCGCCGCAGGGCGCGCCCAGAATGGCCAATTCGTGGCGGCCAAATTCGCCCACATCAGGCCGGGCCAGGGCGGCGTGTTTGGTGCGTTTTACGGTTGAGTTGGGTAGACTATCCATGCCGGAATTTACGAATTTTTGGCGCGGTGAAAATCACGCTTGCCGCCGGTTTTCTCAATCAACTGCACACCTTCGATGCTGATGTCGTGCGAAAACGCCTTGCACATGTCGTAGATGGTGAGGGCGGCCACGGTAGCGCCGGTCAGGGCTTCCATCTCGACGCCGGTGCGGCCCGTGACCACGGCCGTGCACACCACGCGCAGGGCATCGGGGCCGTCGGGCTCAATGGTCACGCTGCAATCATCGAGCCCCAGCGGGTGGCAGAGCGGGATGAGTTCCGAGGTCCGCTTGGCGCCCATGATGCCCGCCAGGATGGCCGTGTGGATGACCGGCCCCTTGTGCGAGGGCATTTCGCCGGCTTGCACGCGGCTCAGCAGCTCCGGGCCCAGCACCACGCGGCAGTGGGCGCGAGCCACGCGGCGGGTGGGTGGCTTGGCCCCCACATCGACCATGGTGGGCTGGTTGGCGGCGTTGACGTGGGTAAAATTCTTGGTGAGCATAGGGCGTAGAGACGTGTAAATGCGCCGAATCGTTGGGTGGATTGTAGCGCGGACTTTTCAGTCCGCGACGCTCAACGACAACCGGGCGGCGTGGGGCCGCGGACTGCAAAGTCCGCGCTACAGTTCATTTAGCCAACTCGACGGCGAATTGTTTTGTCGTAAACTATTGGGCCAGGTAGCCGTTTTCTAGTCAGCACCGGGCCAAAGCAGCCCGGCAGCCCCGGCGAAACCCGCCGCGCCGGCCCCTTCGGGCCTCCTTATCCACCTCGATTTTTATCATGACCAATACCGCTTTAGTTGTGGGTGCCAGCGGCATCATCGGCAGCAACCTGGCCCAGGAGCTGCTGGCTAATAACTGGACTACTTACGGCCTGGCCCGCCGCCCCGGCGCCGACATTCCCGGTCTGCAGCCCGTAGCCGCCGATTTGCTCGACGTAGCCAGCCTCGAAACCGCCTTGGCCGACCTTCGGCCCACGCATGTGTTCATTACCAGCTGGATGCGCAACGACACCGAAGCCGAGAACATCCGCGTGAACAGCGCCATGGTGCGCAACCTGTTGGCCGTCCTCGGCCCGAAGCATTCGGTGCAGCACGTGGCGTTGGTAACCGGCCTGAAGCATTACCTAGGGCCATTTGAAGCCTACGTGAGCGGCGGTGTGGCCCCGCCCACGCCCTTGCGCGAGTCGCAGCCCCGGCTGGCGCTCGACAACTTTTACTACGCCCAGGAAGACGAAGTGTACGCCGCCGCTGCCCGCGACGGCTTCACCTGGAGCGTCCACCGGCCGCACACCATCATCGGCAAGGCCGTGGGCAACCTCATGAACCTGGGCACCACGCTGGCCGTGTACGCCAGCATCTGCAAGGCCACGGGGCGGCCCTTCCGCTGGCCCGGCTCGCAGGCGCAGTGGGAAGGCCTGTCGGACGTGACCGATGCCCGCGTCATTGCCAAGCAGCTGGTGTGGGCCGCCACCACCGACGCCGCCCGCAACGAAGCCTACAACGTGGTGAACGGTGACGTTTTCCGTTGGAGCCAGCTCTGGGGCCGCCTGGCCGAATGGTTTGGCGTAGAGGCGGTGGGCTTCGACGGCACCCTTCACCCGCTGGAAGCCGAGATGGCCGGCGATGCAGCATTGTGGCGCGACATTGCTGCGAAGAATGGCCTGGCCGAAGCCGATTTGAGTCGCCTGGCTTCGCCCTGGCACACCGATTTGGACCTGGGCCGGCCCATTGAGGTGATGACCGATATGGCCAATAGCCGCCGCCGGGGCTTCACGGTGTTCCAGAGCACGGAGGACTCGTTTTTTGACTTGTTTGCCCAGCTGCGTCAAGACCGGCTGATTCCGTAAGGCACTGATTGAACGTCATGCAGAGCGCAGCGAAGCATGACGTTCTTTCCGATGCGAGTTTTATAACCTTCCCCCATGCTCTCTCCCGCCGAAGCCACCGCCCGCGTCCTCGCCACGGCCCGCCCACTAGCGCCCGAGACGGTGCCCCTGCCCCACGCTGCCGGCCGCATCCTGGCCGAGACGCTGACGGCTGACCGCGATTTCCCGCCCTTCAACCGGGTGGCCATGGACGGCATTGCGGTGGCCCACGCCGCCTGGGCCGGCGGGCAGTCGGTGTTTCAAATTCAGCACACGCAGTACGCTGGCGCCCTGGCCCGGCCGCTGCTCAACCCGCGGCAGGCCGTGGAAGTAATGACCGGCGCGGTGCTGCCCGCCGGCGCCGATGCGGTGGTGCGCTACGAGGACCTGCTTCTGCACGACAACCGCGCCACCATCCAGATTCCGCCGCCCGAAGCGCCCGGCGTCAACATCCACCGCCAGGCCGCCGACCGCCGCGCGGGCGACGCGCTGCTGCCCCCCGGCACTCGCCTGGGCCCCGCCGAGCTGGCCGTGGCTGCCACCGTGGGCGCCGCTGAAATAGCCGTTTCGCGCAACGCCCGCGTGGCCGTGGTGAGTACCGGCGACGAGTTGGTGGGCATCCACGAGCAGCCCCTGCCGCACCAGATTCGGCGCTCCAATGCCTATGCGTTGCAGGCGCTGTTCACCCAAACGGGGGCCGATGTTTCGCTTTTTCACCTGCCCGATGCGTTGGATGAGCTGCGCGACGGCCTCACCAAAATCCTGGGGGCCGGCTTCGATGCCGTGGTGCTGAGCGGGGCCGTGAGCAAGGGCCGCGCCGACCACCTGCCGGGCCTGCTGCGCGAGCTGCACGTGGCCGAAATCTTCCACGAGGTCAACCAGCGGCCCGGCAAGCCGCTCTGGTTTGGGGCGCGGGCCAATGGGCCGGTGGTGTTTGGCCTGCCCGGCAATCCGGTTTCCACGTTCATCACCGCCTGCCGCTACGTGCGCCCCTGGCTGCGCGCCGTGCAGCAGCCCGAAGGGACGGCCACTCTGCCTTCGGCTGCTTCGGAGGGCCCACAGCCCGCTATCCTTGCCGTCGACATTCATTTCAAGCCCCAGTTGGCTCACTTCGTGCCCGTGCGCCTGACCGTGGACGCTGAAGGCCGACGCCTGGCTACGCCGTTGCGCGTGGGCGGCTCCGGCGATTTGATGGGCTTGGTAGGGGCTAATGCCTTTCTGGAGCTGCCACCGGAGCCCGCCGTTTTTGCGGCGGGCAGCGTATGGCCGGCCTGGGCGCTGTAGCGCCTGCTTCGGCTGGCGCCCCGCCATGAAGCGACTGAAACCGCCGCCGAATGCGTCAGTCACGGACCCATTCCTACCGGCTGTCAGGCCACGGCGTGGATGTGCTGGATGGCATCGCGGGCGGCGCCAATGGGCTGCTCGCCGAGAAGGTTGAGCTGGTCGGCACTGATAACCTCTACGTCGGTGATGCCCACGAAACCCAGCACCAAGCGCAGGTAGGGCGTGGCCATGTCGGCCGGGCTGCCCACTTCCACACCGCCGGAAGTCACCACCAGGTAAGCCTTTTTGTTGTGCAGCAAGCCTTGGAAACCCATTTCTGAGAATGAGAAAGTGAGGCCGGCGCGGGCAATCAAATCGACCCAGGCCTTGAGCGAGGCCGGGATGCTGAAATTGTAGATGGGCGCGCCAATGATGAGCACGTCGGCAGCTTGCAGTTCCTGCACCAGCTGGTCGGAGAAAGCCAAGGATTGGGTCTGCTCCGGGGTGCGCAGCTCGGCGGGCAGGTAAAACCCGCTTATCATCAGTTCGTTGACGAACGGCAGCCCCGCTGCCGCGTCGCGGTAACAGAACGTTAGGCCGGGGTGCTTGGCTTTGAGCTCATCCACCAATTCAACCACCAATTTCCGGCTCACCGAGAGGTCGGTCCGGCCGCTGGAATTAACTACGAGTGCATGCATGTCAGAAGGCTTTATGAGGTTAAACATCTTAGCAGGCCACCTACCCAACTTAAATGTGGATTCGGAGCAGCTTGCGAATCAGGAGGAAGTAGGCGGTGGGCACCACAACCCGCGGCACGCTTGCCCGCATGTCGGAAAACAGATAGGCCCGGCTAATATAATATAAAATTAATATTTAAATTAAATTTTATATTGCATTTCATCCCTGGCCAATGCAGTAAAATTGTTCGCGGAGTGGGCATGCATAGCTTGTCCATCGACAGAGCCGGATATAGCCCGCTCGCTTTTTCCGCTGGCCAGCGCATGCGGCGGCTATTGCGCTTCCGTTGTATCTTCGCCCTACGCTGCTATCCAGAAAGACCGAGGGACCGGGCCCGATGACGTCTTGGCAACCTACCGCGAGTAGGTGCCAACTCCCGTTTCACCGCGTTTTGAGGTGAAAGAAGATGACAGCCGGAACCGAACCTTACTGTTCGGGTTTCTTTCTGGATACGCGCTTACGTAGCTATTCGACCCTGAAAGAAATGCCCACCGCCACGCTTACTGCCCCTTCGGAACACGAACTACAGAGTTCGCGCTACTTGCTTCCCGAGCTGCTCCGCCAGCGCCTGCTGATTCTCGACGGCGCCATGGGCACCATGATTCAGCGTCATCCACTCACGGAGGAGGATTTCCGCGGCACCCGTTTTGCCGACCACCCCAAGCCCCTACGTGGCAACAACGACCTGCTGAGCCTCACGCGCCCGGACATCATCAAGGGCATTCATGCCGAGTACTTTGCCGCCGGGGCCGACATGGTGGAAACCAATACCTTCTCCGGCACCACCATCGCGCAAGCCGACTACGGCCTGGAGCACGTGGTGTATGAGCTGAACTACGAATCGGCCCGGCTGGCCCGCGAAGCCGCCGACGAGTACTCCACACCCGAGCGCCCGCGCTTTGTGGCCGGCGCCGTGGGCCCCACCAACCGCACCGCCTCGCTCTCGCCCGACGTGAACCGGCCCGGCTTCCGCGCCGTGACGTTTGACGAGCTGGCCACGGCCTACCTGGAGCAGGTGCGCGGCCTCGTGGACGGCGGCGTGGACACGCTGCTCATCGAAACCATTTTCGACACGCTGAACGCCAAAGCGGCGCTTTATGCCGTGCAGAAGTTCTTCGACGAGGGCGGCCGCGTAGTGCCCATCATGATTTCGGGCACCATCACCGATGCATCGGGCCGCACGCTGAGTGGCCAGACGGTGGAAGCCTTCTGGAATAGCATCAGCCACCTGCCGCTGCTGAGCGTGGGCCTGAACTGCGCCCTTGGGGCCGACCAGCTCCGCCAGTACGTGGAAGAGTTGAGCCGCATTTCTGACGTGCACATTTCCGCTTACCCCAATGCCGGTTTGCCGAATGCTTTTGGCGGATACGATGAGTCGGCAGAGGAATTTGCAGCGCTCGTAGAAGAGTATTTGAAAGAAGGCATTGTGACGGTAGTGGGTGGCTGCTGCGGTACCACGCCCCAGCACATTGCCGAACTCAGCCGCCTGGCCAAGAAATACAAGCCCCGCCAGCTGCCGGCCGAGGTGCCGGTTGCCACGCACCTGAGCGGCCTGGAGCCCTTCGCCATCAAGCCCGAAAGCCTGTTTGTGAACGTGGGCGAGCGCTGCAACGTGACCGGTTCGCGCGCGTTTGCCCGCCTCATTCGCACGGGCGCTTATGAAGAAGCCTTGGCCGTGGCCCGCGTGCAGGTAGAAGAAGGCGCCCAGGTGCTCGACATCAACATGGACGAAGGCATGCTCGATTCGGAGCAGGCCATGACCACCTTCCTGCACCTCATTGCCTCGGAGCCCGACATTGCGCGGGTGCCGGTAATGATTGACTCCTCGAAGTGGAGCGTGCTGGAAGCCGGCCTGAAGTGCGTGCAGGGCAAGAGCATAGTGAACTCAATTTCCTTGAAAGAGGGCGAGGAATTGTTTCTGCAGCGGGCCCGCACCGTGCGCCAATACGGCGCGGCCATGGTGGTGATGGCCTTCGATGAAGAAGGCCAGGCCGACACGCTGGAGCGCCGCAAGGAAATCTGCCAGCGCAGCTACGACCTGCTGATGAGCATTGATTTTCCGGCCACGGACATCATTTTTGACCCTAACATCCTCATCGTCGGCACCGGCATGGAGGAGCACCGCAACTACGCCATCGACTTCATCGAGTCGGTGCGCTGGATTAAGCAGAACTTGCCCGGCGCCCTCACCAGCGGCGGTGTGAGCAACATTTCGTTCTCGTTCCGTGGCAACGACGTGGTGCGCGAGGCCATGCACGCGGCCTTCCTCTACCACGCCATTCGGGCCGGTTTGGACATGGGCATTGTGAACCCCAACCAGCTGGCGGTGTACGACGAAGTGCCCAAGGACCTGCTGGAACTGGTGGAAGACGTGCTGCTCAACCGCCGTCCCGATGCCACCGAGCGCCTGCTGGAGTTTGCCGACACGGTGAAGCAGAAAGGAAAGGTGGAAGTGGTGGCCGATGCCTGGCGCAGCCTGCCGGTGCAGGAGCGCCTGTCGCACGCGCTGGTGAAGGGCATCACCGAATTCATTGACGAGGACACCGAAGCCGCCCGCCAGGAGCTGGCCCGCCCGCTCGATGTGATTGAAGGCCCGCTCATGGCCGGCATGAACGTAGTGGGCGACCTGTTTGGCGCCGGCAAAATGTTCTTGCCGCAGGTGGTGAAATCGGCCCGCGTGATGAAGAAAGCCGTGGCTTACCTCGAGCCGTACCTCCTGGCCGACAAGCAGGGCACCGACCGCCAGACGGCCGGCAAAATCCTGATGGCCACGGTGAAGGGCGACGTGCACGACATCGGCAAAAACATTGTGGGCGTGGTATTGGCCTGCAACAACTTCGACATCATCGACCTCGGTGTGATGGTGCCACTCGAGAAGATTCTGGACGAGGCCCAGAAGCAGCAGGTCGACGTAATTGGCCTGTCCGGCCTCATCACGCCCTCGCTCGATGAAATGGTGTACGTGGCCCAAGCCATGGAAAAGCGCGGCATGAAGGTGCCCCTGCTCATTGGCGGAGCTACCACCTCGCGTCTGCACACGGCGGTGAAAATTGCGCCGGCCTACAGCGGCGCGGTGGTACACGTAAACGACGCCTCCCGCTCGGTGGGTGTAGCAGCGGGCTTGCTCGGCTCGGGCGAAGTGGCGTATGCCGAAACGGTGGCGGCCGATTACGCCGCCCTGCGCGCCGACTACGCCAGCCGCCAGCGCGACAAAAACTACCTGACCATTGAAGCGGCGCGTGAAAACGGCTTCAAATCGGACTGGAGCACGGTTCCGATTACCAAGCCCAGCTTCCTCGGCACCAAAGTGCTGGAGGGCTACGACTTGGCCGAGCTGGCCCAGTACATCGACTGGACACCCTTCTTCCACACCTGGGAGCTGAAGGGCCGCTACCCGCGCATCCTCACCGACGAAACCTTGGGCGAGGCCGCGACCAAGCTTTACGAAGATGCACAGGTCATGCTGCGCAAAATCATCGACGAGAAGCTGCTCACGGCGCGCGCCGTGCTGGGCTTCTGGCCGGCAAACACGAAGGACTACGACACCATCGAAATCTACGCCGACGACGCGCGCGAGACGGTGGCCACCGAGTTTTTCACGCTGCGCCAGCAAGGCGAGAAGGGCCCCAGAATCCCCAACATTGCTTTCTCCGACTTCCTGGCGCCGAAAGAATCGGGCCGCGCCGACTACATGGGCGGCTTCGCCGTGACGGCCGGCATCGGCATCGAGAAGCTGCTGGAGCAATACGAGGCCGACCACGACGACTACTCCAGCATCATGGTGAAAGCCCTGGCCGACCGCTTGGCCGAAGCCTTCGCCGAGCGCCTGCACGAGCGGGTGCGCCGCGAGTTCTGGGGCTACGCGCCCGACGAGCACCTGAGCGCCGAGGACCTGGTGCAGGAGAAGTACCGCGGCGTGCGCCCCGCCCCCGGCTACCCCGGCTGCCCCGACCACACCGAGAAAATTACCCTGTTCCAGTTGCTCGACGCCGGCGCCAAAACCGGCATCACCCTCACCGAAAACCTGGCCATGTACCCGGCCTCTTCCGTCAGCGGCATGTACTACGCCCACCCCGATGCGCGCTATTTCGGCCTCGGCCGCATTGGCGTAGACCAGGTGGCCGACATTGCTCAGCGCAAAAACATGCCCCTGGCCGAACTGGAGCGCTGGCTGATGCCAAACCTGAACTACGAGCCCAAGTCGTAGAACGTGTACCGCGAAATTTCATTTCGCAGCGAGCATCCTGTCCTGCGCTGCCGTCCTATTAATTAATCCCGCTTTGCTCGACGCGAAATAAAATTTCGCGCTACTCCGCCTAAATGAAAGTTACCGACCACCTGGCCCGCGCCAACGGCAAAACGCTCTTTTCCTTTGAGGTGCTGCCACCCAAAAAAGGCGAAAACATCCATACGCTCTTTTCGAACATTGAGCCGCTGATGGAGTTCAAGCCGCCGTTCATCGACGTGACGTACCACCGCGAAGAATACGTGTACCGCCACCACCCCAACGGCCTGCTGGAGAAGAAGACCGTGCGCCGCCGCCCCGGCACCGTGGGCATTTGCGCGGCCATCAAAAACCGCTTCGATGTAGACACCGTGCCCCACCTCATCTGCGGCGGTTTCACGAAGGAAGAAACCGAGAACGCGCTGATAGACCTGCATTTCCTGGGCATCGACTCCCTGCTGGCCTTGCGCGGCGACCCCATCAAGAGTGAAGGCATCTTCAAGCCCGAGCCCGACGGGCACGCCTACGCCTGCGACCTCATTGGGCAAGTGGCCAACCTGAACAAGGGCGAATACCTCGATGAGGAGCAGGACGATACCTGGGCCACCAACTTCTGCATCGGCACGGCTGGCTACCCCGAAAAGCACTTCGAAGCGCCCAACTATGCCTCCGATATCCGCTACCTGAAGCACAAGGTGGACCGGGGCGCCGAGTACATTGTGACCCAGATGTTCTTCGACAACGAGGAATTTTTCAAGTTCGAGCAGAAGTGCCGCGATGCGGGCATCACGGTGCCCATCATTCCCGGCCTGAAGCCGTTGACCACCAAAAGCCAGCTCACCATGCTGCCGCGGGCCTTTTTTCTCAACCTGCCCGAGCCGCTGGTGGAAGCCATCAGCCAGTGCCGCGACAACGAGGCGGCCCGCACCATCGGCATCGAGTGGTGCCTGAACCAGAGCCGCGAACTGATGGCCCACGGCGTGCCCTGCCTGCACTACTACAGCATGGGCAAGTCGGAAAGCATTCGGCGCGTGGCAGCGGAGCTGTTTTAAGGGGCGATTTTAGTTGCCTTATTCAGCACGTCATGCTGAGCGCAGTCGAAGCATCTCTACCGCAATGGCAATTCAATCGTATTGAGTAGTTGCGCGGTAGAGATGGTTCGACTGCGCTCAGCATGACGTTCTTTTTTGCAACTGCTAATTGATGATGCTCGACGACCTATTTGCCCAGTTGCGCACGGCCACGGCGCCGGCCGAGATTGAAGCGCTGCAAAGCGGTATTTGGCAATTGTGGCTAACGAGTGGCGACACAGGCCTCGACAAAGAGCTGGAAGCCGGCATGCGCGCCATGCAGGCCGAAGACCAAGGCTTGGCCATTAAACATTTTACCAGAATAATTCAACTCAACCCTGCGTTTACCGAAGCCTGGAACAAGCGCGCCACGGCCTATTATCTGCGGGGTGAGTACCGGGCTTCGCTGGACGACATTGCCGAGACGCTGCAGCGGGAGCCCCGGCACTTTGGGGCGCTGTGGGGACAGGCCAGCATCTTGCGGCAGTTGGGCGACTACCGACGCGCCCTGCACGCGCTCGACCGACTGGGCGCCATCTGCGCGCATTTTCCGGGCCTGCAGGAGCAGCAGCGCGCCCTGCGCGAATTGCTGGAAGAAGGCCGCTTTCCTCAATAAGCACGGGCGGGCAGCCCGGCGCCGGCAGCCGCCTACCTTTCGGCGGCTTTCGCCGTAAACAGTTCATTTTGGCGAAACCCGCAGCGTCGGTTTTGTCAATCTCACGTATTGATTCTTCTTTGCCATGACACGAATTGCAGACTCCGGGGTTGGACTACGGCTTTGTGGCAGCGCGGCGGTGCTGGCGCTGCTGCTCAGCGGTTGCGACTCGACGCCGAACGAACGCCGAACGGTGGCCCGCAGCGCCGGCCGCGAGCTCGACACCCTGGCCCGCACCGCCGCCGGCAAACTGGCCAAGGTAGGCAAAGCCACCGCCCGCTACGATGCCAACAACCGCGCCCGCCGCGCCCGGCCCCTCGACCCGCGCCAGCAAATTGCCATGGAAAACAAGCTGCTGGGGCCGTATGCGGGCCAGGTCAATGCCCTGACGCCGGCCGACCTGCCCAACGCTTACGCCCAGCTGGTGCGCGAAACCCGCACCCAACGCACCACCTGGACCGACCGCGACTGGGACTACGCCCGCGCCGTGTACCAGCGCCTCAACGACCAGCTCAAGCAAATCCGGATGGACATGCCGGCCCGCTACGAGCTGCCCATCCGGGCCCGGCAGGCCGAGTTTGTGGCCCTGCAAGCCGGCCACACGGCCGCGGGCATCAACGAAACGGCCAAGCAGGTGAAGTAAGCCAGGCGGTGAAAGCGAAGCGCTAACCGGGATTTCTGCTCAATTTTAACGCGTCGCTTTTACCTCCTGCTGCCCGTTGCCGTGCCAAGTCCCGACTCCGTTGTTTTCCTCGAATCGTTTTACGAGCCGATGGCCGCCAACCTGGCCCGCACCCGGCTGGAAGCGGCGGGCATTCCGTGCTTCCTGAGCAATGAAAACCTGGTGTCGCTGATACCGCTTTACAGCCCCATCACCGGCGGGGTGCGGCTGTATGTGCTGCAGCGCGATGCCGAAACGGCCCTCGAAATCCTGCACCACGAGCCCGTGCCCCTGGCTACCGGCCCCGATGTGGCTTCTTTTGCCGCCGATGCCCCCGACCCGGTGACGCCCCGCTGCCCCCGCTGCGGCTCGTCGGATGTGGCCTTTGGGCCGGCCACGCGCAATACGTATGGCTTTTGGGCATCCTTGTTGTCGGTGCTGCTGCGATTTCCGGTGCGCGGCAACCGCTACCATTGCTTTCATTGCGGCCACGAGTTCAAGTAAGCAGCCGATGGGCCATTGGTGCTGAGCGCTCAGCAGTCGAGCGAAAATAACCGTAGTAAAAAAGCCCGTCATGCTTCGACTGCGCTCAGCAGGACGGGCTAAATTCAATACGCTTACTTCTGCACCACCACTTGATACCAAAGTACCGGAAGTAGCGTTATTGCGGCATGGCTGGCGTACACAACCGATGGCTTGGGCAATGGCTGTTGCGGCTGGCGGTGCTGCTGCCGGGTGCGCCGGCACTGGCGCAAGCACCGCTGCCGACGGGCGATGGCCTCAAAGGCGATTACTACGAAGGAACGGACTTTGAAAAATACGTCCTGACCCGCCGCGACGCCACCATCAATTTTAACTGGGGCCAGCAGCCGCCCGCACCGAGGCTCCCGGCCGAGGATTTTTCGGTGCGCTGGACGGGCTGGCTGGTGCCCCCGGCCAGCGGCAAATACCTTTTTCATGTGACCGTGGACGACGGCATTCGGCTGTGGCTGGACGACCGGCTGCTGCTCAACGAGTGGCGTGGCCAGCCCCAGAGCAGCTACATTGCCGCCGTTGAGCTCCGGGCCGGCGAGCCTTACCGCCTACGGGTTGACTATTGCCAATACGGCTTGGACACCCGTGTTTTTGTGACGTGGGAGCTACCTGTTTCCCCTACGGCTCCGGCTCCCTCGTCGTGGCGAAATTTCTGGGGCCTTGCCGATAATAAGCCCGCCTCCAAGTCCATCCCCATTTCTTCGGCGTACTTATACCGGGAAAACCCCAAGCCCGTGGCAAAGCGTGTAAGCCCGCCTCCCCCGGTACCTACGCCCACAGCTCCGGTAGTAAGCAGGCCGCAACCGCCGGCGCGACTGCCTAGCAAAAAGCCGGCATGGGGCGCGGGCAACCCGGCGGCCAGGCGCACCGCTCCGGTGGCAGCGCGCACCCGGGCGCCCGTCTTGGCGCCCCCCGACTCGGGCAGTGCCGCGCAGCTGACAAAGCTGGCAGTGGGCGAGGCGGTGACGCTGCCTGACCTTTATTTTGACCAAGGCCAAGCCTTGCTGCTGCCCGCTGCCCGCACCACGCTCGATGGCCTGGCAGCCCAGATGAGCACCCGGCCCGGGCTACGCTTTGAGGTGCAGGGCCACACCGACAACGTAGGCAATGCCGAACTGAACCGCCAGCTCTCCCAGCAACGCGCCGAAGTGGTGTGCCTCTACCTCACGGCGCATGGCGTGGCTACGGCCCAGCTGCGGCCAGTGGGCTACGGCGGCACCCAGCCCGTAGCCGACAATACGGACCCCGCCCAGCGCCCGC
Organism: Hymenobacter rubidus; assembly: GCF_016734815.1. GTDB lineage: Bacteria > Bacteroidota > Bacteroidia > Cytophagales > Hymenobacteraceae > Hymenobacter > Hymenobacter rubidus. The sequence goes on from NZ_JAERQF010000001.1 coordinate 68,231, forward strand.
GCAACCGGCGCGTGGTGCTGCGGCGGCTGTAAGTAGGCAGGGCCACAAAAGCGGGTCAATGGCAGCCATTCGGGAATTTTCCGCGTAAGCAGGCACACACATCATCCTCCTTTGCCATGCCCGCTAAAAAGCCGACCACGGCCCCCAGCACCGCTCCTGCCAAGCCCGAACGCCGCCCTACGGCCAAGGACATGAAAGCGGCTGCCCAAAAGCTGCCCTATCCCGCCAAGCAGGCCGATATGAAACTGCAACCCGACTCGGACCTGGCTAACTACAAGGCAGCCGGCAAGCTTCGGGGCAAAGTGGCCATCATCACCGGGGCCGACTCCGGCATTGGGCGAGCCGTGGCCCTCGCCTTTGCCAAGGAAGGCGCCCACGTGGCCGTGGTATTCAACGAAAATGTGGACGACGCCGAGAAAACCAAACAGCTGGTGGAACGTGAGCAGCGCAAGTGCCTGCTGCTCCAGCTCGACGTGCGCGACCCCGAACAGTGCCGGCAGGCCGTGCGCCGCACGCTGGCCGAGCTGGGCGGCCTGAACATTCTGGTGAACAATGCCGCCTTCCAGATGGCCCAGGACAAGTTCGAAGACATTCCGGAAGAGCAAATCCGACGCACCTTCGACACCAATATTCTGGGGTATATCTGGATGGCGCAGGCCGCCATCCCGCACCTTAAAAAGGACGACTGCATCATCAATACGGGCAGCATTGTGGGCATCACGGGCATTCCGCTGCTCGTCGACTATGCCTGCTCGAAGGCGGGCATTCATGCGCTTACCAAGTCGCTGGCGCTGTATCTGGGCGAGCAAGGCATTCGGGTGAACTGCGTGGTGCCCGGCCCGGTCTGGACGCCCAACATTCCCGGCACCATGCCGCGCGAAGAAATTGCCAAGTTCGGGCACGAAGTCGCCCTCAGGCGCCCCGGCCAACCCGAGGAACTGGCGCCGGCTTATGTGCTGCTGGCTTCGCAGGACGGCTCCTTTATGACGGGTTCGCTCGTACACGTCACGGGGGGCAAGCTCAGCAGCGACGAGTAGGCTTTTTTATAAACGAGCCCGCCTGTCGTTCTGAGCGCAGCAAAGGGCCTTTTCACCGAAGAGCTGTTTATAGTGAAGCTGCTTAGAAAGTCAACAGAACGTCATGTTGTGCGCGGCTTCGACCAGCTCCGTGGGACGTTATCGCTTTTTTTGACGACTTTCTGAACAGTTTAAGTATGTCACAGCGGCGCAGGAGTCATAAGGTCCTTCGCTGCGCTCAGGATGACAGGTGTTTTTTAAACCTTTATTTCCCCCTCCTTTATGGCCGATAACTCCTCTTCTTTGCTCGACCGCAGCCGCACCGTGGCGGGGCCCGGCTACAACCGCTGGCTGGTGCCGCCGGCGGCCCTGGCCATTCACCTGGCCATTGGGCAGGCGTATGCGTTCAGCGTGTTCAACAAGCCGCTGGGCGCGCTTATCAGCGGCGATGTGGCCAAGCCCGCGCCCGACGACTGGACGCCGCTGCAAATCGGCATCACGTTTTCCATTGCCATTGTGCTGCTGGGCTTGTCGGCGGCTATTTTTGGAAAGTGGCTGGAGCGCGTGGGGCCGCGCAAGGCCATGCTGGCGGCGTCGCTCTGCTTCGGCGGGGGCTTTCTCATTGGCTCGCTGGGCATTCACCTGCACAACCTTTGGCTGCTGTATTTCGGCTATGGTTTTGTGGGCGGCATTGGGCTGGGCATCGGCTACATTTCGCCGGTGAGCACGCTCATCAAGTGGTTCCCCGACCGCAAGGGCGTGGCCACGGGCATGGCCATCATGGGCTTTGGCGGCGGCGCCATGATTGGCTCGCCGCTGGCCAACAACCTGATGGCGCATTTTAAGGATTCGGCGCCGATGGGCGTGGCGCCCACGTTCATCGTGATGGGGTTGGTTTATCTGGTTTTTATGCAGTTTGGCGTCTGGACCATCCGGGTGCCGGCCGATGACTGGAAGCCCGCCGGCTACGTGCCCAGCACCGAGCACAACGACCTCATCACCACAGCCAACGTGTCGGCCGATAACGCCATCAAAACACCGCAATTCTGGATGCTTTGGGTGGTGCTGCTTTGCAACGTGACGGCCGGCATCGGCGTACTTGAAACCGCCTCGCCGCTCATTCAGGAGACGTTTTCGGACACCGCCATGGGCGCCGGCAAGGGCGTGACGGCCGCCGCGGCCGCCGGCTTCGTGGGCCTGCTGAGCTTGTTCAATCTGCTGGGCCGCTTCTTCTGGTCGTCGGCTTCGGATAAGCTGGGCCGCAAGGTGGCTTATGCCATCTATTTCGGTTTGGGCATCGTGCTCTACGCCCTGATTCCGACGCTGGGCCATAACCTGCAACTGACCTTGTTTGTGGCCGTGGCCTGCGTCATTATCAGCATGTACGGCGGCGGTTTTGCCACGGCCCCGGCTTACCTGTCCGACCTGTTTGGCAAGTACCAGGTGGGCGCCATCCACGGCCGCCTGCTCACGGCCTGGAGCACGGCCGGCGTGCTCGGTCCGCTCATCGTGCACTACCTCTCCGACAGCCGCAAGCACGAAGGCTTTGCAGGCGCGGCGGCTTACCAAACGGTGTTCTACACCATGGCCGGCCTGCTGGTGGTGGGCTTCCTGGCCAACATTCTGGTGACGGCCGTGAACGAGCGGTACTACGAAAAAGGCCCGGTCACGATAGAGCCCGGCGCCCACTAAACAACCCTGTTCCACTCCTTCAAACGATTACAACATGAATCCAAAACTAAACTCTTCCAACACGCCGGCCCCTGCCGATGCCGGTTCGGGCGGCTCGGTGGTGCTGGCCTGGCTGGTGGTGGGCCTCCCCCTGGCTTGGGGCGTGTCGCAGACCTTCATCAAGGCGCTGGCCTTGTTTAAATAGACCGCTAAGGCGTCTGAATCATTTCCCCCAAAGCCGCCGGCCTCACGCCGGCGGCTTTTTGGTGGGTTTTGTTTAAGAAATACCCGCAAAAACCTGCACCCTTTCTTTCGGCTTTACTCGTAAGGAAGGAGTAGCTGAACCGTTTTCCGCGGTAGTGCTTCATTCCAAGCCCGGTTTATGTCCATCCCCTCTTATCCAAGCGGAACCGTACGCGCCCTACTCGATACCTCGCACGTTTCGGAGGCTACCCGCGCTGCCGTGCAGGCCCGCCTCGGTGCTCCCACCGCTTACACGCCGCAGTTTCTGGCTCCCGAAAGTTATGCCCTGCTCGAAGCCGTGGCCGCCCGCATCTTCCCCCAGCCCGACCGGCCGGAGCAGCCCGTTCCGCTGGCCCCGGCCGTAGACCAGCGCCTCGCCGAAGGCCGCGCCGATGGCTGGCGCTACGACGCACTGCCCCCCGACCGCGAAGCCTACCGCCTGGGCCTGGGCGGCATCCAGGAAATTGCCCAGGCATTGTTTCAGGCTGATTTTACGGTGCTTACTACCGACCAGCAGGATGCTGTGATTCAGGCGCTGGCCGCCGGCAACCCGCCCGGCGCCACCTGGCAAACGCTGGACGCCGACCGCTTCTTCGAGGAGCTACTGGCCGAGCTAACCGAAACCTACTATGCCCACCCGTTGGCGCAGGAGGAAATCGGCTACGTGGGCATGGCCGACCTGCCGGCCTGGACCAAAATAGGGCTGAATGAAAAGGAAGACCGGGAGCCAAATCTGTCATCCTGAGCATAGCGAAGGACCTTCTCACGCAAGAATAACTTGCCCTAATTCAACCGGCGCAAACGTAATAAGGTCCTTCGCTGCGCTCAGGATGACAGATGTTTTATTTTCTACCGCCATTCACCCATTGCCACCATGCCCGACGAAGAAGTTCTCGAAGAAGGCGTCCTCAACCCCGTTAAACCCGAAATACAGGACCCGCTGCTGCGCGCGCTGCTGGCCGATGAGCCCGCCCCTGCCCCAGCAGCTGCCGACACGCCCAAAGAGCAGCCGCAAGCCGTTGAGCCCGAAGCCGCGGAAGTAGACTGCGTCGTCGTTGGCCTGGGTGCGGGCGGCGCGCCGCTGCTGGCCCGCCTGGCCAGGGCCGGCCTCAAAGTAGTAGCTCTGGAAGCCGGCCCTTGGCACAACCCGGAAAAAGACTTTGCCACCGACGAAAAAGCGCAGGATTTTCTGTTTTGGAACGACGAGCGACTGGCCGCCGGCCACGACCCTCTCGCCATGGGCAAGAACAACTCCGGCACCGGTGTGGGCGGCTCCACGCTGCACTACACGGCCTACACGCCCCGCCCCCTGCCCGATGATTTGCACATCAGGCGCGACTTTGGGCAGGGCGAAGACTGGCCGGTGAGCTACGAGGAGCTGGAACCGTATTACGAAGAAGTTGAACAGTTTATCGGGATTTCAGGCCCCACGCCCTACCCGTGGGGGCCCGCCCGACGCAAGGGCTACCCGCTGGCTCCGCTGCCGCTGAACAGTGCCGCCCAATTGATGGTACGCGGGGCTGAAAAGCTAGGTATCCGAACTTCGCCGGCGGCCAATGCGGCGCTGTCGGCCCGCTACTACCAGGAAGGCTTGGGCTGGCGCGAGGCCTGCACCAACCGGGGCTTCTGCCAGGCCGGCTGCTCGAATGGCGCAAAGTCGAGCATGGACGTCACATTCATTCCCCTAGCGGTGCAACACGGCGCCGATATTCGGCCCAACAGCTTCGTGACCGAGATTGAGCGCGATGCGCGGGGCTACGTGACCGGCGTGGTGTACACCCAGAACGGCAAGCAGAAGCGCCAGCGCTGCCGCCACCTTTTCCTCTGCGGCGGCTCGGTGGAAACCCCGCGCCTGCTGCTGCTGAATGAGCTGGCGCTGACCAGCGGGCAGGTGGGCCGCAACCTGATGGCGCACCCCGGCCTGCAGGTGTGGGGCACGTTTGCCGAGGAAGTACGGCCCCACAAGGGCATTCCCGGCGGGCTGATTTCGCAGGACACGCACCGGCCGAAAGATGCCGACTTCATCGGCGGCTACCTCTTGCAAAGCATTGGCGTGATGCCCGTCACGTTTGCCGGACAGGTGGCGCGGGGCCGCAAATACTGGGGCCAGCAACTGCGCGACTACATGCGCAACTACAACCACATTGCCGGCATCAACATCCTGGGCGACTGCCTGCCCCACGCCGACAACTACCTGGAACTGGCCGACGAGAAGGATGCCCGTGGCCTGCCCAAGCCGCGCCTGCACTTCACGGCCCAGGAAAACGAACAGCGCATGAACGCCCACGCCGAGAAAACCATGCGCGGCATCTGGGAAGCGGCCGGCGCTACCGACATCTGGGCGTTTCAGCGCTACGCGCACGTCATCGGCACGGCCCGCATGGGACGCAGCGGCGACGATGCCGTGGTGGATGCCAACGGCCGCGCCTTCGACGTGCCCAACCTCTACATCTCGGACAACTCGACTTTCCCCAGCGCCCTGAGCGTCAATCCGGCCCTGACCATCATGGCCCTGAGCCTGCGCACGGCCGATAAGTTTCTGGAAGGCCAGCAGCGGCGGGATGGGTAGCGGTGATTGTGTGAACGTCATGCAGAGCGCCGCGAAGCACCTTGCGCGCAGTCAATAACCTATGGCGTTGCAACGATTGATTAAGTAATGGCGGGCAAGATGCTTCGCGGCGCTCTGCATGACGTTCTAACACTCGAAATAAAAACCAATTAATGAAGTCCTTTCTCACGGAAATAAAAGAGCATTTCGGCGACGGCAATTACGAGGGCGACGAGTTTGGCGGCGCCACTGGCCACAACGGCAACGGTCTGCCTACGGGCCTGCCCAATAATTTCATGTTTGCCACCGGCATCGAGTGCAGCTACCCGACCATCGACAAGGGCAAAACCCGCCGCGACCTGCTGGCCGAGTGCGGCCACTACGAGCGGTACCAGGAAGACCTGGGCCTGGTGAAGGAAATGGGGCTGAAGGTGCTGCGCTACGGCTTGCCCTACTATAAAATTCAGCTCAGCCCCACGAAGTACGACTGGGAATTCGCCGACCGGGCGATGGCGGAAATGCAACGCCTGCAAATCACCCCGATTCTGGACTTGATGCACTTTGGCGTGCCCGACTGGCTGGGCAATTTCCAGAACCCCGAGTTGCCCGTACATTTCGCCGCCTACTGCGAGGCAGTAGCCAGGCGCTACCCTTGGGTGCGCTACTACACCCCCGTGAACGAGATATACGTGACGGCCAAAATGAGCGGCAAAGACGGCATCTGGAACGAGCAGTTGAAGTCAGACAAAGCCTTTGTGACGGCCCTGAAGCACCTGGTGGCCGCCAGCATCATGGGCACGCAGCGCATTGCCAAGCACCGGCCCGACTGCATTATTGTGCAAAGCGAGTCGGCCGAATTTACCCACGAGCTGCGGGCCGAGCACACCTATGCCGTGCAGATGCAGAACAAGCTGCGCTTCGCCGCCCTCGACCTGCTTTACGGCCACCACCCCGAAGGCGACGTGCTGAACTACCTCTACGACAACGGCCTGACCCGCCGCGAGTACGACTGGTTCATGGCCGGCGAGCCGCCCGGCTACCAGGTAATGGGCAACGACTACTACGGCCGCAACGAACGCATCATGCTGCCCAACGGCGAAATATGCACCAGCATGGACGTGCTGGGCTGGTACAACATCACCCACGACTACTACCAGCGCTACCACAAGCCGGTGATGCACACCGAAACCAACGTGCTCGACGCCAAAGACGGCCCCACCTGGCTCTGGAAGCAGTGGGTCAACGTCCTGCGCATGCGCAAAGAAGGCGTGCCCGTGCTGGGCTTCACCTGGTACTCGCTCATCGACCAGCTCGATTGGGACAAGGGCCTGGAGCGCAAAGTGGGCACCGTGAACCCCTGCGGCCTGTTCGACCTCGACCGCCGACCCCGCCCCGTGGCCGAAGCCTACAAAATGCTGCTCCAGGAATACGGCCAAATCACCATCGTGCCCCACGGCGAGCTGTTTGAGGTGACCAAAGCGCCGGCCACGCTGAAAGTGGAGGTGTAGCGCGGCCTCCGCGGTAGAATAGCCGGGGGACTTCTCCGACGCCTAGTGCATCACCTGGATGGCCTGGCGCACGGCCCGGCCCGCAGCGTCCTGGTGCACCAGGTAGTAGAGGCCATTCGGCAGCTGGCGCGTATCGAGCACCCCCGCGGGCTGGCCCTGCAGCACGGCCCGGCCGTAGCCATCGTAGAGGCTATAGGCGCTGGCGGCAATGGGCAAGTGCAGGCGCTCGTCGGCTGGATTGGGGTACGCGGCGGCGGCTTTATCGGGGTTCGGGCGCGACACCAGACAGAACTCCCCGTTGGCGAACTGGTACACCGATTGCCAGCTTTGGCTGGTGGGATAAAAGTCGCCGCACGACGAATACACCTGCAGGTACACGTCGAGCCAGTCGCCGGTGCCCGGCGACGTCACCTGTATGCTCTGGCCCATAGCGTAGGTGGTGCTGATGGCCCCCGTCTGGCCGTTGCGCTGGTTCACGGTCCAGTCGTAGGTATAGGCGGTGTTGGGGATGTAGCGCAGGTCGACGATGTTGGCCGACAGCTGAAAGGTAGTGTAGGCGCAGATTTCCGTGTCGGTGTGCGAGGCATCCGGCACGATGGCCGCGCCGGTGCCCGGCCCCACGACGCCCGTGCGCGAGGCCGTGCTGGCCGTGCAGCCGCTGCTGCTGTTGCCTGCAGCCACCCCAACGGTGAACGACCGGCTGAGCGCCGTGGCCGACGACGTGATGTCCAGAAAAGGCTGTGTGGTAGTGGTGCTGCCTTGCGGGCTGAACGGGTAGGGCACATCCCAAGTGTAGTCGGTGGCGCCCGGCACGGGGTCTACCTGCACCCGGATGGTTTGCCCCACACACGAGTTGGGGATGGGCTGCATTGTCACCGGGGCCACGGTGTTTGATACGGTCACGCTCACGGTAGGGGCCGCCACGTAGGTGCTGGCCCCGTTGCGCGTGTATAAAGCCTTCAGGTCGATGGTGCCGGTGCCGGGGCCGCTGATAGACGAGGTAGGCACGCCCGTATTCTGGCCGCCCGACACGCTCACCACGCCAGTTGAGGTGAAAGTATAGTTGCTGAACCCCGTGGCGGAGCTTTTGGCCTGCAGCCCATCCAGGCCCTGCCCACAAAAGAGCTTAACCGCCCCCCCCTGCGGGGTGGCATTGGTGACGATGAGCAGGGGCGGGGTAGGGCGAATAACAACCAACGTCATCAACGGCGATTTACTCACGTAAGAAATCTGGCCGCTGGGGGCTCGGCTCGTACAATAATTATCTAACGCTCGCACCGTTATATTTCCTCCGCCGTCTGCCGAAGGATTGACTAGCAGTGAAGTGCTGTAAGTGATATAAGAACCAGATGCCGTTGGATTGACTCCACTCGCCGTCCAACCATTGGGTAGCGTCCATTCGTAAGCCCCTGCATAATCTGCGTTGTTAACGCCACTAGGGTAAGGCAACTGCACTTGCGGCACACTCAAAGTTATCTGCGCGTTATCCCCAAACGGCAGTTGCCCGTTAAATACTGTGCCGTTGACGGAAATGGGGCCAGCGGTGGATTGCGCTAGCGAACGGGTTACAATATCGAGTGAAGCAGTTGCATTAATTGCACTGTTATTGCATTGAGTAGTGACCGCTCTTAAGCTGGCGGAATACACCCCGTTGGTTATGGTGGTAGGTACATCGTTCCAGATAACGCTGACGTTATTCACGCCGCGCACGGTAGTTTGCCCACTAGTTGCCTCCCGGCCGCCAACAATGGTCCATTCGGTATTACACCCCTGCAGGTTGGTCGAAGAACTGGTTGTAGCTAACGAGTAGGTGATGGGAATATTTGTGCAAGTAGGTTGCGAAATGAACGGGTCGCTAATTTGAATGGGACTCTGTGCCCAACCTGATAGCGTGGTAAAACCGCCAAATAAGCATACTAAGAGCACGCGGAAAAATGTTTCCATGGTAAAGGTAAAAAAGTGAATGCCTAAACTTAAAAACGATAATTGAATCCGATTAAATCAATGGCCAATAAGGCGATACTAAGCTTTCCCGCTGTGGTTTCGCCCGAATAAGTATTGTGAGTGAAAATGCTCGGACTAGAGAAAGCTCCTTGGTTAAAGTAACCCGTATAGCCTTCGCGCTGGTAGGCGTAAGTAACGGGTACCGACGTTTCGACAAACAGGGCGCCGTACGTTCCCAACTGGAAGCGAAAGCCCAGGAAAGGGCGGGCTTGCGCCTGCCATGTTCTGATGGTATAAGATACGTCTTCGTTAAACGGCCCTTGACTATTGTACCAATCGCGCACCGAGCGCCGCACGTTGCGGCCCATTCCGCTGCCCACCTCGGCTCCGTAATACAACTGAACCCGGTGCCCCAACGGCCGCTGCCACTCATAGCCTACATAGCCCAACACCTGCCACGCCCAGTTGCCTGTTCCAGGCTTAATATCGGCAAAATTGCTGCTATCTGTGCTCAGATAACGGCCCACCAATCGCAAGCGCAAAGACCTGTTATGCGTAAGTTGCCGTTTATAGAACAGCCCCACGGGCAAACTCCGGTTAGCCGTGAAAAAGTGGTCGAGCACCGGGCTGGCCGTCAGCCCAAACTCGTGCCGGTAATGATGCGCCGTATCGGCCGGGGCCGCAGTTTGCGCGGCGGCAGAGAAGGAAGCAAAAAGACCGAATAAGGCAGCGCCCAAGGGCGCTAAGGGGAATTTGCTCATGCGTGCAGTGCGTGGTGAAGTGAGCCGCCAAGATAACCGCTCCACCTGCACCAGGTAGATGAATGTCCAAAGGTGCCGGCAGCTCCGCCGCCAGGCAAGGACGGTTGCAATGCTATTGTAACTAGTACTATATAAATAATGTTTTTACCTTATTCAATAAATAAGGGGGGGGGGGCATACTTCAATTCCGTGCTTTCCCGCGTGATTTTTCCACCCTATTTCTCGCCGAACTGCCTTGTTTATGACAAGTCAGCCAAACCACTATCGTACCCTACGGCGAGTCGTTCCAGGGGAACAAAGCGCCCGCCGCGCTCAAGGTGGAGATGCAGGTTCTAGAGAACAGGCCGTTGTCCTGCACCCGACAGCATTGCTGACGCGGTTTCGAAGGTGCTACACCGGCAAGCACGGCTCTACCGTGCGGGACTCAACAGTAGTTTTGCACATCCAACACGTCCTGGATTTACGCTATAGTAAGTGTCCCCTCACTACCCCGACCATAGCTTCTGCCCGGCCCCGACAGCAATTCACCCGGCAGGTTTAATCGTTCATCCAAATTTTTCCTGTTTTTGGCACGGAACTACTTGGGAGCCACTTGCGCTTTGCGTAAATTGCAGGACTACTACAGGTTCTCGCATTTGGCTTCTTATTACTATTTATGAAATTTCTTGCTCCGCTGCTCCTGGCATGCCTCTTCGCATTGCCGGCCGCAGCCCAGCGTATAGTTATCAGCGGCCAGGTAGTGGAAGCTACAAACGGCGAGCCGGTGCCCTTCGCCTCCATCTTTGTCCCCAAAACCAGTGCCGGCGTCACGGCCGATGCCGACGGCAAGTTCAAGCTCGCCGTCTCCGGCTCGCCCGATTCCATTGCGGCCTCGGCCATGGGCTTTGCCACCCAGCGGCGCAAGCTCTCGAACGCGGCGGTGCAAACGGTGCTGTTTCGGATGAAAGCCGGCGGCGTGGCCCTCGCCGAGGTGGTGGTGTCGTCGCGCCAGCCCGAAAACCCCGCCTTTCGCATCTTGCGCGAGGTGCAGAAGCACAAGCCCCAAAACGAGCGCAGCGCCCTCAAAGCCGCCGAGTACGACTCGTACAACCGCATCGAAACCAGCCTGATTGACTTGCCCAAGACTTTGTCGAACCGCAAGGTGGTGAAGGACATTCGGGCGCTGGCCGTGCGCCAGGGCGCCATCGCCGCCGCCGACCCCGACGCGCCGCTGCCCATTTTTGCTTCGGAAGTGGGCTCCCGGGTGTACCAGCGCAACTCGCCCCTGCGCCGTCGCGAAGACCTGCTGCACAAGCAAATGCGCGGCGTGGGCCCCCGCGAAGGGTCGGTGCTTTCGCAAATGCTGGGCTCGAACTTCCAGAACTTCGATTTCTACCCCAACTGGCAAAACGTGCTGGGCAAGGACTTCATTTCTCCCATTGCCGAAGGCGGCCGGCTGACCTACGAATACGAGCTGCAGGACTCCGTGTTTGTGGGCAAGGACTGGTGCTACAAGATTGCCGTGACGCCCAAGCGCAGCCACGACCTGGCGTTCAAGGGCACTGTCTGGATTACGGCCGACGGCTACGCCCTGCGCCGGGCCGACCTCATTGCCAGCCCCGAAGCCAACATCAACTTCGTGAGCGACCTGCGCATTTACCAGGACCTAACCTCGCCCGGCGATGGCCCCGGTCTGCCAACGCGCACCAAATTGGTTATCAGCGTGCGGCCCTACGAAAAGCAGGCGGCTATGCTGGTGCGCTTCACCACGGTGAGCAGCAACTTTGTGCGCAACCAAGTGCACAACGAGCCCGGCTTTTACGACCAGCCCATTGTGTCGTCGCTGATGGACCCCGTGGAGCAGGGCGGCGGCCTGCTGGCCGGCTTGCCCCAAGGCGGGCCCGGCTATTTCGACCAGCACCGCCCCGACACGCTGAGCTTGTCGGAACAGCAAACATTTGCCGTGCTCGACTCGGCCAAGCACCTGCCTTCGGTGCGCAACGTGCTCGACTGGGTAGAATTGCTCGTGAATGGCTATAAGCGCGTGGGCAAGCTGGACTTTGGCCCCATTGCCAACATATACGCCAACAACGATTTTGAGGGCAACCGCTTCCGTTTCGGTTTCCGCACCACGCCCGAAATCAGCCGCAACTGGCTCACGCAGGCCTTCGTGGCCTACGGCACCAAGGACGGCCGCTTCAAGTACGGCGTGCGCACCAGCTACATTGCCGAGCGCCGCCACTGGACGGTGTTCACGGGCGAATTCAAGCACGACGTGGAGCAGGCCGCCTTGCTCGACAACGACTTTCTGGACAACAACAACCTGTTCATTGCCGCCTCGCGGTGGGGCCGCTTCCGGCAGGGCAGGCCTGTGCTGCGCGACCTGACGGCTTTCAGCGTGCAGCGCGACCTGTTTCACGGCTTCACCCAGACGCTGACGTTGCGGTACCAGTACATCAACCCGCTGTTTGAGATTCATACCCGCCCCATGCCTGGCGGAGGGATGGGAAGCGACGAGCCCGAAGCCAACATCCTGCGTCTGAGCGAACTGGTTTCAGAATCGCGCTACGCTCCCGATGAAAACCTGGTGCAGAGCGAAAACCGCCGCCGTGCCGTGGGCCTCAAGCGCCTGCCGGTATTCGGCTTCCGCTATACGCTGGGCGCCATCGACTGGACCCAGGGCAACTTCATGTACCACAAGTTCAACCTCTCGATGACGCACAGCGTATCGGTTGGCCAATTGGGCCGCCTCACGTATCGCGCCGAAGGCAACTACATTCCCACCGCGCTGCCCTACTTCATCCTCAAAACGCCGCTCGGCAACCAAACCCCGTTCTACAACGCCAACGCCTTCAACCTGATGAACTATTTCGAGTTCATCACCGACCGCTCGGCTTCGCTGCGCCTCGACCACCATTTCGAGGGCCTGCTCGTGAACTCCATTCCCGGCCTGCGCGCCCTGAACTGGCGCTTGGTGGCCACCGGCAACATGCTCTACGGCAAGCTCTCGGACCGCAGCCGCCGCATCAACCGCGACTCGCCGGACCTGCCCGGCCCTATCTCGACGCCTTATGTGGAGGTGGGCTACGGCGTGGAAAACATCTTCAAGTTCATCCGGGTCGATTTTATTCATCGCCTCACCTACCGCGACATGCCCGGCACCAGCAATTTCGGCGTGAAAGTGGGCGCGCAGTTCCGGTTGTAATTGTCCTTGCGGTTTGTCCTGAAAAGCCCATCGGTGAGAAGCCGATGGGCTTTTTGTATTTTGGCTTTTGTATGCAACACTTAATGAAGCAGGTGTTTGCCAGGCCATGCTTTCCCAAACTAAGTCAAGCCGTGCTCTGCTGTGCCATAGTGAAAAACATGGGCACGGCTCCGGTGACAACGGCCGGAAACCTCGGCATTTCCCTCCCCTTGGTAAAACGAAGTAGCCTGCTTACAAAGCCTACACAAGCCCTTGCCGCCCTGTCAGGCCAGCCCGTTCAATACGGAGAGCCCACTGCAGCCGGCATGTTCAAGGTTAGAGCAAATTCGGGGCCGGTGTACCGTAGCGCGAACTTTGCAGTTCGTGCCCCCACGCCAGTCGCTTCGATAAGATTAGGACTTACGCAGTTGAAGCCCCAGCGGGGCGGCACATTGGTAGTAAGTTATTCATTATGCAATGGTAAAGCCCCGGCGGGGCGACACTCGCCAAGCACTCAACCGAGTGTCGCCCCGCTGGGGCTTTCTCCCCAACATCAGCCAGTTACTATCGATATGGCGCCCCGCTGGGGCTGCAACTGCGTAAGTCCTAAAGATGATGCGGGGACGCGAACTACACAGTTCGCGCTACTTCCAGCGCCTGCATACCGACTCCGAAACCGCTGTAGGGACGTAGTCGACGGCCGCAATGCCATCGGCGACTGGAAACCAGCAACAGCTTTGGCCGGCCGCTGACGAAAATGCATCGACTTCGCTCAGCAAAACCTTTTTTCTGTTGAAGGATATGGCCTTGGTCTGGGAAAAACGCCACACAGCTACGCAGCGGCTGTATCTTTGACTACGGCCGTGCCCGGTGGTGCCGGCTTCCTTCCCGCATGATTTCGGCCACCTCGCTCCAACGTCTCTTCGGCATCAGAACCAGCGAAACCCGCACCGTGGGGCTGTTTCTGCTGCACAATTTTCTGCTCGGCATCGGCTCGGTGCTGGTGTACGTGGCGGCCAACGTGCTGCTGCTGGAGCACAACCCCGAGCACAGCCTGCCGCTGGGCTACGTGGCCGGGGCGCTGGCCATGATGGCCGTGGGCAAGATTTACACGCGTTTTGAGCATCATCTGCTGCTCAAAACGCTGGCGGTGCGCGTGCTGCTGGCCGTGGTGGCCCTCACGGTGGCCATGGGTGCGCTGGTGTATCTGGGCCATTCGGTGGCGGCGGCGGTGGCCATTATGGCGGGCTACCGCGTCATCTACCTGCTCACCAACCTGGAGTTCTGGGGCGTGTCGGCGGTGGTGTTTGATGTGCGGCAGAGCAAGCGCCTGTTTAGCATCATCAGTTCCGGCGACATGCCGGCCAAGGCCCTGGGCGCCATTCTGGCGGCCCTGATTCACGGCGATGCGCAGCTGCCGGTGCTGCTGGGCGTGTCGTTTGTGGCCTACCTGGGGGCGCTGCTGGTGCTGCGCGCCACGCTCACGCAGCACACGGTCGAGGCCGTGGCCCGCCCGGTGCGCCGGCTGCGGCAGCCGCCCAAAAAGCTCGTGCAGCAGCTCTTCGGCGGCAGCGAGCTGGTACTGGCCATGTGCCTGAGCTTGGTGGCTGTTTCGGCGGTGATTTCGGGCGTAGAGTACATGTTTTTTGTCAACGTGAAGCACAAGTTTCACGAATCGGAAGACATTACCCAATCGGTGGGCTGGGTGCTGGGCGCCACCTACTTAGCTGCTACCTTTTTTAAGCTGCTGGTGAGCCGGCAGGCGCTGGAGCGCTACGGGGTGCAGTGGTCGCTGCGGCTGCTGCCGGTGGTAGCGCTGGTGTGTCTGGCCGTGTTTGGGGGGCTGAAAGTGGCCACCGGCTATAGCCAGACCGAGCAGCTGGCGTTCTACTGCGGCCTCTACCTGCTGCTGGAAGTGCTGCGCCGCACCGTGTTCGACCCCGTGTTTCTGGTGCTGTTTCAGCCGCTGGCGCCACCGCAGCGGCTGGCCGCCCACACGCTGGCCAAGGGCTTCTACGAGCCCTTGGGCCTGGGCCTGACGGGTTTGCTGTTCTTTTTTCTGCGCTCGTCGGGCCTGCTCGATGGCGGCCTGCCGTTGCTCTGGATGGGCGCACTGCTGCTGCTGGCGCTGCTGTTTCTGCGCCGCACCTACCGGAGCTACCTGGCCGAGCTGAAGGAGGGCCTGGGCCGTCGCTTTGCCGAAACCGCCGAGCTGGCCCTGCCCGATGCTGCCCTGCAAGTGGTGCTGGCCCACCTCCACAGCCCCCACCCCACCGAGGTACTGAATGCGGTGGCCTGGCTCCGCCAGCGCCAGCCTGCTGCCCTGGCCGGCCACGCCCCCGCCCTGCTCGAACACCCGGACGAGCGGGTGCGCCTGGCCCTGCTTGCTACGCCCGAAGCGCGCCCCTTCGCCCCCGAGTTCCTGCAAGCGCTGGCGCAGCGCGACCCGGCCGCCTCCGTGCGTGAAGCCGCTGCCCAACAATTGGCCACCGCCTCGCCCGAGGCTCCTTCCGTAGCGGCCCTGCTTGCCAGCCCCGACCTGCCGGCTCGTCAGGGCGCCATTCGGGGCAGCCTCGAAACCGCACCGAAGCACGCCGCGGCGCAGGCCAGCCTGCTGGCCCTGCTGCAGGAGCCGACCCCGGCAACCAATTGCGCCGCCCTGGCGCTCCTGCACTATTTCCCCGAAGATACCCAACAACAGCTGGCCGACCACAGCCTGCATAGCGCCGAGCCAGAGGTGGTGCACGCCGCCTTGGTCGCTATCGGCACCTTAAGCACCCCCCACCTGGCCGACCGGCTGCTTCAGGCTTTGCACCATAAGCATCGTTGGCAGGTGGCCGCCAATAGCCTGATAGCCTTAGGAGCAGCCGTGATACCGCTGGTGCGGGAAGCGCTGCAAAGCCATCCCGGCAACGCCGTTACCCACCGCCTCACCACCGTGCTCGAACGCCTGGATACGCCCGCCAGCCGGGCGGTGCTGGTGGAGTTGGCGCAAGGCGCCAATCTGTTTTCGCGGGGGCAAGCACTCCGGGCCCTGCGCCATTCCGTGGCCGTGCCCACCGAGGCACGGATTTTTGAGCGGCTGCTCCGCAAAGAATTTAACTTGGCCAACCACTTACTGCGCGGCCTCGTGGCCGACTCGCGCCCCGACCTGCGCACGGCTGTCGACTACGAGCTGCTGCTGCTGCACCAGCGGGTATTTGGCCTGTTGGCCCAGCTCTACGATGCCGAACTGGTGGCCACGGCCCAGCGCAACGTGGCCCATGCCGCCCGCGAACGCCAGGCCAACGCCCTCGAAATGCTCGATAACCTGATTCCGCTGCCCATTTACCAGGGCTTGCAAGCGCTACTCGACGACTCTGCTTTGGACGAAAAATCCAGACTTTTTACCCGGCTGACTGCTACGCCCAGCAGTGCCAGCCGCGCGCATGCGTTTATTCCGATGGGCAATGCCGCAGCGGCGGGCAGTGCCATACACCTCGAAGAAGCTGCCGTCGCGGCCAAAACCAACCTGCGCGAACCGCTGCCCACGCTGCTGCTCCGGCGTGGCCCCGCCGCCTTCACCACCTGGACCCTCAGCGTGGCCCTGCGGCACTGGCAGCCCACCGAGGCCGATGCGCCCGCGCTGCTTCAGCCCTACCTCACTTCGCCCATCGCGCTGCTGGCCGAAAGTGCCCGCATGGCCGCAGCCGCCCTGGCGGCCCACTTGGGCCAGCCCCTCTCCGATTTTCTTCCCCCCATGAGCCACAACAAAGCCCATTCCGAAGCCCGCATTTCTGCCCTGGAACGAGTAGTAGTGCTTCAGAGCACTGCCTTGTTTGCCCACACGCCCGAAAACGTGCTCAGCAGCATTGTCCCGATTATGAAGGAGGTGACGTTTCAGGAAGGCGAGGAAATATTCGCCAAAGGCGACATCGGCACTTCGCTCTTCATTGTGCACGACGGCCAAGTGGGCATTTTCAACGGCCCGCAGCAGCTGGCTACTTTCGGGCCGGGCGACTTTTTTGGCGAATTGGCCCTGCTCGATACCGAGCCCCGCTCCGCTACCGCCGCCGCGCTAAGCCAGGTGCTGGCTTTCCGCATCGACCAGGAGGATTTCTACGATGTGATGGAGGAGCGGGCCGAGGTGCTGCGCAACATCCTGCGCATGCTTTGCCAGCGCATCCGCCAGCAAAACGAGAAAATGCGCGAGTTGGCGCAGTAAGGAATTGTAAGGCCAGAAAAACGTCCTGCTGAGCGCAGCCGAAGCATCTCTACCGCAGCAGTAACTCAATCGTTGGAGTGGATTGATTACTGCCCCGAGCGAGATGCTTCGGCTGCGCTCAGCATGACGTGCTTTTTTGCCCCTATTCCTCCACCCTACTCCATCACCTCGTAGATTTTGATGGGCAGGGCTTTGTTCTTTAGCATCACTTCGCTCACAAACTGGCAATTGAAGGACTCCCGCACGCGCAGATACACAGCTTCGCTGATGATAATCTGGCCAGCTTTGGCGGCGGACTGCAGGCGCTGCGACACGTTCACGACGTCGCCAATGACGGTGTAGTCCAGGCGCTTGAGCGAGGCCGAGCCGATGTTGCCGGACACTACTTCGCCGGTGTTCACGCCGATGCTGACCTCGGGGCGGAAGTCGAAGCCGGGGGGCAGCGGGGTCTGGTTCTGCTGCAAGGCGGTGCGGGCCGAGAGGGCGGCGTCAATGGCGCGGTCGAGGTGGTGCTCGCCGCGAAAAACGGCCATCACGGCATCGCCCATAAACTTATCGACGTAGCCGCCCTGGGCAATTACTTCCTTCACTATCAGGTCGAAGTACGTATTGAGCAGGCTCACCACGTCGGTAGGCGCCAGGGTTTCCGACAGGGAAGTGAAGCCGCAGATATCGAGAAAAACCACGGTGGCTTCCACGGTTTCGGAGGCCAGCAGGCGGTTTTCGAAGTCGGGCCGGGTCATGAAGTTGAGCACCGTTTCGTCGACGTACATTTTCAGGATGTTGTTTTCCTGAATGGCGCGGAGCGTGTCGCGCAGCTGGCGCACCTGGTCGGCCGTTTTCTCGATGGTAACTTCCAAGTCGGTGAAATCCACGGGTTTCACCACAAAGTCGAAGGCCCCGCGGTTCATGGCGGTGCGCAGGTTGCCCAGGTCGCCGTAGGCCGAGACGATGACCGTTTTCATGGCCGGATGCTCGGCGTGGGTGCGCGTGAGCAGGGTCAGCCCGTCCATCACCGGCATGTTGATGTCGGAGAGAATAACGTCCGTGTCGGGGTGTTCCAGAATGCGGGCCAGGGCTTCTTCGCCGTTGGTGGCGAACACAAATTCGTAGGCACTCTCCCGGATTTTGCGCCGAAACTTCTGCTTGATAAGTAGTTCGAGGTCGGTTTCGTCATCGACCACCAGGATTTTTGTCTTCATGGCAGATTATAGTTAGCAAATATGCGGCACAGGTGTGGTCCGCACCGCTAGGCGGAGTACCCCGAAATTTCATTTCGGCCCGAGCGACGGACTCTCGCCCGCACCCCGAACCAGACAGGCCGAATTATAAATCCAGGATATGCCGCCAAGGTTTCCTGCTGAGACAAACAGCTGCCCACTGCTTCAAGCCAGCAGATGCTGCAATTTATCCTTGAGCACGGCAAAATCCACGGGCTTGGTCAGGAAGTCGTTGGCACCCAAGGCCATGGCTTTCTGGTAGCTGTCGTTGTCGCCGTAGGCCGTAATCATCATCATGGTGGTGGGCGGCATGGCAAACTCCTTTTTTACGTGGCTCAGCAAGTCCAACCCGCTCATGCCCGGCATGTTAATGTCGGAGAGAATAATGAGCACCTCGGAGGGACGGGACCGCAAAAACGCCAGCGCTTCCTCGCCCGAGAAGGCGAAATTGAAGCTCAGCTCGCCGCTGCGGATTTCGCGCCGAAAGCGCTGCTGAAACAGGTCGCGCACATCAACTTCGTCGTCGACAACCAGGATTTGCATGGGGCGGATGCTTGGAAAATAGTAGGGCCTAAAGGTAGGACGCGGAGCGGCTTAAGCCGGCAGACTGATGACAAATTCGGTGCCCCGGTCCGGCTGACTTTCGACGCTCAGCGTGCCGCCGTGGCCCTGCACAATGATGTCGTGGCTCAGCGAGAGGCCCAGGCCCGTGCCCTCGCCCGTGGGCTTGGTCGTGAAAAAGGGCTGGAAAATTTTGGCTTGCACCTCGGGCGGCATCCCAGTCCCGTTGTCGTTGACGCAAATTTCGACCGCGTTGTCCGTGCGCCGGGTGCTGACGGAAACGGTGGGCTGGTAGCCCGCTTCGCCCGTCTGCTGGCGCTTTTGCACGGCGTAGAAAGCGTTGCCGAACAGGTTGAGCAGCACCCGCCCCAGGTCCGCCCCAGCCGCCTCGACCGGCGGCAAAGCCGGCGCGAAGTTCGTCTCCAGGGTGGCGTTGAAGGTTTTATCCTTGGCCCGCAGGCCCTGGTAGGCCAAGCGCAGGTATTCGTCGCAGAGCGGGTTGAGGTCGGTCGGGGTCCGCTCGCCGGTGCTCGTGCGGCTGTGCTCCAACATGCCCTTCACGATGGCCGCTGCTCGCCGCCCGTGGTGGCTGATTTTACCCAGGTTCTGGCTCAGGTCGTCGGCCAGGGCCGCAACTTCTGCTGCGTCGCCGGCGGCCTGGGCTTCTTGCAGCTCCGCCACCAGCTCGGCGCTCACCTCGGCGAAGTTGTTGACGAAGTTGAGCGGGTTTTGAATCTCGTGCGCAATGCCGGCCGTGAGCTCGCCCAGGCTGGCCATCTTTTCCTTCTGAATGAGCTGGGCCTGGGTGGTGCGCAGGTCCGTGAGGGAGCGTTGCAGCTCGCCGGTGCGCTGCTGCACCTGCTGCTCCAGCATCTCATTCTGCTGGGCCAGCAGGGCTTGCTTCTCCTGCTCCTGCGCGATGGTCTGGGCCGAAAGCCGTTCCACCTCGCCCAGCTGCACGTGCAGCTGTTGGGCATCGCGGGCAAACTCGCGGGCCAAAAACAAGGAGATGCCCAAGGCCGGCAGCATGAAGCCCAGCGCGTACACCGCGTTTGACAGCAGCGGCGACACCATACCGGGCACCAACAAGTCAGCCACCACCACTAGCACGAGCACCCCGCTCCCGGCAAAACCGGCCAGAACCAGCCGGGCCCCGCGCTGGCCCTGGCGCACGGCCCGGATAGTCAGGCGCAGCACCTCGGCCAGGAGCAACACCAGCATAACGGCCCATCCCGTGCCGGCAACCGGGAGCCAGCTGCCTAGGCTGGCCAGCAGCACGTACCCTGCGAAAGCCACCCACAGGCCCGCGTGCACCCGGCCCGGACGCACGTGGAACAAGGCGTACAGTGCCCGCACGGCCCAGAGGACCACCATCACCGACAGAATGTTGCCTAGGGCGCCCACCACCACATAGTGCGTTAGCGTGGCAAAAGGCAAGGCCCGGGCCCCATAGCCGGCTGCTGCCGCCAAGGCCGCTGCCAGGGCAAAGCGGGCGAAGTAGCGGTTGGCGGGCCGGGCGGGGTTGTAGTGGTAGAACGCGTAGTGCAGCACGGCCAGCAGGCCGGAAAAGCCCAGCAGCACCAGAAAAATCAGGGCCTGGTCCTTCTGGTCTTCCACGGTTTGCCAATAGTTCTGCGGGCTCACCAAGGACACCAACAGCTGGGGCGCCTGCCCGACCCGATTGGGCAGCCCCGGCCGCCAGGGGGCAAAGCGCACGGCCAGCACCTGCTCGGCGGGGGCCCCGGCCGGCACCTCGCCCGGCCGGGGGTAGCGGCCGCGCGGCTCCACCTGGGCCGGGTCGGCGCTCAGCTTCCCGTGGCGCATCACCCGCCGGCCGTTGAGGTAAAATTCAGCGGCTCCGAACTCGCCCGCGAACAGCAGCAGCGACTGCCGACGCAGGCTGTCGCCGAGGCGGAAGCGCAAGCGCAGCCAACTGATGCCGGTCTGGGCGGCCGGGGGCAGCGTTTGCCGGGGCCGGGTGGGGCTGAGGGTGTCCCAGGCCGAGGCGTCGAAATCGGGCCGGGCCCACTGCGGGTTGTCGCCGGCGTGGTAGCGCCAGCCCTGCTTCAGCAGCAAGCCTTTTTCGGGCAGGCGGTTGATGCGCACCACGGCGGTATCGGCCGGCAGCGGCGCGGCCGTGGTAACCCCGAAAAGCAGCGCCAGGGCCGCGAGCAGTACAAAGTAGCGCATAGAAAACGTCGGCCCGCGCAGGGTGCAACGCACGGGTAGAATTAATCCGAGAAGAAATCGGCTTTTAAACCGGCAAGCTAAGGATGAATTCCGTGCCCACGCCTTCCTGGCTTTCCACCGCCAGGCTGCCGCCGTGGCCGGTGGTCACGATGTCGTGGCTCAGCGACAGGCCCAGGCCCGTGCCCTCGCCCACCGGCTTGGTGGTGAAGAAGGGCTGGAAGATTTTGGCTTTGACCTCGGGGCTCATGCCCGTGCCGTTGTCGCGCACCCGGATTTCGACGCCCCCCGGCCCGGCTTGGGTGCTCACAGTTACCTCGGGCCGAAAAGTTGGGTCGGCAAGCTGGCGCTGGCGCTGCTGCACGGCATACAGGGCATTGGTAACCAAGTTGATGAGCACCCGGCTCAAATCCTGCGGCACCACCGGCACCGGGGGCAGGTCGGGGGCGTAGGAGGTGGTGAGGTGGGCCGTAAAATCCTTTTCCTTGGTGCGCAGGCCTTGGTAGGCCAGGCGCAGGCTTTCGTCGGCCAGGGCGTTGAGGTCGGTGGGCTGGCGCTGGCCGGTGCCGGAGCGCGAATGCTCCAGCATGCCCTTGATGATGGAGGTGGCCCGCTGCCCGTGCTGGCTGATTTGCTGCAGGTTTTGCTTCAGGCCCGCCAATATTTCGCTTTCCAGGCCCGCGTCGCGGGCGGGGCCACGCTGCTCGCCGGTTATCTCGTCCACCAGGTCGGTGCTGACTTCGGCGAAGTTCTTTACGAAGTTGAGCGGGTTTTGCAGCTCGTGGGCGATGCCGGCCGTGAGCTCGCCCAGAAAGGCCATTTTCTCCCGCTGCACCAGCTGGTCCTGGGCCGTTTTGAGCTCGGCCAGGGACTGCTCCAGGGCCTCGCGGGCGCGCTGCTGCTGGCGGGCGTGCCGGCCCAGCAACAGCGCCAGCGCCAGCAGGCCCACCACGCCGGCCAGCAGGGCGTAGGTGCGGTACTGGGCCCGCAAGGCGGCTTGGCTGGCGGCCATTTCCTTGGCGCGCTGCTGCTCGCGGTAGTCCAGGCTTTGCAGGCGCATCACCTTTTCCTGGCCAAAGAGCGTGTCCTTCATCACCAGCATCAGGCTTTGGTACTTCAGGGCGCTGTCGGCCTGGCGGCGGGCTTTGTAGTCCTGCGTGAGCAACGTACTGGCGTTGAGCACCCCCCGCAGAAACCCATTGCGCCGGGCCGCCTCGCAGCCCAGGCGGGCGAAATAAATGCTGGAATCGGTACGGCCGAGCTGCTGGTAGAGCGTGGCCAGGCCCACGTAGGCAAAGTTGAGGCTGCGCAAGTGGTGCACTTGCTTCGACTCGGCAATGCTGGCTTGGTAGAAGGCCCGCGCAGCGGCGGCCCGGCCCTGCTTGCGGGCCACGTTGCCCAGGCCGTAGAGAATGTAGTTGGTGGGCGTGTGCAGGCGGCGCGCCAGGTTGAAGGCCCGCTCCTGAAACATGCGCGACGAATCGAGCTGGTTGAACAGGTCGTAGGCCAGGCCGATGTTGCTCAGCTCAATCACCTGGCGGCGGTTGTCGTGCAGCTCCTCCCCAATTTTGAGGGCCCGGAAGTAGTAGCTCAGGCCCTGCTGCTTGTCGCGCAGGTACACGTAAATGATGCCGATGCTGCGCAGGTTCTGGGCTTCCAGGGCGCGGTCATGGTTGCTTTGGGCAATGCGTAGCGACTGCTGAAACACCTCCAGCGCCTGCGCCAGGTTGCTTTCGCGCACGGCGGCGCCCAGGCGGTTGAGGGCTTCGCCTTCGCCGTGGCGGTAGTGGGCGCGGCGGGCCAGCGCCAGCGCCTGCCGGGCATACACGGCCGCCGAATCGGTGTTCTGCGTCCACAGTTGGTCACTTACCTGGCACAGCAGCAGCACCCGGTCGTAATTGGTTTGGGGCAGGGCCAGCAGGTGGCGCAGGCTGTCAACCGCCGAGGCATGCGGCGGCCGGGCACCGGCCACCCCAGGCAGCAGGGCCAGCAGCCAGCAAACCAGCAGCCGGCCAACAAAGCGAATAGAAAAAGAGCGGGTACTAAAGTGGCGCAATGCGCTAAGCCTGAGGTAAGCGGATACTAAATTTCGATGCCTGTGCCGACAATTTTACTCCCAGCGAAAAGCCGTCGAGCGCCTGGGCTACAATGTTAAAGCTCAACGATAGGCCCAAACCGGTTCCAGTGGGCAGAGGTTTGGAAGGTGCGGAAGGATTGAAAAAACTGGCTGCCCTCTTCCCGCAACTTCGTTGCGCCGCCGAGGGGGCGCTGGTGCTGCCAGCGTAGTGGCTTGGGCTGCTTATCTCCCCGGCATTGCCCGCGCACAGCCGGGGGCAGTGCCGGGGCCGGCATGAGGGCCAGAAGAGGGGCATTGCAGTGCGGCGCGGGCAATGGGAGCATGCAGAATAATGGAAACTGAGCAGCTACCAGGCCGCTTTCGGTACCGGTTTGGGAACAAGTTACTGGTATCTTTTTGTAGGGCCCGACCCGGTTGCACCGCTTTCGGCTTGCACCGCTGGCCCGTGGCCCGGCCTGCCAATTTATTCACTGGCAAGGAAGGGGTTAGGGCCGCGGCACACCCGCAGCGCATTCGGCAGGCCATTACTCAATCAAGCCGGTTGTCAGGCGGCTTTATCAAGTGGCAAGCTAACCACAAACGCGGTGAAATTCCCTTTCTGAGAAGCCCGTGGGCCGACGTACTGCCCTGGCCGCCACCCTACCAACAGCCAAGAACGCAGAAGCAACAGACAGAAGCGCATCGGCAGCTAAAAACCGCCCATGATACTGCCGCTCGAAGCCAAAGTTTTTACCAGGAAAAAGCAGGTCTTATACCGGCAAACGAATGATAAATTCCGTGCCTTGCCCTTCTTCGCTTTCCACGACCAGCGTGCCGCCGTGGCCCTGGGTGATGATGTCGTAGCTCAGCGAGAGGCCCAAGCCCGTGCCCTCGCCCGTGGGCTTGGTGGTGAAGAAGGGCTGGAAGATTTTGGCCTTGGCACTCTCCGGAATGCCGGTGCCGTTGTCCTTCACGCGCAGCTCCGCCTCATCGCCCAGCTTGCGGGTGCTGATGCTCACCGTAGGCGCGTAGCCGGGCTCGTTGCGCAGCTGGCGCTGGCGCACGGCGTAGAACGCGTTGGTGAGCAGGTTGAGCAGCACCCGGCCCAAGTCCTGCCCAATCACCGCCACGGGCGGCAGCGCAGGGTCGAAATCCGGCAGCAGCGTGGCGTTGAAGCTCTTGTCCTTGGCGCGCAGGCCGTGGTAGGCCAGGCGCAGGTATTCGTCGGCCAGGGCGTTGAGGTCGGTGGGCTGGCGCTCGCCGGTGCTGGTGCGCGAGTGCTCCAGCATGCCGCGCACAATGCTGGCCGCCCGGCCACCGTGCTGACTGATTTTCAGCAGGTTCTGCTTGAGGTCGGCCAGCAGGTCGGCTTCCAGTTCCACGTCGCGGGCGGGTTTTTCCCGCTCCTCTTCCAGCTCGGTCACCAGCTCGGCCGATACATCGGCGAAGTTGTTGACGAAGTTGAGCGGGTTCTGAATCTCGTGGGCGATGCCGGCCGTGAGCTCGCCCAGGCTGGCCATTTTCTCGCTCTGAATGAGCTGGGCCTGGGTGGTTTTGAGTTCGTTGAGGGCCGTGCGCAGCTCCTCGGCCTGGTTGGTGAGGGCGACGGTGCGCTCGGACACCAGGCGCTCCAATTCGGCATTCTGGGCCTCAATGGCGCGCTTGGCCCGGGCTTCTTCTTCGCGCAGCAGCTGTTCCTTTTCCAGCTGTTTTTTCTGGCTTCGGGCAATGAACAGAAACGTAATCAGCCAGATGCCGACAAATGACACCGAAACATCCTTGGCAATATCGAAGCGGCCCATCAGCAAACCGGAGGCACTCTGCACCACCTCCAGCAGCTTGTACAACGCACTGGGAATTACGGCCAGCAGCAGCGTACGGGCCGGGCGGTAGTCGCGCACCGCGGCCAGCGTGGCTATTATCGCCAGCCACACAAATACCCAGTAGTAGTCCCCCAGCTTATCCCCTTTAAGCCCAAGCGCGCCGGCTATCAGCACCATGGGCACGGCCGGCACCCACACGTAGTTCAGCAACTGGTGAGCGCGGGGCAGGCGCTTGGGCAGCTCCAGGAACTTGCTCAAGCCCCGCCCAATGCCGTAGGCCATGGGGGCCAGATAAAAGAGGTCGCCGTAACTAGCCGAATGAGCCATTGGCAAAAAAGCGGAAGCGAAAGTAAACGCGAAGAAAGTGCCGGAGCGGCCGAAGCGAAACCAGGGCTTCCCCGCCGTTAAGTTGGCAATATGATAAGGAATTCGGTGCCTTCGCCCTCGCGGCTTTCCACGGTGAGGGTGCCGCCGTGGCCTTTGGTCACAATGTCGTAGCTCAGCGACAGGCCCAGGCCGGTGCCCTCGCCGGCTGGCTTGGTGGTGAAGAAGGGCTGGAAAACCTTTTCTTTCACGTCTTCGGGCATGCCCGTGCCGTTGTCGCGCACCCGGATTTCGACGGCCTGGCCATTGGGCCGGCGGGTGCTCACCGTCACGGTGGGCTCGTAGCCCGGCGCGGCAAGGCCTCCGACTTCGGTGGCTTCGCGCTGGCGCTGGCGCACGGCGTAGAGGGCATTGGTGCACAGGTTGAGCAACACGCGGCCCAGGTCCTGCGTCACCACGGCCACGGGGCCCAGCCGGGGGTCCAGCTCCTTGCCCAGGGTGGCCGTAAACTCTTTGTCGGCGGCTTGCAGGCCTTGGTAGGCCAGGTTCAGGTTTTCTTCGGCCAGGGCGTTGAGGTCGGTGGGCTGGCGCTGGCCGGTGCCGGAGCGCGAATGCTCCAGCATGTCTTTGATGATGGACGAAGCCCGCTGCCCGTGCTGGCTGATTTGCTGCAGGTTTTGCTTCAGGCCCACCAGAATTTCGCGCTCCAGGCCCGCCGCCCGGCCCGCTTCTTCGCCGTGCATGTCGTCCACCAAGTCGGTGCTGACTTCGGCGAAGTTCTTCATAAAGTTGAGCGGATTTTGCAGCTCGTGGGCAATGCCGGCCGTGAGCTCGCCCAGAAACGCCATTTTCTCGGCCTGTACCAACTGTGACTGCGTTTGGCGGAGCTGGGCCAGGGTGCGCCGGTTCAGGCGCAGCTGCCGGTAGCTGAACGCGCCCAGCCCCGACACCACCAGCACGGCCAGCAGGGCACCCAGCAGCAGGCGGCTGCGGCTGCGCAGGCGCACGTCTTGCACGGCCCGCGCCTGCCGCAGGTTGTTAATCTGGGCATTTTGGGCCTGTTCTACCCGCTCGCTTTCGTACTGCGCCACGTTGAAAATGCTTTGCGCGGTCCGAAAGGTATCCATCAGGGCAATGTAGGCGCGGGAATAGCGCTGGGCATCGGCGGGCCGGCCTTGCGCGTCGTAGAAAGCAGCAAGCTGCTGCAGGTAGCGCGGGCGCAGGCGGTCGAGCTTGGCGGCAGTGGCTTTCTGGTAAGCCAGGCGCCAGTGATGTTCGGCGCGGGCGTAGTCGCGACGGGCGGTGTAGTACTGGGCCCAGGCGGCGTCAATCTCAAACTCGCCGGGCTTGCCCGACATGGGCAGGTCCAGCGAATCGTCGAGCTGCTGGGCCCGCCGCAATAGTTGCCCAGCAGGCTCCACTTGCTGCATTTGCAGCAGCACGGCCCCTTTTTGTACCAAGCCATAGGCCAGGTTCTGGGAGCGTTGGTAAGGGTCGGCGGTGCGCGCGGCCAAGGCCGAATCGGCCGACGCCAGGGCTGCGGGGTATTGCTTTTGCTCCACGTACAGCTTCGACAGGGCCAGGAAGGTAAATACCCGGTTGTGGCCCTGCACGCGCCGAAACTCGGGCAGGGCGCGGGCCTGGGCCAAGTACTGCACAGCCTTGCCGGTGTTGCCCCAGTCGGCGTACACGGCCCCCGTCACCAGCAGCTCATTGATGTACAAGGTCCGGCTAAAGCCGTGCGCAATGTCGGCGGCCCGCAGCGAGCTGTTGATGGTGCGGTTGTAGTCGCCCATGCGCCGGTAGTAGCCGCCCTGCGACACATAGCAGGCCGCAATGTTCTCCGTATCGCCGCGCAGGCGGTAGTAGGCGAGCTTTTGCTCGTAGTAGCGCCTGCGCGCATCCATTTGGTTGAGCCGGTTGTAGAGCGTCACCAAATCCATCAGCAACCACGGAATGGGCCTCTTCACCCGGTCGAAGGCGGCCACGGCGGCTTTCATGCTATCCAGGGCGGCGGCATCGGCAGTGCCTTGCTGCCAGAGGGCCTCGCCCGCGCGCAGCAGCCGGTAGGGGCCGTCGTCGAGCAGCTGGAGCCGCCGGTTCAACGCCAGCAGCTGGTCGAGCTGGGGCAGCGCCTCAGGCGCCGTGGGGTGCAGGTCGAGCAGGTGCACCAAGATGCGCAGGCGGGCGGTATCGGCACGTTGCTGCGGCAAGGCACGGGCCAGCGAGTCGTAGTCGGCATCCCAATAACGGTGCCCGGCCTGCACCGACTCACTCAGGAGCAAGACAAGCAGCAAAAGAAGCCATTTCATGGTAGAGCCGGGCGCTTAAAAGCCAGAATAAGCGCCTCCCACGTACTTCCGGTCGCCCACCACGGCTGGCCGCAGCGGCTCAGATATCAGGGGTCGGCGTCGGAAAATCATTTAGTAGATAGAAAGCGGTGAGGATTGGAAGAGTGCGCCCAAACCGATGGGCGCAGGACCAGCGGCAGTACGGCCGCAAAGATGATGTAATTCCCTCGTTTATGGTACGCCGGACGCGTCTTTCGCCATGTTGCGTATTGCCAGACTGCATTTTCCAGCGGCCAGGCACCTTGGGCCGAAACCCGAACCACTTTATTTACAATTAGCAAAAAATCGCCGCCAATCAATTTCATTAAGCCAGTTTTTAGCTTATTTATTGCAATAATATTAAAAATATTACAGAATCGCTTTACAGCTTTCTGCTTGACGCAGTCACAGTGCCTTTAACCTGAATAAAGAAAAACTTCGGCTGTCTGTTGATGGGTAAATCTATTCACGCCTAACAGGTTAAGGCGGTGGTACCCGTCATGTTCGTCGGCATGTTATGCAAAGGCAGCGGGACGCGGCTGCTTGTGGTAGCGCATTACCGCGAGGCCTGTTAATTTTGGCCAATGCCGACAAGCAACCGGCAACCTGCTTCCGTCTATACTATCAATTTTGGCTTGGCCGGCCTGGGATGCATCTAACGCCTGCCTAGTTGTTAATTGCACGCACTGTGCGTGCCTTACCGCAGCACACAAACGCCACAGCTTGTCTTGCGCGCCTTTACATGAATATCCAGGCCGCCGAAAATTTTATTGTGAACGAGCTGCGGCGCGGCCTCTCCCCCACGCTCTATTACCACGGCCTGCACCACACCCTCGACGTGACCGAGGTAGCCATGGAACTGGCCGCCGCCGAGGGCATCACCGACCCAGAGGCGCTGGCGCTGCTGCGCACCGCCGCGCTCTACCACGACGCCGGCTTCCTGCACAGCTACCAGGGCCACGAGGACCAGGGCTGCGCGCTGGCCCGCGCTACCCTGCCCGATTTTGCGTATTCGCCCGAACAGATTGCGCAGATTTGCGACCTGATAACGGCCACCAAATACCCGCAGGAGCCCGGCAGCCCCCTGGCCGAAATCCTCTGCGACGCCGACCTCGACTACCTGGGCCGGCCCGATTTTGTGCCCATTTCCACCAGCCTGTTTGATGAGCTGATGGCCCGCCAGCTCATTGCCGACGAGCACGCCTGGTTTCAGCTGCAGGCCCGCTTCCTGGCCGGCCACCACTTCTGGACGCGCACCACCATTGCCCGCCGGGCGGCCCCCAAGCAGGCCCGACTCGACCACATTCTGGCGCTGCTAGCCAACTGGCCCGCCCCCGACAAAACCGCCTGATTTCTCCTCACCCGCCGCCATGCAGCTTGTCGTGATTTCGTCGCCCGAGGCGGTAGCGCAGGAAGTGCAACTGATGAGCGAAATGCTGGCCGCCGGCCTCCCCCGCCTGCACCTGCGCAAGCCTAATTTCAGCGGGCTGGAAATGCGGAATTTCGTAGCGCAGCTGCCGGCCAAGTATCACCCGCGGCTGGTGCTGCACGGGCATCCAGACCTCGTTACAGGAATGAAGCTGGGCGGCCTGCACCTCACCACTACCGCCCGCAAAGCCCTGACCAGCCGGCCGAAACTAGCCGCCGGCCAAACGTTATCCACCTCTTTCCACACGCTGGCCGAAATTCGCCGGCACCGCCGAAAGTACGATTATGTGTTCCTGAGCCCGGTTTTCGACAGCCTGAGCAAGAGCGGCTACGCGGCCGGCTTCGAGTTATCCACAGTGGCTGAGGCACTTTGGCAACTGCAACGGCGCACCGGCTACACCCCTCAGGTACTGGCCCTCGGCGGCGTCGAAGCGCACCGGCTGGCGGCGGTGCGGCAAGCGGGTTTTGCGGGTGCCGCCGTGCTGGGGGCCGTGTGGCAAAGCCCCGACCCGGTGGCCGCTTTCCACAAGCTGCAAGCCGTGGCTGGTTAATAATCGGCCAGGCCGTTCCGCAGCGAATACACCTCTTTGAACCCTTGCGCCAACAACTGCTGTGCAGCTTTCTGGCTGCGCACGCCGCTGGCGCAATGCACCACTACGGGCACATCGTACGAGATTTCGCTGAGCTTCTCACCCAATTGCCCCAACGGAATCAGCTGTCCGCCGATGCTGCGCCGGGCAGCCTCGTGCGGCTCGCGCACATCCAGCAACTGCAGCGGCCGGCCGCTTTGCTGCCAAGCCTTCAGGTCATCAGCCAAGATTTCGGGGGCGCGTTGCGGCGCGGCTACCATGGGTGCCTCGCCGCAAAAGGCCGCGTAGTCGGGCGCCAGCTCGCTGAGCTGTTGGTTGGCCGCCACGGCACGGAAGCGAATGCTTTGGAAGCGCATGCTCAGGGCATCGACCAGCAGCAGGCGACCGCTCAGCACCTCGCCCAGCTCCAGAATAATTTTCAGCGCCTCGGCGGCCTGCATGGTACCTACCAAGCCCGGCAGCACGCCCAGCACGCCAATTTCGGCGCAGCTGGGGGCATCGCCGGGCGCGGGTGGCTCGGGGTAAAGGCAGCGGTAGGTTGGGCCATTCTGGTAGTTAAACACCGACACCTGCCCTTCAAATTTGAATATGGCCCCAAATACTAGCGGCTTACCCAAGATGACGCAGGCATCGTTCACGAGGTAGCGCGTGGCAAAATTGTCGGAACAGTCCACCACGATATCATAGCCCGCAAACAGCGTTAGCACATTGTCCTTTGCCAGCAGTGCCTGGTGCGTTGCCAACGTGATAAACGGGTTTTGGGCCGCCAGTTTTTCAGCAGCTACCACTGCTTTGGGCCGCCCCACATCGGCGGTGGCGTAGAGCACCTGGCGCTGCAGGTTGCTGTCGTCCACCGTGTCGAAATCAAGCAAGCCCAGTGTGCCCACGCCAGCCGCAGCAAGGTATTGCAATACTGGGCAGCCCAGACCACCGCAGCCCACCACCAGCACGCGGGCCGCTTTCATTTTCTGCTGGCCGGCCACGCCAACTTCAGGCAGCAGCAAGTGGCGACTATAGCGGTTATTTTCGGCAGCGGAAAGGAATTCAGTCGTTTTCATTAGCAGTTATTTAGCCCGTCATGCGGAGCGCAGCCGAAGCATCTCTACTGCAGCCAGCAATCAATGGAATAACAACGAAGCGGGAGAGATGCTTCGGCTGCGCTCAGCATGACGTTCTTTTAGCTTTCCATTAGCGGGCTAGGCCCACCAGGGTGGCGTCCCAGTCTTTCCAAACCGGCTCGTAGCCCTGCCGGCGCAACATGGCGGCAATTTCCTGCGGGCTGCGCTCGTCCGAAATTTCGAATTGCTCCAGCGACTCCGGTGCTACCGCATAGCCGCCGGGGTTGGTCTTCGAGCCCGCGCTGATGCTGGTGATGCCCAGCTTCACCACATGGTCGCGGAAAACGGGGTTTTCGCGGGTCGAAATCGACAGCTCCACTTCCTCGTTCAGCAAACGGTAGGCGCAAATCAGCTGCACCAATTCCCGGTCGTTCATCTCCACTTTGGGCTGAAGCAGGCCCTCGGCCGGCCGCAAACGCGGGAAGGAAAGGCTGTATTTGGTCTGCCAATAGGTTTTTTCGAGGTAATCGAGGTGCAGCGCGGTATAGAAGCAGTCCGTCCGCCAGTCTTCCAGCCCGATGAGCACACCCAGGCCCATTTTGTGGATGCCGGCTCGGCCCAGCCGGTCGGGCGTGTCGAGGCGGTAGTTGAAGTTCGACTTTTTGCCTTTGGGGTGGTGCTTTTTATAATCGTCGCGGTGGTAAGTTTCCTGGTACACCAGCACCGTGTTCAGGCCTTCGGGAATCAGGCGCTCGTAGTCGGCCTGGTCCAGCGGCTGCACTTCCATCGAAAGGTGGGCGAAATGCGGCCGCAGCGTGCGCAGGGCCTTTTCCAGGTAGTCCACGCCCACCGTCACGTTGGCTTCGCCCGTCACCAGCAGCACATGGTCGTAGCCCCAATCCTTGAGCACGGCCGCTTCCTGCAGCATTTCCACGCTGCTCAGCGTGCGCCGCGCAATCTTGTTATCGAGGCTGAAGCCACAGTAGGTGCAGATGTTCTGGCATTCGTTGCTCAGGTACAGTGGCGCATACAGCTGTACCGTGTTGCCAAACCGCTTGCGGGTGAGCTGGTGGCTGAGCTGCGCCATTTGCTCCAGATACGGCGCGGCAGCGGGCGAAATCAGGGCCTTAAAATCCTCCAGCGTCCGGTGCGGCGCGGCCAGGGCACGCTCCACATCAGCCGCCGTCTTGGCGTAAATACTGGCCTTTACGTCGTCCCAAGGCTGGGCTTCAAAAATGGGTTGGAAGCTCATGGTGATTATCTTTTTTGAAACCAGAACGGTCATGCTGAGCGCAGTCGAAGCATCTCTCCCGCTTCGTTGAATGACTATCTCAAGCGTGAGGTAGAGATGCTTCGACTGTGCTCCGCATGACCGTGCTTTTTAGTGCTTCTGGTACCTCTATTACATATCCAAAAACGCCGTGAGCGGGGAGCTGGCCACTGCCTTGGCGTGCGCCACTGGCGCGGCCAGCCGCGCCTCGTAGGCCATGCGGCCCGCTTCCACCGCCATGCGGAAGGCCGTCGCCATGGCCACCGGGTTTCCGGCCACGGCAATGGCCGTGTTCACCAGTACGGCATCAGCGCCCATTTCCAGCGCCGCTGCCGCGTGCGAGGGCGCCCCGATTCCCGCATCTACCACCACCGGCACCTTGCTTTGGCCGATGATGATTTCAAGAAACTCGCGCGTCAGGAGGCCTTTATTCGAGCCGATGGGCGAGCCCAGCGGCATCACGGCTGCCACGCCCACTTCTTCCAGGCGCTTGCACAGCACCGGGTCGGCGTGGATGTAGGGCAGCACCACAAAACCCAGCTTTACCAGCTCCTCAGCCGCTTTCAGGGTTTCGATGGGGTCGGGCAACAGGTACTTGGGGTCGGGGTGGATTTCGAGCTTGAGCCAGTTGGTTTCCAGCGCTTCGCGGGCCAGCTGCGCGGCAAAAACGGCCTCCTTCGCCGTGCGCACGCCGGAAGTGTTGGGCAGCAGGTTGAACTGGGGGTGCGCGAGGTGCCGCAGAATGTCGTCCTCCGCATCGGCCACGTCTACCCTTTTCAGGGCCACGGTCACCAATTCGGAACCCGACGCCAAAAGCGCTTCCTCCATGAGCACCGACGAGCTAAATTTGCCCGTGCCGGTGAATAGTCGGGAGCTAAACGTTCGGTCGGCAATGACCAGATTTTTATTTAACATAATAATTAAATGGCCTTTACAGCCGATAACTCCTTGATAAACAGGGCAGCTTCTTCAACCGGGTCTGCCGCGTTGCCAATGGCACCGGACACGGCAATGCCGTGCAGACCCGTTGCCAGCAAGCTATGCACATCGCCAAGCGTAATGCCGCCGATGCCAATCACGGGCAGCGTGATGCCGGCACCCTGGCACTGCCGCATGATTTCGGCATAGCCCGCCAGGCCCAGTATCGGGCTCAGTTTCTCTTTGGTGCTGGTGAAGCGAAAGGGCCCCAGGCCCACGTAATCGACGCCGGCTGCAGCCAGCCGCTGCACGTCGACAAAGGTGTTGGCCGTGCCGCCGATGATGAATTTCGAGCCCAGCATGGCGCGGGCTTCATCGGGCGGCAGGTCTTCCTTGCCCAAATGCACGCCATCGGCCCCGATTTCCTGGGCCAGCGCGGGGTTGTCGTTGATGATGAGTGTGGCGCCGTAGCGGCGGCACACGGCCTGCGTGTCGAGCGCCAGCTGCTTCCAGATGGCGGGGGGCTGGTTTTTCACCCGCAGCTGCACCCAACGCACTCCGCCCTGGCAGGCCTGCTCGGCCGCGTCGGCATTGGTGGCAATGTAGTGGAGCGTGCTGATTTTCATATCTATTAGCTTTTCGAATGGTAGCCCAGCCGCGTGTCGTTGCTGGCCAGGAAGGCGGTGGTGTAGTCCTTGGCGGCGTCGCATGCCTCGACCAAAGTTTCGCCCTTGGCCAACTGGGCCAGCACCGCGGCCGAGAGCACGCAGCCGCTGCCGTGCTTCTCGCCGTGTGGCAGGCGCGTCACCGAAAACGAGTCCCACTTGCCGCGGGCATACAGCACATCGGTCGAAAGCTCGCCTTCGTCGTGGCCACCTTTCAGCAGCACCGGGCAGAAGGCACTCACCACCTGGGCCGCCGTTTCGGCCGATTCTTCACCGGGCCACATGCGCAGCATTTCGGGCTTGTTCGGCGTTACGAGGGCCATTTCGGCGCAGAGGGCCTGCATCAGTTGGCGGTCGGTTTTGCGGTGGAACTCGTAGCCGGCGGAGGCTTTCAGCACGGGGTCCCACACAATTTGCAGCTTCGGGTTTTGCACCTTCAGCCAGCCCACCAGTTCCAGCAGCTGCGGCAGGCTTTCGACCAGTCCGATTTTAATAAAATCGACCTTGAATCGCGCAAACAGAATGCGAATCTGCTCCCGGATTTCAGCCGCCGGCACCCAATTCACCCGCTCAAACGTCACGTCGTTTTGCACGGTGAGAGCCGTGCACACGCCCAGCCCATACACGCCGTGGCTCTCGAACGTCTTCACGTCGGCCAGCAGGCCAGCCCCGGCGCTAGGGTCGAAGCCGGCAATACTGAGAGCGTAGGGGCGGAAGGGTTGGGACATTATGCAGAGAGCGAATTTTGAACGTCATGCTGAGCGCAGCCGAAGCATCTCTACCGCTGCAGTAAACTCAGTCGATTGGATTGCATTGCGCGGTAGAGATGCTTCGACTGCGCTTAGCATGACGTTCTTCTAATATTTTTTTGTGTAGCTAAGCGTTAGAAATAAATCTCGCTGCCTTTTTCCACAAATTCCCGCGACTTTTCCACCATCCCTTTGGCCAGCACTTCGCTGGCGGTCAAGTCCTGGGCCGCCGCGTAGTCGCGCACTTCCTGGGTGATTTTCATCGAGCAGAAGTGCGGGCCGCACATCGAACAGAAGTGGGCCACTTTGGCGCCTTCGGCGGGCAGGGTTTCGTCGTGGTATTCGCGGGCCGTGTCGGGGTCGAGGCTGAGGTTGAACTGGTCTTCCCATCGGAACTCGAAGCGAGCCTTGCTCAGGGCGTTGTCGCGGTACTGCGCGCCCGGGTGGCCTTTGGCCAGGTCGGCGGCGTGGGCGGCGATTTTGTAGGCAATTACGCCGTCTTTCACGTCCTGTTTGTTGGGCAGGCCGAGGTGCTCCTTGGGCGTCACGTAGCACAGCATGGCCGTACCAAACCAGCCAATCATGGCTGCGCCGATGGCCGAGGTAATGTGGTCATAGCCAGGGGCGATGTCCGTCGTGAGCGGCCCCAGCGTGTAGAAGGGTGCCTCGTGACACTCCTTCAGCTGCTTGTCCATGTTCTCCTTGATGAGGTGCATGGGCACGTGGCCGGGGCCCTCAATCATCACCTGCACATCGTGCTTCCAGGCAATTTTGGTGAGCTCGCCCAGGGTTTCCAACTCGGCAAACTGGGCTTCGTCGTTGGCGTCGGCAATGGAGCCGGGGCGCAGGCCGTCGCCCAGCGAGAAAGCCACGTCGTAGGCCTTCATGATTTCGCAGATTTCCTCGAAATGCGTGTAGAGGAAACTCTCCTTGTGGTGCGCCAGGCACCATTTGGCCATAATGGAGCCGCCGCGCGACACGATGCCCGTCACGCGCTTGGCCGTCATCGGCACGTAGCGCAGCAGCACGCCGGCGTGGATGGTGAAGTAGTCGACGCCCTGCTCGGCCTGCTCAATCAGCGTATCGCGGAACAGCTCCCAGGTCAGGTCCTCGGCCTTGCCGTTCACCTTTTCCAGCGCTTGGTAGATGGGCACGGTACCCACCGGCACGGGGCAGTTGCGGATAATCCACTCGCGGGTTTCGTGAATGTT
The DNA here is from genome assembly GCF_016734815.1 of Hymenobacter rubidus. Lineage (GTDB taxonomy): Bacteria > Bacteroidota > Bacteroidia > Cytophagales > Hymenobacteraceae > Hymenobacter > Hymenobacter rubidus. The sequence goes on from NZ_JAERQF010000001.1 coordinate 103,679, forward strand.
TTTGCCGGTGCTCAGGTCCATCAGCGTGTCACCGCCCCAGCGGCAGCTCCACACGGCCTTATCTACTTCTTCCTCAATGGATGAAGTCACGGCCGAGTTGCCGATGTTGGTGTTGATTTTCACCAGGAAGTTGCGGCCGATAATCATGGGCTCGCTCTCCGGGTGGTTGATGTTGCTCGGGATGACGGCGCGGCCGGCGGCCACTTCCTGGCGCACGAATTCGGCCGTGATGTGGCCCTCGGGCGTGTTGGCGCCGAAGCTGTGGCCGCGGTGCTGCGTGCGCAGCGGGTCGTCGGCAGGCAGTTCGTCGAAGCGCTGGTTTTCGCGGATGGCGATGTACTCCATCTCCGGCGTGATGATGCCCTTTTTGGCGTAGTGCATCTGGCTCACATTGTAGCCGGGCTTGGCGCGCAGCGGGGCCGCGATGTGCTCGAAACGCAGGTGGTCGAGGCTGGCGTCGGCGGCGCGCTGCTGGCCGTACTCGGAAGTGGTACCGGTGAGTTGCTCCACGTCGCCGCGGTCCAGAATCCATTGCTGGCGCAGGCGGGGCAGGCCTTTTTTCAGGTCAATTTCGACGTTGGGGTCGGTGTAGGGGCCGCTGGTGTCGTACACCGTCACAGGCGCGTTCTGCTCGGAGGGGAAGCCGAAATCGAACTTGCGCTCAGTGTCGGCCAGGGCGATTTCGCGCATGGCCACCCGGATATTGGGGTGCAGCTTGCCGGGCACGTAAATTTTGCGGGAGCCGGTGAGCGGCTGGCGCTCCACCAGCGTCTGCTGCGGGGCCTGGTCTTTCTTTTTCATCTATTGAAAAGTGTAGCGGTGAAATGTTTCTAATTAGCTGTTTTTGACTGCTGTCATCCTGAGCGTAGCGAAGGACCTTATCACAGTTGGAGAAATAATTATTCATCGGTGAAAAGGTCCTTCGCTACGCTCAGGATGACAGACGCAAGGCCCCTACCCGCCCTGCGTGGCGCGGATGATGGTAACCCGGTCCTGCTCGCGCAGCTCGTGCGCGGGCCACGCGGCACGCGGCACCACTTCGTCGTTCACGGCCACGGCGAGGCCGCGCTGCTCGGCCAAAGCCAGGTCGGCGAGGAGTTGGGTAAGTGTCTGGGCGTCGGAGGTTTCCTGAGGCGAATTGTTTACGTAGCAGACCATGGCAACTGGAAAAGTTGGCAACGAATCGATTCCATAAACAATAGAGGTGACAGCCGCCGAGAAGGCAGCCGGGGCACCGATACTTTTCCCTTCGCCGGTATCAGCCGGAGCAGGTTCAAAGGGTATACTCTCAGTCCGAGCGAGCCGGACACCCCTAAAGTTTATACCCAAATCTACGCATTCTCCCCGAATAACAAGCGGCGCACAAAAAGCCGCGTCCACCGTGCCCGACATCAACTGTCCGTGGCGTACTTGCTGTCATGAAAACCCGTAACCCGCTGGCCCGCCACGCCAGCCTCGGCCTGGCCCTGGCCATGAGCCTGACCCTGAGCGCGCAGGCCCAACACGCCACGCACCAGCTGCCCATCACGCCCGCCACCGCCGCCTGGGGCTACTACGATGCCGCCGCGCCGCCCGTGCTACGCATCAAATCCGGCGAAACGGTGGAAGTGCACACGCTCATCACCTCCACTCCTACCCGCCTGGAAGGGGCCGGCGTACCGCCCGCGCAAGTGGAGCCCAACCTGCGCGAGATTGTGGAAAAGGTGACCAATAAGGGCCCGGGAGGCCACATTCTCACCGGCCCCATTTTCGTGGAGGGCGCCGAGCCCGGCGACGTGCTGGAAGTACGCATTCAGTCTATTAAGCTGGCCATTCCCTACGCCTACAATGCGTTTGGGGCCAAAAGCGGCTTAATTCCGGAGGATTTTGGCTATGCCAAGATGAAGATTATTCCGCTCGATGCAAAGAAGATGGTCGCGCACTTTGCGCCGGGCATCGACGTGCCGCTGCGGCCGTTTTTTGGGAGCATGGGCGTGGCGCCGCCGGCCGCCGCGGGCCGCGTGAACAGCGCGCCGCCCGGCATCCACGGCGGCAACCTCGACAACAAGGAATTGGTGGCGGGCACCACGCTGTACTTGCCGGTGCACGCGGCGGGGGCACTGTTTTTTGTGGGCGACGGCCACGCCGGCCAGGGCAACGGTGAGGTCGACATAACCGCCCTGGAAACCTCGCTTTCGGGCACGCTGCAGTTCATCGTACGCAAGGACATGCACCTGACCTTGCCGCGGGCCGAAACGCCCACGCACTACATTAGCATGGGCTTGAACGAGGACCTGACCCTGGCCGCTAAAGACGCCGTACGCGAAATGATAGCCTTCTTGGTCGCTGAGAAGCACCTCACGCGCGACGACGCCTACATGCTGTGCAGCGTGGCCGGCGACCTCGATGCCACGCAAGTGGTAGACGGCACGCGAGGCGCGCACATGCTATTGCCAAAGAGCATTTTCGGAAAGGCGAAAGCAGAAAAAAAGTAGGTTGGTGCAGTGGCTACGGAACGTCATGCCGCTTAGCGTGGCATGACGTTCTTTTTTACATCCAGTCTATTGACTGAAATAAAAAATCCTATATCTTCGCTCTATACGCTGTGCATTTGGTATCCATTATTGCTATGATACAAAAATCTCTACTTTTCTTCGTGTTGCTTGGGATACCCGCTTTTGCCCAGGCGCAGGTCGACACGGTACGGGCCAGTACCCTACCGGGCCCCCAGCTGGCCGAGAAAGCGTACAACAGCGGCCTGGCCAGTTTTCAGGCCCAGAGCTACCCGGCGGCGCTACGCAGCTTCGACCAGGCCATCGCCGCCAAACCCGATTTCGCAGCGGCCTACACCAACCGCGCCGCCACACGCTACGAGCTGAAAGACTACCCCCAGGCGCTGGCCGACTACGACCAAGCGCTGAAGCTGGAACCCGGCAACTACGCCAGCTATTTCGGTCGGGGGCGTGTGCACGAGGCCCAGAACCAACTTCCGGAAGCCGACCAGGATTATTCCGAGGCCATCAAAGCCAAGCCCGACTACGCCCCCGCTTGGTACAACCGCGGCGTACTGCGCTTTGAAAAAGCCGATTTCCCGGCGGCAAAGGCTGATTTTGACGGGGCTATCAAGGCCGACCCCCAAATGGCGTATGCGTACCACGACCGTGGCAGCACCCAGGGAAAATTGGGTAATTACGCCGCCGCCGCTCAGGACTATGCCCAAGCCCTGGCGCTACAACCGGAGCTGCTGTCGGCCTTGCTCAACCGGGCCACCGCCGAGCGGCACACGGGCGAGCTGCCCCTGGCCTTGAAAGATTACGACGCCTATCTGGCCAAAAAATCTGATAACCCGCTGGCCTACAACAACCGGGGCAGCGCCCGCTTCGAAAACAAGGACTACGCCGGCGCCATCGCCGATTTCAGCCAGGCCCTGCAGCTCGACCCGAAGTACGCTTTTGCCTGGAACAACCGCGCCGCCGCCCAACTCAAGCTCGAAAAATACGCCGACGCTGCCTCCGACGCTGCCCAGGCCATCAAGCTGAAGCCCGACTACGCCGAGGCCTACCTCAACCGGGGCCACGCCCGCGAAATGCTGCGCCAGGCCGACGAAGCCTGCCAGGACTGGCGCAAAGCCGCCGAGCTGGGCATCGCAGTCTGTGATAACTACGCCGCCGCCGCCGGCTGCACAGGCCAGGCCGCGGAATAGTTAGGCAGCAATTTATACTAGAACGTCCTGCTGAGCGCAGCCGAAGCATCTCTACCGCAGTAGTAAATCAATGCTGACTGCAACGAAGCAGTAGAGATGCTTCGGCTACGCTCAGCATGACGGCCTTATAATTCAATTCCCTATGTCCTTTCCTCGCTGTCTGCTGCTCATCCTGCTCAGCACGGCCCTGCCGGCCGCCGCCCAAAGCATTGCCTTCACCAAAGACAATTTCGGTAATAACAAAGACGGCCTGCGCGAAGCCAACCGCGAACTGAAGGCCGGCGATGACGAATACCGCGCCGACCCGCCGCGTTATGCCCAGGCCCTGCCCCATTTCCTGGCGGCCCAGGAATTCAACCCCAACAACGCGGCCCTGAACGTCAAAATCGGCGACTGCTACCTCAACTCTGCCTCGAAAACCGCCGCCCTGCCTTACCTGCAAAAAGCCGCCAAGCTTGATGTGACGGCCGATGCCCGCACGCACTACCTGCTGGCCCGCGCCCTGCACCTGAACGCCCGGTGGCGCGAAGCCCTGGCCGAATACCAGAAGGCCACGCCCATCGGCAGCAACACCCGCAACGGCGAGGCCGGCACCGTGACCGTAAACGACTTGCAGCGCCGCGTGCAGGAATGCCTCAACGGCCGGCAGCTGATGGCCCACCCCACCCGCGTGTTCATCGACAACGCCGGGCCGCAACTGAACTCCCCGGCTTCGGACTACGGGCCGGTGGTGTCGGCCGATGAGTCGACCATTCTCATCACCTCGCGCCGCGAAGGCTCGACGGGTGGCAAAAAAGACCCGGAAGGCAACGGCTACTTCGAAGACATTTACCAGGCCACCTGGAACGGCCAAACCTGGGGCAAGGCCACCAACCTGGGTGCTCCCGTGAACACCGACGACCACAACGCCACCGTGGGCCTGGCCCCCGACGGTCAGCGCATGCTGGTGTACGTGGGCACCAACGGCGGCGACCTGCTCGAGACCACCCTCAGCGGCGTGGCCTGGGACAAGCCCCACCGCCTAAACAGCCGCATCAACACCAGCAGCCACGAAACGTCGGCCAGCTACTCGCCCGACGCCCGCTACCTCTACTTTGTGAGCGACCGGGCGGGGGGCGCGGGCGGCTCCGACATTTATAAAGTGGACCTGGATGGCAAAAACCAGCCCGTGAACCTGGGCGCCACCATCAACACAGCCTATGGCGAAGAAGGCGCTTTTATGGCGCCCGATGGCAAGACGCTGTACTTCTCGTCGGAAGGCCACAACACGATGGGCGGCTACGACATCTTCAAATCGGTGTTTGAAAACGGCAAGTGGAGCGAGCCCGAAAACCTGGGCTGGCCCATCAACACGCCCGACGACGACGTGTTTTTCGTGACCTCGGCCTCGGGGCGGCACGGCTACTACAGCAGCGACCGGCCCGGCGGCCTGGGCGCTAAGGACATTTACCGCATCACCTTTCTGGGGCCCGAGAAGCAGCCCGTGCTCAGCGAAGAAGACCAGCTGCTGGCCTCGCGCCTGAACCCGGTGAAGCAAACCGTGCTGGCGCCCGCAGTGGCCGTGGCCACCGCCCAGGTTACCATTCTGAAAGGCACCGTGACGGACAACGCCACCAAGCAGCCGCTCGATGCGGCCATCGACCTCATCGACAACGCCAGCGGCCAAACCATTGCCACGTTCCGCAGCAACGCCACCTCGGGCAAATACCTCGTCAGCCTGCCCTCGGGCACCAATTACGGCATTGTGGTGCGGCAGGAAGGCTACCTTTTTCACTCCGAAAACTTCGACCTGCCCGCCGGCGCCGCCTTTGCCGAAGTAGTGAAAGACATTGCCCTGAAGCGCCTCGAAGTGGGCACCACCATTGTGCTGCGCAACATTTTCTTCGACACCGGCAAGGCCACCCTGCGGCCCGAAAGCACCGCCGAGCTGGAGCGCCTGCAAAAGCTCCTCACCGAAACGCCGGCCCTGAAGCTGGAAATGGCCGGCCACACCGACGATGTGGGCGAGGCCGCCATGAACCAGGACCTGAGCAAGCGCCGCGCCCAGGCCGTGGTCACGTACCTGACGCAGCACGGCATCGCGGGCGCGCGCCTCACGGCGGCCGGCTACGGCGAAACCCAGCCCGTGGTGCCCAACACCTCCAAAGCCAACCGCCAGCTCAACCGTCGGACCGAGTTTAAGGTGACGGCCAAGTAGCATAGCCCGGCGGGGCAAAGGCGGCTGTTCATCGGCTGTTGAACGCTGGTAATCGGAAACCGGCCACTGGGGCCTCCGGGTATTTTACCTTGCGGTTTCTATACAGCTGCCCTAAGTTTGAAATTACTCGTACTGCACCTCTTCCATCCCCGACGGCCGGGCTTGCTCCTGCTGGCACTGCTGAGTCTGCTCCTGCTGGCGCGTCCGGCCGGTGCCCAGCAGGCTTACCTGCGCCAGTTCGGGCCGACGGAAGGCTTCCAGCCAACGTTTGTGTATGCCCTTGCGCAGGACCGGCAGGGCTACCTCTGGCTGGGCACTGGCGAGGGCCTGGTGCGCTACGACGGCTCTCATTTCATCACCTTCACTCAAAAAGACGGGCTGGCTGAGGATTTTGTGGTGTCGTTGCGCGAGGACGCTACCGGCCGGCTCTGGGTGGGCCACTACCAGGGCAGCATTTCGGTAAGAAAACGGCTTTCCGGTTCTTTCGCGCCCGCTTCACGGTCCGCCGTGCCCGCCGGCCTGCACCTGCACACCAACGGCCCGCCGCCTGTCGATACCGCCGCCATCGGCCGCTACTTGCGCCGCTACCAGCTGCACCTGCCCGCCGATACCGCGCCTACCTGCTTGCTCGAGGACCGGGAAGGCAACGCCTGGCTGGGCACCGCCGGCCAGGGCCTGCTGCGGCATTCCGACCGGTTTTTGCGGCTGGAAAGCACGCCCGGCGCCCGGTCGAGCCAGGCACCCGCCCTGGCTTCGGTGCACCTGAAAGGCCAGGCCGAAGCCTGGGGCACCCTTGGCGGCAATAACTTCCTGGAGTTGAAAGCCCACGGCGCAGCCCCCATTGTTATTGGCAATGGCCGCAATGCGCCCCTGCCGGGTGCGCCGGTGCGGGCCCTGGTGCCCCGTCCGGCGCGGCTGGGCGGCGGCTTCTGGCTGGGCACCGGCGCGGGCGTGTGGGCCGTGGCAGCCCCCGGCCAGCCCGCGCAGGCCGTGGCGGGCCTCTCGCACAATGCAGAAATCGACGTTACTGCGCTGGCGTATGCGCCCGGCTCGGGCCTGTGGGTGGGCACGGCGGCGGCGGGCATCTACCTGCTGCCGGCCGATTCGTCGCGGCCCGTTCGACACTTCACCACGGCCAATGGCCTGCTGCACAACACCATTTACGCCCTGCTGGCCGACCGCAACGGCCGGGTGTGGGTAGCAACCCATGGTACCGGCATTGGGGCTTACGACCCCGTGATGGACGAGTTTGTGCATTACCGGCTGGGTTCCGAAGGCCTCGATGCCACCGCCCTGGCCGAAGATGCCGACGGCCGCCTGTGGGTGGGCACCGAGGGCCAGAGCCTGTATTGCCGCCAGCGCAGTGGTCAGTGGCAGCAGTTCACCGCCGCCAGTAAGCTGCCTTCCGATTACATCTACGGCCTGCTGCCGCTGCCCACCCGGCCCGGCCAGAGCCCGCGCCTGCTATTGGTGCACCGCCAGGGCCTCACCGTGCTCGATGTTCGCACTCGGAGCTTTAGCCCGCTGGCGGCTGCCGACAACCCGTTAGTGCGTGACTGCTTCGGCCCGACTGCCCTCAGCACTGCCGGGCCGGCTGGGGAGGTGGCGTGGCTGAGTACCCGCGCCGGTCTCCTGCGCCTTGACCTGGCCCCGGCGCTGCGGCAGCTGGCGGCCCGCCCGCCCGGCCTGGCCCTGACCAGTGCCGAAGTGGACGGCGAGGCCCGGCCCGCCGAGGCGCTGGGCTGGCTTTCGGCCACGCGTCACCGCGTCAGCTTTGTTTTCCAGGGCATCAGCCTGCTCACCGGCGATGACCTCATGTACCAGTACCGCTTGCGTGGCCTCTCCGATGAGTGGAGCCGCCCCAGTCGCGCCGGCGAAGCGCAGTTTGCCAGCCTCGACGCCGGCCGGTACGTGCTGCAGGTGCGGGCGCGGCGCGGCACGGCGGGCCCGTGGAGCCCCGTGGCTTCTTCAGAATTTGGCATTGCTACGCCATTCTGGCGCACGTGGTGGTTCCGGCTGATGGCCCTGCTGCTGCTGCTGGGTCTTGGCTATGGGCTGCTGCGGTTTCGGGAGCGGGCGTTGCGGCGCACGCAGTATGTGCTGGAGCGCACCGTGAACAAGCGCACCGCTGAGCTGCGCCGGCAAAAGGCCCACATCGAAAGCATCAACGCTGACCTGGTGGTGGCCCGCGACGCCGCCGAAGCCTCGCGCCGGGCCAAGGCGCAGTTTCTGGCCAACATGAGCCACGAAATTCGCACCCCGATGAATGCGGTCATCGGCCTTACCAATCTGTTGCAAGCCACGCGCCCCACCCAGGAGCAGGGCGAGTACCTCACGGCCATCGAGTCGTCGTCGCAAAACCTGCTGGTGATTATCAACGACATCCTCGACAGCTCGAAGATGGAGGCCGGCAAGCTCACCCTGGAGCAGGTACCCTTCCGCCTGCCCGAGGCTGTGCGGCGGCTTTCGGCCATGTTCAAGTTCGCCACCGAAAGCAAGGGCCTATTTCTGAAAGTCAACGTGGCCGACAACGTGCCCGCCGCCGTGCTCGGCGACCCGGTGCGCCTAAACCAGATTTTAGTAAACCTGGTGGGCAATGCCATCAAGTTCACGCGCACCGGGGGCGTCACCGTCACGGTAGAGGCTATGCCGCCGGCTGAGTTGCATGGCCACGCCCCGGTTCGTTTCGCCGTGCGCGACACCGGCATTGGCATTCCCAGCGACAAGCTGGGGGCTATTTTCGAGGACTTTTCGCAGGCCAACACGTCCACTACCCGCGAGTTTGGTGGCACCGGCCTGGGCCTGAGCATTGCCCGCAACCTCGTGCAGTTGCACGGCGGCCAGCTCGGCGTGAGCAGCGAAGAAGGCCAGGGCTCGGAGTTCTTCTTCGAGCTGCCCTACGAAGTAGCCGACGCCAGCGCCGCCCAGCCCGAGGCCCACGCCGGCCTGCTGGCGCCCTTCGAACCGGCGTTGCGGGTATTGGTGGCCGAAGACAACGCCCTCAACCAGCTGGTAGCCCGCAAAACCCTGGAAGTCTGGAACGTGCAGGTGGTCATCGCCGAAAACGGCCGCCTAGCCGTGGAAGCCGTCACCGAAGCCACCGAGCCGTTCGACGCCGTGTTTATGGATGTGCAGATGCCCGAAATGGACGGCTACGAGGCCGCCCGCCGCATCCGCCAACATTTCCCCGACGAGGCGCAGTTGCCCATCATCGGCCTCACAGCTTCGGTGCTGCCCGAAGACCGGGTGCTGGCCCTGGCCGCGGGCATGAACGATACGTTGGCCAAACCCTTCGAGCCCGCCGTGCTCTACGCCCGGCTGGCGTATTTCACGGGCCGCTCCGGTTCAGAGCAGGCGGGAACGGCTGAAATGGTTCCGCCGGCCAGCGCCGTCGAAACCCAGCCAGCCCCTGCCCTCGCGCCCCCCTACCCTGCCACCCCTAAAATGAAGCCCGATTGGCAGTTGCTGGAAGAGCTTGCCGGTGGCAACGAGAATTTTCTGCGGCAGATTATTGGCACCTTCCTCACCGAAGCGCCTGCCCTGGAGGCAATCATGACGGCCACTTTCCCGCACGACTCTGCCGCCCTGGCCAGCACTGCGCATAAGCTGAAGGGGCAGGTAGCCTATTTCGGTGTGCCCGTGCTGCATACCCAGCTCGACGAGCTGGAGCGCGCCGCCCGCCACCCGGCCCAGCCTTACTGCGGGCCGCTGCTCGACAGCATTCGCCAGCAACTGGCCGACCTGTACCCGCAGTTGGAGGAGCGCGCCGGAACTTGAGAAACAAACCATACCGCCTACATTCGCCTGCTTAACTTCCAATTTACGCCTTGCTATGTCTGCTGCTTCCTTGCGTTGCCTTGTTGTTGATGATGACCCGCTTTCGGTACAGGTAGTGCTTAATTGCATTGCGAATACGCCCTTTCTGACGGCCGTCGGCAGCTTCACCAACCCCGTCGAAGCGGCCGAATCGCTGCGCACCAACCCCGTCGACCTGCTGTTTCTCGACGTGGAAATGCCGCTGCTTTCCGGCATCGAATTGCTCCGCACCCTCCAGCACCCGCCGCTTGTGGTGCTCATCACCAGCAGCAAAGACTACGCCGTGCAGGCCTTCGAGCAGGCCGTGGTCGACTACCTGGTGAAACCCGTGAGCTACCCGCGCTTCCTGCAAGCCGCTCAAAAGGCCCTGGACGCGGCCGAACGCCAGCCCAACGCCAGCAGCGCCGACACCATCCAAACCGCTGGTGCCGATGCCGAATTCACCTTCGTAAAGGTTGATAATAAGCTCGTACGCGTGGCTTTCGATGAGGTGCGGTATGTGGAAGCCCTCGGCGACTACGTCCACATCGTGACGGGCCAGAGCAAGCTTATTGTGTACAGCACCATGAAGGCCGTGGAGGAGAAATTTCCAAGCGCCCGCTTTGTGCGCGTGCACCGCTCCTTCATCGTCAACATCAACCGGATTCAGGCCCTGGAAGACAATTCGGTGGTAGTAGAAGGTAAATTCATCCCCGTGGGCCAAACCTACCTGCGCGATGTATTGCAGCGCCTCAACAAATTCTAACGCTTACCCCTCGCCTTCAGCGGGCCTTACTTCTCGTTTTTAACGCTTTTGTTCTGCTATGCGCTTTTCCTTGGCAAGTTCTCGCGGTTTGTCCTCTTTTTCCGCGCTGTGGTTATTCTTGCTGACTGGCTTTGCCGCCCAAGCCCAGCAAGCCGGCGATACCACCAGTGTTAGCTGCGGCCCGCCACAAGCGCGCATGATGTGCGTCGACCTCGATGGCCGGCCGTCCATTGATGAGCCTTCCGGGCCGTTCACCTACCAGTGGCAAATGGGCGACGGCACCACCCTTACCGGCCCGGTAGTAACCTATTGCTACAAGGAACGCAAAAATTACGTGGTCCAGCTTGATGTCATCGTCGACAAAACCGGCGAAATCCGCCGCGGCCAGAAATACATTCCGGTCCACTTGGTGGAGCAAGACGTGGTCGATTTCACGGCCTCGCCCAGCCGCGTGCGCGTGGGCCAGCCCGTCGCCTTCGCCGCCCCCGAAGCCCAGCTCCTGAGCTGCCAGAACGTACAGTACATCTGGGATTTCCGCGACGGCACGGTGGTAAAAGGTACCACGGCCCAGCACGTTTTTCGCCGGGCCGGCACCTATCTGGTGCGTTTCAGCATGCGCGGCTACGGCTCGCAGGCGTGCGTGGCCAGCCACTGCGTTTCGCGCGAAATAGTGGTTGAGCCCTAGGGCGCTTTGCTGTGCAACAGCCGTCGGCGAGCAGCCCCGTGAGGCGTAGCTGCTTCTCAGGTCCGCTCGTCGGCTGTTTTTTGCCTACTATTCGGCCGGCTCGTTGGCCACGGGTTTTCCATCGCGCAGCAGGCCCAGCACCAAGCTCCACAGGTGTTCGTAGGGAATAATCTCTACTTCGGCAAAGGCTTCGCCCGGAGGCGGGGTATCGCGCAGCTGTTGCAGCAGGGCTTTGCCGCGGTCGGCGGCCTGCGCCGCGTCGAAGTTTTTTTCCACAATCACCTGCAAGAGCCGCAGAAACAGGCGGCTGCGGAGGGTGGTGGGCTCGTAGAGGTGGCGCTGCTGGTATTTGCGCAGCCGCTCCAGCCGCACCAACACGGCCTCCAGGTTGCGTTCGCGCAGGAAATACAGCAACTGCAATACCAGGATGGCGACGTTGTGGCCGCGCTTGTCGCGGCTGTACTCGGGCAGTTGCAGCACCCACTGCGCCATTTGGCGCTGCCGGGCCGTAGCCACCCGCGGCGGGGGCAGCACAAATTCAATGTACGCGCGGTACAAGTCCCAGCGCTGCAGGGCGGCTTCGCGCTGGATGAGGTAGGCCGGGTTTTTGGTAATCACCTCCATTAGCTGCTGGGCGCGCTCGTACTGCTCGGCGTGCAGCGCCAACAGCACGTAGTGCTCCTGAAAGTAGAACCAGTTGCCGGACGAGGGGTGAAAGTCGCGGTTGTATTCCTCGGCCAGGCGCAATCCCTGCACCGGCTGCCGGCTGCGCAGGTACGCGTAAATGCTCATGAAGTGATTGAATCGGATGTCGAACCGCCGCGCATTCAGCTTGCTGTCGCGCAGCCGCCGCGAAGCCGCCGCCGTCACCCGAATAATTTCCTGGTAATTGCCCTGGAGCTCTTCGTAGGCCAGCCGCACCCGGTACACTATATTATAAGTAGTGAAGCTTTTGGCTTTTCGGTGCAGGGTTTCCAGCTGCGCCAAGCGGTCGGGCATCACGCCCAGCACGGCCCGGCGCATGGCCACCGTACCGCTCAGGGCCAGTTGCGTGGCGGTGTACAGGTCTTCCGCTTCGTCTTCCCAGGCCAGCACTTGCTGGGCCCGTTGCAGCACTTTGGCTGCTTTCTTATACGGAATCACTTGCTGCCGCTCGGCGTGCAAATTCCGCAGCATGCGGGCACACTGCACCATATACTGCGTAAACTCCCCCTTCTCGGCCATGCGCAGGCAGCGCTGCAACAAGAGCTCCGAGAGCTTGTATTCGCGTTCGGCGTACAGAATGCTTACCTTGTGTAACAAGTCCAGACACTCCAGTTCGTACCGGCGCGACACCAAGTGGCGCGGGTCCGAATGGTCCAGAAAATACAGGTGGTTGAGCAGCTTGCTGCGCACCCGCGATTGCAACTTCTGCAAGGCCCGCACATTTGCTGCAGTGGCCTTGCCATACAAGGCCTTCACTACTTGCAGTTGGGTGGCTTCGGGCGAATTGGTTAATGTGTTTACAAATTGATTCTCCTTATTCGCTTGCCGGCTGCGCAAGTCCAAAACGGGCAGCGCAGTCAAACTTCGAGATGTCACAATCCGCGCCAAATTTGCAATTTCATTCATTGTAAAAATGGCTCCTTAAGTAATTAAGACGCTTTTTTCGAAAACATCACACCAAAAACCGATGTCACAAATCGGGGTATTCTTTCCTTTTTTCATTGCGAATACCTACCCAACCTTTGTATCGTGATTGTTCAAGCCTTTTCGGCTTGTTCGCGTCACAAATTGAAGCTTTTTTTTGAAAGTGTCGGAAAAAAGATTTCAATTGGATGAAATCAAGGCAAATTAAGAATTTATTTCTTTTTATAGTCAACATTTTTATCGTTTTTTCACAAGTCTTATTTACTGAAATATTGTCCTTTTTATCGGCTATGGGAAGCGTCAACTTTGTGTCATTCAAACATCTGACACACCTCTTAACTCTTACCCAACGTGCTGAATATTTTCGCCATCGCCCTGTTCCAATTCGCTAGCCTCACTTCTAGCGCATCTTCAGAAAGTGTCGCTTTACAGGCGCCAATTGTTACGACCACGGGTATCACCACGGACGGCGGCAGCGGCGGCTGGGGTGGCGACATCACCACGGACGGCGGCAGCGGCGGCTGGGGTGGCGACATCACCACGGACGGCGGCAGCGGCGGTTGGGGTGGCGACATCACCACGGACGGCGGCAGCGGCGGCTGGGGTGGCGACATCACGGGCGGCGGCAACTAAAGCCCCGCCGCTGATTTCTTCCTTATATTGCCTGCCTGCTGCCATGCAGCGGTGAAACTCTAGGCGTATTGTGTGAAGCAACCTTTCTCCGTTGTCATTCTGCTTTGCGTTGCATTAGGCCTGCTTTTGTCGGCCTGCGGGCCTAATCGTAGCGACTCCGATTCTATCCGAATCCGCTGGGTGCACGACCCAGAAACGCTAGACCCAATGCGGCTGCCGAACCAAGCAGCCATTGATGCCAACAACCTATTACATGTCAGCCTCTTACACACTGACATCACCAAGGCAGCGTTTGTCCCGGCACTTGCCGAAGCCCTCCCAGCTGTTCAGCTCGTCGGCGATTCGCTGACGCGCCTCACGTATAGCCTGCGCCCGGCGGCTACCTGGGACGATGGGCAGCCGGTTTTGGCTCAGGACATCCTTTTTACCCTGAAGCTGATGTTCTGCCCCGGCCTCCCCAACGAGGCGGCCCGTAATCAGTACCGCTTCATCCGCAACATATTGCCTGACCCGGCCAATGCGCGGCGGTTTGTGGTGGAATGCCGGGGCCAGGCGCCTGAATACGTTCAGGCATCCGGCGATTTTTTTATTTTGCCCGAGCACGTCCTCGACCCCCGCGGTTGGCTGCGGCGCCTGTCGCTGGCGCAGTTGCGCAATCCGCCTCCCGGCCCCGCTCCTGACACCGCACTGCAAGCCGTGGCGCAGCGTTACCGGGCCGAAACGGCCTTGGGCCACCTGCCGGGCTGTGGGCCATACCAACTGGTGAAGTGGGAGAAAGACCACTACCTCAGCTTCCGGCGCAAGGCGCATTGGTGGGCCGATTTGCTTAGGCCTGCCCCACTGGTGTTGCAGGCCCGCCCACGGCGGCTTACCTACGCCGTCATTCCCAATGCGGCCTCGGCTACACTGGCCTTGCAGCGCGGCGAGCTCGACCTGTACCCTCAAATGCCTGCGCCTGAGTTTGCCCGCCTGCAAGCCTCGCCAACTGCCCGCAAAAAGTTGACTTTTCACTCCACCCCGTCCTATGACGTGGTGGTGGCCGGCTTTAATACCCGCCATTCCACGCTGGCCGATGCCCCGACCCGCCGGGCCCTTGGCCAGCTTTTTGATGCGGCCGGGCTGTTGCGAGCCACGCAGCTGGGCAGTGGCCAGCGCACAGTGGGCATCATCAGCCCCAGCGACAGCGCCAATTATAACGACACCCTGACGCCTTTGCCATTCAGTCCCGAGGGCGGAGCGGCGCTGCTGCGCCAAGCCGGCTGGCAACAAAGCAACGTGCCGGAGCCGGGCTGGTTCCGGCGGGGTCCGAACGGTGCCCGTGAGCGGTTGCGGCTGGTATTGCGGTACCGCGCCGAGGAGGCGCTATTTGCGACCATCGCGCTGCAATTTCAGTCGGTTGCGGCCAAGCTGGGCATTCCGGTGGTTCTGCAGCCCACGGAGGCCGGTGCTTTCACGATGGCCCTGCACGGCGGCGACTTTGATATGTATGTCCGCACCCTGCGGGGCAATCCGTTTATGTTCAACTTTGTGCCCATTCTGCATTCGCTGGGGGTGGGCGAGGACAACACCACCGGTTTCAGCACGCCGGGCAGCGACCACCTCATCGAAGCCATTGCGGCGGCGGGTACCAAGACGCGCCGCGCCCAACTGCTGCGGCAGTTTCAGGCGCTGCTGCAGCGGGAAATGCCCTTGGTGCCGTTGTTTTTTCTGCCCAACCGCGTGGTGGTCAGTCGCCGGCTGCGCGGTGTGTATGTGGGCAGCATCAAGCCTGGCTATTCGGTGGCGGCGGCCTCTCCATTGGCGTCTCAGCCCCCAAATTAAGCGATGGCTCGCCTCATAGTCTGGCGGCTGGCCCGCACGCTGGTGGCGGTGTGGGCGCTGGCCTCTCTGGTTTTTCTGTTGAGCTACCGCGACCGGAACACCGCCACCGAGCTGGCCTTGCCCGACGCGGCCGACCTGCGCAGCCGCCACAACGCCACCAATCCGGCCGGACAGCTAGCCACGCGCCAAGCCATACAGCACCGCCTGGGCCTCGACCGGCCCTTGTTCTACGTAAGCCGCCTCGCCGCCTCGCCGCCCAGTGGCGTGCAGTGGCACTGGAATGGCCGGCACAACCAATACCACCGCTGGGCAGTCCAACTGCTGCACGGCAACATGGGAACGTCGTTTCGCACGGGCCAGCCGGTAGCCGCCCGGCTGCGCGAGGCCCTGGCGATGACGCTGCCACTCACGGGCACGGCCGCGCTGCTGGCGGTGCTGGCCGCGCTGGCCCTTGCGGTGCGCTTGGCGGCGGCACCTTGGTGGCAACGTCCCGTGCGGGCTGCGCTGGTAGCCGTGCACGCTATGCCCCTTTTTGTGTTGGCACTGGCGCTTCTATTTGTGTTTGCCAATCCCGAAGTATTGGCGTGGTTTCCGGCGTACGGCCTCGACCAGGATACTGAATTGAGTTCTGGCCAATGGCTGGCCACTTACTTGCTACACCTCGTTTTGCCAGGTGCTACGCTCGCGTTGGCCGCTTTGCCGGAACTTGCTTTGCAGCTTGAAGCCAGCTTGGTACAGGAACTCCACGCCGGTTATGTCGCCACGGCCCGCGCAAAAGGGCTGCCCGAAAACGCTATTATCCGGCGCCATGCCCTGCGCAATGCCTTATTGCCCAGCCTCAGCCAATTGGCAGAACTACTCCCCGCCCTGGTAGCCGGCGCCCTGGTAGTTGAAGTGGTGTTTGCCCTGCCCGGCATGGGCCGCCTACTGGCCGAGGCCGCCGCCGCCCGCGACTACCCCGTGCTGGTGGGCGGCGTGTTGCTGGTAGGGGTGGCCCGCCTGCTGGCGCTGCTGCTGGCCGACCTGTTGTATCTCTGGACCGACCCGCGCATCCGGTGGCAATCTTAAGACTCCCTGCTCTTTCACTGGTCCAAAAGTTGGCGCTGGGCTGGCTGGCTGTGGTGGCACTGGTGGCAGTACTAGCACCGTGGCTGCCCCTGCCTTTCCCGCCCGGCACCCCCGACCTGGCCCACCTCAACCAAGCGCCTTTCGTGCAGGGCCGCCACTGGCTAGGCACCGACCCACAGGGCCAGGACGTGTTGAGCGTACTGGTATTTGGCGCACGTACCGCCGTACTGCTTACGTTTCCTTCGGCATTTTTAGCGGCTTTTATAGGGGCAGTTGCAGGAGGAGCAGCGGGCTTTTGGGGCAATACCATTCGCGTGGCTGCGCCCTACTGGCTACTGGTAGCTGGCTTGGCATGGTGGATTTTGGCGCTGCCGTGGCCGTTGCTGGGAGTTGGAATAGCGGGTGTGGCAGCCGCCGGGGTCGTGGTGGCGGCTCGGCATCGGGATGCGTTTCCCATGTGGCCCCTGCCCCTGAATTCAGCCGTGATGGGCGCTGCCACCGTCCTCGACACCGTTCCGCGCTTGGTGCTGGTAGTGGCGCTGGCCGCTGGTACGGGCGTATCGGCGGGAGGCTTGCTGGCGGTGCTGGCCTTCACCTCGTGGCCGGCCGCAGCCCGAATGGTTCGGGCCCAAATGCTACGTGTGCGCACACTGCCCTTTGTAGAAGCCGCTCAAGCCACCGGCATGCCCGCGGGCCGGGTATGGCTGCGACACGCCATGCCCCATGCCGTAACGCCCTTACGCACCGCCTTGCCGCTCAGTTTGGCAAGCCTGCTGGCTCTGGAAAGCACGCTTTCGTTCCTGGGCATTGGCCTGCCGCCCAACGTGGCCAGTTGGGGGCGCCTGCTGGCTTCGGGCCGCGATGCTCCGCAGGCGTGGTGGCTCTTTCTGTTCCCTGGCATACTCTTGATAATTAGTATTTTATTACTTCATACGCTTGGGCGGCGGCCCGCAGCCCGCTGATGGTGCTGTTCAATAATGAGGCGTTTCACCGAGCCCATTTTACCTGAACAATATGCTGCATCGTTAGAAAAAAATGTGGTGTCTTCAATGTCACAAATTCGTATTTTTTC
Source organism: Hymenobacter rubidus (assembly GCF_016734815.1). Lineage (GTDB taxonomy): Bacteria > Bacteroidota > Bacteroidia > Cytophagales > Hymenobacteraceae > Hymenobacter > Hymenobacter rubidus. The sequence continues at coordinate 121,027 of NZ_JAERQF010000001.1, forward strand.
AGAGCACTTGACAACGATTTTCAGACTCAGCACGAATACATAACTAATTGATTTTTATACTCCTGAAACATTATCAATTAATAATACCAGTCCGATTTAAAGATTTTTGCCGGAAAATAATTGTGCTTTTCCGGCAGTATTGGCCCAATTGCCATGTCTCAATCTACCCGCATATGTCCTTTTATGCCCTTAAGGGCGGCGGTAACATTGTATTGCCTTAGGCACTCCCTCTTTTTTTTCTGAGCAGCTGCTCTCCCTATTCTCGCCCATCTCCTACCATGTACTTACTCATCTACCCTTCGTTGAGCACCCCACGTCGTCCCAAAGCGCCAAACCGTCAGGTTCGCCCCATCTCGGTGGGGGTTGATTTTGTGACGCCCGATGGCATGGTAGTACCCCGCGCCGTTGGCGAAGCAGCCTTGCTGGGGCGCACGGCCGTGCTGGTGGGTGGTCTGCTGGTAGGCGTCTGGCCGCAATCGTAAAGCTCCTTCTTTCAGCTCGTTTCCTGAATCTTGTTATCGTCGCCCTACAAGCTGGAATAGCTTTCTACCCCATTTTCCAGCATCTACCGCTCAGTGTCTACCCGAGCTGAGTTTTAACCCGCCGTCTACCCCGGCGGGTTTTTTTTGCCGCTTTAGCACCCGGTGGGCCTGCTCTGGGCACTGACGATGGCAATGCCTTCGGCGAAGGTGTGTGGGCGAAATCCCAGCTCGCGCCGGGCCTTGTCGATGCGGAAACCGGTTCGGGCGGGCCGCTGGGCCGGCTGTGAGAACGTGCTGGCATCGACCTTTTCAATCAGCCGGGCATCCAGGGCAAAATAGTCGGCCACGCGCAGGGCCATGGCGTAGGGCGTGAGCAGCTCATCGGAACTGATGTGGTAAATGCCTTGGGCCGATTGCTGGGCCAGCAGCCAACAGCCCTGGGCCAGGTCTTCGGCCAGGGTGGGCGTGCGCCACTGGTCGGCCACTACTTTGATGGGCTGGCCCGCGCGCAGTGAATCGCGCACCCAAAGCACCAGGTTGGTGCGGCCATATTCGTGGGCTACGCCGTACACCAGCACGGTGCGGGCAATGGCCCAGTTGCCCGAGCTGGCCTGTACCAACTGCTCGGCGGCCAGCTTGCTCTCGCCGTAGAAGTTGACAGGGCCGGGGACGGCATCTTCCGCCAAAGGGCCTTTTTCGCCGCTGAAAATGAAATCGGTGCTGACGTGGGTGAGGTGAATACATTGCGCGGCGCAGGCGGCCACCAGGTTTTCAACCGCCGTTACGTTTTGCTGCCAACAGGCTTCGCGGTTCAGCTCGCACTCGTCCACGTTGGTCAGGGCAGCCGTGTGGATGAGGTGGGTTGGGAGTTCCTGGGCCAGGACTTGCTGCACCTGGGCGGCATCGGTTACGTCGAGGGGCAGAAACCGGACTTCGGGGTGGATGGTTGCCAGCTTATTGGCGCCGCGCGAGGTAGCAACCAGTTCGACTCCGGCTTGCTGCCGCAGCAGCGCCACGAGCTTTTGGCCCAGCAACCCGTTGGAACCGGTGAGAAGAATTTTCACGAAGCAACTGTTAAATTAGGCAAAAACCTCTTTATCAATACGTATAGCCGTAGAGCTTGGCAATTTTCTTGCGCTTAAGCTTTTCCACTTTCATGGTCATTTTGATGTCGGCAAGCGGACGGTCGCGAATGTCCTTGGGCTGATTGGCAATTTTGTCGATGACATCCAGTCCTTGGATAACCTGGCCGAAGACGGTGTATTGGCCATCGAGGAAGTGGGCTCCTTCGTGGTTTTCCACCAAATAAAACTGGGTACTGCTGCTGGCCCGCTGCGGATTGACAAAATCGCCTTGGCGGGCGGCAGCCACGGCACCATAGTCGTGCTTGTGCCCAGCCCCGAGTTCGGCCGCTACCGTGGCTTCGTTGGGCTGGCCCTGGCCGTCGTTGGTGGGGTCGGCGTCTTTGGAGTTGGAATCGCCGCCCTGCACCATAAAACCGGCGATGACGCGGTGAAACGTGGTGCCGTCGTAGAAACCGCTTTGGGCTTTGTTCAGAAAATTGGCCTTGTGCAGCGGCGTGTCGTCGAACAGAATCAGCCGGATGATGCCTTGCGACGTGGTGATGGTGACGACTTCGTCTTTGCCGCTTTGCTTACCCGGCTTACCGGGTTTGGTGGCAGCAAAAGCGGGGACAACCAGACAGAACAGGGCCAATAGTAGCCCTGCGACGCGTGGGAGAATGTATTTCATAGGTAGGGGCAAATAGAAGCGGAACGATTGCAAAAATAAACGGATTCGTTGGCCTCGATTATACGGCGCCAGGGGCCAGGTTTAGCCACGGTGCTCCCGGATGCTGGCCAGAATTTCGCGGCCGCCGCGCGCCAATACGGCATCGGCCACGGCCACGCCCAGCGCCTGGGCTCCGGCTCCGGTGGCCGCGTCGGTGGTCTGGATTTCTTCCACGTATTCTTCGCCGCTGAGGCTGATGAGGCCGCCGTGCAGGCGCAGGTGGCCGTTTTCCAAAGTAGCCAGGGCGAAGGACGGGATGCTGCACCCGCCCTCCATGGTGTGCAGGAAGGCGCGCTCGGCCAGCAGGCAGGTGTGGGTGGCGGCGTGGTCGAGGGCGGCTTTAAGGCGGACTTTCAAGTCATCATCGAGGTCGGCGGCGCACTCCACGGCGATGCTGCCCTGGCCGGTGGCGGGCACAAACTGGTGGGCCGGCAGCGTGTGGCGCACGAGGTGCTCGTAGCCCATGCGGTGCACGCCAGCGTAGGCCAGCACAAGGGCGTCGAACTGGCCTTCTTCGAGCTTGCGCAGGCGGGTCTGGAGGTTGCCGCGGGCTTCGGCGGTTTCGGCGTGGGGGTAGAAGCGGCGCAGCTGGGCCTTGCGGCGGGTGCTGCTGGTGCCCAGCACGATGCCCGGCTTATCGAGCGAAAAATGCTCGTCGAAGCTCAGCACCACGTCGTTCACCTGCTCGCGCTCCAGGAAAGCCAGCAGCTCCAGCTCGCGCGGGATGCTGCTTTGTACGTCCTTGGCCGAGTGTACGGCGAGGTGGGTTTCGCCGCGCAGCAGGCTATTTTCCAGCTCTTCGGTGAACACGCCCTTGGAGCCGATTTTGGCCAGGCTGCGGTCCTGCACGGCGTCGCCGGTGGTTTGCATGGGCACGATTTCAGTTTCAAAACCGGCTTTCTGCAGCAGCGCGGCCACGTGTTCGGTTTGCCACAGGGCGAGGCGGCTGGCGCGGGTGGCGAGGCGGATAAGGGTCATGGGCAAGGGGTTGGGGTCAGTGAATGTCATGCAGAGCGCAGCGAAGCATCCTGCCCGCAGTCACTAATCCTGTTGATTGAATTGCGTTGCGCGGTAAAGATGCTTCGCTGCGCTCTGCATGACGTTCCTAATATTTATCGTTCAAACGCGAAGAAACCCGCCGAGCCTCAGCGAGCTGTCCACGAACACCATTTTGGCGTTGGCGTTGCGCTCGATGTGGTAGTGGGCGTCGGTGAGCTCTTTGGTGAGCAGGTCGGCGTTGCGCGGGGTTACGAACCGGGCGAAGCCGGTCACGAACTGCTGCTCGCCGCTGGCCAGGTGCGGCACAAACTTCGGGTCGATGCCGAACAGCAACACCTTGCGCAGCAAGCCCAGCGAGTAGCTCAGCAGCTCCTTCTGGTTTTCGCGGCCCAGTTTCTGAAACTCGTCGCTTTGCTTTAGAATATCGGCCGCCTTCTGGCTGTAGCATTGCCGCATCCACTTCGCAAAAAACTCGAAATAGTCGTGGTCGGCGTTGGCGTCGCGGCTGGCAATGGCAGCGCCCAGGCTGCCTTCGGCCAGCTGCGCTACCTGGCGGGCTTTGGCCTCGGGCACCTGGTATTTGGCGTGCAGAAAGGCCGTGATGTCGTCTTCCGAAAACGGGCGCACCACCACCGGCTGCACCCGGCTGATGATGGTGGGCAGCAGCTGCTCCGGTGCGTGGCTCACGAGCAGGAAGATGGTGGCGGGCGGCGGCTCCTCCAGCAATTTGAGCACCGCGTTGGCGGCAGCCGGATGCATGAGCTCGGGCAGCCAGATAATGACGATTTTGAAGCGGGCCTCGAAGGCCTTCAGGCTCACCAGCTTCAGGATTTGCACGGCCTCGTCTTTGCTGATGTTGCCCTGCTTGTTTTCGGCCCCGATGTGCTGCATCCAGTCGTTGAGGCCCTGGTAGGGGTTGTCGAGCACGAAGGTGCGCCATTCGGCCATGAACTTGCTGCTCACCGCGTCCTTGGCCACCGTTTTGGTGGTGGTCACGGGCATGATGAAGTTCAGGTCGGGGTGGGCCAGCTTGGCTATTTTGGTGCAGGCCGGGCAGTGGCCGCAGCTGTCGCCGGCATCGGCGGCGCGGGCCTCGCAGTTGAGAAACTGCGCGTAGGCGAGGGCCAGCGCCAGCGCCGCGCCGCCCTCCTGCCCCCGGAAAAGCTGGGCATGTGCCACGTGCTGCCGCTGCACCGACTGGCGCAGCAGGGCCTTTACGGCGGACTGGTTGGGAATTTCAGCGAAGGTCATGACTTCGCCTTCTCCCAAACCCGGTCTTCCTCCGTCGCTTCAAACACAGACTTCATGATATTCTGCTCCACCGCATCGTACGGCAGGCTGCGGCGGGCCATCACGCGCTCGGCTACTTCGTTGGCTTTGGGCAGCTTGAACGTTTCGAAGCCGGCCGCGCCGCCCCAGCTGAAGCTCGGGATGAAGGTGCGCGGGAAGCCGGCCCCGAAAATATTGGCCCCTACACCTACAACAGTGCCGGTGTTGAACATGGTGTTGATGCCGGCCTTGCTGTGGTCGCCCATCATCAGGCCGCAGAAGGTCTGGCCGGTGTCCACGAAGCGCTTGGCGGTGTGGCTCCAGATTTTGACGGGCGCGTAGTTGTTTTTCAGGTTCGAGGTGTTGGTGTCGGCCCCCAGGTTGCACCACTCGCCGATGACGGAGTTGCCGAGGTAGCCGTCGTGGCCCTTGTTGGAGTAGCCCAGCAGGATGCTGTTGCCCACTTCGCCGCCCACTTTCGAGAACGGGCCCACGGTGTTGTCGCCGCGCATTTTGGCGCCCGCGTTGATGTGCGAGCCCTCGCACAGCGCTAAAGGGCCCTTGATGATGGCGCCTTCGTGCACCTGCGAGTTTTTGCCGAGGTAAATCGGGCCGTCCTCGGCATTGAGAATCGCGGCCCGGATTTTCACGCCTTCCTCGATGAAGATGTTTTCGGCGCCATACACGATAGTATGCGCGTCGCCCACCGGCTGCGAGGTGCGGCCCTTGGTGAGCAGGGCGAAGTCGCGGCGGATTTCCACGCCGTTGCGCAGAAACAGCTGCCAGGGCCGGTCAATCACCGTCACGGGCTCGGCCACCTGCCGGGTTTCGGGAATGCCGTCCTGAATGAGCTCGGCCACGAGCGAGGCGTCGGCCACGTGGGCTGCTACCAGCAGCTCGTCGCAATACAGCGCCTGGCCGGGCTGCAGGGCCTGCACCTGGCGGGTCAGCAGGTCGTCGGGGCACACGGCGCCGTTGATGATGAGTGCCGCGCCGCGCACGTCGCCCGCCGGAAACTTGGCCTGCAGATAGGGCTGCGTGAGGTAGCCCACGGCCGCCACGCCCAGCCGGTGCTGCCACTTTTCGGCCAGCGTGAGAATGCCGCAGCGCAGCGCCGCCACCGGCCGCGTGAAAGTGAAAGGCAGCAAATGGGGCCGAATGGCCGGGTCGTCGAACAGGAGAACGTGCATCTACTTAGTTGTCAGTTGGTAGTTGTTTGTTGTCAGCTATGAGCAGGGCCGGGCACCGGCGATATAGCGCACAAAGTTCGGGTTTCCTCAAAAGAAAAACTCCCGGCAGCAAGGCTACCGGGAGCTTTCGATTGTCTTGCCGTCAGTCTAACAACTGACAACGAGCAACTGACAACTAAAAAATTACTGCTTGCCAGCGCTGCTCTGCTCTTTCTTGGCGTAGCGGCTGCGGAATTTCTCCACGCGACCGGCCGTGTCGATGAACATGTTTTTGCCGGTGTAGAAGGGGTGCGAAGCAGAGCTTACTTCGATTTTCACCAGCGGGTACGTTTTGCCGTCTTCCATCGTGATGGTGTCGGTCGGCTTCATCGTGGAGCGGGTGATGAACTTAAAGTCCGAAGAGGAGTCCTGGAATACGACTTCCTGGTACTCGGGGTGGGTGTCCTTTTTCATATCGAGAGGTCGGTTTTACCGGTTGAACCCTGCCGATTTTGCGGAAGGGACTGCAAAAGTACAGCTTAGCTCTGAAATACCCAACTCTGAACCCAACATTTTACCAGTTGCCCGGCTGCGCAAGTCGTGCCGCTGAGCTTGTTGACTTCCCCAAAAGGTTGTACATTTGAATTCGGCCTGCTATTGGGCCGGCCCGTCGCACGTGGTGAAGCCCGTACTCGTCCGCCGTCTACTTGCCCGCTCCGGCCCTGCTGCCTTGCTGCTGGTGCTGTGCAGCATTGTGGTGGCTTATGCCGCCACCCTCACGCTGTTTACGGTGGCCTACGACGGCGCCGCGGTGCGCGTGGAATGGGAAGTGAACACCGAAACCGACGTCAGCAGCTTCGAGCTGGCCCGCAAGGCGGCGTCCGAAACCAGCTTTACGCTCCTGAGCAGCGTAACGGCCAACGGGCAGCGCCGCTACCTGTACACCGACACCAACGTGTACCGCATGCCGGCCGGCAGCAGCACCCCTGCACCAGTCAATGCCGGCGGACCGTTTACCTACCGGCTCACGATTCGCGGGCCCGGCGGCGACCAAAGCTACCTCACCGTTCTGGCCGGCACGCCCAGCGCCGTGCAACGCTCCTGGGGCACCATCAAGTCGATGTTCCGGTAGAACCTGAAAGTGAGGGCCTGTATCTAAAGCACGTCATGCTGAGCGGAGCCGAAGCATCTCTACTGCACTACTAAAATCAATTAGTGACGCGGTAGAGATGCTTCGGCTCTGCTCAGCACGACGTGCTTTTTTTGCATACTAAATACCATTTACCACCCATGCCAACCCAACTCTGTTTTGCCTCTAACAACGCCCACAAGCTCGATGAAATCCGGCCCTTGCTACCAGCCAGCATCGAACTGCTGAGTCTGGCCGACATTGGCTGCCACGAAGAACTGCCCGAAACCCAGGACACCCTGGAAGGCAATGCGCGCCAGAAAGCCGAATACGTGCGCCAGCACTACGGCGTGGCCTGCTTTGCCGACGATACCGGCCTGGAAGTGACGGCCCTTAATGGCGAGCCCGGCGTGTATTCAGCCCGCTACGCCGGCCCCCAGCGCCGCGCCGAAGACAACGTGGCCAAGCTGCTGCACGAGCTGCGCGGAGCGGCCGACCGCTCGGCGCGGTTTCGCACAGTGGTGGCGCTGGCCGGCGCCGATGGCTCCGTGCACGAGTTTGCGGGCGAGGTAGCCGGGCGTATTACCGAAACGGCGAGCGGCACCGGCGGCTTCGGCTACGACCCCATTTTTGTGCCTTTGGAAGGAGACGGCCGCACCTTTGCCGGAATGAGCGGAACCGAAAAAAACCGCATCAGCCACCGGGCGCGGGCGGTGGCCGGGCTGCTGGCGTTTTTGAACAAGGAGTAGTAAACGCCTGTCATCCTCAGCGCAGCGAAGGACCTTCTCACGTTTCCGCTAATGGAATTCACTGCAAACCGTTCAGAAGTGAGCAGGTCCTTCGCTGCGCTCAGGATGACAGACGCCCTAATTCTTCACTGCTCATTCTTCATTCCTCATTAAGCGCAGCGTTACCTTTGCCTGCTATGCACACCCCGTATCTAATTGGCATCACCGGCGGCAGCGCCTCTGGCAAAACCACGTTTCTGCGCCGACTGCTGGCGTCGTTTCCCGAAGAGCAGATTTGCCTCATCTCGCAGGACAATTATTACCACCCCCGCGACAAGCAGCAGCGCGACGAGTTGGGCGTGGAAAACTTCGACCTGCCCGCCAGCATCGACTCGGCGGCGTACGCGGCCGATGTGTTGCGCATCAGCCAGGGCCACGAAGTGCGGCGCACGGAATACACCTTCAACAACGCCGCGGTGACGCCCAAGGAGCTGGTGTTTCGGCCGGCACCCATTGTGGTGGTGGAAGGCATCTTCGTGTTTCACTTCGAAGAAATTGCCAAGCTGCTCGACCTTAAAGTGTACATCGATGCCCAGGAGCACGTGAAGCTGCACCGCCGCATCGTGCGCGACCGCGACGAGCGGGGCTACGACCTCGCCGACGTGCTGTACCGCTACACCCACCACGTGGCGCCCACCTACGAGCGGTTCATTGCCCCCTACAAGCACTACGCCGACCTCGTGATTCCCAATAACCGCCACTTCGAGAAAGGGCTGGAAGTGTTGGTGGGCTTCCTGCAAAGCAAAGTGAGCGCCGAGAAGTAGCCGTTGAAAAAGTTGCCGCGCCACCGCCGAAGCCACGGGAAATAGCACGGAAGGATAAATGAAATAGAAGTTTTAGGTAACTTTATGAAATAGCAGGAAAAACAGATTAACTTGAAGCTCCAATGCGGGACCACCCTTCCCGGAGCCCGGTTTTTGCTCTACCTGCCGCTGCTTTGCCCGCTTCTCACTTTCCGCTCTTTAAACATGAAACGCTCACTTCTACGATTCACTTTATTGGCGCTGGCGGGCGGCATTGGCCTGGCTAGCTGCGACAAAAACGGCCAGGCCGGCGTGCTTCAGCACCCGGCCAGCAACGCGGCCCTGCGCGCGGAGGTGACCCCCGACCAGGCGTATGGGCAGATGTTTGACGCCTCGCTGGGCAAGCTAACCGATACCACCTACCTCATCATCACCAAAGCCGAGCGCGGCAGCGTATTCACGGTACACACCGGGCCGCTGCCCACCGCCGACCACGCCGTGTGCTTTGCCAGCACCAACAACCCCGGCTTTAAGGAGTGCGTGGAAGAATACTTCCACAACGCCGGCGGCGTCGCCATTCAAAGCAATGAGGCAGGCTGGTGGGCCACCCCTTTATAAAGAAGATAAGCGCATCAACAAAAGCAACGCCAGCCCGTCATGCGGAGCTTGTCGAAGCAGCTCTACCGCGTAAGTAATCCAATTACTCTTGCAGTAGAGCTGCTTCGACAAGCTCCGCATGACGGGCTTTTTTCTCCTTTTCCAATTCATGTATAGCAAAGCCGAAGCCGCCCAGCTGCGCCAGGCCTTTTGGACGGCGCTGGGGCAATACATGGCGCCGGTGCCCTCGGCTGAGGGCGAAACCACCAACTGGATTAACTACAAGACGGGCCTCAAAAACGTGTATTTCCGGATGCAGGCCGACATGCGCCAGGCCAGCATCGCCATCGAGCTGACGCATCCGGACGCGGGCATTCGCGAGCTGTTCTGGGAGCAGTTTCTGGAGCTGCGCACGCTGCTCCACGAAATCCTGGGCGAAAAATGGACCTGGGAGGCCGACGCCCTGGACGGCAATGGGCTGCCGCTAAGCCGGATTTACACCGAGCTGAGGCCGGTGAATATGTTCAGCCGGGACGACTGGCCGGCGCTGATTTCGTTCTTCAAGCCCCGCTTGGTGGCGCTGGATGCCTTTTGGGTGGATGCGCAGTATGCGTTTGAGGCGTTGAAGTAGCGAGTAGAGTAGCCGCCGCTGCACGGCTGCCCCACCCGTGGGATTGGCTATGCCAACGGGGGTGTACCGTCGGACGCGCCGCCTTTTTTACCACCGCTGGTTTTGCCCACGCGGCGCGCTTGCTTGTAAGCCGCGTACAGCGTTGGGGTGAGGAAGCGAAATACTTCCATCGGCTTATCCAGCTCATACACCTGTTGCAGGAGGGCCCGCAGCAGGTCGGAAGCCGACTGGTTGCCCTGGCTGCGCTGGTCGATGAGGGTGGCCGTGCTGCGCACCGTGCCCGCGAAAGCCGTGTGCAAGGCCCGCAGCTGGGCCAGCACCGGCGCCGTGAGGGCGTAGGGCGCCAAGTCTTTGACGTGGGTATCGGCGGCGTCGAACAGGGACTTGCTTACGTCGCGCAGCTCCTCGGGCTTCATCTGTTGGAGCTGCTTGGTGCTGAGCGTGGCGTGGGCCAGCAAGGTCGTGTCGCCCGCTTTGGTGGCTACCGAGCGCAGGGGTCCCAGCAGGGCGGGCAGGGCTGCCTGTAGCGCAGCCCGCGCCGTAGTAGCCTGCGCGGTGGTGGGCTTGGTATTGAGGGCGGCGGCGCCCACGGCGGCCGTGACCAGGGCATAGGCGGGGGCAATGTCGGCGGCTTCGGTGGCGGCCACGGCGCTGGCGGCAATGGCCGCCGTGTTGTCGGCCAGGAACTGGACCAGCACGGTGGTCATGGCGTATTGTTTCTCCTCGCGAGCATCCATAAAAACAAAATGGGTAGAAAAATGACACCGGCCGAATACCGGACGGCCCTCAAGGTTACTGCTTTTTCGGCGGTTCAGCAGGGCGAAATACCTTTTTGTTAAAAAATTATCTCGCGTAGTGAATATTCAATAAACACGTATACATTTGGCTCACTGGCTTGCGCCTCCTTCCGCCACCGCAGCCAGCATTCCGGGCACCTTCTGGGCCCGCCGTTGTCCTGAGTTTCTCTACCGAACTTCTGGCTATCTGCCCGTAGCAGGTTCCTTGGTGTTCGTGCCCTTGCTTGCACGCTGCCCGTCGGCTTCCGACTCGTAACGTTTTCTTTTCCGGGCTGCTATTGTGCCGTTTTCGGGCTTATCCGAGACCGGACTATACGTGCGCGCTGCGTTCGTAATTCTCAGGTGCTTTTGGTGGGCTTTTGCTTGCGCAGGCTTCCTATTGCCCTTTCACTTTCAGGTCTACTTCTATGACGACACGCTATTCATTCCTATTTCTGTTAGCAGTGCTCGGTAGTCTGCTGTTGGGTAATACCCCTTCTGCCCGCGCCCAGTTCCTGTGGCAGCGGGCCATCGGCACGGCCACGCGCGACGAAACGGCCGAATTCATGGTGCCCGTGGCCGGCGGCTTTGTCACGCTGGGCAAGTACAGCTCGCTGAGCTCCAACGCCACGGGCCTGTTCCTGACCAAGGTCAACTACCGGGGCGACACCATCTGGACCAAGCGCCAGGACCTGCCCCACGCCGGCGTCCTCTACCCCCGCGGCCTCATCGTGGACGCGGCCGGCAACCTGGTGGCCTCCGTCATCTCTTCCCCGCCGCCGCCCTCCCTTTCCTCCCCCTCCTTGCCGTTGCAGGGCCAGTTGGTAAAGTTCACCCCCACCGGCGACACGCTCTGGACCCGCTTGGTGCCCAGTTCCGGACCCAACGAGAGCACGCTCACCGTCCTGGTGTTGGGCAACGACGGCTCCTACGTGGCCATCGGCGAGTTGTCCACCCTGCCCGCCCTGTTCAAGTTCTCGCCCGCCGGGGCCTTGCTCTGGACCCAAATCGTGTTCTACGACAACGCCCGCAACGGCTACCTGCAAAACCTAGTCGCCGTGCCCACCGGGTACCTGCTGTTTGCGTCTTCCAACACCAACCTGCGCGGTAAATACATCCTCGTCGACGAGCAGGGCGCTTTCCAACGGGAACGGCTGGCCACCTTCTATGGCCCCTCCCGGCTGGAACGCGACTCGCAAGGCAATGTTTTCGCCCTCGGGGGGGGCCTGACCAAGCTCACGGCCCAGGGCGATTCCGTCTGGACCCGCTCCTACCAACAATTCGGCGTACTGCTGGCCCCAACCCGGCTGGTGGAGTTGCCCGGCAGCCGCTACCTGCTAGCCGGCCAGCGCTACAACGGCCCCACGCGGGATGTGGGCCTGGCCGTGGTCGACCGCAACGGCGCGCTCTTGCGCGACACGCTCTTGGTGCGCTACAACAGCGACGAGAACGTGGCTGGCGTGGGCCTCACGCCGGCCGGGGACTACGTCGTGGCCTACGGGGCCAGCCAGGGGCCCATCGGCCGGGCCGACCAGATGCTGTTTGCCTACCGCAATTGGAACCGGCTGCTGCCCGCCGCCACCCGCGCATCGGCCCTCACCGCTCAGCTAGCGGCCTACCCCAATCCAACCGCCGACGCCGTGACGCTTGAAGCAGCCGATGGGCACCCGCTCACCGGCCACTGGACGCTCTACGATATGGTGGGCCGAGCGGTGCAAACCGGCGTGCTGCCGGGCGTGGCCCGCCCCCGGATTTCGCTGGCGGAGCAGCCCGCCGGCCTCTACCTGCTGCGCCTGACGGATACTCAACGCCAGACCACGCAAACCCTGCGCTTGGAAAAGGCTTAACCGCTGCTGTTTCTCTTCATTTCCCCCTGCTTTATGAAATTGTTTTACCTCTTTTTCCTGGCGCTTGGCCTGCTGCTGGGCCGCGCTACGCCCGCCCGCGCCCAGTTCCTGTGGCAGCGGCTCATCGGTAAGGCTACGGCTAACGAAACGGGTGAATACATGATACCTGTGGCTGGCGGCTTTGTTACGCTCGGTACAGCCAGTAGCGCGACAGCATCCGCCAATGCAGCGCTATACTTGAGCAAAGTCAATTATCGTGGTGATACGGTTTGGACTAAGCGTTGGACCTTTCGCCAAGTCGACATTATTTACCCGAAAGGCCTGATTGAGGATGCCACCGGTAATCTAGTCGTGTGTGCAAATACACTAGCTCCGCTAGCTACGCCCACTTCCCCGATTCCACCGAATCAAGGCTTGTTGGTCAAACTCACGGCCACGGGCGATACTTTGTGGACACGCACCCTGCCTAGTTCCGGCCCCAACTCCAGCGGGTTCCTGAGTCTGGTATTGGGCAACAACGGCAGCTACGTGGCCGTGGGAGAGTACGCAACGCTACCTGTTTTGGTCAAATATTCGCCGGCCGGGGCCTTACTATTGAACTTGTCCATTCCCTACAGTAGTACAATTCAAGGCTATTTGCAAAATATAGTGGCCGTGCCGAATGGCTATTTATTACTCTGCCCGCCCAGTAGTGGCAATCTGCCCTGCAAGTACATTACGGTTGATGAGCAAGGTATATACCAAGGCGAACGGCTCGGTGGGCGGGTGCCTTCTTATCAGTTGCAACGCGACTCCCAGGGCAACATCTTGACTGCCGGGGTGTTCGGGGTGACCAAACTCACACCTATTGGCGATACCATCTGGAGCCATACTTACCGACGAAGCAACCGCACGGTAGATGTTAAGCGACTGGTAGAAACACCGGCGGGCAACTATCTTGTAGCCGGGACGCGCAACAATGGCATTGATAACGATATTGACCTGATTCTGGTCGACCACAACGGCCTCCAGCTCCGCGATACGCTGCTGGTCCGCTTTCAAAGCGAGGAAAACGTAGCTGGAGTGGCACTGACCCCAGTGGGTGATTACGTGATAGCCGGTGGTACGAACAGTGGCCAGAACGGCCGGCCGGACCAACTTGTATTTGCCCTGCGCAACTGGAGCCGGTTCTTACCTACCGCTACCCGCCAGCCAGCTATACCTGACCTACTCGCCGCCTACCCCAACCCTACTACTGACGCGGCAACGCTTGAAGCAGCCGATGGGCACCCGCTCACTGGAAACTGGACGCTCTACGATATCGTGGGCCGAGCGGTGCAAAAGGGAATGCTGCCGGGCGTGGCCCGCCCCCGGATTTCGATAGCGGAGCAGCCCGCCGGCCTCTACTTGCTGCGCCTGACGGATGCGCAACGCCACACCACGCAAACCCTGCGTCTGGAAAAGAAATAGTTTCTTTCCCAAAACGGCAAGGGCCGTATTTACGGCCACGCATCAAGTTCACACGCTTACCTCTCCGGTGCACACCATTGCAAGTTGCATTGAGCAAGCTGCAAGGTCGTTTTTTACGCTTGCAACTCCGGTTGGAAAGCCGGCGACTGTGCCTGGGAGCGGTGCGACCTGCTGTGAGCCGGTTGCAACCTCGGTTTGTACGCCTGCAAGCTGAATGTAGCGGCTGGCAACCGTCCTCTGTAATGGCGATGCCAAAGGCCTTGCGCCCATCCCAGCCAAAATGGTATCTTTGCAGACCCCGTTTGCACCCATGTCGCTTCTGCTCTCCCGTTTTTGGTTTTCGCTCCGCTTTGCCCTGCTCGCCGCTACGGTGCTGCTGGTGCTGGGCCTGAACCAGCGCGCCGTGAGTGTATTGCGGCCCGTGGGCCGGGGCGAAACCCGCCTGAACCTGCCCACCCGCGCCACGGTGGTGAAGCAAAAAGTACTGCTAGAAGCCACCACGGCCCTCGACCACTTTGTGGCGCCGCCCGCCGTGGCCTGGCTGCCGGCCGCCGTGCCGGCCCTGTGGCTGCCCGCCCTGCGCCGGGCACTGGCCGTGCCACGCCCCCGCGCCGGGGTGCGCGCCGGCGAAATATTCCGGGCGCGGCTGCTGGCCGTGGCGCTGTCGCCGCAGGCACCCTAGTTTTCAATGAGCAATGGGCAATGAACAATGAGTACTAGGCAGCGCTGCCTAGTGGCTCTGGTTCGGCGTCGGTTGCTCTTTTCGGCTTTCGGGCAGTTCTTACCGCCCACCCCCTCATTGTTCATTGCTCATTGTTAATTACTAATTGAATTCATGCGTAACAAAGGACTAATCATTGCGCTTACCGTCGTCGTTACGGCGTTGTGTGCGTATTTCCTCTTCTTCACCTACGTCTCGCGCGGGGTGCAGCAGAAAGCCGTGGCGTATGCCACGCACAACGGCAAGCTCAACGAAACCCAACGCCAGCACTACCTCGACTCGGTGTGGCGCGCGCCCGTGTTCGGGCCCTTCACCTACCGCGAGGTGCGCCAGAGCGAGCTGGGCCTCGGCCTCGACCTGAAAGGCGGCATGCATGTGACCCTGGAAGTTTCGCCGGTAGAAATTGTGCGCGCCATGAGCGGCAACAGCAAAGACCCGGCCTTCAACAAGTCGTTGGAGCAAGCGCAGGAAGCCCAGAAAGTGAATTCGGGCACGCCGTTTACGGCCCTGTTTGCCCAGGCCTACCAGCAGAATGCGCCCGGCAAACCGCTGGCCACCATCTTCGCCAACACCACCAACAAGAGCCGCGGCATCAACATCAACTCCTCCAATGAGAAGGTCATTGCTTCTATTGACAAGGAAGTGGAAGAAGCCATCGACCGCTCGTTCAACATCCTGCGCACCCGCGTCGATAAGTTTGGTGTGAACCAGCCCAGCATTCAGCGCGTGAAGGGCACCGGCCGCCTGCAGATTGAACTGCCCGGCGTGGACAATCCCGACCGTGTGCGCAAGCTGCTGCAAGGCCAGGCCAAGCTGGAGTTCTGGGAAGTGTGGAACCAGAACGAAGTAGGCCCCTACCTGGTGGCCCTCGACAAGCAGCTGCAAGCCAAGGAAGCCGCGGCCAAAACCGGCGCCACGGCCGCTACCACCGCCACCGATACCACCGCCACGGCCGCCGCCGCTGGCGACTCGACTTCGCTGGCTGCCCAGCTGGCCAAGAAAACCAAAGCCGGCAAAACGGCCGCCGATTCGTCGGCTACCGCCAACAAGGCCGGGGTACTGGCCAAGCTCTTCACCATGCCCGGCCGCCTGGGCGTGAACCTGCGCGACACCGCCCGCATGAACACCATTCTGCGCTCGGCCGAAGCCAAAGCCTCCCTGCCCCCCACCCTGGCCCTGCTGTGGAGCCTGAAACCGACTACCATCGACAAGCAAGAGTACCTGGAGCTGATTCCGGTGCGCAAAACCCGCGACGGCGTGCCCCCGCTGGGCGGCGAAGTGGTGAGCGACGCCCGCTCCGACATTGGCCCCAACGGCCAGCCCGAAGTACTGATGAACATGACGCCTTCGGGCTCGCGCAAGTGGCAAAAAATGACGGCTGCCAACATCGGCAAGCAGGTGGCCATGGTGCTCGACGACTACGTGTGCTCGGCCCCGGTGGTGCAGAGCGAGATTTCGGGTGGCGGCACCAGCATCACGGGCAGCTTCCAGCTGGAAGACACCGAAGACCTGGCCAACCAGCTGAAAGCCGGTAAGCTGCCCGCTCCCACGCGCATTGTGGAAGAAGCCGTGGTGGGTCCGTCGCTGGGCAAGGAGGCTATCAACCAAGGCCTGTACTCGTCGCTGGCCGGCCTCGTCATCATCATGATTTTCATGGCCGCCTACTACGGCCGCGCCGGTATCGTGGCCGACATTGCCCTGCTCTTCAACATGTTCCTGATTCTGGGCGTGCTGGCGCAGTTCGGCACGGCGCTCACGCTGCCCGGCATTGCCGGCCTGATTCTGGTAATCGGCTCGTCGGTGGATGCCAACGTGTTGATTTTCGAGCGAATCCGGGAAGAGCTGAGCCACGGGCTGAGCCTGCCCGACGCCATTAACAAGGGTTACTCGCGCGCTTTCTCGGCCATCTTCGACTCGAACGTGACCACCATGCTGATTGCCGTGATTCTGGGCTTCTTCGGCACGGGCCCGGTCCAAAACTTCGCCATCACGCTGGGCATCGGCGTGCTGACATCGTTCCTGTCGGCCGTGTACGTGTCGCGTCTCATCATCGAGTGGATGGTGAAGGGCAACGAGAACCACCCGATGACCTTCAACACGGCCATCTCGCGCAACCTGTTCAAGAACCTGAGCTTCGACATTGTGGGCAAGCGCAAAATCGCCTACGCTTTCTCGGCCTTCTTCATCATCGTGGGCTTCGTGCTGATGTTTGTGCAGGGCGGCCCCAACCTGGGCGTTGACTTCAAAGGCGGCCGGGCCTACGTGGTCGACTTCAACAAGCCGATGGTGGCTTCCGACGTCCGCACGGCCCTGGAGCCGGTTTTCAAAGGCGCTGGCTTGGAAGTGAAGCAGTTTGGTGCCCCCACCCGCCTGCGCGTGACGACCAGCTACCTGGCCGAGGACGAGAGCACGGCGGCCGACAAGCAAGTGCGCGACGCCCTGGATGCGGGCCTGCAAAAGTTCTCATCGGCGGCCCCAACGGTGCCTTCGGCTTCGAAAGTAGGCGCCACCATTGCCGACGACATCAAGCGGACATCGGTGCTGTCGCTGGGTCTCACGCTGCTGGGCATCTTCGTCTACGTGTTGTTCCGCTTCGAGAAGTGGCAGTATTCAATGGCGGCCGTGGTAGCCCTGTTCCACGATGCGCTGCTGGTTATTGCGGCCTTCCCGATTGCCCGCCTCTTCGGGCTGAACTACGAAATGGACCAGATTTTCGTGGCCGCCGTGCTCACGGTTATCGGCTTCTCGATGAACGACACGGTGGTTATTTACGACCGGATTCGCGAGTACCTGCGCGAGAACCCCAAGCTGACCTTCGCCCAAGTGGTGAACCCGGCCCTGAACTCGACCTTCTCGCGCACCATGATTACGTTCACCACGGTGTTCTTGGTGGTGCTCGTGCTTTACATCTTCGGCGGGGAAACGTTGCGCTCGTTCTCCTTCGCCATGATTATCGGGGTGATTTTCGGCACGTATTCGTCGCTGTTCATCGCTACCCCGATTATCCTCGACACCTACGGCAAAAAAGAGGAGCGCGAGCGCCTTGCCGCCGGTGAGGACGTGAGTGGCCTGCCCGGCGACGCGCCCAAGCTGAGCACGGCTACGGTTTAGTCTGAACCGCAGATGTAACGGATTTGACGGATTGAACTGATTCGAGCATTATCTGGTCGCGTTCAATTTGTGTAGCAATGAAAAGGCCGCCCGATGGGCGGCCTTTTTTTGTGCTTGCTGCCGCAGGAATGAATCAGGAAACTGCTCGGAAACAGGTCTGATATGCTTGAATCGGTTTAGTCCGTTAAATCCGTTACATCTGCGGTTCAGACGGGAGGCAACCTTTTTTTGCTACCTTCCGAGTGGTCTTCAGAAGCCTGCCAACCGCCGCATATGCTGCACGTCTCCCCACCTCATGCTGCCCCGTCTTCGCTGCTGGAAGTGCTGGCCGCCTGTGTCCGGCAAGACCGGCTGGCCCAGCGCCGCCTGTATGGCCAGTTTCACGGCTTCGCAATGGGCATTTGCCTGCGCTATGCCCGCGACCGCGACCAGGCGTTGGAAGCAGCCAACGATGGTTTCCTGAAAGTATTCCGCGACATCTACCGCTTCGATGCGGCCCGCCACCCCGAGGACGTATTGGGCTCGTTCCGGGGCTGGCTCAAGCGCATCATGATTCACACGGCCATTGACCACTACCGCGCCAACGAGCGCCACCAGCACCAGCAGGAGCTCGACGACGTGACCTTGAACCAAGCCGACCAAGCCGCCACGCCCCTCGACACGCTGAGCTACGACGAGCTGCTGAGCCTGGTGCAGCGCCTGCCCCCGGCTTACCGGGCGGTATTCAACTTGGCCGTGATTGATGGGTTCGGCCACGAGGAAATCGCGGAGCAGCTGCACATTTCGGTCGGCACTTCGAAATCAAATTTATTTAAAGCCCGGGCCCACCTACGCACGATGCTGGCCCACGCTACTATGTCAGAAAAAGCCCGCTATGTGGTCAGATAACGATATTGATAACGCGTTTCAGCGGCTAAACCCGCCGGAACCGGAACCCACGCCTTTTCCGCTGGATGCCTGGCTGCGCCTGGAAACCCAACTGGACAAGGCGGTGATTGAGCGCGCCGTGCGGCGGCGGCTGTGGAAGTTTTTTGCGGCCGAATTGGTCATAGTGGCCATGCTGGGGCTGGGTTGGCTCCTGTGGCATGTGGGCACCGTCGCGCCGGGCATCAATAAAACCACCGTCGCCACTGGCCCAGCGGCGCGTCTTACCCCATTCAATTCCACAACGACGGCCACTCACGCAACGGCCACTCACGCAACGGCCGCAGGTGCCGCAGCTTCGATTCCTCATTCGGTCGGCGCAGCCAGGGTGCCGGCGGCCGTTCCGGCATCGGCCACCGCTGGTGATGCAGGCGTTTCATCCTCCGCTTCATCGGCCTTGGCCGGTTCCAAAGCTGCCATTGCAACGCCAGCAGCGGCCGGGGCGCGGGCCCGAAAGCCTTTGCCAACGGCACCAGTGCTGGCGGCCCTTGCTGCGAACAAACGGGTAATTCGGAATCAAAAAAGCTCGCAACCGCTTGAAAACAAGCACAGTGTTTGTACCCTGACTACGGCTGAAAACACGGCGGTTGCGGCACTTGCGGCACCACGCGCCCGACGCGCTAAAACGGCGCACAACCCCACAGAAGGCACTTACACTACGCGCAGCAAGTCCGTCGCTGAAACAACTGTCGCCGACGGTGATGCCGAAGCGAGAGCCAAAGAAACCCGCGCCGCGGGCCGGCGTTTTACCCACTCGTCGACTTCAGTGCTGGCACGCCGGCATCCTGCCAAGACCACAGCCCAATCCCGCCCAGCCGACTCGGCTCCGGTTCAGCAGTCGGCCATTGGGCAGGCCGCCTCGGCGGACGAAACCCTGACGCCACGCACCATCACAACGGACCTTTCCATCCTGACTCCGCGCCTGGCCGCTCTGCCAGCCGCTGAGTTGCGGCCCTTGCCGGCTCCGCTGGCTTTGGTTGCTGTGGATGATGCCCCCGTTAAGCCACAGCAAGCAGTTTCTGCCCGGCAGCCCCGCTTCTACCTTGGGCTGGTGGCCGCGCCCGATGTAAGCACGGTGAAATTTGCCTACGTGGAAAGCCCCATGCCCAACGTGGGCCTGACGCTGGAATACCGCGTGACCGACCGCCTGCGCCTCAACACCGGCCTGCTGCGCTCGACCAAACAGTACAAGGCCCGCCGGGCCGACTATGACTTCGGCGCTTACAGCACCTACCTCACCCACCGCTATTTCGACAGCGTGGACGGCACCTGCACCGTACTTGACGTGCCCTTGAACCTGCGCTATGATTTTTTAATCCGGCCGCACTATCGGCTCTACGGCAGCGCCGGCCTGTCGTCCTTTTTCATGCAGCGCGAGGATTACTCCTACGCTTACGTGGAGTATAACAAGCCCGGCTATTGGGAAGGCGAAGTGCTGAATGCCAACCGGCACTACCTCAGCATTCTCAACCTGTCGGCGGGCTATGAGCGCGCCCTTGGCGCCCGCTGGAGCGTGCTGGCCGAGCCTTATTTCAAGCTGCCCTTGACCGGGGTAGGAACCGGCAAACTGAAGCTGACCAGCGCCGGGGTATTTCTGGGGGTGAAATACGGCTTCTAGCTCCTGGCCAGCCCCGGCACCTTGTATCTTACCGGCCTTGGGCTGGGCCCAGGCGCACTGTTTTTTATGTTTTCACGCTTTTTGCCACCGTTCGCCATGCCCGTTATCGCTCCTTTTTCTGCATTCATCCGGCCGGCGCTCTTGGGCGCGGCGTCCTTGTTGCTGGGCCTGGCGGCCAGCTGCACCTATTCGCACGGCGAGCCCGAGCCGACCTGCACTGCCTCCAC
The DNA here is from genome assembly GCF_016734815.1 of Hymenobacter rubidus. Classification (GTDB taxonomy): domain Bacteria; phylum Bacteroidota; class Bacteroidia; order Cytophagales; family Hymenobacteraceae; genus Hymenobacter; species Hymenobacter rubidus. The sequence goes on from NZ_JAERQF010000001.1 coordinate 141,298, forward strand.
CCAAACTATCACCTACGCCAGCGTCATCTCCCCCATTTTTGATGCGAACTGCCGCGAGTGCCACGCCAGCACGGTGGCCAATACCCTGGGCGGCGGCAACGACTTCAGCACGTACCAAAGCCTGAAGAACTACCCTTCGGCCACCATTCTCGGGTGCATCAAGCACACGGCCGGCTACCCCGAAATGCCCCAGGGCAAACCCAAGCTTTCCGACTGCGACATTGAGCGCATTCAGCGGTGGATAGACGAGGGCCGACCCCAGTAACCACTTCTTCCACCAGCTATGAACCGTTCGCTTTCTTTCCTGCTGCCCGCGGCGCTGCTGCTCGCGGCACTGGGGCAGGCCTCTGCGCAGAATAAATACATGACCAAGACGGGGCAGGTATCGTTTTTTTCGTCCAGCCCCATCGAGGACATCGAGGCCAAAAACCAGCAGGTGGCGGCCGTGCTCGATTTTGGAACTGGTCAGCTGGCGTTTTCGGTGCCCATCAAGGCTTTTGTGTTCAAGCGCACGCTCATGCAGGAACACTTCAACGAAAACTACCTGGAGTCGGATAAATTTCCGAAAGCCACCTTTGCCGGGCGCTTCAATGGGTGCGATGCGGCCATGCTGGCCACGGCCGGCCCCCACAACGTGCAGGTAGAAGGCGACCTGACCCTGCACGGCGTGACGCACCACGTGCAGGTGCCCGCCAGCGTGGAACTGAAAAGCGGCCAGCTGCTGGCCTTTGCCACGTTTCCCGTAGCCTCGGCCGACTACAACATTGAGATTCCGCTGCTGGTGCGCAACAACATTGCTAAAATTGTGACCGTGCGCGTGGCCCTTGCCTGCGCGCCCGTAGCGGGCGCCGCTTCGCCCGGCCGCTGATTTTCTTTTGTCTGCTTTATCCGTTTTCTTATGCGCTACACCTACTCTGCACCGCTGTTTGCGGGCTTGCTGGGGGGGCTACTGGCCCTGGCAACCCCTGCCCACGCCCAAACCGACTTACTGAACGACCTCGAAAAGCAAACGGCCGACTCCACCAAGCGCGAGCCGGTGGCCGCCACCTTCAAGGGCACGCACATCATCAATTCGCAGTCGGTGGAGACGCCGGGCGAGGGCACGCTGGCCTTCCTCATCCAGCACCGCTTTGGCACCCTGAACAGCGGCGCCTACAACTTTTTCGGCCTCGACCAGGCCGTGCTGCGTCTCAGCTTCGAGTACGGCATCACCAGCCGGCTGGCCGTGGGCGTGGGCCGCAGCTCGCAGGAAAAAACCTTCGACGGCTTTGTAAAATACCGCGCCTTGCAGCAAACCAGCGGCGCGCACCCCATGCCGGTTTCGGTCACGTTGTTTGCCTCGTCGGCCATCACTACGCTCAAGTTTGGCACCGCCACGCAGGAGCGCAACACCTCTTCCCGCCTCGACTATGCCTACCAGGTGCTTGTGGCGCGCAAATTCAGCCCCAGCCTCTCGGTGCAGCTGATGCCCACGCTCATCCACCGCAACTACACGCCGCTGGCCGGCATGCAAAACGACGTGTACGCCATCGGCGCGGGCCTGCGCCAAAAGCTCACCAAGCGCATTGCCCTCACCGCCGATTATTTCTACCTGCTGCCCGGCTACGCCGCCGACCACTACACCAATGCCCTCGGTCTGGGCGTCGACATCGAAACCGGTGGCCACGTGTTCCAGCTGCACTTCACCAATTCCAGCGGCATGGTGGAGAAATTCTTCGTGCCCCAAACCACCGGCAATTTCTTTAAGGGCGACATTTACTTCGGCTTCACCGTGGCAAGGAATTTCACCGTAAAGTCGCAGCTGAAATGAGTTAGAAGCGGAGCGTCAGACGCTAAAAAGGCCCGTTGGACAATTCCAACGGGCCTTTTTAGCGTCTGACGCTCCGCTTCTAAGGGCTAGGCTAGTATGCCTTCGGCCACAACGCTTTGCACTTCGGGCACCATGCGCTTGAGCAGGTTTTCGATGCCTGACTTCAGCGTCACGGTGGCCGAAGGACAGCCGGAGCACGAGCCTTGCAGGTTCACGGTCACGATGCCTTCGTGGTAGCTTTTGAAGGTGATGTTGCCGCCGTCCTGCTCCACGGCGGGGCGCACGTAGTTATCGAGCAGGTCGATGACTTTCTGGGCAATCTGGCCTTCCTGCTGGGTGGGGTCGCCGGCAGTGGCGGCCTGGGCGGCCTTTTGCTCGGCGGCAGGGTCGACCAGGAAAATGGGGCCGCCGGCCTCCACGTAGCTTTTCAGGAACTGGCGCAGCTCGGGGATGAGCTGCGTCCAGCCCAGCTCGGGGCGGGTTTTGGTGACGGTCACGAAGTTCTGGGCAATGAACACGCGGCCCACGTAGTCGAAGTTGAACAGCTCCTGCACCAGGGGCGAGTTAGAAGCGGCCTCCACGTTGGGGTAGTCCACGCTCACGCCATCGGCCAGCAGGTTTTGGTTGAGGACAAATTTCATGCTCTCCGGATTGGGAGAGGCTTCGGCGTAAATGGAAATTGCAGCCATGGCTTAGGTGGTTTACTATCAGGGGAAAGCGGGCACGGTGCCCGCGGGTGCAAAGGTACAACCGCAATGGGGCCGCAGAGGTTGCAAAGGTACCGTGCCAGCAGTGGTACCAGGTAAGCGGGCCTAGCGACGTGGCTGCCAGCTCAGGCGCACCCCCGAGGTGCCGCCCGGCCAGCAGGCCGGCGCCAGGCGCCAGCCCAAAGCCGGGCCGTTGGGCAGGCGGCCCCAGCGGTTGCGGTGGGTGAGGTAGGCCAGATGCGCCGCCAAAATGCCAAAGCCCGCGCCCGCAAACACGTCGGACTCCCAGTGCTTGTTGTTGAGCACCCGCAGCACGGCCACGCTGCTGGCCAGGCCGTAGGCCCCGACGCCGTACCAACGGCTCTTATCCCGCAGCTCCAAATCGACGATGCTGGCCGCAAGGAAGGCCTGCGCGGCATGGTCGGAAGGAAACGAATGGTCGTCTTTGCCGCTGGGTCGCTCTACGTGGGTGGTATACTTGAGCCCAAACACGGCGGCATTGAGCACAATTTCGGCCTTGGCCAGCAGCAGTGCCGTGTTCAACGCATCGTGGCGGGGCCGAACTCCGGCCAGCTCGGCGCCCGCCAGGCCCAGGTAGGAAACGTAGCCGAGGTAATTGTCGATGGGGAGATGAAAGTTCGGAAAAGCCCGCTGTGCATCGGCTTGGGCTTGGTAAGAACTATAGAAACCGTGTTCGTGCAGCGTGCTGATGCCGTAGCCGACGAGCACTGCGGGCACAGCCAGTGCCTGCACTGCCGGCCGACGAAAAAAACCGCGTCGGGTCGGATTGCCCGTCACAGTATCGGGCCGGGCTGGCACGGGCAGTGCCTGGGCTTGGGCCCAACCCGGCTGCCCCGCGTGGAGCAGCGCCCCGAAAAGCCCCCAAGACAGTAAGCGACGCATAAAAGCAGGTACAGAAGCCAGCATACCACAAGTACCACAAGCTGCATTGCTTGCCTACAGCTTATTGGCCCGGGCCCGCAGCAGCAAATCGGCCAGCACCAGCTGCGTCATGGCTTCCACGATGGGCACGGCGCGGGGCAGCACGCAGGGGTCGTGGCGGCCCTTGCCGACCAGCGTAACAGCCTCGCCCTGGTCGTTGATTGTTTGCTGGGGCTGCAGCAGCGTGGCTACAGGCTTGAACGCGACCCGGAAATAAATATCCTGCCCGTTACTGATGCCGCCCTGGCTGCCGCCGCTGTGGTTGGTGCGGGTGCGCACGGCGCCGGCTTCGTCGGTATAAAATTCGTCGTTGTGCACCGAGCCGGGCAGCTTGGTGCCGGCAAAGCCGGAGCCGAACTCGAACCCTTTCACGGCATTGATGCTGAGCAAGGCGTGGCCCAGCACCGCCGGCAATTTGTCGAACACGGGCTCGCCCAGGCCGGCGGGCACGTGGCGGGCCACGCCCGTTATCACGCCGCCCACCGTGTCGTGGGCCGCCTGCGCTTCGCGGATGCGCGCTTCCATGCGCACGGCCGTTTCGGGGTGCGGGCAGCGCACGAGGTTGCTGTCGATGAGGCTTAAATCCAGCTCCGGGTATTCCAAAGGAACTTCTACTTCGCCCACGGCTGAGACGTAGGCGGCCATTTCGATTCCGAAATGCGCCAATAGCTGCATGGCCACGGCACCGGCGGCCACGCGGGCGGCCGTTTCGCGGGCCGAGCTGCGGCCGCCGCCGCGGTAGTCGCGGCGGCCGTATTTCACGTCGTAGGTGTAGTCGGCGTGGCTGGCGCGGTAGGCGTGGGCAATGTGCGAGTAGTCGTCGGAGCGCTGGTCGGCGTTGGGGATGAACAGGCTGATGGGCGTGCCCGTGGTCAGGCCCTCAAACAAGCCGGACTGGATGTGGACCGTATCGGCCTCCTTGCGCGGCGTGGTGAGGTCGGACTGGCCGGGCCGGCGGCGGTCGAGCGCGGCCTGAATCCGGGCAGCGTCCACGGCCACGCCCGCCGGGCAGCCGTCAATAATCACGCCGATGCCCGCCCCGTGCGACTCGCCAAACGTGGTGATGCGAAACAGCGAACCGAAGGTGTTGGACATAGTTGGTTGTTAGTTGCGGGTTGTCAGTTGTTAGTCTCGCAACGGTTAGTCAATCCCTAATCTGACAACTAACAGCAAGCACCTACCAACTAGAATCAAGCAAAACTACGCCGCCCGGCCGGCCCGCCACCACCCCAGACCGGCCACGCCCGCCAGCGCCACCAGCAGCCAGTCGGCGTAGCGGCGCACGTCGCGGTACACATCCAGCGGCTGCATGGTGGCATCGGCACCGGCCAGCGCGGGACCGTAGAAGGGGTCGTCTTCGGGCTTGGGCAGCGGGCCGGCAGGTGCCGCCCGGCCGCGCACCAATGGCCGCAATTCGGGGCGCAGGGTATCGTACCGAGCCGTAGTGGGGTTAAAAACAGTCAGTTGCAACAGGCTATCGAGCGGCAGCACGCCTGGCTGCCGCGCCACCAGGCGGTAGCGAAACAACTTTTTCCCGCCGCCGGGCCGGGCTTCCAGCCGAACTTCGGGGCCAAATACCTCCAGCCCAGGGCCGGGCACAAAAGTGGGCGCCAGCACGGCCGACAAATCGCCCTCCCCTTCTACCCCAAATGCGTACGTAAACGTCTCACCCACCCGAAACGTGGTCCGGCTAATGGCCTCGCTCACCCTGTACGTTCCCACGGGCACGGGCCCGCGCTGCGCGGCCTCGGGCAAGGGCCGCACCGCGACGGTACTGCCGGTGGCATAGTACGTTTTGTAGCCCGCCAGGCGGTTGTCCTGGCCTGGTGCGGGCTTTTTCAGCACCTTGTACTTCACCATGGTCAGGGCCAGGGGCGGAAAGCGCAGGGGCTGGGGCGTGAGCGGGTAATACACGTTTTCGGCCAACCGGAAGCGCAGGTAGCGCTGGCCCTGGTAGCGCACCGTATCGGCCGAGGCACTGGCTTCGGGGCCGGGCTCCTGCCAGGCGGTGGGCTGGTGCAGCTCGTGCAGCAGCGGCGGCAGCTGGTTCATAAAATCGTGGAAAGCCAGCAGGGCCTGGTCTTCGGGCTTGAGGTAGAAATAGAGCCCCACGCGCACGCCCTGGCCCACGTACACGCTGGGCCGGTCGGCCAGCACCGTCAGAAAGGCATGGTCGGGAATGTCGTCGTACAACGCAGGCTTGGGCTTGCCAAACAGCTTGTCGAGGTTGCCCACTGCTTGCAGCGGGGCCGTCGGCTTGGCGCCGGGCGCCGGGGTGGGCTGGGCGGCCGGGCCCACCCGCACGGTGGCACCACTGCTGCGCAGCACCACCCCGTTCACGGTCAGTTGAAAGGCCTTGATAACGTATTCGCCCTCGCCGTAGGGCACGTAGCGTTGTGTAATGGTGAGGTCGGCGAAGCGGCGGCCCTGCACAATCCGGGTGGTGACCGTGCGGTTTTTGCCGCTTTTCTTAAAGCCCTCCAGCTCCGGAAACTCCGAATAGTTATCCAGCACCCCGCCGCGCAGCCGAAAGCCCAGCGTGTATTCCCCCGTCACGGGCAGCGTGGCCGGGCCCGGCAGCAGCACCACGTCAGTCGCAGCGGTTCGGCTGGGGCCGGGGCCGGCTTGCTGGCCCCGGGCCGCCCCAGCCCCCAGCAAGCCCAGCCACACCGCCAGCACACCAAAAATTCTTCCCATAGTGCTTGGCCAAATGAATCGGCCTAAAAGTAGCGCCAAACGCTGAAATCCACTTTTTGCGTTTCTGGCAATGGTGCGGTTTCCTCGCCTGCCCCACCCGCGCAAACACAAAATACGGGCTAATTGAATCCTTACAGGTCGTAGTTACCGTATCTGCTTCCAAATCACTTCAGCAGTTCTGGTTCCTCTCCTAGCCAATGGCCCAATTCGGACCGTTCGGCCCCCTATTGCCTTTCCCTCCCCGGTTCAATTTCTCACCTAACCCTCCTTTTCTCATGTCCGACAACCTTCAGCCCCGCGGCGCCGACGATGCCACGTTCGCGCAACCGCTGTACACGCCCATCAAGCGGCGCTCGTTTTTCATGTACGCCGGCGCTACGGCGGGTGCCACGGCCCTTGTGCTGGCCGGGTGCTCCAAAGATAGTGACCCTGTTACCACAAGCAACCTCATCAACGTAGGTTCGGGCGATACCGGCGTACTCAACTACGCTTATGCGCTGGAACAACTGGAAGCGGGTTTCTACACCGCCCTCCGCGACGGCGCTTACTACAAAGGACTGGCCACAACCAGCGCCGAGCGGCAGATTTTGGACGACCTCTACTACCACGAGGTTATTCACCGCGAATTCTTCAAGGCGGCCATCACCTCCGGGCGCATCAGCGACAGCCTGAAGCCGGATTTCTCCAAAATCGACTTCAGCAGCCGCACCAGCGTGCTTGGCGCTGCCAAAGCGTTTGAGGACCTCGGCGTGGCGGCCTACAACGGCGCGGGCCAATACATCACCTCGCCGCTGTACCTGACGCTGGCCGGCAAGATTGTGTCCGTCGAGGCCCGTCACGCCGCCATCATTCGCGACTTGGTACAGGAAGGCAGTTTCATCGACAACAGCGTGGTGACCCTGACCACGGCCAACGCCAGCGCCAGCGCCAGCGGCGCCGGTCCGGCCAGCTCCAGCGTGGAACGCTCGATGACGCCCAACGAGGTGACGGCTGCGGCCAACGCTTACCTGGCCGATGGCTCCAAGATTGATGCTTCGGGCCTGAAATAACATCCCTTTCTCCTTTTCAACTCTGAATTTTCTTCGTCATGAATATATTTCAAATCATCTCGGAAATCGAGAAAGTGGACCCGGAAGTGTACGACCGCCTCGACTCGCGTCGCAGCATTTTCAAGCACATGACCGGCCTGGGCCAGAAGCTGTCGGCGGCGGCCTTGCCGCTGGCAGTAGGCGCCATTTTCAACAAAGCCTACGCCCAAACCCCGGTGGGAGCCACGGTGAACGACGTGCTCAACTTTGCCTTGAGCCTGGAGTACCTGGAATCGTATTTCTACCAGCGCGGCCAGGCAACCGCTGCGTTGCAGGCTGGTTTTAGCGCCACCAACAAGGCAGCGCTGGACCTCATTCGGACGGACGAGGCTAACCACGTCACTTTCCTGCGCTCGGTACTGGGCACGGCCGCCATTGCCGACCCAGGGGCGGCCACATTCGACTTCACTGGCGCGAAAGGCGCAACGCCAACGGCTGCCAACGCGCCCTTCCTCGACGTGTTTACAAACCCGCTGACCTACCTGGCCGTGGCGCAGTCATTGGAAGACACCGGCGTGCGGGCTTACAAAGGCGGTGCCCCGCTGCTGATGAGCAACAAAACCGTGCTCACGGCCGCGCTGAATATCCATTCGGTAGAAGCGCGCCATGCTTCGCGCCTGCGCACCATGCGCCGCGGCGGGCCGCTGAATAACACGGCTTCGCAGAGCCCACAGTCGGGTACCCTCAACGCTTCGCCCAAAAGCTGGATTTCCGGCACCGACAACGGCGGCGCTTCGCCCGCCCAAACGGCTGGCATATACGGCGCTGGCAACAACACGGGCGCTCCTACGGGCGTGACGTTTGATGCCGAAAGCAACACCACCCAGGGCGGTGCCGCCCTGACTGGCTTGCCAAACACCACCGGTTTCCCGGCCGCGGCCTTCTCCGAGGCGTTTGACGAAGCCCTGGACGTGACGACGGTGAAAGCCATTGCCCGCACTTTCGTGGTGAATGGCAGTACCTTCTTGGCGTAGCTGTTCCTGCTGCCTATTTGCTAACAGAAAAGGCTGACCTGCGGGTTGGCCTTTTTTCTGCGTTTAAGGCAGCCGAACCGGACCAAGGTTCCTATCGGAAGTCCCTGCGGAGCGCGCCACTTCCGTTGCCGCGCCGTTACTTTTACCTGCGCACCCGTACAACCTTCTGGCCCAGTGCCGGCTCGTGCTTCTGTGGCAAGGGCCTTCAAATTCCTATTTCATTTTTTTATGGCGGATAACCTTCAACCTCTGCACGTGCCCATCAAGCGGCGCTCGTTTTTCATGTATGCCGGCGCCACGGCGGGCGCCACGGCCCTTGTGCTGGCCGGGTGCTCCAAAGACAGCGACACCACGCCCAGTTCCACCATTAGCCTAGGCACCGGCGATGCCAGCGTATTGAATTACGCCTACGCTCTGGAGCAGCTCGAAGCAGCGTTCTACGCACAGGTGGCAAAAGCCCCGGCGGCCGACTTCTCCGCTACGGAACTGCTATACTTTCAGGAAGTAGCCAAGCACGAGGCCATTCACCGCGACTTTCTCAAGGCCGCCATCAACCGTGATGCTCCTGGGAAACTGTTGCAAGACCTAACGCCCAATTTTACGACGGTTGATTTTACCAAGCGGAAATCGGTGCTTGACGCCGCTCAGGCGTTTGAAGACCTCGGCGTGTCGGCCTACAACGGCGCCGGCAAGCTCATCAAAAACGCGGCTTATTTGGTAATAGCCGGGCAAATTGTGTCGGTCGAAGCGCGTCATGCTTCCATTATCCGCGATTTCGTGTCGCCGGGCACCTTCTCCGACACGGCCGATGCCAACGGCCTCGACCTCTCCCGCACCCCGGTCGAAGTGCTGACCATTGCCCAGCAGTACATCACCGAGAAGCTCGACGGCAGCACGGTTGGACAATAACGCTTTCCACGTATAATCAGCTATTCCTCATGGATTTCTTCAAAATCATTGACCAACTTGCCGAAGTGGACGCCGACTTGCTCGGCCGTTTTGATTCCCGCCGGGCCATCTTCAATTCGCTTGGCAGCCTGGCCAAACGCTCAGCCATGGCGGCCTCGCCGCTGTTGGTGGGGGCCTTGTTCAACAAAGCTTACGCTGGCGAAACCGGTATCAAGTCGACGGCTGTCGACGTGCTGAACTACGCGCTGACGCTGGAATTGCTCGAACAGGATTTCTACTCACAGGTGATTACGGCCGGCTTGGCAACTTCTGTCGGTGGTGCGGCCGCGGCCGCAGCCATTGCCAAAATCAAGCTCCACGAAGACCAGCACGTAGCCCTGCTGGGCGGCACGAGCGGTGCCATCAAATCGCTGGGCGGCACGCCGGTGAGCGGCATCCGCTTCAATGCGTCCGCCATTCCTTCCAATCTAAACTTTGCTACGAACTACGATACGCAGCTGCTGGTGGCCCAAGTGCTGGAAGACACCGGTGTGCGGGCCTACAAAGGCCGCGCCTCCGAGCTGCTCGGCACCGACCTGCTGACCACGGCCCTCAGAATCCACTCGATGGAAGCCCGCCACGCGGCACACATTCGCTACATGCGCGCCACCCGTCCCGGCGCTTCCACCGACATCCGGCCCTGGATTACGGCCGCCGACTCGGCTGCCCAGACTCCTGCCAACGCACTTTATACCAGTGCCTACACCAACGGCATCACCCCTAGCACAACTACGCCCCCTACCCCGCCGCCCACTTTCTTCAATTTTGGCGGCGGGTCTTTCACCATTCCCACCTACGATGCGACTAAGCCCAGCCCCCGCGAGGACAACACCACGCAGTCGAATGTGGCCCTGATTACGGCCCTTGGCACTCCTTACACGGCCGCCGAAGCCGCCGCGGCATTCGACGAATACCTACAGCCCGCCGAGGTGCTGGATGGCTCGCGCGCCGGTGGCCTGGTGAGGTAAAACAGTCCTTGAATTGCCTTCCCGCAGGTACTTATTGCTGCACAAAGCCGGTTTCGCGCGCGGGGCCGGCTTTGTTTTTTAGGGCGTTGCAACCAATGAACGGGCAGCGAGTACCTTTGTAATAGCCAGAACTCACCGTATTGAGCGGCTTGATTGAATTAGCGAACGAATGTCTGAATCCATCTTTTCGCCCGCCTGGCGGGCACAGCCGCTGGGACGGCGCGGTTTCTTACGGGTTTCGGCGGCATCGGCGGCTACGGCTGCCTTGATAGGTGCCACCGGATGCAGCACCCAAACGCCCACTCCGGTCGCCACCGACCCGTATGCCCTGTCGCTGTCGACCGGCGACGCCGGCTTGGTGCAATATGCCTACCTGCTGGCCATGGCGCAGGCCACGCTTTACCAAAAAGTGGTAGACGCGCCGCCCAGCGACCTTGCGGCAGCCGAGCGCGCCATCTTCGCCGACCTGCGCGACCACGAGGTGGTGCACCGCGAAGTGTTCAAGTATCAGCTCGACCCTACGGCTTCGACAGTTATTGTTCCCGCCGACCTCGCGTTCAGCCTCAAGTCGTTTACCCTCACCACCCGCGCCGGCGTGCTGGCAGCCGCGCAGCAGCTCGAAGACTTGGCTACGGCAGCCTACCCGGTGCTGCTTACGCTGCTGACCACCACCAGCGGCACCTTGCTTCGCGATTTGCTGCTGAAAACGTCGTCGGTCCACGCCCGTCATGCCGCTACCGTGCGCGACCTTCTCTCCCCCGGCTCCTTTGCCAACGATGATGTGGTGGAAAACACCGGCGCCCTGGCCGGACAAATTCGCACCAAAACCCCCACCGAAGTGAACACCGCCTTGGCTCCTTTCTTCGCGCCCTACGTCATTTCCATTGCCAATCTGGCCGTTCCTGTATGAAGCTGATTTCCCTGCTCGACCGCTTGGCGGCTACTCCGGGCGCCCCCACAACGGCCACCCCACGGCGCGAGTTGCTCCAGCAATTCGGCCGCGTGGCCGTGGCGGCCCTGCCCCTGGCCTTCGGTTCGCTTCCCGCCGCCGCCGGCACCAAAGAAACTTCCTACGATGCCCTGACGCAGCTCTTGCTGCTCGAACGCCTGCAAAAAGCCCTGTATACCCAGGCGCTGGCCGCTTCCGGCCTCATTCCGGCCACCCAAATCGCTGGCTTCCAACGCATGCTGCTGCACCAAACGCAACACGAGGCATTCCTGGTGCTGGTGCTGCAAAACGCCGGTGCGGCCATTCAGCCCGTTCCCACGTTCGATTTCAGTGGCCGCCATGGCGTATCGGCCAACCCCGTGCTTTTCCCCAACGTGCTGAGCGACTACGATGCCTTCCTGGCGCTGGCTCAGCAGTTGGAAGACCTCGGCGTTCGGCTGTATAAAACCCACACCTTCAGCGTCAGCGACTCTCAGGCACTTAAGTCCCTGCTCCGCCAGCACGCGGTTGAGGCCGAACACTCGGCCCACGTGCGCGGGCTGCGGCGCGGCCGGGGCGTAGTCGTAAAAAACTGGCCCAGCGATGCCGATGCCCCCATTGCGCGCCCCGCTGCAGCGCAAGCGCTTACCACGGCAGCTACTGGCGGCGATGAAAACGTTTTTCAGTACCTGACCGCCGGAGTGAAAGTACCGTTCTCGAACTTTCTCCTGATTCGTGACAACACGGCCATTCACGACACGGCCCTGGCTGAGGCATTTGATGAGCCGGTGAGTTTAGCTGTTGCGCAAGCAGCCCTCAGTTTGTTCATATAGCTAAAAGATTTTGGCTTTTTCCAGCAGAAGAGCAGGTAAATACTGCTCTTTTTGCGTTTCAGGGCACCTCGCTGATTTTGTCTGTTTCAACCCTCTTGCGAAACGGTATCGAAATATTGTATCTTTCTCATCCATTGCCACACCGGCCTTTTTTCGAAAATTTTCCGCTTTTTTTCACCGTCTTCCGTACTACTTCCCGATGCTAGACTATGTGAAAATGATTCTGACGAAAGTCAGCTTTAACCGGGCCCTATTCGAGAAAGAACTCCGCAAAGCCCTCAAGATGTTGCAGCCCGCCGAAGTACCGGCTTTCCGCAGTTGGTGCTACGAACAGTTTGCCCGCGTTTACCGCAATGTACTGAAAGCGGTGTTCGGCCATTTCCGGGCCGACTTCCCCATTGCTGGCGTAGGCTAATTGGGTAGCGGTTGAGCCAGCGCGGCTACTGCCCATCCGTCACAAACCGGATGTTGCGCTTTAGTCCTTCGTAGCCCGTGCGCTTCACGGCCGACTGGCGAAACAGCTCCGAGAACAATTCGTGGGTGATTTCGCGCCAGTCGCCGGGCGTCAGGTCTTTGAGGCCGGGCGCGGGGTTGAACTGCGGCTCGTTGTGCGGCTTGCTGAAGCGGTTCCAGGGGCACACGTCCTGGCAGATGTCGCAGCCGAACACCCAGTTGCCGAACTGCCCAGCTACTTCGGTCGGAATCTGGTTCTTGAGTTCGATGGTGAAGTAGCTGATGCACTTGCTGCCGTCCACCACGTAGGGCTCTGTAATGGCCTGCGTTGGGCAGGCGTCCACGCACTTGGTACAGGTGCCGCAGTAGTCGCGGATGGGCCCGTCGGCGGGCAGCTCCACGTCCACAATCAGCTCGGCGATGAAGTAGAACGAGCCCGTGCCCGGCGTGATGAGGTTCGAGTTTTTGCCCACCCAGCCGAGGCCCGATTTCTTGGCCCAGGCCTTGTCCAGCACCGGCGCCGAGTCTACGAAGCAACGCCCGCCGATAGCGCCAATTTCGGCTTCCATATCGGCCAACAGCGTTTTCAGCTTGTCTTTGATGACGAAGTGGTAGTCGCGGCCGTAGGCGTATTTACTGATTTTGAGGGTGTCGTCGGGCTGCTGGATTTCGGGCGCGGGGTAGTAGTTGAGCAGCAGCGAAATCACCGACTTAGCGCCGTCCACCAGCCGGCGCGGGTCGAGGCGCTTGTCGAAGTGGTTTTCCATGTAGCCCATCTTGCCGTTCATGCGGCGCGTGAGCCAGGTTTCGAGGCGCGGCGCTTCCTCCTCCAGAAACTCCGCTTTGGAAATCCCGCAGGCCATGAAGCCCAGCTCCGCCGCGCGGCGCTTGATGAACGGGGCCCATTGGGACGGAGGAAGCATGGGAAACGGAATTGGTATTGGGTAAAAATAGGTCATCCTGAGCGCAGCGACGGACCTTATCGCGCCTGCACAATTGCAACTAACAATCGTTCAGGCGTGATAAGGTCCTTCGCTGCGCTCAGGATGACCGGATAAATCTTCCCTCTACGACGTTATCTCATCAAATAAGCTCGCGCCGTTGTTGCCGCGCAAGTGGTTGGGCAACATACGGCCCAAGTGCTGGTACGCTGCCTCCGTAGCCTCCCGGCCGCGGCTGGTGCGCTTGATGTAGCCTTCCTGAATCAGGAAGGGCTCGTACACTTCCTCGATGGTTTCGCCCTCTTCGCCACAAGCGGTGGCGATGGTGCTGATGCCCACCGGGCCGCCCTTGAACTTGTCGATGATGGTGGTGAGGATGCGCTTGTCCATGTCGTCGAGGCCACGGGCATCCACGTCGAGGGCGTTCAGGGCAAACTGCGCGATTTCAACCGTGATGGTGCCGTCGCCCTTGATTTGGGCGAAGTCGCGGGTACGGCGCAGCAAGTTGTTGGCAATGCGGGGCGTGCCGCGCGAGCGACGGGCAATTTCAAAGGCCGCGTCCTCATGAATGGGTGTGCCCAGGATTTCGGCCGAGCGCTGCACGATGGTCGTCAGCAGCTTCGAGTCATAGTATTCCAGACGGGCCGAGATGCCGAAACGGGCCCGCAACGGCGCCGTGAGCATGCCCGAGCGCGTGGTGGCGCCCACGAGGGTGAATGGCGAGAGCGAAATCTGCACCGAGCGGGCGTTGGGGCCCGAATCGAGCATGATGTCGATGCGGTAGTCCTCCATCGCCGAGTACAGGTACTCTTCCACCACGGGGTTGAGGCGGTGGATTTCGTCGATGAACAGCACGTCGTGCGGCTCTAGGTTGGTGAGCAGGCCGGCCAGGTCCGAAGGCTTATCCAGCACCGGGCCGCTGGTCATCTTGATGCCCGAGCCCAGCTCGTTGGCGATGATGTGGGAGAGGGTGGTTTTGCCCAGGCCGGGGGGGCCGTGCAGCAGCACGTGGTCGAGGGCGTCGCCGCGCATCTTGGCGGCGGCCACAAACACCTTCAGGTTTTCCAGAATCTTGTCCTGGCCCGTAAAATCGTCGAAACTAAGCGGGCGGAGGGCTTTGTCGATGTCCTTGTCGGTGGCATCAAACCCGTCGGCGCTACCGGAGAGAAAGGCTTCGCGCATAATGATATTGCTAAAATGATTGGTCGGCGCTTGCTAAGCGTATGAGTAACTATGTTGAGAGCAAAAAAGCTCCGCCTAGAGAAAATATTCGTTTGTCATCCTGAGCGCAGCGAAGGACCTTGTCACGACTGAACCGTTTATCCTGCGACTGGCGCAGTCGTAATAAGGTCCTTCGCTGTGCTCAGGATGACAGCCGTTTTGAATCGCGCACCCTATTCGTGCAGCAGCACTTCAATGTCGAGGTGTAGCCAGTCGGTTTCCCAGGATTTGTGGTTGAGGCGGGCCGAGAGGTGCTTGCCGGCGTCGAGCAGGCGGGCCACGGTTTCGTTGCGGCCCTCGGGCAGGTAGCCCAGCCACACGTTGGCAGGGTCGGTGGCGGGGGCGGTGTGCACTTGCACGGCCCAATCGTCGTAGTGGTTATCGGCTTCCCGGCTCAGGTGCAGGGCCTGGCCCACCGTGAGCTTGGGCTCGTACTTCTCCAGGTTGGGGCGGTGCGAGGTGCCGGCCACGAGGCATTCGAGCAGCACGAGGGGTTCGGACGCGGGGACGATTTTCATCATGGGGCCAAATTACGGCACGGGCGGCGGGATTAAGGTCGAAACGCTGCATTTTGCAGAAGTGCAGCACCTATCTTTTCACTAACCGTACCGGGGCCTTGCCAAGACTGCCAACCAGCGAATTAGTTGTTGACCTTTCCCGCGTACGGAAGTAAAGCAGTTGTAGCTTGTTACATTTGAAAGCGCACCTTCGAGCAGACGGTGCTTCGTCATGCACTCGTCCTTTTGCTCCTGATGCTGCACTCCTACCTCCGCGCCTATTCGGCACTTTGTACCGCTTTGGTACTGGCTTCTCTCGGAGCAGCCCAAGCCCAAGCCCCCACCATCACCTCGGTCATCCCGATGGCCAATGCGCGGGCGGCCGCCCGCAACGCCCCGCTTACCGTCAGTTTCAGCCAGCCCCTTACCCCTGCCTCGGCCGGGGCCCTCAAGGTGTTCAGCAGCCAGCGCGGCGGGCTGCGCACGCGCGGCACCACGCCGGCTGTGGTGAGCGGCAACACACTCAGCTTCGCCCCCGCGGCCTACGACTTCCGGCCCGGCGAAACGGTACAGTACACCGTGACCACGGCAGCCGCCGGTAGCGGCGGGGCGCTGGCGCAGGGCCGGGTGGGGCAGTTCACGGCGGCGGCGGGCGGCACGGGGCGCGGCAGATTAGTGACAGATGTTCCTACAGCCCTGCCGGGCGACCCCACGAAGCTGGCCGTAGGCGATTTGGACAACGACGGTGACTTGGATTTCGTGACGGCAAACCTCCTCGCCGCTACCGCCAGCGTCCGCCTCAACAACGGCAACGGGGTATTCGGAGGCACCTTGGACCTACCTGCCAGCGGCGAGGTCGCGGATGTAGCTCTGGGCGACCTCGACGGCAACGGCACACTAGACGTGGTGGTGCTCAGCAATAGCATCTCCTCGCCGTATTTTGGCACCGCACGGGTGTATCTCAACAGCGGCAGTAGCTTTGTGCGCAGCACGGATGTAACCTTAAGTTTAAGCAGCGTAGAAATTAAGCTGGGCGATGTCAATGGCGACGGCGTGCTGGACCTAGTGAGTGCCAACGAGGGCGCTGCCTCGGTCAGCATCCGTTTAGGAACCGGCATCGGCGGCTTTGGGGCAGGTTCGGAGGTGCTTGTGGGCATTCAACCCCTCGCCCTTGCACTGGGCGACCTCGACGGCGATGGCGACCTGGACCTGGCGGTGGCCACCTTCGGCAGTGGCGAAGTAGACGTCTGCCTGAACAATGGGCTCGGCACTTTCAGCGGTACCCAGGCGCTGCGCGGTGGTAACCACCCAGCCGCGCTGGCCATGACCGATGTGGATGGAGACGGTGATTTGGAACTGGTGGTAACCGATGAGTATGCCGGTGGGGCTATTTTTGTGCATATCAACAACGGGCAAGGCAATTTCAGCCTCACGCTGCCCATCATGGTTGGGGGAAATCTGTTTGGAATGGCCGTGGGTGACCTCAACGCCGACGGCCTCCCCGACTTGGTGGTAAGCGACCGAGGGGCGGGCCAGGTACGGTGCTGCCTAAATATGGGAAGCGGCGCATTCGGAGCCGCGCAATCTTTCGCGGCTGGGCTGGTGGCGAAGAGCTTGGCCCTGGGTGATGCCGACGGCGACGACGACCTCGACGTGTTTGTGGCTAATGGCGGCACCATCCATACGGTCACGCTGCTCCGCAACGCTCAGGTGCTGGCCACCGCTCCCGGTCACACCCCAATCGCCTTGGCCCTCTTCCCCAACCCCGCCCACGGCGCCGTTGTCCTCACCGGGGCCACGCCGAACGCGCCGCTCGGCGTGCTGGATGCCCTGGGCCGGGTGCGGCTCACCGCCACGACCGATGCCACCGGTTCGGCGCGGCTGGTGTTGCCCGCCGGGCTGCCGGCCGGCGTGTACCTGCTGCGCTGCGGCGGGCAGGTGCGCCGGCTGGCAGTGGAGTAGGCAGCTTGGGTTGCATCTGCCCCGGCTGCTACTCGGTGGCAGGGGGCGTTTTCAGGCCCCGGATTCGGCTTACTTGAACGCCTGAATGCCCGTGATATCGGCACCCGTGATGAGCAGGTGAATGTCGTGGGTGCCCTCGTAGGTAATCACCGACTCCAGGTTCATCATGTGGCGCATGATGGGGTACTCGCCCGTGATGCCCATGCCGCCGTGAATCTGGCGGGCTTCGCGGGCCACGTGCAGGGCCATGTCCACACTGTTGCGCTTGGCCATGCTGATTTGGGCGCTGGTGGCTTTGCCTTCGTTTTTGAGCACCCCGAGGCGCCAGGCCATGAGCTGGGCCTTGGTGATTTCGGTCAGCATCTCGGCCAGTTTCTTCTGCTGCAGCTGGTAGCTGGCAATGGGCTTGCCGAACTGCTCGCGCTGGAGCGAGTACTTCAGGGCCGACTCGTAACAGTCGATGGCTGCGCCGATGGCGCCCCAGGCAATGCCGAAGCGGGCCGAATCGAGGCAGGACAGCGGACCTTTGAGGCCGTCGACGTTGGGCAGGATGTTCTCTTTGGGAATTTTCACGTCCTCAAACACCAGCTCGCCGGTGCAGGAGGCGCGCAGGCTCCACTTGTTGTGGATTTCGGGCGTGCTGAAGCCTTCCATGCCGCGCTCCACGATGACGCCTTTGATGCGGCCCTGCTCGTTTTTGGCCCACACCACGGCCACCTGGCACTCGGGCGAGTTCGAAATCCAGAGCTTGGCGCCGTTCAGCAGGTAATGGTTGCCCATGTCTTTGAGGTTGGTGGTCATGCCGCCGGGGTTCGAGCCGTGGTCGGGCTCGGTGAGGCCGAAGCAGCCCAGCCACTCGCCGGAGGCCAGCTTGGGCAGGTACTTGCGGCGCTGCTCTTCGGAACCGTACTGGTAGATGGGGAACATCACCAGCGAGCCCTGCACCGAGGCGGTGGAGCGCATGCCGGAGTCGCCGCGCTCAATTTCCTGCATGATGAGGCCGTAACTGATGTAGTCGAGCCCGCCGCCGCCGTACTCCTGCGGGATGGTGGGCCCGAAGGCGCCCACGTCGCCAAATTTCTTCACCATCTCCGAGGGGAAGTGCGCATCCTGGGCCCATTTTTCGATGTTGGGGCTGATTTCCTTCTTCACGAAGTCGCGGATGGACTGGCGGATGAGCAGGTGCTCCTCGGTCAGCAGGCCGTCGAGGTCGAAATAATCGGTGAAGCCGTTGGCGTTGGTGCTGCCTTTCTGGGCAGTGTGGGCTTTGGCCTGGGGCGAGAGAACGTCAGCTTCCGAAGACATGAGGCGGGAATTGGGTGGTGAGGCGGGAGTTTGGGCAAAGATAATAGCCTAAACGGGCCTGTCCGTGCCGGGCTCTGCCGCCCTCCATCAGCACCCCGGCCCCTAAAACCGCAAGTTCAGCGAAGCGAGGAAATTGGTTTGGGCCTGCGGGCAGAAGTAGTTGAAGTACTGGGCTTGGCCGCCGCTCACGTAGCCGTAGGTGTAGCCGTTGTTCACGTACTCGGTGGCGAAGACGTTGTTGACCAGCACCGCCATTTCCACCTCGTACAGGCCGTAGTCGGTGCCGGCTTCGTTGTAGCGGCGGTATTTGTACCGCAGGGAGTCGGCCAGGCCGTACCAGCTTTGATACCGCTTGGCGGTTTGCTGAACATCAGTTAATTTAGTGACGCCGGCCGACGCAACGTCCGGCTGGGGCTCTACGTTGTAAGGCCCGCACCGCTTCAGTCGTTTTTCGCCATGTTTAGCTTAGTCTACGCCGTTGCCTTCTGCGCCTTTTTCCTGTTCGTGCTGGTAATGCCACGTCGGCGGCGCGTGGTGCCACCGCCTCCCCCTTCCGATGGCGACGACGACGGCGGCGAACCCCACGACCCCGGCCTGCCCGACCTGGACCTGCCGCCCGGCATTTCGCGCCCCATCAACGACTGGGAACCGGAATACAACCGCCGCCGGGTAGAACTGTAAAGGTTAAATATGGAGGGCTGAGGGTTGAGTTTACTGAACGGTAACTCAACCCTCAGCCCTCCATATTTAACCTTTACAGAATCATGCGCACATATGCAATGGGTCCTTTGTAAAAAACGTCACCCGTGGGCTGCATCCCAAACCGGGCGTAAAAACCGGTGCTGTCCTGCCGGGCATCGCACCAGATGCGCGTAGCACCCAGCCGCCGCGCTTCTTCAACTACCTGTCGCAGCAGCGCACTGCCGATGCCCTGCCCCTGACAATCGGGTCGGGTGGCAAATTTGCGGAAACGCGCCTCCGTTCCTTCTACAAAAAGGGAAATAACGGCTACCAACTCCTTTTGTTGGAAGGCGCCGAAGTGGTGGCCAGCGGCATCATTTTCAATCTTCACGTAGTCCAGTGGCATATCCGGCCACAGCACCTGGTGGCGCAGGGCATAGGTGGCTTCGGCCGGGATGGAGCGGATGTCGGGAGCGGAGGGCACTGCGTTTGCGGGAAATCAACTAGGCAAATAAAAAACGTCATGCTGAGCCTGTCGAAGCAGCTCTACCGCGCAACTAATCCAATCAAAAGGTTTTACTGCTGTGGTAGAGCTGCTTCGACAGGCTCAGCATGACGTTACGTTCTATTGATTGTTCTACAGCCGTTTCGAAGTCCGTGTACGTGCGGTCAGTAGCGCGAACTTTGTCGCTCGCGTGCCAGAACGAGCTCGCGGCGCGGGGACGCGAACGACAAAGTGCGCGCTACTCTACACCAACCCCGACACCGCGCTAATATCCAGCCCTACCCTACCTCAATGGTATAGGCGGCCGTGAATACCTGGCCGGGCTCCAGGGTCAGAATCCCTTCTTTTTCGCTGAGCTCGCCGGGTTCGCCGTCGGGGCTGGCGATGCCATGCCAGGGCTCGACGCACACGAAACTGGCACCGGGGCCCTTGGTCCAGAGGCCGAGATAGGGGAAACCATCGAACTGGAAACGCACGAAATGGGCCGACTTGCGCGAGCGCAGCGTGAGGCCCGAAAAATCGTAGTGTTTGAAGACCAGCGCGTCATCGGCAAACAGGTCGTAGCGCAGGGGCAGCTGTTGCTCGTGGTTCAGGACCGGCGCGGTTTCGCCGGTGAGCAGACCACCGCGCAGCAAGTGCCGTTCCAGGGTCACGGGGTGGTCGAACTCAAAATAATAGTCCTCGAACACCTCCCTCGGCAGCAGGGGGCAGCGCACCGCCGGGTGCGCTCCAATGCTGAAAAGCAGCGGCTGGTCGGCGGCCGGGTTGCGCACGTCCCAGCGCACGGTGAGCAGGGCGTCGCGCAGGGTATAGGTAATGGTGAGCTCGAAAGCGAAGGGAAACACCGCGCGGGTGGTTTCGTCGTGCCGCAATTGAAACACCAGTTCCGTATCGGAATGGCGCAGCACGCTGAACTCCTGGTCGCGGGCGAAGCCGTGCTGCGGCAGCTTATAGTCGCGGCCTTCGTAGTGGTACTCGTCGTGGGGCAGGCGCCCCACCAGCGGAAACAGCACCGGCGCGTGCCGCGCCCACACGGCGGGGTCGCCGTCCCAGATGTATTCCAGTTCGTTGGCCGTGGTGACCAGGCTGGTGAGCTCGGCGCCGTGAGCGGCAAAAGTGGCCCGGCAGTGCGGCGTGTTCAGGGTGTAGTGGGCGACAGGGGCGTAGGCCATTCGAGGTTCGGCGACGAGTGAAGGGGGGTTCTCTTCCACAAGCGACGGCTGAGGCGCGGAGCGCAGCAGCTCATCAATCAAAAAACAAGCCTGGGCGAAACGACGGCCCCCATCGCCCGAAATTTCGGCGAAGTTGGACATGCGGTCGCGCAGTTCGCGCTGGTACAGGTCGTAGAACTGCTGGCGCAGGTGGGGGTGTTCGCGCAGGGGGTCGGGCTGCCAGGGCAGGTCGATGCCCATGAGCAGCACCAGGTCGTACTGCTGCTGGTCGATGCGGCGCAAAATCCATTCGGGGCACATGCCAAAAGAGTGCTCGGCCCAGATTTTTATCACCAGCAAGTCGCTGTCGCAAAACACAATGCCGTGCGCCCGGGCTTCGGCCGCGGCTTCGGCTGCCAACTGCCCGCGGGCTATTTCTTCGAGGTCTTCGAGGGTGTAGTGCGGGCCAGTATCGGCCAGGTATTCACGGGCAAACTCGGGCGCGAACGAGGTGCCGTAATGCGCCGCCAGTTGGGTAGCCAGCGTCGTTTTGCCCGTTGATTCGGGGCCAGTCAGGGAAACACGCAGCAACTTGGGGGTGGAAAAAAGGGCGGAAGGAGAGGGATAAAAGAAAAGGGCTGGCCGGCGCGGTATTATCGGGTGAAATAATGTGGCACTGCGCGGTTGCAATATCGGCAAAGGTAGCCCTACTTGGTGCCCGCCGGCCAGCGTTTCGACGAAGCCGATGGTGTCCTGTAAAGCAGGGCTCAGCTAATAGCGGGGGCCGCAGGGGCCCGCAGGTCGCGCCGCCACTGCCAGTAGCCATAGGCGGCCAGCCCCAGGTAAAGGGCGTAGAGTAAGCTCGTCGGGTACAACTCTTTATACCAGAGCACTGGCACGTAAATTACATCGACCAGCACCCACAGCAGCCAGTTTTCAAGGCGCTTGCGGGTGAGCAGGTACTGGGCCACGATGCTGCCGGCAGTGGTGAAGCTGTCGAGGTAAGGCAGCGAAGCATCGGTGTGGCGATGAAGGTAGTAGCCGAAACCGAGGGTAAAATTCACGACGAAAAAAGCCGAAACCAGCCACTCGCGCCCGGTGGCGTGCGTCACGCCCAGTTCGGTGCTGTCGCGCCCGCCGTATAGCCATTCGTACCAGCCGTACAGGCTGAGGGCAATGAAGAGCCCCTGGAGGTAGCAGTCGGAATAAAGCTTGGCCCCGTAGTACACGAAGATGTAAAGCAGACAGCTGACCACGGCCACCGGAAAATTCCAGATGGACTCGCGCGCGGCCAGCCACACGCAGGCAAAGCCCGTGACCACGGCCACCAGCTCCAGCCGGGTGGTGGTGTGCCAGTACTGCGCAAAGGCTGTAGAAATATCGAGTAACAACAATGCAAGCACGCGAGCCCGGCGTAAGTGGAAGCCGCAAGGTAGGGCCCGGCCGGACTATTTTTGCCCACTCAACCCGCATAGTTATGGAAAGCGCCCCGGTAGAAATCAGCCCCGAAGACCTGTACCGCCGCCTGCAAGCCGGCGACGACCTGCAACTAATAGACGTGCGCGAGGACATGGAATTTGAGTACTGCCACCTGCCCGGCAGCGTGCTGGTGCCGCTGAGCGAGCTAACCCGCCGCACCAATGAAATCCGCTCCGAGGGGCCGGCAGTGCTCATTTGCCACCACGGCGTACGCTCCATGCAGGCGCTGAGCTACCTGCAGCAGCGCCTGGGCTTCCAGAACCTGCTGAGCCTGCGCGGCGGCGTAGCCGCCTGGGCCGAGCAGGTTGACCCAAGCTTTCCCACATATTAGGGAGGCAGTGAGCAGGTAAAAAAGAGCAGTGCAGTTGTCAGTGATGGCACCGCATTTGGGTAAGCCGAAGTGCGTTATCATTTGCGTAAACCTTTCAGCATGCAGGCATCCAACTGGCCTGCCCCTTTGCCTGTGCAGTTTAGAGTTCTTCCAAACCTGTTAAATAATGGCTTAATGCGATTTCTAGTATTAAACGCCGCTTTAAATCAATTGACCTACTCAAGGTATAATAAGGTACTACCTGTGTGGTAGAACCAATAAATTATTGTCTTCTTTTTATTTTATTGAATTTTTAAAACTATTATGGCCATCCAAAGCCTTTTTAATATAAACTTTCTAATTTTATTTGGTATTGCACACCTAGTATTATACCTTTGAATCATTGATAAACGCATTTAAAAACCCAAACGTATGAAAACCCTTTCATTACCTGCACTTGCTGCCCTGTTCGCAGTTGCCACCGTGTTCTCCTCTTGCGAAAAGACAGCGGACAGCGTTGTCCCGGTTACGGCGAGCCCCGTTTCGGCTGACGTTAAGCCCTTCGTACCGTTCATTATTGAAGGAGGTCTTGTTAGACACAACAACGAGGTTAGCCCGCAGCCATATTGGATTACAGGAGGAGCCTATGGCACAGAACTCAAGATGATGCTGTTTAACTATCAGTTAAATCCCAAAGGCTTCACGCAAGTCTACAAGTGCAATGATGGCGTTACGGATGCGAGTTTACGGCCTGCTACCCTGCCCTACACCTTCGTGTATACTGCAAACGGCTCTCCCCTCTACAAAAACAACCTGCCAGTTGCTGATGCTAATGGTAATCCCACTGGCGAATACAAGGATTTTTACTTCCGCTACAGCACTGTTTGGGACATAACAGGTGCTGCGACCATGACTGTCGTATACGACGTAGACGACCAGCCGTAAGCCTAGGTACTTGCCAATATAAGGTGAATAGTTAACAGGAATGCCTCCCCACTTAAAGTAGGGAGGCATTCCTGTTTCTGGAAGGTTGGGATAGAAAGGGCAAGGAAGTAATGGCAGTGTGTAATCACATTATTTACAAAGCATTTTTCCAGATAAAAAACCGTCGAAAGGAGAATGTCACATCGAGCGTTAGGTTTTTTATCTCAGGAACAAACTAGCTGTCTGTTGCCTCTTCCCCCTACATTAGTCGCCCGCCTGGCCCTGCGCCAGCGTCCCGAGGGCATTCCATTTCTGCGCCAGGACTGGCGGGAGTTGCTTTTTATGCACTGGCCGGTACCGGTGGCCCTGCTACAAGCACACCTGCCGCCCCGGCTGCA
This sequence comes from Hymenobacter rubidus, assembly GCF_016734815.1. GTDB lineage: Bacteria > Bacteroidota > Bacteroidia > Cytophagales > Hymenobacteraceae > Hymenobacter > Hymenobacter rubidus. The sequence continues at coordinate 165,020 of NZ_JAERQF010000001.1, forward strand.
AATCGATACCTACGAGGGCACGGCTTGGATTGCCGTGGTGCCCTTTCAGATGAGCAAGGTGCGAACCCGACTCACGCCGCCGGTACACGGCACCAGCGAGTTTCTGGAACTAAACGTGCGCACCTACGTGCACCTCGACGGCGTGCCGGGCGTGTGGTTTTTCTCGCTTGATGCCACCAGCCCGTTGGCCGTGTGGACGGCCCGCACGTTTTTCAACCTGCCCTACCTGCACGCCACCATGCAGCTGCACAAGCCCAGCGCCGACCACTACCAGTTTGCGGCCGAGCGCACCCATAGAGGCTTCCCGCCCGCTACCTTCCGTGCCACCTGGACAGTGGGGGCATCCCTGCCCCCGGCTGAACCGGGCTCACTAGTCTTTTTCCTCACCGAACGCTACTGTCTCTACGCAAGCAACCGCGCGCATACGAAGCTCTACCGGGGCCGGGTGGCACACGCGCCGTGGCCGCTGCGCGAAGCCCAGCTGTTGCGCTACGAGTCCGACTTGCTGGAAGGCCACGGCCTGCCTGCACCCGAGGGGGCGCCGCTGGTACACGCGGGCGGGCCAGTGAGCGTGGAGTTGTGGCCCATGCGGCGGGTGTAGAAATTAGGGAGCGGGTAGGCAAGTGCCGCGGCGGCTGGTAGCATCGGCCACGCGGCCATACCGCGTAATTTTGGCTGGTGAATAAGCCGTTTGTCCTGCCCGCGCTGCCCGACTTGCCCATCCTCGCGGCGCTGCCTGCTTTGCGGGAAGCGCTGGCCGCCAACAGCCGCGTGGTGCTGGAAGCGCCGCCCGGCGCCGGCAAAACCACCGTGGTGCCGCTGGAACTGCTGGCCGCCGAGTGGCGCCATCCGGAAGATAAAATCCTGGTGCTGGAACCGCGCCAGCTGGCTGTGCGCGGCGCGGCCGCGCGGCTGGCCCAACTGCTGGGCGAGCCCGTGGGCCGCACCATCGGCTACCGGGTGCGGCTCGACAGCAAGGTGAGCAAGGAAACTCGCGTGGAAGTCATCACCGAGGGCATTCTCACCCGCCTGATTCAGGACGACCCGGCGCTGGAAGGCGTGGCGGCCGTGGTGTTTGATGAGTTTCACGAGCGAAGTCTGAATGCCGACCTCGGCTTGGCGCTGGCGCTGGATGTGCAGGCCGTGCTGCGGCCCGAACTGCGCATCCTCATCATGAGCGCCACGCTGGATGCGCAGCGGCTGGGGCAATGGCTGCCCGCGCCGGTGGTGTCATCGGCCGGCTTTCTGTTTCCGATTGATACGCACTACCTCGACCCGCGCCGCGCCGCTACGCTGCCCAACAAGCCGGCCGAGCGGCTGGCGGAGCTGGTGCCAGCCCAGGTAAAAGCAGCTTTAAACACCCACCCCGAAGGCGATATGCTGGTGTTCCTGCCCGGCGTGGGCGACTTGCAGCGCAGTGCCCGCAAGCTCCAGGATTCATTGGCTGCTAACGTGGACCTGCACCTGCTGCACGGCGAGCTACCGCTCGAAACGCAGGATGCGGCGCTGCGGCCCTCAAAAGCAGGCCGGTGCAAGGTCATCCTCGCCACCAGCATTGCCGAAACCAGCCTCACCATTGAGGGCGTGCGGGTGGTAATTGACGGCGGCTTTGCGCGGGTGCCGCGCTTCGTGCCCCGCACCGGCTTCACCACCCTCGAAACCGTGCCCGTGGCCCGCGCCGCCGCCGACCAGCGCCGGGGCCGCGCCGGCCGCCTCGCGCCCGGCACCTGCTACCGCCTCTGGACCGAGGCCGAGCACCACCACCTGCCCGCCCACCGCCCACCCGAAATCCACACCGCCGACCTCAGCAGTCTTGCCCTGGAGCTGGCCCTGTGGGGCGCCACCGAGCCCGGCAGCCTGCGCTGGTTGGATGCGCCCCCGCCCGCGGCCTTTGCCCAAGCGCAGGAATTATTGATTCGACTGGGCGCGGTTGACGCTCCGCTTAATGAGGAAGTAGAAATGAGGCATGAAGAGTTGGGTAGGGTAGTGGGCACTGCCTCTTCCGTGTCCGGCTCTCTACCCAATTCTTCATTCCTCATTCCTCATTCTTCATTGAAGAAGGCCAGGCCGACCCCCCACGGCCGGCAGCTGGCCGCGCTGGGCCTGCCGCCGCGCCTGGGGCACCTCGTGGTGCGCGGGCAGGAGTTGGGGCACGGCAGGGCCGCCGCGTCATTGGCGGCGCTGCTGGCCGAGCGTGATTTGCTGCGCTGGGCCTCGCCCACCGACACCCGCCCCGCGCCACCCGACCTGCGCCTGCGCCTTGAAGCCTTGGCCTCTGGCCATCCGCCGCTGCCCGGCTTGGCGTTGCACCCCGCCACGTTGCAGCGCGTGCGCGACGTGGCCCGCAACCTCACCGGCCGCCTGGGCAAGTCGGACAACTCCTCCACCTACTCCATTGCGCAAGCGCCAGTCGGCCTCCTCACCGCCCTGGCCTACCCCGACCGGCTGGCCCAGCGCGAAACCCCCGACCGGCTGCGCCTCGTGACGGGCCAGCGGGTGAGCCTCAATACCAACGATGTTGACCCGCAGGCCACGTTTTTCGCGGTGGCGCACCTGGCGGGCACGGCCTCGGCCCCGCGGGCGACGCTGGCCGCGCCGCTGGGGCAGGATGAATTGGAGCAGGCCTTCGCCGACCAGCTTACGACCACCGACGAGGTGCGCTACGATGCCGCCACCCAGCGCGTGACCGGCCGGCGCGTGCGCCGCCTGGGGGCCTTGCTACTCGAAGAAAAAGTCATCGGCCAGCCCGACCCGAAACTGGTGGCTCAGGCCTTGTTGGCCTATTTGCAGGAAGTCGGCGTGGGCAAGCTGAACTGGACGCCCGCTGCCCGCCAGCTGCAGCAGCGGCTGGTATTTCTGCGGCAGCACTTCGCTGCTACTGAATCTTCGGCGCCGTGGCCGGCTTTCGATGATGCCACGCTGGCGCAGGAATTGGCCGACTGGCTCGGGCCGCACCTCACCGGCCTCAAAACCCTCGACCAGGTGCAGCGCCTCGACCTGATGGAGCCGCTGCTCGCGCGCCTGCCCGGCGGCTGGAACCAACGCCAGGAGCTGGACCGCCTCGCCCCGGCCGCGCTGGAAGTCCCCAGCGGCTCGCACATCACCTTGGATTACAGCGACCCGGCCGCGCCCGTGTTGGCCGTGAAGTTGCAGGAGTTGTTCGGCCTGACCGAAACGCCCACCGTGGCGGCGGGTCGGGTGCCGCTGCTGCTGCACCTGCTGTCGCCCGGCGGCCGGCCGGCGCAGGTGACGCGCGACTTGCGCAGCTTCTGGGAGAAGGGCTACTTCGAAGTTCGCAAGGATTTGAAGGGCCGCTACCCCCGCCACCCGTGGCCCGATAAGCCGATGGAGCATATTCCAACCCGCCTCACCAAAAAGCGGCTGGGCCAGTAGTATGGGGCTGAATTCAGGGGGTTTGCGAAATGCAGAATCCGCTTAAAAACCATTTCGCCGCCGGGTAGCCGTCGCGTAACTTCGTAGAAAATCAGCATTTTCACCCCGTCTGCATGGCTTCTACTGTTCCCGCCGAAGCACCGGTTATTGCCGGCGACCGGCTCACGCCGGGCTGGCTTAAAATCGGTTGGCTTTATCTGATGCTCACGCCGGCGCTGGTGTGGGGCTTTTCGAGTTTGTCCGGGCCGCGCAGCCTGGCATCGGCCCTGATTACGGTGGTCACGGTGGGCTTTGGGCATTCCATTGGTTTGCACCGGGGCATCATTCACCGCTCGTACCGGTGCGCCCGGTTTACGCGGGGACTGCTTGCTTATTTATTTGTGCATACCGGGCTGGGCGGGCCGCTTTCGTGGGTGCGGGTGCACTACTTCCGCGACTATTGGCAGAACCGGCTGGACTGCCCGGCTTATTTCCGCTACGACCATTCCATGGCGAAAGATTACTATTGGAACCTGCATTTCGCCCTGAAATCGGGCGACATCGGCCGCTACGAAATACCCGACGAGGACCTCTACGACCCTTGGCTGGCCTTTCTCGAAAAAACCTGGTACCTGCACGTATTGGCGGCGGCCGGCCTCATCTGGGCCTTTTTTGGGTTCGAAGCCATGATAGTGTGCGTGCCGCTGCGCATCAGCATCACCATTCTGGGGCACTGGTTTGTGGGCTTCATCTCGCACAAATACGGCTACGCCCGCTACGACATCGACGACGCCACTGAGCACGGCTACAACAACTGGGTGCTGGGCGCGCTCTCCTTCGGCGAGGGCTTCCACAACCACCACCACGCCCACCCCAGCTCGGCCAAAATGAGCACCGAATGGTACGAGCTTGACCTGGGCTGGTACCTGGTGGCCGGCCTGCGCGCCGTGGGCTTGGTGTGGGACGTGCAGGTGGTCGGCCGCGACCATACCCAGAAAGCGCGGGCCAAGCAGCGCAGCTTCCGCTGGCGCTGGCCGTGGCAGGGCTAGCCGCCGAAGCTAGCGCATCTCATTATCATCTAAGAAATTCTTGCCGTCGGCGCGGGGCGAGTAGTGGCGGTGCAGCCAGCGGCTGAGGCCGCCGAGGCCCGGAAGCAGCACCCGCTCGGTGATGTTGGCTTGGTCGAGCTTGTCGCGCACCTCCCACTTCAGGCGGGCCGGAATGATGATGCGGAAGTACAACTCCGGCCGGTCGGCCAGCCAGTCGTGCAGCACGCTTTGGGCCGTGCTCATCAACGAAAACAGCGCGTATTGGTGCACGATGCGGGCATCGAGGCTGGGCGGCTCCAGAAACAGCACGTAGGGCTCGGCCTGTAGCTCTTCCAGCTCGCGCAGGCTGCTGCTGCCGGGCAAAAGCAGCTCGGAAGTGAAGACGTTGGAGCCTTCGTTGCGCAGGGCCTGGCGCAGGCGCTGGGGCAGGTGTTCGGCGGCCTTCACGTAGTTCAGGGCCCAGATGATGCCGTCTTCGTGGTAAGCGGCAATGTCGTCGGTGGCAAAGTGCAGGGCCACGTAGGGCGAGTACGTCCAGTCGAGCAGGCGCGTGGGCAGGCCGTGGTGCTGGGCCAGGGCCAGCCAGTCCCAGGTGCTCGTGACCTGGGCCGACAGGGTGGTGTCGCGGGCGTACTTGCGGAAGTTGCGCAGCAGGTGGTGTTCCAGCTCGTGGTAGTGGCCCCCGAGGCGCTGCAAGCTGGTATCGAGCTGAAAATGGCGCGACCGGCCACCCCGGTATACAAACGGCGACCGGAACCGCCCAATGCGCGCATCCCAGGTGTCCTGAAACAGCAGCCGTTGCAGGTCTTCCCAGGAAGTGGCTTCGTAGTCGTTATTAGCAGAAAAGGGCATGGGGCGAAGATACGCCAGCTGCCAAGCTAAATGGTGTTAAAAAACGGTCATGCTGAGCGCAGCCGAAGCATCTCGCGTGCAGCAGTGAACGAATTACTTGCACAGTAGAGATGCTTCGACTGCGCTCAGCATGACCGTTTTTGGCCAGCAAACGCCAGTTTTTCCTTATTCGCCGGCCGGGAAATCGGCCGCGTCGCCCATGTCGGCGTACTGCTCCAGCTCCTTCACCAGGCCCGCGAACTTGTCGCGGGCGCCCTTCACGGCAGCCTTGCCTAGCGGCAGGTGCAGGGGCGGGTTTTCCAGTTGCACCACGTCGTACATGGCTTTGGCGGCGCGCACGGGGTCGCCGGGCTGGCGGCCGCTGTAGCCCTCAATGCCGCGAATATTTTCGCCCACCGTGGGCTGGTAGTCATCGATTTTGGTATTCGCGATGGTGGCCGACTCGCCGGCCCACTTGGTACGGAAGCCGCTGGGCTCGATGTTGGTCACCTTAATACCCAGCGGACCAACCTGTTGGCTCAGGCTCTCGCCAATGGCCTCCAGCGCGAACTTGCTGGCATTGTAGATGCCCACGCCGGGGAAGGTTTTCAGGCCGCCGATGCTGGTGATGTTGAGTACGTGGCCCGAACGCTGCTTGCGCAGCTGCGGCAGCACTGCCCGCAGCACATGCAGGGCGCCAAACACGTTCACGTCGAACTGCCGCTGCACTTCCTCGGCCGTAATTTCTTCGATGCTGCCCATGGAGCCGTAGCCGGCGTTATTGACGATGACATCGAGCTGGCTAAATTGGGCAATGGCATCGGCAATGGCCGTTTTGACGGTGGCTTCGTCGGTCACGTCGCACACCAAGCCGAGGGTGCGGCCTGCTTGTTTAGCCGTGAAGGCAGTGGCTTGCTCAGGTTTGCGGAAGGTGGCGGCCACGCGGCCACCTTTTTCGAGTACGTAGTCGGCCAGGGCTTCGCCAAAACCGGACGAGGCCCCGGTGATAAACCAGGTTTGGGGGGTGGAATCAGGCATAAAAGCAATGGATAAAATGGTAGGCCCTAAGACGGGTTAAGGGGGGAAATTGTTTGCCCGCTGTGCCCGGTTGCCGCTTCCGCCTTACCTTCATGCTCAGTCGTTTTTGCTATATTATGGACAAGAATCTTACCCCAGACACGCAACAAGCCGAGGCAATCAACGCAACTGCTGATTCGCTGCCCGCCCCCGCGGATACGTTGAGCAGCGCCGTGGTTATGGACCAGCCCGCGGAGGCCCTGACCAATAAGGTTGCTCCGCTTTCTACGGCATCGGCCAATGTGCACATCATCGCCACCGATTTTGCGATGCCACAGCTGGACAGCACCCGCCGCATCTGGCTGTACTTGCCGCCCGACTACGCCAGTACCACCCGCCGCTACCCCGTGCTTTACCTTCAGGATGGCCAGAATGTGTTCGACGCCACAACTTCCTTTGCCGGCGAGTGGGGCGTCGACAAATCTCTCAATCAACTCGCGGCCAGCGGCCAGGACCCCACCGGCTGCATTGTGGTGGCCGTCGACAACGGGCCCAACCGCTTTGGTGAGTATTCGCCCTGGAACAACGCGGCTTTCGGCGGCGGACAGGGCGACTTATATGTTGATTTTTTGGTGCAAACCCTAAAGCCTTATATCGATACTACCTATCGCACCATGCCCGGCCCCGCGACTACGGGCATTGGCGGCTCCAGCATGGGGGGGCTCATTGCCGCTTACGCGGCCCTGCGCGAGCCCACGGTGTTTGGCCGGGCGTGCGTGTTTTCGCCGGCTTTCTGGTTTGCCACTACGCATTTATTCGACCACGTGCGGCAGAACCCGGCGGCCCCCGACAGCCGCTTTTATTTTGCCAGCGGCACCACCGAGAGCGATGACATGGTGCCGCAAATGGCGGCCCTGCGCCACGTGCTGCTGCGCGCCGGCGTGCCGGAGGCCAACCTCGTTTTCAGCCCCCGCCCCGATGGCCAGCACGCCGAATGGTTCTGGCAACGCGAGTTTCCGGCAGCCTATTCCTGGCTATATGCGTCGGCAGCCACTATCACGGCCCGCCCGGTCGAGCACCTGGCTGTAACTATGTACCCCGCCCCCGCTGCTGCCGAGCTGCTCGTAGCCCTGCCGGCCAGCGTGGGCCCAACTGCACAGCTCAAAATAAGCAACCAGAAGGGCCGTACCGTGCTGCGGGCGCGCGTCCGCGACGGCCAGACGGTGGACGTGAGTCGGCTGGCGGCCGGGGTGTACCGGGCTACCCTCACGGCAGGCAGCACGGTTAGCAATGACCAGTTCACCAAAGAATAATGGAATAACTTCGGCACGGCGGGGTTTCGAGCCAACTTCCCGCCGTAACTTCGTCCGGCAAAAGGTTACCACCCCCAACCCCTTTTGCCATGGCGGATTCCGCAACCCCCAAAATTGCCTTCGAGGCCCTCACCTACGACGATGTGCTGCTATTGCCAGCGTACTCCGAGGTTTTGCCCCGTGACTGCGACACTGGCACCCGCCTCACCTCGACCATCCGGCTGCACACCCCGCTCATTTCGGCGGCCATGGATACCGTCACGGAGTCCGATATGGCCATTGCGCTGGCCCAGGAAGGAGGACTGGGCATCATTCATAAAAATATGTCCATCAAGGCGCAGGCCGAGCAGGTGCGCCGCGTGAAGCGCAGCGAATCGGCCCTGATTCAGGACCCTTTCACCCTACCGCCCACCGCCACCCTGGCCGACGCCCGCCAGCTCATGCGCAAGCACAACATCGGTGGCATTCCGGTGGTGAACGGCGACCACCGCCTGGAAGGCATTCTCACCAACCGCGACCTCCGCTTCGAAACCGACCTGCACCAGCCGGTAACGTCGGTGATGATTCCGCTGGCCCGCTTGGTTACGGCACCCGCCGGCATCGACCAAGCCGCGGCCGAGCAACTGCTTACCGACAGCAAAGTAGATAAGCTGCCGCTGGTTGACGCCGACGGTCGCCTGGCCGGCCTGATGACTTATAAGGACATCCGTAAGCGCCGCCGCGCGCCTCACGCCAGCAAGGACAGCCAGGGCCGCCTGCGCGTGGGGGCCGCCGTGGGCGTGACGCCCGACCTGCTCCAGCGCGTAACCGCCCTCGTGGAAGCCGGCGTGGACATTGTGAGCCTCGATACCGCCCACGGTCACTCCAAAGGCGTGATGGATGCCGTTCGGGCCATCAAATCCGCCTTTCCCACGCTCGATGTGATGGCCGGCAACGTGGCCACCGAAGCCGGTGCCCGCGCCCTGGCCGAAGCCGGTGCCGACGTGGTGAAGGTGGGCGTGGGGCCGGGTTCCATCTGCACCACGCGCATCATTGCCGGCATTGGGGTGCCGCAGCTTTCGGCCGTGCTCGAAGCCGCCAAAGGCCTAGCGGGCACCGACGTAACACTGGTAGCCGACGGCGGCATCAAGTTTTCGGGCGACTTGGTGAAGGCCCTGGCCGGCGGCGCGGCGGCCGTGATGGTGGGCTCGCTGCTGGCCGGTACCGAGGAAGCCCCCGGCGACCTCATCATTTACGAAGGCCGCAAATACAAGAGCTACCGCGGCATGGGTTCCGTCGAAGCCATGGAAGACGGCAGCAAGGACCGGTATTTCCAGGACGCCGAGGACGACGTGAAGAAGCTGGTGCCCGAGGGCATTGTGGGCCGGGTGCCGTTCAAGGGCAACGTAAGCGAGGTGATATACCAGTTGGCGGGCGGCCTGCGCGCCGGCATGGGCTACGTAGGCGCGGCCAACATCGCAGCGCTGCAGGCGGCGCAGTTTGTGCGCATCACCGGAGCCGGCCTGCGCGAAAGCCACCCGCACGACGTTCAAATTACCCGCGAAGCCCCGAACTACTCGAGCCGGTAGGCTATTTGGCTCAGGGCGCTGTTCTTACTGCAAAACGCCGGCCTGTGCCGGCGTTTTTGTTTGGGGCATGGGCTGGGTGCGCTGGCTTGTTTTACTTAGCCGATTGTATCTTGCAAACCAGTTGGTAGCCGTCAATCGTGCGGCGGGCTGGTACGCTTGTGTTATTCCTGGTTTCTGTCTGTGCCTCAACGCTTACTCTCATTTCTGCTGCCGCTTAGCCTGCTTAGTTGGGTGCTGCTGCTGCTTAGCGCGCTGAGCCATTCGGGCGCAGGGCCGTGGCTGGGTAGCTGGCCGGAGTGGAGCACCCAACTGACCCAGGGCCTTTTTGTGTTGGGTATTTTTCTGTACTACCGCTACAAGGCCTCGCCCTTGCAGGGCCAGGCGTTTGTGGAGTTGTTGCGCCGGCTGGTGCTGGTGCCCGGCTTGCTGGCCGTGGCATGCGTGTGCCTGCACCTGCTGGAGCGGCTGGCCAAGAACGAGCCAGTTTTCAGCAACAACGGCTTATTCTTCACCAGCATCTACACCCTCAATCTCGGGCTGTTCGTCATTTTCCTGGCCCGAACCAACTACGCGTGGCGGGCGCTGGTCCTGTTTCGCTCCACGCCCCGGCTGCAACGCGAGTGGACCATCTTTGAAGTGCTCCTAGGCGCTACGCTTCTGCTCCGCCTCGTGGGCATTAACCCGCCTACTTACGTGGGCATTCCCCTGGTGGCGGGGCTGGGCCTGTTCGGGGTGTACCTCAGCGGCCACCAGAAATGGGTGGCTTACCTGAGCCAACGCGACAAATGGCGGGCCGTGCTCTACCAGGCAGCGCTGCTGGGGGGCGTGCTGGTGTTTGTGCAGTACTTCCGCATTACGCAGGTCGACCCGCAACTGATTGCTCCGCAGCCGCAGTATGCCTTTCTGCTGCTCACGGCCTTTTTCTCGGCCTTCTATGCCCTGATGGGCCTGCTGGTGACGTTCTTTAACCTGCCCATTGCCGACATCATTGAGCAGCGGCGGAACGAGATTTTGCGCCTTCAGCGCCTCACCCAAATCATTCAGCGAGGCCAAACCACGGCTGAGGTGTACCGTATTTTGCTCGAATCGGCGGTGCAAACGGTGCAGGCCGACGCGGCCTGGCTCGACCTCGACCCCAGCCATACCACTCCCGAAAACGTCGAACCGACGCTGTATTTCAACTTAGACCCCGACAAGGCCAACGCCCTGCGGGCCCGCCTCAAAGGCCATGACCTGCCCGAAGGCGAGTTCATTACCAACGATTTGAATTTCCGGGTTGGGTTCGAAGGAGTGCCCCAGCGTTTCCGCTCGTTGCTGCAGCTGCCCTTGCGGGGCCTGCACTTCAACTACGGGATGCTCTACCTGCTCAAACTGGAGCCTCACACCTTCGACCGCGAGGACCTGAGCATTCTGCAAACCTTCACCAGCCAGGCGGTGCTCAGCATCGAAAACCTGGAGCTGGTGAGTACCTCCCTCGAAAATCAGCGCACGCAGGAGGAGTTGAAAATCTCCTTCCAGGTGCAGGACAGCCTGATTCCAAAAAACCTGCCGACGGATAACTGGTTCGAAATCAGCTCGCACTCGCTGGCGGCCAAGGAAGTAGGCGGCGACTTCTACGACTTCCTGCACCTGCCCGGCCGGCGCCTGGCCGTCATCATCGGCGACGTGAGCGGCAAGGGCGTGACCGCCGCCTTCCACATGGCCCAGATGAAAGGCATTTTCCACTCGCTGATGCAGGAAAATCCGCTGGCCAAAAACGAGCGGGACAAATTTCCGGTGCCCAGCAAGTTCATGGCGCAAGCCAATACGGCCCTTTGCCACTGCCTAGAACGGTCTTCGTTCATCACCTCCTCGCTCTACATCATTGATTACGAGCAGGGGGGCTTTGTGTTTGCACGCGCCGGACACTGCCACACGCTGTATTACCACGCCTTGCGCGAGGAAGTATTCTACTTCGATTCGGCCGGTCTGGGGCTCGGCATTATCCGCAACGAGACCTACGAGAAGCACATCAAGAACCAGTTCTACGACTACAGCCCCGGCGACGTGATGGTGATTTACACCGACGGCATCGTGGAGGCCCGCGGCGGCAGCGGAACCGACGAATACGGCGAGGACCGCCTCAAGCTGCGCCTCGAAGAAAGTTATTTCCAGGACGCCGAGCACATCAAAAACTTCATTCTGGACGACCTCAACCGCTTTACCCACGGCTTCCCCATTCACGACGACCAAACCCTGCTCGTCATTAAATTCAAGTCCGCTCAACCCCCACCATTGGCCTGACGTATCGCCCTCACTATGAAAGTTACTGCTCAACCCTCCGCCGATACCCTCACCCTCCAGCTGGACGGTGAACTGGACGCCAGCTCCGCCATTGTGCTTGATACTGAACTGGCCAAGCCCGATATTCTAAACTACCGCAAGGTACTGATTGACTGCGCCAAGCTTAGCTATATTTCATCCGCCGGCCTGGGCGTTTTCATCTCGCACCTCCAGCGTTTTCAGGATGCCAATGTGAAGCTGGTTTTCTTCAATATGCAGGAAAAGGTGTTCAACGTGTTTGAAATCCTGGGCCTGGACGCGCTGATGACCATTGTGCCCAGCGTGGCCGAAGCCGAAGCTGCCTAAAACAGGTTTTGAGTGTTGAGGGTTGAATGTTGAGTTAATGGGGCTTTGGCCCATGCTCTGCGTAACCAGTCATTCAACATTCAGCCCTCAACATTCAACCCTTCCAACGTGAAGTCCATCCTCCGCATTGCCTGTTCACGCGTTCACCTCCAGCAGGTGCGTGACTTCGTGCGGGAATACCTCAGCAGCCGGCAGCTGCCCGACATCACCGTAAACCAGGTGGTGCTGGCCGTAGACGAGGTGGTGGCCAACTTCATTATCCATGCCAACGGCGAGGACGAAAGCCAGTTTCTGGACCTCCAACTCACCCTGGACGGCCACAACTTGAACGTGGAAATCACCGACAACGGCGATACGATTTTCCTCCCCGCCCCCCACCAGAACCCCGACTTGCGCGCCTACATCCGCCAAGGCCGCAAAGGCGGCATGGGCATGACCCTGGTGAACCGGCTCATGGACCGGGTTGAGTTTTTCACCCGTGAAAACCACACGGTGTGCCACCTGAGCAAAACGCTGGCTTAGTTGCGTTAGCTGGGCCGGTATAGCGAAGCAGAACGTCGTGCCGCCCCCGCGCAGCATGGCGTTTTTTTTTGCGCGCTCAGGTAACGGATGCGGCTGGTCAATCTTTTGCACCATTTCCCCCCGGAAATTAGTTAATTTCGCACTGGTAATTTTATGCCCGCGCCCCAGGCTTCATTCTGGCCGGTGCAATCGACTCCTATTTTTTTATATGCACAAACGCATTCTGTACGCCGGCGCCGCCGTCGTTACGCTGCTGGCTGGCTGCCAGGCTTCTAAACCAGCCGCTTCGGTCCCCACGGCCGCTCCCACCACCGGCCCGGCCGTCGAGACGCTGGGCAACTACCCGGTACCGGCCAATGAGTTTGCCTACGTGTACCGCAAAAACAATGGCTCGGCCCCCGACTACGGCACCCGCCAAAGCGTGACCGACTACTTGGATTTGTACACCAACTTCCGCCTTAAAGTGCTGGAAGCTGAACAAAAAGGGCTGGATACCACCCAGGCCTTCAAGCGCGAGCTGGACGGCTACCGCCAGCAGCTGGCCCAGCCCTACCTCACTGAAAAGAGCGTGACCGACCAGCTGGTGCGCGAGGCCTACGACCGCATGGCGCAGGAGGTAAACGCCTCGCACATCCTGGTGCGGGTGACGCCCGACGCCACCCCGCAGGATACCCTCATCGCCTACAAGAAAATTTCGGCCATCCGCCAGCGGGCCCTGGCGGGCGAAGACTTTGCCCAGTTGGCCCGTACCGAGAGCGAAGACCCCTCGGCCAAGGAAAACGCCGGCAAGCTTGGCTACTTCACGGCCATGCAGATGGTGTACCCGTTCGAGTCGGCCGCTTATAAAACGCCGGTGGGCCAGATTTCGCAGCCCATTCGCACGCGCTTTGGCTACCACCTGATTAAGGTGAACGACAAGCGGGCCGCGCAGGGCGAAATCAAGGTAGCCCACCTCATGATTCGGATGAATGCCAACGCCGCCAAGGCCGACTCGCTCACCGCCAAGAAGAAGATTGATGAGCTGTACAGCCGCCTGAAGAAAGGCGAGAACTGGGACAAGCTCGTGGCCCAGTTCTCGGAAGATGCCGGCTCGGCGGCTAATGGCGGCGAGCTGCCGCCCTTCGGCACCGGCCGCATGATTCCTTCCTTCGAGGAAGTGGCCTTCAAGCTGCAAAAGCCCGGCGAAATTGCGCCGCCAGTGCAGACGCCCTACGGCTGGCACATCATCAAGCTGATTGAGCGCCAGCCGCTGGCCAAGTTCGCCGACCTGGAATCGAGCCTGAAAAGCAAGGTGGCCAAAGACTCCCGCTCGGAGCTCAACAAAGCCGCTTTCCTGAAGCGCGTGCGCCAGGAAGACCAGTTTACGGAAGTAGCCGCCGCCAAAACCTACGCCTTCAGCAAAGCTGATACGGCGCTGGTAGCCGGCCGCTACAAATACACCGCGCCCGCTGCCCCCATAAAAGCCGCCAAGGGCGCCGCTACCGACAACTCCACCCTGTTCAGCATCAAAGGCAAGCCGTACTTGGTAAAGGATTTCCTGACCTACGTGCAGCAGAACCAGAAGCCGCGCACAGGCGCGCAGCCGAGCTTTGCCATGCAGCAGCTCTACGACCAGTACGTGGAGCAGTCGCTCACGGAATTTGAGAAAAACAGCCTCGACACCAAGTACGAGGATTACCGCATGCTGGTGAAGGAATACCGCGACGGCATTCTGCTCTTCCAGCTGATGGACGAGAAAGTGTGGAGCAAAGCCATTGAAGACACCGTGGGCCTGAAGAAATTCTTTGCCGACAACCAGGCCAAGTACCAGTGGGACCAGCGCGTGCAAGGCACCGTGGTGAGCGCTGCCACGCCGGCTCTGTTGGCCCGCGTGCAGAAAGAGCTGAAAACCAGCCGCTTCCCAGTAACTAAAAATATTCAGAAAACGGTAGCTTTTCGCCCCGGTACCGTTGTGTTGACCAAGCCCGGCGTGATGGCCCTGGACGAGCTGGCCAAGCGCATGATGCAGGACACCCTGACGCAGATTACCCTCACGGGCCGCGTAAAAAAAGGGGAAAAAGCCAGCCTGGCCAACGCTCGTGCCGATAGCGCCGTGCGCGGCCTACGCCGCCGGGGCGTGCCGACGCGCCGCATTCATAAAGCCGTGCAAACGGCGGCTACGGCCGATGGCGGCGCCCAGATTGCCCTGGTAACCAGCAACCCCGCCGCGCTGGAAACGGAGCTGAATGAACAAAACCCGCTGTCGGTGCAAATCAGCCAGCGCATTTTCCAGAAGGGCGACAACAAGGTGATGGACGAGCTGATGAGCAAAGGCCCCGGCACCTACAACGTGCAGAAGGACGGCCGCTACTACGCCGTAACCATCGATAAAACGATACCTGCCGGCCCCAAAACATTGGCTGAAGCCCGCGGCCAGGCCACTTCTGACTACCAGACCTACCTGGAGAAAGAGTGGATTAGCCAGATGCGCGCCGCCCGTCCGGTGAAAGTGAACGAGACCGAGCTGAACAAGCTGGTAACGAAGTAGCTTTTTAATGAGGAATGAAGAATTATCCAGCGACAATTCCTCATTGCTCATTCTTCATTGAGCGCAGCGTACTGGCTGCAACCATCTATGCGCGGCCGGGCTCCTTGTTTTTGTCCGCCAACGGATTTATCGTGAAATTTGTCGGTGCGTTTGCGTGTTAGCTGCCAACGCACCAAGCCCCGGCACTTGCCCGACGGGCTTTAATTATTCCCCTATGCTTGTTAAAGTGAATCGCGCCGCAGCGTTGGCCCTGCTTACGCTGCTGCTGTTACTGGGCTTTGCGCCTGCCTCCCAGGCCCAACTGGGCATCAGCCGGCCCAAGGGCCAGCAACTGCTCGACGGCATTGTGGTGAAAGTAGACAACCAGATTGTGCTGCGCTCCGACGTGGAGCTGATTTATGCCCAGGAGACGGCCCGCGCCGCCGGCAAGCCCCTGCCGCCGGACCTGAAGTGCAAAATTCTGCAAAGCCTGGTGCTGAACAAGCTGATGCTGGCCCGTGCTGAAGTGGACTCCGTGACGGTGGAAGACAAGCAGGTGAACAGCGAAGTGGACCGCCGCATGGCCTACTTCGTGCAGCAGATTGGCTCCGAAAAGCGCCTGGAAGAGCAGTACGGCAAGTCCATCAAGGTGCTGAAAGACGACCTGCGGCCCCAGATTAAGGAGCAACTCACGCAGCAGAAGATGCAGGAAACCATCACGGGCAAGGTGGCCGTGACGCCGCGCGAGGTGGCCCAGTACTTCAGCAAAGTACCCAAGGACAGTCTGCCGTATTTCAGCACCGAAGTGGAAGTAGGCCAGATTGTGATTCCGGCCCAGGTGAATGAAAAAGCCAAGCAGGCCGCCATTGCCAAGCTCAACGACATTCGGGCCCAGGTGCTGGCCGGGGCCGACTTTGCCACGCTGGCCAAGGAATTCTCCCAAGACCCTGGCTCGGCCAAGGAGGGCGGCTACCTGGGCTTCTTCAAGCGGGGCGAGCTGGTGCCGGAATACGAAGCCGCTTCGATGAAGCTGGAGCCCGGCCAGATGTCGCCGGTGGTGCAGTCGCAGTTCGGCTTCCACCTCATTCAGTTCATTGAGCGCAAAGGCAATACGTATTCGACCCGGCACATCTTGCTCAAGCCCGAAACCGGGGCGGCCGATGCCGGGGCGTCGGCCCAGTTGCTCACCAAGCTCCGCCGTCAAATCCTGTCGGACAGCATCAGCTTTGCCAAAGCGGCTAAAGACAATTCTTCGGATAAGCAGAGCAGCTCCAACGGCGGCCTGCTGCAAAACCGCCAGGACGGCAGCTCCCGTCTGCCGCTCGACAAGCTCGACCCGGCCATCTTCTTTACCATCGATACCATGAAGGTGGGCCACATTACTCCACCCCTGCCCTACCGCACCGACGACGGCAAAGATGCCATGCGCATACTGTGGCTGAAATCGAACACCCCGCCCCACCAGGCCAACCTGCAGGACGACTACCAGAAAATTGCCGCGGCGGCCCTGAGCGAAAAAAAGAACAAGGCGCTGGATGAGTGGTTCCTGAAAAACCGGGGCACCGTGTACCTGGAAATTGCGCCGGAATATGCCCAGTGTAAAGTGCTGGACGTGGCGGAACGATGATGCAAGCGCTGAAAAAGCCCGTCATGCCGAGCGTCGCCGAGGCATCTCGCTCGGTTGACCAACTCCAACGTTTGATTTACTACCCCATGCGAGATGCTTCGGCGACGCTCAGCATGACGTTCTAACTTGATACATGGCCACATTTGCCAACGACAAAGAAGCTGCCGATGCGCTGGCCGCCTCGTTCCAGAAGCTGCGCCAGGAAATCGGCAAGGTCATCGTGGGGCAGGATGAGGTGGTGCGGCTGGTGCTCACGGCCGTGTTTTCGCAGGGCCACAGCCTGCTGGTGGGCGTGCCCGGCCTGGCCAAAACCTTGCTGATTCAAACCATCGCCGACTCGCTGGACCTCTCGTTCAACCGCATCCAGTTCACGCCCGATTTGATGCCCTCAGACATCGTGGGTTCGGAAACAATGAACCAGCAACGGGATTTTCACTTCGTGAAAGGCCCTATCTTTGCCAACATCATCCTGGCCGACGAAATCAACCGGACGCCGCCCAAAACCCAGGCCGCCCTGCTCGAAAGCATGCAGGAATACGCCGTGACGGTGGCCGGGCAGCGCTACCCGCTCAGCCGTCCGTTCTTCGTGCTGGCCACCCAGAACCCCATCGAGCAGGAAGGCACCTACCCCCTGCCCGAAGCCCAGCTCGACCGCTTCATGTTCAACATCGAGTTGGGCTATCCCAGCTACGCCGAGGAGCTGAACATCGTGAAAAACACGACATCGGACCGCAAGCAAACGGTGAACAAGGTGCTGCACGCGGCCGACATCCAGGCCTTCCAGGAACTGGTACGCCGCGTGCCGGTGGCCGACAACGTGGTGGAATACGCCGTGGGCCTCGTGCACAAAACCCGCCCTAACTCCGAGCGCGCCCACGCCCGCACCAACCAGCTGCTGGAATGGGGCGCCGGGCCGCGCGCCTCGCAGCACCTCATCGTAGGGGCCAAATGCAATGCCTTGCTCACCGGCAAATACTCGCCCGACATTGAGGACGTGCGCGCCGTGGCTGTGCCGATATTGCGCCACCGCCTCGTGCGCAACTTCAAAGCCGAAGCCGAAGGCATCGGTGTGGAGCAGATTGTGAAAGAACTTTTGTAGAAGACGCCTGTCATCCTGAGCGCAGCGAAGGACCTTATCATTGGAGAACAGTTTGCAGTAATTACTACTCCAAGCGTGATAAGGTCCTTCGCTGCGCTCAGGATGACAAAAGCACTGATAAGACCTCAACACTACATGGAAGCCCAAGCCTACTATCAGCAATTTGAGCGCAACGTGCGCATCATCCTCGACGCCCTGGCCGCCGGCCTCGACCTGCGCACCACGGCCCTCGAAACCAGCCTGCCCATTGAGGTATATGTGTTGTGCGAAGTGCTGAACCAGGGCGCTGGCGAAGATTTCAGCCTCTCGGCTACCGGCGTGGCCCGGCTGGCCGAGTTCCAGCAGCAGTTTATGAAACACGAAGGCCAGACGCTGGCCGCCATGCAACGGGTGCTGGCTGACAAGCGCGGCACCATGCGCACACCCGAAGGTCGCGTGCTGGTGAAAGAGATGCTCACCCGTCGCCTCGAATTCTTCAACGAAGCGGCCCGGCAGGTGAACGTGATGCGCACGCAGCAGTCGCTGGGCAGCCCGAGCCAGTACGTGGGCGTGAACAAATAAATCTGAACTGCGGATTTATCGGATTCTGCGGATTGGTCGGATTTTGTGTTTTCGTCCTTACGCATAAAAAGGCTCGCCACGCGGGCCTTTTTTTCGTTATTGACCCTGCGTTCGCCTTTCTTATTCCCACCCACAAAATCCGGATAATCCGACGAATCCGATAAATCCGCGGTTCAGCCCAATGCTTTCTCGCGTACCGCTCCTGACTGCCCGCCTCTGCTTACGGCCCTACGAGCCCGCCGACGCCGAGGACTTTTTCGCCCTGCTCCACGCCGACCGCGCCCGGTTTCAGCCCTCGTTTCCCGACCGGCTCCAGGCTGTGCGCTCTGCTGCCGATGCGCGCGTAGCACTGCGCGCTTTCACCGACGACTGGAGCACGGGCCGCTTCTACGTGTTCGGCATCTGGCACCGGATGCAGGAAACCTACCTAGGCGATATCTGCATCATGCCCCAGCAAAAAGGCCAGGCCGAAATTGGCTACTACCTGGCTGCCACTGCCGAGGGCCACGGCTACGCCCGCGAGGCGCTGGCGGCCATTGTTGACTTTGGGTTTGGGCCGATGCAACGCCAGCGCCTGCTGGTGCGCTGCTTCCTGAGCAACGAGCGGGGCCAGGCCGTGGCGCGTGCCATTGGCTTCCGGCCCGAACCGCCGCCCAAGCGCCCGCTCTGGTTCCGCAACTCCGATGCGATGAGCCAAATCTGCCGCTTCTGGCTGGAGCGCACGTAGCGCCTGTTACTGCCCCACCCGCACACGCTGGCCCACGTTGCCCAGCAGCCATTCCTGGCGGAAATTCAAATACACACCAAACGAGAAGTCCAGCAGCTTGGCGTTGAAATCATAGAGTGGCTCGACGCGCACGGTAAGCGCTGCCGCGTCCGAGATACGGAAGTCGCGCAAGAGCCGCACCAACAGAATACGCCGCTCACGGTCCAGAAAATCCGGGTTCGACACCGTGCGCGAGGCACTCTGATACAGGTCGCCCCCCAGCGGTGCAATGAAGCGCGAGCCGCGCCAGTAGCTCAGCATCACGTCGGCGTAGCGCGTTTCGAGGGTGGTGTTCAGGTACAGGCCCTGGCCGTATTTGAAGGGCAGTTGGCCTTCAGTGGGCGAATGGTCCTGGAAGCCGAGCACGTAGCCGTTGAAGCGCAGGGCGCGGTGGCGGTTGCCCAGCATCATGCGGGCCTCAACCCCCAGCGCTTCATTAAAAAGCGTTTGCAATGGTTTGTCAAGCGTGTCTATCTGCCCGCCGTGGTGGATAGCCGTGAACTGGAACGGGAGCGCCACCTGAATGGCGCTTTCGGGCCGCGTCAGGCTGTAGCTGCTGCTCAGGCCGCCCGCAATTTCCTCCTGGTAGTTGCTGTAGCGGTACTGCTGCCGCTGCCAGTCCACCCACACATCCAGGAATAGCTTGTTGCTCAGGTAGCGATACTGCAACCCCTCTTCCAGCGGATTTAGCATCACCCGCTCGAAATTGAATAGTGGCTCGATGTAATTGTGATTGAGATTAGAACGAATGTTGCCAAAGATGAACTGCTGATTGCCCTTCGTCCAGGTGGCGCGGTAGGTGGGCCGCACCTGCTTCAATTGTGGGTTGCCGAAGTCTTTCCACAGAAACACGCCGCCTTCGATGCGCAGATTGTTGGTAGGATAATAGACCAGTTGCGGATTCAACTGTGTACCGAACAGGGTGTAGCCGTCGACAATCTTATTGAAGTACTCGTTGTCTTTGAAGAAAGTGAAGGAATTTAAAGAAAGACGTAGCTGACCTACATTCGAATCAGGAGCAATAATTCTGAGTTTATATTCATGTAAGGGATTTCCTAGAAAAAGAGAAGGCCATTTAATACCTGGCTCTACGTTTGTAAACGCCCGATTATTTAGTTGCGCCCGCGCTTCTCCCACTCTAATTAGCAGAGCCACAAGGCCAACTAATATTTTTAGATAAATCCGCATATATTTCGCCTTTCAACGGCACCAAACAACTGGTCTTTCTGTTAGAAAAAGCCGCCGCAAAACAGCCCATTCGGGGCTTTTGCTAAAGAATAGATTTATTCGATTGCGACCCGGCCAAAACCGTTAACTTTACCAAACCTAACCCGTTTTTCTTAAACACCCCCACATGGCACTAGCTACCAAAGCGGCCCCGAAAGCCGAAAAAGCAGAGAAGGGCGAAGTGAACACCGCCGCCGAAAAGATGAAAGCCCTGCAGCTCACGCTGGACAAGCTGGACAAAGCCTACGGCAAAGGCACCGTGATGAAGCTCTCCGATAACAAGGTGGGCGACATTCCGAGCATCAGCACGGGCTCGCTTTCGCTGGATATTGCTCTCGGCATTGGCGGCGTGCCCCGCGGCCGCGTGATTGAAATCTACGGCCCGGAATCGTCGGGTAAGACGACGCTGACGATGCACATGATTGCCGAAGCGCAGAAGAAAGGCGGCATGGCCGCGTTCATCGACGCCGAGCACGCCTTTGACAAATCGTACGCCGAAAAACTTGGTATTGACACGAGCAACCTGCTCATCGCCCAGCCCGATAACGGCGAGCAAGCTCTCGAAATCGCCGACCAGCTGATTTCCTCGGGTGCCATCGACATCATCGTCATTGACTCCGTGGCCGCTCTGGTGCCGAAAGGCGAACTCGAAGGCGACATGGGCGATTCGAAAGTGGGCCTGCACGCCCGCCTCATGAGTCAGGCCCTGCGCAAGCTCACCGGCACCATCAACAAGACGGGCTGCTGCTGCGTGTTCATCAACCAGTTGCGCGAGAAAATCGGCGTGATGTTCGGCTCGCCCGAAACTACCACCGGTGGTAACGCTCTGAAATTCTACGCTTCCGTGCGCCTCGACATTCGTCGTATCGGCCAGATTAAGGAGGACAAGGACAACGTGACCGGCAACCGCACCAAGGTGAAGGTGGTGAAGAACAAAGTAGCGCCGCCCTTCAAGGTAGTTGAGTTCGACATCATCTACGGCCAGGGCATTTCGAAAGTCGGCGAAATCGTCGATTTGGGTGTCGATATGGGCATCATCGGCAAGTCGGGCTCGTGGTTCAACTACGGCGACACCAAAATCGGCCAGGGCCGCGAAGCCGTGAAGACACTGCTGCTCGACAACCCCGAGCTGGCCGCCGAAATCGAAGACAAAATCCGCACCATGGCCAAGGGCGACGAGGACGTCATCCCCGTCGACATGAGTATTGCCGACGACGGCGAGGACACCTTGTAATCGGCGTAACTCCGTCAGGATAAAACGCAAAGCCCGTTGCCGATGGTAACGGGCTTTTTTTACGTCCGTATCTTTGTAGTGAAATATTGGACTGGCATTGCGTTTGTCTAAGCCCGGTCCGCGCTACTTCTCTTTATTATTATGAACCGCCGCTGGCTCTTTTTTACTCCTGCTATTCTTTTGTTATTAGCCGCTGCGCACCCGGCCCTGGGCCCCGGCGATGCTGTTCGCAGCATTCCGCAGTCCAGCTTTGGGCGCGGCGAAACCATTAAATACACCGTACACTACGGCCTCATCAACGGCGGCGAGGCCACGGTGGAAACCGCCGGCAACCTGGAACGCGTGAACGACCGGCCCTGCTACAAGGCCACCGTAAGCGGCAAAACCACGGGCTCGTTCGACTTTTTTCTGCGCATCCGCGACCAGTGGCGGGCCTACATCGACACGACCAGCATCTTGCCCCTGCGGGCCCAGCGCGACATTGCCGAGAAAAACTACCGCAAAAAAGAAACCGTCGACTTCGACCACCTGCGCGACATTGCCGAGGTGCAGGACCACGACAAGGACAACCCCAAGCACAGTACCGTGAAGGTGGCCAATAACACCCTGGAGCTGGTGAGCGGCTTCTACTACCTGCGTACCATCAATTTCGACCGCATGCGGGTGGGCGACGTCATCAAGATGCCTGGCTTCTTCGATGGCGACAATTTCATATTGGAAGTGACTTACAAAGGCCGCGAAACCGTGGAAACCAAAGCGGGCGATGTGCGCACGTTTAAGCTGGTGCCCAAAATGCCAAACAACAAGCTTTTCCGGGGCGAGAATGCCATTTCGGTGTACTTGTCCGACGACCGCAACAAGATTCCGGTGCTGTTTCAGGCCGAAATGTTTGTGGGCACGGTGAAGGTGGACATGGTGAGCTATAAGGGCCTGAAAGCGCGCCTGAACATGGTTAACTAGGTTGTGGTTGCCACTACAGGAAGGCGGCCCATAACCCCGACCGTATATTGCCCCGGTGCAGTTGCATTGGGGCTTTTTTTAGCGCCCATTTCCTTCATCCTTCATTTCATTCCCGCAATACCGCCCGGCTAGTCCGCCTTATGCAAAGTATCCAGCACCTGATTGCCAACTTTGCGATAGTGCCCGTGGTCGTTGCGGTTCTTGTCGGGCTGGTGCGGTACCGACGGCTCGAACCGGAGCAGCGCTACCTGCTGGCGCTGGTGTCGGCGTCGCTGCTGATGGAAATAGCGTCCCGGACGCTGCACGTGTACAAGCGACCCAACCTTTTTTTGGCGCCCATTGATACCACCATCGAGTTTTGCCTGCTGGCGCTCATTTACCGGCGGGTGCTGCGGCCTTCGCTGCTCAGTCGCCTGGCGCCGCTGCTCATCGCCGGCTTCGTGCTCGGTTCGGCCCTGACGTATTCTCCGCGCCTCGACACCGTGCAGTTCAGCCCGGTGCAGCACTTCATCGAATGCGTGCTGGTGCTGGCGTTCGTGGCCGGCTTCTTTCACCACGAAATCAGCCAGCCGGTCGTTACCAAACGGTTGGAACGCGAGCCGGCTTTCTGGATTTCAACGGCTGCGCTGCTGTATTTTTTGAGCAACAGCCTGATTTTTCTGTCCAGCAATTACGTTCTCACCCTTTCCCTAACGCTCAGCCGGCGCATCTGGGCCATTCACGGGCTGATATACATCTTTAGCTACGTCCTGTACATCATTGCGCTGGCCATCAGTCGTCCAAAGCCTTTGCCCTAGCCGCGGTCGGGCTTGCGTCACACAATCGTAACATGAGGCTGCCCGCGCAAGGCGGTACTTTTGCACCCGCAAAGCCTTCTTCACCTAAGCCCCGACGCCGTGACTGCTTCCAAACCGCCCTTGTACAAGATTCTCGTGGTTGATGACGACCCGGACATTGTTGAGCTGCTGGAGTTCAACCTTAAGAAGGAAGGCTACCAGACGGCCTCGGCGCCTGACGGCCGCAAAGCGCTGGAGGTTGCCGCCACTTTCCATCCCGACATCGTTCTGCTCGATGTGATGATGCCCAACCTCGACGGCATTGCTACGTGCCGCCTGTTGCGCGAGCAGCCCAAGTTTAAAGACACCTACATTCTGTTTCTAACGGCCCGCGCCGAAGAATTCTCCGAAGTAGCGGCTTTCGAAGCCGGCGCCGACGACTTCATTGCCAAGCCCATCAAGCCGCGTGCCCTGCTGGGCCGCCTGGCCGCCGTGAAGCGCCGCGACCAGGACCCGCACACCGCCGTCGATGCCATCGATATCAACGGCCTGCGCATCGACCGCACGGCCTTTGCTGTTTACCAGGACGGCAAAAAAATCACGCTGCCTAAGAAGGAATTTGAGCTGCTGGCCTTTCTGGCCTCTACTCCGCATAAGGTGTTTAACCGCGAAGAGCTGCTAAAAAACATCTGGGGCAACGACGTATTCGTGCTGGCCCGCACCGTGGACGTGCACGTGCGCAAAGTGCGCGAAAAAGTGGGCGACCACCACATCCAGACCATCAAGGGCGTAGGTTACAAGTTTAACGCGGATTGATTTGCGGGCAGCCGTGAGTAGAAAGAACGTCATGCAGAGCGCAGCGAAGCATCTTGCCCGCCACCAGTAATTATTTACTATTGCACGCAAGATGCTTCGCTGCGCTCTGCATGACGTTCTTTAATTACTTGCCTCTGCTATGAACCTCTCCTCTCGCACCATTGCCATTCTCATCGCACTGCTGGTGGCGGGCGTGCTCACGACGTATGCCCGCATTGGCCCCACGCTGCCGTTTCGGGAGGCATTTTTGGCGGCGGGCGTCACGGTAGCGGCTTGCTTTCTGCTGGTGTACATGTCTTTTGAGGCGTTGATTTTCAAAGAAATTAACGGCATTTACGCGGGCCTGGAGCACATCAAGCGCAAGGAATTTAAGAAGCTGAGCAACAAGTTCCTGTTTCGGCCCGAGCCCGTGAAACGCGTGCGCGACGAAATCCTGCTCATGGCCGAGCGCCGCCAGCAGGAGCTAGACGAGCTGGTGCGCCTGCAGGCCCTGCGCCGCGAGTTTCTGGCCGACGTTTCGCACGAGTTGAAAACGCCGCTTTTCGCCGCCCAGGGCTTTGTGCACACCATTCTGGACGACGAGGACGACGACATTGACCTTGCCACCCGCCGGAAGTTTCTCACCAAGGCCGCCGCCAGCCTCGACACGCTCGATGCCCTTGTGCAGGACCTCGTCACCATCGCGCAGCTCGAAAAAGGCGTGGTGCGCATGCGTCGCCAACGTTTCGACCTGATAGCCTTGGTGCGCGAGATATTTGAGCTGCTGGAACAGCAAGCCGCCCGGCGCGGAACCACCCTGGAGCTATTCCCGCCCACCCTTTCCAACACGGGCCTGTCCGTGGTGGCCGACCGCAACCGCATTCGCCAGGTGCTCGTCAACCTCATCGATAATGCCATCAAATACGGCCGCGAACAAGGCCGGGTGGTGGTTTCGCTGGTAGAAAGCGGCCGGGCCGTTCGCATTGCCGTGCGCGACGATGGCGCCGGCATCGCGCCGGAGCACCAGGCCCGCATCTTCGAGCGATTTTACCGGATTGATAAAAGCCGCTCCCGCGAGTCGGGCGGCTCGGGGCTGGGCCTGGCCATTAGCAAGCACATTGTGGAAGCGCACAAGTCCACCATCAAGGTCAAAAGCACGGTGGGCGAAGGCACCACGCTGGAATTCAAGCTAAACAAGCCGAAAAGCAGCGCGGCTGGTGGTTAATAGACCTTCCGGCTGAGTGCAGTCGAAGCACCTCTACCACAGCAGTATACCATTCGATTGAAATGCGTTGCGCGGTAGCGATGCTTCGGCGGCGCTCAGCAGGACGTTTCAACGCCACCGTTCGCACGCCGTACCTTTGCCGCTTCTTATGAAGCTTCCCGATTTCGCTGACCTCGTTATTTTTGAAAACGACGATTACCTCGTCGTCAACAAGCCGCCGTTTCTGGCTACGCTCGACGAGCGGGTGGGCGGCGCCCCCAACATGCTGCGCTTGGCCCGTCAGCACCACGACGACATTCAGGCCGCCCACCGCCTCGACCGCGAAACCAGCGGCGCGCTGGCCTTTGCCAAGCACCCCGAGGCCTACCGCCACCTCGCCATGCAGTTTGAGAACCGCGAGGTGAAAAAGCAGTACCACGCCGTGGTGTGGGGCACCCCGCAGCTGCACGACGAAGTGGTGGAGCGCAACATCGAAACCACCAGCCGCGGCAAGGCCCGCCTTGCCTACAAAGGCAAGCCCGCCGAAACCCACTTCACCACCCTCGAAACCTACACGCGCCACGCCCTCCTGCTCTGCGAGCCCGTGACGGGCCGCATGCACCAGATTCGCCTGCACCTTATGTATTTGCAGGCCTCGATTGTGGGCGATAAGGACTACGGCGGAGAGGATTTTTACCTGTCTTCCCTCAAAAAGAAGTTTAATATGAAGGAGGGCCAGGAAGAGCAGCCCTTCATCAAACGCTTTGCATTGCACGCCCTGCGGCTGCAATTTGCGGGGTTGAACGGCGAGGAAATTTCAGTGGAAGCCCCCTACCCCAAGGACTTCCGGGTGTTGGTCGAAGTATTGGACCAGAACCGATAGGCTCAATCTCAGCGCACCCGCTCGAAGATGGCGACGCGGGTGGTATCGCGGTCCGGCTGCGCCGGATTGCGAGGCTTTGCCTCTTCCCAGCGCTGCCGAAAGCGTGTATCGGCGCGGAGCGTAGCCAATGGCAGCCGCCCCTCGACGCGGGAATACCAGTCGTCCCATACCACCAGCGTGCCCACGGGCAGAAGTTCCAAGTGCGGCGCCCAATCGAGTATCATGGAAGGGTGAGTAATTGGGTTAAAACAATCATTCGCAAAAGCCACAGCCACATAGGGAAACTCGTACGCAAGCGGGGGCATAGCCGCCCCATACGTTTGCCGCGTCCAGGCAGCCGCATCTTCTACTACCTGTTGGTCGGCGGGCAGCATGAAGTCGCGGTGCCAGCGGAAAGAACTTCGGACACCCGTAAACAGAAACGCCACCACTGCTGCCACGGCCACCACGCGAAGGCGTCGTTGGGCAGCGGCCGTGATGCCCAGCTGCACTACCCCACGTAAGCCATTGAGCGCGACCACGGCAAACAGCGGCGTAGTCACGGTTAGCACGCGCGTCAGGCCAAAGGAATTGAACAGGCCCAGGGCCCAGAACACACTATGCGCCAGCACAAACACCGCAATGCTGCCATATACGAGCAGTAGTTCAGCACTGAACAAAGGCTCGCGCCGACGCTCCACGTGCAAGCAGTCGCGCAGCATGCGCAGGCCCCCTACCAGTGCCAGTACGGCCAGCACCCAGCCTAACAGCCCCGGCAGGTTTCGCACAAAATGCATCCATCCACCGTGCCCGTACACCGACACGGTAGCGTAGGGATTGTGCCCGAATACCCAGCCCAGTTCACCCAGCACCAGCGCTCCGGCCACGCTGAACACCACATAACCCAGCACCACCAGCGGCAAAAAGCGCCATTGCCGTTCCCACGCCAGGTATACCACCCACACCCCTATCAGAATAAATCCTTCGGAGCGCACAAAGGGCAGAAAAGAAATGAGTGCCGCCGACCAGCCTGCTCGTCCCGTCATGGCCAGCGCCACTGCGCCCACCAGCACCAGTCCGAACAAAGGCTCGGTCAGGCCGGAGTATTGAATACGAAAATAATCGGGGGCGGCATAGGCAAACAGCACCGCCAACTCGGGTACCGGCAGGCGCAGGGCCCGCGCTATAACGTAGGCGCACCAAGCCGAAACCGCTACCACGGTGCACTGAAACAATTTCATCCCAATGAAACCGGCCTGCGCCGGCCCCGACGAAAGCAAGGTAAACAGCGGCTTGGCCCACGAATCGAAGTAGTTCAGTGGGTACTGAAAGGCGTAATGGGCAAACAGATAGTGCTTGATGCTATCGCCCGAATCGTATGTCCCCTTCGTGATGAAGGCCATTACCACGGAAAGCAGCAGTAAGCCTGCCAGCAAAAGACGGGCGTGGCGGTCAGAAGCACCAGTGTTTGGGAGAGCAGCGGCTGGAGTCATAATCAACTTTAAGCTTCAAAAGTACGCCTCCAAACCAAGCGCTGCTACCGGAAGCTTGTGGTCAGGTGGGCTTAATAGAAGAGAATCAGCGAAAAACTACTGCGCCACGTTTGCCTATTTCCCGAGAAATCAGTACCTTTGTGTCCGTTTTTCCCGAAGCCTTAGCGGCTCCGTACTCTTATTCAATAGTTTAGCATACCTTTTTTTCGACTCATGGACCACCTGAGCTTCAAGACGACCCACGTCAATAAGGCCAACGCCCAGAAGAGCTGGGTTATCGTAGACGCCAGCGTGGCCCCGCTGGGCCGCGTTGCCAGCCAAATTGCCAACATTCTGCGTGGCAAGCACAAGCCTTCGTTCACCCCCAACGCGGATTGCGGCGACAACGTCATCGTTATCAACGCCGACAACCTGCGCGTAACGGGCAAAAAAATGACCGAGAAGGTCTACATCACGCACTCGGGCTACCCCGGCGGCCAGAAGCGCCGCACCGTGCGTGAGCAAATGGACCGCGACTCGCGCCGCGTGATTGAGCACGCCGTGAAAGGCATGCTGCAAGGCAACCGCCTCGGCGCCGCTCAGTACCGCAACCTGTACGTGTACGCCGGCGACCAGCACCCCCACGAGGCCCAGCAGCCCGTGGCCATCGAACTGAAAAACCTGTAAGCCACGACGGCTTACGCTTCTTTAATTTTTCCACTAATGGCAATTACCAACACCTCTGGTAGAAGAAAAACCTCGGTGGCCCGCATCTACATGCAGGCCGGGCAAGGGAATATCACTATCAACGACCGGGACATGAAATCGTACTTCAGCAACGAGTTGCTGGAGAACGTAGTGAACCAACCCCTGGCAATCCTCGAGCAAGTCGGCCAGTACGACATCAAGGTGAACGTGCGCGGCGGCGGCATTTCGGCGCAGGCCGAGGCTATCCGTCTGGCCATCACCAAGGCGCTCGTTAGCGACAACGAAGAAGTTCGTCCTGCTCTCAAGAAGGAAGGCTTCATGACCCGCGACCCGCGCATGGTGGAACGCAAGAAATTCGGCAAGCGTAAGGCTCGTCGTTCGTTCCAGTTCTCGAAACGCTAATCCAGGAGGAAATACATCATGGCTCAGACGACTTATAAGGACCTGCTCGACGCAGGTGCCCACTTTGGTCACCTCACCCGCAAGTGGGACCCCAAAATGGCGCCGTACATCTTCATGGAGAAGAACGGCATCCACATCATTGACCTCAACAAAACGCTGGTTTCGTTGGATTACGCAGCCCAGGCTATTCGCAACATCGCGAAGAGCGGCCGCAAAATCATGTTCGTAGCCACGAAAAAGCAGGCGCAGGAAATCGTTACGACGGAAGCCGAGCGTTTGAAGATGCCCTTCGTGACCGACCGGTGGTTGGGCGGCATGCTCACCAACTTCGCCACGGTTCGCAAGAGCCTGAAGAAGATGGCCACCATCGACAAGATGGTGAAAGAGAACACCGCTTACGCCGCACTGGCTAAGCGCGAGAAGCTGATGATGCAGCGCGAGCGCGAGAAGCTCGACCGCGTGCTCGGCGGTATCGCCGACCTCGGCCGTCTGCCTGCTGCCCTGTTCGTAGTGGACGTGAAGCGCGAGCACATCGCCGTGAAAGAAGCCCACAAACTGGGTATCCCGGTGTTCGCTATCTGCGATACCAACTCGAACCCCGAGCTGGTGCAGTTCCCGATTCCTGCCAACGACGATGCCTCGAAGTCGATTCAGCTCATCGTGAGCGTGATTGGCAAGGCCATCGAAGACGGCCTGTCGGAGCGCAAAGTTGACAAAGAAGACGCCGACCGCAAGGAAGCCGACGAGGCTGCCATTGCTGAAAAGACGGCTGCTGACGAAGAATAGTCCCTTCTGAGCTCTTTGAAAAAAGGGAACCTTCGAGTAGTCTAGGCTCCGGAGGTTCCCTTTTTCTTTTCCCTGAATTCCAACCCAACAAACACAACATCTAATGGCCGCTATTACCGCCGCAGACGTAAACAAGCTCCGCACCATGACCGGTGCCGGCATGATGGATTGCAAAAAAGCCCTGACCGAAGCCGATGGCGACTTCGAAGCTGCCCGCGACATTCTGCGCAAGGCGGGTCAGAAAATCGCTGACAAGCGCGCCGAGAACGAAACGTCGGAAGGCTTCGTGGCCGTGAACGTGAGCGAGGATGGCACCAACGGCAAGCTGGTGGCCCTGGCCTGCGAAACGGAGTCGGTTGCCAAAGTGGCTAACTTCCGCGAGCTGGTGCAGCGCATCCTGGATGCCGCTGTGCGCACCAACGCCGCTACCAAAGAGGAGCTGCTTGCCGTGAAAGAGGACGATGGCCTGACCATTCAGGAGCACATCACCGACCTGATGGGCAAAATCGGCGAGAAGCTGGACCTGACCTACGCTACGCTGACCGCTGAGAAAGTGGCTTCGTACATCCACTCCGACAGCAAAAAAGGCGTGCTCGTGGGCCTGAAGAACGTGGGCTCGGCCGACGCTGCTGCCGTGGGCCGCGACGTGGCCATGCAAATCGTAGCCATGAAGCCCGTTGCCGTTGACAAAGACGGTGTGGACTCGGCTACGGTGGAGCGTGAAATTGAAATCGGCAAAGAGCAGGCGCGTGCCGAAGGCAAGCCCGAGGCGATGCTGGAGAAAATCGCCCAAGGCAAGCTGAACAAGTTCTACAAAGAGCAGACCCTGCTGAACCAGGAGTTCGTGAAAGACAACTCAATGACCATCGCCCAGCTGCTCGACAGCAAGTCGAAAGGCATGACGGTTTCGGACTTCAAGCGCGTGGCTATCGGCGCTTAAGCCCCATCCGCGTTAGTTGTGAAAGCCCGCTGGCAATTTGCCGGCGGGCTTTTATATTTAGGTGTTTTCTCAGTTGCTAGTCAGGCAGTTTCACTCTAAATGCGCCGATGGTATGGACCCTTTACGCTATGCCTGCTTACTGACAATGTTAATGGGTATTGGGCTGCCAGGGCAAGCTCAGGATTTGCCGGTTACGGTACACAAGCGCACGTATGGGCTGTACGTGAGTGCTGTGGCAACTGCATTACAGTCTCAGCGTTTCGAGTCGACAAATGCTGTCCTTCAAACCAGCAAGGGCCCGCTTCTTCCGGTCTGGGGGCTGCACTTCGGCTATAGTCATTCGCCGACGCTGTCGTTTGAAACCGGACTGCTATTCCTGCGCGCCGGCTACGGCTTTCGAGTGCAGGTGGAGCAGGTTGGCATAAACCGTGCTTACCTGCATAACTACGCGCAGGTGCCGCTATCAGTGGTGCTACGGCTGTGGCAGCCGACACCGCAGATTGCGCTGCACGTAGTAGCTGGCGGAGTCGTGAGCTTTCTTTCTCCTCAAAATTATCCCTTATTAGTTGACACGTTAGGCTATCAAAACGGTCTCAGGACAGTGCCCAATCAGCGTATTTTTCTTACCGCACAAGGCAAGACCCCCGGAGCCCGATATACTGCTGCACTAGGATTGCGAGCGGAGTGGCAGGCTTCACCCATGCTCCTGATTGGGGGAGAAGTGAAAAACATGGTAGCCTTATCAGGATTGAATGAAAATGTGATTTCCGTGGTGGATGAGGCGACGCACAACGTCTTGGCTACGGCACACACGGACCTTAGATTAAATACGCTGTCTGCTGCAATCACTGTACGGTACGTTTTTCTGACGGGCACCAAGTATCGTTACCAGCCGGAGCAATAGCTACTTCACTACAGCTTTACCCGCGAAGCTATGGGCGCTTAATCGCGGCTTGTAGTTTAAGTAAAAGCCCCGCTGGCAGTGTGCCGACGGGGCTTTTCTTTGTGGTTATGACGGAAGAGCGCAAAAAGTTGTATCGTGAATTACTGTATTGGGCAATGATAGATATGCGAAGCCATGCTCCTGGCAATTCACATTTTTGGAATTGGAGAAGGCAAGCAAGAATACTAACATTCATTTCAGCAATTACCAATTGGCTGCATAATGTGGCCCATTTCTCGTCTTTTGACTTTGAAGGATTTGAGGAAGAACCATTTTGGCAGGAGTATCAGCGCTTTCGCCGTGAATTTCCCCCAAGCAATTGGGCTCCTTTCACCGAGACTGTTATTGTTGAACTACAAAAACTGGTTTAAGAGCAGCCAAGATTAGTGAGTCTGCTGCCGCGCCAGCGCCCGCGTCTGGGAGTTCTCGCCGATATACAGGTAGAACACGTAATTTCTGCTACTTCTGTTGCGGCTGGCGCGACTGCTGCTGCATCTCCCGGATTTTGGCGAGGTAGGCTTCCAAGGGTTCCATGCCGATGGCGGCGCGGCGCTTGTCCACGTTGGCGGGGTCGAGGAGGTTGCGGGGCGTGGGTTGGCCGTCGGCTTTGTATTCAACCTGGGTGCCGTAGGTCTGCGGCTGGCCGCTGTTGAGGGCGACGCGGTCGGTGAGATAGGCATAGTTGCGGCCGCTGGCGTTTTTGCGTTGGACTTCGGGCAGCATTAGCTTCAGCACCTGCTGCTGAAAAGCGGGGTGGGCATCGGCGTGCTGTACCAGCAGCCAGAAGTTTTTGGAACTGGTTTCGCCTACTTGCTTGAAACCGGGGAAACCAACCTGTTTTACAATGGCTTCCAGCACCGGCTGGTGGCGGGCGAAATTGACGTGCTGCGAGGCAATCAGCCGCGTACGGGTACTGTCGGGGAGTTGCCCGCGCATCATCAGTTGCATGGGGCGCTGGTCGACCTCGGCCAGGCTGTCCAGCGTTTTGCTGAGTGCAGGGTACAGCACGGGAGTGCTTTGGGCAGCGGCAGTGAAGGCAAAGCCAACGCTTGCCAGCAGCAGAACGAGGGTTTTCATAAGCTAGGCGCTTGGTGCGCATGCCCAACGTTGAGCACGGCTCCTATTGTCTGCAAGCTACTGCTTTGCGCGTTGCCACGCCCGCACCCGCGCCTTGGAATTCTCGCGAATATTCATGTAAAACAGCGCGTAATCGGCGATGTGGCGAGAGTAGCGCAGTTTCTTCTTACCGGAGGGCGGGAAGTGCGGATAGCCTTTGAAGCACGGCGCGTGTACCCAGAGCTGGCCGTGATGAATCTGGGCATCGGTAAAGTTAGGGTGGACGTGCTTGAAGCGGATGCTGACCGCGCCGCGGTTGAGGCTGGCCGGGGCCCGGGTGGAATCGAGCGTCCAGGTGAGGGGATTGACGGCGATGCTGGGCTGGAACATGGTGGACTCGTGGCCGGCGTCGGAGGTGTTGTAGGCGACGTAGCAGTCGGTGGCCAGGGAGTCGGCGCAGGGCTTGATGGTCAGGAATTCGTTGGGCTTGACCTGGAAGCCGATGAGGTAGGCGGCTACGAGCTGGCGGCGCAGCGGCGTGGCTTTATCGAAGAATTCGTGGAGTAGGCGCGTGGCGTGGTCGGTACCCTGGCTGTGGCTGGCGATGATGAAGGGGCGGCCCTGGTTGTAGTGTGCGAGGTAGTACTGGAAGGCGGCGCGCACGTCGGAGTAGGCCAGCTCCAGGGCTTTCTCGCCGTTGGGTTCTTTGTCGAGAAAGGAGAAGAGGGTGGCCTGACGGTAGCGCGGCGCGTAGATGCGGCCGGTGGCATTGAACACGCTGGCCTGCTGCTTGATGGTGGTGCGGTCGGTGTACTTGTTCAGCCACTTTTTGCGCACGTCGCCGTTCCAGTGCCGGGGCGAGTAATAGGTGGTGGGATGCACAAAAAACACGTCGACGGCCGCCGTGGCCTGCTCGTCGCGCAACGAGGAGTGGCGCGGCACGGCATCGGCTGAGTCGCGCTTGGTGGGCAGGGCGGCCCAACTGCTAACCTGCGCGTAGTTGGGGGCCGGTGGGGGCGTGTATTTCTCAAAATCCCGGCCCGGCTTGAGCAGCAGCCGGATGCAGCCATTTAGCGGCAGGAGCAACAGCAGAATCAGCGCGGTGCGGAGGTAGGCTTGCATTATCGATATTGAACGTCATGCCGAGCGCAGCCGAGGCGTCTCGCGTGCGCAACGCAACTCAGTCGATTGAATTACTATGGCACGCGAGATGCCTCGGCTGCGCTCGGCATGACGTTCGTTTTGTTTGGTTACACGGTTTCGGGCCAGTGCTTCAGTTCGCGCGGGGTGCCGTCGGGGTTGTAGAGCAAGCTCATTGGCTCGGCAGGCTTGGCTACAACATCGGCCAGGGTAATTCCCCAGCGTTGCCACATTTCGGCCAGGGTTTGGGTGTAGGCGCTGTTTTCCCAGGGATTGAAGATGGCGCCGGTGACGTCGTCGATGAGGGCGTCGTACACGATTTGCGTGTCGCCGGGGCGCGGGTGGCGCGGGTACACATCGGGCACGACGTGCAGCAGGTGGGCGGCGTAGTACACGCGGGCCTTGAACTCGGCAATCTGGACCGGGTGCAGGGGGCGCTGGGCATCGGCATACACTTTCCGCATGGCCTGGCCCACGAGGCCGATATCGACCAGACAAGCCACCAGCACCGCTTTATCAAGCTTGATACTGAAGACGAGGGTGTTCAGGTCGTCGTCGTATTCGAAGGGCGTCACGTCCTCGGTGGGGTCGGCTTCGAGTACGAACACGGAGCCGGGCACGAAGTCGGCGTACTCGGTGGGTACGCGCAGGCCCTGCAGCAGCTGAAAAAACGCCTGGAAGCGGCGCACCAGCGCGGCGTTTTCGGCCAGCGGGTATTTGGGCTTTATCAGCGGCTCGAATTCGTTCAGCAGCTCGGTAATGAAGATGCCGTAGAACATTTTGCCCAGCCACAGAAACAGCGTGTCGTCGCCGAGGGCGCGCAAGGCGGCGGGGCCTTCGAGGCTGGCGGCCTTTACCCTATCCTCCAATTCTTCGATGCGCTGGCGAGCCGCCGGGCTGGCAGGCAGGCGCAGGTCTTGAATGAGCACGGTGCGCTGGTCGAGGAGCTGGATGGGGCGCTCGGCCAAGTGGTAGCGGGTTTGCAGCCATTCGGCAAACACGGGCACGGTATCGTCGGGGCCCACAGGCTGGCCGCTGAGGAAGCAGGTTTCGGGGCCGAAGCGCATGCCGTCGAACGGGTCGTAGGGCAGCAGGTCGGCGGGGGTGAGTGGGGGCATAGAAAAGCAGTAGCGCGAACATCATGGTTCGCGTCGCCAAGCGGCCAACCCAATAATCCGGGCGGCGCGGGGACGCGAACTACAAAGTTCGCGCTACAATGGTTACGGCGGCGCGGTTTAGCGCGAGAGCGTGTTGCCTGCTTTGATGAGCAGCTTGCTCAAGTTAGTGAGAGGGGTACTGTAGTCGCCGCCGGCATCATCGGCTACCTTGGCAGTTTCGGCGCCGAGGCTGGCCAGGACTTCGGCGATGTCGTGAGCGGGGGTTTTGGTATCGGCCAGCAATTCGCTGAGTTGGTTGAGTTCTTGCTTGATTTTGGCAAGGCCCGGCCGCTCAGAAGCGGCCAGCACCGCCGTCCAGCGCTCCACTTCGGCGCGGCCCTGGGGGCCGGAGTTGGTGGGCGTGCTGGCTGTCAGGAACGTCAGGGTGTCGTCGAGCAGGGCGGTGTTTTGCTGGTCGCTCACGGCCATGGGCACTTCGGGAGTGGCGGGCGTTTGCGGATTGGAGGCAGTGGAATCCATGAGAAAGCGGGATAAAGAGGATGCGTGTAAGGCTATACTCTTCGAAGGCCGGAAAAGTTAGCCGGCCGGTTTCGAAGCGGCCGGGTTACCTTTTCCCAGCGCACCGATTAAGGGCATCTTCTCACCCAACTTTTGGAAAAGACATGGATTTCTCCGTTAAAACCCTGTTTGTTGCTGCTGCCGTTGCTTTCGCCGCCACTGCCTGCGAAACCAAAACCACCGAAACCACTACTACGCCCGAAGGCACCACCGCTACCGTAACCACAGACTCGACCACCACGGTTTCGGCCGAGGAAGCGGGCGCCAAAATGGACGCGGCCGGCAATAAAGTGGAAGGCAAACTGGAAGAAGCTGGTGCCAAAATGGATGCCAAAATGGACGAAGCGGGCGCGAAGATGGACGCCGCCGGTGCCAAGATGGACGCTAAAATGGAAGCTGCCGGCCGCAAAATGGACGCTATGGGCGATGCCGCCGCCAAATCGGCTGCTCAGACCAAAGAGAACATGAAGGAAGCCGCCAAGAAGTAGTTCTGGTTGGTTTCTGTTCTATGTAAGCCCCATTTAGCGACAGCAAAAGAGCCCCGCCGGAAAATCCAGGCGGGGCTCTTTATTTTATTACGCTTGCATGGCCAGGTTTGGCTAATCCGGGTTCTTAAATAAACTACCAGCTGCCGCTGGCACCGCCGCCACCGCTGCTGCCCCCGCCAAAGCCACCGAAGCCGCCCCCGCCTCCACCGCCGCCCCAGCCGCCGCCGCCGAAACCACCGCCACCACCGAAGATGATGGGCGGCACAAAACCGCCGCCGAAGCCACGGTTGCCACGGCCCCCGCCACCCCGGTTGCGCAGCATGGTAAAGACGAGAACCATAACCAAGATGATAAGCCAGAAGGGAAAGCCCGAGCCAGTGTGGTCGCCCTGGTCCTGGCGCTGGGCATCGGCCGGGTCGGCTTGGTACTCGCCTTTGGCCAGGGCAATGAGCTGGTCGGTGGCGCGGTCGAGGCCGGCGTAGTACTGGTTTTGGCGGAAAGCGGGCACCAGCGTATTCGTGATGATGCGCTTGGCAATGGCATCGGGCACCGCCCCTTCCAGGCCGTAGCCGGTCTGAATGCGGGCGGTGTGCTCCTGCTGGGCCACCAGAATGAGAATGCCGTTGTTCTTGCCTTTGCGGCCGATGCCCCAGCTTTCGTAGAGCTTCTGGGCGTAGTCGGCAATGTCGTCGCCGTCGAGATTGGGCACCGTCACCACCGCTATTTGCGAGGAGGTGCTGTCGTTGTAGGCCACCAGCTTGCGTTCCAGCTGGTCGGCTTCGCCGGCTTGCATAAGGCCGGCCAGGTCATTTACCAGCCTCGGCGGGTTGGGCCGGGGCGGAATGTTTTGGGCCGAAGCCGTGAGGGCCAGAACAAGCCCAAGCAGCACCAGCACTGCACACAACCACGGCCGTGCAAAACCAGCCCCGCTGCTGGCAAGCGAGCGGAACAGAGTCAACTTCCGGGCGTTAGCCACAGGATTTTTCATGCGTCGGAAGACGGCTTGGGGCCGCCGAAAGAAATGGCATCGTCCAGTTCGTTCTGGTCGGTACTGGCGTTGTAGGGGAAGTAGCGCTTGAGCTGCTCGCCCACCATGCGGATGCCGCGCTCCAGGCCCAGCACGTAGTTTTCGTGCCGAAACTGCTCCAGCACGGCTTCTTTGGTGGTTTCCCAAAAGTCATCGGGCACGGCGGCGTTGATGGCCGAATCGCCGACGACGGCGAACTGGCGGCTTTTCCAGGCCAGGTAAAACAGCACACCGTTGCGTTCGGCGGTCTTGTGCATATTTAGCTCGCCAAACACCTGGGCGGCGCGGTCCAGGGGCTCGGGGGTGGGGCAGGTGTCTTCGAGGTGCACCCGGATTTCGCCCGAAGTGGTGACCTCGGCCTGCCGGATGGCGGCAACCAACGCTGCATCCTGCGCGGGAGTGAGAGGGGAATTCATCTTTGAATGAGGAAT
Organism: Hymenobacter rubidus; assembly: GCF_016734815.1. Classification (GTDB taxonomy): domain Bacteria; phylum Bacteroidota; class Bacteroidia; order Cytophagales; family Hymenobacteraceae; genus Hymenobacter; species Hymenobacter rubidus. The sequence goes on from NZ_JAERQF010000001.1 coordinate 202,006, forward strand.
TAAGAATGAAGAATGAGGAATTGAAGAACCGACCGTCAGGCCCATTCTTCATTCCTCATTCTTCATTCCTCATTTAAAACTGCACCGTGGGCGCTTTGCTCGCGGCCGGGTCGGCTTCGAAATAGGGCTTGGGCGGGAAGCCGAACATGCCCGCAAACAGGTTGTTGGGGAAGGAGCGGGTGAAGGTGTTGTAGTCGTTGGTGACGGCGTTGAACTTGTTGCGCTCCACGTTGATGCGGTTTTCGGTGCCCTCAATCTGGGCCTGCAGCTCCTGGAAGTTGGCGTTGGCCTTCAGGTCGGGGTAGTTTTCGGACACGGCCAGCAGGCGCCCCAGCCCGGCCGATACCTGGCTTTGGGCTTCCTGGAACTTCTTGATGTTTTCGGGGGTGAGGTCGGCCGGGTTGAGCTGCACGCTGGTGGCCTTGGCGCGGGCTTCGATGACGCTGGTGAGGGTGCCCTGCTCAAATTTAGCGGCGCCTTTCACGGTATTCACCAGGTTGCCGATGAGGTCGTTGCGGCGCTGGTAGGCACTTTGCACGTTGCCGGCCTGGGCTTTCACGGCTTGGTCGCGCTGCACCATGCCGTTGTAGCCGCACGACGACTGGGTGAGCAACAGGGCCAGGCCCGCGAAATAGAGAAGAAAGCGTTTCATCTTGAAATGGGTTGTGAAGGGTGTTGGTGAAAGGGTTGACGGGTTTCAGAGTGCAGCGGCAAAACCTGCGGCGGGGGCGCCGGTTTGGTACCGGGCTTGGCGCAAAGTACGCAGCTTAGCCCTACTAGTTGTAGCTTGCTGCGTAGCTGCGCGTAGCGCCTGCTTTATCGTCCTCGCATCCCATCCATTACATGAAAGCCGTCATTCCCGTGGCCGGCATTGGCTCGCGCCTGCGCCCCCACACCCACACCCAGCCCAAAAGCCTGGTGCCGGTGGCCGGCAACACCATTCTGGGCCACATCATCGACCGCCTCACCACCGCCGGGCTTACCGAATTTGTGTTCATTGTGGGCTACCTGGGCGATAAAATCGTGCGCTACGTGCGCCGCAACTACCCCGATTTGCAGGCCACCTTTGTGGTGCAGGAGCCCCGCGAGGGCCTGGGCCACGCGCTGTGGCTGGCCCGCGAAGAATTTCGGCACGACCCCGACGGCGTGCTCATCCTGCTCGGCGACACCATTGTGGACGTGGACCTGCGCGCCCTGCTGGCCACGCCCGGCTCGGTGCTGGCCGTGAAGGAGGTGAAGACGCCCAGCATGTTTGGGCTGGTAGAAACCGGCGCCAGCGGCCGGGTAAGCAAGGTGGTGGAGAAGCCCAAAATTCCGAAATCAAACTTTGCCATGGTGGGCCTCTACAAGCTGGCTTACCCCGAAAAGCTGGCCCTGGCCCTGGAATGGCTGCGCGACACCGACGTACGCACCCACGGCGAGTACCAGCTCACCGATGCGCTGATGCACCTCATCGAGCAAGGCGAGGTGATGACGACCTGCTCGGTGGACAACTGGTTCGACTGCGGGCGCAAAGACACCCTGCTCGAAGCCAACGCCCGGCTGCTCAACCAACCCGAGTTTCTGGACGACCTCGACTACTCGCAATACCCCGATTCGGTGATTATTCCGCCGGTGAGCATCGGGCGGGGCTGCCAGATTTCGCACTCCATCATCGGCCCCAACGTGGCCATCGGCGACAAAACCATTGTCCGGAACACCATCATCAGCGACTCCATTATCGGCTCCTATTCGGAGCTGCGCTCGGCCGTGATGCACGACTGCATTGTGGGCTCCGACGCCTCGTTCCGGGGCATGAACCACTCGCTCAACATCGGGGACAACACGGAAATTGACTACAGTTGATTACAAACGGTTTCTCTGAAAAATGCTATTTTACCCAGGCTTTTGGCTAGTTTGGTGAAATCGGAGCCACGTCGGAGCTTCCCCTGATAAACACCGGAGCCAAGCCAGTTATGGCAAAACCGGAATAGTGCTAAAAGACAGCTGCTTCAGGATGTCGCATATTTTCCAGCCGTTTTCAAGTGTTTGTTTTGCAGAATGACTACCTCAAAAGCATTGTTTTTAACCGCTACATGACCACCGCCGACGTAGTAGAGCGTTTATTGAGCCAGCCCGAAAGCATCAACCTAGAATTCAAGCGGGCCCGTAATCAATTACCGGCGGATATTTTTGAAAGTATCTGTGCTTTTCTGAACCGGCAAGGTGGGCATCTGCTACTAGGAGTACGCAATGATGGGGTGCCAATGGGGGTAGCCGAAGAAGCCGCCGATGCCTTGCAGCGCGACTTTGCTTCGCTGAGCAACAACCCCAACAAGCTCCAGCCGGTTTTTCTGCTCGAATTGCAGCAGGTACGGGTGCGGGGTATGCTGTTGCTGTACGTATATGTGCCGCAAAGCTCCCAGGTACATCGTTCGGCCGGCGTGGTATTTGACCGGGGACACGAGGGCGATTTTAGAGTACTTGATAATACCAGCATCAGTCAGCTCTACGCGCGTAAAAGCGGTTATTACACAGAAGCCCGGATTTTTCCTTTTTTGGGGGCTTCTGCTTTCAAACCTGGTCTGCTCGACCGTGCTCGTACGCTCATCCGCAGCTACCGACCTGACCACCCGTGGCTGGCTCTTGAAGACAAGGAGCTGCTCCGAAGCGCCGGGCTTTATAAAACCGATTTCCTGACCGGCGAACAGGGATACACGTTGGCAGCGGCACTATTGTTGGGCCGCGACGAGGTTATTCAGGATATCCTGCCCCACTTTCGCATCGATGCCCTAGTGCGCCGCCGCGACCTGGACCGGTACGACGACCGGCTCGACATCCGCACGAACCTACTGGATGCCTACGACCAACTCATGGCCTTCACAGCCAAACATCTGCCCGACACCTTCCACTTGGAAGGAGCCCAACGGGTCAGTCTGCGCGAAAAGATATTTCGGGAGGTCGTGGCTAACCTTTTGGTGCATCGGGAATACACCAATGCGACGCCGGCCCGGCTTATTATCTACGCTGACCGCGTTGAGGTCGAAAACGCCAATAAGCCCATCAGCCACGGCCCCATCAACCCAGAACGGTTTTCGCCTTTTCCCAAAAACCCAACCATTGCTAAATTCTTCGTACAGTTGGGCCGGGTCGAGGAGTTAGGCTCCGGGATACGCAACGTGACGCGCTACCTGAAAAGCTACCGGCCAGGTGCCAGTGCCGAATTTGTGGAAGAGGACGTTTTCCGCACGATAATTCCCGTCCCAGCTGCCGACGCTGACCTTGTACCCCTAAATCGCCTGGCGGCTATCAAGCCCTTCATCGATAAGTTGGCGACGCTTAACCTAGCTAAAAATGTCAGCAACCGGCTAGCCCAGGAACTTGGTTTTTTCTTTGCGGGCGAGCCGTTAATGGCTACGCAAATAGCTGATTTACTGGCCATAACTCCCCGAACGGTTCGGCGCGATTTCCAGACCCTTCGAGAAGCGGGGTTGATTGAGCCGGCCGAAGAATATGGCTCCTACCGGTTGGCAAATTAGATTACGCGCCACAGTGTGGCCACAGAGATGTCCGTTTCAGGCCCTAAAACGGACAGCGTGTCCTACTTTCTGTCCGTTTTGTCCGTTTGGGCAGCGTTTGGGTTATTGGCAACAACGCTTCCTGTTGGCGGAAGCGAATGAAGCCCCGGCTGCGTGAGCGGCTGGGGCTTCTACTTTAAACGCCTGATGGCGAACGGTGATGCCGTCTTAGTCTATTAGCACTAATTACTAACGCATGAGTTAGCCAGCATGTACCGGACATAGCGTAGCTTAGTCGCTATATTTTATCCCCTTTCTTCAATGTTTCAAGCTCCTACCAAAGACGAAGCCCGTGCCCGCATTGCGACGCTGGTTGAAAACTTCGAACGCCAGCTGCCCGACTACCACCGGGGCAGCTACAACGAAACCCAGACCCGCCGCGATTTCATCGACCCCTTCTTTCAGGCCCTGGGCTGGGACATCGACAACAGCAGTGGGGCCGCCGAAGCCTACCGTGAAGTCATTCACGAAGACAAGGTGAAGGTGGGCAAGGCCACCAAAGCGCCCGACTACTCGTTTCGGCTACCGGGCGGGCAGCGGCTGTTTTTTGTGGAGGCGAAGAAGCCCAGCGTCAAAATCAAGGAAGAAATACTGCCCGCCTACCAAGTGCGCCGCTACGGCTGGAGTGCCAAGCTGGCCCTGAGCATCCTCACCGATTTTGAGGAGCTGGCCGTGTACGACTGCACCCTGCAGCCCGCCCCCACCGACAAGGCCGCCAAGGGCCGCCTGAAGTACCTCACGTTTCGGGAGTACGCGGCGGAGTTTGATTTCTTGTGGGACACGTTTTCGAAAGAAAGCGTGCTGCGCGGCGGCCTTGATAGGTTTGTGACCACCGGCAGCGGCAAGCGCGGCAAGGAAACCGTGGACGCCGCTTTCCTCACCACCCTGGAAGCCATGCGGGCCGAGCTGGCCCAGGGCCTGGCCACCCGCAACCGCCACCTCGACGCCGACGAGCTGCGCTTTCTGGTGCAGATGCTGCTCGACCGCATCATTTTCCTGCGCATTGCCGAGGACCGGGGCATTGAGCCCTACGCCGACTTGCAGGCCGTGGCCCGCGTGAAGAAAAAAGACGAAGTGTACGCCGGTCTGCTCGACCGCTTCAAGGCGGCGGCGGCCCGCTACAACTCGGGGCTGTTCGACCTGGAGAAGGACACGCTCTCGGCCGAGGTGCGGCTCGATAATGCCGTGCTGTCCCCGTTGCTGCAACACCTCTACTACCCGGAATCGCCCTACGAATTCTCGGTGATTGGGGCCGAAATCCTGGGCTCGGCCTACGAGCGGTTCCTGGGCAAGGTCATCAGCCTGGAACCGGGCCGGGTGGTGCGCATCGACGACAAGCCGGAGGTGCGCAAGGCGGGCGGCGTGTTCTACACCCCGGCATACATCGTGAACTACATTGTGGCCGCCACCCTGGGGCCGCGCTGCACCGGCCGCACCCCGCAGGACGTGGCCAAGCTGCGGGTGCTGGACCCGGCCTGCGGCTCGGGCTCATTTCTGCTCGGGGCGTATCAGTACCTGCTCGACTGGCACCTGGCCTACTACCAGACCCATCCCACGGCGGCCCTGCCGCCCGTGCCCACATCGGCGGGCAAGGCGGGGGCCAAAGCGCCGCCCCGGCGCGGGGGTGGCCTCACGCCGGATGGCCGGCTGAGCAGCACCGTCAAAAAAGCCATTCTGCTCAACAACATCTTCGGCGTAGACCTCGATGCGCAGGCCGTGGAAGTGACCAAGCTCTCGCTGCTGCTCAAGTGCCTGGAGGGCGAAACGTCGGCCAGCATTCAGCAGGTGCTGGGGCTGGAGCGGGTGCTGCCCACCATCGACCAGAACATTCGGGTAGGCAATTCGCTGGTCGAAACCGATTTCTACGACGGGGAAATCGACTTCGCCCCCGGCTCCGAAAAAACCGTGAAGCCCTTCGGCTGGCACGACGAGTTTGCGGCCGTGTTCAAGCAGGGCGGGTTCGATGTGGTGATTGGGAACCCGCCGTATGATGTGTTGGAAAAAGAACGACTCGGTGACGGCGACCCGCACGAATTTGTACATCAATACCTCATAGACCGACCTGAATATCAGCCTGCGTTAGGTGGAAAGCTCAATCTGTTTCGATTCTTCATTGTCAAGTTTGTGAACTTGTGCAAAGCAGATGGTCGGTTTGGAATGATAATCCCCTTATCCATCCTAGCAGATATTAGCTGTGCCAGTAGCCGGGATTTTATTCTGAAATCCAGTGAAAATTTGCAATTCGATTGCTTCCCTCAAAAAGATGATGTTGCCAGAAGGGTATTTACTGATGCTAAATTATCCACAGTAGTTATTACAGCAGTAAAGAATAAAACAAAGCCCTCTTCGACCTTCCGAATTCGGACATTCCCAGGTAACAGTCTTGATGAGGAGCATAAGAAGGCTCTTATTGAAACGATAAACCTTAAAAAAATAGACAGTAAAAACCTGCCAATACCCTTACTTGATGAAGCAGATTGGTTGGTATTGCGCAATATCTATTCTCTCCCTAATGTGGTTAGATTAGGAAACTCCGAAACAGGTTTTAAGGTCACTAGAGGTGAGGTTAACCAAACTATACTCCGCCAATTCATAAATGAAGACCCGTCCAATGTGAGGATGTTAAAAGGTGTTGAAGTTGGGCGTTACAAGCAGAACTCCAAACTGAGCCAAGGAAAAAAGGAGTGGTTTGATGAAAAGGAATTTCTTAAAAAGAACTCACCTAAAAGCATAATAAAGCTGCGTCGTATCGCTACCCAGCGAATCACAGGTGTCGATGAAAAGTTGCGAATTGTTGCCACCATCATTGAACCGAACTGCTACTTTGCTGACTCCACTAATTCAGTTGTCAAACTAGAAGCTGGTGAATATGACTTGCGCTATTTACTAGGGCTGCTGAACTCAAAACTGTTTCAATGGCGGTTCAAACTCACTAGCACGAACAATAATGTGGGCACTAATGAGCTGGATGCAATGCCATTTAGGTTACTCAAAACCCCCACCGACAAAATGAAGCACGACGAAGTAGTGGGCCTGGTCGACCAGCTGCTGGCCGGCTACGCGGGACTGGCGGGGCACAAGCTGGCGGCGGCCAAAGAGCAGGCGCAGGCGAAGCTGCGGCACCTAGAGCGCCGCCTCGACGGGCTGGTGTACGACCTGTACCAGTTGACGGAGGAAGAACGGGCGCACGTCGCGGGGGCGATTAAATAGTAATCGCCTTGGCGGGGCGCCTCACCCTCATAGTACCAATCTCATAATAAATAGCGCCCAACACCGTACTTTCGGCCAAAACCGCGCTGCTTATGACTTTCCGCTTTGTCTTAGCCCCACTTTTGGCCTTCGTGCTACTCACGAACCCGCTTCGTGCCCAAACGCCCTTGGGCCAGCCTTCACTCGACGAAGCCAAGGTGCAAATCTGGTGCGCCACGGTGCGCTTCGTGTACGACGACGCCGGCCGGCCCAACCTTAAGAGCAGCGTGCGTTGCGAAGGCGGCAACCTCGACGCCCTGGCCGCCAGCATCCGACCCGACAGCCTGCGCGTGTACAGCTTGCTGTACCAGCCCATTGAGGGCCGGGGCGCTATTTACCAGGGCAAAAAAGACAACCCTGCCCGGCTGGCGGCCCTGGCCAAAGCCATTGTGAACAAGCTGAAAGGCTCGCCGGCCCGCCGCAAAGACCCCGCCCGCATGGCCCGCGTGGCCGCCCTCGAAACCGCCCTCACCAACTACGTGGCCTCGGGCACGCCCTTGGGCGATGTGCACGCCGCCATGACGCCCGAAGCCCCCGATACCGCCGTGGCCGCCGGCACCCCTCTCGGCCCGGCCGAAGCGGCCGAAGCCCAGACTGCCGCCGAGCGCGACGCTGTGGGCGCCTCGGCCACGACTTCGACCAGCACCGAAAGCCTGCTCATGCGCTTTGCCGCCCCGCTGGCCCTGATTCTGGCCATTCTGAGTTTGGTGCTGTACGTGATGCTGCGCGTGACGCTGGGCCAATGGCGCCGCCAGCAGCGCCGCGAAACCCTCACGGCCAAGCAGGCTGCCACCGCCGCCCAGGCCGCCGCCGCCGAAACCAGCGCCGCCGTAGCCGACTCGGCCGCCCGGGTGAAGCGCGCCGAAGCATTGGCGGCGGCGGCGGCCGAAGCCCATCCTGCACCCGCCGCCCCGGCCCCCGACCAGCTCAGCCCCGCCCAGCGCCTGGAAGTGGAGCGCCTGGTGAGCCAGCGCGTAGACGAGGAGCTGCGCTGGCTGCGCGCCAACCTGCCCGAACTGGTAGCTGCGGCCGTGGCAGCTCCTGTGCCGGCCGCCGAAACGCCGGCCTCCCGGACACCGGCGGCAACCGAGGCGCCTGCGCCGGAAAGCACAGCGCCGCCCGTTGCGGATGACGTGCAGATGGATTAATTTACGGGATACCAGCGCCTTTCTTTTCTGCCTCGCTTCGACCAGCAACAGTCCGCCCTTTTCCTCGTTTTCTATGAAAGCGGCCCTTCGCCTGCTTGCGCTGTTGGCGACCACCTTGTCGGCCTGCCGTGCTACCGCCCCCGCGGAGCGCAACACGCTGCCGCGCCACCAACCCCTCACCGAAGCGGCCACGCCCGAACGCGCCGAGCCCAGCCGCCCGCCTCGCCCCGATACCAGTGCACTACCCCCACACCCGCAAAACTGACGTTACCGACACCTACTTCGGCACCTCCATCCCCGACCCCTACCGTTGGCTCGAAAGCCTCGACTCGGCCGAAACCAAGGCCTGGGTAGCGGCCGAAAACGAGGTTACGTTTGGCTACCTGAGCCAGATTTCGTTTCGGGACCGCATTCGCACCCGCCTCACCGATAGTTGGAACTATGAGCGTTACGGTGTGCCCGAGCAGGTGGGCGACGAATGGGTGTTTGCCAAAAACGACGGTCTGCAAAACCAAGCCGTCATCTACCGCCAGCGCGGCCCCGAGGAGCCGCGCGTGCTGCTCGACCCCAACCAGTTTTCCGTGGAAGGCACCACCGCGCTGGCCGGCATGGAATTCAGCAACGACCACCGCTTTCTGGCCTACGCGACCAGCAGCGGCGGCTCCGACTGGAACCAGGTCCGCATTCTAGACCTGGCCACCGATGCCCTGCTGCCCGAAACCTTGGATTGGGTGAAGGTATCGGGCACGTCGTGGGCTGGCAACGGCTTCTACTACAGCCGCTACGATGCGCCCGGACCCGAGGAAGACAAGCTGGCCGGCAAAAATGAGTTCCACAAGGTCTATTTTCATCGACTAAACACGCCGCAGGCTGCCGACGAGCTGGTGTACGAGAACCCCGAAATGCCCCTGGGCTTTCGCATTGTGGGCGTGACGGAAGACGAGCGGTTTCTTATTTTGAGCCTGACCGACGGCGTTTCGGACGGCAACCGCCTGCTGGTGCGCGACCTCACCGACCCGGCCCAGGCCACTACCTGGACCACACTCATCGCTTCGTACGAATTCGACAACAGCGTTATTGGCAACGTGGGCGGTGAGGTGCTGGTGTACACCAACTACCGGGCGGCCAACTACCGCGTGGTGCGCATCGACCCCAGCCAGCCGCAGGAAGCCCACTGGCACGACGTGCTGCCCGAAACCCCGAATAAGCTCGAAAGCGTGAGCCAAGTGGGCGGCCGCCTCGTGGCCGGCTACCTACACGATGCCCGCTCGCAGGTGCAGGTGTATTCGGAAGCGGGCGCGTTTCAGCACGAGGTGCAGCTGCCGGCCATTGGCACGGCCAGCGGCTTCGGCGGCCGGTGCGATGCTACGGAGGTGTACTACGCTTTCACTTCCTTCACCTACCCCACCACGATTTACCGGTACGACCTGGCTGCCAACATCAGCACCGTGTTCCGGGCCCCGCAGGTGGATGTGAACCCGCACGACTACGAAACCCACCAGGTATTTTACCCCAGCAAGGACGGCACGCGGGTGCCCATGTTCATCGTGCACAAGCGGGGCGTGGAGCGCACGGGCCGCACCCCCACCTACCTCTATGCCTACGGCGGCTTCAATGTATCGCTCACGCCGGGCTTCTCGGTGGCCCGCATGCTGTGGCTGGAAAACGGCGGCATTCTGGCTATTCCGAACCTGCGCGGCGGCGGCGAGTACGGCGAAGCCTGGCACCAGGCCGGCATGACGCCGCACAAGCAGAACGTGTTTGACGACTTCATTGCCGCCGCTGAGTACCTCAAAACCAACCGCTACACCGACACCCAGCACCTCGCCATAGCAGGCGGCTCGAACGGGGGCCTGCTGGTGGGGGCCGTGATGACGCAGCGGCCCGACCTCTGCCGGGTGGCACTGCCAGCCGTGGGCGTGCTCGACATGCTGCGCTACCACACCTTCACCATCGGCTGGAACTGGGCCCCCGAATACGGCACTTCCGAGGATGAAGCCCAGTTCCACAACCTGCTGGCCTTCTCGCCCCTGCACAACCTGAAGCCCGGCACCGCCTACCCCGCCACGCTCATCACCACCGCCGACCACGACGACCGGGTGGTGCCCGCGCATTCCTTCAAGTTCGCGGCCGCCCTGCAGGCGGCTAATGCCGGCCCCCACCCCACCCTGATTCGGGTGGACGTGAACGCCGGCCACGGCGCCGGCAAAAGCACCAAGCTGCTGATTGAGGAGTGGGCCGACGTGTGGAGCTTCTGCTACGCCAATATGGGCGTAACGCCGGATAGCCATTAGCCATGTCCATGCGCCTGTTCTACTCCATTTTTAGCTTGGCGTTGGGGCTTTTGCTTCCCGCAACCGGCGTCGCGCAATACTATTTCCGCACGCCTGATGCCGTGCTGCCCGTGCGCAAAAACAGCGTCAGCTACACCCACGTTGACGTGGTGGATAACTTACCACTCGGCAGCAAAGTCCAGAAGGGCCAGCAGATTGCCGTCATTCAGCCCGAGCCCGCGGTGCAGTCGGAAGGCTACGACCTGGTGCTGGCTGGCGCCAAAAAAGCGTACGATGAAGGCTTTTTCCCGCAGGCCGCCGCGGCATTGGCCGACGCAGTAGTCCATGAGCCCGACAACCCTTTCCTACTCTACCACTACGCCCGGGCGCTTTACAAGACCGACGAAACCAAGCCCCAGAGCTACACCGTTTACCAGCAGCTGATTGCCGCCCTGGCCCGCCAAGGAGGCGAGAACGACACTATTGCGGTGGTTGACATGTGGTTTCCGGAGGCGTATTGGAAGCTGGGCACCCTGCAAATGGACAACGCGCAGTGGGCGGCAGCCGTCGACAACATTGCCCGGGCTCTGCTGAGCCTGGAGGAACTGGGAACCCTCAACAGCACGCCCATTCACGAGGAAGCATTGGCCTACCTTACCGAATGCTTCTATAACCTGCAGAACGCCAAGCTGTGCCGCTACTACGGCAACCGAACCCTCAAGCTCTTCCCCCACAACCGCTACGTGCAGCCCTACCTGGCGCACTTGCCCCCAGTTGCCCCACCAAAAGCCAAACGAAAATAATCAGCTATGGAAGTAGGAATTAGCTCTTTCGGCGAAGTGGCCCCTGCCCACGTGGCCGGCGAGGACCACGGCGCGGCCCAGCGCATGCAGGAGCTGCTGGCCATGGGCCGGCTGGCCGACGAAACCGGTCTCGATGTATTTGCTCTGGGCGAACACCACCGCCCCGACTTCGTCATCTCGGCTCCCGAAGTCATTCTGGCGGCCGTGGCTGCCATCACCAAGCGCATCCGCCTGAGCAGTGCCGTCACGGTTCTGAGTTCCGTCGACCCGGTCCGCACGTTTCAGAACTTCGCCACGGTCGACCTGATTTCCAACGGCCGGGCTGAAATTATTGCCGGGCGAGGCTCCTTCATCGAGTCGTTCCCGCTCTTTGGGCAGGACTTAAAAGACTACGATGCGCTGTTCATTGAGAAGCTCCAGCTGCTGCTGAAAATCAACGACAACGAAGTGGTGACCTGGCAGGGCAAGCACCGCGCCGCCATCGACGCCAAAGGCGTATACCCGCGCCCAGCGCAAGCCAGAATTCCGGTCTGGATTGGGGTGGGCGGCACGCCGGCCTCGGTCATTCGGGCCGGGCAACTGGGGCTGCCGCTTACCATTGCCATCCTTGGTGGGGCGCCGGCGCAGTACGTGCCGTTTGCGGAGCTCTACCGCGAATCGGCCCAAAAAGCCGGCCACGACGTAGCTGCTTTGCAGCTCGCCATCAACTGCCACCTGCACCTGGCCGACACCGCCGCGCAGGCCCGCGACGAATTTTTCCCGCCTTACTCCACCCTCATGAACCGCATCGGCCGCGAGCGGGGCTGGTCGCCCATGGACCGCCGCCATTTCGACTACCTGTGCGGCCCGCAAGGCCCGCTGCTCGTGGGCTCGCCGCAGGATGTCATCGACAAGCTGCTGTACCAGCACCGGCTGTTCCATAATACCCGCTTCCTGGCCCAGCTGGTTATCGAGGGCATTGCGCACCCGAGCGTATTGCGCTCCATTGAGCTGCTGGGCACGCAGGTGGCGCCGGCCGTGCGGGCAGCGCTGGGCAGCCCAAACATCCCTATCGCTACATTGCCTGCTTAAAGCAACCATCAGCTTCGCTCACCGGTCAACAAGTTGTCCACCACACCGCTTCTTGTTATGCGCCCCTTCTTTCTTCTCCTGCTGCTACTGGCCAGCCAACAGGCTTTTGCGCAGTCCATCACGGCTTACCAGCTGCTGCCTGCCAATGCGTCGGCCAACGACAATCTGAAACTGGTGTTAACCGTTTTTCATGGGGGCTGCGGCGGCAATTTTGGCTATTCTGTCAACCGCACGGCTACTACCTTGGCAATAACGGGTTGCTACCCAGCGGTGGTCATTGCGATGCCGTGCGTCACGTACGACACGGTTCGATTGGGCCGCCTTCCTGCCGGCAGCTATTCCATTAGCACAGTTAGCCACATTGCCACCAGCGCAGCCGGTTGCGACGGCAGCACCATCACCCCGCCCGGCCAGCCCAATGCGGTGGGCAATTTCACGGTGGGGCTTGCCTTGGCCACTCGCGCGGCCGTGCCTATCTGGCAGGTTGCCCCCACCATTCTCCCCGCTACGGCGTCTACCCTCTGCCTCACCAATGCGTCCAAGCTTCAGCAAATCAGCATCTATGATTTAACCGGCCGCGAAAAAGCTCGCTTCACCGCCGCCGAGCTGGCGGTGCAAAGCAACCAAACCCAAGTACCCTTGCCCGCCCTGGAGCCCGCCATGTACCTGTTGCGCGTGGTAGATGCTACCGGCCAGACGAGTACCCAGCGCTTCTTACGCCAGTAAAACCGGCTTAAATGCAGAAAGCCCCGGCTGCGAGTTGCAGCCAGGGCCTTTTTGTATCTGAATCTTCAAGGCTTAGTAGCGGTACAAGTCCGATTTGAACGGACCTTCTACCGGCACTTTGATGTAATCGGCCTGCTTGTGGGTCAGCTCGTCCAGCTCCACACCGATTTTGGCGAGGTGCAGGCGGGCTACTTTCTCGTCCAAGTGCTTGGGCAGGGTGTACACTTGGTTCTCGTACTGGCCGCCGCGCTGCCACAGCTCCAGCTGGGCCAGGGTCTGGTTGGTGAACGAGTTCGACATCACGAACGACGGGTGGCCGGTGGCGCAGCCCAGGTTCACGAGGCGGCCTTCGGCGAGAATAATTACCTCTTTGCCCTCGATGGTGTAGATGTCGACCTGCGGCTTCACCGTGTCCTTGGTGTGGCCGTAGTTGCCATTCAGCCACGCCATGTCGATTTCATCATCGAAGTGGCCAATGTTGCACACAATGGCCTTGTCCTTCAGCGCGCGGAAATGCTCCTCGCGGATGATGTCGCAGTTGCCGGTGGTGGTGATGACGATGTCGGCGCGCGGAATGGCGTTTTCCATCTTCTTCACTTCGTATCCATCCATGGCCGCCTGCAGGGCGCAGATGGGGTCAATTTCCGTCACGATGACGCGGGCCCCGGCGCCGCTCAGCGAAGCCGCAGTGCCTTTTCCTACGTCGCCGTAGCCGGCTACCACGGCCACTTTGCCGGCCATCATCACGTCGGTAGCCCGGCGGATGGCGTCCACGGCCGACTCTTTGCAGCCGTACTTGTTGTCAAACTTCGACTTCGTAACCGAGTCGTTCACGTTGATGGCGGGGAAAGGCAGGGTGCCATTTTTTACGCGCTCATAGAGGCGCAACACGCCGGTCGTGGTTTCTTCCGATACGCCTTTGATGCCGGCGGCCAGCTCGGGGTAGCGGTCCAGCACCATGTTGGTGAGGTCGCCGCCGTCGTCGAGAATCATGTTCAGCGGCTGCCGGTCCTCGCCAAAAAACAGCGTCTGCTCGATGCACCAGTCGAACGAAGCTTCGTCCATGCCTTTCCAGGCATACACCGGAATGCCGGCGGCGGCAATGGCCGCAGCGGCGTGGTCCTGGGTCGAGAAGATGTTGCACGACGACCACGTCACCTCCGCGCCCAATGCCGTGAGGGTTTCAATCAGCACGGCCGTTTGGATGGTCATGTGCAGGCAGCCGGCAATGCGCGCGCCTTTGAAGGGCTGTGCTGCGCCAAACTCCGCGCGCAAGCTCATCAAACCCGGCATTTCGGCTTCGGCAAGGCGGATTTCCTTGCGGCCCCACTCGGCCAGGGCCATGTCCTTTACTTTGTACGGTTCGTACGTTTTCGTCTTGGTTTCCACCATGATGCGGATTAGATTATTGATTCGCTTTTCAACTGCAAAGATACTGGATTTGTTTGGGGTGAAATGCAACAACGCCCGCCTGGATGGGCGAGCGTTGTGCGTAACTAACCTAGCGAATGGCGGTAGTCTAATTATTCTGAGACAAAAACGCTTTGAGTTTTTGGTCGGCGTTCAGACTACCGTTCGTTCCGCTGAATACAACCGTGTAAATTTTGCCCGCTTCATAGTTCTTGGTACCAGTACCTGAGCCTGAACCGTCTCCTATTTGCGCCAAAGGATTCGCACCCGCCGTGGCCGAATTATCCAGGATGGATAGTGCATAGGTACCCGGAGTAAATTCCGTAAAGGCTGAAGCAGTATTCAGCGCAACGCCGGTAACAATATCTGCTACTACAGGGCCGGTCACTGTGCTGGTAACCTGCGATATGCGAACAGGAGTTGCTACGCCCTGACCCAGATTAATGACGCGAATTCGGGCCTTGCCTGTTGACGGAGCGGTCAGGTCGTCCGTAAATGTCAGGCCATTAGTAGAGGACGAAGACGCGGAGGGAGAGGCAACAAAGGTGTAGGACTTATCCTTTTCAACGACCAACGCAGTTGAAAAGGCCGTTTGGGTTCCGGCAGCAACCTGCAATGTATGATTGCCAGTGTTGATGCTTTGGTAACCACTGTTTCCACCATAAGCTTGCGAAGCTTTTTCAGCATTGTCAACCAAAAACTTTAACGTAGTGGGTGCAATGTGCGACGCTGCATTGATGAACGTTACCTTACCCGTATCCGCAGGGGCAGGCGCCGGGGTATCGCTCTTGCTGCACGCGGCCAGCAGCATGGTGGCCGGCAAAACGGCCTGCAGGGTCCGACGAAAGAGAAAGGAAGTTTCCATGAAAATAAATCGGCTTAAGGGTGAAGCATGTCATCCGGCTTAGCCGGCCGACTCGGCCTGAACGTGCACCGCGGCTACTTTGTTGAGTAGGCGCCCACAAAATATTGGGGTTGCTGTCCTTTTCGGCTTTAGCCGTCGCGCTATATTTGCGCTTATGCGTACTATCACCCGGTTGTCCCTGCAGCGTTGGAAGCTTCGCGTTGCGGCCAGCGCAGCCCTCACCGGCGGCTTTTTAGCTTCGGCCGCTGCCCAGCAAGCGCCCGCCACCATCCGCCTGTTGCCTGAAGACGCCGAGCGCGGCCTGGGCGGCCCCCAGCACAACTTCGATTTTCTGCCCCCCGGCGTGACGGGCAATGAGTATAAGACGGCGGGCTTTTTTGGCCAGAAGCTGCGGCCTTACCTCGCCGGCCACCCCGACGCCCTGGCCGCGCTGGACCTGTACAAGCGTCAAAAAACCATCTTTCTCATCGACCGCCTGGTCGCAGTTGGCTCGTTTGGGGTATGGGGCCAGCAAATTTTTGCCGACGGGACCCCGCAGTACTTCAACGGCACCCAGAAGGTCGCCCTGGGCGTGTTTGCGGTGAGTATCCTATCAACCGCCTTCATCAACCACAACACCAACAGCTATCTGCAGCGGGCGGTGAATTCTTACAACGGCAACCTCAGCCACAGCGGCTGGTGGCCGCGCCTGCGCCCTGCCGCCGTGGGCCTGGGCGCCGCGCCCACCGGCCAGCCGGTGCTGGCCCTGCGTTGGACGGTGCGCTAACTTCGCGGTTTTCCCGTATAGGTCCCATCATGGACTACCCCTTGCCCGAAGCGGCCAGGCGCTACGTGGCCGCGCACCTGCACGATGACCCCGCCCACCTGGCCCTCCAAGCCCGCCGACACCCCGGCTTGCCCGTACCGGAGCTGGTACGCCAGATTCAGGCCCGCCAAAAGGCCCGCGCCAAGCTGCCCGACTGGGCCGACAACCCCGACCTTGTTTTTCCGCCCTCGCTTTCGGTTGAGCAGGCCTCTTCGGCGCGCACCGCAGCATTTAAGGCCACCCTGGTGGCGGGCCAACGACTGGCCGACCTCACCGGAGGCTTCGGGGCCGACACGGCGGCATTTGCCGGGCGCGTGGCGCACGTCGACTACGTGGAGCGCGACCCCAAGCTGGCGGCCATTGTGGGCTACAACCTGACGCAGTTAGGTATTGGCAACGTGACGGTGCATCCGGCTGATGCGCTGGCGTTTCTCAAAAGCACGCCGCAGCACTTCGACTGGCTCTACCTCGACCCCGCCCGCCGCGACACGGCCGCCCGCAAGATTTTTCTGCTCCGCGACTGCGAGCCCGATGTAGTGAAACTGCTGCCCCTGCTGCTGCACAAGGCCGATAAAATCCTGCTCAAAACTTCGCCCATGCTCGACATTGAGCACGCGGTGCAGGGCTTGGGGCATGTGCGCCGCCTCTGGGTGGTGGCCGTCGACAATGAGGTAAAAGAAGTGCTGTATGAGCTGGGGCAGGAGCCCGCCGTTGACCCCGAGCGCCACGCCCTGAACCTGCGCCGCGACGGGAGCCAGCAGGAGTTTCGCCTCAACCGCGCCCGCGAAGCACGGGCAACGCCCCGCTACGCCGAGGCGCAGCAGTACCTGTACGAGCCCAACGCGGCCGTGCTCAAGGCGGGAGCCTTCCGCAGCATTGGCACGGCCTTCGAGCTGCTGAAGCTGCACCAGCACAGCCACCTTTACACGTCGGATGTTCTAAGGGCGGACTTTCCGGGGCGCATTTTTAAAGTACTGGCCGTGGAGAAAGCCGATGGTGCGGCTTTGAAAGCACACTTGGGCCCGGAAGCGCGTGCCCACGTTACCACCCGCAATTTTCCCGACTCGGTGGCCGACTTTCGGCGGCGTACCGGTATTCGGGAGGGGGGCGAGGTGTACCTTTTTGCCACCACCGACCTGCGCGGCCGGCTCACTGTACTGGTGTGCGAAAAGGTACAGGCGGGGTCCGTCCGCTAGCCGGTGCAGGAAGGCCAAAGCAGCGCGCTCACAACCAAAGCTCAACCTTAGCTGTATTCCAGCTTCTTGCTTGCCGCGCACTTAGCGCGGGGCGCTTTTCTGCCTATGCCTTTTTCGATGCGATTTACCGATAAGATATGCCTGGTTACGGGCGGAACCTCCGGCATTGGCCGGGCCGCCTGTGTGCGGCTGGCAGCTGAAGGGGGCACCGTTGTAGTGGTGGGCCGCGACCGCACCGAGGGAACCGATACCGTTCGGCTCATCACGAAAGCGGGCGGCAAAGCCGTGTTTCTGGTCTGTGACCTGGCCAAGCCCCGCGCGATAGCAGCGATGGTGAAGAAAGCGCTGGCCCGTTACCACCGCATCGACGTGTTGGTGAACGATGCCGCCATGATGACCTTCGACCACCTTGTGGACCTGCCGCTGGCCCAGTGGGATGTGCTGATGCTGGTGAACCTGCGCTCGCTGGCCCAGCTCACGCAACTATGCCTGCCCCACATGCCGGCGGGCAGCGCCATCGTGGCCATCAGTTCGGTGCACGCCCACCAAACCACGGCCAGCGTGGTGCCCTACGCCACCAGCAAAGGCGGCCTGGAAGCGTTTGTGCGCGGCATGAGCCTGGAGCTCGACCGCCAGCAGACCCGCATCAACGCCATTGCGCCCGGCGCCGTGGACACGCCCATGCTTTGGAGCAACCCCAACGTGAAAAGCGGCGCCGAAAAAATCGACAAAGCCACGGTGGGGACGCCCGAGGAACTGGCCGCAGCCATTGCTTTCATGGCTTCCGACGAAGCGAGTTTTGTGCACGGCACGACGCTGGTGGTCGATGGCGGCCGCTTGGCGCAACTGTAAGGGCCGCCATTGCGCCAACTTTTGCACCGGCTGGCGGCTGCGAGTGAGCAGGCTACTGCGCGATGCAGCAAAATCGGCGGCCGCCTATCTTAATAGCTCGAATTTCCGTACTTTTGCGCCGCGCCCGCCCGCCGGTTTCCGGCCCGGCGGGCGCCTTTGCTTCTAATCTTTTCCTCTTTTCGCGCACTCAATGCCCTATCTGTTCACTTCCGAATCGGTTTCGGAAGGCCATCCTGATAAAGTTGCCGACCAGATTTCCGACGCCATTCTCGACGAATACCTGCGTCAGGACCCCACCGCCAAAGTAGCCTGCGAGACGCTCGTGACCACGGATTTTGCCCTCGTAGCCGGCGAAATTAAGTCGACGGCCCACGTGGATGCCGAGCCCATTGTGCGCGAAACCATCCGCCGCATCGGCTACAACAAGCCCGAATACCTGTTCAACGCCGACACTTGCGAGGTGATGAACCGCCTGCACGAGCAGTCGCCCGACATCAACCAAGGCGTGGAGCGCGCCAAGGACGAAGACCAGGGCGCCGGCGACCAAGGCATGATGTTCGGCTACGCCAGCCACGAAACGGCCAACTACATGCCGCTGGCCCTCGACCTCTCGCACCGTCTGCTGCAGGAGCTGGCCGCCATCCGCCGCGAGGCCCGCGACATGCCCTACCTGCGCCCCGACGCCAAAAGCCAGGTGACCATCCGCTACTCCGACGACCACAAGCCCGAGGCCATCGATACCATCGTTATCAGCACCCAGCACGACGAGTTCGACCCGTCGGAAGCTGCAATGCTGGAAAAGATTAAGGCTGATGTGCTGGCTGTCCTCATTCCGCGCGTGAAAGCCGGGTTGAGCACCGATGTGCAAGCCTTGTTCACCGACCAGATTACCTACCACATCAACCCCACGGGCAAGTTCGTTATCGGCGGCCCGCACGGCGACTCCGGCCTCACCGGCCGTAAAATTATTGTGGACACCTACGGCGGCAAAGGCGCCCACGGCGGCGGCGCTTTCTCCGGCAAAGACTCCTCGAAAGTCGACCGCTCGGCCGCATACGCCGCCCGCCACATTGCCAAAAACCTGGTAGCCGCCGGCGTTGCCGACCAAGT
Source organism: Hymenobacter rubidus (assembly GCF_016734815.1). Taxonomy (GTDB): domain Bacteria; phylum Bacteroidota; class Bacteroidia; order Cytophagales; family Hymenobacteraceae; genus Hymenobacter; species Hymenobacter rubidus. The sequence goes on from NZ_JAERQF010000001.1 coordinate 221,071, forward strand.
GCTGGTGCAGGTGGCCTACGCCATTGGCGTGGCCCAGCCGGTGGGCGTGTTCGTGACGACTTACGGTACCATCAAGGCTAAAAACGCGGCCGGCCAGTTGTTGACCGATGGCGAAGTGGCTGAGAAAGTGAACAAGCTGTTCGACCTGCGCCCCTATGCCATTGTGAAGCGCTTTGGCCTGCAAAATCCCATTTTCGCGCAAAGTGCAGCTTACGGGCACATGGGCCGCCTGCCCGGCACCGTGGATGTGGTGATGCCCGGCGGCGAGAAGAAGACCTTTGAGACTTTTACCTGGGAAAAGCTCGACTACGTGCCCCAGATTAAGGCCGAGTTCGGGTTATAATTTTAGCAGAAGCTTCCGCTTGCGCCGTGGTCAATGGCCGAGCAATGAAAAGCCCCGCTCACCTTTCGGTGAGCGGGGCTTTTGTATGATGTAATTCGCAGAACGGCGGTGGCAGAGCACCTGGAAGAACGTCATGCAGAGGCGCCGCCGAAGCATCTCGCGTGCGGTGCCCGCCATCCCGACCATCTGCTCATCAGCCAGATAAACAGAAACTTACCATATTAGCATGGTTTGAATGTAATCGTTTATAGGTGAGAAGGTCCTTCGCGATGCTCAGGATGACAGACGATTGAATTACTACCACACGTGAATTACTACCACACGCGAGATGCTTCGGCGGCGCCCCTGCATGACGTTCTTCCAGGTGCTCTGCTGACAGTCAATGGCTTTTCTCCGCGCTTACCCGTTGCTGCCAAGCGGGGTACTCCTTCGCTAGCAGCTCGGCGGGCCAAGTGCCGGCGTAGCCATAGCCCGTGCGGCGCTCGTACTCGACTTCGGCCAAGGAGTTCTTTTTTTCGCTATTGCGGCCTACGTAAATGGGCTTGTTGGTTTCGAGGTCGTAGAAGCGGGCCCAGATGGTGGAGGTGGGGTCGGGCACCATCACCCGGTCGTAGCCCTTGGGGGTGCCGGGGGCGCCGATTTGCCGCACGGTGTAGCCGGGGATTTTTACTTCTTCGAACCAGGCCACCGCGCTGTCGATGGCTTTTCTAACTTCGGGCGACGGGTGCTCGATGCCCATCAGAAACGCCACGATGCCCACCGACTCGCTGCCGCTGAGCGAGGGCAGCTCGAAGTTGCGGGCTTTGGCCGGCTGCAGGGTTTTCTCGTCGTATTGCGCGCACCAGGCCGTGAGCTTGCCGTGCTGCACGTACTGGGTTTTCAGAATGCAGTCGATGCCGCGGGCTAGGGCCTGCTCGGCCTGCTGGCGCAGGTTCTGGTCGACGCTGGCGTAATCGCCGGTGCGGGCCACCACGGCGCGCAACAGGCGCAGTACCCGAATCATGGCGTCGTCGTTGTAGGTAATCTGGTGGTGGTAGCCGGTCAGGTTGGGGTAGAATTGGGGGAAGCCGCCGTTGGGGTACTGCATTTTGAGCAGGTAGCCGATGCCGCGCTCGGCGGCCCGGCGGTAGGCGGGGTTGCTGGTGGTCACGAAGGCGTGCAGCAGGTAAGTGATTTCGCGGGTGGTCGCGTCGTTGTCGATGGTAGCATCGTTGAGGCCGGCTTCGTCTGTGAGCAGGGCTTTGAACACCGGGTCCAGCGGCCGGTGGTAGTCCACCCGCTTCTCGCCGATGGCCTTGGGCCAGCCGCCGTCGAGGCGCTGGTACACCAGCATCCGCTCGGCCACGGTGTCCTGGGCCACGGGGCCGGGCGCGGGCAGCCTGGGTGCTTGGGGGTCCACGTTCCAACGGCCGCCGAAGGTCCAGTTGGCGGTAATCTGCTGGGGCGTGGGGGAATTGGCGGCGGTGCTCAGGTTGTCGCGCAGCCAGGCGTAGTCGCCGCCGGTGCGGTGGCAGTTGAAGTAATACACGCGCCGCCCCCACATGGGCGCCGAATCGCCGGACGGGGCCGGGTAGATGTCGGCGTCGGCCATGTTCTTGGCAAACGTGCAGTTGACGAGGTAAAACTGCGAGTCGTGGTGGTAGCGACCGAGCTTGAAATCCGGGTCGCCGGTGAAAGTGCAGTTTTTGAGCACCGTTTTCGCGTCCTTATTCATGGAGCCATCCTGCCAGATGGCGGCGTTCAGGTTGTGGCAAACGAAGCGGCAGTTTTCGGCGTAGGCCCAGCCGCGGGGGCAATAGAAATCCACCGAGCCTTCCATGGTGCAGTCCTGGAAATAGTACAGGCCTTCCTCCTTGTCCCAGGGGCTCACCGTGTCGTTGCCGAGGGTGCGGAAGGTGCAATGCCGCACGGCCAGCCGAGTGGTGTTGGCGGCGGTGTAGAGGGCCATTTGGTGGTCGGCACTGTTGATGACCTTCTGGCCGCCAGGCTCGCTGGCGCAGGCAATGGTTTCGCCCTTAGGGTGGTCGGCTCCGTAGCTGTTGATGACAGTGAGCTTCTCCAACGTCACATCGGGGCTGTCGCGCAGGTTCAACGTGGCCACGTCCCAGCGGCCGGCATTGGCCGGGTCGCAGCGAAAGTTGGCGTTGGCCTGCGAAATCGTGATGACGACGCCCGCTTCGCTTTGGCCGCGCAGCACCAGGCCGGGCTTGCCGTCGATGGTGACTTTTTCGCGGTAGGTGCCGTTTTTAATGAACACCACCGGCAACGGCGCGGCGCGGCCGTTCAGGCTGGTGATGGCTGCCTGAATGGTGCGAAAATCGCCGGTGCCGTTCTGGGCCACTGTAATCTGGCGCTTGGCGCTGGCTGGTGTTTGGGCCGAGGCAGAGTTACCGAACAGCAGAGGTAAGAGCAGGAACAGGTACTTGAACATTGTTTTGAACATCATTGAACGGTCATGCAGAGCGTAGCGAAGCATCTCGCTTGCTCAACGTAATTCAATCGATTTGTTTACTAAAGCACGCGAGATGCTATGCTCTGCATGACGGCTATTTAATCCACAAACCGAATGCGGCCACCGGCCTTGGCCACCAAATCCGGCAGGTCGTAGTATTGCAGCACCCCGTAGAGCACGTTCGTGTAGGCATCCTGTTGCATCGGGTTCTGAATCAGCTGCTCGAAGGAGCGAAAGCCGCCGGATATTTCGGCGCTTTTAATACGGTCGTCTAGGTAGGCTGCGTGGATGGCGGTGGGGGCGTACAAACCATTGGCCACCAGTTTTAGGGCATGGCCGCGCAGGCCGGCATCGGTACCAATGAAGTCGACCAGCGAACGAACGTCAACCACCCGCTGGCCCAGTACGGGGCGGCCCACGTGCAGGCTCAGCATGGCATTGCGGTATTCTTTACTCCAGTATTTGAGGTCGTTGAGCTCGGCAGGGTCGGCCGTTTCGCCAAAGCCGCGCAGGTCGGCTAGCACCAGAATATCGCCCCGGTTCAGGTAGGCGTTGGTGGTGGTTTCGTCGTTCAGCACCGGCTCTTTGCCCGCCGCATTGAGGTAGAGCACCACGGTGGAGGCGGGCGACGCATTTTCCGGCGTCAGCACCACGCAGGGCACCGGCAGTTGTCCCGGCCGAATAAGTTGGTACTTGGCCAGCGCATACGTCCGGCCCGCCACGGTGCCCGTGGGCTCAGCGCGGACAGCTTCCAACGGCTCCTCAATGCCTAGCAGCTTTTGCACCTGTCGGGCCACTTCTGTCTTCTCCTGCCCAAGAAAAGCGGCGCGCCGGGCGGCATACGCCTGCGCCAGTGCCAGGTTGGCCCGCGGCAAGCTCACGGCATCGGGAAAGGCGGTGGCTGTTTGGCCGGTAGCGGTGCACAGCAGGTCTTTCTCGGGTATCGGCGTCAGGGCCTGCTCGGCTACGGGCGCGGCATCGTGGCTCAGCCAGGTGCGAAACCAAGTGATGGCGGCCTCGCGCTTGGGCTGCGGCATGCCGTGGCCTCCTTCGATGGTGAACTGGCTCACCTGCTTTTCAACCCCGAAAACACGGTAGACTTTTTTCAGGTCATCGTAAGCCTGGGTGGCGCCCCAGTAATCCACAAAATCGTAGTAGCCCGACATGATGAGCAGCGGCTTGGGCGCAAACAGCGCCAGGAAATCGGCTATTTCCAAGTGTTCGCGGCCTTCGTTCGGGATGTGCTGGCAGCCGTCGGAAGGGCCTTGTAGTTCCAGCACCCGCTCGCGGCGCGACACGTAGCTGCACACCACGGCGGCCTTGATGCGCTCGTCGAGGGCGATGAGGTAAGTGGCCTGCGTGCCGCCGCCTGAGCTGCCGATGCAGCCCATTTTGGTTTTATCAAGCTCCGGGCGGGTTTCCAGGTAGTCGAGGGCGCGGGTATTGTCCCAATATTCGTAGGCGGCCACGCTGGTGCCCACCAGGTTGGCGCCGGCATTGAGCAGGGTGTGCTCAGTGGTGGAGCCGCGGGTGAGTGCTTTGCCGGCCGCGTCAGTCAACTGCAGTCGCTCGCCCTGCGCCACGGGGTCTACGGCGAACACGGCCACGCCGTGGCGGGCAAACAGCGCCCCTACGCGCTGGTCGCCCACCTTGCCATTGGGCCCGTGCCCGGCCAACGATAGCGCCACCGGAAAACGCCCCGCTCCCATCGGCAAGTACAGATTAGCCGTAATGTAGCGGTGCGGCGCGCTCTCAAACACCACCCGCTCTACCCGAAATCCGTCCTGCGGCAGCGTGCCCACCACCTGCGCGTGCAGGTCGGTTTTGGCCGGAAACTCGCCCAGAATGCTGCGGTACCGCTCCCGGCGGGTTTGCTGGTAGCGCAGCAGCGCTTTGCGCGAAGCGAGGGCTTCGGTTAGCTCCCGCTGGCGGTCGGCGTACTGCTGATGCACGGCCCGCATCAGGTAAGCATTGTAGGCCGTGTTGTTTTTCCAGGTCAGCGCCGAGGCGCTTTGGGCCCGGCCGGGCCGGGCCACGCCAGTAAAGAGCAGCAAGAGCAGCAGGCCGTGGCGCATGGCAGAAGGACTAACCAAGTTTGTAGGGCTGGGCCGGGGCGTTCACCACATCGGGCAGCTTGGGTGGGTCAATGGTGACGGCGCCCTCCAGCCCCGAGCCGGTCACGTTGTTTACGCTCAGCAGCGGCCCGCTGAAGCCGGTGACGCTAATGTTGCGCAGCTTAGCTTTCTTGATGTTGGCCAGCGAAATGCCTTTGGCGCAGGTGCCCGACACGTTGACGAACGTAAACCCGTCCAGCGGCTTATGCGGATGCACGGACGTGCCTTCCACCAGCACCGGCACGTCTTTCACCCGGATGTTGGAAAACTGAAAGTTGCGCACCGTGGGAATGCCTTCGTCGCCGGGCACGGGCTGCTGGTCCTGCAAGCCACTGCCCAACAGGTTGAAGCGCAGGAAGCCCGCTACCGTGCCCGTCACGTCGATGTCATCGACGACGATGTCCTCGATAAACGCCCCCCGGCCGGGCCGGCTTTTGATGTAGATGGCGTGGGTGTTGGCAAAAGTGAACTTGCAGTGCTCGATGCGCACGTTGCGGATGCCGCCCGACGTTTCGCTGCCAATGCCGATGCAGGCAAAAATGCTGTCGGCGAAGGTGCAGTTGCGAATGACTACGTCCTCGGTGGTGCGCAGCAGGGTGTAGCCCTCCAGGCCGCGCCCCGACTTGAGCGAAATGCAGTCGTCGCCGGTGTTGATGTCGCAGCCCTCGATGAGCACGTGCTTGCAGGAATCGACGTCGATGCCGTCGCCGTTGCCGCCGGTGCTGCGGATGGTGAGGTTCTTAATTACGATGTTCTCGCAGTACGTGGGGTGCAGGCACCACATGCGGAAGTAGTCGGTCGAGAAGTCCTCGAAGCGCAGGCCGGTGCAGCCCAACGGCTCGATGAGGGCCGGATGGCGCAGCGGGTTTTCGGCATTGGGGCGCCCACCCAGCGCGTGGTTGCCCATGATTTTGCCTGGTCCTACCAAGCCAATGTTGTGGGCATCGACGGCGTAAATGAGCCCGACGTGGCCCGGAATCCACTTGCCCTCCCAGCGCACCTGCATCACCGGATAATCGGCGAAATCCGGCGTGCCGGTCATCACGGCCTCTTTGTCCAGGCGCAGCAGCGTATTCGATTTCAAGGCAATGGCGCCCGTGAGGTAGTTGCCGGCCGGCACCAGCACCTCGCCGCCGCCCAGCACCCAGCAGCGGTCCAGCGCCTGCTGAATGGCCACGGTATCCTTGGTGGTGCCGTCGCCCTTGGCCCCAAAATCGCGCACGTTGAGCAAAACCTTGGGTGTAGTCGGAGCCGGGACGGGAGTACTACCTGAAACAGCGGCCGCCGCACTGCCCACCAGCGAGGAGGCCACCGGCGCCACCAGCAGGCTTTGCCCGGCTATTTTCAGGAAGCCGCGCCGGGTATTAGAGTTTCCCATAAAGCATGTTTTCGCTAAGTCGGAAGGGGGCTTTAAAACAGAACTAAACGTCCTGCTGAGCTTGTCGAAGCACCTCTACCGCAGCATTAAAATTGATTAGTTGCGCAGTAGTGATGCTTCGACAAGCTCAGCAGGACGTTTTAAGTCGTAACTGACGGCTTATTTGTAGGCCATGTTTTGCACCACGTTGGGGTTGGTGTCGATGGTGGTTTGCGGGATGGGCAGCAACTCCTTGCCCGCATTTGGCTTGTATTCGGAGGCCAGGTTGGCAATGCCGGCATCGGTGATGGAGCTGCGCCAGGCCACGGCGGTGGTGCCGGTGGGCGCGGTAGCAGGCGAAGGCTTATAGAACGAGCGGGCCCACTGCACCACGCCATTCACCACGCGGTAGTAGGCGGTGGCGGGATAGCCGGCGTAGCGGCCCGTACCGGCTTTTAGGGCCGCCAGGTTGGCGCGGGCTTCGGTCAGCTTCTGGTTCAGCAGGTTCCAGCGGATGAGGTCGTATTTGCGGATGCCCTCGCCGCCCAGCTCCAGGTACCGCTCGTTGGCAATGGTGTTGAAGAAGTCGGCCTTGGTGGCGGTGCCGGCGGCCGGCAGGCGGGCCAGGGTGGTGTTGCCGCCATAGCCGCGGTTGCGCACCTCCTGCACAGCGGCAATGCCGGCGGCAGTAGGGCCATTCAGCTCGTTGTCGGCTTCGGCAAACATCAGCAGCACGTCGGCAAAGCGCAGGATGGGCCAGTTGTATTGCAGGTAGTTGTTCACGCCGGGCAGAGCGGGGTTGCGCCAGTCGCGGCGGAACTTGCCGTCCGTCATGCCGCCGCCTGCAGTGGTCAGGGGCGCCAGGGGCGTAGCTTTTTGCAGGTTGTTGCTCTCAACTGTATAGGCAGCCAAGGTAATGTCGCGGCGCACGTCGGTCGAGTCGAAGGCGTAGAAATAGGTCGGCACCGCGCCAATGGAGCCGGCGGTAGTGCCGTAGGTGGTCGACCCGTTCAGCTTGGGCCCGTTGTAGTAGCCCAGCTTGCTGTCCGAAACGGCGCTTGAGCCGGCCATGGCCACTTCAAAAATAATTTCGTGGTAGGTATCAAACCGCAGTTCGTTGATGCTGCGCCACAGGTCCGAAAAGCTGGGGTTGAGGGTGTGCTCGCCGCGCTTGGCCATGATGTCGGAACATTCCTGCCGGGCCATGGTGTAGAAGGTGGCGTAATCGCCGGGGCGCTCCATCAAGCCGGTGCTGGCATTGGAGCGGTAGCCGCCGCGGTACAGGGCCATGCGGGCGCGCAGTCCCTTCACAGCCGCTTTGGTGAGGCGCTCGCTGGCGGCACCCGCGCCGGTGCGCCAGGGCACCAGTTTTTCGGCCACCAGCAGGTCGGCCAGCAGTTTGTCGTAGGTGGCGTTGCGGTCGGCGTTGGGCATGTTCAGGCTCGCATTATCCACCGACGGAATCATCGGGACCGGCACATCGCCCCAGTTCCGAATCAGTTCGAAGTAGTACTGGGCCCGCAGCGTCAGGGCCTCGCCGTAGAGGCGGTGCAGCGCTGCCGTATCGGCCGATGTGCCCTTGCTGTATTGGCTCATCAGCGGAATGTACTTGATGCAGATGTTGGAGCGCTCCACGCCCTGGTAGAGCGTGTTGAAGGGGTTGCGCACCTCCGCATTCACGGGCAGGGCCGTGTAGCGGGCAATGCTGAGGCGGGCACCGTCGGCCACGTTCAGCGGGCTGGCCTGCATCTCGTCGGTGTCGTAGGGATAGTACAGGTTGAGGCGGGTGCCGTACGAGGTATCGCCCGACAGCAGGTCGTAGGCCCCAATCACGGCACCGGTGGCACCGGCCACATCTATAAATACGTCCTCGGCCGAATACAGCGCTTCGGGCTTCACGCTCAGGTAGTCTTTGCAGGCGGAGAGAGCAGCTATGCCCGCCAACAAAACGGCCACAGCGGTCGAATGGCGAAAAATCGGTTTCATATATCGCAGAAAATTAAAGCCTTACAAAGAAAGATTAACCCCAAACAGCAAGAGGCGGCTGCGCGGGTAGCCGCCGTAGTCGACGCCCGGCGTGAGCGGCGACGAGCGGCGGGTGTTCGTCTCCGGGTCGTAGCCCGTGTATTTGGTGAAGGTGTAGAGGTTGTTGGCCGTCACGTAGAACCGGGCCTGCGTGAGTTTTACCTTCGCAATCAGCGCTTTGGGCAGCGAGTAACCGATGGTCACGTTGTTGACGCGCAGAAACGAGCCGTTTTCCACGGCCCACGAATGCAGGAAGAACGTGCGCGTGGGCTGCCAGATGGTGGCGTTCTGGTTCACTTGCCGCGATGTCTCCAAGTCGGTGATGGCGTTGCCGTTGGCGTCGATGGTGCGGTAGCGGTTGTTCATCGTGGCCAGCAGGTTGGAGTAAGGGTTCACCGCCGAGGTGTACTCTATCTTGTTGGCGTTGTAGATGTCGTTGCCCAGCACGAAATTGAGGAAGATACTGGCGTCGAACCCTTTGTAAGAAAATTGCTGGTTGAGGCCGCCCGTGAGCTTGGGGTTGGCATTGCCAATAACGGTGCGGTCGTTGGAGTCCACCACGCCGTTGCCGTCCACGTCTTTCAGCTTGATGATGCCGGGTGCCACGGGCTGGCCCTGCACGGTGGCGTCCGACGGACGGTCCGATTTCAGCACCCAGGCTTTTTTCGCGGCGTCGTAACCCGAAAAGTCATCCGCGGTGTAAAAGCCGTCAGTTATGTAGCCGTACATCAGGCCCACCGGGTCGCCCACGCGGGCCAGGTAATCCTGCGTGATGGTGGTGCTGGCCCAGCCCGAACTGAGACCGGCAATGCTGGCAATGGGCCCGAGGCTTTCGATGCGGCCCCGGTTGACCGATGAGTTGGCGCTGGCCGTCCAGGTAAAGTCGGGCGTCCGGACCACGGCACCGCTCAGCTGCAGCTCAAAGCCCTGGTTCGAGGTTTCGCCCACGTTTTGCAGCTGCGAGGTATAGCCCGAGGTGGGCGTAATCGGCACGTCCACGAGCAGGTCGCGGGTCGAGTTCTTGTACACATCGGCCGTGAACTGCACGCGGTTGTTGAACAGGCTCAAGTCGATGCCCGCGTTGCGCGACACCGTGGTTTCCCACTTCAGGTAGGGATTGGCCAGCGTGGTAGCCACCGTGCCCAGCGTGATGGCCTTGAGCAAGCCGTACTGCCCGCCACCGGCCTGGAAATACTGGTCGAACAGGAAGTCGTTGATGCGGTTGTTGCCGGCCAGGCCGTAGCTCAGGCGCAGCTTCAGGTCCGACACGGCGGCCAGGGGCAGCATGAAGGCTTCCTTCGACAAGCGCCACGCTACCGAGGCCGCCGGGAAATACGCCACGTTGCGGCTTTGGGCGAATTTCGACGAGCCATCGGCCCGCACCGTGCCCGTGAAGAGGTACTTCTCGTCAAACGAATAAGTGACGCGGCCGAAACCCGACAACAGGTGCGCTTCCGCGTTGCTGGAAGTGGGGTTGGGCTGCCGGGCCGTGGAGTTGGGCAGCACGCCTTGGTTGATGTTGGCCAGGGCCCGCTCGGCCGTGATGCTCTGCGGCAGGAAATAGGTTTGCGCGTTGAGGGCACTTGCCCGCTGCTGGTAAATTTCTTCGCCCACCAACGCATCGACTGCGTGCCGCCCGCTTTTAAAAGCGTAGGTCAGCACGTTGGAGTTATTAATAATGACCTGCTGGCTGGTGCCAATGCTGACGAACGGTAGATTCTGGTACGGCCCCGACGGTGCCAGAATGGCCGGCGAATAGCGCCCCGAGAAGCTTTCCTGGCGAATGTCCGAGATGTCAAAACCCACCGTCGAGCGAAATGCCAGGTCTTTGGTGAAGTTGAAGGAGGCGTTGGCGCCCAGGTTCAGGTTGCGCAGCTTGTCGCGGCGGTAGTCGTTTTCGATGGCAATGACCGGGTTCACCAGGTTCGACTGGCTGAAGAACGTGGGGTCGAACACGCCGGGGTCGAGGGCGCCGGGCAGGGCCACGGCCAGCGGCAGAAACTGGTCCACATTGCGCAGGCGCACCGCCGAGTTGGTGTTGTTGGTCGTCACGCCCTGGCCCAGCGAAGTCTGGTCGTTGTAGCGCACATTGCCCCCGAAGCGAAACTTGTCCGATACCGTGTTATCGAAGCGGAAGTTCAGCAGGTTACGGGAATAGTCAGACCCCAGCTGAATGCCTTTTTCGTCGTTGCGGGTAAGACTCAGCGAGTACGTGGAGTTTTTGCTGCCGCCGGCCAGCGACAGGTTGTGCGTCTGCTGGTAGGCATCGCGGCCAAACACCTGCTCCTGCCAATCCAGAAATGGCTGGTTACGGGCCTGGTTCAGCGTATCGCTGGTGAAGTTGCGGCTGCCAAAAAACGCCTTAAAGGCCGGCAGCGTGTTCGTGTTCACGGCCCGCTCGTACTGGTAATCCACAAAGTCGGCCGGCTTCATCAGGTCGAGCTTTTTGCTGAGCTGCCGCACCCCGGCATAGCCGCTATAGGTAATCACCGTTTTGCCTTCGCGGCCGGTTTTAGTAGTGATAATCACCACGCCGTTGGCGCCGCGCGCGCCGTAAATGGCCGTAGCCGCGGCATCCTTCAGCACATCGACCGAAGCAATGTCCTGCGGTGCAATCACGGTCAACGCATTCTCAATCTGCACCCCATCCACCACGTACAGCGGCGAGTTATCCTGCGTCACCGACCCGCCGCCCCGGATGCGAATCTGCACGTTCGAGTTGCCAGGTGCGCCCTCGGCGCTGGTCACCTGCACGCCCGCCAGACGGCCCGAAAGGGCTTCGGCCGCAGAGTTGACGGGAACGTCCTTGATTTGCTGGGCGCTCACCGACGAAACCGAACCCGTTACGTCGCGGCGCTGCACGGTTTGGTAGCCAATCACCACTACGTCCTCCAGCTGCTTGCTGTCGGAAGCCAACGACACGTTGATGGTAGACTGGCCGCCCACTTTCACGGCCTGCGACACGTAGCCCACGTAGCTGAAGCGCAACGTGGCGTTGTCGCTGCCGGCCGGCAGCGTGATGCTGTAGTCGCCGTTGGGGCCGGTCGAGGCGCCGTTGGTGGTGCCCTCCACCAGCACCGTTACGCCGGGCAAGGCTTCTCCTTCTTTCGATTTGACAATTCCCTGCACTTGCCGGCTCTGGGCCAGCGCCAGTCCCACGCTCCCGAAAAACAGGAACAAGAGAAAAAGTAAACGTTTTTGCATACAAAAAAGGGAAGTAGGTGGGTTTAAAAGACAGAAAAAACAACAAAAGCAGCCTTGTACCAACCAGATGGCAGGCGTCATGCCCTCATCTCGCCGGCCTATCGCAGGCGCACACCCGGTTTTACCAACCAAGCGCCACCATGTCTCAGTGAATATACTTCACAAAGAGCTGACTGATTTCAAAGAGCTGACAAAAAGCCACAAATTGTAGGTAAGTACTTACTCATAAGTATTCCGGTCGTTTAAAGGTGACAGTCATAGGCCGACATAACCAAGCCCCCTATAGTATTTCTTTGTGCAATCGTTGCCGGGAACGTTGCCGGGTTAGAAAATCTCATTAAATCATGCGGCCTGCTTAGCGTCACTAACCTCAGCAGTATCAACTGCCTGCCCGTATGCTTCTTCGCTTTGTAAACAAAGCCAATATACTTATGACCATACCTTTAACAAAGCACATCTCATATTACATCAATCTTTGCAGCAAAACACTGTCCTGCGTCCTTGCTATTAGACAAGACCATTAACATGCCGGCTGGGCATAGAAAAGCCCCGCTCTTCTTGCGACGAGCGGGGCTTTTCTGCTGTTCTGGGCCAAGTTAAAGCCTGGACCACAGGCTAGTGCGCCATGGCCTTTTCTTTGTGCTTCGTGATTTGGCGCCGCAGGTTTTCGGCAGCGGCATCAGCCGCCGCCTCAAAAGAAGCGGCATCTTCCTGGCTAAACAAGATGTTGCCGGGCACCAGCAGCTTTATTTCAACGGTTTTATTCTCGATGCCGTCCTTGTTGTTTAGGCGGAGAATCACCTCACCCTCGGTGACTTTATCATAAAAAGTTTCCAGCTTATTCAAACGTTGCTGAACAAAATCAAGCAGTTTCTTATCGGCGTCGAAATGCACCGAATGCATCTGTACTTTCATAAAGCGGGTGATTAAGAGGTAAAAAGGAAAACAAAACTCAGGCCCGCGGATGGGCCTGTTCGAATACGGATTTCAGGCGGTCGACGGACAAGTGGGTGTACACCTGCGTGGCGGCCAGGCTGGCATGCCCCAGCAGTTCTTTGATGGAATTCAGGTCGGCCCCTTTGCCCAGCAAGTGGGTTGCAAAGGCGTGCCGCAACGCGTGGGGGTGCTGCTGCGCCCCCGAAGTCGTAATCTGGCTCAGGTAGCGTTTCACCGTGCGGTACACAAACTTCTCGTACATGGCCTCCCCTTTGTCGGTGAGCAGCAACGGGCCACCCACTGCGCCAAACTCATGCGCCCGTTTGGCTTGGTAGCGTTCAATAACCAGCTTCAGGGTGGGGTTCAGGGGCACAATGCGCTGCTTGTTGCCCTTGCCGGTTACGCGTACTGTGCCCGCCGCCAGGCCCACGTCGGCGGCGTGGATGCCAATGAGTTCAGAGAGGCGGATGCCCGTGCCGTAGAGTATTTCCAAAACAAGTTGGTCGCGCTGCCCGGAAAAGTCTTCCCCAAACTCAAAGGAATTCAGCAACCCATTCAGCGCCTCCTCAGGCACAAATTCGGGCAGTTTCTTGGCCATCTTGGGAGCCTTGATGCGCAGCATGGGATTGGCCCCAATTGCGCCGGTGCGCAGCAGAAACTTATAATAGGAGCGCAGGCACGCCACTTTGCGGTTCACTGTGCGCGGGTCCAAGTCTTCCTGCATCAGTTCTACCACCCAGCCCCGGATGAGCGGGTGCGTGGCCTGCGCAGGGTCAGCCAGTTCATACGCCGATTTCAGATAGGCTGCAAACTGGCCCAAATCGGTCTTGTACGATACCAGCGTGTGAGGACTGTAGCGCCGCTCAAAGCGCAGGAAATCGAGAAAAGCGTCCATATCAACAGCAAGAAAGCCCGGCGGTTGGGCCGGGCATCCAATGTAGCGTTTTTTTATTTTCTACCAACCAAACCGGCGCGGTATGGACGCGAAAAAACCGGCTGGCCTGCCGTAAGTGGCAAACCAACCGGTTTTTAGCGACGCTAAACGGTGCGTTAAAACTTCCGGCTATTCGTTCGGCTGGCCGTAGGTGGCCAGTTTGTACACAGCCTTCTGCTTCATCTTGCGCTCCGTGATGCTGGGCTTTTGGAAGAAGGTGCGACGACGCAGCTCTTTGAGCACACCCGTGCGCTCAAACTTCTTTTTAAAACGCTTCAGCGCACGGTCAACCGATTCGTTGTCTTTGATTTGAATGATAATCATATCAGGGAATGAGGGAGATTTTCAGAGGAGGGCGGTGTAAACCGGGCCGCAAAGATAATCACAGATTTGTCGGATTAAAAACGGATTCGCCGGATTTTGCCACTGAATTCTCTCAGAAACGCAGCAAGCTCCGTTCCAAGCCATTCACCCAAGCCGGCCCAACCGTTTTAATCCGGCCAATCCGGGGCTTTTATTTCAGCAGCGCCCGCGCAATAACCAGCTTCTGGATTTCGCTGGTTCCTTCGCCGATGGTGCAGAGTTTGGCGTCGCGGTAATATTTTTCGGCCGGGTAATCTTTGGTATAACCGTAGCCCCCAAAAATCTGGACGCCTTCGTTGGCCGTGCGCACGGCCACTTCCGAGGCGTAGAGCTTGGCCATGGCCGACTCTAAGTTCACGTTCAGGCCCCGGTCTTTCATGTCGGCCGCCCGGTAGGTAAGCAGGCTGGCGGCTTCTATTTCGGTCGCCATGTCTGCCAGCTTAAACGAGATGCCCTGGAAATTGCTGATGGGTTGGTTGAATTGGTGCCGCTCCTTGCTGTATTGGGTAGCCGCCTCCAGCGCCCCCTGCGCAATGCCCAAACTGAGCGCCGCAATGCTGATACGACCACCGTCGAGCACCTTCAACGACTGCACAAAGCCATCCCCCACTTTGCCGATGACGTTTTCCTTGGGGACTTTGCAATCGGTAAAAATCAGCTCCGTGGTTTCGGATGCGCGCATGCCCAGCTTGTCTTCTTTGCGGCCGGCCGCGAACCCTGGCGTGTCCCGCTCTACAATGAAGGCCGTCATACCATGAGAGTCGCCGACCTGGCCTGTGCGCACAATCACCACGGCGACATTACCGGACTTGCCGTGCGTAATGAAATTTTTTGCGCCGTTAATACTATAATAATCACCGCTTTCGTCAAGCACGGCGGTGGTGCGCATGTTGCCGGCATCGGAGCCGGTGTTAGGTTCTGTCAGCCCCCAGGCCCCAATCCATTCGCCCGAAGCCAGTTTGGGCAGGTATTTCTGTTTTTGTTCCTCCGAGGCATGCTGCAGAATGTGCCCGGTACACAGCGAATTATGCGCTGCCATGCTCAGGCCAATGCTTCCATCGATTTTGGCCAGTTCGGCAATGGCCGTCACATACTCTACGTAGCCGAAACCCGAGCCGCCGTATTGCTGCGGTACCAATACGCCCATCAAGCCCAAATCACCGAGCTTGCGAAACACCTCAATGGGGAATTCTTGGCTTTCATCCCATTTCATCATGTTGGGCTTGATGTGCTGGGCGCCAAAATCGCGCACCATCTGCGCAATCATGGCTTGGTTTTCGGTGGCTACAATTTCCATATCGGAGGGTACTAGGTGGGTGGGAGTGAAGGTGAGTACGGAACAGCAATTACCACAACCGTGGAACCATGCTGGGGCCACGAAAGTACGATTCAAGGAGTTGGCAACCGGCCTCCCAATGCTTCCGGTAAGGTGACGTTGTTGAATGGGCGCCGTAAAAGCGTTACTTTTGAGGCTTTTTGGGGAAAGTCTGACGGCCGACTTTCAAAAAGAACCCAAATATTTTTGTTGATTCTCATTTAACTGGCCTTCATGCCGACATTCCTGCTTCGTCGCCTCGGGCGCCTTCTGCTACTGGCACTGCCTGCCATGGTGCTTTTCTCTTCTTGCCTTTCGTCTAAGTACTACAAGCAACGCACCCTGTTTCGCCTTACCGACAGCAAGGGCAATTTGCTGGATAGCACTAAGCTACGCATTGCTGTAAACCGAACCGAGCGGAACTACCTCATTCAGCCCAACGACATTTTAACAGTTCAGGTGAATACCAATAAGGGCGAACGTATTCTGGACCCCAACGGCGAATTGCAGTTTGGTGGAACTAGTAGCACTGTTATGACCGGTGGTTCTGGAGGAGCTAGCGGCGGGACAGGAGCGTCCTCCTTCCTAGTGCAGGCCGATGGCTCAGTCGTTCTTCCTTTGGTTAACCGGGTTAGAGTACAAGGGTTGAGTTTGCTGCAAGCTGACAGTGTGCTGGCGGTCCGCTATAACAAATATTATAAGGAGCCTTTTGTATCGACAAGAGTGACAAATAATCGCGTAATTATATTAGGTGCACCTGGTGGCAGAGTTATTCCCTTGGCTAACGATAACATGAACCTACTAGAGGTTTTGGCGCTAGCAGGCGGCCTCGACGGTGGTGGCAGCGACTTGTATCGCTACGGTGGCAGGGCCAATGACATTCGAATTATCAGAGGCGACCTAAAGAACCCCCGAGTCCAGCGAATCGATTTGACTACAATCGAAGGCATGCGACGGGCCAACCTTCAAATAGAGCCAAATGATATTATTTACGTAGACCCTGTTCGACGCCCTATAATAGAAGGGTTTACGGAAGCGCAGCCTTTCATCTCTTTTTCATCGTTCATAATTACAACCACCCTATTGGTTATCAGCATTGTAAATCGGTAGCCCAATGCTTTTAATGTGTTTAATTCTCATATCCAGCAAACGCTGGTAATATTATTACATTGCTGTGAGCGAAAACTCGGAACTTGAAGAACTTATCCGTAATGCTACCGGCGGAGCTGAGGCCCAGCCAATAAGCTTTCCCAGCAGCCCGGACTCCGATGATGAGGGGGGCGGTTTTGATATTGCCACCCTTGTACTTGTAGCACGGCGCAGTTTGCTTTGGTTGCTTCTGCTGGTCACGTTAGGTACTACTGCTTCATGGCTATACCTGCGCTACACCAAACCTGTTTACAGAGCAGCATCGGTAATCAAGATTGATGAAACCAATCAAGGCACCGCCGTTGGTCTACCAGGCGTAGCTCCGGCGGCTGTTACGTTAAGAGGAGCTAAGTTGGCTGGTGAAATAGAGTTAATTAAATCTAATATTATCTATCGGCGCCTCAAAGACTCGCTGGTACTGGACGTAAATTATTACGTCCAAGGCACTGTATTAGAGTCGGAACTGTATGGCTCGTCCCCGTTTCGTATTGTTTACAAAATCGTTGACCCTGCCTTATACAACCGGAAGTTCGACCTGAAATTCATTAGCCCTCAACGCTTCAAGCTGGATTTTATCGGCCAGGGCGGTCCACAGTCAGGAGAATATGCTGTTGGGAAGCCCCTTACGCTACCCGGCATTGATTTGCAGGTGCTGTTGGATGCAAAAATTGGGAATGAAGCGCTCGACGCTAGTTACCACTTCACCATTCAGGACGACAACACCATCAATGGCTACCTCGACCGGAACCTTACCGTCGACGTGGTCAATCCAGATGCAAACACCATTCAGATTGCATTCAGTGATTTCAATCCGAAAAAGGCGGCAGACATTGTTAATGTTATTAACAAGGTCTATCTTGAAGAAAAGGTAAACCGCAAATCGGAGGCCACTCGCAAGCAGCTTCGGTTTCTGGAAAGGGTTTTGGCTCAAAATGGCAAAAGTCTGGAGCAGGCCGAAGACCGGCTGCAAGAATTTGTTAAAGAGAGCGGGTCGTACGATGTCAAGGGCGAATACAACGGCTTGGTAGAGCAGCTTGAGAAGCTAGAGCAGGAGCGAATCAAAACTACAGAGCAGCTCAATCTGTTGGCCCAGGTCACTCAAATGGCTAGTCAAGGGAATCTTACCCGTGATGAAACCCAGACTGTTGAACAAAATATTCCAACACTCTCAACCCTTCAGGACCCCCTGCTAACGGCTCAACTGACGCAACTTAATACACTCCAACGGAACATGCGCCGGCTGCTGCGTTCCTATACCAATGAGACGGAAACGGTAAAATCGGAACAGGCCAAAATCAACTTTATCCTCAACAGCATTAATCAGCTTATGCTGCAGAACCAAAAGCTATTGCGGAATTCTTTGGAAGCAACAAAGAAGCAACGCGACAAGATTTTGAGTGATATGCAACAGATTCCGGCCAGAGCTACTGCACAGGCGCGCCTGCAACGCCCGCTGGGTCTTTACGAAAGCTTTTACCTTCAGCTAATGAACCGCCAAGTGCAGTTTAATATGGAAAATGCTGGGGTCACCGCCGATTTCCAAGTTTTGTCGCCGGCTTCGCCGCCCGGGGCACCTATTTCACCAAACAGGCTGATGGTGTACGCCATCGGTTTGATAGGCGGGCTCATGTTGGGACTTGGGCTGATAGGGGTTCGCTATTTCATGCACAACACGGTTACGAACGTGCGTGAATTGGAACGTAACACCAAGGCTTCCGTACTGGGCATTATCCCAACCTACGACAAAGAGAAAATGGACATTTCCCGTCTGGTTGTAGACAAAAATCCTAAGTCAGCTATATCTGAATCTATTCGCTCTATTCGCACCAACTTGGATTTCATTAGTTCGGCGAAGAAGAAGCGAATGATTTCTGTTACGTCTACCATTTCGGGCGAAGGCAAGACCTTTGTGACAGTGAATTTGGCAGGTATCATTGCGCTGTCTGGCCAACGCGTTATCATTCTCGACCTTGATATGCGAAAGCCTAAAGTGAACCTGGCCTTCAATGCAGAGAACACAAAAGGAGTAAGCACCATTCTCATCGACCGGCACAGCGTACAAGAATGCATCCAGTCCACTAGCATTGATTCATTGCAATTTATTTCCGCTGGACCTACCCCACCTAACCCCTCTGAATTGATTTTGAGCGACCGGTTTGACTTAATGGTGCAGGAACTATACAAAGAATACGACGTCATCCTGATAGATACCCCCCCGGTTGGCTTGGTAACGGACGGCATTCTAATTATGCGTAAGGCCGATATCCCGCTTTATATTGTGCGGGCCGACTACTCTAAGAAAGCGTTTATCAAGAATATGAACCGCCTCATGCGCAGCAACAACTTCACGCGCATGTGCACCATTCTCAACGACGCGCACGCTGGAGGCAGCTATGGGTACGGCTACGGGTATGGCTACGGGTATGGCTACGGGTATGGCTATGGTGGCTACGGCCAAGGCTACTATGAAGAGCAAGCAACCAAGCCGCTCACTTTTGGACAGAAGGTAAAAAAGTTTCTTTCCTAGTCCTTTGAGATGGCATCGCTCTGGCAACGGCTTTTTGGCGGGGCTGCGCCCGCGCCTGCAGCTAGCCCACCCGTTTCGCTGTCGGCACTGGTGGCAGATATGCACTCGCACCTGTTGCCAGGCCTCGACGACGGTGCTGAGACGGTGGAGCATTCGTTGGGGTTGCTGCGGGCGTTGCGGGACATGGGCTTTCGAAAACTAATAATGACGCCCCATATCATGGGCGACTTTTATAAGAATACGCCCGAAGGCATTCGGGCAGCGCTGCAGCTGTTGCGCGACGCTGCAACGGCAGCTGGCTTGGGCGATGTGGAACTCGACTGCGCGGCGGAATATTACTTGGACGAATTTTTGGGCCGCAAGCTGGCCGATGGTACCGAAATGCTCACTTTCGGCGCAGACAAGCGGTACCTGCTGTTCGAAACATCGTACATGAACGAGCCGCTCAATCTCTTCGAAATCATCTTTGAGATGCAGGCTCAGGGCTACACCCCTGTACTGGCGCATCCTGAACGCTACACTTACCTATACGGTCGCTTTGCGGAAGTCGAAAAGCTGCGCCGCGAGTACGGCGTGCTTTTGCAGGTAAACCTCAACTCGCTGGCCGGCTATTATTCCCCCGCGGCCAAAAAAGTGGCCGAGCAACTGATTGACGGCAGTCTGGTTGACTTTGTGGGCACCGATACTCACCACCTGCGCCATACTGACACGCTGCTAAGCCGCACCTTGCCGCAACCGTATATGGAAAAGCTACTGCAACTACCCTTGCTGAACAGCACCCTATAGCAGCTAGTGCAACTAGCTAGGCCACAAACGCCTAACTTTCGTCCGACCCTTGTTGTTGCTCAGTGCTGTGCTAGTCGGTCCTGGCGACTATCGTTTTTCACCCTCCTCCCCTGCTCCATGATTTTCGTAACCGGTGGTACTGGCCTTATTGGCTCTTTCCTGCTGCAGGCACTACGAGCCCGGGGGCAAGCAGTGCGGGCGTTGTATCGGGACTCAGTGCCTGACAATGTCGCCCCTGGAGTGGAATGGCTGGCTGGAGACATACTGGATACGGAGTTGTTGCGCTCCGCCCTTACCCCTGAGGTCACGCACGTATTCCATTGCGCTGGACTGGTATCGTATGCCCCCCAGGACGAAGACCTGTTGCTGGCCGTAAACGTACAGGGCACTGCTGCCGTAGTCGATGCCTGCTTGGAACGTCCCGGTATTCGGCTGGTGCACGTATCGTCAGTAGCGGCCTTGGGCGGCCCCACTCCGAACGCAGGCACGGCCGTCCAAGGGCCCACGTTGGTAACCGAAACCGCTAGCTGGGACTTGGGCGCCGCCCATCCGGCTTACGCGACGTCTAAGTACCTGGGTGAATTGGAGGTGTGGCGCGGAGTGGCCGAGGGTTTGGCGGCGGTTATCGTGAATCCGTCGGTAGTGCTGGGACCGGGCAACTGGAACCGCAGCAGCACCCGACTGCTGCGCTATGCCCACCAACAACACCGGTTCTATACCCGTGGGCTTATCAATTTTGTTGATGTGCGCGACGTAGTTGCTCAACTGTTGGCCCTTGCCTTCGACCACCCTGAGTTGGCTGGGGAGCGGTACATTTTGAGTGCAGAAGCCCTGCCCCTGGCTGACTTCTTTCGGCAAGCGGCTACGGCGCTCAAGCGCCGGCCGCCCTCCGTGGCAGTGCCCGACTGGGCCGCCGAAATTATCTGGCGCGTGGAGCACGCGCGGGCAGTGCTGACGGGGGCCCGGCCGCTTATCACCAAAGATACAGCCCGGGCCGGCCGCAAGCCCGTTGTATACGCTCACGCCAAAGTGCAAAGAGCTACTGGCCTAAGATTCCGCCCCTTAACCGAGACGCTGGCTTGGTGTGCGGCCGAATTAACTAGAAATCCGACCAAGCAGGAAGCTGTTTTCGTATCTTAGCAACAACCGGATTGCACGGTTTTGCCCAATATTTGTTATTATTGATAGCGAACTAGAAAGTGGAGTGGAACGGCAACCTAGCCGAGGCATTCACGAAGCCGTGGTGCCGAAGCAGCCTATCCACAAAAACTGATTAATCCACTTAACTGCGATTTTATGCGCATGAACGAACATTTTGAAGACCCCCGGGCCGTGTTGGATACCGTGCGCCGCTTCGAGCGTATGCTGGCCCAGCAGGAGCCTGTTTTTTTTGACCTGGAGGACTTTGAGAACATCATTGACCACTACGTCACCAATGCGGAGTTTGACAAGGCACTACAGGCGTGTGAGGCCGCATTGGGCCAATACCCTTTCTCGACCGAACTGCTAATTGACCGTGCTCAGGTAACGGCCATGCGCGGGGACTATTCAGAAGCAGAGCGCCAAATTGATGCCGTGGCGGCGTTGGACCCCACCAACGCAGACGTAGCGGTTACGCGTGGCATCATCAGCACCCAGCGGGGCGAGTTTGCGGAGGCAGTCGCGTTTTTCCGGGCCGGCTTGGAGCAGGAGCCCGAGCGTGAGGACATTCACTTCAACTTAGGGCTGGCATTCCAGAGCTGGCAGAAGTTTAAGAGTGCTGCCAAGCACTACAAGCAGAGCCTGCGCCTCAATCCTGATAACGAGACGGGCGTGCAGGAGCTGCTGCACTGCCTCGACATTACGGCCCGGCTCGAAGAGCACGAGGATTTTTTTAAGCGCTTTACTGATGACGACCCGTATTCGGCTACGGCTTGGTATAACCTGGGACAGTATTGGTACCGCCGCGAGGATTTTCCCAGGGCCGTTGAGGCGTTTGATTTTGCCGTAACCATCCGACCCGATTTTCACGATGCGCACCACTGGCTGGCAGATTCCTACGTCTGCCAACAGGAGTACCAAAAGGCTATTGTCGAGTTTGAGTTGGCTTATCCCCCCGGCGAGCCCACGGACGAGGCCCTTTGCAACATTGGCGAGTGCTACGAGAAGCTACGCGAATGGGAGCCTGCCCGCAAGTATTACCGCCAGGCGCTGGAGTTGAACCCGAACATGGACGAGGCCTGGTTTGGCCAGGGCGTACTGCTGCAGGAGCAGGGCCGCTGGTTCGAAGCCATTCACTTTTTCCGGAAGGCCACGGAGCTATACGCTGACAGCGGCGAGTATTGGTCGGCCCTTGGCGCGGCCGAGAACAACGTGGGAAACGTGGTAAGCGCCCTGGAATCGTATGAAAAAGCCACGGAAGTGGCCCCCGACGATGCACAGGGCTGGGTGAGCTGGAGCGCGATTCTTTACGAGCAAGGCCACTTCGCCGAGGCCGCAGAACTGGTCCGTCATGCCGTCAACCTGCATCCGCACGAGGCCCACTTCCACTACATGCTGTGCGCCTACCTGCTGGCCGATGGCCGCCTGCGGGAAGCCTACGCCACCTTGGAAACGGCCCTCACGCTCAACTACGAGCAACATGTACTGCTATTCGATTACTTCCCCGAACTACGTGAGCAGCCGGGATTGAAGAAGCTTATCGACCAGTTTCGGAAATAACATTTCATCTTGAAGTTACTTTTGCAACCGCCCGTCCTATGATGGGCGGTTTTTCTTTGTCGGCACCACTCCATTTCTGGCCGGCGCTTTTCCCCTCCACCTTACTCTTTTAGCTGTACCTGATGAATTACGACCTTTCACAACTCCCCGAACGCACCGCCAAACCCCGCGAGCAAGGCTACACCATGGTCATGGACAAGGGCATGAGCCTGCGCGAAGTGGAGGACTTTCTGGAAGTGGGCGGCGCCTACACCGATGTGGTGAAACTGGGCTGGGCTACCTCTTACGTAGTACCCAACCTAAAGCGTAAGCTCGAAATCTACCGCGCGGCCAATATCCCGGTCTATTTTGGCGGCACCCTTTTCGAAGCCTTTATCATCCGCAATCAATTCGACGACTACCGCCGTTTGCTGGACACCTATGGCATGGAGTACGCCGAAGTGTCCGACGGCAGCATCGACCTCGACCACGAGCGCAAATGCGAGTACATCCGCGAACTGAGCAAAACGGTACGCGTGCTAAGCGAGGTAGGCTCTAAAGACGCCGAAAAAATTATTCCGCCCTACAAATGGATTTCGCAGATGGAAACCGAACTCGAAGCCGGCGCCGTCAAGGTCATTGGCGAAGCCCGGGAGGGTGGCAACGTGGGCCTCTTCCGCAGCACCGGCGAAGTACGCTCGGGCTTGGTAGAAGAAATCCTGACCAAGATTCCATCCGAGAGAATCATTTGGGAAGCGCCCCAAAAAGCTCAGCAGGTCTGGTTTATCAAGCTCTTGGGCAGCAACGTGAACCTTGGCAACATTGCGCCTAATGAAGTGGTAAGCCTTGAAACCATTCGCCTCGGCTTACGCGGCGATACGTTCTCCCACTTTCTTGACATGGATGCTGTAGACCCCATGTTCTACCCTGCGGCCAAAACGGGCAAGCCCGGCACGTCCATGCCCCGCGGCTAGCCTGAAACGGTCGGATAAGCTAAATCAAACTGACTTCACCTCCGCCGTGTTCCAATAAAAAATGCCGGCCTCCTTGCGGAAGCCGGCATTTTTTGCTGCACGAAGCAGGACTACTGCTTCGTAGCTTTCAAGGTTTTCACTTCGCCTGAAGGCAGCGTGAGCTTAATCACATACAGACCTGTTTTCAGGCTGTTCAAGCCGCTTACGGGCACATCAACCAGGCCCGAAGCCAACTCAACGTTGCGTTGGATAATTGTGCGGCCCATCATGTCGGTAACCAGCAGCTTGCCCGTGCCGGAAGTGGTAGACTGCAAGGACAGGTGCACTTCGTCGGTGGTGCTGAAGGGGTTCGGGAAAGCGACCATGCTGGTGGAAGCAGAAGCTTTACCTTCGAAGCTAACAGCGACCGGAGCGAAGAAGCTCTCTTTGCCATCCAAGTCAATCTGGTGCAGGCGGTAGTAGCGAATGCCGGTTTTACCGCTTTCCGTATCGAGGTAGCTGTACGATTGAGCCGTTGCGCTGTTCGGCGTTTTGCTTTGCACCATACCCAAGGTACGGAACTCTTTGCCATCGGTTGAAACCTGCACTTCGAAGCCTTTGCTGTTTTGCTCCGAAGCCGTCTGCCAGGTAACCAACGCATCAGCGCCCATGCGCTTCGCATCAAACTTGGTCAGGGTGATAGGCAACGGACGCGTACGGTCGCCCAAGGTAAGGTTGTAAGCCGGATAGCTATCGAGGAAAGCCCGGTCGAAGTAGTTAAGTGTGGTATTCACTGTACCGTCACGTGGGGCATAAGGACCCGATAAGTTAAAGGAGAGAAACATTAACAGGTTAGCTTCCTGAATGGTGTTCAACTCATCAGCAGAGTCTAAATAACGAAACCGTACGAATGAACCTGTCCCGGCGTAAGTGGAGGTCTCGCTATCATCATCACCCCGAATAGTGAAGACACGCTTGATGCCTACGCCATTTCCAATGGGCGCCAACTGAGGTTCGCCAACAACCCGAAGGATACCGATTATACCCACTGGCGTGTGATTTGGGGTTAGTTCAAGACCAATATTACCAAATGTCTGAGTTACGCCGCTGCTCATCCGACGACTAGACCGGAGAACACCTTTCACATATGAGCTATTCGTTTCCGCATAGCCCGCTGCCTGATTAATTAGGCCACTGCTACCAAGGTCGATATATGTGTTACCTGTCGTATTGAAAACAGTAACAATTGCATTGTTCACGTTGTCTTCGGAAGCTGACTGTATAATAACTCCATTCGCAACGGACGTAGGCCGGAATGACAATGTATTGAGCGGAGCAAGCACGTTGATAACAGACTTCGTACCTGAACCTGCTACAATCACATCTGGCATGTTTAATTGACCACTGATGAGTTGGTCTGCACCCGCCAAAATCAAGGTAGAGTTTTGAGCAGGGTCGGCTACACCTACGGCACCTGTTGTGGTACCAACCAAACCGCCGGCCGGCTGACGTATATTTCCGTATACCGCCAGCGTTGCCAATTGAACAAATAGTTGACCCTTAACGCTATTTGAGCTACCGTTTAGGGTGAGATTGTTAACTGAATAGGTATTAATCGGACCTCCTATCGGGCTATCCAACACTGGATAAGCGTAGCGTACGGTTGAAGTAGGTGCATTGATAACGGCGTTGGAAGTAGCCGTTGGAACACCATTACTCCAGTTTGTAGCATTATTCCAATCTGTACCGGAAGCTGTATTGGTTGTACTAATCCAAGTAGTCGTTCCGCCTGATGGCGTTACCAAAGGGGCTTTCACCGTAAAGGTGGCCTGATAGCCTCCTGGATTAGTAGTGCCTAAGTCTTGAACGGTGCCAGGAGTGGTGCCAGTACGACCTGTGGTGGTATAAGTAGTTACGAACTTGACCTCTACTACGTAAGTGCCACCGCCCAGAACAGCAGGCTGGTGCAGCAAATCGACACCGGCAGCACTATTGGTATAATCCAGAGAAGAACCGGTAGTACTGCCACCCGATGGATTCCGGCTCAACACTATGGGTGAGAAACTGGGGAGGCTAGTAGCTGCAGTTCCAGACAGATAAACCCGATAATATACCGTTGACCCGGTAATATTGGTAGAAGTGTTGGCAGTGCCAACATTTGCTTCGGCAGCAGTCAAAATCAAGGTGCTAGCTCCGGTAGCTTGGTCGAACATACCTGAATTAGGCATTCCGCTACCAAAATCCGCACCTTCTAAAAATGGGTTGTATGGCGGAAGAGCAGCAGGGTCATATATACCATCGTAAGTAGTGGATGTGCCAGCTGCACTCGTCGTCGAAGCGCTTATCGTAACATTATCAAAATTGTAATAAGCTTGGCCCATCGCCCGTTGCGAAGCACCCAGACCAAGGAATATGGCAAATAGCGGAATAAGCGAACTCAGGAAGCTTCGCTGTCGCAATAGCTTTTGTGTAAAGGTTAAAGTTTGCATGGATTAAGGGAATTAAATGTAAAAAGGAGGAAGCGCGCAGGGCGCGTATAGCGTGATGAGGCGCATATACGCAGGTCTCAAAAAAAAGTCTATGTGTTGAAAAAAATTAGAATGGGTGCTGAATTGGCACAAAAAGGGTAAGCTCAGCTGTCAGGAAACCATGAAGCGACATCTTTTATCGAATGATACATTGCCCCTAACTAGACGGACGCCAAATTCATTTTTAAGGTTGCTGGTTCCATTTCAGGAAGAAATTTTGTCTCTTCTAATGTCAACCAAATCATTCATACAAGCAATCGAATCTTATGATGCAATCTCTATGTAGCCCTTGCATTGAGGACAGACTGCGTCCAACCTAGGCCAAGCCAAACCCGTGAAGGGACAGCAAATTGAGGGCTGGGCTACTGCACCAGCAAGCAACTGAACGGCAGAGAAAAAAGCAGCACCTATAAGCCAAGTGTCGCCTGACGGCGAGGCTTATCATAGGTCATGCCACTTTTTGGCCGAAGGAAAAGAATTCAATAGGGTTAAATAGGCGAAAGTGCTCAAAAAGCACCAAGCCATGCCATTACCAACGTATTGAATACTTAATTGAAAGTAGAGGATGCCAAATAAATCCTTTTAGTCAGATGCAAAGGTAAGAGAGTACACTCAGTGTAGCAATAGGCACTTCTGAAAGGGAAGGCGTTAGGGAGCGCGGGCATATTTGGTCATTTTCAGTGGCCGTCGGTTTTCTTTGTAGCTCACTCACTCCTTGTATGGAACTCCTCAAGCATTTTTTTGACCTGCTGCTTCACCTCGATAAGACCTTGGTAGAAGTAGTACATAACTACGGTAATCTTACGTATCTCATCCTGTTTCTTATCATTTTTACCGAAACAGGCGTCATCGTATTTCCTTTTCTGCCGGGCGATTCGCTTCTGTTTGTGGCTGGCACCCTAGCGGCGCAGCCCAACCCCGACACTGGCCACCCGCTGCTCAACATTGTGCTGCTGATTCCGCTCTTGATGGGCGCGGCCTTCCTCGGCGACAACCTGAACTATTTGGTAGGTGACTATTTGGGGCCACGCGTGTTCCGGGAAAACTACAAATTTCTGAATCGCAAGTACCTGGACCAGACGCAGGATTTTTACGCCAAGCACGGTGGCAAAACCATTATCATGGCGCGCTTCGTCCCGATAGTGCGCACGTTTGCGCCATTTGTGGCGGGGGTGGGCACCATGACCTATCGCTATTTTGCCTCGTTTAGCATTGCGGGCGCTGCGCTGTGGGTGATTTCGCTGACGTTGGCCGGCTACTTCTTCGGCAACATCGAGTGGGTTCAGAAGAATTTTACACTGGTCATCTACGCCATCATTCTGGTGTCGGTGGTGCCGCCGATGTGGTCGTTCCTGAAAGGCAAGCTTGGTTCTCCCAAGGCTGGCCAATAGCAAGCGGTGAGTAGGCCACGCGGATTGCTTACCTTGACCACTGCACACCCTGCACGCTAGTTGCTCATTGCTAATTGCTCAATTTCCCGCTATTATGCGTCATTTTGGACTTGTTGGCCGGAGCCTTAGCCACTCATTCTCGCAGATGTACTTCACGCAGAAGTTCTACTCGCTCGGCTTGGTCGAGCACGAGTACCAGCTGTTTGAGTTGGCCAGCATTGGCGAGCTTCCTGCTTTACTAGCGGCTCACCCGGCCTTGGTAGGCTTGAACGTGACGGTGCCCTACAAAGAAAGCGTGGTGCCTTACCTCGACGAACTGGCACCATCGGCCAGCCGGGTGGGCGCTGTGAACGTGATTGAGTGCCGCCCCGAAGGCATTTTGCGGGGCCACAACACCGATGTAGTGGGGTTTCGGGAGTCGCTGCGCACTTTTTTTCCGCGGCGGGAGGGGGCACGGGCACTGGTGTTGGGCGCAGGTGGCGCTGCCAAGGCGGTGGGCGTGGCGCTCCAAGACCTGGATATTCCTTACTGGCAGGTAACGCGCGACTCGCTGGCTGCCGGCCTTACCTACGACGAGATAACGCCGCAACTATTGGCGGCACACCACCTGATTATTAATGCTACGCCCGTGGGGACTTACCCTCACAACGATGAATGTCCGCGGCTGCCGTATGCCGCGCTTACGGACCACCACTACCTCTACGACTTGGTGTACAATCCGGCCGAAACTTTGTTCATGCGCAAGGGTGAAGAGGCTGGCGCACAGACAAAAAACGGCTTCGAAATGCTGTGCCTGCAAGCCGAAGCCGCCTGGGATATCTGGCAGAAGCATTTATAGAGCGCATAAAGCGGCCGCGGTTATTTCTTGCTGCTTGCAACCTTTTGCGCGAGGTTGGCCTCCACCCATTAGCCGGCTAGCTCCACGCCCGCTTTGCCACCGGATGATGCGCCCCTCTATGCTGCAAAAAATGACCTTCTCTACCTTGTTTTCCCTAGCCGACGCGGGTTATCGGCCGTCAGTAGCATGAGCGCCGCCACGTGGTTTGCATTTGGCACCGACGACGTGCTGCCCGACCAGCCAGCCGCAGCCCCGCGCCTGACGGCCAGCCGCAGCGTGGCCGTGGGGCCGCCCACCGAGGCCGAACTAATTGACGGGTGCCTGCGCGGCCGCCAGCTCGCCCAAAAGCTGCTATACGACAAGTACGCCGGCAAGATGATGGCCGTGTGCCTGCGCTACGCTCAAACCACCTTCGAGGCCGAAGACGTGTTGCAGGAAGGCTTCCTGACGGTGTTTCGCACGTTGGCCAGCTTCCGCCGGGAGTGCCCGCTGGAGTTCTGGATTCGTCGTATCATGATTAATGCGGCCCTGCGCCAGCACCGCCGCAATGCCTCGCTGGTGGCGGTGAGCGACGGCGAATACCCCGAAACCCTTTCCAGCGAAGAATTTACCCTCAGCAACTATAACTTTCAGGAGCTTCTGGCCATGGTGCAGGAACTGGCACCCCGCTACCGCATGGTGTTCAACCTGTACGCCATTGAAGGCTACACGCACAAAGAAATCGGCGAACTATTGAATATAACCGAGGGCACCAGCAAGTCGCAATATTCCCGGGCCCGCGTCATCCTACAAACTAAACTGGAGCGCCTCAGTGCTCCGACACGCCATGTCAGTTAATCCTATCGACGATAATTCTACGCCTAAACCCACCGGCAGCCTGGAGGAATTATTCCGCCATCACTTGGGCGAAGAGGCCGCGGTGCCCCCGCACCCCATGCTCTGGGACCAGATTGATAATTCGCTGCTGATTAGACAGAACGAAGTATACCGCAAGCGCCTGGTGGCCACGCGGTGGGTGGCGGCAGCGAGCCTGCTGCTGGCCACGCTTGCCGGCACAGGCTGGTGGGCCGGGCGCGCGGGGCTGGTGGGGGCCCCCGAAGTGGCCACTGTCAGCCGGCCAGCAACATCCACAGCTACCAGTGCAAACGGCACGAAATCGGCAGCCAAACGCGCAGCCTTAGCTACTGCCTCCGTACCTGCTGCAGGCAATGCTAATACTCAACTAACAACTTCGGCTAATACCCCTGCTGCTGCATTGGCCAGCGTTTCGGCCGGCCCGCGATACCACGTAAACCATCGGGCAGCGGTGCCTGCAGGCTTCGCCCGCAAAGAACTGGCTAATGCGAGCACCTTGCCGGCTCAGGACCGGACGGTGCCCCAGCGGCATGCGCACGGGGCGGCGGGCTTGCCTGGACATTTGGCACCGGCCGCTCCTGCTGGTGCGCTGGCTTCGGCCGCAACGGCTACAGCCGCGGCAACTGATGGCAGCGGCAGTGCTGCACCAGCTGATGAACAGGCCGTATTGGCCGCCACGAATCCCTCTGGTGCAGCAGTCGCAACGAATGGTGCTTTGCACCAACAGCCCGCAATGAGCGGAATGGCAACACTTGAAGCAACCAATGGAGCAAATGCTGCCCTAGCCACCGCTGGCGGAACAACGGCCGAGCAGATGTCTTTGCTGGCGACTCGGGTGACCGGCCTGAGCCTGGCCAGCCTCGGTGCCCTCCCCAACGGGCTGACTCCGCTGCCCACCGACCTGCCTGCTCCGGCCGCGGAAACTCACCGCTGGCGTTATGGTGCCAGCTACACGGCCGGGTTGTTTAATCCCAACATCAACTTCTCGCGGGCCGGTATTGAGTCCGCGTATAACTACAGTAATGCGCCGGCTTTCGGCCCCGAATCGCCGGCGCTTACGGAAACGGCCGCGGCTCAGTACCGGGAGCACCTGCGGCCGGGCCTGACCCAACGGCTGGCTTTGTTGGCTACCCGGCACCTGCGCGGGCACTGGTCGCTGAGCACGGGCGTTGAGTTGTCGCAGAGCACCGCCCAGTCGGCGGCTTCCGTGCGCTACCCGTTTGTTGGGGAGCAGTTGGTTGACATTGGTTTGGGCCAGGCCGAAGGCGGGCCGCTCACGCCTACTGCATTTCGCTACCGCAACGCCAATATTCCGTTGGTGCTGAGCTATTCGAACCCCGTAAAACGCGGCTGGAGCCTGTACGGCCGGCTGGGCGGCGTGGTAAGCGCCTTGCTGGGGGTGCGCAGCGAAGTAGCCGGCGACCCCGAGGCGACCCGAACCTATTCCGTTTTGTCGGCCGGCACTCCCTACCGCCGGGTATTGGGCAGCGTACGGGGTGCGGCGGGCACGCAGTTCCGGCCAGCCACCGGCAATTGGGCGTTCACGCTGGGCCCGGTCGCAGAGCTCGGCCTAATGCCCCTCAATGCCCATCCGGCGCAGCACTACCTGGCCCAAAGCCGTCCTTATAGCTTCGGCATGGAAGCCGGGGTAGAATTTGGCCGGTAGGCCGGCGCTGGCATTGAACCTCGTGCTTTGGCAAGCTGCGCCGGGTTTTGTCGGGGGTCTTTCAGCCGTGCTTTTCGCATTTTGGGCGAAACCCAAATTTACCGTTTGGGGTTAAGGTAGGCTGACCATTTCGGCCTACCTTTCCCATTGCATGGAGTACCAACTGACCTCTGAATTTAAGCCAACCGGCGACCAACCCACCGCCATTGCCAAGCTCGTGGAGGGCGTGAATAACGGCGAGCATGCCCAAGTGCTGCTGGGCGCCACCGGCACGGGCAAGACATTCACCATGGCCAACGTCATTGCCGAAACCGGCAAGCCGGCCCTGGTGCTTTGCCACAATAAGACCCTCGCGGCGCAGCTCTACGGCGAATTCAAGGCCTTTTTCCCAAATAATGCGGTCGAGTACTACATCAGCTACTACGACTATTACCAGCCGGAAGCCTACATCGCCAGCACCGACGTTTTCATCGAGAAGGACCTGGCCATCAACCAGGAAATCGAGAAGCTGCGGCTGCACACCACGTCCACCCTGCTCAGCGGACGGCGCGACGTTATTGTGATTGCCTCGGTGTCGTGCATATACGGCATCGGCAACCCCGAGGAATTCGCCAAAAACGTCATTTTCCTGAAGCCGGGCATGCGCTACACGCGCAATAACCTGCTTTATCAATTCGTGCAGATTCTGTACTCGCGCACCGAGGTGGAGTTTACGCGGGGCTCGTTTCGGGTGAAGGGCGACACGGTGGACGTGTTCCCGGCCTACGCCGACTACGCGGTGCGCATCTACTTTTTTGGCGATGAAATCGAGTCGGTGCACAAGATTGACCCGGTGAGCGGCAAGAAGCTGAGCGACGAGGCCAACGGCATTGCCCTGTACCCGGCCAACCTGTTCGTGACCGGCAAGGAGACGCTGAACACAGCCATCAAGGAAATTCAGGACGACATGGTGCACCAGCACGCCTACTTCGAAAAGGAAGGCCGCGATGCCGAGGCCAAGCGCATCATGGAGCGCACGGAGTTCGATTTGGAGATGATTCGGGAGCTGGGCTACTGCTCAGGCATCGAGAACTACTCGCGGTATTTTGACCGGCGCACGCCGGGCTCGCGGCCGTTTTGTTTGCTTGACTATTTTCCCGACGACTACCTGCTGGTGGTGGACGAAAGCCACGCCACCATGCCCCAAATCCGGGCCATGTGGGGCGGCGACCGCAGCCGCAAAACCGCGCTGATTGAGTATGGCTTCCGCCTGCCTTCGGCGCTCGACAACCGGCCGTTGACCTTCAATGAGTTCGAGAGCATGTTCCGGCAGGCCGTGTATGTGTCGGCCACTCCCTCGGATTATGAGCTGACCCAAGCCGGCGGGGTGGTGGTGGAGCAGATTATCCGGCCCACGGGCTTGCTCGACCCCGAAATCGACATTCGGCCCAGCGTGAACCAGATTGACGACCTGCTGGATGAAGTAGACGAGCGGGTGAAACAGGGCGACCGGGTGCTGGTGACGACCCTTACCAAACGCATGGCCGAGGAACTGAGCAAGTACATGGACCGTCTCGGCATCAAGGTAGAATACGTGCACTCCGATGTGAAAACGCTGGACCGCGTGGAGATTCTGCGCAAGCTGCGGCTGGGCGAAATCGACGTGCTCATCGGCGTGAACCTGCTGCGCGAAGGCCTCGACTTGCCGGAAGTAAGCCTGGTGGCCATTCTGGATGCCGACAAGGAAGGCTTCCTGCGCGACCAGCGTAGCCTGATTCAGACCATGGGCCGGGCCGCTCGTAACGACAAAGGCAAGGTTATTATGTACGCCGACCGCATCACGGGCTCCATGCAGCGGGCCATCGACGAGACGAACCGGCGCCGCGCCACGCAGCTGGCCTACAACCAAGAGCACGGCATTACGCCGCGCACGGTGCGCAAGAGCCACGCCGAAATCATGGGCCAGACGGCGCTATCCGACTACCGCGTTATTGAAACGCAAGGCTATGCGAGCCCCGATGACGGCGGCGCCGCCCTTGCCCTCGCCGCCGAGCCCGTGGTGGCCATGATGACCAAGCCCGAACTGGAAAAGCTCATCAAAACCACCGAGAAGCAGATGGAGGCCGCCGCCAAAGACCTGGACTTCCTCACCGCCGCCAAGCTGCGGGACGAGTTGGCAGCGCTGCGCACCATGCTGAAAGGAAAGCGGGACTAGCAGCAAGCCGGCCGGAATGCATGCAACTAAAAAAGGTGCGAGCGCCGCCTGCCGGGGTTGGGCAGCGTACTGCACTTCTTTATATTCGCTCTGCATTTTCCACTTTTTCTACGTTCCTATGGTACCTCATTTCACTCGTGCCCTGCTCGTGACTGGTTTGTTAGCGGCAGGCTCTGCCTTTACTTCCGCCAAGGCACAGGCTCCTGGCAACTACACCTATCAGTTGATTACCACCATCGAGTCGGTAGTGCCCGGCGGACTTGGGCGTTCCAAGGTATCGTTCACCCCGGCCTACAAGGGGATTAAAGACGCGCCCATGGAAAACCTGTTCAGCCTCACCGGCCTCAATCTGGCCAACCTGCAGAGAAACGAGGATACCATTGTGGCCTTCACCCAGCAAATGGCCGGCGATGGGTACGAACTGGTGCAGGCGCTCCCCCTCACCTCTTCTATTCAGGGCAGCGGCATTTTTATGACGCGTTATATTTTCCGAAAAGCCAAGTAGCCCCGTTATTGCTAACCGAACAAAAACGCCCATATCTGTACGACATGGGCGTTTTTGATGGATTTTCCTCTTTGCGCTTTCAATGGCACACATTGGCCATTTCACAGGTTAGGGCTGCTTATATAGCACCCCGCCCTTCATCACCAGCCGGATTTGACGCACGGCGGCCACGTCCTGGGTAGGGTCGCCGGCCACGGCCACCAAGTCAGCCAGCAAGCCAGGACCGATGCGCCCACGGTCAGCCAGATGAAAAATCTGGGCGTTGCCGCTGGTGGCCAGGCGCAGTACCTGCAGGGGCGTAAAGCCGTAGTCGTGCACCAGCAACTCCATTTCACGCGCGTTATCGCCGTGTGCGAATACGCCCACGTCGCCGCCCAGCGCCAGCGTCACGCCGGCCTTTTGAGCCGCGGCCATGCTGAGGTGCTTCTGCTGAATTCGGGCGGGCACAGGGTCGGCGCCTTTGTGCCAGCCTTTGTATTGAGCAACGGCATCGGAGGCAGCCACGGTGGGGCACAGGGCCACGCCGTGTTTTTTCATCAACTGAAAAACCTCCAGCGTGCCGCCATCGCCGTGCTCAATGGTTTCGACGCCGGCCAGAACGGCGCGGCGCATGCCCTCGGGCGTGCTGGCGTGGGCCACTACCCCGCGCCCGGCTGAGCGGGCCGTTTGCACAATCAAGGTCAGTTCTTCCTGGGAAAAAGTGGGCTGTGCTTCGCCGTTACTGCCCCACCGGTAGTCGGCATACACTTTTACAACGTCGGCGCCCTTGCCCATTTGCTCACGCACCGCCCGAATTAGGCCATCTACTCCGTCGGCCTCCTGTGCGCCCTGCGGCACGTCTTCGTCTACCGATAATTTGGGGCCGTAGCTGCCCGTAGCCACCAAGGCGCGTGTAGCAACCAGCAAGCGCGGACCAGGAACGATGTCTTGGTTGATGGCCTGCTTCAAGCCCACATCCGCATAGCCAGCGCCTTCGGTGCCCAGGTCGCGGGCAGTGGTGAAGCCCGCCAGCAGCGTGCGTTGGGCGTGCACTGTGGCACGGGCCACCCGCAGCGCCTGCGACTCAAGCAGCACCTGGTCGTTCCAAGGGGCTTCATCATAAGGGTGTAGCAGCAAGTGCGAGTGCCCTTCTATCAGCCCAGGCAATAGGGTGAGGCCGGGCAGGTCGAGCCGGCGGGTATTGGGCGGCAATACCACTTGGGCGGCGGGGCCCGCACTCACGATTTTATCGTTCTCGATTAACACCGCCCAGCCAGCGTGCAGGCTTTGACCATCAAACACGGCAGCAGGTGCAAGCAGCATTGACCCGGTGGGTGTGGCCGGTTGGGCATGCAGCCCGCTCGTGCCGCTCAGGGCACTCAGCAGCCCCGCCCACCCCCCTAGTAAAAGGCGGCCACTGCGGCGTAGGCCGTGTCCTGGCTTGCGCAGGGTGTAAATAAATTTTGGCATTGGTGTGACGGAGAGGCCGGCAACGGCGGGGCGGGACGAAGCTACATCGCGGCTGACATTTATGCGCAAGTAGCGGCGTGCTGCACCGGTGCGGGCAGTCCGCTAGCACCGGTGGGTGCTGGCGGCAAAGCACTCCTACTTCGGGAGTCCCGCTTCGGAGGAACACCGGCTGGGTGGTGGCCTGGGCGAGGTTGTTGGCCCATCACCATGCGCGGCTTTTTACTCCACTACCAACGCTTGGCCGGTCTGCCGCCCGCCCGCCCACACCTGCAGGTGGTAGAGACCGGGGGACAAGCCTGCGAGGGACATTTCGGCCGCGGCGCCAATGGCGGATGGCCGTATTTGCTGAATGCGCACGGCACGGCCCAAGGCGTCGAGCAACGTGAGCAGAGCCGCACCGGTGGCTGGCAGGCCCAGTACCAGCACGGTGCCGTGGGCCGGGTTGGGCAGCAGGCACACTTCGCTCGCTTCTTGCGCGGTGGCAGCGGCCAGGGGCAGCGCCGCAAACGGCAAGGCGTTGGTGACGCCATCGGGGGCGACGGCGGTGACAGTACCGCTGGTGGCCCCGCCGGGCACCACAATGCCGGTAATCTGGGTACCGGCCGCGTTCACCACAAACCCGGAGGTGACCACGTTGTTGGCCGTGCCGGAAAAGGCGATGGCCGTGGTACCCGTAAGGTTGGTCCCTGTCAGGCTGAGGACTGCACCGGGGCCGGCCGTGCCGGGCACCAAGCTGGTGAGCGTGGCCAGCAATGGGTCGTGATAGATGCCCAGGTGAGACATTATTTTGCTGCCGTCGCCTACCGCGCTGAAGTGCCCTCCTGCCGTCACTTGGCTACCCGGACCCATGGCCAATGCCCGCACTCCCTGGTTCAGCCCCGTGCCCAAGCCAGTCCAGGCCGTCCCGTTCCACTTCATCAAAAAATTGGTGCTGGCAGGCAAGCCTGTAGGAGAATAAAAATCTCCGCCTGCGTAGACCGTCGACCCCGACACCGCCAAGGCCCTTACGGCGCTGGTAGTAGGGAGGGTATTGGCAGGGCTTGCCCCCAGGCCGGCCCAGCTACTGCCGTCCCACTTGGCTACCATATTGACGGCTACTCCCCCGGCCTGCGTAAAGCTGCCCCCAGCGTACAGCACATTGCCATTCACCACCAAGGCATCAACTTCGCCATTCAGCGCCGTGGCGGCCGGGGCTCCCAAGGCGCTCCAGGCAGTGCCATTCCATTGGGCCAGGCCCCGCACTATGGCCGCCGTGCTCGTATAGAAATAAAAGCTTCCGCCGGCATACAGGGTTGGGCCGAGGGTGGCCAGGGCATACACGTCTCCGACTACCCCGTTGCCGTTGGGGTTGGCGGTGCCCATCGGGGCCCAGGCGGTGCCCGTCCACGCCGCTACGTGGTTGAGCCCCGTTCCCCCACTGGCCGTAAAGGCCCCGCCGGCATAAAGCGTTGTGCCCGACAAGGCCAACGCGTACACGCTGTTATTCAGGCCGGCTCCCAGCGGGCTCCACGCGGCCCCGTCCCACCGCGCCACCCGGCTCGCAGCGGCCCCGCCGGCAGCGGTGAACTCACCGCCCGCATACAGGGTGGTTCCGGAGATAGCCAGGGCGAGGACGGTTGCATTGACGCCGTTGGCAGCCCCCGTGCCCAAGGCACTCCAGGTTGTCCCGTCCCACTTTGCTACGTTATTGGCCAGCACCTGTCCCGCCGTGTTAAAGCCTCCACCAACGTACACAGTTGTGCCCGACACGGCCACGGCCAAGACGGCACCAGAAATACTGGTTCCGTTACCCGAGCCCATCGTGTTCCACTGCGTGCCACTCCACTCAGCCACGTAGGGGGCACCCACTGCGCCCGCCGCGGTGAATTCTCCACCTACGCAGAGGGTGCTCCCCGCCGCGGCCAAGCCCTTGACCACGGCGTTAACGCTGGCCGCCGCACCACTCGCCAAGGCGCTCCAGGTACTGCCATTCCAGCGGGCCACGTAGGCAGCCGGCAGGCCACCGGCTTGCGAGAAGGCTCCGCCCGCGTACACGTCGTTGCCGGATATCGCCAAGGCATACACTGTGCTGTTCAGGCCACTTCCCAACGGGGCCCAACCCGTACCGTCCCACCGGGCCAGCCGGTTGGCGCTGCTGCCCCCGGCCGTGGAAAACTGCCCACCCACGTACAGTTCTGAGCCGCGCACGGCCAGCGCAAACACGGAGCCGTTGGTGCCCACGCCCAAACTGGTCCACGCCGTGCCATCCCACTGGGCTACGTAATTGGCCGCTGCCGTGCCAGCCCTGGTGAAATACCCGCCCGCAACCAACGTGGTGCCCATCGCGGCCAAGGCTCTAACGGGATAGTTCGTGCCGTTGCCCAGCGGGCTCCACGTCGTACCATCCCATTGGGCGATGTAGTTGGCCGGTATGCCACCCGCTGTCAAAAAAATTCCGCCAGCATACAAGGTAGTCCCGATGACGGCCAAGGCATCTACCTCGCCGCCTACGCCCCGGGCCGGGGCCGGCCCCAGGCTCGACCAGCCGGTGCCGTCCCACTTGGCTACGTTGCTAACTGCGATTCCGCCAGCCGCATTGAAGTAGCCCCCCACGTATAATGTAGTGCCCAGCATCGCCAGGGCATTCACCGGGCCGTTTACCCCGTTCGCGGTGCCTGTTCCCACCGAATTCCAAGCGGTACCATCCCACCGTGCCACGGAGTTGGCGTTGACGCTGCCCACCGTCGTGAACTGTCCGCCGATATAGGTATCCGTTCCGACGCGCATCACGGTGTTCACAATATGGTTGGCACCGGGGACGTGGAACCCGTCCTGCCAGTTGTTGTCGCCGGCCCCAGCCACCCGCGCAATCCCCGCAGGGCGGAACACTGGCTGGCCGTCCGGAGCGGTGTACATAATGAACCGATGCGCGTCAAAAGCCCCATTCACCCCCTTGCGCAACGTACCGTCGGGGTTAAGCGCGTTCGTTAGTGGGGCTTGCTTCTTGCTGGTTGCAGGTGGCTCACCCGCACCTGCCATGACTGGCCCCACTGTCCACAGGCCCAAACAGAATAGCAGAAACCGGCAAACCATTGTGCTCGGAGAAAAGCCGTAGGGCAGGTGAAGGAGCGTTTTAGTCATACACACTTAAATAAGGACCGTTGGTGATGTGTGTCTAGGACCTAAATGTAAGGTTCCATGTTTCAGTATATCAATACCAACGGCCCGGTTATCTTTTGCCACTCATCCGCATCCTAGAGCGGTTTCGGTATCAGTGTACAGTCCGAAGCAGCAGCAATAGTAGCGCGAACTGTGTCGTTCGCTTACCTGCTCCGTTAAAGAAGGTCAACCGGCGTGGCGACGCGAACGACACAGTTCGCGCTACTATACAGCGACCCCGAAACTGCTCTAAGTATACGCAAAACGCCCGCTTCCTCTCAGAAACGGGCGTTTGCTCATTTAATCAATCATTCACTTACTGCTTACCCCGCCGCCAGCGCCTCAGCACCGCCCACGATTTCGAGAATCTCGGTCGTGATGGCTGCTTGGCGCGTCCGGTTGTAGGTCAGCTTGAGAGCCTTGAGCAACTCACCGGCGTTGTCGGTGGCTTTGTCCATAGCCGTCATACGGGCGCCGTGCTCCGAGGCGTTGCTTTCCAGCACCGCCTTGTAGAGCTGAATCTTGATGGACTGCGGAATCAGCGTCTGCACGATTTCTTCTTTCGAAGGCTCGAACAGGTAATCCACGTTCGACTCCGGCGTAGCCGTGGCCGGTGCTTCTTCCTGCACCAGCGGCAGCAGTTGCTGGGTCCGGATAATCTGCGTAGCCACGTTGCGGAACTCGTTGTACACCATCACCACCTCGTCATAAGTGCCGTTGCGGAAACCTTCCATGGCCACTTCAGCAGCAGCGCGCACCGTCTCAAACGACAGTTTGGCGAAGACGTGGGTGTAGTCGCCCACGGTCTGGCCGCGGCGGCCGTAGTAGTCGTGCGCCTTCTTGCCAATGGCCATCACCGAGATGTTGGCCGCCGGCAGGCTGCTGTAGCGCGAAGCAATGGCCGCGTTCACGCCCTTGAACACGTTGGTGTTGAAAGCCCCGGCCAGGCCGCGGTCCGACGTGATGGCAATTACCAGCACCTTGCGCACCTCGCGGGCCACGCCGTAGTCGCTCACGATGTCATCGTCGGCGTTGCGGGTCAGGTTGGTCAGGATGGCATTCAGGCGCTGGGCGTAGGGCCGCATTCGCACGATGTTGTCCTGTGCCCGACGCAGCTTGGCCGCCGCCACCATTTTCATGGCTTTGGTAATCTGCTGCGTGCTGCTCACCGACTGAATGCGGTTGCGGACTTCTTTTAAGCTTGCCATTGATAGGTATTAATAGAACGTCATGCTGAGCGAAGCGGAGCGCAGTCGAAGCATCTCTACTGCTTTAGTAATTAATTACTCTCGCGGTAGAGATGCTTCGACAAGCTCAGCATGACGTTCTTCTATAATGCTTGATTACTTCACAGCGTAGTTCGCCGAAACGTCCTTGGCTACCTCGCGGATGGCCTTGGTGCCAGCGTCCTCCAGCTTGCCGGCTTTCAGGGCCTTCAGCACGTCGGGGTAGCGCGAGTTCATCACTTGGCCGAACTCCTTCTCGAACTCGCGCACGCGGTTCACGGGCACGGTGTCAAGCAGGCCGTTGGTGGCAGCGTAGATAATGGCCACCTGGTCCTCCACCTTCACGGGCGAGTACTGGGGCTGCTTCAGGATTTCGAGGTTGCGACGGCCGCGCT
Organism: Hymenobacter rubidus; assembly: GCF_016734815.1. GTDB lineage: Bacteria > Bacteroidota > Bacteroidia > Cytophagales > Hymenobacteraceae > Hymenobacter > Hymenobacter rubidus. The sequence continues at coordinate 260,393 of NZ_JAERQF010000001.1, forward strand.
CGATGGTGAGCTTGGTCGAGGCATCGAGGTCGGAGCCGAACTTGGCGAAGGCTTCCAGCTCGCGGAACTGGGCCTGGTCGAGCTTCAGCGTGCCGGCCACTTTCTTCATCGACTTAATCTGGGCGTTACCACCCACGCGCGACACCGAGATACCCACGTTGATGGCCGGGCGCACGCCCGAGTTGAACAGGTTGGTCTCGAGGAAAATCTGGCCGTCCGTAATCGAAATCACGTTGGTCGGGATGTAAGCCGATACGTCACCGGCCTGCGTCTCAATCAGGGGCAAAGCCGTCAGCGAGCCGCCACCTTTCACCAGGTGCTTGATGCTTTCGGGCAGGTCGTTCATGTCGCGGGCGATTTCGTCCGAGGCGTTGATTTTAGCAGCCCGCTCCAACAAGCGGCTGTGCAGGTAGAACACGTCGCCGGGGTAAGCCTCGCGGCCCGGAGGACGACGGAGCAGCAGCGACACCTCGCGGTAAGCCACGGCCTGCTTCGACAAGTCATCGTACACCACGAGGGCCGGACGACCCGTATCGCGGAAGTACTCGCCGATGGCAGCACCGGTGAAGGGGGCGTAGAACTGCAGCGGAGCGGGGTCCGAGGCCGAAGCCGACACCACCACCGTGTAGTCCATGGCACCGCCCTTGGTGAGGGCGTTTACTACCTGAGCCACGGTCGAGGCTTTCTGGCCCACGGCTACGTAGATGCAGAATACCGGCTTGCCGGCTTCGAAAAACTCGCGCTGGTTGATGATGGTATCGATGGCCACGGCCGACTTACCGGTCTGGCGGTCACCGATAATCAGCTCGCGCTGGCCCCGGCCAATCGGAATCATCGCGTCAATCGACTTGATGCCGGTCTGCATGGGTTCCGTCACGGGCTGACGGAAGATTACGCCGGGGGCTTTGCGCTCCAGCGGCATGTCGTACAGCTCACCGGCGATGGGGCCGCGGCCGTCGATGGGCTGGCCAAGCGTGTTCACCACGCGGCCCACGATGCCCTCGCCCACTTTGATGGAGGCGATTTTGTTGGTGCGCTTCACCGTGGCGCCTTCCCGGATTTCCGAGTAGTCGCCGAGCATTACGGCACCCACGTTGTCTTCTTCCAGGTTGAGCACGAGGCCCTGCAGGCCGTTCTCAAATTCAATCAGCTCGCCGGCCTGGGCTTTGCTCAGACCGTAGATGCGGGCCACGCCGTCGCCCACTTGCAACACGGTGCCGACTTCTTCGAGCTCGGCTTCGGACTTGAAATTGGACAGTTGCTGCCGCAGGATTGCGGAGACTTCATCCGGACGTACTTCTGCCATTTTTGGAGGGAATAAGGTATAGGGGACAAGGGATATGGGGCGGGGACGGTGGGAGCGTGCCCCCTATCCCTACTTCGCTATACCCTACAGTTTTTGTTGGTAAGAATTTTCTTGCAGCGACGTGCGCAGTTTGCGAAGGCTGGTGCGCACGGAATCGTCGATTTGCTTGTCGCCCACCCGCAGCACGAAGCCGCCGATGAGTTCGGGGTCCACTTTCTCGGTAAGCTGCACGTCGGTGAGGCCGGTTTGCTGGGTCACCAGCTTGCGGAGTTCGAGGCGGGCAACGGCCGTGAGCGGCGCGGCCGACGTCACCTCGGCCGACTGGATGCCCTGCATGGCGTTGTACTGCGCCAGAAACTCGGGTCCGATGCCTTCAATGGCCGACTCGCGGTTTTTCTCGGTGAGGATGGTGAAGAAGCGCAGCGTCATGTCCGACACCTTGCCTTCGAAGATGGCCTTCAGGATGGCCAGCTTCTTGTCGTGCTTCACAATCGGGTTGCGCAGCAGCAGGCGCAGCTCGCGGCTTTCGGCCATGGTCTTGCTCAGCAGGTCCATGTCCTGCTTCACGGCATCCAGGGTACCCATCTCTTGGCCTAAGTCGAGGAGCGACTTGGCGTAGCGGGCCGCTACTCGTTGGTCAGCCATAGTAGTTTGGTTGTCAGTTGTTGGTTGTTAGTTGTCAGGCCGGTATCAGCCATTAGCACGAACTAACAACTGACAACGAACAACAAGCAACTAGTTAAGCTTTACGTCTTTCAGGTAGGAATCGACCAGCTGCGTTTGGGCGGCGGGGTCGGTCAACTCGCGGCGCAGGATGCGCTCGGCGATGTCGAGCGACAGCTTGGCGGCGGTGTTTTTCACTTCGGCCAGGGCCGCGTTTTTCTCCTGCTGGATGGCTTCGCGGGCTTGCTGGATGATGATGTTGGCTTCGGCGGTGGCGCGGGCCTTTTCGGTTTCGCGGAACTGGTTGGCCATTTGGGTGGCTTCCTGCATCATGCGGTCGCGCTCGAGGCGGGCGTCGGTCAGCAACTTCTCGTTGCCGGCCTTCAGCTGCTGCATCTCAATCTTGGCCTGGTCGGCCATGCGCAGGGCGCCTTCGATGCTGTCTTCACGCTCTTTGAGGGCGAGCAGAATCGGCTTCCAGGCAAATTTCGCCAGCAGGAACAGAACCAGCAGGAAGATAACCAGTTGCCAGAAAATCAGGCCGAGTTCAGGGGATAAAAAAGCTGGCAGCATTGCTTATAGTTTTTTAGAAAATGTCAACTAATCGAATAACAGATTAGGAGCAGGTAAGCCCGCCGCGCCAACTGCGTATTGCAGCAGCGGGCGGCGGGCTTCCAACTACTTCCGGGCCCGAAGCCCGGCCCTTCACTAAACGAGTTTCGTCCAGATAAGCACGCAGACTACGACTGCGAACAGGCCCAGACCTTCAATCAGAGCGGCGGCGATAATCATAGCCGTCTGGATTTTGCCCGAAGCTTCCGGCTGACGGCCGATAGCATCCATGGCGCTGCCGCCGATGCGGCCAATGCCCAGGCCAACGCCCAGAGCTACCAGACCAGCACCGATACCGGCACCCATTACAGCCAGACCAGGACCGTAGTTAGCCGCCATAGCGACAGCTTGCAACAACAAAGAGAGCAACATAAAAATTGGAAAAAGGGGAAAAGAAAAAGTTCGTCAGTCCCGCAGCGGGGGGGGGGGGGGATTGCCACGGTCTGGCCGAAACAGCCAGTTGGTCGGATGGCAGGCATCCGGCCGATTAAGTCAGATTAGTGGGAAACGTGGGTTGAGGCCGAGCCGTCGTCGTAGCCCATTTGTAGGTCGGCATCGTGGTGGTCTTCCACTGCGCCGCCGATGTACATGGAAGTGAGCAGCGTGAAAATGAAGGCCTGGAGCACGGCCACCAGCAATTCGAGCACGTTGATGAACAGGCCGAAAGCCAGCGTCACCGGCGCTACGGCCCACGATTTGAAGATGAACACCAGGCTGATAAAGCTCAGCACCACGATGTGGCCCGCTGTGATGTTGGCGAACAGACGAATCATGAGCGAGAAGGGCTTGGTAAAAATGCCGATTACTTCTACGATAATCATGATGGGCAGCAGGGGCTTGGGCACGCCGGGCGTGGCGAAAATGTGGGCCCAGTAGTACTTGTTGCTCGACGCCAGCGTGATGATGAGCGTGAGCACGGCCAGCACCATGGTCACGGCGATGTTGCCGCTCAGGTTGGCCGCGCCGGGCGTGAGGCCGAGCAGGTTGTTGAACCAGATGAAGAAGAACACCGTGAGCAGGTACGGCATGTAACGCTCGTACTTGGGACCAATGTTTTTCTTGGCTACTTCGTCGCGGATGAAAACGATGATGGGCTCGAAGAACGACTGGATGCCTTTCGGGGCGCGGCCGTGGTTCTTCTTGTAGCCGCTGGCTACAGCGGTGAACACCACGAGCATTAAAATGGCGCTGCCGATGAGGCCGGCCACGTTTTTGGTGATGGAGAAGTCGTAGAGCTTGCTGCCGTCGGTGCTCACGAGGTGCTCGTGGTCGAGCTTCAGCCCATCGTATTCTTTGGCGGGGCCTTCCGATTCGCCGTTGGAGATGTGCTTCGAGGAAAACACCGAAACACCCTTGCCGGGACGGTAGGCGATGATGGGCAGGTAGGTGGTGAAGTTGCCGTTGTCGGTGGCCAGCCAATGCCACTCGTGCGAATCGCCGATGTGGTGCAAAATCATTTCGCCGGGATTGAAGCCTTCGGCCTTTGCGCCCTCGCCGGCGGGCTCGTTAGCGAAAACGGAGAGGGAAACGAAACAAAGAAGAATCGAGAGTAAACGCTTCATCCAAAGTTAATTAGTGACTAATTTCAGGCTAACGCATTATCATTGCGTGACTTGCTTTCCTGAAATCGGCCGCAAGTTACTCAAAGTAGCCCAGATTTCAAACCCGGCCCACGAAAAGTACAGGAGGAAGAAGGACCCGAGGAAGGTCCAGATGCCCCGCGGCTCGCGCGCAATTCCGCCCGCCAGCAGCCACGTCACGAGGCCCAGCGAGGTGAGTAAGCGGACCGTCATGCCTATCAAGTAGCCCATGGCCAAGCTGTGCGGGTCGCGGGCCACAAGGCGCGCAGTGAGGCTGTAGGCGAAGTAGGTGAGCGCCGCCATGACGGCAAAGAGTAGCCCGGTGCGCGGGTGCACCACGGCCGGCCCGTAGAGGCGGTGCAGAACGTAGAGGGGCAGGCCCAGCGCAGCGGTGAAGAGCAGAAATTGGCGCAGAAACTTGGGCATGGGTGGAATATGGACAATGTAGAAACGTCATGCCGAGCGCAGCCGAGGCATCTCGCTCGAACGCGACGTCTGACGCAGGCACCTCACCCCCGGCCCCGGTTCGCTTGAAGCGCGAAGCCCGTGGAGAGGGGGGCTTTACGAAGCACGCGAGATGCCTCGGCTGCGCTCGGCATGACGGTAACATTAAATCTACAACGACTCCTTAGTCAAACTGCGGATGACCTGAAACACGGCCACGAAGACGCCGAGCAGCAACAACACAATCGTTAGCCAGGGCTGGGTGTGGAAACGGCCATCGAGCCAATAGCCCAGCCAGGCGCTGCCGCCGATGATGGCCAGCATCTGGAAGGCCAGGCCGGAGTATTTCATCACGGCTTGGAGGCGGCTGTTGCCGGTGGGCTGGGGGTCGGGGGGAGTGGGCATGGGGTGAGAATGGAAAGACGGCTGCCCAAAGTTACGGCACGGGCCAGCCTGTGTTTGCCCAAGGAAAACGTAATTTTACCCGTTCGGCTTCGTTAACGTGCCGAGTTATCGAACATTTCCGGGAGCTTTGCGCGTTTCGCCAGCCCGGACCCGTCCTCTCCTATTGCTTTGATTTTGACACATTCTTCGCTGACATACCGCTGGGCGGCGCTGCTGGTCTTCCTGATTGGGGTGGGCGTGGCGGGCTGCGCGTCGGATAAAAACCTGGTGGCCCACGCATTCAACAACGTGGCGGCCCGCGACAATGCCTATTTCCTGGCCCGCCAGAAATTGCAGCTCACCGAAGACAAGCTGTATGCAGCGCGAGCAAACGACTACAACCAGACCCTCCCGCTGTTCCCGACCTTGGACAGTGCCAGCGTGAAGGCCAATAGGGCCGACTTGAATGATATCATTAAGAAAGCCTCGATGCCGATTCAGAACCGGCCGGGTTCGGACTGGACCGATGACGCCTACATCTTGGTGGGCTGGTCGCGCTTTTACCAGATGCAGTTCGATGACGCGGCGCTGACGTTTAAGTATGTGAACTCGACTAGTAAGGATGCCAACGCTAAGCACGAAGCCTTGATTGGCTTGATGCGGACGTTTGTGGCCAAGCAGGAGTACGAAAACGCCAAGGCGGTATCGGACCTGCTGGATAAGGAATCGGGCTTGCCAGCCGATGCGCGCCAGCTGTTTCTGACTCGGGCCGATTACTACATCCGCACGGAGGAACCGGCTAAAGCCATTCCACAGTTGGAAAAGGCCATTCCGCTGATTGAATTCAAGAACGAACGGTCGCGGACGCGCTACATTCTGGCGCAGCTGTACCAGGATGCGGGCGAGAACAAGAAGGCCTACGAGCAGCTCGACCAGATTCTGGCCCGCAACCCGCCGTATGAGCTGGACTTTCAGGCCAAGCTGATGCTGGCACAGGTGTCGGACCTGAGCGCGACGGACCGGGCCCGGCTGGATAAGAACTTCGCGGGCCTATTGAAAGACCCCAAGAACAAGGACTACCGCGACAAGATTTACTACGAGATGGCGCGGCTGAACTACCGCGAGCAGAAATACCCCGAGGCCCTGACGCTGCTGCGGCAGTCCATTAAAGCCACCACCACCAACCGGACGCAGAAAAGCTACACCTATTTGCTGGCGGGCCGTATCTATTACGAGAACCTGCAGAAGTACCGGCTGGCCGCCGCCTACTACGATAGCACGGTGCAGAGCTTGGCGCCGGATGCCAAGACCTACCTCGCCATCAAGGAGCGCAGCAACATTCTGCGCGATTTTGCCAAGCAGTACACCATTATCGAAACGCAGGACAGCTTGCAAGCGCTGGCCAAGCTCAGCCCCGATGCCCTGAGCCAACAACTCAGCGCCTACGCCGATGCTGAGCTGGCGGCCAAAAAGAAGGCCGAAGCCCAGCAGGCCGCGCAGCAAAAAGCCAAAGCCGACGCGGCCGAGTTCAACTCCCGTACCACCAGCAGTGCCTCCACGACGCTACCCGGTGGTACTACACCCGACCCGTTGGCCTTCGACCCCACGGCTACGGCCAGTGGCGGCCAGTGGTATTTCGACAACCCGGCTACCCTGGGCACGGCCCGCGCCGACTTCCTGCGCAAGTGGCAGGACCGCCAACTCCAGGACAACTGGCGGACGACCCGCCAGTCGAGCAGCTCGCCCAATGCAGCCGCAAACGGGGGCTCTCCGCTTTCCCTCACCGGTAATGGCGACACCCGCGTGAATGGCAGCCAGCCCGATTCAGCCGCCAAGGCTGCCGCGGCTAGTCCCGATGCTGCCAAAGGCGCTTTGGTCGCGCAGTACCGCAAAGCCATACCGCTCACGCCGGAGCAGCTGGCCGCCTCCGACAAGCAGGTAGAAGCCGCCCTGTACGAGTTGGGCGGCATTTACAAGGAGCAGCTGAAGGAGCGGGAAAAGGGCTTCGAAACATACGAGAAGCAAGTGGGCCGCTATGTGCGCGGCGAGCACGCGCCCGACGCCTACTACCTGCTGTATCTGTACTACAAGGACAAGCCCGATGCCACCAAAATGGCCCAATACGCGGCGGCCCTGCAGCGGGAGTTTCCAACCTCAATTTATGCCAAGCTGATTGCCGACCCGCTGTACCGCGAACACGAGCTGGCGCTGCACAACGCCGTGGCCAGCCGGGTCGATTCGGCTTTCACCTACTACAAAAACCAGGAGTTCCGCAAAGCGACGGCCGTGCTGGCCCGCACCGAGCAACAGTACCCCAAAAGCGACCTCAACGACCGGGTAGCTTACCTGAAAACGCTGCTGGTTATCCGCACCCAGCCGCCGCTCACGGCCCGCTCCTCGGTGGAAAAGTTCTACAAAGACTACCCTGATAGCCCCCTGGTACCCATAGCCCAGGCGCTGGCCGAAACGTACAAAAAGCAGAGTGTGGGCCAGATAACCGGGGCCCTGGCTTCGACCGAAAAGCCGGTTGTGTCGGTGTTTAGGCCGGGCGAGGTAGACAACCGCATGCGCATCGTGTATGGCGAAAACGACAGCCCGGCGAAACCGTTGGTGCCCGTGGCACCGGCGCCCGCCCCGCAGGCCACATCCGTGGAAGCCCCCAAAGCCGGGAAAATTCAGAAGGATGAGGCCGCCGATAGGATAGCCGCCCCGGCTGGTTCGGCCGGCCCGGCTCCCCTAAGCAAGCCCACTTCAGCGGCACCAGCCCTCGCCCCTCCTGCGCCCGCAACCACCCCCCCCGGCGCGCCTGCCCCCACTCCCACGGCGGCCACCCCGCCCGCGCCCGCCGGTAGCCCGGCGCCGGCCACCGGGGCCAGTACGGTGTCGTCGGCTCCGGCCACAGCGTATGTCACGCAGATGAGCGGGGCCCACGCCGTGGTGCTGGTGTTTCCGAAGGGCTCGCCGGCGGCCACGGATTTGGCGCCGCAGCTGGGCACCTATAACAGCCGCTTCTTCAAAGCCAATAACCTGCAAGTGGAAACCCCGGCCTTGGGGGCCGACCAGGACCTATTTGTGGTGCGGGCGTTGCCGGGCGCCAAGGTGGCCCAGAGCTACGCCACCAAGCTGCGCGGGCCGCAGTCGCCGCTGGCGCGCCTGCGCGGGGCCGGCTATCAAACCCTGGTCATCAGCCTCGAAAACCTGGCCTTGCTGCAAGCCAGCGGGGATTTGGCGGGATACCAGACGTTTTATCAGCGGGTGTATAAGTAGGCTTTGAGGCAGCGCCGCGACCTCCCCCCAACCATAAAAGCCCACGTGCTACGATGCACGGCGGCTCTTTAATGTGTAACAGCCGACGTCCGACAAATGCTTGCATCTACTTCCCTGTGCGCTTCCGGCATAGCCACGAAAACGGATGGCCCCAGCCGCTGCCGACCGAAACCACCCGTGGGACGCCCTGCCGATGCGGGCCTACTTTTCGATGCGCAGCTGCTCGCGGCTCAGCACCTCCTTGCCGCGCAGGATGTGCACGAAGTAGAGCCCGGCCGGCAAGTTATCGGTGGCCAGGCGCACCGTGGCCGCGCCGGTGCTGGTTTGCTCGGCGCGGGGCTGGCCGTAGCTGTTGAACAGGCGCACGGTGACGGGCTGGGCGGCATCGGCATTTTCTATATGCACGTCGACTGACTCGGTGGCAGGATTGGGGTAGAGGGTGGTCATGGCCGGAGCCGGGCGGTTACCACATGGGCCAACTACGTAGCGGCTGGCGCTGGTCGAGCCGCAGCTATTAGTAGCTGTAATATTAATGCTACCCGTACCACCCGCCGCCGTGCTGCGCACGGTATACGTGCCGTCAGGCTGGACCCCGCCAATCAGTCTCAAGGAGCCAGTTACGCTGATAGCGTATGAGGCCAACGGGTCATAGTTGTCTATTTGGCATTCCACGGGTACGGACCCACAATCGTTCCCCCAATTCGGTCCTTGAGTAGCGGGGCTGGAGGGGGCTCCGACTCTAATACTTCTGCTAATGGTGCGGGGGCAGTCGCCGCCAATTTGCAGCGTAATAGTGCCGTCGCTAGTACTTACATTACTGGTGGTGAAGGCTAAGCCCGTACCAGTGGGATTAGTGAAGATGTTAGTGGGCGTTGCCGACCAAGTGTAGGTGTAGCCAGAGCCGCGGTCAGAAGTGGTGTAGGTGGTAGAGCCACACACAGTGGGTGGGCCAGCAAATGTGAGGTCAGCAGGGGTAAGGCACTCGCTGGTGCAGCCTATGCTGTTTGTATTGCTATTCACCGGCCGTTGCATTTCGTTGAAAATCCACTCGCCATTGCGAGCTGTGAAGCGCAGGTGTGGCTGATTAAATAGCGAACCTGCTCCATTCACATTTTCCTGAGCAATATAGCGCAACACCTTAGGCTGGCTATTGCCTCCGGGCGGGCTTGGGCTGTCTGATACACTGTTGTTATACTTGGCATATGCCGACCCTGTGGAAGCAACCGGCACGTCGAGTGCGCTGTATGTGGGCACAAAGCACAGGTCGCCGTTGTAGAGACTGGTTTGGGAGTAAAAGCGCAGCACGAATGGCAGGTAGGTATTGCTTTGGTCCACGCATGGCAAGTTGTCGGCCGGGTTGGTGTTGCCCCCTGGCAGGGTTTCATATGGCAGCGTGTTAGGGGGCGAGTCGGCTGTTTCATTGAGGAAGTTGACGCTAATGGTCGGCAGGCATATTCTACCGAATGGACCCAGGCCGATGCACAAATTGTACTGCATATACACCCGCAGCCGGCTCGTCAGCGCTGTTTGCCCATACGCCGGCAGTCCATAGGCTGCCCCTTCTGCTTTGACATTGAAGTCTCTCAGTGGATTGAGTGGACTGAGTGGCAGAAAGGGCCGCAGGAAATAATCGTTCTGAATACCGCTGATTTGAATTCCGGTCGGCGTGTTTTGGGGCCGGCCGCACTGCGAGCCGTCGCTCGTCGCTATAATTTCGTACGTAGCGCCCGGCACGTTGTCTATCATCGAGCGGTAGGGGCTGTTGGCCCCCTCCAAAAACGTATTGGCTTGCACACCACCCGTGCGCGGCGTAGTCGCGTTTAGGATGGAAAGCTGCTGCGAAGCGGGCTCATCGAGGATGGTCACGGCCGCATCGGCTTCGTTGCTGAACTCGCGCAGCTTCCAGCCGAAAATGGCCGGAATGTCGAGTGCCCGCGTCAGTTGCTGGGTGCCCACCGGACTGTAGGCCCCGCGCTGGGGGCTGTCGTGCAGCACCAGCAGGCGCGTGTCGGGGTCGTTGCGGTTGCGGCCCGTGACGGGGTCCGGGTCGGCGGGCAGCTTGGTCATTTCGGCCAGGCCGTAACGGCTAATCAGCCCGCCCATGCTCTGGCCCATCACCACGTTGCGCTCCGCGCCCGGCGCACCGACCTTTTGCTCGTTTACCCACCTGACTACCTCTTCAAATATTAGCGCGTTGCGCCGGATGTCGTCAGTATTCTTCGCGAAGTCGATGTAGACGAGGTCGTATTGGCCCAAGTCATGGAGGGCGTCGTTGAAATTATAAGGACTGGGCTGCTGGGCAATCTTATCCAAAAAGGTTTCAATCGTATTGTTTCGATTGTCGCAAGGCAGCAGTTTTGGGGCTAAACGTTCCAGAATAGAAGCCAGGTTATACTGCTCCACGATGATAAATGGCTTCGTCAGGCGGGTGTGCCCCTGGCCGTAGCGAACCGACACAGTGGCCCCGTCGTGCGCGGCCGTGGGCGTAATCGGGTGGGTCATATCGTTGCTGGTTCCGTAGCGCGCCACGGACGTCTGGAGCACCTCCAGGTCGAAGTGGCTTTCCAGACTGAAGCTGCTGGGTTGGGCGGCTGCTGCGGTAGTCCCGGCGCGGGTGCTGGTGGAATTGAGCGGGCGCGGCACCTGGTATACCAGCTTCACCCGCACATGCTTGTGGCCGGGAGTGCCGTAGGTAGTGGCCACGGGTTGGTTCCAATAGGCCCGCACATAGCCCCGGCCGTCGTCGAAGTCAAGGTAAAGCGCCGCCACCGTTGTGCCGGGGTTGTTGGTCAGGTACAGGTTGCGCGGAAACACAAACGACACACTGCCCGTGTACGATACCGGGTAGTAGGGCGCGGCGGCAAAAAGCGTGGCTGCCTCGTAGGGACTTTGGCTGCGGCCGGGCACGTCGTACACTTGGTCGTTCTGCACTTGCAGCAGGTTGTTATCCAAAGCGTCGGGTCGGATGCGGTGGTAGTTCATGTACTGCACTGCAATGGGATTGGGGGCGCCCGAGGCGCCCTGCCGCCAGGCCCCAAAGCGGCGGTTGAGTTCGGGCAGCGAAGGCAGCGTGTCGGTCCCCGTCACACGAGCCGAATAGATGGTGGCCCGCAGAAAGCAAAAAGCCGACAGGTCGAGGCTGTTGGAATCGGCCAATACGCCGTTGTAGGCACGCAGGCCGAGCAGGCGCTCGCCGTACTCATCGAGGTAGCCGCTGGGCACCTGCGTCTTGTCGAGCGGGGCGAAAATCTGGTCCAGCTGCTGGCGGGCCGCGTCCGGGGGAGCGGTCTGGGCCCAAACGCGGCTAAGGCCGGCAATGGAGAGTAGCACTGCGAGAAAAAAGCGTAGAAAATGTTTCATGGAGTTGGCTAAGGAAAGGGTTAGAGTTTTTTGTCGAAGCGGCCTTGCGTGAACTTGAGCGTGTCGCAACCGGGCTTGGCCAGCGTGAACTCAAACGTGCCCGCGATAATGCCTGCCTTTAGGTCCAATTGGGTTATTATAAGTTCACCTGCTCGGTAATGAGGGTCCCCGGCAAAAAACGAGCAGGGGTTGCCGTACCCAATGGAATATGTAGCCTCTTGGTGTTTAGGAAAGGTCAAGGCATATTTACCAACTTTTCTCAGACTATCTGAAAATATGGCAACTGTCTCAATAACGGAGCTGGTTTTACTCGGTTTTGTTAAACTAATGTTGATTGTTCCATATCGATAACCGGGGTCGTAGTACACACTAAAATGGTCCTTACCGAAAGGAACCCACGCCTGACCATTGAGCAGGCAACCGACGGTGTTGGCCCCGGTCTGGGTAGCGGGCGGCAGTTGGTCCACAGGGTCCGGGTCTTTCTTTTTGCATTGGCTCAGGCCCAGCAGGGCGGCCAGCAGCAGGGTAGCAAGGGGTAGGTTGTGCATGATGAAGAGGGTTAGAGTTTTTTGTCGAAGCGGCCTTGCGTGAACTTGAGCGTGTCGCAACCGGGCTTGGCCAGCGTGAACTCAAACGTGCCCGCGATGATGCGGGCTTGCATGTCCAGCCGGGTAATCGTCAACGTGCCCCGGCAGTACGTACCGACTTCTCGGCTTTCATACACGCATCTTCTCGTCGGGTCATTGAATAACACTCTCGTGCGGTTTAAGTCCGTTAATAAGTACACCCCCGTTTGCGGAAGTGGATTGACGTATATGGAAAGAGTCTGAGGACTTGGCAACGTGTTATTACCTAAATCTTTTTCCACGCTCAGGTTGAACAGTCCACCGGTATAACCCGTGTCGTAGTCGATGAAGAAATTTTTGGACGTGCCATTCCCCACCGGCGCCCACAGCTGCCCGTTAAGCAGGCAGCCGACGGTGTTGGCCCCGGTCTGGGTAGCGGGCGGCAGTTGGTCCACAGGGTCCGGGTCTTTCTTCGTGCACTGGCTCAGGCCCAGCAGGGCGGCCAGCAGTAGGGTGGTAAGGGGTAGGTTGTGCATGATGAAGAGGGTTAGAGTTTTTTGTCGAAGCGGCCTTGCGTGAACTTGAGCGTGTCGCAGCCGGGCTTGGCCAGCGTGAACTCAAACGTGCCCGCGATGATGTGTGCTTTTGTATCCAAGAGGGTAATAATTAACTGCCCTCTGCAATACACGCCAGAATCTCTGCTATTGTAATAACAGCCTGTTTGCGGATTATTAAAGGTGACATTTGTGACAGAAGAATTACTTAAATCATATGTCCCAGCACTTTGAAAAGGATTAAGAAACAGCACTATGTACTGGTCTCCGTTTGAGCCACCATTATATTTATAAGCGCGTAGGTCAAATACTCCGTTGCTAAGAGTCGGGTCATAATTAACTTGAAAGCTTTGGGACGTGCCGTTGCCCACGGGTGCCCAGGGCTGGCCGTTGAGCAAGCAGCCGACGGTGTTGGCTCCGGTCTGGGTGGCGGGCGGGAGCTGGTCGATGGGCGCCGGGTCGTCTTTCTTGCACTTGCTACACTGCGTGAGCAGCAGCAGCCCCAGATACACGGGAAGCTTGCGGAACGGGAAGGCAGAAGGCATGGAAAGGCTACAGTTTTCGGTCGAAGCGGCCGTTGGTCACACGGATGCTGTCGCAGCCGGGTTTGTAGAGCGTGAACCAGAACGTGCCTGACACGATGCCGGCCCGCCGGTCTAGCCGCGTGATAGTAAATCCACCTTTGCCGTAGGTTCCAACATCTACTGTATAATACTGACAGCCGTTGGCTCTGTTAACAAAGCCTGCCTGATGGCGTCCTCCTTTTTTGAGGAAGTAACTACCGGTTGTTTGGATACTATCGGACCCGAAGCCTATCGTTTGTTGGTCTGCTCCGTTTCCGGACAACCGATAGGCGGCCACATTGAGTGTGCCAAAGTGGTAGACCGGGTCGTATGACACAGAATAATTAGAAAATCCGTCATTTCCTCGCGGTGTCCAGGCCTGCCCGTTGACAAGGCAGCCAAACGTATTCTCCCCGCTCTGGGTGGCGGGCGGAAGCTGGTCGGCCGGGTCGGCGCCGTTATTCTTGCACTGGCTCAGGTCCAGCAGGGCGGCCAGCAACAGCGCATGGAGTACGAGTTTGTTCATGGCCGGGAAGGGGAGCAAAAGTTGCCTTGATACGCTGGCAGCTGGCGTTGCCCTAAATGTCGGCGCTATCCGCTCCCATCTCAACACGAAAGTTGGGCAAATCCGACTTTTGAAATCGAAGCCCAAGCGCCCGGCAGCCAGCAGAAAGCCACCGCCGGGCCGCGCAATGCCCAATCAGCGGGCGGCAGCAAAGGACATTAGGCCATTAGGCACCGGCTATTTGCGTACGCAGCCGGCCCGCCAACGCTGCCCGCGTTATTTTTGCTACCGTATTCCCGTCTTTGCTTCCTATGCCGACTTCCCCTCCTACTCGCCGTCCCCAGCCGAAGCCGCTCAAACCAGCACGGCCGGGGCGGTTCACGGCGTTTGTGCGCACCATGTGGGTGCTGTTTGGCGCTGGCGTGCTGGGCCTGGGGCTGTTTGTGCTGGCCGTGAGCGGCAATTTCCTGAACCTGTTCGGGCGCATGCCCAACCTCAAGACCCTGGAAAACCCGCGCTCCGAGCTGGCCTCCGAAATCTACTCGGCCGACGGCGTGCTGCTGGGCAAGTACTTCCGCGAAAACCGCACGCCCGTCGAGTACAAGGACCTGCCCCAAAACCTGATTGATGCCCTCATTGCCACCGAGGACGTGCGCTTCGAGCAGCACTCCGGCATCGATGCCAAGAGCGTGCTGCGGGCCGTGACGGGCGTGCTTACCTTCTCGCACAACGGCGGCGGCTCCACCCTCACCCAGCAGGTGGCCAAGGTGCTGTTCCGCACCCGCCAGGACCTGAACGACGGCACCCTGAACGGGACCGGCAAGCTGGGCCTGCTCATTACCAAAGCCAAGGAGTGGATTTTGGCCGTGCGCCTGGAGCGCAACTACACCAAGCGCGAAATCATGCGCATGTACCTGAACACGGTGGAATACGGCTCCAACTCGTTCGGCATCAACACGGCGGCCAAGACGTTCTTCAACAAGTCGCCCAAAGACCTGACCACGCCCGAGGCCGCCACGCTGGTGGGCATTGTGAACGCGCCGGGCCGCTTCAGCCCCGTGGTGCACCCACAGCGCTCCAAGCTGCGCCGTAACTGGGTGCTGCGCCAGATGGCCAAGTCCCACTACATCACCGACGCCGAGCTGGCTCAGGACACCGCCAAGGCCATTGTGCTGCACTACTCCGTGGAGAGCCCCACCAAAGGTCTGGCGCCCTATTTCCGGGCCGAAGTGGTGAAATCCCTGCTGGCCTGGGCCAAAGAAACCGACCACGACCTCTACGCCGACGGCCTGAAAATCTATACCACCATCGACTCCCGCATGCAGGCTTATGCCGAAAAATCGGTCGCCGAGCACCTGGCCTTGCAGCAGAAGTGGTTTACGGCCCACTGGAAGGGTCAGCTGCCCTGGCGCGACGAAACCGGCAAGGTCATCCCCGATTTCCTTAACATTGCCATGCGCCGCACCCAGCGCTACAAGTCGCTCATGAGCCAGTACGACGGCAACCGCGACTCGGTTAACTACTACCTGCACAAGAAGTACAAGATGCCGGTGTTTACCTGGCAGGGCGAGAAGGAGATGCTCATGTCGCCGCTCGATTCGCTGGCCTACTACAAGCGCTACCTGCAAGCGGGCTTCATGGCCATGAACCCCCTCAATGGCCAGATTAAGGCCTGGGTGGGCGGCGCCAACTACAAGTTCTTCAAGTTCGACCACGTGCGCCAGGGCAAGCGCCAGCCGGGCTCCACCTTCAAGCCCATCGTGTACACCGCCGCTATTGCCGAAGGCGGCTTCTCGCCCTGCTACACCCGCCCCGATGTGGCCACCACTTTCCCCGCCGTGGCCGGCCGCGCCCCCTACACGCCCCAAAACTTCGAGGGCGGGTTTTCGGGCCGCACCTTCACACTGCGCCAAGCCCTGGCCCGTTCCATGAACTCCATCACCGCCTGGCTGGTGATGAAGCTCACGCCGGAGCGGGTGGTGTACTACGCCAAGCTGCTGGGCATCACCTCGCCCATCGACGCGGTGCCGTCCGTCGGCTTTGGCTCCTCCGATTGCAGCATTTTTGAGCTATGCGGCGCCTACTCTACGTTTGTGAACAAGGGCGTCTGGACCTCCCCCATCATGGTCACCCGCATCGAAGACAAAAACCGCAACGTGCTCCGCGAATTCGTACCCCGCACCAAAGAAGTATTGAACGAGGAAACGGCCTACATCATGACCAACATGCTCCAGGCCAGCACCACCGAGCAAGGTGGCACCAGCACCATCCTGCACACCGGCTTCAAGTTTCCCTATGAAATCGGGGCCAAAACCGGCACCACCTCCAACTACTCCGACGCCTGGTTCATGGGCATCACCCCCGACCTGGTGTGCGGCATGTGGATAGGCGGCGAGGACCGCAGCATTCACTTCCGCACCGGCGCCTACGGCCAGGGTGCCCGCCTGGCCCTGCCGCTATACGGCCTCTTTATGCAGAAAGTGTACAAGGACAAGAGCTTGGGCATCAATACCGGCCCCTTCCCCAAGCCCACCGCCCCGCTCAGCATCGAAATCGACTGCTCAAAATACTACGGCGGCCAGCGCGACACCATTCCCTACGACCAGAAACTCGACCGCCGCGACCCCGCCGACCTCAACGACGAAGACATCTAGCCGCTGATTCAGAAAGCCAACCATCCTGTCATCCTGAGCGCAGCGAAGGACCTTATCACCGATGAACAGTTGGCAGTAATTCCTTTTAGCACAAACGTGAGAAGGTCCTTCGCTGCGCTCAGGATGACAAACACGCAAAGAATTTGACTCCCTAACAGCTTCATTATTTAAGAATGACCAGCGACTTTTGCTGGTCATTTTTTGTTAGCCACAACGCCCCTTCCTTTCAACTAGCCGTTGGCCGCCGCGTATTTGCGGCTAACCAGCGACAATCTGCGACTTATGGCAGCCAACCCCGAACTGCAAGCCCAAATCTCGGCCCTGCCGCACAAGCCCGGCGTGTACAAGTACTTCGACGACGAAGGCATCATCTACGTGGGCAAGGCCATCGACTTGCGCAAGCGCGTCAGCAGCTACTTCACCAAAAACGACCACAACAAGAAAACCCAGCAGCTCGTCCGCAACATCAAGCGCCTGGAGTTTACCATAGTCGACAGCGAATCCGACGCCTTCCTGCTGGAGAATAACCTCATCAAGCAGCACCAGCCCAAGTACAACATCCTACTGAAGGACGGCAAAACCTATCCCTACCTCTGCCTCACCAACGAGCGTTTCCCTCGCCTCATTCCCACCCGCAATAAGATTAACGACGGCTCGCGCTACTACGGCCCCTACGCCAATGGCACAGCCCTAAACGTGCTGCTGGAGCTTATCCGAGCCCTCTACCCCCTCCGCACCTGCAACTACAACCTCAGCCCGGCTAATGTCGAAGCCGGCAAATTCAAGCCGTGCCTGGAATTGCAAATCGGCAATTGCAACGCCCCCTGCATTGCCCGCGAAGATGAGCCCACCTACAACGGCTATATCCAGCAAATTCGCCAAATCCTCAACGGCGACCTGCGCATTCCCAAGCAGTATTTCAAGGAGCGCATGACGGCCGCCGCCCAGGAAATGCAATACGAGCTGGCCCACCAGTTCAAGGTCAAGCTCGACAAGCTGGAAGACTTTCAGGCCAAGTCCACCATTGTCAACGCCTCCCTCACTAACATCGATGTCTTCGCCATCGCCAGCAACGAGAAGTCTGGTTTCATCACCTACCTGAAGGTAATGAATGGCTCCATTATTCTCACCCAATCCCTC
Source organism: Hymenobacter rubidus (assembly GCF_016734815.1). GTDB lineage: Bacteria > Bacteroidota > Bacteroidia > Cytophagales > Hymenobacteraceae > Hymenobacter > Hymenobacter rubidus. Next base: position 277,991 of record NZ_JAERQF010000001.1, read on the forward strand.
GAAGTCACCAAGAAGCTGGACGAAGAAGACGCCGAAATACTGGCTCCGCTCATCATGCAGATGCGCCAGGAGTTTGAAAGCGAATCCAAGGAAATTCTCACCAACGTTGCTCTGGAGCTACCATTACCTGGCGTCAACCTAGCCGTCCCTCAAATCGGCGACAAGCGCAAACTCCTCGAGCTGGCCATCAAAAACGTGCTCTATGCCCGCAAGGAGAAGGAAAGCATGAACGAGCGCAGTAAGGACCTCAACGAGGTGCGCATCATGGAAACCATCAAAAAGGACCTCCGCCTCACCGAGCTTCCCAAGCACATCGAGTGCTTCGACAACTCCAACTTCCAGGGCGATAACCCGGTGGCCGCCATGGTCTGCTTCCGCAACGCCAAGCCCAGCAAGAAGGATTACCGCCACTACCACATCAAAACCGTTATCGGCCCCAACGACTTCGACAGCATGTACGAAGTCGTCACCCGCCGTTACCGCCGCTTAGTCGATGAAGGTGCCAGCCTCCCCCAGCTCGTCATCGTCGACGGTGGCAAAGGCCAACTCAGTATGGCCGTCAAAGCCTTAAAAGACCTCAACCTCTGGGGCCAGATTCCCGTCATCGGCATCGCCAAGCGCCTTGAAGAAATCTACGTTCCCAACGACCCCCTCCCCCTCTACATCGACAAAAAGAGCGAATCCTTACGCCTTTTCCAACGCATGCGCGACGAAGTCCACCGGTTCGGCATCACCTTCCACCGCTCCCGCCGCGACGCCGCTACCCTCAAAACCGAACTCACCGACGTCAAAGGCCTCGGCCCCGTCACCGCCGATAAGCTTCTCAACAAGTTCAAGTCCGTCAAGAAAATCCGGGAGCTCAGCGAAGCTGAGCTAATTGCAGAAGTTGGCAAGGCCAAAGCCAAAGTCCTTCAGAACTACTTCGCCGAAAACGATGCGCCCTCCCACCCCATGCCGGCCCGTCAACTTCCCAACTAGCCAATGCTGATAAATAAGAAAGGCCCTTGCATTGCTGCAAGGGCCTTTCTTGTGTCACATTACTGATGCTAGAAGCTCCACAGGTTGTATTCGTACTCTACCAAATCAGCGGCAGTTTGCTGCGCAGCTAAGATGCCCTGACGGCCATCACCATAGATATCATCTAGGCGAGAGTCGCTGGCATTCGATACTTTGGTGATGTAGGAGTTGAATAGCCACAACTCAAATGCATCAGCCAGGTTCTTGTGCTGCGCATCATTCTCTGCATTAAACCAGATGGCATTTTGCGGATTGTTGCGGAACACCTTCACCAAATCACTGTACTTAAACGTACCAATTTGTTTTTCAATGCCTGATGTATTCGAAGACAACGTCGACGGCACAAAGAAGGAAATGGATTTAATGTCGTGGTACATTCTCGACCGCTTTTTGTCGAAAATCATATCCTCCTTTAGCTCCATCGCATACAGGTCTTTGTAGCGATACAAGTTCAACGGTGCAGGCGGCGGGGGCGGCGGGGCAACAGTTACGGTTTCGTAAATAATTTGGCCCCTTCTGTTTTTCAACGGTTTGCCATTTGCTCCCAGTTTGGGTTTGCGAACAGTGTTAGCGGCTGCAGCTCTGCCACCTCCAGCTGCAGGCCTAGCCCCCCAATCATCACCACCGCCAGCGTTATTCTCGCTAAAGCCTGCTGCTTTTTCCTCGTCGCTCAGCTTCTCGGTCTCGTCAGCAATCGACATGTTGCCAGTAACCTCAGCGGGAGTGAAAGTAGAAGTCAGCGAATCATTCTTATAAGCTTGCAATTCTCCCCGCTTTACGGCTTCAAAAATTACTCGGCTGATTTCTTTGCCTTCTGAGAACATCGGCTTGTTCTGCTTCTCGCGCAAGTCTACCTGACGCCAGATGCTCTTGCGAAACATTTGGTCAGACGGCGGAATAGGACGATGCGAGCCAGTGCTACTCGCCGTTGTTGCCTGCTCTTGAGCTGAAGCCGTCAGCCCTAGGGTCAAGCCCGCCGCAAGCGCGGCTAAGGTGTGCATAGATTTCATAATGGCAAAAGCAGATTTAATGTATGATAGTTCGCTAACGTAACATCTGTAATATTATTACAGCAGCGGAATATTAAACTGTTTGGATACGTTGACCGGCTCTACATCGCCTTTGAAATTTTGGCGTTGCACTTCTTTGACTTCAATGTATAGACGGTCACCTTCGCGGTAAGCATTCACGACGTCGCTCAGGTCAGCCGTTGGGCCGCTAATTGGTTTGGTAGGAATGGCGGGGCGACGGCCACGCACCAGCGTTACCTCATAACGCGACACCCGGAATTTGGCATCATCAGGGAGGAAGGTAGCAAAACCAGCATCTGGAACAGCGCGCAGATTTAGCGAACGCACAGCAGTACCAGGAGTGCCTTGCTTTTCGTTGGCTTGTCTACCGCCCACCCAGCATTCAATGGTGGGCTTGGGGATAGGCCGCACCTGAAAGGTCTGTGAGCCGATAGCATTACCGCCGCTGCTCACATTCAACGTTACTTCTTTAGAGTTCGGAACCAAGGTCACTTCACCCAACTTACCGCCTTGGATAACCGAAGCACCCGAAGCCGAGAAGCCCGGCTTGTACTGAGCGCCAAGAGCCGGCACGTTTACCGTGAGCTTGTTGCCACACTTGAAATACAAGGCTTGCACCGAAGCCGACTGAATTTGCATTACCGGCTTCGTAACAGTGTAAGGCACCGTTACTTTGAACGTGGTATCGCGACCACTGTTGTTGATGCGAATGGTGCCAGTCCAGGATGCTTTTGCATTGCCAGATGCATCAAAGTTACCCGGACGAGCAGTAAATTCTACTTTGCCATGGCCATCAGGACCAACAGAAAGTGGGCTCCCGTTTAGTGACATCTTCTGCTGAAGACCAGTAGCCGAAGCTGTTAGAAACAGCTCTGCTTTGTATTTAGTGCCAGCTGCTACCGTATTCGACTCAGCGCTCGCAAAAGCACCGATTTTGTCGAAGGAGATGACTTCAGCACCTACTTTCTTAGCTTGGGCCGAAAGAGCATCGGCTTCCAGTTTCAGAACGGCCGTTTCTTTTTGCGACAGCACTGCCAGTGCAGCTACCAGCGGCGTATTCTCGAAGTTCAGTTCAGCGAAATCCTTGTTGCGCTGCTCTACGGTTGTATGCTCCTTGGACTTGAAAATACGCTCATCTTCTTTGCCGTCGAGTGCCAGCGGAGTCGCATCCGGCACATAGGTTTTAATGAAGGTCGAGTAGTTGTTCAGTTCCGCCTTTAGGGGATAAGCCAGACCATTTTTCTTACCACCGAGCATTATCGGCATCACCTTGTTATTAGCATCCGGGTCTTTGAAATCTTGGAAGCCTTGGGTGACTGTAGTGTTGCCTGTGCCTGCAATAAGCTTGCTCCGAACGTCCTGCAAATAGGCAATCATGGCCTTTGTTTTCGCACGAATCTCTTCGCTTTGCTTCAACACGGTCACATCCTTTGCCAGGTTGTGGTTTTTTTCTACAGCCGCCTGAATGCCTTTTACACTATTTTCAGCAGCAAGATTTGTTTTACCATTGACATCAATCAAGCTGTCGTCGATGAATTTGAACTTCAGCAGAATCGCTGAGTTCACTTGAAGCGCCAGAAGAGCCGTTAGCACGAGGTACATCATGCCAATCATCTTCTGCCGCGGGGTTTCTTTTCCGCCTGCCATTATCTGTTTCCTCTAAAATTGGATGAAGAACTAACTGAGTGCACTAAGCCTGCCAATTAGGCTTGAGCGGGAGCGCGCATGGCGTTCAGCATGTTGCCGTACACCCGATTCAAGGAGGTCAGGTTGCTGGTCAGGTCAGATACTTGCTTCTGGAAGCTCTCCGTGTCTTTGCCAGCCTGGGTCATGTTCTCCATGGCCTTGCTCAGCGTACCGTAGAACTGGTTCATGGACTTGAGGTGCGTGTTGGCATCTTGGAGTTCCATTTCGTACACGGCATTTAGTGCGCCCAGGTTCTTGGTCACGTTCTGTACCTGCATGTGGTATTCTTTAGCATCCGAGGTTGCATTCGACATGGCCGAAATAGCTTCCACCGTGTTGCCGTAAGCAACGTTGATTTTGTCGAGCGAATCGGCAGCCGAACGCACTTTTTTGGTGTATTCATCAGTCACGTTAGCGGCTTCACCCAACTGCGACATCTGCGAAGTAGTGGTGCTGAGACGGTTCAGGCCTTGGCCGAGGCTGGTGAGAGCTTCCGGCGTTACGTTGGCATTCTTCAGCATATCGTCCAGCTTCATCGTCAAGCCTTTTGCATTGTTGGCTTCAACAGCTTTGGTACCACCCGTCGAAGGGTCATAGCCGTCGTTCAGTTCCGGGTACACCAAACCCCAATCGGGCTCATGAGCAGCAGGCTGGAACGCGCTCAGGAAGAAGATAACTGCTTCCGTCCCAAGACCCACAATCAGCATTTGGTCAGCACCTGACCAGTGTTCAATCTTAAACAATGCACCAATGATTACAACGGCTGCGCCGATGCCATAAATTTTGGGCATCAGCGTATCATATAGAAAACTTCCTTTAGCTGCCATGATATTTTATCTGTTGAAAGGGGTTGAAAGAAGGTGTTGAGAGAGGGTGTTTGAAGGAAAATTAATTAAGAGAGCTGTTCGTGCCCATGCCGATTTGAATCATTGAGCAGCGGAAACCGATATAAGAGCGAGCCGAGTCCTGGTATTCGAAATTGCGGGTACCGGTTTCGAGGAAGTAGGCAATGTCCTTCCAGGAACCGCCACGTACCACTTTGCGGGGCTCGTTGTCGTCAGGGTTGGTGGGGTTCAGGTCCCACACCACCGGCACGGAAGCCTCCATATAAGCGTCATCGCACCATTCCGACACGTTGCCGGCCATATCGTACAGGCCAAAATCGTTGGGGAAGAAGGAGCCAACTTCGGAAGTATAAGCGAAACCGTCTGATGCATAGTCGCCACGGCCGGGCTTAAAGTTAGCCAGCATGCAGCCTTTGCTATTGCGGAGGTAAGGACCACCCCAAGGGTACGTAGCCAGGTCGCGGCCACCGCGGGCGGCGTATTCCCATTCAGCCTCCGAAGGCAAGCGGAAGTTGGGGTCGGCAGCGGCACCGGTTTCTTCGCGGGCAGCGTTGCGGAACTTGGTGCGCCAGTTGCAGAAGTATTTGGCAGCAAACCAGTCAACCCCTACTACCGGATAATCATCGAACGCCGGGTGAGTGTAGTAATATTCCAACAGCGGGTCACCCATGTGATAGGTGAAGTCGCGCACCCAAACCGTGGTATCGGGGTAAAGTTCCGTCATCACGTACTCTTCGCCCAGCACATCCAGCGAGTCTTGCTTGATAGCATCCACAAACTGGCGGTATTCGTTGTTGGTAATCTCGGTTTCGTCCATGTAGAAGCCGGCAATAGTTACCTGCTTGTTCATGTTGACCATGGACGCGGAAATGTCCTGGTCAGTCTGGCCCATATGAAAGGTGCCACCGGGGCACGGCACCATACCAAAAGGTACTTCCTGCGGATTGAAGAAGGGACGGTCATCAGCGCCAACCAAGTCCCCCGTGGGGCCTTTGCCCATTCCGCACCCGCCTAATAATGCCCCGGAAATAGCGAAAAGTGATAATGCTAGAAGCTTGTTCATGAGAGTTAAAAATTCTGATTTAATTGCCAATACCGCTAAAGTACATTTGGATGGTCTGGCAAATCTACACTTTTTTAGGACGCTGTGCAATACCCTACTATTTCAGCACAAGCCTAAATACGGGGCAAACAAGCTGAATAGGGCAAAAAACTCGGTTAATCCGCTTTTTTGCCAATACGACTGACTAAAATTTATCCTAATAGAATAGGACAATGCCAGTCTCGAGGGCGGGATAGTTAAATAGGAAAATTAGAAGCTGTAGCGCGGCGTCCGAATAGCCGGACGGAAGTTAGTTACTTTGGGCATGCGGTAAGAGAGCATGATTTCGTGCGAGCTGAAGGCCCGGGCATCCTGGTTAAAGGCAATGAAATCAAATGCGTAACTTAAACGCACGGCATTGTCCTTTGCAAAGCTTAAGCCAACTAAGCCTGATATAGATTCTTCGTTACGGTAATTTGCGCCAATCCAGTACTTGTCATCGATAGTAGCGCGAACACCGCCTTCAAATGAGTAGTTCTTGCTGTTATCAAATTTACTTGAACTGGAAAAGTTGCCCGGTAATACAGATTTCACTAAAACCATTGGTGTGACGACAACGGACGAAGAGGCGTCAATATTGTATCCAGCGGTAAAGTACGCATGGTTTTCGGCAATGTAATTTGTCGGGTTGCCGTCTTTCTTGCCGGTGTTGGGGTTCACAGTGCCAGAGCTCTGGAACGTGTATTCCGAGCGTAGCAAGTTGTTTATACTGATGCCTGCGTAGAATTTGGGTGCTTCGTACCAGATGCCCGCGCCCGCGTCAAACTTGCTGTCCGAAGCGCCGCTTGGCACGTTTACGTCATACTCATCAATGGCAATGTAGGTGCCTTTGCTCAGGTAAGTATAAATACCTTGGATACCAAAGCCCAGCTTACCTGAGCCCAATTTAACGTGCTGGGAATACGAAAGCGCGGTATTCGTCATTTTCGACTGCCCCACTTGGTCGTAGTACACAACCAAGCCCACGCCGCCATTGAGGGCGAGAACGGGCATGGAAACAGTAATCATTCCCGTGCGGGGCGAACCGTTGGCGTCGCCGAATGTACCGTAGTTAAAATACTGGTAACGACCAACAAGGTTTACTTCTCCCTGCCCTTTGATGCCGGCATATGCCGGATTCAGCGACATTCCATTAAGACCGTAATGGGTAAACTGGGGCTGCTGCTGAGCAAGCGCCGAGCCAGCCGCGGCCGTGAGCAGCAGGGTCGCAAGTAACGTTCCTTTCATAGAGGCGTGGTGGTGATTGGTGGTGAAAGAAGAGGAGGGTGGGGGATAGTCGCTACTAGATGAATAGCTTCCAAATGTAAGGCAAAAACTTTCTCCAAAAAATTCGGACAAAAAAAACCGGCGCAGGTACTGCGCCGGTTTTAGGGCCTAAAACGAACCAGACATAGGGTTTAGCGATTTTTGGGGGTGCTTTTTTCTGTGTCCGGCTGAGAATGTCGGCGGATATAGGCCTCGATGGCCCCCGTCATTGAGGGGGCATTGGGATGCGGGGCTTCGATGTCGAGGATGAGGCCTGCATCGGTCACGGCTTTGGCCGTGGTTGGCCCAAAAGCCGCAATGCGCGTGCCATCCTGCACGAAATCAGGGAAGTTGATAAACAGCGAACTGATACCTGAAGGACTGAAGAAGGCAATGCAATCGTACTTGACCTCGGCCAAATCGGAAAGGTCGCTGGCTACGGTGCGGTAGATAACAGCTTCGGAAAACTTGAGGTTGTTGGCCTGCATAAATACGGGCAGGTCATCCTTGCGAATATCGGAGCAGGGATACAAAAATTTCTCCCCTTTGTGCTTTTTGATGACATCGAACAGGTCAGCTGCCGTGCGCTCGCCGACGAAGAGCTTGCGCTTGCGAAGAACGATGTACTTCTGAAGGTAATTAGCGGTTTGCTCGGAGATACAGAAGTATTTCATCTCCGCCGGCATTTCCAGCTTGGCTTCCTGGCAAATACGAAAGAAATGGTCAACGGCGTTGCGACTGGTAAAAATAACCGCCGTATACTCCAATATATTGATTTTCTCGCGCCGGAAGTCCTTGTAGGATACCGGCTGCACTTCGATAAACTCCCTAAAATCCACTTTGATGCCGTATTTTTCGGCGATGGAGAAGTAGGGGGAAATATCGTTGGCGGGTTTGGGTTGGGTAACCAGGATGCTACTGATGCGCTTGGCATGCCGGCCTGTGCCCGGCTTATCTGCACTCTCGGCCATACAGGAAGGAAAGGGTAATGCTAGGACAATAAGAGGAGGCGAATGAACTAAAGCGGACAGGATGGCAAGCGCCAATCAGTACGTAAAGACAATAAGTTTAAGTAAAACCAGTAGAGGCAGTACTTCAGTGGCGCAAAGGTAGGCAAATAAATGCAGATTTAGCAGCGATGCTTCCTTGTGCAAGGTATTGGCTACCCGTAGGACCGTGCCAACCAAAACGATTGCGACGGCTGCACTGGCGGCCCACGCCACCGTACGCGGGAAGCCAGCGTTGAGGCTCAGGTAGAGCAGCAGTACCAAAGGCAAAACCAAACCGGCCAGCAAGGTGGTGCGCAGAAACTCGCGATACTGAATATCAACCAGCGGCTGAAGGCCGAAAATGTAGCCCAGTATGGCAACGTAAAGGTACTTGCCAAAGACGAAGGTGGTGATGATGGCCGTATAGAGCAGAACGCGGGCTACGATGGCGGTTTCGGCAACGTTGACGAAGCGGCGCAACAAGGGCAGGTTCTGCAAGTCGGTGTGGATGGCGGTGAGCAGCAAGGCGAACGAGAGCGCAAAGAGCAGCACAAGCAGCAGGTTGAGCAGCGACAAAGCGGGTTTAGCCAAAAAAGCTTGTTGGTCGCCGCCGTTGCCAAACAACTCTTCCAGCTGAAAAATGCGGGCTAAGCCGGGCTGATAGGTGGTGCGAACCGCGCCATAGGACAAGCCCAGCACGAGCAAGAAACCCAAATACACGTTTTGCCCCTGCGGCCCCGGCAACCGTGGCTGCGCCTGCGCTACCCGAGCAGCGGCCGGACCAGCGGCCGCACTGCTGGGACTGGTGCCTGAGAAGGATGCCAATGCCGGAGTGCCATCGGGCTGCCAAACTGCCAGCAAGTGACGGCCCATGGGCAGATGTGCGGGCAACAACCGAGCAAGGTTGAGGGAATAGGTGGCAGCGGTATGAGCTGTGAAAATCAGTTGATTGTCGATAAACAAGCTCAGCCCCGGCTGTGCCGCAAAAGATAACGGGAAGGACTGGTTACGGCTTAGCCGCACCCACTGGTAGTAAGCGTGGGCCGGCTGGTGGTAGCCGGGCACATAGAACAGCAGGCGGTTGCGGGCCGCATCGTGAATAAGCCAATCATTGGACAGGGCCGTGGGCGAAGCTGGCGGCAGCTGGCGATACTCGCTGGCGCTGGCAGGCCGCTGGCAAAGGCCTAGGAGCACCAGCAGGCCCCAAGCGAACCACCATACACTACGCCCCGATGCCATGGCCTTTAGCTATTGCTTTCGGCCGCCATTAACTGACGACGCGATATGCGGCTTTGGTAAACCCCGAAAAAGATGCTCAACAGCGCCGAGAAGACTGCCAGAGCGGCAATAAGAATGGTATTGCCTAGGTAAGCGAAGCGGATAACAAAGAGAATGACCAGCACATTGAGCAAGCCCAAAAGCAGCACCGTGCTGATTTGCTGGAAGCCCATGGCGAGGATGCGGTGGTGGATGTGGTTTTTGTCGGGTGAAAAGGGCGAGCGACCGGCCAGCATGCGCAAGGAGAACACGCGGATGGTATCGAAAAGCGGCACGAACAAAATGCCTACGGCCACGGAGGGCGACGACGATGCAAACGGCTGCCCCACCCGCAGGCCCATTTCGATGAACTGAATGGCCAGCACCGACACGATGAAGCCGCACACCAGCGAGCCGGTGTCGCCCATGAAGATGGGCGCCCGGTGGAAGTTATAGCGCAGAAAGCCCAGCAGCCCGCCAATGAGGCACACCGCTACGTAGGCATAGTTGCCGAAGCTGGTTCCGCCATACTCATAAAAGTAATAGCCGAATGTGCCGCTGATAATCAGCACAACGGTACCCGCCAACCCGTCGAGGCCATCGATGAGGTTGATGGCATTGGTGATGCCCACAATGACGCCAAGGGTGAATGCATAGCTGATGCCAATGGGCAACGTGTCGACGCCTAAAATGCCCTGAAAGCTGGTGATGCGGACATCGGCCATTATCATCACAATCCCCGTGGCCAGCAACTGCCCCACAAACTTCTTTGACACCGACATGCCAACCAGGTCGTCTTTCAGCCCTACAAAAAACAGGATGATGCAGCCAGCAAGCAGTTCCTTTACACCGTTTTGCAAAGGGGCGAAGATGGTGAGAGCCGACATGAAGCCCGCGAACACGGCCACCCCGCCCAGTCGCGGCGTGAGCGACATGTGCACGGTGCGCCCATTGGGCATATCGAGCATGTTTTTGAGGTGGGCAATGTAGATAATGGACGGCACAGCAAACAGCGATACCAGCATCGCCCACATCCAGGACAAGCCCAAGGGAATATCGAGATGGTTCATAGATAATAGGTCGAGAGTGAAATAACGAAGGCCGAAGCAGCCAGCGGTAGAAACGGGAGACTAGCTATGCAAAACCCCCACTTGGTTAAGCAAGTCAATGTGCGTGAAATTATCGGGAACGATAGAATCGGGAACGAAGATGAATTTTTTGTCGAAAACTTGCTTGCCGTGGTAGTAGCTCACCCAGTACTGGTTATTGAGGTGAAATAGGCCGGAATCGATGGGTTCGACGGGCACGGCGGTACGCGGTGGAATTTCTTCAAAAACGTAGCGGAGCGTGGAAGTGCGCACTTTCTCGCCGTCGAGCTGTTGGCCATAGCCGTTGGCATTTATGATGACGTTTTGCAGCGGGAAAGCGTTGTCGTTGAGCAGGTACACCTGCCAGATGGGCTGGCCTTCGGGGGTAAGGCCCTCATCGGGGACGATGGCGACCGAAACGCCTTCTACCGGGTCGAACGGAATGTCTTGCTTCATTTCGGCTTTAAACAGATGGAATTGAACTTGGCGTAGAAGCGGGTGCAGGGGTAGCGCCCAGTAGAGCCAGCAGGTGCGGCAGCAGGCGCTCCTGCACTTCTGCGACCGTGATGGTAGCGGTGCTGCCCAACTCCTGTGCCAGCGAGGTAACGGCTTTATCGGGGATGCCGCAGGGCACGATGTGGCCGAAATACGAGAGGTCCGGGTTCACGTTCAGGGCCATGCCGTGCAGGGTGACCCAGCGGCTGCACTTCACGCCGAAGGCGCAGATTTTGCGGGGATTGGGCGCGCCCGCCTCCCAGTCGAGCCATACGCCGGTGAGGCCGGCAATGCGGCCGGCATTCAAACCGTACTCGGCCAGGGTGCGGATAACGACTTCTTCCAGGGTGCGCAAGTACCAGTGGATATCGGGCCGGAAGTTATCGAGGTCGAGGATGGGGTAGCCCACCAACTGGCCGGGGCCGTGGTAGGTAATGTCGCCGCCCCGGTTGATGCGGTGGAAGCTGGCCTCGTGCGCGGCCAGCGCGGCTTCGTCGAGCAGCAGGTGCTCGGGCTTGCCGCTTTTGCCCAGCGTGTAGGTATGCGGGTGCTCGCACAGGAGCAGGTGGTTGGGCGTGGGCTGGGGCGGGGCGCCGGTGGTTTCGGCCTGGCGGTTGCCGGTTTTGATGGCAATGGTGGCCGCCATGAGTTCTTCCTGGAGTTGCCAGGTGGGCACGTACTCGACCATGCCAAGGCGATGTACCTGCACGGTGCGGTTGGGCGAAGGGCTGGCGGCGTCGGTCGGGATGGCGTCGAGCAGTTGCGCGGGAAACTGTTCTACGGAGGAAGCCATTGGGTTGGGGTTGTGAAAAAGCATGCAAAGGTACTAAGCGCGGTAGGCTTTGGTAACGTTCGAGGCTGCTATGCTTCGCTGGCTAGTAGCTTGCAACTGCCCTCCCCTCTTATTTCTGTTGCATGGCCCACGCACCTCACCAATTAGGCCAGGCCGGCGAAGCTGCCGCCGCCGACCATTTCCTCAGCCTCGGCTACGAGGTGCTGGCCCGTGGCTATCGTCACGGCCGGGCCGAGGTAGACCTGGTGCTGCGCCTTCGGGCGGAACTGCTGGTGTTTGTGGAAGTGAAGACCCGGTCTTCTGGGCAGTTTGGCACGCCTGAAACGTTTGTCTCGGCGCGCAAGAAGGAGCTTTTTCGGCTCGCGGCCACGCACTTGCAGGAAGAGTTGGATTGGCGGGGCGACATTCGCTTCGACATTGTGGCACTGACGCTGCTTAACCAAGGGTTCCGGCTGGAGCACTTTGAGGATGCATTTTATTGAGGCGCCGTTTGCGTGGGTGGCCGGAGTATTTTAAAATTACGTTTTGGGCACCGGACTAAAGGCCGAGATGAAATTTCGGGATACTCCGGCTATGACCCGCGGCTACTTGCGCTTCGGCGCTACTTTAACCGGGGCTTTGGGCACGGTGCGGGCCGGCACGGCAGTGCGCCGCGCGCCGGGCCGGTCCTCAGCTTCGGGCTGGCCGCGCTTGTCGATGTTCTTTTCCTTGTCGTAGATGAGCGTGGCGTTGCGGTTGTATTCCCGAATGAGCTCTGGTTCCGTCACTTCGGGGTCGTAGCCGGATTCGCCGTACTGGTACTCGTAGCGCCGACGGCCGCGGAAGCCCCAGTACTTAGTCCAGATGCCAACGCGCTTGCCGTTTTCAAACTGGCCGCGCCACTCGGGCTGGCCATCGACAAGGAATTTAGCGTAATCGCCTTCCAGCTTGCCGTTTACGTAGGGCACCACTTCGTTGATTTTGCTGCGGTCTTCGCCGTAGTAGCTCACATTGGCGTCGCGTGGGAAACCCATTTCGTAGTGGGTTTTGCTCAGCAGCACCCCGTTTTTATCGAACCGCTCCCACCGCAGGTGGCGGGTGCCCAGGGCGTAGTAGCCGGTTTCGAGCACCTTATTGTTTTGCAGCTTTTTGTAGGGGCCGTGCATAATTTTGAGCGTGGCCGAATTTTCTTCTACTGTTGCCAGCTTCAGGATTTTATGCTTCTTGGTGTCGAAGTAATAATGCGCCGGGGCAAAATCAGATAGCGTTTTGGGGTATTTCAGGTAGTAAAACACCTCAATAATCTGGTTGCGGCCTTTGGGCCCGCTCTTCGCGAAGGCCCGCTTCATCTTCTCGCCCAGAAAGACGTTCTTTTTCTTCTTTTTCGATTTCCGCTGGGTGTCCTTTTCCGCGTCTTTGGCGGCTTTCTGCTGCTCTTTGGTGAGCACGGCCTTGCTAGCCGTGCTGAGCGAGGGCTTGCCCTTGAGCGAATCCGCCGTGTGGATAAGGGTATCGGGCACTACCACGGCCACGGCGGGCTGCTCGGGGGTGCTGTTGAAGGAAACGGTTTTGCGCGTGCAGGCCCACGGCAACAGCGTGAACAACGCTAGAACAACGGTGAGAAAACGCAGCGGCCGGGGCCACAAACGGTACATAAGCATGAATAGCACGGACTTATTTTCGCGGCATCAACGCAAAGGTAGCCGAGTTTGGTGCCCTTACTTCGCTTTTACCGTACGCTGGGCCAAATCCAGCTGCTGGCCGGCCGTGAGCACGTGCAGCCGTAGGCCATGCCCGCTGATGACCTCGTCGTCGGGCAGGCCGGGCAGGTTGTTGTGCGTGGCGTGGGCCGCATCTATCACCACAACGGCTTCTTCACCGAACACCTCGACCGGTTGGCCGGGCCGAATGAGCAGGCCGGTTTCCTCGCTCAAGCCGATGCCGAGCAACTGGGGCTGGGCCAGCACGGCGTGCAGCAGGCGCGGGTAGCGGGCCCGCTCGGCAAAATGCTGGTCGAGCAGCACACCAGGCAGCAATCCCAGGCCGGGCTTCACCTCAATCTGGCCGCCCAGCAAGCTGCGCCAGCCGTGGCCGTTCACCAGCATAAATTCGGCCATGGCAGCGGCGCCGGCGCTGGTACCGGCCACGACGAAGCCCGGCTCGGTTTGGTACTTGTGCTGAAGCAGGGCCAGGAATTCGGTGCCCAGCAAGAAGTCGGTGAGGCGCTCCTGGTCGCCGCCGCTCATGAAGACCAGCGCGGCACGGCGCAGACGCGTGAGCGTAGCTGGGTCGTCGGCCGGGTTGGTTTCATCAACTTGCAAGTGCCGGACATGGGGGCAGCCCAGCAGATGCCAGGAGTGGGCGTAGGCCGCGGCCGTGCGGGCGGGCTGGCGGCGGGTGGCCGTGGTGAGCACCTCGATGTGCGCGTCGCGGCTGGGCAGCAGGCCCGCCAGCAAAGTCAGCAGGGGGTCGTCGTCGCCGCCGCCGAGCACCACGAGGGTGCCGCGAGGCGGAGCGGCAGAAGCAGGAACATCGGGCATGAGCGCGGGGTTGAGGTGGCAATATGGGGCAGCGGGGCCGAATAGTGCGCGCACAGGTCCGGCATTCCGCTTGCTTCGCCCTACTTTTGTCGGGCTTATTCTTTTCATCAACCCCGCTTGCCTAGCGAAGCATCTCCCCGCCCCTCTTTTCATGCAGCCGCAGACCGTGGAAACCATCACGTCCCTGATTCAGGAGGGCGAATTCTTCAAGCTTAAACAGCTGCTTCGCGACTTTCAGCCGTCGGAGCTGGTGGCACTTATTGAGGAGGAAGAAGAAAGGGAGCAGCTCATCATTTTCCGGCTGCTGCCCCTCAAACTGGCTACCGAGGTGTTCGAATACCTCGATTTGGAAGTGCAACGGCACTTTCTGGATAACCTGGCCCAGGACAAGATGGCCGACATCCTCAACGAGATGTCGCCGGACGACCGCACGGCCCTGCTGGAGTTCCTGCCCGCCAATTTTGTGGCCGAGTTGGTGCAAAGCCTGAGCGAGGAAGAGCGCAAGGTGACCTTGCAGCTGCTGGGCTACCCCGAATACTCGGTGGGCCGCCTGATGACGCCCGACTACATCGCCATTCGCGAAAACTGGACGGTGCAGCAGGTGCTCGACTACATCCGGCAGCACGGCGGGCAGTCCGAAACGCTGAGCATGCTCTACGTGACCGACACGCACGGCGTGTTGATTGACGACATCCGCATCCGGGAATTCCTGCTGGCGGCGCCCTCGGCGCGGGTGCGGGAGCTGATGGACCGCCGCTACGTGAGCCTGACGGCCAACCAGGACCAGGAGGAGGCCATCAATATTTTCCGGCGCAACGACCGCAACGCCCTGCCCGTGGTGTCGGACCAGGGCATTCTGCTGGGCATTGTGACCATTGATGACATTCTGAGCATTCGCGAGGAGGAAGACACCGAGGATATCCAGAAGTTCGGCGGCTCCGAAGCCCTCGACGAGCCTTACCTCACCATTCCGCTGCTGCGGATGGTGCAGAAACGGGCCGGTTGGCTGGTAGCGCTGTTTCTGGGCGAGATGTTTACGGCCACGGCAATGCAGTTTTTCGAAGGCGAACTGCAAAAGGCGGTGGTACTTTCATTGTTCGTGCCACTCATTATCAGTTCGGGAGGCAATGCTGGCTCACAGGCCACCTCGCTCATTATCCGGGCCCTCACGCTGGGCGAAGTCACGGTGGGGCGCTGGTGGGAAGTGATGCGCCGCGAATTGTTCTCGGGCTTGGCTCTGGGTGCTATTCTGGGCACGGTGGGCTTTCTGCGCATCATGGTGTGGCAGCACGCGGGGCTCTACAACTATGGTCCGCACTGGGCGCTGGTGGGCATCACGGTAGCCCTCACGCTGGTGGGCATTGTGCTGTGGGGCTCGCTGGCGGGCTCCATGCTGCCGCTGCTGCTCAAAAAGCTGGGCCTAGACCCGGCCACATCTTCGGCGCCCTTTGTGGCCACGCTGGTAGACGTGACGGGCCTGATTATCTACTTCTCGGTAGCTCTGCTGATACTGCGCGGCACGCTGCTGTGAGGTAAGTTGGTGAGGTGTGAACTGGTGAGTTTGATGTTTCACTGGCGCATTTCGCGCAGTCAAAACCTTAAACTCATCTGTTTAAACCTTACTATATCACCTTATTCCAGCTTGCGGCGGCTGGCCTTCTTTTCGCCCTGAATCTTTTTGCCTTCCAGGCGCTTGCGCACGGCGTTTTTGCTAGGTTTGGTGGCTTTGCGGGGTTTGGGCCGGCGCAGGCTTTTGAGCAGCAGCGCGTGGAAGCGACCTAGCACGATTTCCTTGTTGCGCAACTGGCTGCGGTCATCCTGGGCCGATAGCAGGAGCCAGCCTTCGGCCGTGAGCTGGCCTGCCAGCTTCTCCAGAATCAATTGCTTCTGCTCGTCAGTAAGAATTTCCGAGTTCAGCAAATGCCAGCGCAGTTCCACCCGCGACTCTACTTTGTTCACATTCTGCCCGCCGGGTCCGCTGGCCCGGCTGGTCTGGAAGGTGATTTCGGGTAGAAAAGCGGCGGCGGGAGGAAGCACAGGAATGGGGCAAGAATAGTGAACGCACAAAAGAACGTCATGCTGAGCTGGTCGAAGCATCTCTACCGCAACAGTAAACCTACAGCGGTTTCGGAGTCGGTATATAGGCGCTGGAAGTAGCGCGAACTACACAGTTCGCGCTACGGTACACCGACTCCGAAACCGCTCTAATTACTTGCGCGGTAGAGATGCTTCGACCAGCTCAGCAGGACGTGCTGGGCCCCCTTTTATTTCGTCAGCAGCATGGCGCCGTAGGAATAACCGCCGCCGAAAACGGTGATTATCACCTTATCGCCCCCTTTCAGGGTATCCCACACTTCGGCCAGGCCGATGGCAGCCCCGGCGCAGCCCGTATTGCCGAGACGCTCGATGTTGCTCACGGCGCGGGCCGGGTCGATGCCCAGTGCCTTGGTCACGTTTTTCGAGATGCGTAGGTTGGCCTGGTGCGGAATGAGGTAGGTGAGGTCGGGGGTGGCAATGTGGTGCCGGTCAAGCAGCGTTTGGGTAACGCGGGCCATGTAGGTGCACGCCTGCTGAAACACGTCGCGGCCAAAAGGCATCACAATGCCTCTTTCGACGGGCTTGAGCGTCACCGCTTCGTCGGCTTTGCTCACCGGGGCCGCGCCGCCCGTAATGACTTCGGCAATGTACAGGTCATCAGGGCTGAGGCGCTCCTTGCTGATGAGCAGGGCCG
Source organism: Hymenobacter rubidus (assembly GCF_016734815.1). Taxonomy (GTDB): domain Bacteria; phylum Bacteroidota; class Bacteroidia; order Cytophagales; family Hymenobacteraceae; genus Hymenobacter; species Hymenobacter rubidus. The sequence continues at coordinate 294,789 of NZ_JAERQF010000001.1, forward strand.
CTGCGCCATCGCCCCACAGGTGGCCGGCCATGGTGTCTTCTTCGTTGTTATAAGCCGTGTTGTGCTCACTTACCACCACCACGGCGCGCGTGGCCTTGCCCATGGCGAAGTAGCCTTCTACAATCTCAACAGCATTCAGCAGCGATGAACAGGCCGAAGAGATGCTCACCGTAGGGATTTCGTTGATATCCAAGTCGCGCTGCACGGCGTGGGCAGCGGTAAAAATGGTGTCGTGGGGCGTGTAGGTGCCGGCCACAATAAGGTCGACACTATCGGGAGCAAAGGCTGGCGCAGCGGCCAGCACAGCCCGAGTCGCGGCAATGGCCATGGTGTTGGCATTTTCGCCGGGAGCAGCTTTGCGCCGCTCCTCAATGCCGGTTCGCTCGATTATCCACTCACTAGCCAGGCCATTGAGGCGGGTGAAGTGAGCATTGGTGACGACGGCCTCCGGGAGGTAGGCCGCCACATGATGAAGGTACACAGACAGGTGATGCGTGGAAAACTTGGGCTCGCCTTGCGGCCCGGCAAAGGTACGGCAGCCAGCCCGCGGCGGTCGGGCTGGGCTACCGATATGCCCGAATTTTATACACTGAGCCTTTTTGCGACCACAACCGCCTGGCTTTTTGCTGCGCTTTCCTGGTCAAGCAAATTTTTAAAATTCGATGTGCAACCGCACGGCCACCACATGCACGGGGCCGCTCCGGTCGCGGTTATACGCAGGGTTGATAACCAACTGGTAATCGGGGCTGATGGAGGCGTGGTAGGTGGGCAGCGCGAAGCTGTAGTACAGTTCGCCAATTTGCTCCAGGCCGTAGTTCAGGGCGCCATCGCCCACGATGAAGCCGTAGCCACCGGCTGCCAAATAGGCGCGGTGCTCGGGGCTGAGGCCATTCACAACCACGGCCGCACCGAGGCGGTCGTCGGGCCGGTGCCACCGGGCGCCGGTGCTGGCAATGCCCAGGCTGGCGCTGTGGTCGATTTCGGTGAAGGCCCAGGTTTCGTTCTTGCCATCGTTGTAGCTCACGCGGGCAAATGCGCCGATTTCCTTCGTGATTTCCTGCTCGGCATTCAGACTGAAGCCGACTTTGGTGTGGCCGTCGTGGCGCACGGCTGTCACATCGGGCTGGTCGCCGGTGGCCTGGGCCAGGGCAATGGCGGTGCGGTAGGTGGCCATGGCGGCCACGTTGCGGAAGCCCAGCGCCCGAATAGTACCCTGGCGGCCACTGAGGTGGTACACTTTGGTCAGCTCCACGGTTTCGGCGTGGGCCGTCCCGTAGTGGAAATCCAGGACCGGGCCGTTGGCCAGCGTGGGCATCAGCGTGGAAGCGAAGCGGGCCGTGAAGCCGGGTGTGACGTACTCAAAAACCCCGCCCACGGTGTATCCGCGGGTGTTGGCAGCGTAGTCCCAGGCCCCGGCGCTCATCAGGCTCCAGTTCAGGAACTGGGTGCGCGGGTCGTGCGAGTAGCTGTTCTGGTCGAAGAAATCGGCGGTGCTGAACTTGCCCAGCGTGACGGCGAAATAGCGCTGTGGGCTGGTGCCGGCCAGTTGGTTGAGGTCATCAAGGTCGACATCGGTTGCCGTGCCCAGGGCAAAAACCTGCCGCAGGTAGAGGCGGGCAAGGTACAAATTAGGCGAAGGGTCGCCGATGCGGAACGTCTCGCCGTTGGTAAAGCCTGCCACGCCGCGTGCGCCGCTCAGGCCGCTGCCGCCGGCCACTTCGGGGTTGAAATAAACGGATGCATTCTTCCATAGCCGCCGTCCAATGAAGAGCGTGCTCGTGAAGGACAGCTTCGCCGATTCGCGGTCGGCCAGACTGTAGTCACCCGAATACGGCGTGGTCAAATCATTGTGCCACTGGTCGATGAGGGTTTGCTGAAAGTGCAGGCTCCAGTTGCGGGCCTTCTCGGCGGGCAGGTGCACAGGCTCCTGGGCCGAAGCTGCATTGGGTGGTACAGCAGGCGTGGTAGCGCCGGGTGGCGTGACCTGGGCACTGGCCTGGCCGGCCAGCAGCATTCCAACCGTGAGGCCGGCAAGGGTAAGACGTTGTTTCAGAAGAAGGGAAATAAAGCTATTACAGCAGTTGAACATCAGGGCAAAGATGCAAACCTCCGGCTTGCCGAGTGTCGCTTGCATGAAATACCCGGTTATTTGCAATACGGCAATGCACCGGGCCGCAACCGTACTTTTGCGTCATGCTTCTTCATTACCTCGACCAGGGCCAGGGCCGGCCCCTGGTTATCCTCCACGGCCTGTTTGGCACCCTCGACAACTGGCAGAGCCTGGCCCGCCGCTGGGCCACCGAAGCCGGCCTGCGCGTCATCAGCGTCGATTTGCGCAACCACGGCCGCTCCTTTCATAGCCCGCAACACACCTACGCCCTCATGGCGCAGGACGTGCTGGAGCTATTCGACCACCTGCAGCTGGGCCCCGACACCACCCTCATGGGCCACAGCATGGGCGGCAAAGTGGCCATGCGCCTCGCCCTCGACCACCCCGTACGGCTGGCCAAGCTCATCGTGGTCGATATCGCCCCGCGCTTCTCCGATATGGAGCATCAAGACGACATTGTGGCCGGCCTGCAAGCCGTCGATTTCACCACCTGCACCAACCGCCAGGAAGCCGATGCCGCCCTGGCCAGGTACGTGCCCAACGTGGGCACCCGGCAGTTCCTGCTGAAAAACCTCTACCGCAAAGAAGACAATACTTTCGCCTGGCGCATCAACCTGGAAGTGCTTGCCGCGCAGTTGGCCGCCATTGGTGAGGAAACGGCCAGCGCCACACCCTTTATGAAGCCAGCCCTGTTCATCCGGGGCGGCAAGTCTGACTACATCACTCCCGAAGACAAGCTGACCGGAATCCCGATGCTGTTTCCGCACTCGCAGGTAGCTACCGTGGTCGATGCCGGCCACTGGGTGCATGCCGAGAAGCCAGAAGAGATTTTTGAGATGGTGAAGGCCTTTACGCTGAGCTGATTTGCCGTGTAGCTTGGACTCTGCGAGTCCGAGCAGCGAGCGGAGCGAGCCGCTGGCACTTGGTTGATACTAAACATGGGTCCTGACGCGTGATGCTCGCTCCGCTCGCTGCTCGGACTCGCAGAGTCCAAGCTACTTGAAAACCCTCTTCCTCATTCCCACGCCGCTGGCCGATGATACGGCTCCGCAGGTGCTGCCGCCGCAAGTAGTTGAGGCCGTGGCGTCCCTCCCCTACTTTTTGGTAGAAAATGCCCGCACGGCCCGCCGCTTCGTAAAAAGCGTGGCCCCACACCGCGTGATTGAGGATATCCGCTTCGTCGTCATCGACAAAGACAGCACCGATGCGGAAGTGAAAGCAGCTCTCGGGCCGCTGCTTAAAGAGGGAATTGATGGCGGCATTCTCAGCGAAGCCGGCTGCCCCGGCATTGCCGACCCCGGCGCGGCGCTGGCGCGGGAGGCGCACCGGCAGGGGCTGCGCGTAGTGCCACTGGTGGGGCCGTCGTCGCTGCTGCTGGCGCTCATGGCCTCGGGGCTGAATGGGCAGCAATTCGCTTTCCACGGGTATTTGCCCATCGAGAAGGTGCCGCGCGTGGCGGCTATCAAGGCCCTGGAGAAGGAGGCGCAGCAGCGGCAGCAGTCGCAGCTGTTCATTGAGACGCCGTACCGGAATGGGGCGCTGTTTGCTGATTTGCTGGCGCACCTGCAGCCCGGCACACGGCTGTGCGTGGCCGCCGATGTGACGGGCGCAGGCGAGTTTATCAAGACGCTGACCGTTTCGGATTGGAAGCGGCTGCCGGCCCCGGAGCTGCACAAGATTCCGACGGTATTTATAATCGGGATGTAACGAAGTCATCTGTCATCCTGAGCGCAGCGAAGGACCTTATCACGCTAGAATTTTCTGACGTGCCCAGGTCCTTCGCTGCGCTCAGGATGACAGACGGAATTACGAAGCCCGCACCACGAACTTTGGTTCAGCCACCGGCAGGTGCTCGTGGGGCGAGGGCAGCACGGTTTCGCCGTGCTGGCTCAGGTCGAGGCCGTCGGCTTCGTGCATGGCATTTACCCGAATAGGAATGAGCAGGTTGGTGAACTTATAGATGAGGTACGAGCCGCCGAAGGTGAACACCGAAATGAAGGCCAGCGCCCCGAGGTGATGCAGCAGCAGCGTCCAGGAACCGGTGGTAGCCAGGCCGCCCTCCTTGGCAAAAACCGCCGTGAGAATCATGCCCACAATGCCACCCACACCGTGGCAGGGGAAAACGTCGAGGGTATCGTCGAGGGTGGTTTTGTTCTTCAAATCGACCGCGCCGGCGCTGATGGCGGCCGAAACCACGCCGATGAAAAGGGCCGGGCCGTAGCTCACGTAGCCTGCCGCCGGGGTGATGGCCACTAGGCCCACCACCGCGCCAATGGCTGCGCCGGCTGCCGTGGGGCGCTGCCCACGCACGGCTTCAATCATCATCCAGGTGAGCATGGCGGCAGCCGAAGCCATGTGCGTAGTGAAGAAGGCCTGCACCGCCGTGGCATTGGCGGCCAGGGCCGAGCCGGCGTTGAAGCCAAACCAGCCAAACCACAGCAGGCCCGTGCCGATGAGGATGAACGGCACATTGGGCGGCACGTGGGTGTGGCCTTCGAGGTGAGTGTGGCGACGGCCCAGGGCTAGCGCGCCGGCCAGCGCCGCAAAGCCGGCCGAGATGTGCACCACCGTGCCGCCCGCAAAATCGAGCACACCCCATTTGAATAGGAAGCCGTCGGGGTGCCAGGTCCAGTGGGCCAGCGGGCAGTAGATGAGCAGGCTAAACAGGCACATAAACAGCAGGTAGCCCCAGAACCGAATCCGCTCAGCGAAAGCGCCGCTGATGAGGGCCGGCGTGATGATGGCAAACTTCAGCTGGAAGGCCGCGAAAAGCACCAGCGGCAGGTTGGTAGCCAAGCGGGCATGGGGCGCGGTGCCCACGTTGTTGAACATGAAAAACGTCATCGGATTACCGATGACGCCGCCGATGCTATCGCCAAACGCCAGCGAAAAGCCTACCACGTACCACAGTATCGAAATCACGCCCAGCGCGATAAAACTCTGTAGCATAGTCGATATCACATTCCGCTTGCTTACCATGCCGCCGTAGAAAAACGCCAAGCCCGGCGTCATCAGCAGCACGAGGCCGGAGGCGGAGAGCATCCAGGCCAGGTCGGCGGGGTTGAAGGCGTCGGGCTTGGCCTCGGGGTGGTTTTGGGACAGGAAGGCGGCGAGGCCGGCTAATAATAGGATGAGGCCTAGGCAGGCCGTGGCTAAATATTGTTTACGAGTCATAGCGGTAGTAAAATTAAGGCTACTATGCTAAGTTAGTCAACAATTTTCTCAAGCACCTATTAAAAACAAAGGGTGTTTCCCGAAATAATAACCCAAACCTTCAAAAACCACCTCATTTTACAAATACCCCATCATCAAAAGTAACTTCAAAAGCTGTCAGGCCTGCTGGGTTGGTAGCTAATTGGAACCGGAAGCCGTGGGCCAGCAGCACATCGCGCACCAGCGTGAGACCGATGCCCTGCCCGTCGCGCTTGGTGCTGAAAAAAGGCGTGAATAAGCGTTGGCTGACTTCGGGCGTGAGGGCGGCCCCGTCATTTTCGATAATGAGAGTGGGCGGCTGCGCGGTGGTGCGCACCCAGATGTTACCGTCGCGCCCAATGGCTTCGAGGGCATTTTTAGCCACGTTTAGTAAAGTTTGCTCCAGCTGTTGCGCATCTAGGGGAAGCAGAAGGGATGATTGAGAAAATTCCAAGTGCCATTTTATACCACGCTCTTCGCTCTGGGGCTGCAGCAAGCGGCAGATGCCGCGTAGCAGGGCGTGGAGGTCGGTGGGCTGGGGCGCGGGGGGCGGCAGGCGTACGAGGTGGGCGAAGTTGGCAATGAAGTTGGCCAACTGAGTGTTGCGAGCAATACTCACTTCCAGCGCCTGGGTAAAGTCGGGCTGGTCGTCGGGTGCCAGCTGGGGAGCGTAATGCCCGAAGCTGTGCAGAATAGAGTTGATGGCGCCGATGGAATTGTTGATTTCGTGCGACATCATCCGAATCAACTGGCCGTAGGCCTGCTTCTCCTGCTGCATCAGTTCCTGGGTCAATTCTTCGAGCAGGATGAAGCGGCGGCTAAAGCCCCGGTCCAGAAAGTGTGTGGCGTGGGCGCGGTAGGTGGCCAGGCCGGAGAGGCGCAGCGCCTGCGGCTGGCCTTCGACCAGGCTGGCCAGGGCCGGCCCCCAGGCGCCGGGCAGCTCGGCCGGCAGCTGGCCCAGGAAACTGTCGGCCGGCTGGGCCAGGATGCGTTCGGCGGCGGCGTTGGCGCTTTCGATGCGGCCGTCGAAATCGAGGATGAGGATGCCGGCGGGCGAGGCCTGGATGAGGCGTTCGAGCAGGAAGCTTTTCTCGTGCTGGCTCACGCGCTCTTGGCGCAGGGCATCAATCATGTCGTTATAGACGGTGATGAGCTGGTCCATTTCGCGCTGACCGACGGGCACGAATTTCATGCTGAAATCCTTGGCCTGAATGGCCGCCGTGCCCGCTGCAATGAGCTCAAACGGCCGTACAAAGCCCCGATACAGCCGCACAGCGAGCGTAACGCTGGCTATCAGCAGTACCTCGCTGCCGAAGAACAGCGGCAGGTTGGTAGTGCGCAACTGCCACGCCAGCCCAATGAGCACGGCGTGAATGAGGGCAACGAACAGGAGGTATTGCAGGCGAAGGGACATAGGGTGGAGAAGTCGACAATGATAAAAGAACGTCATGCTGAGCGAAGTCGAAGCATCTCTACCGTGGCAGTGAATCCCTATTGATTGGATTAGTTGCGCGGTAGAGATCCTTCGACTTCGCTCAGCATGACGTTCTGTTTCACTCATTATAGCCCCTACTCGTCGTAGGGAATCCCGTGCTTCTCAAACCTTCTATACAACGCGCCCCGGCTCAGGCCCAGGGCCTTGGCCACGCGGCTAACGTTGCCCTCATAATGCACCAGCGACTGCCGAATCATTTGAGCTTCCAGCTCGTCCAGCGTCATGGTGCCGGGGGTGGGCAGCTCGCCGGGCTGGGGCTGGTGGGCGGGCAAGCGCTGGGCGTTGGCTTGGAAATCTTCGGGCCCCAATTCCTCCTTGCCGCTGACGAGGACGGCGCGCTCCACCAGGTTTTTCAGCTCGCGGATGTTGCCGGGCAGGGCTTGCTCGCGGAGCCAGTGCAGGGCGCGGGTGCTCACTTTGAGGGCCGGGCGCTGGTAGGTGGCGCGGAGCTTATCGACGAAGTGCTGGGTTAGGAGCGGAATGTCGGCTGCGCGCTCGCGGAGGGCGGGCAGGCGCACCGAAATCAGGTTGATGCGGTAGAACAGGTCTTCGCGGAAACGGCCTTGCTGCACCATCTCGGCCAGGTTGCGGTTGGTGGCGGCGATGACGCGGATATCCAAGCGGCGCGGCTTGCTGTCGCCCAGTACCTCGTAGGTGCGGTCTTGCAGCACGCGCAGAAGCTTCACTTGTGAAGCCAGTTCCAACTCACCGATTTCATCCAGAAAAATGGTACCGCCGTTGGCCAGTTCGAAGCGGCCCACGCGGTCGGTTTTGGCATCGGTGAAGGCGCCGCGCCGGTGGCCGAACATTTCGCTTTCAAATAAGCTGCTGGAAATGCCGCCCAGGTTCACCTTCACAAACGCCTGATTTTTGCGCTGGCTGTTGCGGTGAATGGCTTCGGCAATGAGTTCCTTGCCGGTACCGCTTTCACCTTCGATGAGTACGGCCGCATCAGTAGCGGCCACTTGGCCCACCTGGCGCAATACGTGCAGCAACTGGGCATCTTGCCCGATGATGTCGCGGAAGGCAAACTGCTGGTCGAGCTGGCGGCGCTGGCGGGCGGGCGCTTCCGTCAGGTCGGTATCGGTGGTGTTTTCCTGCACGGCCAGCACCGTGCGGATGGTTTGGAGCAGGGCGTCGTTGTGCCAGGGCTTGGTGATAAACTCGGCCGCTCCCGCCTTCATGCCTTCCACCGCCAGGCTAATGCTGCCCCAGCCGGTGATGAGGATGACGGGCACCTGCGGGGCCAGTGCCTTCATCTGGCGGAGCAGGGCCAGGCCATCGGCCCCGGTGGTATCGAGCGAGTAGTTCATGTCCATCAGCATGAGCCGGGGCAGCGTGTCGCGCACCACGGCCAGCGCCTCGGCCGGGCCGGCCACGGCTTGCGCGGGGTAGCCGGCCTGCTTCAGCAGCAGCCTGAGCGACGTGCGGATGGCGAGGTCGTCGTCGATGATGAGTACCATGATTGCAGAAAGGAAGGAGGTGTTTTGCAGAAGTAAGGCCGTCATGCCGAGCGCAGCCGAGGCATCTCGCGTGGGGTAGTGCCTAGCCGTTGCAACGATTCGAGCGAGATGCCTCGGCTGCGCTCGGCATGACGGCTTGGAATAGTGAGCGTCTATTACCGGCCCTTCACTGTGCCGCCGCTGCTGGTATGCTTCGTGAGTTGCGGCGAGCCAGCGTAGCGCACATCACCGCCGCTGGAGGCGTTGGCATTGAGCTTGTCCTCCACGGCCACGGCAATAGTGCCGCCGCTCGACGCATTAGCGTCGCAGGTAGCAGCCTGCACGTCCTGGCCCTTAAAGACGCCGCCGCTGGAGGCGTGCACGCTCAGGCTTTGCACCTTACCGCCGAGGGTGGCCACGCCGCCGCTGCTCACGCTGGCATCCACGCTTTTACCTGTGAAGTCAGGAGCGGAAATGACGCCGCCCGACGAGGCTTCCAGCTTGCAGTCGCCCACTGAGTAGGCATTTTTCACGTCGACCCGGGCTCCGCTGCTGGCTTCTATGCCCGTGAGCGGGGCGGCCACAATGGTCACGCGCAGGTTGCGCGGGCGGTTGTCTTTGCTCCAGGCCTCGTTCAGCTTGTGGTCGAAGCTCACTTTGAGCACACCCTCGCTCACTTCGGTTTTGATGCGGGACAGGAACTCAGCCGTTTCGGCGCTGGCCTCCACGCGCTGGGCGGTGCCTGAGGTGAGGGTTACGAGGATGCCATCGGAGGCTTTCAGGGTACGGAAGGTGGCTACGGAGCGCACTTCCGGGGCGGTTTGGGCGAGCGCGGGCACCAGGGCCAGCAACCAAAGCAGGGCGAGAACGGTGAGGTTTTTCATGCGAAAAAAGAGCGAAAAGGTGAGTGATGAGATGGTTTCTGACCTGGCAGATGCACGCTGGCGAAGCCGGGTTGCCCGGCTACCAGCCGCCGGGTTCATTCGTTACAGCCCTTGGGCAAAATACCGCGCAGCACCTGCTTTGGCCCACTACTCCTCCCGCAGCGCCACGGCGGGCTGAATGGCCGCCGCCAGCCGGCTAGGCTGCCACGCGCACAACGCCGTAATGAAGTACACCGCCCCAGTGGCCGCCGCAATGGCCAGCAAATACGGCTGCACTGGCAGGTCGAAGGCATTGAGCAGTGGGAATTGCGCCGCCAGCAGCCCGCCCAGCACCACGCCAAAGGTGGTGACCACCATCATTTCGCCCAGGAATTGCCAGCCGATGCCCGCGCCCGTGGCGCCCATGGCCCGGCGCAGCCCAATCTCGGCCCGGCGCTGGCTGATGTTGTACCACAGCACCCCAAACAGGCCCAGCGCCACATTAATAATCAGAAACAGGCCCATGATGCACAGGCCCACCACGGGCACCAGCGTGTAGCGGCGGCGGTGCAGGCGCTCATCGTCCATCACGCGCACTTGGCTGGTCCACTGGCGCGTCACGCCGGCCACGGTGCGGGCTATTTTCTCCTGCAGCTCGCCGCCCGAGCCGGGAGCCACGCGCACCAGCACGTTGGCCGTTTCCCAGTGGGTGGTGTCGTAGGGCAGCAGGCGCAGCCACGCCGTGGGAATGGCCGCCGAAAAGTCGCTTTCCATGCGCACGGGCTCGGCCACGCCCACCACCTGGAATTGGTCCTCGGGCTTGACGTCTTTGCCGGGGTTTTCCCAGGTGAAGATTTTGCCCAGGGCTGGGCCGTTGCCAAACAGACTTTCGCGCAGGTCCTGGCTGATGACCACGGGGCGGTGGTTGCTGCCATCGTCGGCGGGCGCAAACCACCGGCCCTCGCGCAGGTGCAGCTGCAGGGCTTCGTTGTAATGGTCGTCGGCGTCGTAATAGTTGGTTACCGGCGACTTCTTGCCCTGGTATTCATACACCGAGTTGTTGACGTTGAAGATGAAGGGGAGGTTGCCGCTGGTGAGGGCCACCGTGCGCACGCCGGGCAGGGCCTTCACTTGGCGCAGCACGTCGTCGAGCTCGGCGCGGGGCATTTTCAGGTTCTGGCCGGCGCGCACTTCCAGCCGCCATACCTGCTCGTAGTTGAAGCCGTGCGGGGCCAGGTAGTTCTTGGCCGAGGTGATGAGCACCGCGGCCACCCCAAACAGCACCACGAAGGAGAAAAAGATTTCGGAAATCAGCAGCAGGTTGGCCCGCTTGCGGTTCCAGATGAGGGTGAAGAGATGGCGGAACATGGGTTTTGAAGGAGATTTGGAAGGAAATTCGTCTGTCATCCTGAGCGCAGCGAAGGACCTTATCACGCTGGAACATTTGGTACTAGCATCAAGAAGCGCAGGCGTGATAAGGTCCTTCGCTGCGCTCAGGATGACAGCCGTAGCACTGGCACGCCTACTTCTGCTCGCCGCTGCCGCGCAGGGCGGCCACGGGGTTCAGGCGCGACATTTTCCAGGCCGGGTACACGCCGCTCATCAGCCCGAAAATCAGGGTGAGCAGCATCCCCCAGCCAAACACTGACCAGCTCAGAGCGAAGTGCGCGTAGGCCACGGGGTGGGCCTCATTCACCAGGGCCAGCGCCCCGGCGGCCAGCGCCAGCCCCAGCAGCCCGCCCACCAGGGCCAGCACCACGTTCTCGACCAGAAACTGGCTCACCAGATTGCGGCCCGTCGCCCCAAAGGCCTTGCGCACCCCAATCTCGCCCGAGCGCTCCAGAATGCGTGTCACGTTCAGGTTCACCAGGTTCAGGGCCGGCAGCAGCATAAACAGCAGCGCCAGCCCGCCCATTATCAGGTAGAAAGAGTCGAGGTTGTCGTCGTCCATGGTCTGGTCCTGGTGGTTGAGTATGCCCCGCGTAATGCCCGCCAGAATGGGGTCGGCGTAGGAGAACACAGCCTTCACTTCCTTCGGATTCGGAATTTCCACCCGCTTCATCATCTGGCGGTACTCCTCGCGCATGGCCGGCATCGCCGCCGCCGAGGGCGCCAGCAGCACCGGCAGAAACACGCCGTTGAGGCGGTTGTCCTTGAAATACTCGCTGCTCAGGGTGTAGGGCAGCCACACGTCGGCATAAGCATAAAAGTTCGCGGCCGACACGTTGCGCACCACGCCCGCCACGCGGTAGCGTTTCAGGTCAATTTCAATGGTGCGGCCCACCACGGCGGTGCTGCCGAAGTAGTCGCGGGCGGTGGCCTCGTTAATGACGCACACCTGCTGGGCCTGCTGCACCTCGGCTTTGGTGAACGGCCGCCCGCCCAGGAAATCATAGTCCATGATTTGCCAGAAGTTGCCGTCGGTATACGCTACGTCCAGCGGCAGCAGCTTGCTCTTGGTGAAGGCCGTGGCGTTGGAAGCGCCCGTGCTGATGCCCACCAGCTCCGGGGTTTTCAGCTTCCGCACGTAGTCGTCCACGAAGTGAATGCTGGCCGGCATGGTCATCCAGCCGTGGTCGTCCACCCGCTGTTGCCGGATGGCGTTCACGAACAGCATCCGGTCTACGCGCTTGACCGGCGTGCCCGGCCCCACCATGTGGTCGAACATCGCTGCTACCACCAGCAAAATCATCAGCGTAAAGCTCACGCCAAACAGGCTGATGAAGGTGAAAAACTTGCGGCGCATGAGCACCTTCCAGGCAATTTTGAGATAAGAACGGAGCATGGTTTTGGCAATTATTAGAACGTCATGCTTCGCTGCGCGCTGCATGACGTTCAGCGATTCAAAGTTCTATCAGCTAACCTGGCTGCCATCAAAAAAGCGGATGACGCGCTGCGTTTTCAGGGCCTGCTGCTCGTCGTGCGTCACCATCACCACGGTCACGCCGTCGCGGCGGTTCAGGGTCATCAGCAGCTCCATAATCTCTTCCCCCATCACCGAGTCGAGGTTGCCCGTTGGTTCGTCGGCCAGAATAATTTCCGGCCCGCCGGCCAGCGCCCGCGCAATGGCCACCCGCTGCCGCTGCCCGCCCGAGAGCTGGCCCGGGAAGTGCGCCGTGCGGGCGCTCAAGCCTACTTTATCGAGGGCGGTGAGGGCGCGCTGGCGGCGCTCCTTGCTGCTCATCCCTTTGCGATAGAGCAACGGCACCTCCACGTTGTCCACCACCGAGAGGTCGTTTATCAAGTGGTAGCTCTGGAAAACGAAACCGATTTTCAGGTTGCGCAGGTTAGCCAGCTCCTTGTCGGAGAAGGACGTCACGGCGCGGCCATCCAATTCAATCACGCCGCTGGTAGGCTCGTCGAGTAGGCCCATCAAACTGAGCAAGGTCGATTTGCCGCAGCCGCTCGGCCCCATAATGGACACGAACTCGCCCCGGTTGATGGCCAAGTTCACTTGGTTCAGCGCCACCGTTTCAATGGTTTTGGTCTGGTACACCTTTTCGATGTTGGTGAGCCGGAGGACGGGCGTGGCGCCGTTCAGTGCCGCCGGCTGCGTACGGGTTTCGGGGGAGTTGGCGAGCAGATTTTCCATGAGAAAAAAGGGGAGAAAAGCGCGTGAGGTTGGTTTGTCAGGAAAAAAGACCGGTCTGCTGAGCGCAGTAGAAGCATCCCTACCCCAACACTAATCCAATCGCTGCAATGAAGCGGTAGAGATGCTTCGGCTGCGCTCAGACCGGTCTGTTATTTAGCGAGAGGCAACGATTGGCGTCTGTTTTTCAAAGTCATACAGCGTCAGCGCCCGCAGGCGGTAAAAAGCCACCCAACAGGCCCGCAACGCGAAAACGTAACCGCGTTTGGCCCCGTCCTTAGCCACCGAAGCCAGGGTCAAATCGGTGAGGCTGATGCGGCCCAGCAGGTAGGTAGCGCGGGCAATATCATAGCGCAGCTGGGCCAATGAGTCGGCACGACCGGCGAGGGCCAGCTTGGTGCGCAGCGCCGCCACCTGGCCGGCCTGCGCCAGCACAATTTGCTCGAAGCTGCGCTCTTCCTGCGCCACGTTGTGCTGGGTCTGGTCGCGGTTCAGCTCGGCGGTTTTGATGATGGACTGGCGGCGGCCCCAGTCCACCAGCGGCAGGCTGAAGGCCAGCCGCACTTGCTGCTGGTTTTGCAGGTTCAGATAAGTATTACCCAGATTTTCAGCCTGATTCACGTAACCTAAATTCGCCGTGAGGGCCGCCTGAAAGCCGGTGGTACCATGTGCTTGCGCCACAGTCCGCTCCGCCTCCAGCAGCCGGCGACGGAAAGCCAGCGTGGCGCTACGGTTTTGGCGGGCCTGCTCTAGGGCCTGCGCGGGCAGCACGGCCGGCTGCGGGGCCGGCGCGGGCACGGCCAGCGCCGGCGCTTCGGTGCCGGGCAAGCCGGTGTAGGCCTGTAGGTCTACACCGGCGTTCTGGGCGTCGAGTTGGGCCTGGGCCTGAGCCTGGCGGGCATCCAGCACGTTCAGTTCCAGCTGCAGTAAGTCGCTCTGTGAGAGGCGGCCCAACTTGAAACGTTCCTGCCCGATGCGCAGCAGCTCGGCCGTGGCCTGGGCATTCTGGCGGGCCACGTCGGCATTCACCTGCTGCAGCAGCACATCGAAATACAGCTCCGTGACGCGCTGGGCAATGGTTTCGCGCTCCTCCACAAATTGCCGCTGGCTTTCCTGGTAGCGCAGTGGCTCGATGCGGCGGGCCCACAGCAGGCCATTGAACTGGCCCAACGGCTGGGTTATCCCAATCGTAAAGGGCTGATTGTTATACCGTCGCTGCCCGCCATTGAAATCATCGAAGCGCTGCACCACCGAGCCGATGTACACTTGCCCGCCGGTCAGGCCCAGGTTCTGGCTCAAAGTCAACCCTAAATCGGAGTTATTGATGCGTACCGACTCGAAGCTGGTAGTGCCGTCGGGCTGCACCACGGGCGTAATCACGCGGTTGAAATTGGGCACCGTGCCCGCCAGACCCAGCTGCGGCCGGTAGTTGGCCTGGTAGCCGCGCCAGGCCCAGTAGCTGGTTTCGCGGGTGGTCACGGCCTGCTGGCCGGTAGCTGAATGATTGACGGCCTGCGCAATGACCTCATCCAGCGTGAGGGCAGGCGTTTGGGCGGCGGCGGATTGCCATAGCAACAGCAGCAGTGCGGATAGCAGCCAACGGCGCGCCCGGCTCACCTCCCCCCCCGCCCCCCTCTCCTGCGGAGAGGGGGAGCCTGACGTCTGCACGTCTTCAGCTTTTTTGCAGTAGAAAGGTGAGAAAAGCATGTTATTGAAAATAAATAGTATCCTTTTAGTTAGGCTCCCCCTCTTCGCAGGAGAGAAGGCCGGGGGGTGAGGTGAGCCGCAAGGTCAGTCTCGCAGCGTCAGCTCCGGCGTGTCCAGATGGTCCTTCATGTCCGACACTACAATCTCCTCCCCTGCCCGCAGGCCGCTCACTATCTGCACGTAATCGAAGTTGCTGTCGCCGAAGCGAACCGTGCGGCGCACGGCCCGGCCATCGGCCAACACAAACACCGGCTGCTCCCTGCCGCCCGCGTAGTACGGGCCGTTTTTTACGCGCAGCACGCCGTGGTGGGCGCGGGTAATCACGAACACATCGGCCCGTAGATTGGGGCGCAGCACTGGATGATGGGGGTTGTTAAGCTGGGCGTAAAATGTCACCACGCCCTTTTCCACAGCCGGGCTGATGCTGGCCACAGTGCCGCGCAGGTCGGTATCGTTGATGCGTACCACCACCGAATCGCCGGGGTGCAACTGGTCGGCGTAGGAGTCCGAAATGGTAGCCCGCACCCGGAAGCTGCTCAGGTCAGCCACCCGCGCCAAGGCGTCGCCGGCCTGCACGGTGGTGCCGAGGTTGTCATTCACCCAGGTTAGCACGCCCGGCTGCTGGCTGCTGATATTGGCCTGCCGCAGCTTGGTGGCCAACTCCGAAATGCTGCGCTGCTGCATCGAAACGGTGTAGCCTAGCTCGCGCACATCGGCGGCGTTTGCGCTTTGCTGGGTCTGAATCTGGCGGGCCAAGCGGCTGGCTTCCAGCTGGGCCACAGTCAGGTTCAGCTCGGCCTGGCGCACGTTTTCGGCGGTGCCACCGCCTATTTTCAGAAGCTGCTGCTCGTCGCGCAGGGTCGATTGCAGGCTGCGCACTTTCACGGCCTGCACCTGGGCTTGGGCGCGCAGGTCATTCAGGCTGCGCTCCAGGTTGAGCTGGAGCTGGGAGTTCTTATTCCGGTTGCGCAGCTGCTCGTCGCCGAGCTTGGCCAAGGCCGAGTTGGTCAGGTCCTTATCCAGCTCCAGAATGGTTTCGCCAGCCGCTACCCGCGCGCCCACCACCACTGGCACCCGCCGGATGGTGCTCTGAATCGGGCTGGTAATCACCGCTTCACGCCCCGGAATGATGGTACCGGCGGCAGTTATCGACGCTTCCACATCGCCGATTTCCACTGTAGCCGTCAGCAAATCGCCACGTCGCAGGCTGGGTTTCAGCACCGTGCGGAAGGCCAGTACTACGCCCAGTCCCAGCACTACCGCGCCGGCTACCAGCAGCCAGCGGCGGCGCTTGCGTTGGGTTTGAATAGAATCGGCAATGGCTCTGTCCATTTTCGTGCAGAAATCAGGAAGGTTTCCATACCTTAGCCCAAGCCCCGTGCCATTCCGACAAATACCTTTATGTCAGTTAATTATAAAGCATAAAGGATTTATAGAAAGGGAATTATGCGTCCATTTTTGGACACTGTGCTTCAAACCGGACAACTCTTAGTTCTGGCCCACTCATTGAAGCTGTTCAGGAAGTGTCTCGCTTGCTGGTCCGCCGGCGTAGGCGTCCGACCGGTCGTCGGTCAACGGCCGTTGGCGCCTTGTTCAGGCGGCCACCGGTCGGACGCCTACGCCGGCGGACCGAGCGGAACCGATTTCCTAAACCGCTTCATTGCAAATCGAGGAGAGCCAATTTTTGGCCACTAGCGAATAAACATTGCTTAACACAATAAAATATCCTTATATTCCCGAATAAATCCACAAAACCCATTCGTTATGCAAGCCACTGCCACCGAAGCCACTGCCGAAATCCGGCGAGTCAACGACCAATTTGAAGCCAGTTTTGCGCGCGGAGATGCCGCCGCCCTGGCCAGCCTGTACACGCCGGGCGGAGTGCTGCTTCCCACGGACATGGCGGCCATCCAAGGGGCAGCCGGCATTCAGGCGTTTTGGCAAGGGGCCATGGAAATGGGCATCAAGCAGGTAAAGCTGCAAACCCAGGACGTGGAACAACTGGCCGACACGGCCATTGAGCTGGGCCATTACACCCTTTACGGCCCCGATTCGCAGACCGTTGACCACGGCAAATACTTGGTCGTGTGGAAGGAGCAGCACGGCCAATGGCGCCTGCATCAGGACATTTGGAACAGCAGCGTAGCCGCCCCCGCCGCCTAGGCAGCGCAACAGCCGAGCCGCCCGGCGATAAAAACTTGTATTCGTCGCCGGGCGGCTCGTGCTATGCCAGCACCTGGTACACCACAAAGGCCGCCGCATACGCCAGCCCCGTCATGTAAAGCAACTGCGCCAGCGGCCAGCGCCAGCTTTTGGTTTCGCGGTAAGTCACGGCCAGCGTGCTCATGCACTGCATGGCAAACACATAGAATACCAGCAGCGAAAAGGCCCGCGCTGGCGTGAAAAACGGCTGCCCGGCCGCGTCTCGCTCAGCACTTAGCTTCTGTTGCAGCGTGCCCATATCGGCGTCCTGCCCCACGCTGTAGATGGTGCTGATAGTGCCCACAAAAACCTCCCGCGCGGCAAAAGAAGTGAGCAGCGCAATGCCGATTTTCCAGTCGTAGCCCAGCGGCCGGATGGCCGGCTCGATGAGGTGGCCAAACTTGCCGGCATACGACGTTTCTAGGCGGACCGAAGCCACGCGGCGGTTCACCTCGGGTGCGTCCCACTGCTGTGCAGTCGCCTGCTGCCGCACCTGCGCTTCGGCCGTTGCCTGCTGCTGGCCTGGGCCGTAGCTGGCCAGCACCCACAGCAGCACCGAAATAGCCACAATCACCTGGCCCGCCTGCAGCACAAAAGCCCTGACTTTCTGGTAAATGGTCAGGCCCACGTTCTTCCAGCGCGGCCACTGGTACACCGGAAATTCCATGATGAAGTAGCTCCGCTCCCGGGCCTTCAGCACTGTTTTCAGCACCCAGGCCGAGCCCAGCGCCGAGAACAGCCCCAGCAAATACAGCGACATCAATGCCACGCCGCGGAGGTTGAACACGCCCCACGCAGCTTGGTCCGGCACCACCAGCGCCACCAGCACCGTGTACACCGGGATGCGGGCCGAACACGACATGAGCGGCGTCACGAAAATCGTAATCATCCGGTCTTTCCAGCTCTCAATCGTGCGGGCGCCCATAATGGCCGGCACCGCGCAAGCCAGTCCCGAAATAAGTGGCACCACGCTCTTGCCGCTCAGCCCAAAGGGCCGCATCAGCTTGTCCATCAGAAAGGTAACGCGGGCCATGTAGCCCGTTTCCTCCAGCACCGCCAGGAAGCCGAACAGCAAGGCAATCTGCGGAATAAATATCAGCACGCCACCCAACCCGGCCAGCACGCCCTCCGTCAGCAGCCGTACCAGCGGCCCGTGGAAGTTGGTCTGAATGGTCGCGCTCAACGCCGAAATCCCTTGGTCAATCCAGTCCATGGGGTACTGCGCCCAGGCAAAAATGGCCTGAAACAACAAAAACAGAATCCCCAGGAAAATCAGGTAGCCGCCCACCCGGTGCGTCAACACCTTATCAATCCGGTTGCTCACCGGTTCCCGCTTCTCGGTGCGCACCACCGTCACGGTTTCCAGCAGAATCTCGTTGATGCGGCTGTAGCGGGCAATGGTTTCGGCCGCCTGCGCGGCCGTGGCATCGAAGCCCGCTTTCTGCGTCAGCTCTTGGATGTGGTCCTTCTCGTCGGCGCTCAGAAACCCAATCTGCCGGTACTGCTGGGCGTAGTGCAGCGCCAGGTAGTCGTTGTGCAGGTTGAAGTAGTAGCGAATCTGGCGCACCAGCGGCAGCATCTTGTCATCGGGCTCCCAGAAGCGCACGGGCGGCGCATCCAGCCGCTGCGCCATCACAATTTTGAGGGCCGCCACGCCAATGCCCTTCCGGGCATTCATTGGGATAATGGGCACGCCCAACTCCAGCTCCAGCGCCGGCAAATCAATGTTGATGCCGTGGCGTTCGGCCACGTCCATCATGTTGAGTGCCAGCACGGCCGGCAAGCCCAGGTCGCCGAGCTGCGTAAACAGCAGCAGGCTGCGGCGCAGGTTGTTGGCGTCCACCGTCACCACCACAAAATCGGGGTAGTTATCGGCGGCTTTATCGTAAAGCAAATCCGTGATAACCTTCTCGTCCAGGCTCTTTGGGTAGAGCGAGTACGTGCCCGGCAGGTCAATAATTTCGGCCCGCTGCGTGGCCGTGAGCTGGGCCACACCGGTCTTGCGGTCCACCGTCACGCCGGGGAAGTTGCCCACCTTCTGGTTGAGGCCGGTGAGCTGGTTAAACAGCGACGTTTTGCCACTATTGGGGTTGCCAATCAGGGCAATGCGCAGGGGGCGTAGCGCGGCTGTGGCGACCTGCTGGCCGTCGCCCATCTCCTTCGGAGCCAACTTGCTTGCCGTTGCCGCCATCCGCTCTTCCTACTCCTTCAGCAAAATAGTGGCGGCCTCACTGGCCCGCACCGACAGCGTATACTCCTGGTCGCCGAGCACCAGCATCAGCGGGTCGCCGAGCGGAGCCCGGCCGCTCAACCGCACTTTCACGCCGGGTACGCAGCCCATTTCCAGCAGCTTGAGCGCCATTTCGGGGTCTTCCAGGCAGCAAATGGTGCCGCTTTCGCCCAAGCGCAAGTCCTTGGCTGTGCGCCGGGCAGCAACGGGAGACACTTGGGGCGAGCGGCGAAAAATTGACACAGGAAAAAGCGAAAGTCTTATTTAGAAAGAATACAAACAAAGGTACGACACTAAATTCTTTTAGACCGACGCCTTTCTGCCAAAAACCGGGGAAGCGCCTACTGAGACTCCCGATGAGTGCCGTTCGATGAACATTGTTATTTATCAAGATTGCATCTCCTAATAATTTCCAATAACTTTCCGAGCCGCAATTTGTAATTTTGTTCGTTCTACCTCCGGCAACATGCGCACAAGCCTACTTTTTATTACACTATTTTTATTTGTCACCGCAACGGCCAGTTGGGCGCAGCAGGTGCAGATAAAAGGAGTCATTGTGGATAAAGACACGAAGGAGCCGCTGCCTTTCACCTCTATCGGCCTGAAAAATGAGCAGATAGGGGCCCTTAGCAACGAACACGGCCAGTTCATCGTGCCGGCTCCAACCAAAGAAGAAACCGACTCCCTCATTGTAGTAGCCTTGGGCTATGCCCGGCGCGCCATTTTGGTGAAACGCGGAGCTGGAGTGCCCGAACTGACCATTGAAGTGCCCAAGCGGGCCGTGCAACTGAGCAACATCGTTGTAAAAGGCGGCAAAATCAAGAACCTGGGCTTGGGTGCCCGTACCAACGACCCCGGCGAGGGCATGATTCAGGGGCTGCCGGGCTCGCAATATGCTTTTTTCGTGAAAAACGACAAGCAAAAGCGCTTGGGCAACGTGCGCACGGTCTCGTTTTACATCGGCGAGAACGGCTTTCCGCGCGAGCCCTTCCGCGTGCGCCTCTACAAAGCCGACGGCAACTACAACGCCCC
>NZ_JAERQF010000020.1 GCF_016734815.1 Hymenobacter rubidus
CAGTAAGTAATTCGACCGATTGGACTACTTACTGCGGGCAAGATGCTTCGCTGCGCTCTGCATGACGTTCTAAAGGGTATGGCGCTACTCCTTTTTCTTAAACAAGGAATTGAGGTTGCGCGAAATGGTGAAATACTCGCTGGAGCCAGCGGCCTGCAACGTGGCGTGGGTGTAGTCAATCTGGAAAGTACTGATTTTCAGCATTACGCCAAAGCTAAGGCCGGCACTGCCGCTGGTGTTATCCAAGCGCAACTCGCGGCGCTGCAGGTGGTTGTAGCCCACCCGCACGTTGAACCCTTTGCCCAGCACCAGCGCCGCACTGGCCGTGAAATGCCGGGCCAGGTTGTCGCCGAAGCTTTTGGTCGGCGCTTTCGATACCCCGCTGGCATCGAGGGCCCCACGCGCGTTGGGGTCGAGGTACTGAATGTCCCATTGCTGCAAGTGGTGCGCCGTGAGGGAGAAGCGAATGGGCATGTGCTCGGGCTTCACGGTAGCCCCAATCTGCACATCGAGCGGCAGCGGGCCGCGGTCGGTGCCGGGATAGGGCGAGAACTGGTAGCCGGCGTTTTTCACGGCCAGGCCTGCGGTGAAGTCAGAAGTGGGGTGCTTATACACCACCCCGGCATCGGCTACGCCCGCCAGGGAGCGGCTGCCGGCAATGCTGCTCACGGCCAGCTTGGTGGTGGCTCCGAAAGTGAATTTGCCCTTCGTATAAGAGTCAGATACGCCCACCGTGTACTCGTTCACGCTGAAAGTGCCGAGGCTGTTGCCGGCCGCGTCGTAGCTATGCAAGCTGCCGTAGTTGAGGTAGGTGACGCCGATGCCGAAGCGACCGGCCTTCTGCGTGTTAAACACATAAGCAGCGGTGCTCTGCTTGATGTCGGCCACGTAGGCCACGTAGCTCAGGGCCAGGCGACCGTCCATTTCCGGGTTCAGCAGCGCCGGGCTGCCAAACAGCATGGTAGGGTCGTCGTTGCGAGCCGATACGCTCATGCCGCCCAGAGCCGCCAGTTGGGCGCTCGGCGGCAAGTCCAAGAATGGAAAAACCGTGCGCCCGCCCAACTGCTGCGCTGCGCCCGAACGAGCAGCAAGGCTACCACAGATAACACCAAAACCAATAATCCGACGGGCGGAGAGCTGCTTCATTGTTCGAAGATAACGGGTGTAGAACTTGCTTTAGCTCGTTTCTACTGGAACGGCTGCCACACGCGTCCGTATAACGTGGGGACAGGTGCCAAAGTATTTGTTCGGCTCCCGCCCGAACCAGCTAAAGCATGTTCTACAGGCCTATTGCACCTCCACGCTGGGGCCGGCTACTGGAATCGGCTCGTCGCGTACGGGCAGCTTATGCGGATGCGGCACCAATTCTTCCAGCAGCGCCACGCGGAGCACATCGTCCACCCGGTCGGCGTAGTGAATGGTCAGGCCTTTGAGGTAGTCTTCCTGGATTTCCTCAATGTCCTTGCGGTTTTTAGGGCACAGAATGATGTCCTTCATGCCGGCACGGCGGGCGGCCAACAGCTTCTCCTTGATGCCGCCCACGGGCAGCACCTTGCCGCGCAGGGTAATTTCGCCGGTCATGGCCAGGCGCGGGCGCACCCGGCGCTGCGTGAAGGCCGAGGCCATGCTGGTGAAAATGGCGATGCCGGCGCTGGGCCCGTCCTTGGGCACGGCCCCTTCGGGAAAGTGAATGTGCAGGTCGTATTGCTCAAACAGGCGGTAGTCGATGCCGATTTCGTCGGCTCGCGAGCGCAGGTAGCTCAGCGCCGTAATGGCCGATTCCTTCATCACGTCGCCCAATTGGCCCGAAAGCGTGAGCTTGCCCCGGCCCCGGCTCAGCAGGCTTTCCACGAACAGAATGTCGCCGCCCACCGAGGTCCAGGCCAGGCCCGTCACCACGCCGGCGGTGTCGTTGTCCTGGTACTGGTCGCGGTCGAAAATAGCGCCGCCGAGGATTTTACGAATTTCGGCGGGCTCCATTACGGCGGGCAGGGGCTCTTTGCCGGCCTTGCGGCGGGCCAGGTTGCGCGTCACGGCCGCCAGCTTGCGCTCCAGGCCGCGCACGCCGCTTTCGCGGGTGTAGTCATCGGCCACGCGGTGCAGGGCGGCGTCGGTGATTTTTACTTCGTTTTCGCCCAAGCCATGTTCTTTCAGCTGCTTGGGCCAGAGGTGCTTGCGGGCAATCTGCACTTTTTCTTCCTGGGTATAGCCGGTCAGGTCGATGATTTCCATGCGGTCACGCAGGGCGGGCTGAATGGTATCGAGCGAGTTGGCCGTGGCAATGAACAAGACCTTCGAGAGGTCATATTCTACTTCCAGGTAATTATCGGTAAAAGTGGCGTTTTGCTCAGGGTCCAATACTTCAAGCAGGGCCGAGCTGGGGTCGCCGCGGAAGTCGCTGCTCACCTTGTCAATCTCGTCGAGGATGATGACCGGATTGGAGGCTCCAGCCTTTTTGATTTGGGCAATGATGCGGCCGGGCATAGCCCCCACGTAGGTTTTCCGGTGCCCGCGAATCTCGGCTTCGTCGCGCACACCGCCGAGGCTCATGCGCACGTACTTGCGGCCCAGCGCCGTGGCAATGCTGCGTCCCAGCGAGGTTTTGCCCACACCGGGCGGCCCGTAGAGACACAGAATCGGCGCCTTGAGGTCCTGCTTCAGCTTAAGCACGGCCAGGTATTCGAGAATGCGCTCCTTTACTTTTTCGAGGCCAAAATGGTCGGCATCAAGGATTTTTTTGGTTTGCTTGAGGTTGAACTTGTCCTTGGTGTACTCGCCCCAGGGCAAATCGAGCAGGAACTCCACGTAGTTCATGTTCACCGAATAATCGGGCGCCATGGGGTTGGTACGCGTCAGCTTGTCCATCTCTTTTTTGAAATGGAGCGCCACGGCCTCGGGCCATTTCTTGGTTTCGGCGCGGGCTTTCAGGCGGTGTACGTCTTCTTCGGAGCCGTCCTGGCCCAGCTCATCTTGCAGGGTTTTGAGCTGCTGACGCAGGAAATACTCACGCTGCTGGGCGTCGATGCCGGTGTGGGTTTTGGAACGGATGTCCTGCTTGATTTCCAGCAGTTCGGCCTGGCTCAGCAAGGCTTCGAGCAGCTGGCGGGCCTGCGCTTCGGGGTCGACCAGTTCCAGCAGCTTCTGCTTGGCGGGCAGGTCGAGCTGCACATTCGACGACAAAAAGTGCGTGAGGAAGGCCGGCGACTGAATGCCATCGAGCATGGCCCTGGCTTCCATCGGAATTTCGGGCGTGAGCTCCAGCACTTTGGTGGCTGCCTCGCGCAAGGCCTGCAAAAGGCCAAACTCGCCGGGAATATCGGGGTTCAGCGCCACCTCCGAGAAGTAGCTGACGCGGGCCGTGAGCGGGGCAAAGCTCAGCTGCTCTTCGATGCGGAAGCGCACCTGCCCTTGCAGGATAATCGTAATCTGGCCATCGGGCTGCTCCAGCAGCTTCAGAATGCGTGCCAGCGTGCCCACCGGGTGCAGCTCGTCGGTGGTGGGCTCGTCGGCGTCGGGGTTTTGCTGGGCCACCACGCCGAGCAGCTTGTCGGCGGCGTAGGCTTTGCGCACCAGCTTCACGCTTTTTTTGCGCGTCACGGTCACAGGCAGCACCACGCCGGGAAACAGCACGGTGTTGCGAACGGGCAGCAGCGGGAGGGTGGGCGGGGCATCGTCGCCGCGCAAGAGGTGGTCAGGGTCGGCGGCCATAATGGCAATGGCTTCGGGTTGGGAATTGGAATCGCTGAGCGCCCGCAAAGGCACGGCAGAGGTGAAAGTAGCTGCTGAAAGCATGGAGGAAGGAAAAGCCGAGGGCAACGGACTCGGGTGCCAGATTGACAGCCCGTCGTGGCAATTAATAGGAGGTACAAGATACGGGCTCCTGTGCCGTTTGGTCGTCAAGGCCCGTGCCAACGCTGGCCAAACCGCCAAAGCGGCGCACCGACCGGCGCCGTGCCGCTCCATTAATTGCTAAATTGTTGGCAACTTGCGCAAGTTATTATTTTAGTACTCTACCAATGCCCGTTTTATTGCGTCGGCGCTTGTTCTTTTTCTTGTTTGCGGTGCTGGGGCTGGCCCATGTGCCCGCTGCCCATGCCCAACGCCGTCCGACCAAACGCATGCCCCCGGCGGCCTCGCCTTCAGCCGATACAACCAGCG
Organism: Hymenobacter rubidus; assembly: GCF_016734815.1. Classification (GTDB taxonomy): domain Bacteria; phylum Bacteroidota; class Bacteroidia; order Cytophagales; family Hymenobacteraceae; genus Hymenobacter; species Hymenobacter rubidus. The sequence continues at coordinate 4,159 of NZ_JAERQF010000020.1, forward strand.
GCGGCGCATCAGCCACGCCGCGCAAAGCGGGGTCGAAACCGGCCGAAAAGCCGGCGGTGAAAGCCACAACGGCACCCAAACCGGCCATTGCCCCCGGCACCTACCGGGTGCGTGGCCTTAACAGCCGCGTGAGCCGCAAGCTGCACCTGCATCCGGACGGCACCCCCGACTTCGTCGACATCAACAAGTACAACTTTTACGAGGACAAAAAGGCGCTGCACGCCATTGCCAAATCGGAGCGCCGCCACAATTACCGCCAGACCCGGGCGCTGTTGGAGGCTTATGTAGCCCGCTTCGGCCCGGCCAATTTCGAACGCAACCCGAATATGCTGTGGCGCTTGGGCCAGCTGCTGGAGCGCGACAGCCAGTCGGTAAAGGCCAAAGCCTATTATCGCCTGGCGCTGAAGCATAGCCGGTCCGACCTCACGAAGGTGCAACTCTACTACGACTCGCTGGAGGAGAAAAACAAGGACCTGTACGTGCCCCTGAAAACGTACTACGACCTAGTTGAGTACCGCAAAAACCTCAACACCTTCCACCCACCCAAGGGCGTGTACACGAGCATGGGCGACGCCATCAACAGCAAGGCGCCCGACTATGGCCCGGCCCTGGCCGGCAACGACTCGCTCCTGATTTTCAGCAGCAAGCGCAAGCGGCGCGGCCTGACCGGCGTGGTAGACGAGGACCTGTACACCTCGCGCCGCGAAGGCGTCAGCTGGACCGATGCCGAACCGCTGCCCAAGCCCATCAACTCGCCCAACAACGAGGGTTCGGCCTGCCTGAGCAAGGACGGCAAAACCATCTACTTTGCTCGCTGCGAGTGTGCCACCTGCCACGGCAACTGCGACCTCTACACCGCCACCCGGGGCAAAGACGGCAAATGGACCGCCCCCAAAAGCCTGGGCCCGATGGTGAACTCGCTGGGCTGGGACTCGCAGCCCACGCTGTCGCAAAACGAGGACACGCTGTATTTCGCGTCGGACCGGCTGGGCGGCTTTGGGCTGTCGGATATCTACTACACGCACAAGCTGCGCGACGGCCGCTGGAGCCCCGCCGAGAACGTGGGTCCGGTCATCAACACCCGCGAAAATGAGGTGAGCCCGTTTTATCACCCGCTCTACCACGTGCTCTATTTCAGCTCGCGGGGGCAGCTGCTGAATTTTGGTGATTTTGACATTTACAAAACTTACCGCGTGGGCGGCCGGTGGCAGGAACCCAAAAACATTGGCCCGCTGGTGAACGGCAAGGGCTCGGAGTACTACTTCACCATCGACCGCGAAAGCCGTAACCTGTACTACGCGCGGTCAGAGGCCCAGGACCTCAACAACCTGGACCTCTATTCCTTCCCGCTGCCCATGGAAGCTCAGCCGCTGGCCACCACCAAGGTGGAAGGCACGCTCATCGATTCGGTGAGCAGCAAGCCCCTCAAGGGCATTGTGAGCATTATCGATACCGATAACGGCATTGAGGTGGCCAGCAAATTCATCCGGCCCGATGGCACGTTCGACTTCGAGCTGATTGAGGGCTCGCATTACGCCATGCTGATTCAAAGCAACGACTTTTTCTCGGTCGAAAAGCAGTTTGAGCTGAAGGGCGACACGGTGATGACGCTGCTCACGAACAGCATCGACTACAAGCTGCCGCTGATTTTCAAGAACCTGGAGTTTGAGCAAGGCAAGGCGGCCGTGCTGCCGGCCATGCATCCCACCCTCGACCGCATTGCGCTGTTTATGGTCGACCACCCTTCGTTCCGGCTCAGCATCGCGGGCCACACCGACACCAGCGGCGACCCGGAAGTGAACGAGAAGCTCTCGCAGGACCGCGCCGAGGCCATCCGCCGCTACATCGAGCGCAAGGGCAAACTGGCGCCCAACCGCATCGAAAGCTTCGGCTACGGCTCCAGCAAACCACTCAAGGACGAACTAACCGAAGCCGACGCGAAAGTGAACCGACGGGTCGAGTTCAAGCTCATGAAGCCCGAAGGCGACAAACCGGCAGAAGGTGGCGCCTGGAAGTAGTCTCCTCGCCTACGCTACCGCCAACACCTGCACCGTTTTCCCATTGAAAACGGCCTCCTCCCCTACCCGCAGCCCCTTGAGTGCCAGGGCCACCGGCGCGGCGGGCGACACCGCAAACACATCTGTCCCGTCCAACTTGCCCGCGCTGACGCTGATGTAGAACCGGCCCATGCTGGTACTCACCAAAGCGCCGGGCCGCACAGTGTCACAGGGCATCTCGGGGTTGATACGGGCCAGTTCGGCTTGTAACTGCTGGGCCTGCTGCATGTGGGCGGCGTTGCGGTCGCGCTCGGCGTTGGCCATTTCGCGGCCGGTTTCATACTTGTCGCCGGCGCTGCTCTTGGTTTCGGAGGAGGACGATTCCTGCGCGGCCTGCATGGCGGTGCGGGCAGCGACAATGCGCTGCTCGATGAAGGCGTGACAGAGGGCGTGGAGGGCGGGTTTGGGAGTCATCTCGTTTCGGCTCTCCATACAAGTTCTGGCGTGTTACTAACATTCCAAGTGGCTAGCAGCGCCCCCAGTTTATTAATCGATGCGGCTTCTGAGGCAATGGAGAAATCGAAGCAATAATGAGTTGCACCTTGTTCACGATTATCGATGACAATCCGTAAGGCTGTGTGTCCTTGAGCGTCTGTACAGTATGCCTTTATTAAGAGGTAAGGTATCGTAACATTTTTGTCAGCTGAACCGATTTCAAAACTGACAGTGTGCGAAACCCTTTTTGGAAATGCCGTTAACTGCTGTCCAAACTCAGCAAACTCATTTATACGGCCGTAGAAATTGAGGTGCGTTCTCACTTGAGGGGTGCTGATTTCCAGGTCAAATGTGCAGTGAACGTCGAAATCCACACTGCCTTGAAAAACGATTTTACTTTTCTCCATTCCTGTTAAGATATTCCGCACATAGTTACCGGCCAGCACTGGCCAACCCCTCCGCCACCTTCCTATCGTTCCCCAGCCGCGGCACTTTGTTCTGCCCGCCCAGCCGGCCGAGGCCTTTCATGTAGCGCTGAAAAGCTCCAGCCGGCAGCGGCGTAAGCTGTAACGGCACTAGAATATTACCCTTGCGCAAATCGTCGTAGTAGGTATTGCGGCGGCGCAAGGCAACATCTAGCGCGGTGGCGAAGGCGGCGGCATCCTGCGGCGGCTTGGCAAACTCCACCAGCCACTCGTGCCGCGAGGGTGTGGCAGGGTCGTCGCTCACAAGCGGGGCCACAGTGAATTCAATGACCTCGACCTCCGCAAACCGCGCCATCACTTCACGCAGTGCCTGCTCCACCTCCTCCCCTATCACGTGCTCGCCAAAAGCTGAAAGGAAGTGCTTGATGCGACCCGTCACCACCACCCGGTGCGGCCGCAAGCTCACGAAGCGTACCGTGTCGCCGATGCTGTAGCCCCACAGGCCGGCGTTGGATGTCAGCACCACGGCATATTGCTTGTCCAGCTCCACATCAGCGATGGTGAGGCGGGGCGCATCGGGCTCGAAGAAACGCTCGGCGGGCACGAACTCGTAGAAGATGCCACTGTTCAGCAGCAGCAGCAAGCCGGGGTTGCCGGGCTCATCTTGGAAAGCGAGAAATCCTTCAGAGGCTGGAAATAGCTCGATGCTGTCCACGGGCCGGCCAATGCTTTCGAAGAGCTTGGCACGGTAGGGCTCGAAGTTGACGCCGCCGTAAACGAAGAGGTTGAAATCAGGAAAAATGTCCTTGATGGTTCGGCCAGTGCGGGCCGTGAGGCGGTCGAAATACATCTGCACCCACGGCGGAATGCCGGAAATCAGGGTCATCTTCTCGTCCAGCGTTTCATCCACGATGCGCTCCAGTTTGGTTTCCCAGTCTTCGATGATGTTCGTTTCATAGCTGGGCAGTTGGTTGCGGCGCAGGTAGGCCGGCACGTGGTGGTTGGCAATGCCTGAAAGCCGGCCGGTGCGAATGCCGTGGTGCATTTCCAGCTCCGGCGAGCCTGACAGGAATATCAGCTTGCCATCGAGAAACTGGCTGCGGCCGGTGCGGTAGATATAGTAGAGCAGCGCATCGCGGGCGCCGTCGATGTGGTTCGGGATGCTGTCCTTCGTAATCGGGATATATTTGGTGCCGCTGGTAGTGCCGCTGGTTTTGGCCAGGTACAACGGGCGGCCGGGCCAGAGCACATTGGCCTCGCCGGCCTGGGTGCGGTCGAAGTAGGGCTTGAGGGCTTCGTAGTCGCGCACGGGCACTTGGCGGGCCAGGTCGGCGGGGGTGTGCACGCTGCCCAGGTCGTGGGCGCGGCCGAAGGCAGTGCCGGCGGCGGCTGCCGTGAGCTGCCGCAACAGGCGCAGTTGAACGGCTTCGGGCTCGCGCTGCCACTGCCGATGGCGCTGCGCCACATAGGCCGCAAAGGGGCGACTAAGAGCAGATTTGATTCCCATAAGCAAGAAAAAAAGGCTATTGACCGGCCGATAAAGGTACCTTCGCCGAACGAAACGGCGACCGACCAAACCAAACGGGCGGGCCCACGTTTTCAAGTTCATCACCTTACTAATACCAACACCCTCATGATTAACCAACGTGGCAACGCCGTCTGGAACGGCGACATCAAAGGCAGCGGCATCATCACCACGCAAAGTGGCACGGTTGAAGCCCCGTATTCCACCGGCTCTCGTTTCGAAGGCCAGAAAGGCACCAACCCCGAAGAGCTCATCGGCGCCGCCCATGCCGGCTGCTATACCATGTTCCTGACCAGCGTGCTCACCAAGGCCGGCTATCAGATTGAGCAAATCAGCACCGAATCGAAGGTTACCCTCGACCCCAGCGGCGAAATACCCAAAGTGGTCAAAATTCACCTCACCACCCAAGGCAAGGTGAGCGGCATTTCGGCCGAAGAGTTTCAGAAGCAGGCCGAGTTTGCCAAAACCCACTGCCCCATTTCCAGCCTGCTGGCCGCCGTGCCAGAAATGACCCTCGAAGCCAAGTTGGTTGGGTAAGGCAGCCAACAACGCGTCATGCCGGGTGGAAGCCGGCCGTTTTTCAGTGTTAGTAGCCCTCCCAATGGCGAGGGATAGTAAGCACTGAAGAACGGCCGGCTTCCACCCGGCATGACGCGTTGTGTTATCCCATCTTCGCTACTCAAAATCTTCGTCCTAAATTTGTCCCATGCCTACTGGTACCACCCGCATCCGCCTTCGCCCCGCCAACAATTCCCGCGTCCCATTCTGGGGTCAGCTCGCCATTGGCGGCTTTTGGCTGGCCTACGTGCTATTCGGGATGTGGAGCAACGTTGGGGCACAGGACTACCATTTTCTGCACTGGGTATTTCTGGTGTTCACGCTGGTGTACATCGGCTACGTGCTGGTAAACAACGCGCCCATTTTCGGCACGCAGAGCTACCTGGAATTCACGCCCGGCTACATTGTGCACAAAAACGGTCTGTTCCGCCCCAAGCAAGTTTTTGCCGCCGAAAACATTGCCTCTCTTGAGTTGAAACCCATGGCCCTGCGGGTGCGCCAGAAAGACGGCGAAATCTACGCCCTCAACCTGCGCGAGGTGAAAGGCAAAATGCGCAAACAAAGCTTCCGGGAGCAGGTGCGGGAATTCGCCGCCAAATACAACCTGCCCTTGCAGGAAATCAGCCCGTCGCCAGCGGTTTAATCAAACAGCTGACTCACTACGATTTCGGCTCCCGTCACCGGGTCGGCCAGCGTCTGGCCGTTGTAGAAATACTTGTATTTGCCGGGCTCCGAGAACACAGCCACAGCGCGCAGCTCCGGCACCACTAGCCAGTACGACTGCACCCCAGCGGCAAAGTAGCGCCCAGCCTTTTCCAGCAATTCGGCAATCACCTGCGTGGGTGATAGGATTTCGATGGCCGTGCGCGGCAGAGCAGTCACCGCAATTTGCTCGACGGTCAAATCAAGGGCTGAACGCAGAAAAACGGACACATCTGGAACTACCTTTTGTGCATCAAGCATCAAACTGAGTTCAGGCAAAACCAGATAATCAGCACCCAAAACGGCGCTGAGTTGCAACAACAAGTTGCGTTGAATAAGCGCGTGTTTGAGGCTGGGCATGGGCTTTCCGCGTTCGAGCTCGTAGTCGGAAATGTCCGGGGCAAGGGTCTCCATAGGGCAAAGGCTTTCCCAAATGTAACGACGCCGCTTCGGAAACGGTGCCCCTATTTCTTGGCAAACTTCTTCCGCAGCTCGTCCACCTGGTCGCGGAATTTCTTATCCGAATCCACCAAATCCGACACCGTCTGTACGGAGTGCATCACCGTGGTATGGTCGCGCCCCCCGAAATGGAACCCAATGGTTTTCAGCGTGTGCGAGGTGTGATGCTTTGCAAAATACATAGCTACCTGCCGCGCCGTCACCACTTCCTTCTTGCGGGTTTTGTCCTTCAGCAGCTCCACCGGAATGCTGAAATAGGCGGCCACCGTCTTCTGAATGAAGTCGAGGTTCACTTCGGCTTCCACCTCCTCGATGATGTGGCGCAGGGCCTGCTTCACCATTTCCAGGTCGATGTCGCGCCGGCTCAGGCTGCTCTGGGCCACCAATGAGGCAATGACGCCTTCCAGCTCGCGCACGTTGGTGTGCACCGAATTGGCCAGATAATCGACCACATGGTCCGGCGGAATGTCGATGCCGTCCTGCTCCATCTTGTTGCGGATGATGGCCACCCGCGTCTCGAAGTCGGGGCTTTGCACATCGGCCGTCAGGCCCCACTTAAAGCGGTTCAGCAGCCGGTCTTCCAGGCCCTGCAGGTCCTTAGGCGGCCGGTCGGAAGTCATCACAATCTGCTTGCCGGACTGATGCAAGTGGTTGAAGATGTGGAAAAACATCTCCTGCGTCTTGCCTTTGTTGGCCAGAAATTGTACGTCATCCAGAATCAGGGCGTCGACTTGCAGGTAGAAATTGGCAAAATCCTGCACCTGCGCGCGCTGCACGCTGTCGATAAACTGGTTGGTGAACTTCTCGGCCGACACATACAGCACAAACCGCTCCGGCGAAGTGGCCTTGATGTGATTGCCAATGGCCTGCACCAAGTGGGTTTTGCCCAGGCCCACGCCGCCGTACACCATCAGCGGGTTGAAGCTGGTGGTGCCGGGCTTGTTGGCCACCGCGAGGCCAGCCGAGCGGGCCAGGCGGTTGCAGTCGCCCTCGATGTAGTTGTCGAACGTGTAGGAACCGTTGAGCTGCGACGGCACCAGGTTGCCATCCATCGGCCGGGCCTGGTCGAAAGGGTTGCGGGGCGCGGCCAAGGTTTCGGTGCCTGCCAGCGCATTACTACCAAAGCCGCTGCGCTGCGCAGACCGTACCACTCCACCCGACGAAGAAACGTAGCGGGCCGAAGCGGCACGGGCGCTGCCCGCCAGCGGGTTGCCGCCGGGAATGGCCGAGGGCATGGGCTGGGGCGCGTCGCGCGGGTCGGGGGCAGCCTGCTTGCGGGTGGGCGGCAGGTGCAGGGCACGGGGCGGCGCCTGGTCGTTGCCCTGGTCCACCACCACACTGTATTCGAGGCGGCCCTCAGAGCCCAGCTCGCGGTAGAGCGCGCGACGCAGCTCGTCCACGTAATGTTCCTCCAGCCAGTCGTAGAAATACGCGCTGGGCACCTGGATGGTCAGCACGTTGCCTTTCAGCTCGACGGGCACAATGGGCTGGAACCAGGTCTTAAAGCTCTGCTCCCCGATTTCCGCCGCGATACTGCGCAAACAGCCAGCCCAAACCGTGCGAAAATCCTTGAGCATGAGACGTATTAGACAAATACCCGTTACGGGCCGGGGCGAAAAAAGTGACGAGCGCGGCGGCCTCACGGCGGCCCAATTTGGTTAGGGGGGGACAAAATTGTGGAAAACTCTGCACTTAAAAAAGCCGAAAAGTGCTTGTTTATGTCGTGCTTTTAACAGGCCGCTCGAACCGGCACCACGGCGGCACTTGCCAGGCCGGCCCGTTTATTTTTCGTCGAAAATTCATAGTCCAGCCTCCCCAAATTGATACCCGACCAGCCCACCTGATTGATGAGCGTGGCGTGGCCATCGGGGCTGGTGATGGGCTCGGGCGCATCCATGAACGTGTGGGTGTGGCCGCCTAGTATGAGGTCGATGCCCGACACCTGGGCTGCCAGCTTGCGGTCGTCGAGCTTGGCGTTTTCGTACTTATAGCCCAAGTGGGAGAGGCAGATGACGAGGTCGCACCTCTCGGGGCCGCGCAACTGGGCCACCATTTCCTTGGCCTTGGCCACGGGGTCGAGGTACACGGTCTGGCCGAAATTTTTGTCGGCCACCAGTCCGCTTAGCTCAATGCCCAGCCCGAATACGCCGACGCGGATGCCCTGCTTCTCGAATACTTTGTACGGCGCAAAGCGGCCAGCCAGCGGTGTTTTGGAAAAGTCGTAGTTGGCGATGAGGAAAGGGAAAGTGGCGTTGGGCAGCTGGCGCTGCAAGCCTTCGAGGCCGTTGTCGAAATCGTGGTTGCCAAGGGTGCTGGCGTCGTAGCCCATCTGGCTCATGAGCTTGTATTCCAGCTCGCCCCCGAAGAAGTTGAAGTACGGCGTGCCTTGGAAAATGTCGCCCGAGTCGAGCAGCAGCACGTTGGGCTCCTGAGCCCGAATGTCCTTGATGAGGGCGGCGCGCCGGGCCATGCCCCCGAGCCCGCCCCACTGCCCGCCATCGGGAAAAGGCTCGATGCGCGAGTGCATGTCGTTGGTATGCAGGATGGTCAGCTTCGGCAGCACTTTGGCGGCAGGAGCCGCTTCGGCGGTGCGGGCCAAGCCGCCCAGCACGGTGAGGCCGGCGGTGCCGAGGAAAGAATGGCGGAGAAAGTCGCGGCGCTTCATATTACAATGAGCAGTTGGCAATGAACAATGAGCAAGTATATCGAAAGGCAACAAACGGCTGACGATGCCCAACAAGCAGTTAGTGGCTCATTGTTCATTGCCAACTGCTCATAGCTAATTGGCTTTCACCCGGCCTTCTACTTGAGCGGTGACGGGCTTGCCGGCCTTGGTCAGGTCGCGGATGTAGTCGGCAATGGCGGTACGGAGCAGGATATTGGTATGGCGGGGCGTGAGGCCTTTGAAAAACCCCATGTTGTCGCCGCCGGTGGCCAGGTAATCGGAAATGGCAATGGGCCAGGTGCGGTTGTCGTTCACGTCAAATGGCACGCCGCCGATGCGGATGTCCTTGGGCAGGCCGTCGAAGGTGACGGTGTAGGTAGCGCCGGATACGGCCATTTTGATGTGCGCGGCGTAGTCGAACAGCTGCTGCACTACCGGGCCGGGCGCATCGAGCACCACCAGCTCGTTTTCAAACGGCATCAGCTCAAACACCGAGCCCAGCGTGACGGCCCCCGGCGCGAAGCCGGCGCGCAGCCCGCCGTTGGTCATCACGCCCAGCGGAATGGGCTGGCCCAGGGCCTGGCTGGCACGCACCCGCTGCAAGTCGGCCACGAAATTGGACAGCGGGTTTTCGCCGGGGCCCTTGACGAGGCCGGCGGGCGCATTGCCCAGCACTTCGGCCATCTGGGATGTCACCTTGTCGTGATACGGCGCAATGAGGGCCGCAACGGCGGGGTCCTCGGCCTGGGTTTTGCCCACGGGCCGGCTCGTGACGGGCACAAAGTGCGCCGTGGGCACGTAAGGGGCGCGCTGACAGGCGCTCGCGGTCAGCAGAGCGGCGGCAAGCCAGATAGCGACTCGGCGCAGAGCGGGTGGGGTTGACAAATTATTGGAGGAAATGGTGGAAACCAGCGGGCGTACTACTGTAAAGCCGGCCGTGTCTTGGGATGCCGCACACGGGTTGCAAAAATACCTTACTCAGACCAATACCTGCCCGTATTCCTGGGGCGGTGGCCCGATGCATCCGTCCGTCAGCGGCCCAGATTGTAACCTATCAGGAAAGAAATCGTCTGGGCACCGGCCAACACGCCAACCACTTGGGAGCTGTTATCCAATTGGTTGTAACGAATTTCGAGTTGCCACTCGCCAGGGCCGGCCGGCACCAGGGCCCCCAAAGCGCCCGTGGCACCAAAGCCGAGACTGCGCATTTCTATTTCGCGGGTAGTCGTCGTAGTGCCCACACCTCCCAGATTCTGGTTGGTTTCCACAACCAGCGCCTGATGCGCGTCCAGCAATATTGACGCTTCGTAGCCGAGTTGTAGATAGGCGCGCACCAAACCGTGGGGCATCGTGTAGCGGAGCATCACGGGCACTCGCCCTGTTTGCAGCGCGATTAGCGCATGGCGGTGGCTGCTAAGGCTGGTGGCCACGCCGCTGGTGCGCTGATACTCGCCTTCGTGCAGCTGTTTCTGGTAAAGCGCTTCGATACGCAGGGCCAGCGTGCTGTTGAAGGAAGCCGGGTGGAGGAGCACCCCCAGACCCACTACCGGCCGCAAGCTCGAATGCAGGGTAACGTCCCCGCCATCGCCGAGGACGATGGTGGCGTTTTGCGCGCCCACCACGATACCAAGACGAACCGTAGATTTCCGGGCCGTGCCCACTACCGACGCCTGTCCGGGGGCGCAGGAATTGTAGCGGTTGAAGATGGCGACGAGCTGTGATTCTTTCAGCTCGGCTTTTACCAGCATGGGCTGTACCACCAAGCAGTCCATAAAGGCCTGACTCAAAATCTGCCGGAACGGGTAGCTTACCTGCTGCATCAAAACGTTGTTCGCCATCACGCCTTGGACGAGTTGCACCAGCTCCGTTACCGGGCCGTCAGTGGTTCGGAAGAAATAGCGCCCGTTTCCTCCCTCGTCTACATAGGAGTAGAGCTTGGCCTTGCCCTGCACCAATTGCTGCATAAACAACGCGCTGGGCGAGGGCGACAGGGCCGTTGCCCCAGGAGCTGTGGTGAGGCCGCCTGGCAATTGGCAGGTTTCATAGCGCCCCCCGCCCTGCACGCCGTATGCCTTCAGGTCAGCAGGAGTATATGGCGATGCGGCGGCCCTGCCATTGGCTCGAAAGACGCAGAGCGAGCCCATGCGCTGTTGCCCTCGTGCATCGATTTCACCCCGCAGGGTATCGCCTGCGGGCCGCACGATGTAGCCGGGAAGAAAATTTTTCTGGGCCCATGCAGCGTGGGCCGCGGCCATTGCTAATAGCAAAAAGGCGAACCGTAGGGCGTATTGCTTGTACATGGATTCGTAGTCAATACGGTGTAGAGAAAATAGCTATAATGGAAAGCAGGGCCAAAGCTACACCGACAACCCAGCAAAACGCGTAGGGTCGATACGGGCAGCGAAACGTAGGCAGCGGTATCTTTCGGCCCCTTCTGGTTTCTGCCGCTTCTTTTCAACCGCATTCCAATATGTCTGACACCCTAGCTGCCGCGCCCGTTTCCTTTGCCGAATTTCCTGCCGTAACCACGGCCGACTGGCAAGCCCGGCTGGCCCGCGACCTCAAGGGCCAGGACCCGGCCACGCTGCGCTGGCCCCTGCCCGATGGCTTTACGGTGGAGCCGTTTTACCACCGGGAGGCGCTCACGGCCCTGGGTGGCCCGCCGGTGCCCCTGCCCCACCCGCTGGCCCCATGGCTGAACGTGCCGGCGCTGGCGGTGCCCTCGGGCGACGGCCGGGCCGAAATCGACCAGGCCGCCGCAGCCCTGACGAATGGGGCCGACGGCATCCATTTCATCCTGACCGATGCCTCGGCTTTCGATGTGGCGTACCTGGCCGGGCAGTTGCCGCTGGCCCACACCTTCATCGGGTACACCGTGACCGATAAGCCCGAAGTCCTGCTGAGCCAGCTAGTGGATGCTGCGCCCGGCACCGCGCTGCGCGGCTTCCTGCGCTTTGCCCCCGGCGCGGTGCCCGAAGGTGCTGAGCTGGCCGACTACCGCACCGCCCTGCGCCGTTGCGTGCGCCTGACCACGGCCATGCCCGACTTCCGCGCGCTGGCCGTAAACGGTGCCTTTTTCGGCAACCGGGGGGCCACGGCCACTCAGCAGATTGCCTTCAGCCTAAACACCGCCGCCGCCCTGCTGGCCGAGCTGCCCAACGAAGACGTAAGCGCCGCCGAGGTGGCTGCCACGCTGCACCTGCACGTGGCCATCGCCCCCAGCTACTTTCCCGAAATAGCCAAGCTGCGCGCCCTGCGCCAACTCTGGGCCACGCTGCTGCACGGGTTCGGCCTGCCGGCGGCGTTGAACGCCGGCCTGCGCATTCACGCCGCCACGTCGTCGTGGACTCAAACCACCCTGGACCCGCACACCAACCTGCTCCGCCACACCACCGAGGCCATGAGCGCCGTGCTGGGCGGGGCCGATTCGCTGAGCGTGGCGCCGTTTGATGCCTTGTTTGCCGAGGCTAACGACTTCTCGGCCCGGCTGGCGCGCAACCTCTCGGTGCTGCTGCGCGAAGAAGCCGGCCTGGGCAAGGTGCAAGACCCCGCCGCTGGCTCCTACTTTCTCGAAACCCTGACCGACCAACTGGCCCAGGAAGCCTGGACGCTGTTTCAGCGCATGGAGGTGGCGGGCGGGCTGCCCAGCGTGCGCGGCCAGATGCTGGACGAAATCAAGGCCGTGGCTACCGAAACGTTCCGCCGCATTGCTGCCGGCCAGCAAGTGGTGGTGGGCACCAACCGCTTTCAGAACCGAAACGAGCAGTTCAGCTTTCACCCCAAAAAGCTGCTCCGCTCCGCTCATTTTGATGTGACGCGGGCCGCCTACCCCACCGAAGTGCTGCGGCTGGCCACGGCCATGCACTTCGAGCGCCGCGAGAAAAAGAGCAAGCGCGCCGCCGTGGTGCTGCTGGGCTCCAACACCAACCAGATTATTCTGGAAACCTTCGTGCAGATGCTTCAGCCGCACGAACGGCCCGAAATAGCGGCCAGCCACCCGCTGGGCACGCTGTCGGTACTTTATTCTTCGCCCGAGGAAGCCACCCTGATGTACGCCACGCCCGAGCAATTTCAGAAATTCGCCCGCTTCATCTACCAGATTCCGACCGAGAAGCAGCACTTCATTCCGCCCGCCCTGCTTAGCTCTGACATGGCTACCCTGCACGAGGCCGTGCGGGTGTTCGGCTTCAAGGAAATGACGGTGCAGGGCTACACCACGGAGGAAGTGCTGGCCCGTTTGCAAGGGCGGTAACGCTGCGCTGACGCGCGGCTTAATGAGGAATGAAGAATGAGGAATGAAGAATTCCCAGGCGACAATTCCTCATTCCTCATTCCTCATTCTTCATTCCTCATTGATTTTCAGATGAAGCCCGACTTCTCTTCGATTCCCTACAACGCCGCTGCTATCCCCACCGCGCCCGCTGCCTCGGAAACCGCCGCCACCCTCACGCCCGAAGGCATTGCCATCAAGCCCGTGTATACGGCGGCCGATGTGGCCCACCTCGACCACCTGGGCTTTGGCGCGGGGCAGGCACCCTACCTGCGCGGGCCCTACGCCAGCATGTACGTGCAGAACCCGTGGACCATCCGGCAGTACGCCGGCTTTTCGACGGCCGAGGAATCGAATGCGTTTTACCGCCGCAACCTGGCCGGCGGGCAAAAGGGGCTGAGCGTGGCCTTCGACCTGGCCACCCACCGGGGCTACGATTCCGACCACCCTCGCGTGCAGGGCGACGTGGGCAAGGCTGGCGTGGCCATCGACTCGGTGGAGGACATGAAAATTCTCTTCGACCAGATTCCGCTCGACCAGATGTCGGTGAGCATGACTATGAACGGGGCCGTGCTGCCGGTGCTGGCCTTCTACATTGTGGCGGCCGAGGAGCAGGGCGTGAGCCCGGATAAGCTGACCGGCACCATTCAGAACGACATTCTGAAGGAGTTCATGGTGCGCAACACCTATATCTACCCGCCTGCGCCGAGCATGCGCATCATCGCCGACATTTTCAGCTACACGGCGGCGAAGATGCCCAAGTTCAACTCCATTTCCATCTCGGGCTACCACATGCAGGAAGCCGGCGCCACCGCCGACCTGGAGCTGGCCTACACCCTGGCCGACGGCCTCGAATACGTCCGCGCCGGCCTGGCGGCGGGCATGAAGATTGACGAATTTGCCCCGCGCCTGTCCTTCTTCTGGGCCATCGGCATGAACCACTTCATGGAGATTGCCAAGCTGCGGGCCGGCCGCTTGCTCTGGGCCAAGCTCATTAAGCAGTTCAACCCCACCAACCCCAAGAGCCTGGCCCTGCGCACGCACTGCCAGACCTCAGGCTACTCCCTCACCGAGCAGGACCCGTACAACAACGTGGCCCGCACGGCCATTGAGGCCCTCGCCGCCGCCCTCGGCGGCACCCAGAGCCTGCACACCAACGCACTGGATGAGGCCATTGCCCTGCCCACCGACTTCTCGGCCCGCATTGCCCGCAACACCCAGCTCTACCTCCAGCACGAAACCGACATCACCAAAGTCGTGGACCCCTGGGGCGGCTCCTACTACGTCGAAACCCTCACCCACGAGCTGGCCGACAAGGCCTGGGCGCTCATTCAGGAAGTGGAATCCCTCGGCGGCATGGCCAAGGCCATCGAAACCGGCCTGCCCAAGCTGCGCATCGAGGAAGCCGCCGCCCGCAAGCAGGCCCGCATCGACTCGGGCAAGGAAATCATCGTGGGCGTGAACAAGTACCAGACCACCGAGAAGACGGAGGTCGAAGTGCTCGACATCGACAACGACGCTGTGCGCACCAGCCAGATTGCCCGCCTCAAGCAAGTGCGCGCCGACCGCGACCCCATCGCCGTGAAAGTGGCCCTGGCCGCTATCACCGAGGCGGCTGCTGGCCGCCTCGGTGAAATGAAGAATGAAGAATTAGGAATGAAGAATGACCCATTGGCTTCTGCTGAAAATTCCTCATTCCACATTCCTCATTCCTCATTCGAAGCCAGAGAAGTAAGTTCGCAGAACTTACTAGCTCTGGCGATAAAAGCCGCCCGCGCCCGCGCCACCCTCGGCGAAATCTCCGATGCCCTCGAAGCCCAGTACGGCCGGCACCAGGCCACCACGCGCACCGTGGCGGGCGTCTATTCCCAGGAAATGAGCCACAACGCCGCCTTCGAACAGGCCCGCACCGCCGCCGATGATTTTGCCGCCCGCGAAGGCCGCCGCCCCCGCATGCTGGTGGCCAAAATGGGCCAGGACGGCCACGACCGGGGCGCGAAAATCATCGCCACCAGCTTCGCCGATGTGGGCTTCGACGTCGACCTCGCCCCCCTCTTCCAAACCCCCGCCGAAGTAGCCCGCCAGGCCGCCGACAACGACGTGCACGTAGTCGGCGTGAGCAGCCTCGCCGCCGGCCACAAAACCCTGCTCCCCCAGCTTCTCGCGGAGCTGCAGCAGCTCGGCCGCGAAGACATCCTAGTCATCGCCGGCGGCGTCATCCCCGCCCAGGACTACCAGTACCTCTACGATGCCGGCGTGGCCGGCGTGTACGGCCCCGGCACGGTCATCGCCACCGCCGCGCTGGAGATTCTGGCGAAGCTGGGGGAGTAAACATTATTTACTTTTATTGCTATGGCTGAACGTCTGATTATTCGAAATTTCGCTGGTATCGATGAAATCGATATTGAATTAGGGCGCATCAATATTTTTATTGGGGCACAGGCAAGTGGCAAAAGCATTTGCGTCAAGTGCCTCTATTATTTCAAAGGGTGCATCAACAGTTTGCTTCGGCAGGCTATTCAGCCCCGCCTTCCAGTAGAGAATTTGGACAGTCTTTTCGAGGCGGGATTTTCTGTCATGTTTGACGAGACAGCATTTCAGAGTAACTCAATATTACGCTACAGTGATGGGGAGAACTTTATCCAAATCGTTAGTAATGGACGACAGATAAAGGCAACTTATTCCAATTTCTATGCGGACCTCTTCAATCGGGCCCGCAAGGCTGTCACTTCTCGTGTTGCTTCTTCGCCAGAAGAAGAAGCTTTTTCAGACACTGCCATCTATGTTAGATTCAAGCAAGCTGCAGCGCAAGCACTAGGGACCTTCGGCACCAGTACCTTGCTGTTCGTTCCAGCGAGCAGGGCTGCGTACTCTTTGGTTGGGGAACCTCGTTCGGACGACCAATTTTCTATCGACCCATTCGTAAACAACTTTCGCCCGTTTTATGCAGCGTTTAAACGCAGTGAATCATTGGCACGTGCTGAACTGCGAAATTCAATAATCAAGCGGCTCACGGCTGAAGTTTTACAAGCTGAATTCCTTAGACTGAAGGAAGACGAATTTATTATTCAGGTACCAGATACACCTGTTCCGCTTTCAGTCGCTTCTTCTGGTCAACAGGAAGTTTTGCCTGTGGTCTTAACGCTCCGCTACCTAGCACTAGCGGCCCGAATAGAGCCGGAAATTGCTATTATCGAAGAACCTGAAGCTCATTTGCATCCTACAGCTCAGAATGCATTGGCTCAACTTATGTCCGCCGTGTACAACACTCGCAAGGCTCCCCTACAACTCTTCCTCACCACTCACACCCCCTATCTGCTCACGGCCTTCAACAACTTGATTTATGCCGGCCAACTCGCCGATACACTTCAAGACGATGCCCCTGGCTTAGCTAAGCTAGAAGCGGTAGTACCAAAAGAGTTGCGCTTAAATCTGGCTGATTTCCGCGTCTATGGCTTAGAAAACGGTAGGGCCACGCTGATGATTGACGAAGAAACGGGCTTGCTGCGGGCTGATTCGCTCGATAGCGTGTCGGACGTAACGGCCGACCAATTCGGTGATTTGATGGCTCTGGACCCCGCCATTCATTCATGAAAATTCCTGCTCAGTACCGCCGGGTGCGTACCGACCGGACCATTGTAGCCACCGATTCTTTAGGGGGAGCCAGCAAGTTCATCCTGCAAAACCCCAAACTATACGAGGTGGAGGAGCTGCGGCCGGAAGAATTTATTCCCGCCGCCCCCGGAGTGCACCGGTGCGATTACGTGTATAGCGTGGCCACCATCGGGCAAGAGCTATACGTGGAGTTGAAAGGCAACCGGCTCACCGATGCCCTCACCCAATTGGAAAGCACCCTGGCGCTGCTAAGCCTACCGCTGCGCTTCAAATCGTGCTTTGTGGTGCTGAACCGCAGCCCCAGCAACTCACCGGAAGTGCAACAACTGCGCATTCGGTTCGAGAAACGCACCGCCTGCAAGTTGACTGTACGCAGTCGCCAATACGAACACATACTCTAACCCCAGGCCCGCCCCATCCGGCGGGCCTTTTGCGTGCCCGAAGCCCCGCTCTACAGCCCCAAGGCTAGCAATTGCCGCTGATGCCGCTGTTGATTTTTGAGGGAGTACGACTGGTGCCTACCGCACGTCGAGCGGGGTGCTGGCCACCTGGCCGTTGTTGAGCAGCGCGCGCACCCGGTACAGGCCGGCGGCGAGGCCACTGAGCGATACCGCATACGGCCCGGCCTCAGTGGGCAGCGCCTGCTCGCGCACGGGGCGGCCCAGCGCATCGAGGAACACCAGCCGTCCGCCGCCGGCGGGCAATTGCAGAGTGGTGCTGCCGGCGGCGGGGTTGGGAAAAGCCGTCAGGGGCTGCTCGGCCGTGGCCGTGCGGGCGGCGAGCACGCTGCCGGCCGTGAGCCGGGCCACCACCGCATCGGACCCGCCGGTAGATACCGGCAGGGTGCCGAACTGGACGCTGCCCACAGCATAGCCGGCGAAGTAGGTGTTGCCGGCGGCGTCGGCGGCCAGGGCGTAGCCGCCGGAACTGTCATTGGTGCCCACGTTCACAGTTTGGCCGGCCCACACGGCCGTGCCCTGGCCGTCGTAGCGCACCACGTAGGCGGCGCTGGTGGTCGAGGCAAGCGTGGTGGCACCAAAGAGGGCCGTGCCCACCAAGCGGCCCGTTACCAGGAAGCCGCCGCGTCCGTCGTACACCACGCCGTTGATGGGGTAGTAGCCGTTGGCGGGTCCGGCAATGCGGCGGGTCCAGACGGGCGCGCCCTGCGCCGTGAAGCGGGCCACGTACCGGTCGCTGGCATAAAAGCCGCCCACCACGGCGTTGCCGGCCCCGTCGAGGGCCAGGGCGGTTCCGGCGTCGTCGTCGGGGCCGCCGGCGGTTTGCACCCATTGCACGGTTCCGGCCGCATTCAGCTTGCAGAGGAACACGTCGCCGCTGCCTGCGTTGGGCGGCACGATGCCGCCGAAGGAGGTATTGGAGTAGGCCCCACCGGTGAGGTAGGCATTGCCGGCACCGTCCAGGGCCAAGTCGTTGAGGTAGCCGTCGTCGCTCACGCGCCGGCTCAGCAGCAGGGTTCCGGTGGGCGAAAAGCGGTAGAGGTACACGCCGCCGCCCGTCAGGGGCGTGCCGCCAAACGAGACGTTGTTCAGGAAGTCGCCGGCAATGGTCACGTTGCCGCTGGCGTCGGTGGCCACCCCGTAGAGGAAGGCCACACCCGTGTTGCCCACGCCGCCGGCCACCGCCTGCCGCACCCACTGCTGCACGCCCTGGGCGTCGTATTTTACCAGAAAGGCATCCAAGGCATTGCCCGCACTTGAGACGGTGGCGGTGAGGGTGGTATTGCCCAGCGTCAGGGAATTGTAAAAATCGCCGGCCAGATAGGCATTGCCCGTGGCATCGATGGCGACTTTGGCGTGCACCTGCTGGGTGCCCGCGTCGAGCTTGGTGGCCCAGAGCACGGCGCCGGCGGCGCTGTATTTGGCCAGGTACAGGTGGCCGGTATTCGTGCTGCCGGTCATGGTGATGGAGCCCAGCGTGAACGAGCCCGCAAACCGGCCCGATACGTACTGGCTGCCATCGGCTGCAACGGCAATGCTCTCGGCACTGCTAAAGCCGGTGCTGGCAGCGGCAGGCAGGCGCCGCACAGCGGCCCAGGTAGGGGCGGTTTGGGCCTGGCTGGGCACTGCGGCCGCGCCAAGGCATAGGGTGGCCAACACGCCCCAGCGGGGCAGCACGGCGCGTACCGAAGTAAAGAAGTCCATAAGCGGGGGGATTCAGCAAGTAGTGGAAAGAAAATATCTCCGCGAAGATACCCCGCGCGCGGCATGGGCCACTTCGAAGGCCGCCCCGGCGCCCTGCACTGGCCCCAACGGCCGGATTATGCGTAGGTTGGGCCCGTCAATCGCTCTTTTCTCTGCAAACTATGGCGCTGCTCAGCAACTTCCTCGTCGGCCTGGTGGCCGTCGTTCACCTCTATATTCTCTGGCTGGAAATGTTTGCCTGGACCACCCGCGGCCCCAAAACCTTCCGCTCGTTGCGGCCGGAGCTCTTTGAGTCCACCAAAGTGCTGGCCGCCAACCCGGGGCTGTACAACGGCTTTCTGGCCGCCGGCCTCGGGTGGGCGCTGCTGATTTCGGACCCCGCCTGGCACCGCTACGTGGCCAGCTTTTTTCTGGGCTGCGTGGCCGTGGCGGGCCTCTACGGCGCGGCCACGGCCGGCGGGCGCATTCTGCTGGTTTAGACGCTGCCGGCCGGGCTGGCGCTGGCGGCGCTGTGGCTTGGGGCGTAGGGTGCCTTAATCGGGCTGCCGGAACACAAACGGCACGGCCAGCACGCGCGATACCCGCACGGGCTTGCCCGCCATGCGGCCGGGGTTCCACCAGGGCATGAGCCGAATGACGCGCAGGGCTTCCTGGTCGAGGCCGTGGCCGCAGCCCTTGGCCACTTCCGCGTCGGTAATGCGCCCCTGCTCGTCCACCACAAAGCTGACGAATACCGTGCCCGAGAAGCCTTTATCCAGGGCCTCCTGCGGGTAATGCGCCGTCTGCCGCACAAAGGCACGGTAGGCCGACTCGCCGCCGGGAAACGTGGGCAGCTCTTCGGCAAAATTCAACACCTTGCTTTGGCCAGCGTTAGCGGCAGCTGCCGCAGATTCGGCCGGCGCATTGGCGGCCACAGAATACATTTTCACGGTGAGGGAATTGCCCCCGACCACGGGCACCAGCTGGTCGCGGTAGCCCTGGCACTTGAACACCAGCACCGATTTCGTTTCGCTCAGCGGCAGCAGGAATTCGCCGGTGGCGTTGGTGCTGGTGGCCTGCGGGGTGCCCTGAATGGTGACCACTACCCCCGGCAACGGCTTCTCCAGCTCCGTGACGACGCGACCGGCGACCACGGGTGCCGCCATAGGGTTTCCGATACCAACTGCGGGCACGGCTGCCGCGCCGGGCGCGCCGGCAACCAACAAATGACTAACAAACAGCAGCGTAGTAGTAAGTAACATAGGAGGTGGGATTTGGGAGTGGATGGAAAGAGCAAATGCGGAAAAACACGCCGTTGAACGCGTTAGCAAACGAATTTGAACGCCTAGGGAACCAGGGCGCCCCACCTGAATTGCCAGAAATGAAATTGTGGTATACCGCAGTTTCGTTTCGGAGGATTCCGGTTATTAGCATAACAAATTCTCAAATAAATCCATTTATAATATATAGCAAACCCGCCCTGGGTATTATGTATAACAAGCTAATTACCTTACATAAACGATATCTACGGAACAAATAAAGCGAATCTATTCTCAAATGCAAATTATTTTTTCCTATGAATGACTATATCTATCCAAACTTAGCCGATATTCATTAAAAATGCACTTTTTAAATAATCTACGTTTTTCCACTGCCGGTTGTTTCAACACTTATCAGCACTTATCAGCCAGCTGGCGTCGTCGCAATGCACATCCTGGAATTCGTGGCCGGCCTCTAAGAATGCGGCCTTCCGGCGATGGCAACGGGTGGCTGACATACAATTTCCATCTGAGCTGGTTTAAGCCGAACAATAGCTTCTTTCCCTTACTTCCCCTCCGTATGGATTTGCAACTCACCCACAAGCTTGCCCTCGTTACCGGTTCCACGGCCGGCATTGGGCTGGCCATTGCCCGCCGCCTTGCTGCCGAAGGGGCCGAAGTCGTTATCACTGGTCGCACAGAAGGACGCATCGAGGAGGCCCGGCGGGCTATTCTGGCCGAAACCCCGCAGGCGGTGGTGCGGGGCGTGGCGGTCGACTTCGGCAAGGCCGAAGAGGTAACTCAGCTGCTGCGCGCAGTGCCCACGGTGGATATTCTGGTCAATAACGTGGGCATTTTCGAGCCCAAGCCCTTCGCCGAAATCACCGACGAGGATTGGCTGCGTTTCTTTGAAGTGAACGTGCTGAGCGGGGTGCGCCTCTCGCGCCAGTATTTCCCGCTGATGCTGGCCAAAAACTGGGGCCGCATTCTGTTCATTTCCAGCGAATCGGCC
This sequence comes from Hymenobacter rubidus, assembly GCF_016734815.1. Lineage (GTDB taxonomy): Bacteria > Bacteroidota > Bacteroidia > Cytophagales > Hymenobacteraceae > Hymenobacter > Hymenobacter rubidus. The sequence goes on from NZ_JAERQF010000020.1 coordinate 25,282, forward strand.
CTTCAGATTCCGCAGGAGATGATACACTACGGCACCACCAAAACGGCCCAACTCGGCGTGGCCCGCGGGCTGGCCGAACTCACGGCTGGCACCGGCGTTACGGTCAATTCCGTACTGCCCGGCCCCACATCGTCCGAGGGTGTCGACGAATTCATCCGGAAAATGGCCGCCGATGGCAAGTCAAAAGAAGAAGCCGAGCACGATTTCTTCCAGAACGACCGGCCCACCTCCCTGCTCAAGCGCTTCATCACGACCGATGAGGTGGCCAACATGGTGGCCTACCTGGCCAGCCCGCTGGCGGCGGCCACCAACGGCGCCTCGGTGCGGGTCGATGGCGGGGTCATCCGCAGCATTGGGTGAGGCGGCTTGGGCCTTGCTCAGGCCCCCGGCCGCTCGTGCGCCAACTCGTGCCGCACCCGGCTCAGCGACTCGGGTGTGATGCCCAGGTACGAGGCAATCAGGCGCAGGGGCAGGCGCTGCGCCAGCGTGGGATAGGTTTGGATGAAGTCGAGGTAGCGCACCTTGGCCGGCGCGCTGAGCAGCAGCACCAGCCGCTGCTGCATGGCATAAATCCGGTTGGTGAGCATGGTGAGCGACAGTTCGGAATCGCGCACGGTGGGCAAGCCTTTCTGGTGGTAAAACAAGGCATCGTAGAGCAGCACCTCGGATTCCTCCACGGCGTCGATGGCAAAAAGGGCCGGCGCGTGGTGCGTGAGGCTGTGCTGGTCGGCTATCCACCACTGCTCGGGGGCAAACTGGAGGATGTGCTCCTTGCCCTGGGCGTCGACTACGAAAGACCGCAGGCAGCCCCGCGCCACAAAAGCCCCGTGCCGCGCCACCTCGCCCGCCGCGTGCAGCACCTCGTGCCGCCGCAGGGTGCGCGGCCGAAACAGCTGCCGCAACACGGCAAACTCGGCATCGGGCAGCGGGGCGCGCTGCTCGAAATAAGCGCGCAGGGCAACATACGGGTCGGTTTTCACAGCCCCAAGATAAGCCGGTGAAGCGCGAAGCCTGATTTCTTACCCTACCTCAAGGCGGAGCCACCAGAAGCGCCGGAAATTTGTGGCTGTATTCCATCAGTTCCTCCACTGTGCAGCGCCGCCCTTTCCTCAAAGCCCTGGGCACGCTGCCCCTCGCCACCGCCGCCATGCATCTTCAGGCCCTCCACGCCACTGCTGCCACTTTTGCCAGAACGGCGCCCATGCCCGTGCTCTTCGTGGGCCACGGCTCCCCCATGAATGCCCTGGAGGACAATGCGTTCACGCGCCGGCTGCGGCAGGTGGGCGAAGACCTGCGCCGCAACCGGCCGCCGCAAGCCATTGTGGTGGTGTCGGCGCACTGGCTCACGCGGGGCACGTTTGCCACGCTGAACGAGCGGCCCAAAACCATTCACGATTTTGGGGGCTTCCCGCAGGCGCTGTTCGACATGCAGTACCCGGCCCCCGGCGCGCCGGCACTGGTGCGCGACCTCATGGCCCAGGTGCCCGATGTGCACGGCACCGACGAGTGGGGCCTCGACCACGGCACCTGGACGGTGCTGCACCACCTGTTTCCGGCGGCCGATGTGCCCGTGTTCCAGCTCAGCATGGACGCCACCAAGCCGCTGGACTGGCACTTCGACTTTGCGAAGCAACTGCAGTTTTTGCGGGAGCGGGGCGTCCTCCTTGTGGGCAGTGGCAACGTGGTGCACAACCTGCGCCAGAGCATGCCCAAGCTCATGGCCGGCGACTCGCAGCCCTACGATTGGGCCATCGAATTTGATGAGTGGTTCAAGGGCCACCTGCTCAGCGGCAACTACCGCGCCCTCACCAACTACACAGCCGCCGGGAGCAGCGGCCCGCTGGCCGTGCCCACCCTCGACCACTACCTGCCCACGCTCTATACCGTAGGGCTGGCCGGAAAAAACGAGCCCGTGCAGCAGCTGTTTGAAGAAGTAAGCTTCGGCGGGCTGGGCATGCGCACGTTTATGGTGGGATAAGAAGGAAAAACCGAACGTCCTGCTGAGCGCGGTCGAAGCATCTCTGCCGCAATAGTATATCCTGTCAATTGGATGGCTAACGCACGCGAGATACTTCGACAAGCGCCGCAGGACGTTTCTTGCTTCTAGCTGATTCTACTCCTTGTCAGCGGGGTTTCCGCCCAGCAGGGCCCAGGCTTCTTCGTTGCCTTGCTGGCCGGCCAGGTGCAGGGCGGTGAGGCCGCGTGCGTCCCGGATGGTGGTATCGGCGCCGGCTTCGAGCAGCAGGTGCACGAGCTCGTTGCGGCCAAACAGGGTGGCAAACATGAGGGCGGTGCCGCCGTTGCCGTTTTGCAGGTTGAGGCCGGCGCCGTGCCGGATGAGCTGCCGCGCAATTTCGGGGTAGCCCTTGAAGCTGACGCCCATCAGGGCGCTGTTGCCGGAGGCATCCTGAATGTTGGGGTCGGCGCCGGCTTCGAGCAGGAAATTGGTGGCGTCGAGGTGGTTGTCGTAAGCCGTGAGAATGAGGGCCGTGAAACCCTTGGGATTGGTCGTATTGATGTCGAGGCCGGTGGCCAGCAGCTCTTTTAGGTCGGTTACGTTGCCGCGGCGGGCGGCGTCAAACAGCTGGTCTTCGGGGCGGGCGGAAGAAAAATCCATGAGGTGGTGCGGGGTACAGTTTGCGCAGTATTCGGTAAGTAGCCGGCAAGGGTTGGCAAAAGTTTTCCGCCTGCCCCACCATGTTGGGCCGAGCAACGCGGGCTGTTGTTCCTCAAAACCTTGCGGAAAGCCATTTTTAAGTAGCCATACCGAAATGCCTGTACCCGAAAAGACCGTCCTGCGGTGCTTTTACTGCAGCAAAGATGCTTCGACAAGCGCCGCAGGACGGCCTGATTATTTTTGGGCTTCTTGCTACCGGTTTCTCCTCAAAACCGAAGCAGCACCACCAGCATCAGCACGGAAAGCAGGGCCCCAACGGCGGCCGTGTTGATGTAAGTTTCGGGGGTGTGGCCGGGCCAGACGCCCACCGCCGTCACGGCCAGCAGCAGCAGCGGCAGCAGGAAAAAAGTGCCATAAATGGTGCCGCTGTACGGTTGAAACGGCGCCGACCCATCGGGCGAAGCCGGCGAGCTGACGCGCTGCACCACGCCCAAAAGCGGGGTTTGCCACACGGCTATGCGCTCCCCCTGCCGAACCCGGTGGCTGATGTCGCCGGGCAGGCGGAACGTTGTGTGTTCGGTATGCACCCGGTAGGCCATCTGCGGGTTGGACAAGGGAGCCGATACGGCCACCGGAAAGCGGGTTTGCACGGTTTCGTGGGCATAGTGGCGCAGGGGCAGGGCCCAATCGAGCACCAGCAGCAGGCAAACCGCCAGCAGCGCCAGGTTGAGGCGGCGCCCCCACCGGGCAAGCAGCTGCATGCGCTCGTCGGCAAAGCGTGGCGGCCGCGACGGTTCGGCCGGCTCCTGGGCCAGCAGCACGTCGTAGGCCACGCGGCGGCGCGGGTTGCCGAGGATGCCGTAGCCGTCTTCGATTTCGGCGAGCCGGTTGCGCATGGCGGGGTCGGCGGCCGCCAGGCGACGCAGGCGGGTGCGCTGGCGCAGGTAAGCCTGCTCAATCTGCGGGGCCGTGGCCGTGGGGCTGACGCCTAAAACGCGGTAATAATTCTGCATAATCCGAAACGCGGCGAGGCCCTAAAATACGGCGTAGTTGCTGTTTAGAAAACGTACCGGCCGGGCGGCTATTGCCCGGCACGCGCCAGGACCGTACTTCGCGGCACCATGAGTGCTCTGCCCGTTGTTTCTGCTCCTGTTCCACTCGTTTTGGCGTCGACTGCTTCGCCTCCGGCGGCTTGGAGCGCACTCGAAGTGGCGGAGGTGCGCGGCAAGTCGCGGCTCATTGCCTGCAAAAACATCCAGCCGCTGAAGCTGCTGCAGCCGGCCTCGCACGGCCCCGCCGTGCACGTGGTGCTGAGCAGCTACGGCGGCGGCATGGTGGCCGGCGACGCCATTCGGCTGCGCGCGAAGGTTCAGGCTGGCGCGCGGCTCATCCTCAGCACGCAGGCCAGCACGAAGATTTTTCGGTCGATTGACGGGGCCGTGGCGGAGCAACACACGGCAGGAGAATTGGGTGAAAATGCGCTGGCCGTGGTGTTTCCCGACCCGGTGGTGCTGCAGGCCGAAAGCCGCTACCGGCAGGCGCAGGAGTGGCACTTGCAGCCGTCGTCGCTGCTGTTGCTGGTGGATTGGTTTCACTCCGGCCGCATGGACCAGGGCGAGCGTTTTGCCTTCCACGCGCTGCATTCGGAACTGCGCGTGCGGGTGGCGGGCCGGCTGGTGGCGCTGGATAGGTTTGCCTTCAATCCCGCCGAAAACATTGCCACTTCGCCGGCCAACTTCGCCGGGTATCAAACCTTCTTCTCCGTTTTTCTGGTCGGCAGCCCCGAGGATGCGCGGTTTCGGTTGTTAGGAGAAATACTGGCTCAGCAGAAGATGCCAGGTAGTACGGGGCCGCATTTCAGCATCAGCAGTCAGCCCTACGCGGTGTCGGTAGCGCGGGCGCGGGAGAACGTGTGGGTGCTGCGGGCGGCCGCGCACAGCCGGATGGACCTGCAGCCGCTGTGTGACGCGCTGCTGGCCGGGCTGGCGGACGAGCAGTTGTTGGGGTATAATCCGCTGGCGCGGAAGTATTAAAGCTGCTTCGTTGTGAATCATTAAAAAAAGAACGTCATGCCGAGCGTAGCCGAGGCATCTCGCGTGCAGAAGTAAATCCAATCATTGGGATTACTACCACAAGCGAGATGCCTCGGCTACGCTCGGCATGACGGTTCTTATAACCGTCCAACCTTCATTCCCTACAGGCGGCCTTCCTCATCGGCGCTGGCGGCGGCGCGGCGGGCCTGGGTTTTGCCGCTGCCGATTTTGCAGGTGAAGGTGAGCGTCACGCGGCGGCTTTCCCACTGGTTGTTCCAGGTTTGGTTGATGTTGTTGTAGTTGAGCGTGCTGCGGAAGCGGCTGGTGTTGAAGACGTCGGCCACGCGCAGGCTGAAGGTGGCGCGCTCGGCCCAGAGTTGCTTTTTCAGGCCCAGGTTCATGGCGCCGCTGGCCAGGGTGTGGTAGAGGCCCATCACGGCGGGCGAGTCGTAGCTGCCACCCACCATGAGCTTGTAGCTGCGGGGCAGGATGAAGGTATGCTCCGAGCTGGCCGACCAGCTGTAGCTGGCCAGGCGCACGGGCTGGTCCTGCACGGTGGTGCTCACTTGGGTGTAGCTGCCGCTGAGCTGGTTATCGACGCCCCAGAACTTGGTGATGTCGGTGTGGCCGCCCGAGCTCAGGGTAAGGGTGCTGGTTTCGGCCAGGTTTTGGGGAGTGCTGGTCGACACTTTGGTGTCGTCGTTCTGGGTTATCACGTTGTTCACCGAGTTGGTTTCGTGCAGGTAGCTCAGGCTCAGCACCTGGAAGTCTTTGTGCAGGTAGTTCAGCACGAAGGATTGCGAGAGCGAAGGCGCCAGGAACGGGTTGCCCTGCTGGGCGGTGTAGAAGTCGGTGTAGTTGAGGAAGGGGTTCAGGCTTTGGTAGTTGGGGCGGGTGATGCGGCGGCTCACGGAGGCGCTCACTTGGTTGCTTTCGTCGACTTTGTAGCTGGCGAAGGCGCTGGGAAACAGCTGGAAGTAGCTCCGCTCCACCTGCACGCCGGTGGTGGCCGAGCGGCCGGTGGTCTGGGTGAGCTCGCCGCGCAGGCCGGCTTTCAATTCCAGGCGGCCGTAGCTGGTGTTCACGCTCAGGTAGCCGGCGCTGATGTGCTCGTCGTAGGCAAACTGGTTGGTACGCAGGCCGTCGAGCTGCCAGCCGCTATCCATCAGTTTATCGAACTGGATGGCGCTCCGCGAGGTGACCCAGCTGGTTTTGGCGCCGGTTTCGGCCCGCCATTTGGTGCCGACAAAGGGGTGTACGTAGTCGATTTTGGCAGCCCGAATGGTGGTTTCCGACGAAGCATTGCTGCGCAGCTGCTCGGCGGGACGGCCCTGCTCGGCGCCGGGGGCGAAAATAACGTTGTTGAAGCTCTGGTCCTTGGCGTTAGCGTAGTGCACGTAGTCGGCGTTGACGCTCAGCTCGCGGCCGGTGCTGTCGAAGGCGAACTTATAGTAGAGGTTGAGGGCCTGATTGTTGCCGTTGCTGGCTTGCGGGTTGGTCATCTGGCGACGACCGCCGGGGTTGCCGGCCCGGTCGGTGGTCACGGAGTTGCTGGTGCTCACGGCATCGGTTTGGTCGAAGCCGCCGCGCAGCTGAATGCCCAGGCTTTGCTTGGCGGTGAGGGCCACATCGGCGCCGGTGGTGTAGTTGGCGGTGTAGGCGAGGGGCCGCCACACGTTTTCCTGGTTGAAAATGCTGTCGCGGATGTTGCGAATCATCGTGAGGCGGTTGAAGGAGTTGTAGCGGCCGGCGTCGAGGCGGGCGAAGAGGCGCACTTTGCCCACGTTGTAGGCCAGGTTGGTGCCGGCCCAGCTTTTCTCGTAGCGGCCCTGGCCGAGGCCGAGGTTGTAAGTGCCGCTCAGGCCGGGGAGTTGGCTCCGCTTCAGCTTGATGTTGAGCACGCCAGCCGTGCCAGCGGCGTCCATGGAAGCAGGCGGGTTGGGCATCAGCTCAATCTGGCTCACGGCCGAGGCGGGCAGCGACTTGAGGTAGCCGCTCAGCGCCGCGCCGCTCATGTAGGTGAGCTTGCCGTCAATCATCACGTTCACGCCGGTGCTGCCGCGGTACACCACGTTGTCGTCCTTGTCGAGGGTCACGCCGGGGGCTTTTTTGAGGATGTCGAGGGCGGTTTCGCCGGCCGTGTTCAGGCGGTCCACGTTCACGATGGTGCGGTCGGCGTGCTGCTCCAGCATGGGCGTGGTGCCCACCACGGTCACTTCCTTGAGGGTGGTGGCGGCGGCCGTGAGGCGCAGGGCCGGCACCGTCACGGCGTCCTTGCCTACCACGAAGGCGGCGCTGCGGGCGGTGGTGTAGCTCAGCAGCAGGGCCTTCACGCAGTAGCGGCCGGGTTTCACGCCGCCGAAGGTGTAGGCGCCCTGCTCGGTGGTGGTTTGGGAGTTGGCGATGCTGGAATCGGGCAGGGCCAGCAGCACGGCGGTGGCGAAGCCCAGGGGCTGGCCGGCTTTGTCGAGCACGGTGCCGGTGGCGGTGGCCTGGGCGGCGGCCCGCTGCGAGAGCATCGGCAGGGCCAGCAGGGCGAGGGTGGAAAGGCGGCGGATGCAGGTAAAGGTATTCATGGGAAGGGGCGTTGGCGGTTTGATGGCTCAAAGGTGGCCTGGCCCATTTCCGGGGTAAAAAACATTATCCCAATGCCCCAAAACCCGCTGCTACCGGCCGTTCTGGTCGTTTTTCAGTTTCACATTCCAAAACCGGGCTTTCACATAAAAAAGGTGCGGGCGCTGAAGGGTGGCGGTAGTTTTGGAGCTGCATTCATCCTGCGGTTGTCAGGCCGTCATGCTGAGCAGAGTCGAAGCATCTCTACCGCGTGAGTAAATCAATTGATAGGGGTTAGTAGCGCGGTAGAGATGCTTCGGCTGCGCTCAGCATGACGGCCTGATGATTTTCTGACTCCGGACATTTTTCTTAGAAATAGCCATGACCAACCTCCTCACCAAATCCGCACTCCGCTGGCACGTGCTGGGCTGGCTGCTGTATGGCGGCTACGAGTTCCTGGGCGTGTTTTTGCACAGTAAGCACCTACGCATCAGCTTGTGGCTCACTGCTTCTCTCCTGTTCATCCGGTTTATTGAGTTTTACCTGTGCTACCTCGTGGTGTATCCGCGGCTGCTGCGCTCGGGCCGGGGGCCGCAGCTGGTGGCAGCACTGGCGGGCGTGTTGGCGCTCTACATCGGCCTGCGGGCCCTGATTGAGGAGGCCATTTACCCGGCCCTGCTGGGATTTCACAACTACACGCCCGACACGACGGCGACTTACTACATCTTTGACAACGTGTTCTTTGGCAGCCCGATGATAGTGCTGAGCGCGGCCGTGTGGGGCGCCCAAGCGGCCCTGCACCGCGAGCGCGAAAATCGCCAGCTCCGCGAGGAGAAGCGCGCCGCCGAAGTGGCCTTCCTCAAAACCCAAATCAACCCGCACTTCCTCTACAACACCCTCAACATGCTCTTCAGCATGGCCTACCCCGTGGCCAAGCCGGTGGCCAACGCCATCCTGAAACTCTCGGAGCTGATGCGCTACATGCTGCACGACACGCCCGACGGCCAAGTGGATTTAGAGAAGGAAATCGAGTACCTGCACAACTACCTGGCCCTCTACCGCCTGCGCTTCCCCGACAGCTTCCACGTCGACTTTCAGGTGAATGGCGAGCCCGCCGGCCACCGCTTGGCCCCGCTTGTGCTCATTCCCTTCGTGGAAAACGCCATCAAGCACGGCGTCCTCGACGACCCTGCCCATCCGGTGCACATCCACCTGAACATTGAAGGCGAGCAATTGCAGTTTAAAGTCGAAAACCAGCGCAACGACGGCAACAAGGACACCACCACCGGCATCGGCCTGCCCAACCTACGCCGCCGGCTGGAGCTGCTCTACCCCGGCCGGCACGCGCTGCACGCCGGGGCCGAGGGCGAACAGTTTACCACGTCGTTGCGGCTGGTGGGATAAGCCAGAACGTCATGCCGAGCGCAGCCGAGACATCTCGCGTGTACGAGTAAACCAATTGAAAAAATTACGTTGCGCACGCGAGATGCCTCGGCTGCGCTCGGCATGACGTTCTTTGATTTTACATTTCCTTCTCCCCTGCTCCGCCCATGATTCGCTGCCTCGCCGTCGATGACGAAGCCCCTGCCCTGCTCATCCTGGCCGATTACATCAGCCAGCTTCCCTTTCTGGAATTGGTGGGCACCACCACCAACCCTATTGAGGCGCTGACGATGGTGCAGCAGGGCCAGGTCGATTTGGTGTTTTTGGACATCCAGATGCCCAAGCTCACCGGCCTGCAATTCCTCAAGCTGGCCGGCAACAAGTGCAAGGTCGTCCTCACCACCGCCTACCCCGAGTACGCCCTCGAAGGCTACGAAAACGACGTGGTGGACTACCTGCTCAAGCCCATTTCCTTCGAGCGCTTCTTTAAAGCCGCGCAGAAGGCATTGGCACTCATGCCCGGCCCGGCGGCCCCCGCGCCAGTAGCGGCGCCGGCTCCCATAGCCACGTCCGTGGCGGCAGTTACACCGCCCCCCACCGGCCACATGTTTGTGAAGGGCGAGAGCAAGAACAAGTTCCTGCGCGTCAACTACGCCGACATTCTCTACATCGAGGGGCTGAGCAACTACGTGTCCATTCAGCTGCCCACGCAGCGCGTGGTTACCTACCAAACCCTGAAAGAGCTGGCCGAGACGCTGCCGCAGCCCCCGTTTCTGCGGGTGCACAAGTCCTTCATCGTGTCGCTCGACAAGATTCGCATGGTGGACGGCAACACGATTTATATACAGGACAAGGAGATTCCGGTGAGCGACACGTACCGCGAACAGCTCTATCGGCTGATTCGGGAACAGTAAGCACGTGTACCCCGAAGTTTTACTTCGGCTCGCGTTGAACAACGATTGTTCTAACGGTCCGAAGTGAAACTTCGGGGTACACGTGCTTACCGCCTATCCTCCCGCACGGCGGCCAGCGCGCGGGCTTTCGCTGCTTTAATATGGCCGATAATATCATCCAGCCCGTGCCCATCAATAGCGCGGGCAAATAGGAACGGGCCTTCGCCGCGCATTTTTTTCGAGTCACGCTCCATCACGCCCAGGTCGGCTTTGATGATGTCTTTGAGGTCGATTTTGTTGATGATGAGCAGGTCAGATTGGGTAATACCAGGGCCGCCCTTTCGCGGAATTTTGTCGCCGCCCGATACGTCGATGACGTAGATGGAATAGTCGACCAACTCACGGCTGAAGTGGGCGGCCAAGTTGTCGCCACCGCTCTCCACGAAGAGGTAATCGAGGCCGTAATCGAAGCGCTGCATGAGGCCTTCGAGCGCATCCATGTTCAGGGAAATATCCTCGCGGATGGCGGCGTGCGGGCAGCCGCCGGTTTCTACGCCTACAATGCGGTTTTCATCCAGCGCGCTGTTGCGAATGAGAAACTCGGCGTCTTCGCGGGTGAAGATGTCGTTGGTGACCACGCCCAGCTCGAACTCATGCCGCATGCGCTCGCACAGGGCTTTCAGCAAGGCCGTCTTGCCCGTGCCCACCGGCCCGCCGATGCCCACGGTGAAGGCGCGCTTGCGGAAGTTGCGGTAGCTGGGCAGCCGCCGGGTTTCGCGCTCGTTGAAGTCGCCGGGCGACTCGTACGCTTCGTGCTGGTGGCCGTGGAGGAGAAGGGCGAGTTTTTCGACAAAAGCCATCTAGGAAGTGTTGAGTTTTGAGGGTTGAGTTTTGAATTAATCGCAACGTCATGCCGAGCGTAGCCGAGGCATCTCGCGTGCCGCCACTAATCCAATCGTTGAACGATGCGAGCGAGATGCCTCGGCTACGCTCGGCATGACGTTCTGCTAGTTCTGGAAAAGCTTGGAGTAAATGTCTTCGTGCAACACCTGCGCCGCATCGAGTAAAAACGCCGAGCGTACCGCCTCACCATACCCCTTCCCCACCTGCGCCGCTAAAATATGCTCAAACACCGCGTAGAAATCGTGCTGCAACTGGTGCCCTTCCAGCGGCCCCAGAAACCCGAGGCGAATGGCGGCGCTGAGTTGGTCGCGCAGCAGCATGTGCAGGTACATGGCCTGTAATTCTTTTAGCTCGAAGCCCACCCGCTGCAAGGCCAGCGTGAAAACCAGCGTGAAATGCGGCGGAAAATTTTGACTGGTGAACCACTGGGTGATGGTTTCCAAGTCAGTTTCGGGGTAGAACGTAGCCAGCAGTTTCAGCCAGTTGCGGCCCTGCGCGGCGCTGGCTTTGTGGAGCGCGGGCACCAGCAATTGAGCGTCGTATTCTTCGGCAACAGTCTGGAATTCTAGGCTTTTCTCGGTGAGGTGGAAAGTGGAATGGACGAAGGGCAACTCGGTGCTGCCGGCTTGCTGCAGGTAGGAATACAGGTAGTTCCGCAGCGCAAAAGGTGTATTTATGAGGCCGAAGGTGATGCTGCTTTCCAACCCGTAAGAATAGGCGAACGAGCCGGTGGGAATGGCCGAATCGACGAGGTGCAGGAGGCGGGCGAATTGCATGCGGGACGTTCTAACGGGCGCCTCACCCCCCGGCCCCCTCTCCGAAAAGGAGAGGGGGTGCCGAGGTGGCACGGACAATTTTCGAGAAGCAAAATCGAATACGACTGGCACCCCCTCTCCTTTTCGGAGAGGGGGCCGGGGGGTGAGGCGCCCGTTAGAATAGATTATACAACTGCGCCAACGGCAACACCTCGGCCGGCTCACAGGTCAGATGCACCCCATCCACCATCACCCTATAAGTTTCGGGGTCGACGGAAATATTGGGCAAATAGTCGTTCAGCGCCATGTCCTTCTTGCCAATATTCCGGCAGTTTTTTACCGCCACTACCTGCTTGGTCAGGCCGTAATCGGTCCGAACTCTTTCAACCGAAGCACCCGACACGAACACCATTGAGCTCTTGCCGATGGCCCCGCCCAGCGCGCCGAACATGGGGCGTGAGAACGAGGGCTGCGGCGTGGGAATGGAGGCGTTGGCGTCGCCCATCTGGGATTGGGCGATGATGCCGCCCTTGAGTATCATCTCGGGGCGGGCGCCGAAAAAGGCGGGTTTCCAGAGCACCAAATCGGCCAGCTTGCCGATTTCGACGGAGCCGACTTCGTGCGAGATGCCGTGGGCGCGGGCCGGGTTGATGGTGTACTTGGCCACGTAGCGGCGCACGCGGAAGTTGTCGGCGGCGCTGGCGGCGTCTTCGGGAAGGGGGCCGCGCTGCTGCTTCATTTTGTGGGCCGTTTGCCAAGTGCGGGTGATGACCTCCCCCACCCGGCCCATGGCCTGCGAATCGGAGCTGATGATGCTGAGCGCGCCCAGGTCGTGCAGGATGTCTTCGGCGGCAATGGTTTCGCCCCGGATGCGGCTTTCGGCGAAGGCCACGTCTTCGGGGATGTTGCGGTCGAGGTGGTGGCAGACCATGAGCATGTCGAGGTGCTCGTCGATGGTGTTCACCGTGAAGGGCCGCGTGGGGTTGGTGCTCGACGGAATGACGTTCGGCTCGCCGCAGATTTTGATGATATCGGGCGCATGGCCGCCGCCGGCGCCTTCGGTGTGGTAGGAATGGATGGTGCGGCCCTTAAACGCCGCCGTGCTGGTTTCCACGAAGCCGCTCTCGTTCAGCGTATCGGTGTGGATGCAAACCTGCACGTCGTATTCCTCGGCAATGCTGAGGCACATGTCGATGGCCGCCGGGGTGGTGCCCCAGTCCTCGTGCAGCTTGAAGCCCAGCGCCCCGGCCTCGGCCTGCTCGCGCAGCCCCTCGGGCTTGGAGGCGTTGCCCTTGCCCAGGAAGCCGAAGTTGAGCGGGTAGGCCTCGGTGGCCTTCAGCATGGTTTCGAGGTAGAACGCGCCGGGCGTGCAGGTGGTGGCGTTGGTGCCGGCGGCCGGCCCGGTGCCGCCCCCAATCATGGTCGTGACACCCGAGGCCAGCGCCTCCGGTATCTGCTGGGGGCTGATGAAATGGATGTGGCAGTCGATGCCGCCGGCGGTGAGCAGCTGGCCTTCGCCGGCAATGACTTCGGTGGTGACGCCCACCACCATGCCGGGCGTGACGCCGGGCATGAGGTGCGGGTTGCCGGCCTTGCCGATGCCCACGATGCGCCCGCCCTTGATGCCGATGTCGGCCTTGAAAATGCCGGTGTAATCGACCACCAGCGCGTTGGTGATGACCAAATCCAACGCGTCGGCCGGCCCGATTCCGGCGGCCTGGCCCATGCCGTCGCGCAGCACCTTGCCGCCGCCGAACTTGCATTCCTCGCCGTACACGCAGTAGTCGCGTTCAACTTCAATCAGCAGGCCGGTATCGCCGAGGCGCACCCGGTCGCCGGTGGTGGGGCCGTACATGTCGGCATACGCGCGACGGGAGATGGGGAGGGACATACTAGGCGCGAGAAACGGTCGGCATGGAAGTGTAGAAAGCGTTTATTCTATCCAGAAGCGGCTCAAGCGGCTTATTACCGCTCATCACATTATAAAATTGGTTATTAATAGACTCTGTCAAAACACTCCCATCTATAACTTTTGCTAAATAAGGAAAACCGTTTCTGGTTTCTACATCCTCAAGCATCTTACCGAAACAGTCTGAATTATCACCTACAATCTTGCTTCTCGTCACAGGAATCATTTTAACATCAGATTTTAAAGCGGGCGCAATTATTTTTTCAACAAAATCAATGCTGTTAATACGGTTGTTATAAAATAGAAAGCCTGCGCCATTCATCTTTTCCAAAAAGGCCTCATACTTCTTTTTGAACCGTTTTTCATCAAAAACAACCTTGATATAAACTAACCCAAACAGAAGAGAAAGGACTAGAATGACAATGAGGGTAGTTCTTATAAAACCAAATATGAAATGAGTGCCACCTACAGCAACTGCTGCTACACAAAGAATAATTATTGCAGCTGATTTGAGCTTGCTTGATAAGGATTTCATTTGAGCTAATTAGTCATTATTTCTCAAGTTTCTCCAGCGCCTGCTGCTTCTTTCCAGCATCATCCAGCTGCCCATCAATGAGCCCATTGCCGCCGTACACGATGCGCTCGCCGGCCAGGGCCACCAGGCGCACGCGCTTGCGCTCGCCGGGCTCGAAGCGCACCGCCGTGCCGGCCGGGATGTGGAGGCGGAAACCGTAGGCGGCCGCGCGGGGTAGCGTGGTCATGCGGCTTGGCACTTAGAAAGCAAAGTCCATTTCCGCCAGCTCGCGGCCCACGGCGCGTACGCCCTCCAGAATCCGCCGCGTCTGGGTGGGGCTGGGCTTCTTGTTGCCGGACACGTACTGGCTGAGCAGGCTCTGGGTCATGCCCAGGCGCTTGGCCAGCGCGGCGGCGTTGATGACTTTGTAGGCATCGAAGAATGATTTCAGGTCATAAGTAATTTTTACGTCTTCGATGCGCAAGGTGCGGCCCGTGTCTTCCAGCGCCAGATTCAGCACCTCCACCATGTTGGCTTTCAGTTCCTCGAAGCTGGTGCCCACGGTATAGGCCCCTTCGCCCTCGTTGTAGGCGCTGTAGCCGGTGGCGGTGCGCTCGACAATCATTTCATATTTTTTCATCGTCTGGCTTGCTATTGAGATTGAATAGGCGACTTATTCTATTTTTGAAGGTAGTAAATTTACTACCAGTAGCGCAATTATCAAGGGGGTTTACTTGGTGGCAGCGGAATTATCAAGGGGGTTTACTTGGTGGCAGCGGAATTATTTGAGCCCCGCCTGTTTCAGCAGTACCGCCGCCAATCCTTTTCCGACTTCAGCGCTGCCGTGCAGCGGGAACTCCAGGTAGCCGCTTCGGGTGAGAGCTTTCTTGGTGGCGTGGGCCAACTTAATGTGGCTGCCCGTCTGGGCAATTTTATACCAGCCATCTCTGGTCAGGATGCGGTAGAGCTCCGAGCTTTTCATAAACTATTTAAAGGTCAGCAGGCCGGTATCGCCGAGGCGCACCCGGTCGCCGGTAGTGGGGCCGTACATGTCGGCATACGCGCGGCGGGAGATGGGGAGGGTTATATTTCGGTTGATTTTTTCTGGTTAGTCTTGACCTAGATAGAGGAAAGCCCCTGTCTTTTTGTCGATTGTACCGAACTGTGTGTTACTATAAACTATTCTGATAACCTCTTCTCCCTTTTTATTCAAACCGTTGTCAAAGGCAGCATTATCAAAAGCGAAGTATACAATCACTGGATTTTTAACCCGATAATTGGATTGATGTGCTTCAGTTTTCCACAGTTGCTTACCGTTGCTATCAATTGCTGTGATATAAGTTCGTGTTGAGTCGAGGATATATTTTGTAGCAGTTGCTTTGTCAACAAGCACATAAATTTTAGGCCGTTCATTCAAGGTGGAATGGCCGATGTAAGTGACATTTTGCCCAAAGCAAACACGAGCATTTGTAACGAACGTGAGCACAAGCAATGCGGCAAAGAGTCTCATAATTTTACGAATTTAGAGCTTCAGCTTCTCCAGCGCCTGCTGCTTCTTTCCAGCCTCATCCAGCTTCCCATCAATGAGCCCATTGCCGCCGTACACGATGCGCTCGCCGGCCAGGGCTACTAAGCGCACGCGCTTGCGCTCGCCGGGCTCGAAGCGCACCGCCGTGCCGGCCGGGATGTGGAGGCGGAAACCGTAGGCGGCGGCGCGGTCGAAGTGCAGCGCCGCGTTGGTTTCGAAGAAGGGATAGTGCGAGCCGACCTGCACGGGCCGGTCGCCCATGTTCACGACGTCCACGTCCACCGTGGCGCGGCTTTCGTTGAGGATGATATCGGTCGGGTGCAGCTGGTATTCGCCGGGCTGGGGGTGGCTGGCGTTGGCGGGCGCGGCGCCGGGGGCCGAGGCTTTGCTCAGGCCGGAGCCGTAGAGGGCTAGGGCGGCATCGCCGGTTTCGCGGCAGATGGGGTGGTGCACGGTCACGAGCTTGGTGCCGTCGGGGAAGGTGCCTTCGATTTGGACTTCGTGGAGCATGTCGGCCACGCCGGGCAGCACGTCTGCCAGGCCCAGCAGCTGCTTGCCCTTGTCCATGAGCACGGCCACCCGCTCGCCATCGCGGATGAACTCCAGCAGCTGCGTGGCGATGAGGGCCAGGGCTTCGGGATAGTTCAGGAGCAGGCCGCGGGCGTAGCGCTTCTGCGCCACGAAACCGGCCTGGTGGAGAACGAGCTTGTCGAGGTCTTTGGGGGAGAGGTGCATAGTGAATAGGGTATTCTGGATAGCAAGAACGTCATGCCGAGTGCAGCCGAGGCATCTCGCTCGCGCCGCCTGATTCGGGTCACCTCACCCCCGGCCCCTCTCCCGCGGAGAGGGGAGCCTGACGATTGTGCAACTGCGCAAAACCGGTGCTCCCTCTCCGCGGGAGAGGGGCCGGGGGTGAGGTTGACGGGCGCGCAGTTTTACCATCGCACATTCCCATAAATCATCCACCCGCCGTACCCAATGCACAGCAGCGACGACAAGGTAACGGTGCTGAATTTCAGCGTCCGGCTAATCCGCATGCGCCTGGTGAACGGCACGCTGCACAGCCCGGCCACGATAAACATGCCCAGAATGGAGCCCGCGCCGAACACCGCGAAGTACAGCACGCTCAGCCATGGGTCACGGATTTCGCTCATCACCAGCAGCACCAGCGCGCCGCTGCCGGCCAGGCCGTGGAGCAGGCCCACGGCGTAGGCGGCGCGGGAGGGGGCCACGCCGGGGCGCACCTTGGCGGCTTCGCGGCGCTGGTCGAGCAGGCGGCTGATGCCCATGACGACAAGCATCAGGCCCACGGCCGCTTCGAAGTAGCCGGAGGTGAGGAACGTGACGCGGCCCAGCAGAATGATGCTGCCCACGACCACCAGCGTGGTGGTGTGGCCCAGGCCCCAGTAGATGCCGTCGCGCAGGGCTTCGGCGAGGGTGTCGCGGCGCGAAATGAGGTTGCCCACGGCCAGCAGGTGGTCGGGCTCGAATGCGTGACCCATTCCGGCTACGGAAGCGAATAAAATGGGCAACAGGCCTTGCATTTGTTAGGGTCTAATGACGAAATATAGGTACAAGATTCTGCAAACCCTGCATTACAAAAGGCAATTCTGCAAAGGCATCTGAAAACACTAAAACCCAAGAGGCTACTGTAGCAGCAGCTTCTTGGGTTGTTATAGCTTGTTAGAACGATGTAGAGACGCAATACTTTGCGTCTTGCCGTTGAACAACCGGAGCCGCTCCGCCTGCAACACATAACTGTGTAGTCAGAACAACATCAGCAACGCCGAGACGCAAAATATTGCGTCTCTACATCATTTAGCTAAATGGCGCTAAATAATGGTGCTCATACCTACCCGAATATTGCTTTGGTGAAATTTACAGTCCTTCAAATCGAGCACGCCGTAGGCGATGAAGCTGCCCACCTGCTCGGTGGTGTAGCGCGTAGTGGGGTTCAGCTCCGGCGTCAGCACCTGCTCGTTGAGGGCGTTTTCCACGGCGTCGCGCACGGCGCAGGCCTCGTCGGGCAGGCCGAAATGGTCGAGCAGCATGGCGGCCGAAAGGATGGCGGCAATGGGATTGGCAATGCCTTTGCCTTTGGCCTGGGGGTAGGAGCCGTGAATGGGCTCGAACAGCGCCGCCGCGTCGCCGATGGACGCGGAGGGCAGCAGGCCCAGCGAGCCCGCAATGACCGAGGCTTCGTCGGACAGGATATCGCCGAACATGTTTTCGGTCAGTATCACGTCGAACTGCTTGGGATTGAGGATGAGCTGCATGGCCGCGTTGTCCACAAACAGGTAGTCGACGGCCACCTCCGGGTATTCCGGCGCGATGCTTTGGATGACTTCGCGCCAGAGGCGGGAGGTTTCCAGCACGTTGGCCTTGTCCACCAGCGTCAGCTTACGGCGGCGGCCCTGCGCGGCCTGGAAGGCGCGATGCGCGATGCGGGCAATTTCCTCGCGATTGTAGGTGCAGTTGTCGAAGGCCGTGCCATCGGGCAAGCGGCCTTTCTCGCCGAAGTACACGCCACCGGTCAGCTCGCGGAAGATGAGCATGTCGGTGCCCGCAATGCGGTCGGGGCGTAGCGGCGAGGCGTCGATGAGCTGCTCGTAGGCCGTCACGGGGCGAATGTTGGCGTAGAGGCCCAGGCTTTTGCGCAAGGCCAGCAGGCCCTGCTCGGGGCGCACTTTGGCCGTGGGGTCGTGGTCGTATTTGGGGTCGCCGATGGCGCCGAGCAGCACCGCATCGGCGCGGTGGCAGGCGTCGAGGGTGGCATCGGGCAACGGCACGCCGGTGGCGTCGATGGCGCAGGCGCCCATCAGCTGGTGCTCGAAGGTGAAGTGGTGGCCGAAGCGCTGGGCCACGGCTTTGAGCACGCGCACAGCCTCGCCGCATACTTCCGGGCCGATGCCGTCGCCGGCCAGCACCACAATTCGTTTCGTTAATACGTCCATGGGCGGTGTTGTTCGTAGGTGGTGATGGCCTCGCGCTGGCTCAGCAGGTAGTCAATATCGTCATAGCCGTTTATCAGGCACTCCTTTTTGTAGGGGTCGAGGTCGAAAGGAATGCTCTCCTCCCACACCGGCACGGTGAGCGTCTGGGCGGGCAAATCGACCACCAGCTGGGTGTTGGGGTAGTGCGTCACGCGGGCCAGCAGGCGCTGCAGCACCGCTTCGCTCACTTGCAGCGGCAGCAGGCCGGTGTTCAACGCATTGCCCCGAAAAATGTCGGCGAAGTAACTGGAAATAATCACCTTAAACCCGGCGTCGTACAGCGCCCAGGCGGCGTGCTCGCGGCTGGAGCCGCAGCCAAAGTTCTGGCCGGCCATCAGAATCTGGCCGTGGTAGCGGGTGTCGTTCAGCACGAAGCCGTGCTTGGGCTGGCCGTTGGCGGCGTAGCGCCAGTCGGCAAACAGGTTTTTCCCGAAGCCCTCCCGCGTGGTCGCTTTCAGGAAACGGGCGGGGATAATCTGGTCGGTGTCAATGTTCTCCAGCGGCAGCGGCACGGCCGTCGAGTGCAGGGTCTGAAATTTGTCCATTGGAGGCGGAGGGGTTTTCGGAAGAATGAGAAGCAGCGGCGTCGGCCGAGGGGAAATCCTCGGCGGCGGCGGGTTGCTGGCGCAATTGGCCGGCGTAGCTAATCCAGCCGGCGGCGCTGCCCTGGCGGTAGTTGTAGTTCGACAAGCTCTGCATAGCGTAAGGATTTCATGTTGTTGGTAAAGGCTATTAGCTGGGTGGGATAGTTGGATAGTGTGGGTAATTTGAGGGTCGGTGGAACGTCATGCAGAGCGCAGCGCAGCGGAGTCGAAGCATCTCGCTTGTGGTAGTAACTCAACCGATTGGATTACTGCTGCACGCGAGATGCTTCGACTCCGCTGCGCTGCGCTCTGCATGACGTTCTAATTCAAATACTGCGTGATATCCACAATGCGCCCCTCCACGGCCGTGATGGCGGCCACCAGCGGGGAGGCCAGCAGCGTGCGCGCCCCCGGCCCCTGCCGCCCCTCGAAGTTGCGGTTGGAGGTGGAGACGCAGTAGGCGCCGGCGGGGATTTTGTCGTCGTTCATGGCCAGGCAGGCGCTGCAGCCGGGCTCGCGCAGCTCGAAGCCGGCCTCGGCCAGAATCTTGTCGAGGCCTTCGGCAATGGCTTGCTTTTCCACCGATTTCGAGCCGGGCACGATGATGGCCTCGACGTGCGCGGCCTTGTGCTTGCCCTGCACGTAGGCCGCCACGGCGCGCAAATCCTCGATGCGCGAGTTGGTGCAGCTGCCGATGAAGACGTAGTTGATTTCCTTGCCCAGCAACGACTCGCCCGCCCGGAAGCCCATGTACTGCAAGGACTTATCGAAGCTGGCCGTTTCGCCCGCCGATACTTCGGCCGGAATGTGGCCGGTGAGGGCGATGCCCATACCGGGGTTGGTGCCGTAGGTTATCATCGGGAAGATGTCGGCGGCGGCGAAGGTCAGCTCAGCTTCAAACTCGGCGTTTTCGTCCGAATACAGCGTTTGCCAGTAGGCCAGGGCCTGGTCCCAGCGCGCACCCTGCGGCGCGTAGGGCCGGCCGGCGAGGTAGGCAAAGGTGGTGGCATCGGGCGCAATGAGGCCGCCACGGGCGCCCATCTCGATGCTCATGTTGCAGACCGTCATGCGGCCTTCCATACTCAGGGCGCGAATGGCACTGCCGGCGTATTCCACGAAATAGCCCGTGGCGCCGCCCGTGCCCAGCTGCGCAATGACGTGCAGAATCAAATCCTTGGCCCCCACCCCGGCCCGCAGCTCGCCATCAATCGTGATGCGCATGCGCTTGGGCCGGCTCAGCAGCAGGCACTGCGTGGCCATCACCTGCGTCACCTGGCTGGTGCCGATGCCGAACGCAATGGCCCCGAACGCGCCGTGCGTGGAGGTGTGGCTGTCGCCGCACACAATGGTCATGCCCGGCTGGGTAAGGCCGAGCTCCGGCCCAATGACGTGGACGATGCCCTGATTCTGGTGGCCGAGGCCAAATAGCTCGACGCCAAAACTGGCGCAGTTTTCCGTCAATTTATCAACCTGCGAGCGGGAAATGGGGTCCTGAATGGGCAGGTGCTGGTTGCGGGTGGGCACGTTGTGGTCGGCCGTGGCCACGATTTGGCCGGGGCGCAGCAGGGGCAGGCCCCGCTCGCGCAGCTCATCAAACGCCTGCGGGCTGGTGACTTCGTGAATGAGGTGTCGGTCGATGTAAAAGACTTCCAGCCCGCCAGGAATGGCTTTCACGACGTGCGCTTCCCAGATTTTATCAAATAAGGACTTGGGCATTGGTGGGGTGGGATTTTGCGGGGGGATTGTTGTTAATGATGAACGTCATGCAGAGCGGAGGCGCAGCCGCAGTCGAAGCATCTCGCGTGGGTTAGTAATTCAATTGATTGATTTAGTTGAGCAAGCGAGATGCCTCGGCTGCGCTCGGCATGACGGTCAATGACATTGTTCTAACCGGCATTCACCAGCTGCTCCTGCTCCACCAAAGCGTGCAGGTCGTGGTCGACTACTTCTTTCTGCTTGTCGGCCAGCTGCAGGAACGAGGCATAGGCCTTGTTCAGGGCGTGACGGTCGAAATCGTAGCCGATTTTCTGGAGGCGGTAGGCCAGGGCGGCGCGGCCGGAGCGGGCAGTAAGCACGATGGACGAATCGGCCACACCCACATCGCGCGGGTTCATGATTTCGTAGGTTTCGCGGTGCTTGATGACGCCGTCCTGGTGGATGCCGCTGGAGTGCGAGAAGGCGTTGGCGCCCACCACGGCCTTGTTGGCCTGCACGGGCATGCTCATCAGGTGCGACACCATGGCCGAGGTCTCGGCCAGCAGCGGCGTGTTGATGCGGGTATCGAGCTTGAGGTAGGGGTGCTGGCGCAGTATCATCACCACTTCTTCCAGCGCCGTGTTGCCGGCCCGTTCCCCTACCCCGTTCATGGTGCACTCAATCTGGCGGGCGCCGTTTATGACGCCCGCGATGGAATTGGCGGTGGCCAGGCCCAGGTCGTTGTGGCAGTGCGTGGAGAGCGTCACGTGGTGAATACCCGTCACGTTTTCGCGCAGGAAACGGATTTTGGCGCCGTATTCTTCGGGCAGGCAGTAGCCGGTGGTGTCGGGAATATTCAGGACCGTGGCCCCGGCCCGAATGGCGGCCTCGCACACGCGGGCCAGGAATTCGTTGTCGGTGCGGCCGGCGTCTTCGGCGTAAAATTCCACGTCTTCCACGAAGGATTTGGCCAGCTTCACGGCGGCGATGGCGCGGGCCAGCACGTCCTCGGGCGTGGTCAGCAGCTTGTAGCGGATGTGCATGTCCGACGTGCCGATGCCGGTGTGAATGCGCGGGTAGCGGGCCGGCTTCAGGGCCTCGGCGGCCACGCGAATGTCGTTTTCCACGGCCCGCGTCAGCCCGCAGACGGTGGCCTCGCGGGTCTGGGCCGAGATGGAGCGCACGGCCTCAAAATCGCCGGGGCTCGATACCGGGAAGCCCGCCTCTATCACATTCACGCCCAGCAGCTCCAGCTGCCGGGCAATCACTAGTTTCTCGTCGCGGTTGAGTTTGCAGCCCGGCACTTGCTCGCCGTCGCGCAGGGTGGTATCAAAAATCTGAATTTGCTCGCTGGACATAAGGAATAGCGGTTTTAGGCGCTCATTGCATCCTGCAAGTACACGGCTTATGTGGCGGCGGGAAAATTTGTTTTTCAGCGGCTTACTATTTCTAAAAGCAAAATATTTCCCCGTAGTTTGCTGATTAACAAAATTTTAATTCGGATTTAGTTACAACGGCTAAGCATAAAAGTGCAGTACTCAATAGCACGTCATGCCGAGCGGAGTCGAGGCATCTCGCGTGGGGTAGTAACTCAATCGTTGTTTCATTTTGATTAGTGGTGGCACGCGAGATGCCTCGGCTACGCTCGGCATGACGTGCTTAGTCTTATCAGCCACCCATTCTACACCAGCAAACTCAGAAAATCCGGCTTGTCGTTCAAGTACTCATAGGAAAACCCTTCGGCCAGCATACGGGCCTGGATTTCGGTGATTTCGCCGGGCTCCTTGAACTCCACGCCCACGAAAACGGGGCCTTTTTCCTTGTTGTTTTTCTTGATGTACTGGAAATGGATGATGTCGTCGTCGGGGTTCAGCACGCTGGTGATGAAGCGGCGCAGGGCGCCGGGGCGCTGGTCAAACGTCACCATGAAGTAGTGCTTGAGGCCCTGGTAGCGGGTGGCGCGCTCCTTGATGTCCTCCATGCGGGTGATGTCGTTGTTCGAGCCGCTGACCACGCACACCACGGTTTTGCCCTTGATTTCGGCGGCGTACTGGTGTAGCGCCGAAATACTGAGCGTGCCGGCCGGCTCCAGCACGATGCCTTCCTCGTTGTACATCTTCAGCAAATCGAGGCAGACCTGGCCTTCAGGCACCAGCACCACGTCGTCCAGCAATTCCTGGCAGAAGGCGAAGGTGAGCTCGCCGGGGCATTTCACAGCCGCGCCGTCCACGAAGCTTTCGATGTCGGAGAGGGCCTGCCGCTCGCCGGCCGCCAGGGAGCGCTGCATGGATGGCGCCCCCAGCGGCTGCACGCCAATCAGCTTGGTGTGCGGGCTAAGCTGCCGAAACACACTGCCCACGCCCGAGGCCAACCCACCTCCGCCAATGGCCATGAAGCAGTAGTCGATGGGCACGGTGGCGGCTTTCAGCACCTCCAGCGCCACGGTGGCCTGCCCTTCCACAATGGCCATGTCGTCGAACGGATGCACGAAGGTGCTGCCACGCTCGTCGCAAAAGGTGCGGGCAGCGGCAAAGCAGTCGTCGAAGCTGGCGCCGGTGAGCACCACTTCCACGAAATCTTTCCCGAAGAGGCGCACTTTGTCCACTTTCTGGGCCGGGGTGCGGGCGGGCATGAAAATGTAGCCTTTCAAACCCAGCAGCTGGCAGGCGTAGGCCACGCCCTGGGCGTGGTTGCCGGCGCTGGCGCAGACAATTTCGCGGGCGTCGGCCACGGGCGGCAGCGTGCACATCTTGTGGTAGGCCCCCCGGATTTTATAGGAGCGCACCACCTGCAGGTCCTCGCGCTTGAGCAGCACCGTGGCGCCGTAGAGGCGCGAGAGCCCGTGGTTTTGCAGCAGCGGCGTCTTGTAAATAACGCCCTTGAGGTTGCGCGCGGCGCGCTCCACGTTTTTCAACGAAACGACTGGCGGGGCAGTGGTATCTCGCATAGGAAATGTGATAAAAAAGAACGTCATGCTGAGCTGGTCGAAGCATCTCTACCGCTTCGTTCAGGCGTCAACCTCACCCCCGGCCCCTCTCCAAAAGAGAGGGGAGCCTAACGACTTCCATCAGGAGCAAATCCGGTGCCCCCTCTTTTTTGGAGAGGGGGTCAGGGGGTGAGGTTGACGTGAGTACGAAGCGGGAGAGATACTTCGGCTGCGCTCAGCATGACGTTCTAGAGGTTGTTCGCTGCGTGTCGTTCAACGACGAGCCGCGAATACGCGGCGCTACGCCTCCACCTTCTCAGCGGCTTTGGAGCGGAGCTGGCGCACGGTGGCGCCGGTGGCCCACAGCTCGGAGTCGCGCACTTCCTTCAGCTCGGCTTCCAGCTCGGTGCGGTAGTTGGGGGTAGTGCCGCGCTCGATGGTGCGGCGGGCTTCCTCGCCGCTGGCCACGCTGTCGTACAGCTCGTTGAGGACCGGCAGGGTGGCTTCGCGGAACTTGCCTTTCCAGTCCAGGGCGCCGCGCTGGGCGGTTACGGAGCAGTTGGCAAACATCCAGTCCATGCCGTTTTCGCCCACCAGCGGCACCAGGCTCTGGGTGAGTTCTTCCACGGTTTCGTTGAAGGCCTCGGAGGGCGAGTGGCCGCGCTGGCGCAGCACCTGGTACTGCGCCTCAATGATGCCGGCCAGGGCGCCCATCAGCACGCCGCGCTCGCCGGTGAGGTCGGAGTACACCTCCTTCTTGAAGTCGGTTTCGAACAGGTAGCCCGAGCCCACGCCGATGCCCATGGCCAGCGCCTTTTCGTAGGCGTGCCCCGTCGCATCCTGGTACACGGCAAACGACGAGTTCAACCCGCCCCCGGCCACGAACAGGCGGCGCAGGCTGGTGCCGCTGCCCTTGGGCGCCACCAGAATCACGTCCACGTCGGCGGGCGGGATGATGTTGGTCTGGTCGTTGAAGGTGATGCCGAAGCCGTGCGAGAAGTACAGCGTTTTGCCGGGCGTGAGCTTGCTTTTGAGCATGGGCCACAGGGCAATCTGGCCAGCGTCGCTCAGCAGGTTGCACACGATGGTGCCGCGCTCGGCCGCTTCTTCCAGCGAGAACAAGGTTTCGCCCTCCACCCAGCCGTCGCGGATGGCGCGGTCCCAGGAGGGCGTGCCCTGCCGCTGGCCCACAATCACGTTGAAGCCGTTGTCGCGCATGTTCAGCGCCTGGCCGGGGCCCTGCACGCCGTAGCCAATCACGGCAATGGTGTCGTCTTTCAGGACTGCCAGCGCTTTTTCCAGCGGGAATTCTTCGCGGGTCACAACGTTTTCGTCGACGCCGCCAAAATTGATTTGTGCCATGAGATTATGAAGGGTTGGGTTTTGAGGGTTGAATGTTGAGTTAGTCAGTTAATTTTTCGGGCCTGTGTGGCGGTCATGCTGAGCGCAGCCGAAGCATCTCGCTCGCATCGTTCAACGATTGAGTTACTACCACACGCGAGATGCTTCGGCTGCGCTCAGCATGACGTTCTGGTTTTGTTCTTTTACTCCACGCTACATCGCAAACACGCCTTCGCGGTCGTTCAAATACTCGTTTTCCACGACTTCGGCACCGGGCTTGGCTTCTTCGAACTCGCGGAGCTGGCGGTTGAAGCCGTCGCTGCTTTTGATGATGGCGATGCGGGCGCTGCGCACAAATTCGATGAGGCCGAAGGGCTGGAGCGCGCGGAGCAGGCTGTCGGTTTCCTGGCGGTGGCCGGTGGTTTCGAACACCGTGTAGTCTTTGCGAATGACCACGGCGCGGGCGCCGTTTTCGCGCAGCAGGCGCTCCACGAGGGCTTTTTCGGCAATCACGTCGGTGGGCACTTTGTAGAGGGCCATTTCCTGCCACACCACTTCGTCGTTCGAGTTGAAGTACACTTTCAGCACCTCCACCTGCTTCTCCATCTGCCGGCAGATTTTCCGCACCACGTCTTCGGTTTCGGTGATGACGATGTTGAAGCGGTGGATGCCTTCGATTTCGGAGGGCGAGGTGTTCAGGCTTTCGATGTTGATTTTGCGGCGCGAGAAAATGATGGCAATGCGGTTGAGCAGGCCAATGTGGTTTTCGGTGTAAGCCGTGATGTTGTATTCCTGGCGTTCCATTTTTTGTATGCAAGAATTAGAAGAACGTCATGCCGAGCGAAGCCGAGGCATCTCGCTCGCACCGTTAAACGATTGAATTACTGCTGCACGCGAGATGCCTCGGCTTCGCTCGGCATGACGTTCTTTTTGGTCGTGCTACCATCGTTCTACCGCAGCCGGATTTCGCTCACGCTGCACCCTTGCGGCACCATCGGAAAAATGTTCTGCTCCTGCGCCACCATCACCTCCAGCATATAGGAGCCGGGGTGCGCCAGCATAGCTTCCAGCGCCGGCCGCAAGTCGGCCCGCTCCGCCACTCGCTGGCCCTCGATGCGGTAGCCTTTGGCCACGGCCACGTAGTCAGGACTTTGAATGTTGACGAAGGAGTAGCGACGGTCACTGAACAGTTCCTGCCACTGCCGCACCATGCCCAGAAACTGGTTGTTGAGGATGATGATTTTAACATCGATGCCGGTCTGCATAATCGTGCCCAGCTCCTGGATGGTCATCTGCACGCCGCCGTCGCCGATGATGGCCACCACCGTGCGCTCGGGCACCCCAAACTTGGCCCCGATGGCGGCCGGCAGGGCAAAGCCCATCGTGCCCAGCCCGCCGCTGGTGATGTGTAGACGCGAGCCGTTGAGGCGGCCGTAGCGGCAGGTCACCATCTGGTGCTGGCCCACGTCGCTCACCAGGATGGCCTCGCCGTGGGTCAGCTCGTTGAGCTGCTGGATTACCTCTCCCATCGTCAGCTCGCCGGTGGCCGGAAACAGGGCGTCCTTTATCACGGCGTCCACTTCCTGGGCGTGGCAGTCGGCGAAGCGCTGGCGCCAGGCGGGGTGCTGGCGCTCGGCCACCAGCCGGGTGAGCAACGGGATGGTTTGCTTGCAGTCGCCCCACACGGCCACGGTGGTGGCCACGTTCTTGTCGATTTCGGTGGGGTCGAT
The DNA here is from genome assembly GCF_016734815.1 of Hymenobacter rubidus. Lineage (GTDB taxonomy): Bacteria > Bacteroidota > Bacteroidia > Cytophagales > Hymenobacteraceae > Hymenobacter > Hymenobacter rubidus. The sequence goes on from NZ_JAERQF010000020.1 coordinate 51,639, forward strand.
GTCGAGGTGAATAATCCGGGCCTGCTTGGCGTACTTGTCGAGGCGGCCGGTCACCCGGTCGTCGAAGCGCATGCCGATGGCAATGAGCACGTCGCACTCGTTGGTGAGCACGTTCGGGCCGTAGTTGCCGTGCATGCCCAGCATGCCCACGTTCAGCGGGTGGTCGGAAGCCAGGGCGCCGGCCCCGAGGATGGTCCAGGCCGCCGGAATGCCGCTTTTCTCGATGAAGGCCTGAAACTCGCGCTCGGCCCCGCCCAGCACCACGCCCTGGCCCCAGAGCACCAGCGGCCGTTGGGCCTGGTTGATGAGGTCGGCGGCCTGCACCACGGCGGCGGGCCGCACCACCGGCGCCGGCCGGTAGCTCCGAATGCGCGTGCAGGGCGCGTAGCCGGCAAAGGGCAGCTTTTCGAGCTGAGCGTTTTTGGTGATGTCGATGAGCACCGGGCCGGGCCGGCCACTGCGGGCAATGTAGAAGGCTTTGGCCAGAATGCCGGGGATTTCGCGGGCCTCGGTCACCTGGTAGTTCCACTTCGTGACGGGCGCCGTGATGTTGATAACGTCGGTTTCCTGAAAGGCATCGGAGCCCAGCAAATGCGCAAATACTTGCCCCGTGATGCAGACCAGCGGCGTGCTGTCAATCTGTGCATCGGCCAAGCCCGTCACCAGGTTGGTGGCGCCCGGCCCACTGGTGGCAAACACCACCCCCACCTTGCCCGACGCCCGCGCATACCCCTGCCCCGCGTGGATGCCGCCCTGCTCGTGCCGCACCAGCACATGGTTCAGCTGCTCCTTGAAGTCGTACAGCGCGTCATAAATCGGCAGAATTGCCCCGCCGGGGTAGCCGAAAATCGTGTCCACGCCTTCGGCCAGCAGGCCCTGCAGCAGCGCTTCGGCCCCGGAAACCTCGCGGGCTTCGGCGATGAGGGTATCGAGGACGGGGAGGGTTTGGGAGTTCATGGCGAGTTTCGGATTTCGAGTAGCGAGTTTTAGAACGTCATGCTGAGCGGAGCGCAGCGGAGTCGAAGCATCTCTACTGCTTCGCCTGACGAGCAAACCTCACCCCCGGCCCCTCTCCCAAGGAGAGGGGAGCCGAGGCGGCGCGGTAGAGATGCTTCGGCTGCGCTCAGCATGACGTTCTTTTTGTTCTTGTTCTTGATTCAACTATCTGTTATACACCCCTCGCTGGCCGTGCCCACGGTGCGCACGTACTTGCGAAGCACCCCCCGCGGCGCGTTCGGCGCGGGTGGCCGCCACTGCGCGCGGCGGGCTTGCAGTACCGCCTCATCCACTTGCACGTCGATGGTATTGGCGCGGGCGTCGAGCACTACCCAGTCGCCGTTTTCGACCAGGGCAATGGGGCCGCCATCGTAAGCTTCGGGGCTGACGTGGCCGATGACAAAGCCGTGGGTGCCACCCGAAAAGCGGCCGTCGGTAATCAGGGCCACCTTATCGCCCAGGCCCGCGCCGATGATGGCGGAAGTGGGCTTGAGCATTTCGGGCATGCCCGGCCCGCCCTTCGGCCCCACGTAGCGGATGACCACGACGTGGCCGGCTTCGACCAATCCACGGGCCAGCCCGTCGTTGATTTCTGCTTCGGAATTGAACACGATGGCGGGGCCGGCGAACTGCTCGCCTTCCTGCCCCGAAATCTTGGCCACGGCGCCGGCCGGCGCCAGGTTCCCATAGAGAATCTGGATGTGGCCATCGGCTTTGAACGGGTTTGACTGCGGGCGCAGCAAGTCCTGCTCGGCGCCCAGGGGCTGAATGTCGGCCAGGTTTTCGGCCAGCGTTTTGCCGGTCACGGTGAGGGTGTCGCCGGTGATGAGGCCCGCGTTGAGCAGGGTTTTGAGCACGGCGGGCACGCCGCCCAGGTTCGAGAGGTCCTCCATGAGGTACTTGCCACTGGGCTTGAGGTCGGCAAGCACCGGCACCCGGTCGCTGATGGCCTGGAAGTCGGCCAGCGTCAGCTTCACGCCGGCCGCATCGGCAATGGCAATGAGGTGGATAACGGCGTTGGTGGAGCCGCCCAGCACGGTGGTCACCACCATCGCATTCTCAAAAGCTTCGCGGGTAAGGATGTCGCGGGGCTTGATGTCGCGCTCCAGCAGCAGGCGCAGGTAGTGGCCGGTGTCGAGGCATTCCTGCAGCTTGTTGGCGCTCACGGCCGTGGACGACGACGAAAACGGCACCGACATGCCCAGCGTCTCGATGGCCGCCGCCATGGTGTTGGCCGTGTACATGCCGCCGCAGGCGCCCGGCCCCGGACAGGCATTGTGGATGATGCCTTTGTAGTCCTCTTCCGATAGCTGCCCCTGCAATTTCTGCCCGTAGGCCTCAAAACAGGACACGATGTTCAGCGACTTGCCCTTGTAGTGGCCGCCCTTAATGGTGCCGCCGTACACCATGAGGGACGGGCGGTTGAGGCGGGCCATGGCCATGAGGGCGCCGGGCATGTTCTTGTCGCAGCCCACCACGCAGGCCAGCGCGTCGTAGTTGTGCGCGCCGGCCATGGCCTCAATGGAATCGGCAATGATTTCCCGCGACACCAGGGAGAAGCGCATGCCCGGCGTGCCGTTGGTGATGCCGTCGCTCACCCCAATCGTATTGAATCGCAGCCCGACCAGGCCCTGCGCCGCCAGCCCGCGCTTCACCTCATCGGCCAGCCCGTCGAGGTGCATGTTGCAGGTGTTGCCCTCAAAGCCGGTGGAGCACACGCCTACGAAGGGCTTGCGCAGGTCCTCATCGCTCAGCCCTGCCCCGATGAGCATGGCCTGCGAGGCCGGCAGGCTGTCGTCCTGGGTGTAGATGCGGCTGTATTTATTGAGAATCATGGGGGATTTTTGCAAGGGACATTCAGCCCGTCATGCCGAGCGAAGCCGAGGCATCTCGCGTGGGGCAGTAATTCAATCGCTAGCTACGCCGACCTTCGGTTGAAAAAGATTTAGTGGTGGCACGCGAGATGCCTCGGCTTCGCTCGGCATGACGTTCTGTTTTCATGACGTATGAAGTCCTAAGACGCTTCCGCCGCCACCGTTTCGCCCATTACCAGCGCGGTGTAGCGCTCGGCCAGCTGGGCGCCCAGCGTTTCTTCAAAGGGCTTTTCAAACACCACGTCATCGACGGAGGCGATGCCGATGACTTCGGCGGCCGTGCCGGTCATGAAGGCGCCGGTGGCGCCTTGCAGCTCTTCGGGGCGGAAGAACTTTTCGGTGACCTTAATGCCGGCCTCGCGGGCCAGGTCGATGATGGTGTTGCGGGTGATGCCGCGCAGGATGCTGCCGCCGGGTGCGGTGAACAGTTCGCCGTCGCGCTCGAAAAAGAAGTTAGCGCCGGGGCCCTCGGCCACGTAGCCATTCATATCCAGCAGCAGGGCTTCATCGAAGCCGCGGCCCTTGGCTTCGGAGCTGGCAATGATGGAGTTGGCGTAGTGGCCCGACACTTTGGCCTCGATGGGCACGGCCTTGGGATTGGGCCGCTCGTAGGGCGACACGGTGAGACGCAGACTCTTGTTGCCGAGGTACTTGTCCCACTTCCACACGGCCATGAGCAGGTTGCCAGTGGTGGGCGTAGTGAGTGTCATGTGCGGCGTGGCGGCGAAGGCCAGCGGCCGGATGTAGGCGTCGGTGAGGTTGTTTTTGGCCAGCAGGTCGTAGCTGATTTCGGTCAGCTCCTCGATGGAATAATTCAGGGGCAGGCCGATGGCACTACACGAATAATGCAGCCGCTCGTAGTGCTCGCGGGCCTTGAAAATGCGGGTTCCCTGGGCCGTGTGGTAGGCCCGGATGCCTTCAAACACGGCATAGCCGTAGTGCAACGATTGGGCATAGGCGCCGCAGGTGGCCTGCTCGGCGGAGATGTAGTCGCCGTCCAGAAAAACAAGGGTGTTACTGTCGAAATACATGCAAAAAGCGAGTTGGGTATCAAGTGGAAAGCAATAAAAAGCCTTTCCGAGCGCGGGGCTGAGAAAGGCTTTTTGCAGGGCAAGAAGGCACTTTCAGCCCTAGGGCTGTTTAATAATGACCAGGACGACGGAGGTAAAAACAGGAGTCATGGAGAAAGGAAAAACCGGACCGGCCTTCGCCGTGCCGGGGGTTCGTGCTTAGCTTGCGCCGCGCGAAACGCTCAGCTTTGCTCCCGTCAGGGGTTTTGCTGCGCCTGCGCCTCGGATATGCAGTTGGCTAGTGAGTACAATGTTAGCGGCACCCTGAACCGTGCAAAAAACACTTTCAGAGGGCCTTACTATTTCTAAACGGGTTTATCATCTTCGTAATAATTTGATAATTAACGCCTAACCCAATAGCGGTTTACAATGCCAAACGAAAATAATGACTCGGTTTTTCAATTGATAAAGTCGCTTACGCGCTCCGAAAAGCGTCATTTTCGGCTATTTGCCAACCGCCAGGGTTCGACTGAAGGCCTAAAGTTTCTGCAACTGTTCGACGCACTGGATGCCGCCGCGCACTACGACGATGAGCGGATTCTGGCCCAGGTGCCGGCCATCAAGAAGGTGCAGCTGGCCAACCTCAAGGCCAACCTCTACCGGCAGCTGCTGGCCAGCCTGCGCATGTACCACGCCGGTCAAAACCTTGACATTCAGCTCCGCGAGCAGCTCGACTATGCTCGCGTGCTCTACAACCGTGGCCTCTACCAGCAAAGCCTGCGCATGCTGGAGCGCGTGAAGCAGGCGGCCCAGCAAGTGGGCATGAGCCACATTGCGCTGCAAGCCCTCGACTTTGAAAAACTGATTGAGGCCCAATACATCACACGCAGCCTGCGCGGCCGGGCTCAGCAGATTTCGACCGAAGCCCTGACGCTGGTGGAGCACGTCAGCCAGCAGCATGTGCTCTCGAACCTGGCGCTGCGCATGTACGGGTTTTACCTGCAAATCGGGCATGCCCGCAACCAGTCGGATTTTGAGAAGCTGACTACGTTTTTCCGGTCGTCGCTGGCGAATGTGGACATGCGCAACGCCGACTTTTTCGAGCGGCTGTACTATCACCAGGCCCACGTTTGGTATTACACCATCACCCAGAATTTCCTAGCCTGCTATCGCTACGCGCAAAAATGGGTCGATTTGTTTGAGGACAACCCCACCATCCGGGAGCAGCAAACCATGCTCTACCTCAAGGGCTTGCACAATTTGCTGGTGACATCCTACAACCTTTTGTACTACAGCAAATTCAGCGAGGTGCTGGCCCGGCTCGAAGCCTTTGCCGACAACCCCGACCGGCGCTCGAACCCCAACATCGAGATGCTGCTGTTTCTCTACATCTACACCAACCGCATCAACGCCTACTTCATGCGGGGCCGCTTCACGGAGGGCCTGAGCATCATCCCGTCGCTGCTGACGCACCTGAAGCAGTTTCAGCAGCAGCTCGACCCGCACCGGCTCATGGTGTTCTACTACAAAATTGCCAGTCTCTACTTCGGCAGCGGCGATTTTAACAAGGCCATTGAATACTTGACTAAAGTCATTCAATTCAAAGACAGTGCTTTGCGCGAAGACATTCAGTGCTTCGCGCGTATCCTCAACCTGATTGCACACTACGAAGCCGGCCGCGACGAAAGCCTCGATTACCAGGTGAAATCGGTGTACCGTTTCCTGGGCAAGATGAACGACCAGCAGCAGATGCAGGTGGCCATTTTTCAGTTCCTGCGCACCGTGGGCGACCTCAACCCGCGGGAGCTAAAAAACGCCTTCATCCAGCTGAAAGACCAGCTGATTGCCATCTCGGCAAATCCGTTTGAACGGCGGCCATTCATGTACTTGGACATTGTTTCCTGGCTGGAAAGCAAGATTGAAAACCGGCCCGTGCAGGAGATTATGCAGCGGAAGTTTGGGCTGTTGAAATAGGGTATTTGCAACGTTGAGGAAGTTATAAGAACGTCATGCCGAGCGCAGCCGAAGCATCTCGCGTGGGACAGTAATTCAATTGCCTGAAAAAGCATTAGTGACTGCACGCGAGATGCCTCGGCTGCGCTCGGCATGACGTTCCAAAAGCTTTGGTTTGATATTGTACGCTTTGCCACCACAAAAATCTATAGATAAACACTTTATCAATTATTAAAGCAGACTAGAAATAGTAGGTCCGCAAAAAATATTTTTTCGCTGGCCGCAGGATGGACGGTTCTTTAAATAACTGTGCGCAGTTGGCTGATTTCACCCCGCCGCTCGCCAACGTTCCCTCCTCCCCTATGACTTTCAACGCCCCGATACCATCCACCGACGCTCCGCAGGGCCTGTACCGCCCCGAATTTGAGCACGATGCCTGCGGGACCGGTTTCATCACCTACCTCAACGGCCGCAAAACGCACCAGACCATCACCGACGCGCTGACGATGCTGGAAAACATGGAGCACCGCGGCGCCTGTGGCTGCGATGCCGACTCCGGCGACGGGGCCGGCTTGCTCATCCAGATTCCGCACTGGTTTCTGCTGGAAGAGTGCGTAGCCCTGAATATCCGCTTGCCCGAGCCGGGCAGCTACGGCGTGGGGTTTGCTTTTTTGCCGAAGGACGAAAAGTTGCGCGAAGCCTGCCGCGAGGTCATCAACGGCGCGGCGGCGCGGCTGGGATTTCCGCTGCTGGGCTACCGGCCCGTGCCGGTGAACCCGACCGGCATCGGCCCCACGGCGCTGGCGGCCGAGCCGGTGATGGAGCAGGTGTTTTTCGGCCGTCCGGCCGGCATTACCAATCCGGATGATTTTGAGCGCAAGCTCTACGTGTTGCGCCGCCTGATTTTCAAGACGGTGCGCGAGACGGTGACGGCCGCGATGGACGTGTTCTACTTTGCCTCGCTCTCGTGCAAAACCATTGTCTACAAGGGCCAGCTGACTACTTACCAGGTGCGCGGCTACTTCCCCGACCTTAGCGACGAGCGGGTAACGTCGGCGTTCGGGCTGGTGCATTCGCGGTTTTCGACCAACACGTTTCCGAGCTGGAAGCTGGCCCAGCCGTTCCGGTTTTTGGCGCACAATGGCGAGATTAATACGCTGCGGGGCAATCTGAACTGGTTTTACGCGGGCTTGCGCAGCTACGTGTCGCCGTACTTCTCGGCGGAGGAAATGGACATGCTGCTGCCGGTGGTCGATGCCGGGCAGTCGGATTCGGCCTGCCTGGATAACGTGGTGGAAATCCTGCTACACTCGGGCCGCCCGCTGCCGCACGTGATGATGATGCTCGTGCCCGAAGCCTGGGACGGCAACACCCAGATGGACCCGCTCAAAAAGGCCTTCTACGAGTTCCACGCCACGTTTATGGAGCCGTGGGACGGCCCGGCCGCCCTGCTTTTCACCGATGGCAAGCTCATCGGGGCCATGCTGGACCGCAACGGCCTGCGCCCCCTGCGCTACCTCGAAACCACCGATGGCCGCGTGCTGGTGGCCTCCGAGGCCGGCGTGTTGGGCATCGACCCCGCCACCGTGGTGCAGAAAGGCCGCCTCCAGCCCGGCAAAATGCTGTTAGTCGACACTGTGGCCGGCCGCATCATCACCGATGAAGAATTGAAGGCCCAGGCCGCCGGCCGCCAGCCCTACGGCGCGTGGTTGAATGAGTACCAGATTCGGCTGGAAGAATTGCCCGAGCCGCGCCAGGTATTCACGGAGTTGGCCGCCGATTCGGTGTTCAAATACCACCAGGTGTTCGGCTACACCCGCGAGGACATCGACGTGCTCATCACGCCGATGGCGCTGGAGGGCAAGGAGCCCATCGGCTCGATGGGCGTGGATGTGCCGCTGGCCGTGCTTTCCGACCAGCCCCAGCACCTGAGCAGCTACTTCAAGCAGTTTTTCGCGCAGGTCACCAACCCGCCCATCGACCCCATCCGGGAGCGGCTGGTGATGAGCCTAGCCACCTTTCTGGGCAACAACGGCAACATTCTGGACGAGGACAAGCACCATTGCCACTGCGTGGCGCTGCGCCAGCCCATCCTCTCAAACCTGGAGCTGGAGAAGCTGCGCAGCATCGATACGGGCCTGTTCAACGCCAAGACCTTGCTGACCTACTTCAAGGCCGACGAGCAGCCCGGCGCGCTGGAACGCGGCCTCGCCCGCCTCTGTCGCTACGCCGAGGATGCGGTGAACGACGGCTACGAAGTCCTGATTTTGTCGGACCGCGGGGTGGATTCGCTGCACGCGCCCATTCCATCGCTGCTGGCCGTTTCGGCGGTGCATCACCACCTCATCAAGCTCGGCTGTCGGGGCACGGTAGGCCTGGTGGTGGAGGCCGGCGACGTGTGGGAAGTCCACCATTTCGCCTGTCTGCTGTCGTTTGGGGCCACGGCCATCAACCCCTACCTGGCGCTGGCCACCATCCGGACCATGCACGAGGCGGGCCAGTTCAACACTACGCTCGACCATGCGCAGCTGAATTACAACTACATCAAAGCCGTGTGCGATGGCTTGCTGAAGATTTTCTCGAAGATGGGAATTTCGACGTTGCAGAGCTACCACGGCGCGCAGGTGTTCGAGATTCTGGGCCTGAACCAGGCCGTGGTGGACGCCTATTTCTGCGGCGCGGTCACGCGCATCGGCGGGCTGGGGCTAGATGAAATTGCCCGCGAAACGCTCTACAAGCACTTCCAAGGGTTCAAAAGCACCACGCCCGAGGAGCAAACGCTGCTGCCCGACGGCGGTCTCTACCACTGGCGGCGGCGCGGCGAGGCGCACATGTTCAACCCCGAAACCGTGCACCTGCTGCAGCTGGCCACCCGCACCAACAACTACGCCACCTACCAGCGCTACGCCAAGCTGGTGAACGAGCAGCCGGAGCGCATGTTCACGTTGCGCGGCCTGCTGGATTTCGCCCACCACCGCGACCCGATTTCGCTGGACGAAGTGGAGCCGGCCGAGGGTATTATGCGGCGGTTTGCGACCGGCGCGATGTCGTTTGGCTCGATTTCGCACGAGGCGCACAGCACCCTGGCCATTGCCATGAACCGCATCGGCGGCAAGAGCAACACCGGCGAGGGCGGCGAAGACCCGATGCGCTATGAGGTCATGGAAAACGGCGACTCCATGCGCTCGGCCATCAAGCAAGTGGCCTCGGCGCGCTTCGGCGTCACGGCGCATTATCTGACCAATGCCGACGAGTTGCAAATCAAGATGGCGCAGGGGGCCAAGCCCGGCGAGGGCGGCCAGCTCCCCGGTCACAAGGTCGACGAGTGGATTGCCAAGGTGCGCCACGCCACCCCCGGCGTCGGCCTGATTTCGCCCCCGCCTCACCACGACATCTATTCCATCGAAGACCTGGCCCAGCTCATCTTCGACCTGAAAAACGCCAACCGCGCCGCCCGCATCAACGTGAAGCTGGTGAGCAAGGCGGGCGTGGGCACCATCGCGGCCGGCGTGGCGAAGGCTCACGCCGACGTGATTTTGATTGCCGGCTACGACGGCGGTACGGGCGCCTCGCCCATTAGCTCCATCAAGCACGCCGGCCTGCCCTGGGAGCTGGGCCTGGCCGAAGCCCACCAAACCTTAGTGCGCAACCAGCTCCGCAGCCGCGTGGTGCTCCAAGCCGACGGCCAGCTAAAAACCGGCCGCGACCTGGCCGTAGCCGCGCTTTTGGGGGCCGAAGAATGGGGCGTAGCCACGGCCGCGCTGGTGGCCGGCGGCTGCGTGATGATGCGCAAATGCCACCTCAACACCTGCCCCGTGGGCGTAGCCACCCAGGACCCCGAGCTGCGCAAGCTCTTCACCGGCCAGCCCGAGCACGTCGTGAACCTCTTCCGTTTCCTGGCCGAGGAGCTGCGCGAAATCATGGCCGAGCTGGGCTTCCGCACGATAAACGAGATGGTGGGCCGGCCCGAATTCCTGAAAGTGCGCGAGGGCATCACCCACTGGAAAGCCCGCCACCTCGACCTGACCGACATGCTGCACCCCGCCGTGAACATCTCCGGCGGCACCCTCTACAACAGCGAGGCGCAGGACCACGGCATCCGTGGCATCTTGGACTGGCAATTGCTCGAACACGCCCAGCTGGCCCTCAATGAGCACACGCCGGTATTTGCCGAGTTCGAGGTGCAGAACATCGACCGCACCATCGGCACGCTGCTCTCGAATGAGATTGCCAAGCGCTACCACGCCGCCGGCTTGCCCGATAACACCATCAACTACCGCTTCCGAGGTTCGGCGGGCCAGAGCTTCGGTGCGTTCAGTGTGAAGGGGTTGTCCTTCGCGCTCGAAGGCGAGGCCAACGACTACGTGGGCAAGGGCTTGAGCGGGGCCCAACTGGCCATCTTCCCTTCTCCCGCCGCCCATTTCGTGCCCGAGCAAAACATCATTATCGGCAACGTGGCGCTGTACGGGGCCACCTCGGGCGCGCTGTTCGTGCGCGGGCAGGCCGGCGAGCGGTTTGCCGTGCGCAACTCCGGCGCCACCGCCGTAGTCGAAGGTGTGGGCGACCACGGCTGCGAGTACATGACGGGCGGCCGTGCCCTCATCCTGGGCCAGACGGGCCGCAACTTCGCCGCCGGCATGAGCGGCGGCATCGCCTGGATTTACGACCCCAATGGCACGTTCCCGCAGAACTGCAACCCCGAAATGGTGGAACTAGACCCGCTCGATGCCGACGACGAAGACCAGATTCAGGAGCTGCTGCGGAAGCATGTGGAGCTGACTGGCAGCCAGGTGGCGGCGTTTCTGCTGGGGAATTGGCAGGAGGAAGCCGGGAAGTTCGTGAAAGTGTTTCCGAGCGAGTACAAGAAGGTGCTGCAGAAGGCGCGGTATGCGGAGGTGGGGTAATGTCCCTAACAGGCGCCTCACCCCCGGCCCCTCTCCGAAAAGGAGAGGGGAGCCAAACGTCCACGCATAACCGGTGCCCCCTCTCTTTTCGGAGAGGGGGTCAGGGGGTGAGGCCCCATGTCCGCGCCGCCAAAACAATTAATCAACACAATTATGCCTAACCCCACCGGTTTCAAAGAATTTGCCCGCGAGCTGCCGCCCAAAGCTGCGCCGCAGGAGCGCGTGGCCCACAACCACGAATTCGTCGGCACTTATTCCGAAGGGCAGCTCACCCAGCAGGCGGCCCGCTGCATGGACTGCGGCATCCCGTTCTGCCACTCGGGCTGCCCGCTGGGCAACATCATTCCCGAATTCAACGACGCCGTGCGCGAAGAAAAATGGGAAGATGCCTACCAGATTCTCAGCGCCACCAACAACTTCCCGGAGTTCACTGGCCGCATCTGCCCCGCGCCGTGCGAGGCGGCGTGTGTGCTCAGCATCCACAGCAGCCCGGTAGCCATTGAGGAAATCGAGAAGCACATCATCGAAATCGCCTTTGCGAAAGGCTACGTGCAGCCCACAGCGCCGGTCCTGAAATCGGGCAAAACGGTGGCCGTGGTGGGCTCCGGCCCGGCGGGACTAGCGGCGGCGGCGCAGCTGGCGCGGGCCGGCCACACCGCCACCGTGTTCGAGCGCGACGACCGACCCGGCGGCCTGCTCCGCTACGGTATCCCCGATTTCAAGCTGGATAAGTGGGTCATCGACCGCCGCATCGACTTGCTGAAGGAGGACGGCGTGAGCTTCCGCTGCAACACCGAAATCGGCCGCGACCTGTCGTTTGCCCAGCTCACCCGCGACTTCCATGCCGTGGTGCTGGCCGGTGGGGCCAGCGTGCCGCGCGACCTGAACATTCCCGGCCGGGAGCTGCCCGGCATCCACTTCGCCATGGACTACCTCACCCAGCACAACCGCCGGGTGAGCGAACTGGACCTGCCCGACGCGCCCATCTGGGTGGAAGGCGAGGACGTGGTAGTCATCGGCAGCGGCGACACGGGCTCCGACTGCGTGGGCACGGCCAACCGCCAGCGGGCCCGCTCCGTCACGCAGTTTGCCCTCATGCACCAGCCCGGCGCCGAGCGCCCCGCCCACACGCCCTGGCCGCTGGAGCCGCACATTTTCCGCAGCAGCACCTCGCACGAAGAAGGCTGCCAGCGCTACTGGGGCATCAACACCAAGTCGTTTCTGGCCGATGAGGCCGGCCGGCTTCGCGCCCTGCGCGTGAGCGACGTGACCTGGGAAACCGACGTCATGGGCCGCCGCATCCGCTTCGAGGAGGTGCCCGATTCCGACCGCGAAATCCCCTGCCAGCGCGTGCTGCTGGCCCTGGGCTTCACCGGCCCCCGCGTGGATGGCCTCCTGAACGAGCTGGAAATCGACCTCGACCCGCGCGGCAATGTGCTGGCCGACGACAAAACCTTCGTCACGAACCAGCCCAACGTCTTCGTGGCCGGCGACATGCGCCGCGGCCAGTCGCTGGTCGTCTGGGCCATCTCGGAAGGCCGCGAAGCCGCCCGGCAAGTCGATTTGCTGCTGACTGGCAAGACGGCGCTACCAAGCAAGAATGCGGTAGGAATGTTTGCGTGAGCTAAAGCACTGGATTATCGCGCCTTATAAGTCGCTTGGAAATTATTATTTCCAGTTTTCGGACTACATGTATTTTGGACTAATTTTCTGACTAGCCTCCTGAATTCTGCGCTGAGCGTCCTCTTTCCTTATTTTCTTGTTAAGCTTATCTAGCTTTTCGTCTAATATCATTTCTATTCCAACTTTCGCAACTTCAAAATGAGATAAGCATTCTTGTTCACTCAATTCGTGAATGCCCTTACTCATAATGCCATACAGGTTTTTATTTGCAACCAAAAAATCAGGAAGATATTCCCTAAGCAAATCTATCTTTTCAACCATTCGGCTTCTCGAGTATTCATCTTCGTTTACTGCGCTGTCCTTTAGCGCAGCTTGGTGCGCTTCCTCAACTAGGTCTTCAAAAATGCGTCTCAAGTAGACAAATGACCCTATTCCGACTCCGTTTGCAGCTAATCCAACTGCTCGAGTAATTTCTTTAAGCTTCTCTTTAGACAAAAGTTTATTGTAGTCTCTTATTCTACCAATATGCAAGTCTGCGATAGAAGGAAACTGACCGATTTTTTGAAAGACAAATTCATCGTCGCCATTTTCGTGTTCAATGCAGACCAAATTTGCAAAGCATAGTATCTTATAGCCTGTTCTAACGCACTCTAGTTCAAACTGAGTAATACCTTCATAGTAGGAAACATTTTGAACATTTTGATAATTATGAGAAATAATTCTCATTTTATAAGTTGTGTTTTCTTTTATAACAGGATTATAAGCATTTATATTAAAAGAGGAGTTCATTAAGGATAAAAAGTCCTTCTCATTAGAATCGTCTAAAACGACTTTCGCATAAAGCGGAAGCTCAAAAAAGAAGCTGTAAGGATGAATATTATTCATGATATTCAAAGAAAAAAAGCAAAATCTATTGTTTTTCACGATTGATGTGAAACTCCTGAATTACCATTGTCGCTCGTCATCAAGATAGGCGTCGATGGCGCTGGCATCACCCCATAATTCGCTTCCCACGCCGGAGAGCGCCGAAATCCGTACCGCATCTGTTGCGGCCGGCTCAGGCTTTTTGAGCAACAGCATGAGTCGCTGCAGCAACGTAAGTTGCTCATCTTTCGAAAGTTTTCGGGCTTCGGAAAGGATATTGTTGATGGTGAGCGAGGCTTCCATTTCGTCAGTTGCTTGGGTTATTGGTAGCAGCCGAGGAGTCCACAGGCAAGCCAAGCCGGTTTATTGCCTGCTTGGCCGTCGCCACTTTCTCCGGGAAAAGCACGGTGCCTTTCAGCTTGTTCAATTCTGGGTCAATGATGACCAAGGGCACCTTGTCAGCATTTGATTTGATAACGTAGTTCATTCGGCGCTGAGTTGATGCTTGGGTAGCTTCGTAAGCTACTCAAATATAGAAGATACGCTTTCAGTTCCTACAGCCGTTTCAGAGCCGTTGCACCGTCACGCGAACTTTGTAGTTCACGTGCAGAACGAGCTAGCGGCGCGGTGACGCGAACTACAAAGTTCGCGCTACTTCGCCCGCTCCTCCCCCGCCACGGTGTACAGCGGGTCTTCCTCCACGTTCACATCAATCAGCGCCCCGGCGTTGCTCAGCAGCTGGCGGCAATCGGGGCTGAGGTAGCGCAGATGCAGGGTTTTGCCGGCGCGGTGGTAGCGCTCGGTGAGCTTGTGGAGGGCGTCGATGGCGGACATGTCGGCCACGCGGCTGTCGCGGAAGCACAAATCTGCACCGCCCCGAAAATCTGCACCGCTCCGAACAGCCCCACCAAATACCCCAGCGCCCCCGGCGCGTGCAGCCGCTCCGGCTGCTCCAACGTGTCTTGCGCTACAGCCGAGCGCCGGCGCATCTGCTGCTCGCAGTGGCCGATGGCGGCTTGCAAGTTCGGGAATTGGCTGCTAGGTAGTCGGGCGGCAGCGGGCAGCCGCTTTCCAGCAAACCGGCTAGCCGGATGGGCGGCGGGTACTCCGCCGCCAGCAGTTTCCAGCTGATAGTAAACCCGGACCGGTGCGGCGGAATGACCTGCGCGCTGGGCTGGGTATCGAGCCCCCGCAGCGTTACTTGGTAAGGTTCGGTGGCCGGTTGGGCAAAGAACACGTCAATCCGGCCGTCGGGGATGAGCAATATGGGCTGCGCCGTATCAGCGTGGTTGACAAGCATCCAGAAGCTATCCACGAACTCGGCCAGCGCCGGGGGCGGCTGGCATTCCCGGTTTCAATGTTGCTGAAAGCCATTAGGAAGCGGGGTGATGGTGCGGTGCATAGTAGCGCGAACTTTGTAGTTCGCGTGCCAGAACGATGCGCGAACGGCGCGGGGCACGCGAACTACAAAGTTCGCGCTACAACTCTACGGCCCTAGAACACCGCTTTAACAATCCGGAACCGCGGGGCCGTAGCACTGTATGGGTAGAGCACGTAGGCATCAGCGCCGCGCTTGGTGATGGTGGTGGCATTCACGGCGCCCGTGGCGAAGCTGCCCGTGGCCGTGGTGCTAACCCAGGCATCGGTGCTGGCCATGCGGAATACGGTGCCCTGGCTGCCGGCCACTACCAGCAGCGTATTATTATCGAACAGCAGCAGGCCGTCGGCTCCCACGAGGCTTTGTGTTTTGGTGACGGTGGTGAAGCCGGCGGGGTTGCTGATGGGTACTTTGAACAAGGTGCCGTCGCTGGTTTTGGCCGTGAGCAGGTAGCCATCGGGGTGGTACACGATGCCATTCAGTCCGAAGCCGGTGCCGCCGCTGAGCTGCGCATTTTCCAGGAAAACCGTGGCGGTGCCCTGCAAATCAACTTTGTAGATGATGGGCGACATGCTGTCGGTGATGTAGGCGTTGCCGTCTTTATCCACGGCAATGTCGTTGGCGAAGTGCATCTGCGTGGGGCGCAGGCCGCCCAAATCCACGAAGCTGCTCAGCGCGCCGGTGCTGGTGTTGAAGATGGCCAAGGCCGCCAGCTTGCGGTAGGTGGCCTGGTTCTGCACGCTGGGGTTGAAGTTGTTGTCGGACACGGCGGCCAGCAGGCGCGAGCGCGAGGCGTCGAGGTTGAGGCCGATGGTGGAAATTAATTTAGAGTCCTTGCCAAATTCCGTGTAGGTGCTGTCGTCGCGCACGGTGCCCACGGTGCCTTTGGCGCGGGCGCTCACGTAGAAGCGCTTATTGGCGTCATCCCACTGAATGCCTTCGGGGTAGACGCCGGCCTGCGGCACGCTGATGCGGGCGGGGTTGGTGACGGCCGGCGTGGCGGGCGTGTCGTCTTTGGAGCAGCCCGGCAGCAGGCCCATGAATCCAACGGCAGCGGCCGTCAGGCGCGCCCAGCGGGGCAGCGGAGCAAAGCCGGCCGCAGCCGGGAGCAAACGGTTAACCATAACAAGCAGGAATTTAACGAGTGGAGGAAGTGCCTGCTTGTACGAACCTTTGACCGTGCGCGGCTGCTCGAAACGGCTTATTTCCAGTCAAAACGAATTAAAAGCGCATTAAAAACCGCCGCTGCCCTCCTCCCCTACCCAATGGCCCGCTGTACCCACGGCTTCAGCCCCGGTACCCGCGCCAGGCGCACGGCGGCATTCACCAGCCACGCCTTGTTGCTGAGAAAACGCATGAGGCGGTAGCTTTTGGCCAGCTTCCGGCCGATTTTGTGGGCCACCTGCGCATCGTATTGCTGCATAAACTCGGCGCTGAAATCCTGCTGCTTAAAACACGCCGCCGCCTGCGCCCCGGCCAAGATGCCGCTCTGAATTGCTGTGTCGATGCCGTGGCCCTGCAGCGGGTCAATCAGCGAAGCCGCGTCGCCGCAGAGCATGAACCGGCCACCGCTGATAAGCCGCTCCCGCCCGCCACCTAATGGCAGGCCAAACCCTACAATGGGGCCCAACGGCCGCGCCTGGGCGAAGCGCCCGGCCAGCTCGGGGTGGGTGGCCAGCACCCGCGTCAGGGTTTCCTTGAGGTCGACTTTGTGCGCCGACACGATTTCCGACAGCATACCCAGGCCCACGTTGTAGCGCCCCGCGCCCACCGGAAACAGCCACACGTAGCCCGCCAGGTAGTCGCTGCTCAGAAAAAACTCGGTGGTGCCGCTGCTGGCCCCGGCCACGTTTTCGTAGTAGGCCCGCACGCCGGCGCAATGGTGGGCGCGGTCGAGCGGCGCGGGCAGCAGCTTGCGGCCCACAACGGAGTTGGCCCCGTCGCAGCCGACGACGACCTGGCAAGTGAGTTCGGCCCCTTCCGCCAAGTGCAGGTGCACGCACTCCGCGTCAATGTGCAAGCCTTTGAGAATGGTGTTTTCCAGAATGGTGGTGTCGGAGTGCGTGCGCACCAGCTCCAGCAGGGCCGCATCAAAGGTTTCGCGGGGGCTGTTGAAGCTGGGCAGCTTCCATTGCAGCGTGAGGCTGGCGCCGCTGGGGGCTACGAGGCGCGAGTCGCGCACATCGTCGCGCGGCTGCAGCTGCCAGAGCTGCTCCACAAACGCGGGGTCGAGCCGGCGCAGGGCTTTGAACGCCTGGCCGGGCACGGCATCGCCGCACACTTTGTCGCGGGGGAACTGGGCTTTGTCGAGCAGGGCCACGCGCAGGCCGCTCTGGCGCAAAGCCAGCGCACAGGCCGTGCCCGCCGGGCCTGCGCCCACGATGGCCACGTCGTAGTCACAAATAGCTGCTGAGGAGGTCGACACGGCTTCAAAGGTAGCGGGCGGCGCTGTAGGGCCGTGCGTACGCTTTACCGATAACTCCGGCGCAGCAGAAGGCAGCTCGACAGTCTGGCATTTTTAATTCGCAAGCTCTAGAGCAGTTTCATTGTCCGTTTTTCCGTCGTTAATTTCCCTGCATCGTATACAGAATAGCCATTGCCCGCCTTGGCCCATCGTTGTTTTCTGCCGCCATGACAACGTCCCTGCCTTCCCTGATTCCGGCCAACGACGCCTCACGGCTGGCCGCCCTCAACCGCTACCAACTGCTCGACGCCCGCCGCGAAAAAGTGCTCGATGATGTGGTGGCGGCCACGGCTCGCCTGTTTCGGGTAGCCAATGCCATGCTGTCCATTGTGGAAGAATCCAGTGTGCTGGTGAAGGCGCCGTTCAATTTGCCGGGCAACACGGAGCGGGTGCCGCGGGCGCAAAGCCTGTGCTCGGCCACAATTTTGCAAAACGACACGGTGGTATTTGAGGACGTAGACCAAAGCAGCGCGCCCGGCGTCGATACGTCGCTGGTGAAGCAGCTGGGCCTGCATTTTTACGCCGGCCACAACCTGCGCACCCCCGACGGCCACAACATCGGCACCCTGTGCCTGCTCGATGGGCCACCGCGTCATTTCGCCCTCATCGAGCGCCACCTGCTGGGCCAGCTGGCCAGCCTGGTGATGCACCTGCTGGAGCTGCGCCGCCTACTCGGGCCGCATCACGGCATTACGGCGATTTTCTGGGACGCCATCTACCGGGCCATGAGCGAGCAGCTGAATCGCCTCGGGAACTTGGCCGAAACGACGACTGCAGCCGGGGCCAGCCCCCTCACGCCGGCCAAAGCCCAGGAAGCCGGCAGCATCGTGCGCCGCCTCGACGACCTGGTGACTGCTACCTTGCGGCAGAAATGAGGCTTCCGCGCCCAATGCCCCGGCGCGGCCGCCTCCCGTTTTAGTAGAAGTATATTTGATTTTAGGCCCCTCCCTTGCCATGTCCCAGTCGACCGCTGTTCCGCCTTCCCTGATTCCAACCAACGACGCCGCGCGCCTGCAAGCCCTGGCCCGCTACCAGCTCGTGGATGCGCGCAGCGAGAAAGTGCTCGATGACGTGGTGGCCGCCACGGCGCAGCTGTTTGGCGTGTCCAACGCCATGCTCTCCATTGTGGAGAAAGACCAGGTGCTGCTGAAGGCGCCGTACAACCTGCCCATTCCCATTGAGCGCGTACTGCGCCAGCAGAGCATGTGCTCGGCCACTATTTTGCAGGACGATACGGCCGTGTACGAGGACCTGAGCGAGAGCAATGCCCCCACCGACATCGACATTTCCCTGCTGCAGCAGCTGGGGCTGCACTTCTACGCCGGCCACAACCTGCGCACCCCCGACGGTTTCAACCTGGGCTCGCTGTGTCTGTACGATGGCCCGCCTCGGCATTTTGCCCCGGCGGAGCGGAAACTGCTGGCCCAACTGGCCGGCCTGGCCATGCACCTGCTGGAGCTGCGGCGCCTGCTCGGGGCGCACGCCGGAGCCACCGCCGCGCTTTGGGAAACCGTGTACAAGGTCATTGGCTCCCAATTGGCGGGCCTCACTGCTCTGGTGGAGCAAAACACCACGGACGGCAAACCGGCGGAACTCACCCCCGCCCTGGCCCACGACGCCGGCATCATTGTCGACGTTATCGACCAGTTTGTCACCACGGCCCTCAATCGGATATAGCGCGCCGGAGCGACGTACTTTTGCGGCGTTTCCGTGTTTGCAGTATGATGGTTGAACAAAACGAGGTAAAAACGCTGGCTCTGCTGGGCGCTACGGGCTCTATTGGCACGCAGGCGCTGGAGGTGGTGCGCCAGCAGCCCGGCCGCTTCCAGGTGGCCGTGCTCAGTGCGCAGCGGCAGTGGGAATTGCTGGCCCGGCAGGCCCTGGAGTTCCGGCCGGCCGTGGTGGTCATTGGCGACGAGGCTTTTTATCAGCCCCTGAAAGCCGCCCTGGCCGGCCAGCCCGAAACCCAGGTGCTAGCCGGCGCGGCTGCCCTGGCCGAGGTGGTGACCCGGCCCGAAATCGATATTGTGCTCACCGCGCTGGTGGGCTACGCCGGCCTGCTGCCCACCGTGGCCGCC
Organism: Hymenobacter rubidus; assembly: GCF_016734815.1. Classification (GTDB taxonomy): domain Bacteria; phylum Bacteroidota; class Bacteroidia; order Cytophagales; family Hymenobacteraceae; genus Hymenobacter; species Hymenobacter rubidus. Next base: position 70,783 of record NZ_JAERQF010000020.1, read on the forward strand.
ATCCGGGCCGGCAAGGACATTGCCCTGGCCAACAAGGAAACCCTGGTAGTAGCCGGCGAGCTGATTACGGGCCTCATCAAAAAGCACAACGTGCGCCTGCTGCCCGTCGATTCGGAACACTCCGCCATTTTCCAGTGCTTGGTAGGCGAGGCGCAGAACCCGGTCGAGAAAATCATTCTCACGGCTTCCGGTGGCCCCTTTCGCGGCCGTTCGGCCCTCGAAATGGAGTCCGTGACCAAGGCCCAGGCCCTCAGGCACCCGAACTGGGACATGGGCGCCAAAATCACCATCGACTCAGCCTCGCTCATGAACAAGGGCCTGGAAGTTATCGAAGCCAAATGGCTGTTCGGCCTGACCAATGAGCAGATTGACGTGGTGGTGCACCCGCAAAGCATTGTGCACTCGCTCGTGCAGTTTCAGGACGGCTCGCTGAAGGCGCAACTGGGCCTGCCCGACATGAAGCTGCCCATCCAATACGCCCTGGGCTACCCGCAGCGGCTGGCCAATACCTTTCCGCGCTTCTCCTTCCTCGACTACCCCACGCTCACCTTCGAGGCCCCCGACCGGGCCGCTTTTCCCAATCTGGAGCTGGCCTTCGGGGCCATGCGGCGGGGCGGCAACGCGCCCTGCGTGCTCAACGCAGCCAACGAAGTGGCCGTGGCCGCCTTTTTGCGGGAGCAGGTTGGCTTCCGGCAGATGTCCGACCTTGTGGCGGGGTGCCTGGCGCGGGTGTCGTACCTTGCGGAGCCGTTATTGGCCGACTTGGTGGCAACCGATGCGGAAACGCGCCGCGTGGCCGAAACGCTTCTGTAAAAACAATTGTCATCGCTCTTGTTGTGGCGGTTATGCTGAGCGGAGTCGAAGCATCTCTACCGCAGGAGTAACTCATTTACTATTGCGGTAGAGATGCTTCGACTCCGCTCAGCATAACCGCCTTTTAAACCCACTACACTAGTTATTCTCCTTGGAAATTCTCACCATGATTGGCCAGCTGGTGCTGGCCCTCTCCATACTGGTTGGCTTGCACGAATTCGGCCATTTTGCCTTCGCCAAGCTCTTTAAAATTCGGGTCGATAAGTTCTACATCTTCTTCGACTTCCTGTTTCCGATGCCGAGCGTGATGAATTTCGCGCTGCTGAAAAAGAAGGTGGGCGAGACGGAATACGGCATTGGCTGGTTCCCATTGGGCGGCTACGTGCAGATTCACGGCATGATTGACGAGACACAGGACGCCTCGGCCCTGGCCGGCCCGCCGCAGCCCGACGAGTTTCGGGGCAAGCCGGCCTGGCAGCGCCTGCTGGTGATGCTGGGCGGCATCATCATGAACGTGGTGCTCGGCATCCTCATTTTTGGGGCGATGACGTTCCATTACGGCGACACGTTTTTGCCGGCTTCGGAGGCCCGCTACGGCATTCTGCCCAACGGCCTGGGCCGTGAAATCGGCTTCCGCACCGGCGACAAAATTGTCAAAATCAACGGCCGGCCGTTCACCGAGTTTGATGATGTGTACCGTCCCGAGGTCATCATGGGCGACAACTCCTACTACACCGTGGAGCGCGAAGGCCAGTTGACGGACATCAAAATCCCGAACAATTTCCTCGACAAATTCGGCAAGCAGAGCGCCGACAGCCTGCTGGTGCGCCCCCGTGAAACCTTTGCCGTAGACCGCGTGACGCCCGGCGGCAACGCCGCCAAAGCCGGCTTGCAGGCCGGCGACGTTATCAAGAGCGTGGCCGGCCAGCCGGTGCAGTTCTTCGACGAGCTGCAAGCCGTGCTGCTGGCCAACAAGGACAAGAAGGTGCCCGTGGTGGTGGAGCGCAACGGCCAAACCTTGCCGCTCGCCATTGAAGTTACCAGCTCGGGCCGCATCGGCTTCGAGCGGAAGTCGACGCTGCACCTCGGCACCCGCCACTACTCGCTGGCCGAGTCTATTCCGCAGGGCGTGAGCAAGGCGTTTGGGGTGATTGGCTTGCAGGCCCGCGCTTTCAGCAAGATTTTCAAGGGGCAGGCTTCGGCTTCCGAGAGCCTGGGCGGGCCGGTCGAAATTGCCCAGCAATTCGGTGGCACCTGGGACTGGCAGCACTTCTGGGGCCTGGCCGGCGGCCTGAGCATGGTGCTGGCTTTCATGAACCTGCTGCCTATTCCGGCGCTCGATGGCGGTCACGTCGTGTTCCTGCTCTACGAAATGATTCTGCGCCGCAAGCCGTCAGATAAGTTTCTGGAAGGTGCCCAGCGCGTGGGCACGGTGCTTATTCTGGCCCTGATGGCCTACGTCATCGTGTTCAAGCAGGTGATGAAGCTGTTTCACTAATTTAGAATACCCGAGCAAATTGGCACGATAACCGAACGTCATGCTGAGCGGAGCCGAAGCATCTCTACCCCGCAACTAATTTGATTTTAGTGCAGCAGTAGAGATGCTTCGGCTTCGCTCAGCATGACGTTCTTTTTTATAACTATTTCTCCCCTGCCATTCCATGCGTCTACTTGCTGCTTTAGCTGCTGCGTTGCTGCTGTTTCCGTTGGCCGGGGCTGCACCGTTGCACGCCTACCACTCCACCATCACGGAGTTGCGCTACAATGCTGCCAAAAAGCAGTTGGAGCTGTCGGTAAAAGTGTTTACGGATGACTTCGAACGCGCGCTTTCGCAGGGCCAGCCGGCGCACGTAAACCTCACGGATGCCGGGCCGCGCCCACTGGCTCTGGCCACCGCCTATCTGGTGCGCACGCTCCAGGTGAGTACGCCGGCCGGGGCCCCGTTGCCCTTGCAAGTACTTGGAATGCAGGCCGAAAATGATGGGTACTGGTTCTATTGCAAAGTATCGCTGCCGGGGCCGATGGCCGGCGTGAAGCTGCGCCAGGCCATGCTGCTGGACGTTTTCGGCGATGAGATGAACATTGTGAACATCGAGGCGGGCGGCAAAAAGCAAAGCGCCCTTTTCCGGGCCGGCCACGAGCAGGAAGTGCTGACGTGGTGATGTAGCATGGACTCTTGAGAGTCCGCGCGTTTTGTGGTCTATGCGCGGACTCTCAGCGTCCACGCTAGGCTTCCAACGCCCCGCGCAGAAACTGGCTGAACGGCACCATGGCCCGGAATACGTTCACCACATGCGTCCGGAAATCCTCGTGGCCCAGCACTTCCGCATCGGTCATCGTGTGCGAGGCGATGAATGATTTGTGCTTCAGCAGCTCAATTTCGGGATGGTCGACGGAGTAAGCGGCGGGCGACTTCTTGAGCTTGTCACCGCTCATTCCGCCGAAATAGCGCTGGAAATCGGGTGCGGCCAGAATGCCTTTCAGGTCGGCGGCGTTGTAGTCGATTTCCTGGCGGATGGCCGCTAGCTGCGTTTTGTCGGGCATATAGAGGCCGCCACCGATGAGTGTATTGCCATTTGGCCCGATTTGCACGTAGTAGCCAGGGGTTTCAATGTCCTTGCCGCTGGCCGTGAAGTAGGCCGAGAAATGCGTCTTGTACGGGTCCTTGTTGTTGCTGAAGCGCACGTCGCGGTAGATGCGGAAGATGCTTTTGCGGCCCTGTGGCCCGGCGATGGCCGGGTCGAGCTTCGCCAGCTCCTGAAACCAGAACTCGGCATCTTCCTCAAACTGCTTGCGAAGCTGGTCGTAGGTAGCCTTGCGCTCCTGAAACCAGGCCCGGTCGTTGTTTTTGGTGAGGGCGGCGAGGAAGGTAAAGAGAGGTTTGAGCTGCATGAGCGGTGAGGAAGTTTGAATCTGCGTCATTTTTTGAACGTCATGCCGAGCGCAGCCGAGGCATCTCGCGTGCAACAGTGAACCTTGTTGTTTGGATTACTGCCCCGAGCAAGATGCCCCGGCTGCGCTCGGCATGACGTGCTTTTCCTTTTGTTCAATCATCATCGCCTTCCTCGCCGCGCTGGGCCCTTGCCTCGCGCACGGCGGCGCTGCGGCGCGGGGCGGGCATGTGGCTGTGCTCGCCCCGAATGGCCTGCCAGATATTTTCGTTGAAGGCCAAATCCGGGGCGGCGTCTTCGCGGCTCATGTCGAATTTGAGGGAACGCCGGGCGGGGGCGTTGAAAGCGGTATTGCGCACGTCCTGCGGAGTGGTGGCGGGGCGCAGCGCGTAAGGCTTGAAATCGGCCTTAGCCGTGAAGCAGGCCCACAGCGGCAGGGCGGCGGCGTCGTACTGGCTCATGGGCGGCAGGCCGAGGATGAGCTCCAGCGTGCGCAGCATGCCGGAAGTGGTATAGGCGGTGTGCACCACCGCGTGGCGGCGGATGTAGGGCCCGATGAGGTAGGCCGTGGAGCGGTGCGCGTCGATGTGGTCGGGGCCGTTCTGGGCGTCGTCCTCCACTATCATCACCACCGATTCCTTCCAGACCGGGCTGTGCGAGAGGTGCTCTATCATTCGGCCCAGGGCCAGGTCGTTGTCGGCGGCGTAGGACCACGGGTGCAGTTCGCCTTTGCGGGCGCCGTAGGTGTGGTCGTTGGGCAGGCGGATGATGCTGAGGTCGGGCAGCTTATTCGCGGCCACCAGCTGGTCGAAGTCCTGCTCCCACACCTTCTCGCGGTCCACGTCCTTTACGCGTAAATCGAAGCCCGCGTAATTCTTGCAATAATTGGCCGCAATAACCCGCGAAGTGGGTTTTCCCTGAAACACAAACTCGCCGTAGGACCGGAACGTGCGGCCGGCGCGCAGGCAGTAGTCCCACAGAAAGCCGTCTTTGGGCTCGGCCACTTCGCCCCGGTTGCCCTCGAAATCGTATTCGCCACCACGGGCGCTGTAGTAGCTGGGCCAGCTTTTTTCCACAAAGTCGGTGGCGTAAGCGGCCGTGCTCCAGTTGTGGCCGTCGGCGCTTACCTCGGCATCCACATAAAAATTATCGAGCAGCACAAACTCCCGCGTGAGGGCGTGGTGGTTGGGCGTCACCTTTTCGGGGAAGAGGCAGAGGCTGACGTCGCCGTTACCGGCCGGGAGGTCGCCGAGCACTTGGTCGTAGGTCCGGTTTTCCTTGATGATATAAAAAACGTGCTTGATGGGCGAGGCATCGCCCACGCGCTGCGGCACGGGGCTACCGGCCGGTACCTCGGGCGCGGCTTCGCGGGTTTTGGTGAAGGGCGTATTGGCATACACCTGGGCCGAGAACGTAGCCAGCGCCGCCGCGTCGGGCACAGGCAGGCGCGAGAGTGAGCCTTTTAGCAGGCCACCGATGTAGCCGGCGCCTTTCTCGCCCACGTCGCGCACGGGATTGGGGCCGTGCGGGTTGGGCAGCGAGGTACTGCCTTTTCCGTTGAGAACCAGCAGCTGCTGGCCCACCACCCGCACCGCCGTGGGGTACCAGCCGGTGGGGATGAAGCCCAGCGGCCGGCTGGCGCGGGGCTCGCGCACATCGAACACGGCCAGGCAGTTATTATCGGCGTTGGCGATGAAGAGCTGGCTGTCATCGGCGCTCAGGGCCAGGCCATCGGGCGTGCTGCCGGCGGGCGAGGCCGGAAACAGGGCAGTATTCAGCGTTTCGATGACCTGACCAAGACGGGTATCGATGACCGAAACCGAATTGCTGTTGGCGTTGGCTACGAACAGGCGGCGACCGTCGCGGCTCAGGACCAAGTCGTTGGGGTGGCTCTCGACGGTCATACTGGGTAATAATTGCTGCCGTTCCACGTCGTACACCGCTACCGCATGGCCGCCCCACAGCGTGATGTACAATCGAGTTCCATCGGGGCTGAGCACAACACCATAGGCTTCGGCGGGCAGCTTGAGGGTGCTAAGAATTTTCTTCGTTTTCAGGTCGAAGGAATACAGCGAATTATCCTCGCGCGTCACGGCATACAGCCGCTGCCCGCGGCCATCAACGGCCAGCCCGGCCACGCCAATTTTCTGCTTGGGCCACTTTTCACCCAATACCAGAGCGCTATCGGGCAGTAGCTTCTGCCCTTCCACTTTGAAGCAGTGAATGCGATTATGCTGGCCGCCAGAGGCATAGAGCGTGCGGCCATCGAGCCCGAAAGCCAGCCCTGCCCAGGCCGCCGGCACCACGCGGGTATCGAGCAGCTGGCCGGTGGCAGCATCCAGAAGCTGGACCGAATTCTGGCCCCAGCCGGCATTCACCACGGCGGCCAGGCGGCCATCGGGGCTGATTTGCAGGTTCAGGGGCAGGTCGCCGAGGGGCGTGGCCGTGCCGGCGGGGCTCAGCTTCCAGCCGTTGGGCAGCAAAGTTTGGGCGGTGCCGGCAATGGGGCCGGGCAGTACACCGGGGGCGTCAGGGGCGGTCTTGGTGCTGGGGTTGCCGGAGCAGCTCAGCAGCACCAGCAAAGGCAACACCGTGGCCACAAGGCAAAATCCTGAAGCTATGCGCATAGTAAAAAACACGGCTAGAACTATCGCCGCGCAGGGCTGCGAAGGTAGCGGGCAGGGCCCGCAACTGGCTACCGAAATCGGCTGGCGGCTGTGAACGGGCAACCCTCGACCAATGCGATTTGAAAAAATGTCAGTGCTAATTCTTCGCCCTTTTCTTTGGAAGCTGGACCCGTGAGCGTAATTTTCCACCTATCTAAAATAGAAACTCCTGAATGCCGTTGTAGGTGCATTCATTCTCATAACCGTTTGTTTTTATGCTGCGTCGTTTGTTGTGCTCCGGGCTGTTGCTGCTGCCCCTTTGCCAGTTGCTGGTCCAATCCTGTACCGCTGCGCCGGCTTCTGCTTCTGATGCGGCTACTGCCGCTCTTGGCGATACTACTGGCGCGGCGTTCTGGCAGCAGCAGCTTCGGTTTCCGCGGGTGCGGGCCGCCAAGGCCACTGCCGGCCCCAAAGTGGCCAGCCTTCTCCGCACGCATGCCCTCGACCCCAACCACCTGGAAATCATGCTCCGCCTCATTAAAACCAACATGGAGGTGGAGGTGTGGGCCCGCAACCAAGGCGCGGGGCCGTTTGAGCTGCTGCACGCTTACCCCCTGGCGGCCACTTCGGGCACGCTCGGCCCCAAGCGCCAGGCCGGCGACTACCAGGTGCCGGAGGGTTTCTACGAAATCGACCGCTTCAACCCCAACAGTAATTTCCACCTTTCGCTGGGCCTCAACTACCCCAACGCCGCCGACCGCGCCCTAGGCGAACCCAACCCCGGCGGCGACATTTTCATTCACGGCGGGGCGGTCACCATCGGCTGCATGCCCATCACCGATGCCGGTATCGAGGAAGTGTACCTGCTGGCCGTGGCGGCGCGGGCAGCGGGCCAGGCCGTGATTCCGGTGCACATTTTCCCGTTTCCGCTGACGGAAGAAATGCTGGCCAAACGCGTCGACAGCCCGCACTACGACTTTTGGAAAGGGCTGGTGGCCGGCTATTCCTATTTTGAGGAGAAACACCAGCTGCCCGAGCCGGCCCAGCTGGCGCAAACCGGGCAGTAATTGAGGGCATTTTTACGTAATTTTTCACCGGAAATGATGCTGCGCCGCTTGTTCTGCTTGCTGCTGTTACTGCTGCCCGCGCTGCACGTACTGGCGCAGCCACGTTCTTTGCCAGTAGGCAGTGACGCTACCTCGTTTTTGAATGAGCAGCTACGGTTCCGGCGGGTGCGGGCCGCACAGGCGACAGCGGGCGACAAAATAGCCGGGCAGCTACGGCGCCACCACATTGCTTCGCAGCATCTTGAGCTCTTTCTGCGTCTCATCAAGACCAACCGGGCGCTGGAGGTGTGGGCCCGCAATGCGGGCGAAGGGCCATTCTCGCTGTTGCAGGCGTATCCACTCGCTACTTTTTCGGGGAGTTTGGGACCGAAGCGCCACGCCGGTGATGAGCAGGTGCCCGAAGGCTTCTACGAAATTGACCGCTTCAATCCGGCCAGTTGCTGTCACCTCTCACTCGGCCTCAACTATCCCAACGCGGCCGACCGGGCCCTGGGCGAACCCGAGCCTGGCGGCGACATTTTCATTCACGGCGGAACGCTCACGGCTGGCTGCCTACCCATTACCGACGCGGGCATTGAGGAAGTGTACTGGCTGGCGGTGCTGGCACGAACCGCCGGGCAATTAGTGATTCCGGTGCATATTTTTCCCTTTCCCATGACCCAGGAAGAAATGGCCATCCGACAGGGAAGCCCCAATGAAGCCTTTTGGCAAGGGTTATTCCCACAATACGAGTACTTCACGTTGCATCAACAATTGCCTACTCCCGCCCAGTTGGCCAGAACGCGGCAGTAGCCCACCGCTTTCGGCTTGCACTGCTGCCTAACTTGCGACGTGCCCCGCCTGCTGCTGTTTTTTCTGACCTTAGTCGCCCTCTTCAACCTGAGCCGCCTCGTGCGGGAGCCTCGCCCCGACGCCGACCGGCCCATGGATTTCCGTACCTGCTACGTGGGCCAAGCCGTGCTGCGCCAGGGCCAGAATCCTTACGACGACCGGACGCTCAAGCGCGGCTGGCAGCGCATCACGCGGCAGGAGCAGCTCCTTAGCCGCACTCAGCCGGGCCTGCCCAACCTGCCATTTCTATACCCGCCGTGGGCGGCGGCGCTGTTCGGGCTCACTATTGGCCGGGTGCCGTATGCGGTGGCATGGCCGCTGTGGTACGGGCTGGCTCTGCTAAGTCTGGGGCTGCTGGCTTGGCTATGGCCGAAAGTACTGCCTGCTGAAATTGGCCAAACAGTACCGTGGTGGCACTTGTTGCTGGCGGCCGCGGCCTTAAAAGGCACCGTACCGGCTTTGCTCACCGGGCAGCCCACTTTTGCGGCCCTGGCGCTGGGCGTGGGCGCACTAGCCGTTGGGCAACGGCGGAAGCATAGCTTCTGGTCACAGGTGCTGGCGGGTATTCTGTTGGGCCTGGCGGCGTTTAAGGTGACGTTGCTGCTGCCGTTTGCCGCGTGGTTTCTGTGGCAGCGGCAGTGGCTGGCGTTGGCTGTGGCGGCAGCCGTGGTTGGAATATTGAGTGCGCTGGCGTGGCACTGGGCCGCTTTTCCGCACGAGTTGCTGCCTACTTACCAACACCTGCTGGCCCAGGTGCGCGCCCAATCTTTCGACCCCGCCGACCCCGATTATCCCCTCACTCAAGGCATGACTTTGCGGCTGGAGCTGGGCAATGTGCTGGAATGGCTGCGGCCCGGCAGCAGCCCGTGGCACCCGCTGCTGCACGGGGCCCTGTGGCTGGTGGCTCTGCTCCGGCTGACGTGGCTGCGGCGGCAGGGCCTCCGGCTGGCCAACTGGTACGTGTTTCTGGTGCTGAGTACGCTCACGCTGCTTACCACATATCACCTCTATTACGACGCCATTCTGCTTCTGCCGCTGCTGGCCTTCGGAGTTGGCTTGCCGCGTCGGTGGCAATGGGCGTTGCTGGCTCTGCTGTTGCCCATGCTACTGCCACTCAACGGCATAGCGCTGGCGCTGGGCAATCCGGCGAGCTTGCACTTTGTGTATTTCCTGATGCCGCTGTCGCTGCTGGGTATGCTGCTGGTGTTGCTGGCCCGGCCGGTGGAAAACGTTGTGACGAACAGCACGTCCTGCTGAGCTTGTCGAAGCATCTCTACCTCGGAAGTAATTCATTTACTGCTGCGGTAGAGATGCTTCGACAAGCTCAGCAGGACGTGCTATTAACGCACCACCCGGCACGGTTTTTTCGTTAAGCCGCATCATCACCCGCTTTTCTTTTTTATGAAACGCTTTTTTCTAGCCTTGCTGCCGCTTGTACTCTCCCTGACGGTTAGCGCCCAGCGCCCCACCGATATCTGGTATTTCGGCCAGCAGGCCGGGCTTAGCTTCGCCGATGGCACCCCCAAACCGCTGAACGACGGCAAGATGAGCACCTACGAGGGCTGCGCCGTGGCCACCACTTCGCGCGGCGAGCTGTTGTTTTATACCAACGGCGAAACCGTATGGAACCGCGAACACAAGCCCATGCCCAACGGCAACCACCTGATGGGCAGCGGCAGCAGCACCCAGTCGGCCCTCATCGTGCCCGACCCCGGCTCGGGCAACATTTTCTACATTTTTACGGTGGCGCCACAAGGCACGCCCAACGGCCTGCGCTACTCCACCGTGGACATGACCCGCGCCGATGGCCTCGGCGACCTACCGCGCGTGAACGCGCTGCTCATTCAGCCGGTGGCCGAAAAGCTGGCCGCCGTGCGCCATGCCAACGGCCGCGACGTGTGGGTGGTGGCCCACCGCTGGAACTCCAACGCCTTCGTGAGCTACCTCGTCACGGCCGACGGCGTATCGGGCAAGCCCCTGATGAGCAACGTGGGCAGCATGAACGCCGGCCCCGGCCGCAACGCCATCGGCGCCCTCAAGTTCTCGCCCGATGGCAAGCACCTGGCCGCCGCCCTCTGGCGCGAAACCAACAAGTTTGAAATATACGATTTTGACCGCAGCACCGGCAAGGTGAGCAACCCGCGCAGCTTCGGGCCTTACGCCGAGGCCTACGGCGTGGAGTTTTCGTCGGATGGCTCGAAAGTGTACGGCACCTGCAACGGCGTGGGCGGCGGCGAAACCCAAATCTGGCAGTTCGACCTCAAAACCAAAGCCCAAGCGCTGGTGGGCAAGTCGGCCAACCGCAAAATCGGCGCCCTGCAGTTGGGGCCGGATGGCCGCATCTACGTGGCCCGTGAGGACAATCCCAACCTCGGCGTTATTGAGCAGCCCAACGCATCAGGCAAGGACTGCAAATACGTGGATGAAGGCCTGAAGCTGGGCGGCCGGCGCAGCAAGCTGGGCCTGCCCGCTTTCGTAGTAGTGCCCTGACGCTTCATACAGGGAGCAGGGATAAACAGAACGTCATGCTGAGCGCAGCCGAAGCATCTCGCGTGCAAGAGTAATCCTTTCGATTCAACGATTGAGTTACTACCCCGAGCGAGATGCTTCGGCTGCGCTCAGCATGACGTTCTGGTTTTCCAGACGGATAACCGGTTAAGCAACCGGCCTATTCCCTCTCCGTGCTGCCGATTTTGAAGCGCAGCAAGCCAAAGGCGACCGAAGAGTACGGCGAGTTTTCGCTCAGCAGGCCCACCAGGTCGCGGGTGCTGATGCCGGCTTCCCACACGGGCGTCACGAAGGTAAGGCCCAGCGGCAGGCTCTTGCCATAGCCCGCGCCATCGGTGAAGCCGCTGCTCAATTTCAGCCAGTGCAGGGGCTTATAGTCGACGCCCACGCCCACGAAGGTCGAGGTGAGGTTGCCGGCCACTTTGTTGAGAGGCAGCGTCACATCGACGCCCGCTTCGAAAAACTGGCTGATGCGCACGCCGCCGCCCAGGCGCATCTTAGCTGGCAGGTCGGCTTTGCGCTCCTTGGCCGCTTCGTATGTAAACAACGTCGACTCGGTGTTGCTGAACTGCTTGCTGATTTCGTTAATAACGTCGTAGGTGCTCAGACCGGTGCTGTTTACCTGCTGCAATTTCTGGTCTTGCGCCTGCAACACGTTGCCCGTCCAGGTCATCGAGCCCAAGTCGGTCACCGAAGCGCCGACCCGCACCATTTTACCGATTTCAGCTGCCAAACCGAAATCGTACCCGTTGCCGTGCCCCACGGGCTGCAACCCGGTGCCCGACTCCAAATTCAAACTACCGGTAGTTACCTTGCTATAATCAATTTTAAACAGCGGCGACAGCGCGTTGTAGGCATAGAGCGTGCCCCCGGTCGTCCGCACGTCGGCAATGCCGATGCCCTGAATGTAGCGGTAGCCCACGCCAGCCGAGAGCTTGAACCCGGTCTTGTCGAGTATCTGCTTGCCATAGGAGATGTTAAACTCACTGGTCCAAGCTGCCTGAATGGCGGTACCCTCCAGAAAGGACGCGACCCCGATGGTTTTGCCCGTGGGCGTGACGGTGCCCGAAGCATAAGCGTAATAGGGCTGTAGACTGGCCGCCGACTTACCATTGACGATAACATCGGCCGCGTTCTGGTTCAGAGCCAGATGGCCCACTACGCGCTGGCGGTTGCTTATGGCAAGGCCGCCCAAGCCATTGGGCAGGGTCACGGCCAAGCCCAGGGTTGTCACGTCAGCATTCAGATTCAGCACGTTTTCGCCGGTGAGCTGCTGCGTCAGCAGGGTCTTGTCAGCTGGCGTCAGGCTTTGGCCGCCGTCGTACAGGATGTGCTTGAACATGGTTTTGGTGAGCGACTGCGAGCCCGCACCAACTCCGGTTTCGGCAATGGTGAATGCCACCTTGAAGTTAGTGGCCCGGCCCAGGTTGGCGGGGTTGATGCCAATGGTCTGATAATCGGTGGCAAACGTGTTGATAACGCCGCCCCGGCCGGTGGCCGAGAAGTTGCTCAGCTCGTTTTGGGCCAGCGCGGCCGTGGGCAGCGCCAGCCCGGCGGCCAGCAGTAGGTGGGGAATAGGTGCTCTCATGTTGCAGGCAAAAAAAGGGGTGAGGGGATAGGTGGAGCGGGTGGGAAGGGGCAGGACGAGGTGCGAAAGAACCAGCGGGCCTGCAGCACCGCCAACTGCAGTCGGCCAACGCCCAACTAGCGTCGCCCACTCCCGTTTGGCGGCATTGATTACCGAAACGCCCGTTCTTTGCATCCGCAAGCTAAAGCCCACACTCCAATATCTTTATATTGCCTCCTCCCAAACGCCTTTCTGCGGCCGAATACGTTTCCGGCATTCTTGCCGGCTCGCGCACGGTGCTGGGCCGCGCCATCACCCTGGTCGAAAGCACCTTGCCCGCCGACCAGGCCCTGGCCCAGGCAGTAGTGCAGGCCGTGCTGCCCCACACCGGCCGCAGCCTGCGCGTGGGCATCACGGGCGTGCCCGGCGTGGGCAAAAGCACCTTTATTGAGGCCTTAGGACGTTTTTTAGTAGAAACCCACGGCAAAAAGCTGGCCGTGCTGGCCATTGACCCCAGCAGCCAGCGCGGCGGCGGCAGCATTCTGGGCGATAAAACCCGGATGCCTTGGCTGGCGGCGCAGCCGGCCGCTTTCATCCGCCCCTCCCCTGCCGGCAGCAGCCTGGGCGGCGTGGCCCGCGCCACCCGCGAGGCCTTGTTATTGTGCGAAGCAGCGGGCCACGACGTCATTTTTGTGGAAACCGTGGGCGTGGGCCAGTCCGAAACCGCCGTGCACGGCATGGTCGATTTCTTCCTGCTGCTGATGCTGGCCGGAGCTGGCGACGAGCTTCAGGGCCTCAAGCGCGGCATCATGGAAATGGCCGACGCCCTGTGCATCACCAAGGCCGACCACGGCAACGAGCAGGCCGCCCGCCGCGCCCGCGTCGACTACCAGAGCGCCTTGCACCTGTTTCCGGCGGCGCCGTCGGGGCAGGTGCCGCCGGTGCTGCTCACGTCGGCCGTGGCCGGCACGGGCCTGGCCGAGGTGTGGGCAGTGATTGAAAACTACGCGGCGGCCACCCAGGTCAGCGGCTATTTCCAGCAGCGCCGGCAGCAGCAGCAGCTCCAATGGCTGCACCAAAGCATTGTGCAGGCCCTGGAAAGTCGGTTTTATGCCACGGCCGCAGTGCGCGAGCGCCTGCCCGCGCTGCAACAAGCCGTGGCCGCCGGACGGGTTACCCCCTTCGCAGCGGCCACGGAATTGCTGGACCTTACGGATAATCAGGCTTCAGCTACAGCGACGCCGTAGCCAGCCCGCTCTCGACGCGGTGCGTGGTGGTTTCGCGCACGGCAATGGTGGGGCCGCCCGCTTTGTGGTTGTCGACCTGCACCGTGTAGCGGTAGCGGTCGGCGCCCACGCGCAGGATAACGGCGTAGCGCCCGGCGGGCAGCGTGTCGAACTTCAGCAGGGTGCCGTAGGCCGGTTCGCGGTGGGTTTCGTTGAGCAGGCAGGTTTGGTTATCCAGGTGCAGCACCAGGAGGTGGGCCGGCTGCTGGCCGGAATTGTTGATGCGCAGGCGCAGGCTCACGGCATCGACCTGGGTCATTTGCACGGGTTGGGGAATCGGCGCTTGGGCATGGGCGGGCTGGGCCAAAGCGGCAGCGCCGAACAGGAAGCCCGTGCTAAACAAAGCAGTGCGGAAGGTTTTCATGGTGATTCAGAAAAAAGGTGGAACGGAATGAAAAGTGGGGAATAAGCGCCCTGGCAAAACCGGCGTGTGGCGAGGCTCGTGTCCGGTTTCGAGCACTCAGCACCCAGAGACATAGAACGTAATTCCATTGGCGTGCCAATTTCATAAATAATTGCTTTTCTGAGTATTATGTCAATTTAATTCTGCATTCTTGTTCCGAAACCTGTTCGTTGCCGGGCAGTGGCGTCCGGTTCTGGGCAGCTTCATGGCGGCAGTCGCTATTAGCGCATTGCAGACAATGGCAAATGAGTTGGCATGGGTGGCGCGGGCCCGCCGGCCGGTATTTTTTTATAGATTCGCTGACTATTTCCGCTCCGGAATTATTTCTGACCCTCCGTTTCCTTCCCTTGCTAATGACTACGCCCATCCGTTCGCCTTTTGGCCGCCTGGCCCTGCTGGGCCTGCTTTCCCTTGCTTCGCTCAGTGCCCGTGCCCAGGCAGCGGCCCCGCTGTCGCCCGAGCAAATTCACCGCTGGCAGCACCTCGATTTGCAGGCCGATGGCGTGCCCGGCATCAGCACCGACAAAGCCTACCGCGAGCTGCTGGCCAGCCGCCCGGCCAAGCCGGTACTGGTGGCCGTCATCGACTCGGGCATCGATTCGACGCAGGAAGATTTGAAGCCCATCCTATGGCGCAAAACGGCGGAAGTGGTCGGCAACGGCATCGACGACGACCACAACGGCTACACCGACGACGTGCGCGGCTGGAACTTCCTGGGCGGGCCCGATGGCCGGAACGTGGACGTGGAAGCTCTGGAGCAAACCCGCATTTATGCGCAGTACCGGGGCCAGTTTGAGGGCAAGACGCGCAAGCAGGTGCGGGCCACCGACCGCGACAAATTCGACCTGTACGAGAAGGCCAAGGCCGCCTATGAGAAGGACAAAAAAGCCGCCGATGAGCGCTACGCCCGCCTGACCGATGCGGTGACCAAAACCGCCCCTATCTTCGAGCACCTGAAAAAGGAGCTCGGCGTTACCACCCTCGACTCGGCCCTGCTGCACCGCACGGCCACCACCCGCCCCGAGCTAGCGGAGGCCGGCCCGGCCTACGGCTTCCTACACCGCGGCAATTTTGCAAACGACGAGGAAAGCATGAAAGCGCTCAACACGGCCCTCGACCGGGCGCGCAGCAGCGTCGAGAAAAGCCTCAACCCGGACTATAACCCGCGCACCATTGTGGGCGACCACCCGGCCGACCTCACCGAAACCCATTACGGCAACGCCGACAGCCAGGGCCCCGACGCCCGCCACGGCACGCACTGCGCCGGCATCATTGGCGGGGTGCGCGGCAACGGGCTGGGGGCCGACGGCGTGGCCGGGGCCGTGCGCATCATGAGCGTGCGGGCCGTGCCCGACGGCGACGAGCGCGACAAAGACGTGGCCAGCGCCATTCGCTACGCCGTCGACAACGGGGCCCAAATCATCAGCATGAGCTTTGGCAAGGACTTTTCGCCGGAAAAGGAAGCCGTGGACGCGGCCATGCAGTACGCGGCCAGTAAAAACGTGCTGCTGGTGCACGCCGCCGGCAACAGCGGCGACAACACCGACGACATCACGCACTACCCTTCCACCCGCTACCTCAACGCGCACGAAATCCCGAACCTGATTACGGTGGGCGCCAGCAGCCGCCTCAACACCCCGGCCCTGGCCGCCAGCTTCTCCAACTACGGCAAGCAGACGGTGGACGTGTTTGCGCCCGGCGTGGCCATTTATTCCTCGACGCCGCGCAACACCTACGCCTCGCTCAGCGGCACAAGCATGGCCACACCGGTGGTGGCGGGCGTAGCGGCGGTGCTCAAGTCGTACTTCCCGCAGCTCACGGCCACCCAGCTCAAGCAGATTATCATGCAGTCGGCTGTGCCTTACCACACGCAGGTCTACAAGCCCGGCACCAAGGAAATGGTGGATTTTGCCACGCTCTCGCGCACCGGCGGCATCGTGAATCTGTACACGGCGGTGCAGTTGGCCGCCCAGCAGACAACGGCGAAGTAGTAGATAGGGGCGGCAGTTAGTCTTTGCAGGATTTAATGAGGGCGCGGGGCTATACCCTGCGCCTTTTTGCTAGCCCAAGGCTTTAAAAGTTGGATAACCAAATGTTATTACTACAAAAGAATTTATCTTTAGAAAACCAAGTCATAAATCACAAGAAAACATGATGTGGATTTTGAAATTATTTTTAATTCCGTTAATTCTTATAGGGTGTAAACAGAAATATGTGAAAACAAATAACAAAGTCTATCTTCAAGGATGGAATGAAGGCAGTGGCAATTACAAAAGACTTGTTATTGATGCGGATTGCAAAACATTTCAGACCATTACAACGAACGATAATTTAATTATTGGAAAAGACAAATACAATGTATTTATAGAAACAACAAAGATTAGGGGACTTAATCCGAATACAATTCAGTATGTTGGTAGTTATTATTACATAGATGATAAATCAGTTTATTTTTTTGGTTCTTATAATGATTTAAATGATTGCAGAGTAAAGGGAGCAAACCCCAGATTTCTAAAGCTTCTGGACACATATCCTTGGGCATATGATGACAAACACATAATATATGGACACAATATTTCTGAAATCAATGATATAAATGAATTTAAAATATTAGATAATAATTGGGGACAAACAAGCAATAAAATATTTTTTAAGGGTCGTGTCTTAAGTGGTGCAGATGTAAAAACATTTGAAGTAATTGATGACGAAAAGGGGAAAGACAAAAATTTTACCTATAAATACGGAAAAATCGTAAAATAGCACTATTCCTACAAGCAGTGGGTATTCACAGTAACCCGAATACTTACCCCCGCCGGGGCCGCAACGACAGATAATCCAGATAATACAGCACCTTGATGGACACGTTGTTATTGTGCGGCGTGTTGATGGTGTTGCTCAGGTTATCGAAGTAAAGGGGCGTGGCCGCGTTGGCCTGATAGTAGTTGAGGCTGGGGTTGTTGGCGTTTTTCCAGACAATGCTGACCTGCGAGCCGGGCGCAAACCACCATGAATACACGGCGTCGATGTTGAAGGCGTTGAAGGTATTGTCGCGGTTGCGCTGGTAGGTAGCTTCGGGCGTTTCCACGCCGTCGGGGTGCAGGCGCGAGAAGTCGCGGTAGTGCACGTTGCTCACGTAGTGCCGCAGGCGAATGTTGAACGACATGCGGTTGGTGAAGGTGTAAGTGGCGGTGGCCGTGTTGGTGACGGTGGTCACGTTGCGGCGGCCGAGCAGCACGTCGCCGTCGTTGCCCCCGAAGCGGGTGAGGAAGCCGTCATCGTAAGGCAGGCTGCCGTCGAGGCCGCCGGCGTAGCCAATCTGGTTCTGGTTGCGCTCCACGCTCAGCGCATACACAAAGCTGAGCTGGTTGCTGACGCGGTAGCGCGGGCTCAGCGTGAGCGCGGCGGAGGTGCGGCCGGTGCGGTCGCCGTCGGCTGCGAATAGCCGGACGCCGCCGTTGATATCGTAGGCGAATTTCTTGCGGTAGTCGGACGAAATGAAGCCATTCAGGCCGGTATTGGCCGGCTTGCGCACGTAGTACTTGCCGAGGGGCGCCCGGCGCGGGTCGAAGTAGTCGCGGGTGACGGGAATGAGCGAGTAGTCGAACCCGACGGTGAGGAAGTGCTTGGTGAAGGTGGTGTTGCCACCCGTGTAGAAGCCCAGGTCCTGGTAGAGGCGCGGCTGCTCCAGCAGCGAGTACGAGAGGCTGGCGTAGGTGCTGAGCTTGTTGACCTTCCAGAAAGGCTTGTAGATGTTGTAGTTGGCGTAGAGCGACTGCGAGATGTTGTTGTTGGCGAAAAGCAGGCCCAGGTCGTTGGGATTGTAGCTGTGCGACTCGATGCCGTGGTCGAGGCCCCAGGTGAAGTTGCCCGATATTTTGTTGAAGGCCAGGTAGTACTTGTAGCCGTCCTGGTCCGAGACGTTTTCTTCCGACCCAAAGGACTTGCCGCGGCGGTTGGAGTACATCAGCCGGCCGTTGATGGCGTAGGAGTTGGCCTTGTTGGCGAAGCGGAAGAGGCCGCCGGTCACGTTGGCGTCGTAGGTGCTGCCGGCCCGCGTCACGTTGGTGTTGATGAGCGACACATAGGAATTATTCTTCAGGCTCTGGTCGAGCACCACAATGTTGTAGTTGCTCAGCGGCTGCGTCAGCACCGCGCGGCGGGCCCCGGTGGTGCTGTCCTGCACGGTGGCGTACACGTCGTTGCTGATGGCATTGAACACGCCCACGCCCAGCCCCTTGCTGGTGCGCCCCGATACTTTGGTGGCGTTCAGCAGCCGCGTGATGCCGGGATTTTCTGCCACAAACTCGCCCGCTTTTCGTTGGCCATCGGCCTGGCGCCCACCGGGGCGCAGCTGCCCCCTCACGCTCCCAAAGCCCAGCGGCTGGGCCCCCACGCGGCGCGAATAGAACAAGCCACCCTTGTTGAACAGCTCGGTGCCTTCGGTGAAAAAGCCCCGGTTTTCGTTGTACTGCACTTCAAAGGGCGAGAGGTTGAGCACCTGGTTGTCGCTCTGCACCTGCCCAAAATCCGGCACCAGCGTGGCATCCAGCGTAAAGCTTTCGTTGATGCCCCACTTCACGTCGGCCCCGCCGTTGAAGCTGGTGCTCACGTTTTGGCGGCCCGGCACGTTGTAGGGGTAGTGGTTCACGTAGCTCGACACGTAGGGCGTGAGCGAGAGGCGCAGCGGCGGCTTGAGGTTGCGCAGGCCCGTGAGTTCGCCCCACTGGTTCACGAAGCCCGAAACCTGGGGCTTTACCTCATTCCAGAAAAACTTCTGGCGCGAGCTGCGCCGCTGGCGGCAAAAGTTTAGTCCCCACACCTGCTCCGGGGCGTTGCTGAACCGAATGGCCGAGTACGGAATGCGTATTTCGGCCACCCAGTCGGTGCCGCGCAGGGCGGTGCGCGAGTCCCACACGGCGTTCCAGTTGCTGTCCTCGCCGTTGGCCGGCGACTGGCGGGCGTCCCACTGCACGCCGCCCGAGGTGAGGATGAATTCGTAGCCGTTGAGGTGGTCGTTGTAGGTATCAAGAAACACCCCGAACCAGTCCGAATTGCCAATGTTGTCCCGCGCACTCAGCTCCCGCAAAATGGAATCCTGGGCCACGTCGTGCATGATGGCGCCCACGTAAATGGCGTTGTCGTCGTAGAGCACGCGCACTTCGGTGGGGTGTTTTTCGATGCGGCCCGGCGTGGGCTCCCGCTCGTAGAAATTGGTGGCGATGGGCGCGGTCTGCCACACGGCTTCGTCCAGCACGCCGTCGAGCTTGGGCGCGGCGCTGATGCGCAGGGCCTGGAGCTGGCGTTTGGGGGCGGGCCTGGCGGCATCGGTTGGGGCCGGGCTTTGCGCCCACGCCACACCAGCAAGAAGCCCCAGCCAGCAAATGAGCAGAAAACGAAGCATAAGGTTCACTCGAAAAGAAATAGCTTGCAAAAGGGCCAAGAGATGCCGGTAACGGCCTAAGCGTTGCGTGAGGCAGCGTGATTTCACCGAATAATAAAGATGCCGGCCGTCCGGCGTCGGGGGCAATTCCGGCTGTGGATACTGCCCAAAGTCCGTTTCGTTACCGCATTTCGAAAAATATTCCGGGCACAAAAAAGCCGGCCCTCCCCTCCCGAGAGCCGGCTTTTGCCTGCGGGTGCAGCCTCGCTTACTCCTGGGTCGAGATGCTGATGTTGAATTTTTTGTCGTCCTCGTGGCCGGTGAGCTTGCGGTATTTGGCCGTCAGCTCGTCCGACTGCTTTTTACCGTTCACCACCAGCCCCGAGTTGCTGAGCTGCAGCTGAAAGCCCTTGTCATCGGCGCCAATCAGGCCGTCTTTGCGAAGCTCGTTGCGCAGGACTTCGGTGTCGATGCGCGGCGGGGCGGGCGGCGCCATGGGGGCCATGGGAGCCATTGGCGGCAAGGGGGGCGCAGCCATGGGCGCTCTGGGCGGACGCGGGGCCCGCGGCGGCCGGGGCCCTTCCGACTGGTCAAAATTGCTGTTGCCGCTGTCGCCGTTGCGGGTTATCACCATCGAGCCGGTGGGGCCCATTTTGCGGCCGGGGTGGGTGCTTTCGTACAGCTTCCGGTACTGCTGGAACACTTTTTCCGGCTGCTCCTTGCCGTTCACCGTCAGGCTGCGGGCCGTAAGCTTCAGCTGAAAGTTGTCCTTGTCCTTAATCAGGCCGTCTTTCAGCAGCTGGCTCACCAGTGCGCCGTCCTGCTCACGGCGGCTATCGGCCCGTTCCCGCTCGCGGTCGGCCTGCTCGCGCTTGCGGTCGGCCCGTTCCCGGTCGCGGTCGGCGCGCTCCATTTCCAAATCCTGCAGTTGCTGCTGCGATTCGCGAATGCGCTCCCGCAGCTCCTCGCGGCGCTCCTGAAGCTCGCGCTGCCGGTCCTGCAATTCCTGCTGGCGGTCGCGCATCTCGTCGTCCAGGCCGCTGCTCAGCAGCAGCTTGTGCGAGGTCTGGGCCTGGCTTTCGGACTTGTGGAGGCGGGTTCGCACGTCCTCCAGCTCTTTGCTGATGCGCTTGCGTTGCTCGGTGCTCAGGTTTTTCACGCTGCTGGCTTCGCGCAGGGCGCGCTCGGCGGCGCGCAGGGCGTCCAAATCGGGACCTTTGCCGAAGGTCAGCACCTGCAAATCGCGGTTGAAATTCTGGTCGAAATTTCCGTTGAAACTCTTGTTGAAATTCTTGCTGAAACGCTCGGAAAACGCTTTCTCCGCATACACTTTCTCTAGCTGCCGCTGCGTCAGCGCCGGCACGTTGTAGGTAAAATTCCGCTCGGCATCGCGCTTCAGCCACACTTGGTCGCCACCATCCTGGCGGAATACGAAAGCGCGCGCCTCGGGCGCATTCGGCGGCATTACTTCGATAATCCGGACTTGCTGGTCACGGCCGTCGCGGCCCGATTTATCCTTGATTTTGAGCTTGCCTTTGCCGGTTTCGGTGGCCGCGTCCACGTGCTGGCCGTTCACCACCAAGTCGGTCAAGCGGCCTTTTTTATCCTTCGTAATCACCACCGTGCCGGGCTGGCCAGGGAAGGGCTGCGTGCCCATGTCGCGGCCATTGACGATGACGCGGCGCTCCCGCCGCTTCGGACGGGGCCGGTCCTGATTGGGCACCGTATCATCCGGGCTAGCGTCCTCCTCAGCAACCATCGGGTTGGTATGCTGCCGAATGCGGCCCATCATGTCCGGGTTCATCAGCGTGTCAAATTCGACCTTGACTCCATTGACCGTGGCCCGCGCCCGGCCGTCCGGCAGCAGCGTCGCGCCACTCATGCTGGAGTCCGTCGCCGCAACGGCGGCACGGGCTTTTTTGGTCGTGTCCTGAACGGCTGACAGGGCTTGCCCAGCAGCACCTGCAGGCTTGCTCGGATTGGTAGGCTGCGCCAACGGCCCCGCCAGGGCCACGCTGCCGCCCAGCAGGCCCAGCCCGCCCAGCACCAGCGCCCCGGCCATGATGCCCTCGGCCAGCGTGGGGGCGGCGGGGCGGCGCGTTACCAGGCGGCGGACGCGGTTTAGCAGGGCACCGCGCCCACTCATGGCAGCCAGCGCCAGGTGGGGCGTGGTGGGCACTACGGCGCTGTGGCTCCACTCGGCCAGGGCGGTGAGGGCGCGGGCCAGCCGGAGCGGGTCGCCGCCCACGAGGGCCGTGGCGGTGTCGTCGCAGCAGTTTTCGCGCTCAGTACGCACGCAGTTGGCCATAAACCACACGGCCGGATGATAGAAAAACAGCACTTCGGCCACGGTTTGCAGCAGGTTCACGAGGTAGTCGCGGCGCAGCACGTGGGCCAGCTCATGGGCCAGAATGGCTTCCAGGTATGCCGGCGACAGGCCCGCCACCGTGCCCAGCGGCAGCAGAATCACGGGGCGCCAGTGGCCCACCACCAGCGGCACCTGCACCAGCGCCGACTCCAGCAGCGCCACCGGCCGGCGCACGCCGCTGCGGGCCGCCAGCACCGCCAGCCGCTTCTGCCACGCAGCCGGCAGGGGCCGCACGCGGTAGCGCCGCAGCCGCTGCACATACAGCAGGCCGCCTAGCATGCGCAGGCTCATGGCCAGCAAGCCCAGCAGCCACGCCACTACCAGCAGCGGCAGGTGGTTATCGAAATACCGCAGGCCAACGGCCAGCCAGTTCGGCGTAGCGGCTTGCGCCGCCGGAGCAGGCCGGTATTGCGCCGCAGTGGCACCGTTTTTTTGCGTCAAAATCGGAGGCACCGTCACAGCCAATGCCGCTTTCGCAACAACTGAAGCGTGAGCCGTCGGCGCTTCCGCTTGCTTTAGCAACGGTGCCTGCTCCATTTTAACCGCACCGGGGCTCAGCAATGGCGCTTTGCCAGCACCAGCGGTCGAATTGAAATACAGCCCAAACGTGATGCCGGCCAGCGCCACCACCATGCCCAACGCCCCGGCCGAAGCCACGTAGCGCACCTCGGCCCGCTGGCGGCGCAGCAGCAGCAAGGCGCCTGCCAACACAGCGGCCACCAGGGCGCCCTGCCACAGTGAGTGCAACAGCGTCCAACCCAAGGCCCGCGTCAGGGCGGGCGAAACGAAATTCTCAAGCGCGGTCATCGTCTTCGGCGTTAGGGGTGGAATTCTGGATTTCAATGTCATTCAGCAGGCGCCGGATTTGGGCCAGCTCGTCGGCCGAGGTCTGGCGGCTGCCTAGGGCCTGCATCACCAGCTTCAGGGCCGAACCGCCGAACGTGGCGTCCACGAACTTGTCGAGGAGCAGGCCCTGGGTTTCCTGCTCGCGCACGGCGGCGCGGTACACGTGGCTGCGGTCGGCATCGTCGCGCCGCACCAGGCCCTTCTCCAGCATCAGCTGCAAAATCTTGAGTGTGGTGGTGTAGCCCACCTCTGCCTGGCGGCGCTGGCTCAGGTGGTCGTTGATGGCCCGCACGGTGGCAGGCCCGTGCTGCCAGAGCACGTGCAGGATTTCCAGTTCGGAATCCGTAGGTTTGGGGAGCGGTGCTTTGCTCATGCCGTGGAAACGTGAGGTTACTACGAATTATTTCGTAGGATGAAGCAAAGATGGTACGAACATATTCGTAGTTGCAAGATTCGCCTACGAATTATTTCGTAATTCACGCCCACGGTATTTTAATCCGCTGATTAAAAGCCAGATAATTTTATTAAGAAAGGCGAATATTTCTACACGCTCCCTTGGCGGGACGGGCCTTTTGAAGCGCTGAGCCCGCTAAGATTTTACCTGCCATCCTTCAGCAAAGGCGCAAATGGGCGTCTTGGTCTTGTTGGGATTTTACTTAGGCTGCTTCCGGCGCTTTACCAGCGTCACGCGGGCGCGGTGGCAGATGCCGCCCAGCGGCGGGTTGAACTTACTCACGTTGATTTTCACCTTTCGCACGTGCGGCAGTTCGGCCATGATGCGGTCGAGCACGCGGTGAGCTACGTGTTCCAGCAGTCGTGCGGGGGCTCGCATTTCTTCGGCCACGAGGCGGTATAGCACCTCGTAATTCACCGTTTGCTGGAGCTTATCGGAAGCGCCGGCGGCCAGCAGGTTGGTGCCGATGTAGAGGTCGACGCCGTATTTGTTGCCGATTTTCTGCTCTTCGTCATAGTAGCCGTGGAAGGCGAAAAACTCCATGCCTTCGAGTGCGATTTGGCCCATGAGGTGAGGTGGTGAATGGTGAAGTGTAAGTTGAAGAATAGCAAGCAAATGTGGCCGTCACGCAGAGCGCAGCGCAGCATCTCGCTTGGGGCAGCAAACCAATCGCCACGTAAAGGATTAGTTACAGCAAGCGAGATGCTGCGCTGCGCTCTGCAGGACGTTCCAGCACACTAAAGGGCAGCCCGGAGCAACAGCAGCACTGGTCGCCGCGCAACGCAAAGGTCAACCACAAAAAAGAAAGCCCGTCTTCTCAGACGGGCTTTCCAGTTGAACTCGACTACAAAATCCGACTAATCCGTCGAATCCGATAAATCCGTGGTCTAGATTTCGTCAAAAAACGACTTTTCTGCCACGGCTACGGACGGCTCGGGCGCCTGAGCGGCCATACCGGGCTGGCCGGGATGCGTCACGGGCGACGGCTGATTAATCTCGGGATGGCTGGGCGCCACGGGCTGGATGTCGGGCGTGGGCGGCTGCACGTAGGGCGGGTTGGGCTCAGGCACCTGCGAAGGCGCGGGCGGGTCGATGTGCGGCGCGGGCGAGATGCCGGGGTTTTCGGCCGGCGCACCGGGGCGCTCAATCTCGGGGTGCGGGTTTTGAGCCGGGGCACCGGGGTCGGGCTGCTGGCCCGGCTTGGGGTTGTAACTGGTGGTTTCGGCGGCGCGCTCCAACTCCATTTCCGACTGGGCGCGGGCCGATTGATGGAAAGAAACCAGAGTGGCGGCCGCCACGGCAGCGGCAGACGAAACAGCAGAGGTGGACGTGACTTGCATAGCGGGCATGGGCTCGGGGGTGGGTTCGGCGGCCGGTTCTTTCGGCCGCTCTACCTGTACGCGGGCAGCGCGGGAAAGGATGGCCGCCGTACTGCCCTTGGGCCGGTTGCGGGCTTTTTCTACTTTGTCGAGGGCATCGGAAGCCAAGTGATGCAGGTCGCGCACCAAGCCGTCGAGCTGCTGCTCGAGGCGCTGGCACTCCTGGCCCAGGCCGGTTACCTCCCGCTGCATGTCGGCCACGATTTTTTCGGCCTGTTGGTAGGCGCCGTCCACCACTTCGCGGGCGCGCTGCCGCGCTTCGCTGATAATGCTTTCGGCCTGAAACTGGGCTTCGCGGATGCGCAGGTCGGCGTCGCGCTGGGCTTGCTCGGTGATGTTGTTGCCGGTGTCTTCGGCCGTTTTTAGGGTGCGGTAGAGGCTGCTTTCTACCTCGCGCATCTTCTGCACGTCCTGCTGGGCATGTTCGAGCTTGAGGCGCAGCTCGCGGTTTTCGTCGCCCATCCGTTCCCACTGCTGCGAAATAGTGGTGAGAAATGCCTGGACTTCGTCTTTATCAACCCCACGAAAGGATTTTTCAAACGTTTTCTGGCGGATATCGAGGGCGGTGATTTTCATTTTCTAGTTGTCGGTTGTTTGTTGTCAGTTGTCAGTCTTTTCGCGTCAGCAGGAAAATTTCATTCCTAACAACTGACAACGAACAACTGACAACTACACCTCTACTTGCCAAACGGCCAGGCTGCGGTCGTCGCTACACGAAACTAGCCGGTTTTCGGTGCCCGGCCAAACCAGCCGGTTCACCGACGTGCCGTGCCCGGCCGACCGCGCCCTGTCCAGCACGCGCAGAAGCGTGAGCGTGGCCGCGTCCCACAGTTTAATGCTTTTATCGAGGCTACAGGAGGCCACATATTGCCCGCTGGGGCTAAAGGCCAAGTGGTTGATGGTGTACATGTGGGCCGGCACGGTGCCGCTTAATGCATAACCGGCCGCCACGTCCCAGGTCCGAATCTGCGCATCGCGGCCGGCCGTGAGCAGGCGCGCCCCATCGGGCGAATACACCACCGAAAACACCGAATTCGTGCTTTCTCCCAGCGTGAACCTGGTTTCCAAAGTGTCCAAATCCAGGATGCGCGTGAACGTATCGGAGCTGCCCACGGCCAACTCGCCGCGGTCCTCGTGCAGGGCCAGGCAGCGCAGGCTTTTATCGGCGAGGCGCAGGAGTTTCTCCAGCCGGAAATCGGGCAGGACCAGTACGGCCAGGGTGCCGTCGCCCATGGCCACGTAGAGCCGCTGCCGGCTTGCCGAAAACACCATTTCGAAGATGGCCACCGGCGGCAGAGCCGTGGCAAAAGCCAGTTTTCGCTGCGCTAAGTCAATGGCCTGAATTCCCTGAAAATTGTGCCCCAGCACCAGCAAGTTCAGCTCCGGCAGATGGCGCAGGGCGTACACGGAGTTTTGAACGCGGGCCAGCAGCTCGCCGTCGCGGGTGGGCTCGGCGGTGTCCCAGCCCACCACCATGCCGTCGGCGCTGCCTGAATAAACGGTGCTGCCCGTGCCGCCGGTGAGGGCGTACACCGCGTCGCGGTGGCCGGCCAGGGTGGCGATTCGGGTAACGGGCGGGCGGAAGATTTCAGACATACAGTTGCCGCAAAGGTAGCTTCGCGGCTTTGGAGGCAAGGAGTGCAACGATTAAAGAACGTCATGCGGAGCGTAGCCGAAGCATCTCCACGGAGAAACTAATTAGTTGGTCTCACAACGAAGCGGCAGCGATGCTTCGGCTATGCTCCGCATGACGTTCTTTGCTCGCGACGACTGCTCCAATTATGCCCCTCCACTCCCTGCAGCACCTCTCCCCTACCGCCGTGCTGGGCCTCTGGCGCCTCACCGAAACGCCCGCCGAATTGTGGCCGTTGCTGCCCCACCCTAAGGCCTATCAGCAGCTAATGCCTGCCAAGGCCGATGCCAAGCGACAGGCGCAATGGCTGGGCGGCCGGGTGCTGATTCATCGTCTTTTAGTTGAAACGCAGCCAAGTCCTTCATCTGCAATACTGGTGCACAACGACGCCACCGGCCGCCCCTTGCTGGCCGGCGCCAGCCCGGACTTAACCGTTTCGCTGTCGCACTCCGGCACTTGGGTGGCAGCCATTCTGGCACAAAATAGCCGCGTGGGCGTAGACGTAGAGGAAATTCGCGACAAAGCCTACCGACTGGCCAGCAAGTTTTTGGCCGCTAATGAGTGGGCTGCCGCCCAGGCCGCCAGCCAGGCCGACACCCCCGACGCCAGCGCCCACTACAGCCTGCTGTGGAGCGCCAAAGAGACATTATACAAGTTGGCGGCCCAGCGCGGCATCATTTTCAAGACCCAGCTTTTGCTTGGCGAATTTGAGCCGCGGGAATCCGGCGAAATCCCGGCTACGTTGGTGCTGGGTGGCGTGCAGACGCGGCACTGCATTTGCTATTCTAAACCGTCGCCGGGCTACGTGCTTACGTATTGTCACGAATCACCCGCATAGCTGTCGGCACTTACATTTGATTAATCAACCCCTCGCCATGTCCTTCCGCCGAATTTCCATCCTTGCCGCCGTTGCACTTCTGGCCGTGACGCTGGCCGTGGGCGTGGCCCGGGCCCAGTCCGGGCCCACCATTCCCGATTTCACCCTCAAAACCGCTGCCAACGCCGACGTGAGCCTGAAAAGCTACGCCAACGACAAGGCCGTGGTGGTGGTGTTCCTGAACCCCGCCTGTGCCTTCTCGCGCCTCTACCAGGAGCGGCTGGCCTCGCTCAGCAGCAGCTACCGCAGCCGGGGCGTGCAGTTCCTCTTCATCAATGTGCCCATTAACCTCGACGCTCCCGGCACCGCCGCCCCCGGCGAAGTCGAACTGCCCACCCTCACCGACGCCAGCCAGCAGGTAGCCAACTTGCTCGGCGTAAGCAAAACCGCCGAAGCCGTGGTATTGCAGCCGGTATCGGGCGGTTTCGCCATCCGCTACCGCGGCGCTATCGACGACAACCCACAGGTGGCCGGCAGTGTGCAGCAATACTACCTCAAGCAAGTACTTGATAACGTGCTGGCCGGCCGCCCCGCCGGCGTAGAGGACAAGCGAGCCGCTGGCTGCCTGATTAAGCGGTAATTACCTGATTCGCCAATACAGTCAATTCACGAAAGAACGTCCTGCTGAGCGCCGTCGAAGCATCTCTACCGCTTCCGTGGATTAGCGAGGGTATCCTTCTCGGAGAGAAACCTCGGGGGCGCCCTTCGGGGGCGTCCGGGTTTGGCTTGGTCCCTTCCCC
>NZ_JAERQF010000021.1 GCF_016734815.1 Hymenobacter rubidus
TGCGAATGCCTTTCTCCGGGTGCAGGTCTAAATCGGCGGCCTGGGCCTGGCGGCTGCGGCGCACAAAGGCCGCCACCCCTGCCGGCGCCGCCGACAGCGGCGGCAGCACCGGCAGCGGCTGGGTGCCGGGTGCGGGGCCTCTATCGGGAATAATCAGGACGTTGGAGCCCCCCTGCGAACGCCGTGCCTGCAGCGTGATGGTGGCCGTGTCGCGTATCGGGAAGCCGGCAAAGCCGAAGCGGCCATCGGGACCCGTGGTGCCCATTACCACGTTTTGGGAGGGGCGCATTTGCAGAAAAGTGAGCTGGCTGTTGGGAATGGGCCGGTTGCCGTGCTCGCTCACCACCTGCCCCACCAGCGTGATGCCCTGCTCAGGCGGGAAACGCAGCGCGGGCGGGCGGCCGGCCAGCACTTCCTTCCACACAAAGCGCCGCCAGCCCTGGGTCAGCAACAGGTCATCGAGCGCTTGCGCGGTGCCCACCGACTGGTCGCGGAAGTAGTAGCCGGGATTTTCGACGTAGCCCACCAGGTCCGAGGTCAAGAGCAAGTTCGAAGCAATGGTTTCGGCGGTGGGGTCGAGGGCACTGAGGCCGGCATCGCTCACCCCCACCGAAAAGTTGGTGGCCACCGGCTGGCCGGCAGCATCGGTTACGCGCACGGCCAGCTGTACCGGGGCATGTGGGCCATAGCTGGGCTGGTCGGGCGTGAGGCTGATGCGCAGGTTGGCCGGGCCATTCAGGGCAAAGGCCAGCCGCTCGCACTGCGGCGCCCCAGCAGCGTCGAACAAAGTGAAATGCACAATGCCGTTGGGGTAGTTTTTCTTGGGCATGCGCCACAAGGCGGGGGCCTCGCCGGCCAGGGTGCGGGGCCCTGGGTAGGCGGCTACGCCGCGCACCTGGGTCATGAGCTGCACCGGTCCGGGCGCGGGCGCCCCGGCCACGCCCCGGTAACGGGCTTCCACCAGAAAGTTTTCGCCCCCATCTACCACGTGCAGGGTGTAGCCGCTGGCCTGGGGCACGGGCAACGGATAATCGAAAGCGGCCCCATTGGGCAAGGTGAGGTGGGCGTGGTAGCGCTGCCCGCCGCCGGGCACGAAGGCAAAGCGCCCCATGCCGCCATGCCGGCTCTTGAAATCGGCCACGACCACGGCGTTTTGGGCGTTCAGTATCTGGCCGTGCACATCGAGGCCCCGGCCACTGGCATCGGTGGCTTTGCAGGCAACCACGGCCGGCAGCCCTTCTACCAAGTAGCCGCCTTCGGGCATAAACTGCACGTCGGCCCGGGTGGCGGCCGCCGCCTGGGCGCGGCCGTAAGCCGAAGTAGGCGCGGCCGGCTTGGCCGGCTCCTGCGGCCCGATGGGCGAAGCGGGCCAGATGCTCAGGCGGCGGCTGTACACAAACTCGTCGCCGGTGTTGCGCATCCAGTTGGTGTAGGCGCGCAGCACGTAGGTACCGGCCGCCAACGAATCGGCAATGTCGAGGTCGCCGCTGGCCCGGCCACCATGCAGGGCCAGGGTGCGGCGGGCCACCACCTTGTGGTCGGGCGCCACCAAATCGACGTGCAGCACGGTATTGAGCGAGTCAAGCTGGTGGCGGGAAGCGTCCACCACGTAGGCACTGAACCAGATGGTTTCGCCGGTGCCATACACCGGGCGGTCGAGGTGCAGGTAGGCTTTTTCCTGGCGCGCCGTGGCGTAAAATTCGCCCAGTTGGCGGGCGATGCGCTGCATCAACCCTTCCTCCAAAGGCTGCGGGCGGAAGGCCGTTAGCACCAGTCCGGTGGCCAGCGCTGCCACCAGCATTCGTTTTTGCGTTCGCACTGCGTTCATGTTAGCGTGGGGTCGAAAGCGGTTGGTCCGGGCATCGGGACCAACCGCTAGATTACGGCGCAAAGATGGTGATGCTATGAAGGCGGGGCATTATTTGCCCCCGTAAAAGCAGGCTCCAGCGTTTAAAAAGCCTGCGGCGGCGGGCATTTTCCTGCATCCCGGCCAGGCCCGCCGACCGGATTTTGCCGCACTTGTCATAGCTTTGGCCTTATGAAGGGTACCTGAGGTTGCAAACGGTTGCGCTAAGCCGCCATTTTGCGGGGGCGCACTGCTGTAAGTAAGCAGCACAGTAGTGAAGCCGCCGCTTGCTTGCAGGAACCATTTGGGCCGGAATTCTGGTAGTTTAACCGGGCCGGCCGACGGCTATTTATTCTACGTTACTTATTCTACGCGCTTGGACCCCGTCACCATCAAGGATATTGCGCACGCCCTCAACCTGTCGACCTCGACGGTGTCCAGGGCCTTGCGCGACAGCTACGAAATCAGTCCCGAAACCAAGCGGCTGGTGATGGAGTACGCCGAGCGGCTCAACTACCGTCCCAATCCCATCGCCCTCAGCCTGAAGGGCAGCAGCAGCAAGGCGCTGGCCGTCATCGTGCCCCAGATTGCGAACAACTTCTTTTCGCAGGCCATCAACGGCATCGAGGCCATTGCCTACAACCGTGGCTACCACGTTATTATCTTTCAAACGCACGAGTCTTACGAGCGCGAAGTAGCCAACGTGCAGCAAGCTGTGTCGCGCCGCGTCGACGGCCTGCTGCTCTCGCTTTCGAGCGAAACGTCCGATGTTTCGCACCTGAAGGCGCTGATTGACCAGGGCATGCCCCTGGTGCTGTTCGACCGCGTGGCCGGCGAGTTGCCCGTGACCCAGGTGGTGGCCGATAATTTTGGCGGGGCCTACGCGGCCACTTCTCACCTGCTCCAAACCGGCCGGCGGCGCATTGCCCACCTCACCATTCCGCCCTACCTCAGCATCACGCAGGAGCGCCTGGCCGGCTACCGCGCGGCTCTGGAGCAATACGGGGTGCCTTTCGATGAAAACCTGGTGCGCTACGGCACCTTCGGCCCCGACGAGGCCGGCCCGCTGGTGGATGAGCTGCTGGCCCTTTCGCCTCCACCCGATGCCTTTTTTACGGCCAGCGACCGCCTGGCCCTGGGCTGCTTAGGCGCCCTTCACAAACGGGGCGTCGATGTCCCCGGCCAAGTGGCGCTGCTCAGCTTCACCAACTCGCAGTCGGCCCACCTGCTGAACCCGCCCCTGAGCACCGTGACCCAGCCGGCCCAGGAAATTGGCCAGCTCGCCGCCGAGCGTCTCATCGAGCTTATCGAGCGCAAACACAAAAGCACGGGCCCCAGCACCATGAAACTGCCCACCACGCTGGTGGTGCGCGAGTCGTCGCGCCCGCTGCCCAAGCTGGTGATGTAAAAGAAGTTAAGGCAATTTTGGCATCCGTGTACAGTCAGAAGCAACAGCAGTAGTGCGAAACCGCTCCAAAGCAAAAAGCCCGCCTGATGATTCAGGCGGGCTTTTTGCTTCTTTAACTTCTCTCGTAACGCTATTCCCGCGTGCATTTCGCCGTCAGGCTCACGTTGGCATCCGTGTACACCAGCAGGTAGTTGCCCTTGGCCAAGCCGCTCACGTTAACCGGCGTAGAAACGCCCCCGATGGCCGGCTCGAACGAAGCCACGCGCTGGCCCACAAAATTGTAGACGGTGAGGCGGGCCGAAGCCGTGGCCCGGGGGTGTTCCACGGTCAGCTGTTCGCTGGCAGGGTTCGGAAATACGTGCAGCGGCTCGGTTACAGTACCCGATGCTTTGGTGCCGGTCACGGTACTGGCTACAAGGCCGTTGAGGTAGTTTTCGAGGTTGGTGTAGCCGTTGGCAGCAATGCCCTGGCGGTCGGTGGCATTGTTGGGGTTGAGGCCGTTGGCCAGCTCGTAGGCGTCGGTCATGCCGTCGTGGTCAGAATCGGCCGGCGCAGGGCCGCACGTGAGCACCGGCCAAGCCGCCTGCGACACGCTGTAGGGCGTGACGTGGGCTGGGTAGCCGCCTTGCACATCAATCAGTCCACCGGTGCGGTTTTGCACTTCCGTGATGATGCGCGCATCCACGGCATCGCGCACCGGAAGCACGCAGCCCACTTTTTGCAGCACCGACGCATAAGCCGCCTGGGCCGTTTGGGTGTTGAGGGGTGCAATGTTGAACGGGGTGCTCACTTTTGACTGAACGGTGTCGGCCAGGGTGCCGCCCTGCATGGTCACGCCCAGCCAGTTGCGGTTGGTTACGGCCGTATTGCCATCTACGTAGTTACCAGCCAGGTACACCTGTGCATAAGGCAACACCGGCGCGGTGGTTTGCTTGTAGGGGTTCATTACGCGGGAGCGGCCGCTGGTGCTGGTGCCGCTGGACGGACCGTACTTGTAGTAGTTGTTCACCATGTTGTAATTGCCGCCCTCGCCGCCGTAGGCGTTATTGCCGCCCCAGTCATAAATGACGTTGTTGCGGAAATCGCAGTTTTCCGAGCCAATGGCCGCGCCGTAGCGCGTGCCGTTCCAGCGCGGGGTGCGGTTGTTGCAGTGGGCAAACAGGTTGTGGTGAAACGAAGCCCGCTTGCCGCCCCAGATGCCGCCGTAGCCGTGGCGCTCGTAGTCGGTGTCGCCGGCCTCGAAGTGGTAGGAGTAGTTCAGCGGCTCCGAAATGAGGTTCCACTGCAGGGTCATCGAGTCGCAGGCGGCCCCGTAGAAGGTGAAGGCCTCGTCCTCGCTCCAGCTCATGGTGCAGTGGTCGATGACAATGTTTTTGTGGTCGGTGCCGTCCAGCGCATCTTCGCCGCCATTGCCGTCCACCATGCCACCGCCGCTGGTTTGGGGGTAGTAGTCGCCGAGGCGGAAGCGCACAAACCGAATAATGACGTTGTCACCGCTTACCTGCACCTGCCGGTCAGCAATGCAAATGCCGTCCCCTGGAGCTGTCTGGCCCGCAATGGTGGTATTGCGCGGAATACTTAGCCGCGTGGCCAAACGGATGGTGCCGCACACCCGGAACACAATGGTGCGGTAAGGCGCGACCGTAGCCGACTGGCTGCACGCGTAGCGCAGCGTCCCCACCGTGTTGGCGTCCGACAAGCTCGTTACTTCATACACCGTGGTGGGCGTTGCGGCCCGGCCCCGGCCGCCGCTCACGAAGCGCCCGGCGCCCTCTACCCCCGGAAAAGCCAGTAGCTGCGCGTGCGCAGGGGCTGCCGCCAGCAAACCAGCCGCCGCAACCAACAAGCCAGCGCCCGCACGGGCGGCGCGGTGGGGAAACGTAAACCATGAAATAACCCGGGAGGAAAATGACGTCATAAGGGCGAATAGTTGGGAATGCAATAGGGAACAACTGCGGATAAGCCGGCTTATTCAGCTGCTGCTACCCAGCCATTCTAATCTAATATTACGCCTCTATTTGCCCCAATGAGCTGCGAACTCCTACTTTATTCGCGCAATCGTTGCCGGGAACGATGCCATCATTGGCAATTCACCTACTCCTTATCGAAGATGGCCGACACCCAGCTGCGCAAGGTGCGGTGGCGCTGGTAGCGGAGGCCGTGCTTGCTCGCCTCGGCCGTGATTTTGGCGAGGTCTTCCTCGTAAAAACCGCTGAACAAAATGGGCCGGCCGCTGGGCAGCAGGCGGGCGTACTCGTGCATGTCTTCCAGCAGCACGTTGCGGTTGATGTTGGCCAGAATCAGGTCGAAGGGTTCTTCATGGGCCAGGGTTTCGACCCCGCCCAAACGGCACTCAATGGTGCGGCACTGGTTTTCGGCGGCGTTGTCGCGGGCATTTTCCACGGTCCAGGGTTCGGTGTCGACGGCCAGCACCTGGCGGGCGCCCAGCATCTCGGCCATAATGGCCAGAATGCCGGTACCGGTGCCCATATCCAGCACGCGCAGCCCTTTGTGGTCTACGTCCAATTGATTTTCAATCATCAAGGCCGTCGTTTCGTGGTGGCCCGTGCCAAAGGACATCCGCGGCATGATGACGATGTCGTAGTCGACCCCCGCCGGCTCCGGGTGAAACGGCGCCCGCACCGAAACCCGCTCAGCAATGACGAGCGGCTGAAAGTTTTTCTCCCACTCTGCGTTCCAGTTTTGGCGGGTTATGACGCGGTGCGAATGATTGAGCTCGCCAATGGCCTCGTAGCGGCTCATGATTTCGGTCACCGCATCGGGGTTGAACGCCTCCTCGGTGGTGTAGGCACAGAAGCCCGCGTCGTTGTCTTCGAAGGTGTCGAAACCCACTTCGGCCAGTTCGGCCACCAGAATATCGGCCAGTTCCCGGGGGGCTTCCACGGTTAGTTCAATAAAATCCACTTCGTGTAATTAGGAATTAAAAATGATGAATCATGAATTGAAACCGCTGGCTATGAACTGATAAGAATGCAGTGAAACAAAAATTGTATCAATTCATAACCCGTAATTTTGAATTCCTAATTCACCTAATTGGTTTTGCAGCCCGCAAACGAGCGCACGGTAGTGTAGTGAATGCTGAAGTCGGCGCGGCTGCGGTCTTTTACAACCAGCAGCACGTAGTCGGCAAAGTCACGGGCGGGCGCATCGGCCCACAGTCCGGCTTTATCCGCAAACAGCTTATTGTTCTCCTTGAAAATCAGCACGTCGGCAAAGGCTTCCTCCGGCTCTATGTATACTGTGCCAAAGCAGTAGCTGCGCCGGCTGACGTCGGTTTCGAGGTACACCGAGCCGAATATTTTGCACGGCTCCAACGGCCCCGTGGCGCGCGCCAGCGTGGCTACCGACGTTGGTACCAAGGGCCGCGCTGCCGGCGCAAACGCCAATAATCCACTGAGCAAAAACGAGAAGAACATAGCTGAAGCAACGGGTGAAAAGCGCAGAATGACGTCAGGCTAATGCGGCCAGCCGGCATCCAACAACGGTGCCAGACCGCGCTTAGAACGACTGAATAATGGCCGTGAAATCGACGGCTTTCAGCGAAGCCCCGCCAATGAGTCCCCCGTCAACGTCGGGCTGCGAGAAAAGCTCCCGCGCATTCTGGGCATTGGCCGAGCCGCCGTACAAAATGGTGGTATCGAGGGCCGCCTGCGCGTCGTAAGCGCGGGCAATCTGCTCGCGGATGAAGGCGTGCACTTCCTGCGCCTGGGCGCTGGTAGCCGTGCGGCCAGTACCAATAGCCCAAATAGGCTCGTAGGCAATCACGACCTGGGCAAACTCCTCGTTGCTAAGATGAAACAGGCCCGAAGCCAACTGCTGCCCAATGAAATCAAACGTTTCGTCCGCCTCGCGGGTGTCGAGCGACTCGCCCACGCAGAAGATGGGTTTGAGGCCGGCGGCGAGGGCGGCTTTCAGCTTCTGGCTCAGCAGCTCATCGGTTTCGCCGAAGTATTGGCGGCGCTCCGAGTGGCCCAGAATGACGTATTCGCAACCCACCGAAGCCAGTACCTTGGCCGATACCTCGCCGGTGAACGCGCCGCTCTCCTTCTGGTGGCAGTTTTGGGCACCCAGATGAAACTTCGATGCCTTGGGTAATTGCTCACCTACCCCATGCAGAAGCGGAAACGGGGGGCAAATAACGATTTCCGGCGCATTGGCACCGGCCGCCGCTTCAGCCGCCAAGCGGGTGATTTCACTTACCAAGGCCACGCCTTCGGGATAAGTCAGGTTCATTTTCCAGTTGCCGGCGACGAGGTTTTGGCGCATAATCAAGCGAAGCGAGTAAGGTGAGGTACTGCGCACAAAGCTAAGCCCCAAAAGAATGCTCGGCTCCCGAACCCCGACTTATTCGCCACGGGCCGCTTTGCGGGCCGCGATTTCGGCTTCAATCGCCGCCGCCGCTTCGTCGCGCAGCTGCCAAGGGGTTTTGCGGCCGCCCAGCCGCGAAAGCATGACCCCGCCAATGGCCGCCGCCGTGGCGCCGGCCAGCGCGGCCCAGCCCAGTTCGGGCACGGTGCTCAGGCGCGCCACCCACACGGCAACCAAGGCCCAGGCCACCGCCAGCGGAAACACCATATCCCGAAATACCCGGCTCATTATCAGGGCCAACGCTACCACTGCCAGAATTAATACCAGCGTCAGGGTAACGGAAGCGCCTTCGGCAGGCACCCACCCCAGCTGCCGAAGGGCAATGGTGATGTTGATAACTGCTGCCACCGAAATCCAGCCCAGATACAATGAGAAAGGCACCCCCACCAGCGCCGGAGCGGCTTCGGCAAATATGCGCCGCCGCACCCGGCCATAAGCCGCAATGAGGCAACCGAGGATAAGCAGCATAACGCCCAAGCTGGGCAGTATCAGTTCGTAAGCAAAGAGGACAACCCAAGCACCGGTTGCAATGCTGGCGAGGGTCAGGGGCTTGGCTACCGCATCGGCCACCGTCTGCTCCTGCTGCGCGGGCAGCAGTTGCCAAAACGCGTACATGGCCAGCGTCAGAAAAATAATGCCCCAAATACCAAAAGCATACCCGGCAGGCGTGAGCAGCGTGGGGTATTTAGCCGAAACCTGCCCCATGGTTTGCCCATGAAACGGGTGCGTATTGGCGTAGTAGTTCAGGAAAATGCTTGCCCCCACTGCCAAGGCCGCCACCCAACGCCACCCCCAATCAAGACCTGATAACCTGCTATGATGATGCACTTTATCGGGAACTGCAGTAGGAACCATGACGCAGAGATGAAAAGACAGGGGGATAGGTGTACGTAAGTAGGACGCAATTTGGATTAATCAGGCTTCTCTGACGCTCCAAAATTTTCGCAATTACGAACTTCATCCGCACATCATTTCCAAACCTATCCTACTTTTTCGGCTAGAAAGCGCGCCGTGTGGTTGGTATCTTTCAGTTTCACCATGTCCTCCGGGGTACCTTCAAACAGCAGGTGCCCGCCATTCAGCCCCCCTTCGGGGCCGAGGTCGATAAGCCAGTCGGCGCACTTGATGATGTCGACATTGTGCTCGATAATGAGTACCGAGTTGCCTTGCTCGATGAGGGCATTAAGCGCGCCCAGTAGCTTGGCAATGTCGTGGAAGTGCAGGCCGGTGCTGGGTTCATCGAAGATGAACAGAATCTTATCCTGCTGAAGCGTAGCACCTTTAGTGAGAAACGAAGCCAATTTCACGCGCTGGGCTTCGCCCCCACTCAGCGTGTTGGCCGACTGCCCGAGGCGGATGTAGCCCAGGCCCACGTCCTCCAGCGGCTTGAGGCGCTCGGCCACTTTGGGCTGGGCTTTGAAGAACTGTACGGCATCCGTCACCGTCATTTCCAGCACTTCGTCAATGCTCTTGTCCTGGTATTTAATTTCCAGAATGTCCTGCTTGAATTTGTGGCCGCCGCAGCCTTCGCAGGTCAAATAAATGTCGGCCATGAACTGCATCTCGATTTTTACCTGGCCCTCGCCCTGACACACCTCGCAGCGCCCGCCGTCCACGTTGAAGCTGAAGTGAGAGGGTTTGAGGCCGCGCGCCTTGGCCAGCGGCTGCTCCGAAAACAGCGTCCGAATCTGGTCGTAGGCCTTCACGTAAGTCACCGGGTTGGAGCGCGACGACTTGCCGATGGGGTTCTGGTCGACAAACTCGACGTGCGTCACCTGCCCGTTCACGCCCGTCAGGCGGTCGAACTTGCCAGTGCTTTCGCCTGCGCCACCACCCAGCATCTTCATCAGGGCCGGCGCCAGAATTCGCTTGATAAGCGTGGACTTGCCCGAGCCCGACACGCCGGTTACCACGGTCATCACGCCCAGCGGCAGCTTCACACTCACGTTTTTGAGGTTGTTTTCGCGCGCTCCGGTCAGCTCCAGGGCGTTGCGCCAGGGGCGGCGCACTTTGGGCACGGGCACTTCCATGCGGCCGCTCAGGTACTGGCCGGTGTAGGTGGTCGTGTCCTGCAGCAGCGCGTCCATGGTGCCCTGAAACATCAGGTTGCCGCCGCCGCTGCCGGCTTCGGGGCCGATGTCGATAATCTGGTCGGCGGCCTCCATCATCTTCTCTTCGTGCTCCACCACCACCACGGTGTTGCCGAGCTGCTGCAGGGAGCGCAGCACGCCAATGAGCTGCTCGGCATCCTTCGGGTGCAGGCCGATTGAAGGTTCATCGAGTACGTACATCGAGCCCACCAGCGCCGAGCCCAGTGAGGTGGCCAGCGAGATGCGCTGGCTTTCGCCGCCGCTCAGCGTGTTGCTCAGGCGGTTCAGGGTCAGGTAGCCCAGGCCCACGCGGTTGAGGTAGCCGAGGCGGTTGGTGATTTCGGTCACGAGGCGCTCGGCCACTTTGGCGTCGTGCTCGCTCAAACTCATGTTCTCGAAGAATTTCAGGGCCTCCGAGATGGGCAGCAGCACGATGTCGGCAATGCTGCGGCCGTCGATGCGGACGTATTGCGCGTCTTTGCGCAGGCGGGTGCCGCGGCAGTCGGGGCAGGTGGTGCGGCCCCGGTAGCGGCTTTGCAGCACGCGGTACTGGATTTTGTGGGTTTGCTCGCTCACCCACTTGAAGTAGGAATCGAGGCCCTGGAAGTGCTTGTTGCCGGTCCAGAGCAGGCGCTGCTCGGCCTCGCTCAGCTCGTTGTAGGGCCGGTGAATGGGGAAATCGAAGCGGATGCCGTTTTTCAGCAGCGGCTTCAGCCACTCGCCCTGCTTCTCGGTGCGCCAGGGCGCAATCGCGCCCTCGTACACGGTCAGGCTCTTGTCCGGAATCACCAAATCCTCGTCGATGCCCAGCACCGAGCCGAAGCCCTCGCAGGTCTGGCAGGCGCCGTAGGGGTTGTTGAAGGAGAAGAAGTTAACGCTGGGCTCCTCGAAGGTGATGCCGTCAAGCTCGAATTTGTCGGAAAAGGTCCTATTAGTTGTTAGTTGTTGGTTGTCAGTTGTCAGGCTTTGACCTTCTTCACTGACAACGGGCAACTGACACCGGACAACTAAGCTTCCGTGGCCTTCGAAAAAGGCAGTTTGCACCGAATCGGACAGGCGGAAGAGCAGGTCCTCGTCGTCGGGCCGCAGCACGGCGCGGTCAATCATGATGAATACTTCGCCCTTCACCTCGGGCTGCCCCTCCCCTATCAGGTCCTCGATTTGCGAGGTTTCACCATCGACCACCACGCGGCTGTAGCCTTTCTGGAGCAATAAATCCAGCTCTTTGCTCATGGGGCGCGTGGGGTCGGGGCGGTGCAGCGGGGCCAGAATCATGGCGCGGGTACCCTCGGGCTGCGCGGCCAGGAAATCCACCACGTCGGCCACGTTGTCTTTGCGCACCTGCTCGCCACTAACGGGCGAATACGTTTTGCCCACCCGCGCAAACAGCAGCTTGAGGTAGTCGTAAATCTCGGTGCTGGTGCCCACCGTCGAGCGGTTGTTCTTGATGCTGACCTTCTGCTCGATGGCAATGGCCGGCGAAATGCCGCGGATGTAGTCCACGTCGGGCTTGTCCATGCGGCCCAGAAACTGGCGGGCGTAGCTGCTCAGGCTTTCCACGTACATGCGCTGGCCTTCAGCATACAGCGTATCGAAGGCGAGGCTGGATTTGCCCGAGCCCGAGAGGCCCGTCACGACGATGAACTGGTTGCGCGGCAGGGCTACGCTGAGGTTTTTGAGGTTGTGAACCCGGGCGTTTTTGATGAGGATGAATTCGCGCGGGTCGAGGTTGTCAATGGCATTGTCGGCGGGGGCCGAAACTTGCAAAGCGTCTTTTTTGGGCATAAACGAACTAACAGCGAGGAGGGGCCGGAAGGTTTCGGCCGTAGGCAGTTGCTGCGAGTACGAAGGTACGGCCGGGGCGGAGGGCGACGGAAGTAGCAAAGCCTACTTCCCAGTTTCCGGCAGAGAATAATCAGGGTATCGGGCGCTGCCCGTTATTTCCGGTGTGGTGGCTGGGTCAATACCGCCGTCTAGTTCATTGCTCCAATACACTGCTTTGGTTTTTAAAAGCTTGTCCCATCTTTTCTTTTTGAACTTCTTATGAAAAATCTTAGACCCAAAATCCGTTTCTGTGAAATCGACAAAGCCCAGCGCAAAGCGTGTCGGCTCGTCGCCGTCCCTACGCACCCGGACTGGCCCGTAGAAAACAATTGACTGACCAGCAGGAATGGGCAGCGTACCCAAGTAATTTTTGTTACAGCCCCAAGCATCGAAACCAGCTGCTCCTTTCTGAATCCAGGATGCATCCCAGCCACACGAATAAAAAGTAATTTCTCGGGGGCTACTGGTCTGGTTGCGAACATTTAGCCGCACATACAGGATAAGTTGGGGCTTAATTCCAGAGCTTTTGACAGGCTTATAACTGTGGCCTATTATCTCAGCCGTTACGGCTAAGTCATCGGCCACAGCCTTTTCCGGCGCTTGTGCGATGGCTTGCAAGACCAGCATTAGACAGGCCAGCAGTATCAATCCGATTTTTTCATCTTTAAAAGCGTATTACCACGCAAACATTTCGCCCAGCACGGTGCACACGGCGCGACCGGTAGCTTCGTCCAGCGCCCCTAGCCGCTTCACCAGCCGCACCGTATCGACGGCACGCATCTGGTCGAGGGCAACCTGCCCGGGTTGCTGCTGGAACTGGCAATCAACGCGGGTAGGGTAACGTTTTTGGGTATGCGTGAGCGGTGCCACCAGCACGGTGTGCAGGAATTTATTCGCCGCATCGGGAGATACTACCACGCACGGACGGGTTTTGGCAATTTCGCTGCCCACCGTGGGGTCCAGGCTCACCAGCCATACCTCGAATCGGCGCGGATGCGCAGGGGTTACCATTCGGCTTGGTCGAACTGGTTTTGCATGCCTTCAAACAGGTCGCCTTCCGGCTCGTCGCCTCCCACTATTGCCGCTGCAAAGGCGGCCTCCCAGCCGGCGCGGGCCGGTTGAACCGGCCGCAACATGATTGTCTTATCGTGCACCTCAATTTCCACTTCCGTGGTAATACCGCACGCCAATAGCATGGATTTAGGCAGTAGGATGCCGCTGGAATTACCGATTTTTCGGATTGACTGAATCATGATATTTGTCAAAAAAGCTGACCAAATTGTTATAACAAAGGTATAACACAACGAGCGGGGTTTTTATTGCTCTTCAAATAGAAAACCACGTAGCAGAATATTACAGCTAGGACTTACGCAGTTGCAGCCCCAGCGGGGCGCCATCTCGATAGTAACTGGCTGATGTTGGGGAGAAAGCCCCAGCGGGGCGACACTCGGTTGAGTGCTTGGCGAGTGTCGCCCCGCCGGGGCTTTGCCATTGCATAATGAATAACTTACTACCAATGTGCCGCCCCGCTGGGGCTTCAACTGCGTAAGTCCTATACAGCAAAAAAACACCCCAATAATTAGAAATTTGCCTAATTATCTTCGTACCATTGCAGCGTCATCTAACCACCTCTTTCCTATGCCCACTTTTACCCGCCAGTTCCTCGGCTCGGCCGCTGCCGCGCTGCTCAGTCTCCCCAGTGCCTGCGCCCAAACGGCCCAACCCAGCCTCACCGGCGACTGGACCGGCACGCTCGGCCCGCTGGAATTCACAGCCCACCTCACCGACGCGGCCGGCGGGCCGCGCACGGCTACGCTGGATATTCCGGCCCAGCACGCCAACGGGCTGGTGCTGCAGTTCACGGCGCCGGCCGACAGCGTGTATTTGCGCCTGCGCCAGCCCGTGGCGGCGCAGTTTGCTGGCCGCCGCTCGGCCGACGGGCAGCAGTTAGTGGGCGAATGGCAGCAGGGCCTGCGCTCGTTTCCGCTCACGTTTAACCGCGCGGGCAGCGCTGCCAAGCCCGCCGGTCCCAAGCGCCCCCAGACGCCGCAGGCGCCCTTCCCCTACCAGTCGGCCGATGTGACTTTCCGCAACGAGAAAGCCGGCATCACCCTGGCCGGCACCTACACCGTGCCCGCCGACAAAGGCCCGTTTCCAGCCGTGGTGCTGCTCACCGGCTCGGGGCCCGAAGACCGCAACGAAACCATTCTGGGCCACCAGCCCTTTGCCGTGCTGGCCGATTACCTTACCCGTCACGGCATCGCGGTATTGCGGTTCGACGACCGGGGCGTGGGCCAGAGCAGCGGCACCCAAAAGGGCATGACCAGCGCCGACTATACCACCGACGCCCAGGCCGCGCTGGCCTGGCTGCGTTCCCAGCCGGGCATCCGCAAAAACCAGGTGGGCGCCATTGGGCACAGTGAGGGCGGCACGGCAGCCATTGGGGCGGCCGGCCAGCCAGAGGGGCCCGATTTTCTGGTGCTACTGGCGGCACCGGGCATTGCTGGTGATGAGCTGATTGTGCAGCAGTCGCTGGCCCTGGCCCGCCTGCAAATCAGCGACCCCGTTCAGCTCGCAGCCCTTGAAAAGCAGCAGCGCAGCATGACGCAGATTATTCAGAAAACGCCCGATGATGCCCAGACGCGCAAGCTGCTCAGCGCGCTCTACAACCCCACCAACGAGCCGAACACCGCTGCGGCGCTGGAACCCCAATATGCAGTAATGACTTCGCCGTTCTACCGCCATCTGCTGGCCGACCGCCCCGCCCAAACCCTAACCAAAGTGCACTGCCCGGTGCTGGCGTTGGGTGGCAGCAAAGACGTGCAGGTACCGGCCACGCGCAACCTCGCGGCCACCACGGCCGGGCTGAAGGCCGCCGGCAACCACGACGTAACCGCGAAGGAATTACCCGGCCTCAACCACTTGTTCCAGACCGCTAAGACTGGCGGGCCTGACGAGTATGGTACCATTGAAGAGACGTTTGCCCCAGCCGCGCTGGCAACAATTGGCGACTGGCTGGCGCAGCATACCCGCAAATAGCCAGCCTCTGTTTTCCTTGATTTTTTCTTGAATGGCCGGCCCGATGGGTCGGCCATTTGTATTTGCGGGGCTTGCTGCCAAAGTATATTCGTTGTACTTTTCAGCTCTTGTATTCATTAATATGCCATATTGGCCACTAATTATAAAACAATTTCATGATTCGTTTTTTACTAGTAACGTTCCTTCTGCTTGGTTTAGTTAGTTCTTCGCTGCCGGTGCAGGCGACGCCAGCTACCCCACCCGCCCCGCTCAACGGCCAATGGAAAGGCCCGCTGAAACTACTGGGCGGGGAAATTTCCATCGTCATCACCATTGTGCCGCTCACCAACGGCACCTACTACGCCGCCCTCGACGCGCCGCAGCAGCGCATCAGCCGCATGCCGGTAGATGTGGAGCTGAAGGACGACAACCTGACCCTGCGCATTGAGCAGGCCGGCAGCAGCTTCGTGGGCAAGGTGCAGGACGAGGGCGCCACGCTCAGCGGTACCTGGAAACAGCCCGGCGTGACGGCCCCGATGGTGCTCCGGCGGGCCGCCGCTTCTACCCAAGCCGTTACCAAGTTCAAGGCCACGCCGCCTTACCGGCAGACAGACGTGAGCTTTACTAACCCCGTGACCAAAAACCGCTTGGGCGGCACCCTCACCGTGCCGGCTGGCGAAGGCCCTTTTGCCGCCGTGGTGCTGCTGTCCGATTCGGGACCGCAGAGCCGCGACGTGGAAGTGACGGGCTACCGCATGTTTGGGCAACTGGCCGACTACCTCACCCGCCACGGCGTGGCCGTGCTGCGCTTCGATGACCGGGGCGTGGGCAAATCGAACGGTACCTACGCCAACGCCACCACCGCCGACCTGGTGACCGATGCCCAGGCGGCGCTGGCCTACTTGCGCACCCGGCCGCTGGTGTCGGCGCACCGCGTGGGCTTGCTGGGGCACGGCGAAGGCGCCAACGTGGCCCTGCTGGCCGCAGCCGCACCGAGCCGGGCCCCGGCCTTTGTGGTGTCGCTGGCTGGCTACGGGCAAACGGGTTATGATGTGCTGCTGCGCCAGCAGGGCGAAATCATGCGCCTCATCGGGGCCGACCCCGCGCAGGTGAAAGCTGCTCAGGAGGTGTACCAGCGCACGGTGAGCGTCATTCGCCAAACCTCCGACAACGCCACGGCCCGCACCAAAGTGGCGGGCCTGCTGGCCGGCGCCAACATGGGCCTCGACGCCAGCATGGCCCGCGCCCGCGCCGTGCAGCTCACCACGCCGTGGTCGCGTTATTTCTTCGATTTTGACCCGCAGGCCCAGTTGAGCAAGGTGCAATGCTCGGTGCTGCTGCTCAACGGCACCGCCGATTTGCAAGTGTCGGCCCGCCGCAACATGACGCCGCTCTACAAGGCCCTGCGCCACGCCAACCGCACCGCCACGTCCTACAAGCTCGATGGGGTGAACCACTTGTTTCAGGCCGCGCCGGCCCAGTGGCCCATGGTGAACGGGGTGCAGCAGGCCACTTTTTCGCCCGAGGCGCTCAAGCTCGTTCACAGCTGGATAGCTATGGAAACCCAGCCGCCCGGCGGGCCCCAGCCCGTGACCGTGAAGCGCCCCGGCCCCACCCGCAAAGTGAACCGGACGCCCAGCACGAACCGGACCCGTAGCTAGGCCATAGCATAGGCTCGCCCAGTTGCATGTGGTAGATGTGATGCACGATAGATTTATTCCTATCATTGTGCAGTGGCCGTTAGCCGGGGCCATTTATAAAATTCCCTTCTACCGTTTTGGCCCTCACCCGGCCCATCTTGCTCATGGCTTCTACGCCTCCGCCCCGTCG
The DNA here is from genome assembly GCF_016734815.1 of Hymenobacter rubidus. Classification (GTDB taxonomy): domain Bacteria; phylum Bacteroidota; class Bacteroidia; order Cytophagales; family Hymenobacteraceae; genus Hymenobacter; species Hymenobacter rubidus. Next base: position 16,406 of record NZ_JAERQF010000021.1, read on the forward strand.
GTCCTGGGATGATTGGGCCCCCATGCGCTGGGTAAGGCGCTATTTTGGCTATTCGCGGGGCGAAGCGCGGGGGCTGATGGTGCTGCTGGCCATTATGCTGGCTACCATTGTAGCGCCCATTTTGCTGCGGCCGGAGCTGCCGGCTTACCTACCCGCAACTGACCAAGTACAGCTAAATCAGCTGGCGGCGCAGCTCAAAGAGCACCGCACGGTCGAGTCAGGCTACGCCTCCCGCTACCCGAAGCGCGACTACAAAAAGTTCGATGCAGGCGGTTCGCGCTATCCGGCGGTGGCCCAGGTTGCCCTTGCCCCCTTCGACCCCAATGCGCTTTCGGCCGAGGGCTGGGAGGCACGGGGCGTGCCGCACTTCGTGGCCGCCCGCATTGTGAAGTACCGCGAGGCGGCGGGTGGCTTCAAGTCCAAAGCGCAGCTGAAGAAAATGTACGGGCTGGAAGACTCGGTGTATCAGCGGCTGGCGCCCTTTCTGCAACTGCCCGAGGAAGCGCCCAAGCGCGACTACGCCGCCACCAAGCCGGGGGTCGACGGAAAATTTCCTCCCTTTGGCAGCTCCGACGCCCCGGCCGGCAAGTTCCCGCGCAAGCCCCGCAGCCTCCAGCCTTTCGACCTGAACACGGCCGACACCACGCAACTGATGCAGATTCGGGGCATTGGGGCGGGGCGGGCCAAGTGGGTGGTGCGCTACCGCAACCAGCTGGGCGGCTACCTGCGCGAAGACCAGCTGGACGAAGTATTTGTACTGCGCGATGCCCCCGACCTGCGCGACAGCCTGAAGAAATACACCTTCGTAACGCCCGGATACGCCCCCAAAACGGTGAATGTCAACACCGCCACCTTCGATGAAATGTACCTGCACCCCTACATTGGCAAGCCGCGCGCTCGTCTCATTGTAGCGTACCGGCAGCAGCACGGCCCGTTCAAAACCGTGGAAGACCTCAAGCAGATTCCCATTCTAAAACCCGCCGACTGGGAAAAGATGCGCCCTTATCTGCGCTGCGAGTAAGCAGGTAGAATACCCCGAAATTTCGGCTCGTGGATTTGTTCAACAAGTCAAAATCATTGTCATCCTGAGCGCCGCGAAGGACCTTATCAAGCCAGAACAATTCGTTCAACCGTAATAAGGTCCTTCGCGGCGCTCAGGATGACAGATGCGCAAAAAACTCACTTTCTATTTCTATTTAGCTTACCGGCACCTGCACCCGCACGGCAAAGCCGCCCGTGGCTTGCGCGCCGGCCGTGGCGCTGCCGCCCATGGCCTGGGCCCGCGCCCGAATGTTGCGCAGCCCGTGCCCGGAGCTGCGTCCCGATTCGGCCGGGGCGCTGAGCACCGGACCGTCGTTTACTACTTCCAGCACCAGCAAGGGCATCTGGCAGTGCAGCGCCACGGTGACGGTGGCAGTAGCCGGGGCATATTTCAGGATGTTGTGCATCACTTCTTTGTAGATAAAGTAGAGGTGGCGGCGCACCGTGGCCGACAGCGCCGGACTCTCCCACACCTTATCGGTCACGAAGCGCACGTCGCGGCCCGTAGGCACCAACACCTCGTGGGCGTAGTCGCGCAAGCGGTTCAGCAGGTCGGGTACCGAGTCATTCTGCGCATCCAGGTTCCAGACCACGTCGTTGAGCTGGCGCAAGGCCGCGCGGCTGTTCTCGGCCAACCCGGCCCAGAGCGCAGGCTGGGCGCCAAGCGGCACCAGCCCCTCCTGAAGCAGGTCGGTTTGCATCGAAATCTGAGTCAGCAGCGAGCCCACGTCGTCGTGCAGGTCGGCGGCCAATTGATTGCGCAGGGCGGCTTCGCGGCGTTGCTGACGCCGCCGATAGGTGCCCATTCCGGCCCCGGCCAGCAGCAGGCCGCCCAGGGCCAGGCCGCCCAGCAGCAAGCGGGTCCGAACCGTGCGCTGGCCTGCTTCCAGCTCGGCAATGCGGCGTTCCTGCTCCAGCGCCCGAATGCGGGCCTGCTGCTCGGTTTGCTTGAACTGGGCCTGGGCGGTGGCCACGGCCTCCAGGCGCTCGCGGCTGAGCAGGGTGTCGCGCAGCTCAGTGTAGCGGCGCAGGGTGTCGTAGGCTTCGGGCCGGTGCAGGGCAGCCAGCAGGGACGCTTTCATGTCCAGGATTTGGGCTAACAAATTATCATCCTTCAGCTGGCGAAACAGCTTGGCGGCTTGCTGGGCACGCAGCAGGGCCAGTTCGGGCTGGTTCTGGCTTTGGGCCAAATCGGCCAAATGCAGCCACGCTTCGCCTTCCGTCGAAAAGTCGGCGTGGGCATGACAAACCCGTAGCACATTTTGCCACGTCGCGGTGGCCGAGTCCGGCTGGTGCGATAGCGCTTGAACGGTGCCCAACACAAGTTTTAGCTTCGTGGTCTGCGGCGAATTCGCCTGGTTCGACAGGCGCAGGCCTTGGTTCACGAACATCCTTACCCGAGCCAGTTGGCGCGGTGTAGCGGTGGCCGAGAGGTAGCCGTTGGCCAGGTTGTGCAGCACCAGCAGCTCGCCGCGGATGTTGCGGGGCCGGCAGGCCGCGTACGCTTCGCGGGCCTGCATGAAGTAGGCCCGCGCCTGGGCTTCGTTTTTCAGCACCGAGGCCACGTTGCCCAGGCCCAGGTAGGCGTGGCCAATGTTTTCCTGGTCGTGGGCGCGCTGGGCGGCCCGCAGCTCGGCTTCGAAGGTGTGCTGCGCCGTTGGATAGTCGGAGCTGTAGAAGGCCGCGGCGGCCAGGTTGTTGAGCGCCTTCACCTCGCCCCGTCCAAAACCACACCGCCGGGCCAGTGCCAAGCCTTGCTCGCTATACCAGCGGGCACTGTCCAGGTCTGTGGCCATGTAGCGCTTGCTGATGGCCACCAGCTGGAGCACCCGCGCCGTATCGGGCAGGCCGGGGCGGTGCAGCGCGGCCCGCAGGGAATCGAGAGGCGCGGAGGCCGCCGGAGGTAGGGTACGCCCGCCCTGCTGTCCCAAGACCGAAACGCTGCACATTACCCCTACACTGCCTGCTAACACCCCCTTTAAAAATGACTGCATGGAGGCAGAATCGGGAAAAGAAGCGGCAAGGTTACAGAAATCGGCGAGCATTTGCCTGAACAGTGCCGGCGGCTGAGCGGCCGGCCTCTTGCCTGCAAGGCCCAACGGGCACCGCGGCTGCGGCAGTCAGCACCAGCCAACAATTAAGCATCATCAGCCTATATAAAGCTATGTATCAGCATTACGGAGCGGTTTATTCGGTAAAATTGTGGAGGCTTTCCGCCAACAATTATCGGCGGAATTGAGTAATAGTAACCCGGCTAATCACCTGCGCTATGACTGACGACTCCCCTTCCATTTTCCCCGGCACTGAAAGCCCCGCGCCCAACGACGGCCGCCGCTCGTTCCTTAAGCAGGCCACCGGCTTGCTGGGCCTGGCCCTGGCCCCGCCACTCGTTAGCCAAGCCGAGCGCCTCACGGCTCTGTCCAAGAAGGTGGAAGGCGTGAGCGAAATGCGCCTCAAGGTGAACGGCACCCTGCGCACCTTTCAGGCCGAGCCGCGGGTGACGCTGCTCGACGCCCTGCGCGAAAAGCTTGACCTGACCGGCTCGAAAAAAGGGTGCGACCACGGGCAGTGCGGTGCCTGCACCGTGCTGGTGGATGGCCGCCGCGTGAACAGTTGCCTGACGCTGGCGGTGATGGCACAAGGCAAGGAGATAACTACGGTAGAAGGCCTGGCCAAAGGCGAAGAGCTGCACCCGCTGCAAGCCGCCTTCATCGAGCACGACGGCTTCCAGTGCGGCTACTGTACGCCGGGTCAGCTGATGTCGGGCGTAGCCTGCATCAAGGAAGGCCACGCCAAAACCGACGGCGACGTGCGCGAATGGATGAGCGGCAACCTCTGCCGCTGCGGCGCTTATCCCAACATTGTGGCCGCCATCCGGCAGGTCGAGCAAAGCGGTTTTAAAGGTTAACAGAACGTCATGTCGAGCGCAGCCGAGACATCTCGCGTGCTGCAGTAATTATTTACTTCCACAACGGAAGCAAGCAAGATGCTTCGACTGCGCTCAGCATGACGTTCTTTCAAAACACCAGACAATGAACGACTTTACCTACCTGCAAGCTACCCAGGCCAAAGATGCCACGGCTGCCGTGCGCGACAACAAGGACGCCGCTTTCATTGCCGGCGGAACCACCCTGCTCGACTTGATGAAGCTGAACGTGGAAAACCACGGCCAGTTGGTTGACATCAACAACCTCGCATTTAAAGGAGTGGAGCAGACGGCCGACGGTTTGCGCATCGGTGCATTGGAACGCATGAGCGACGTGGGTGAGCACCCATTGGTGGTGCAGAACTACCCCGTGGTGTCGCAGTCGCTGCTGCTGGCGGCCTCGCCTCAATTGCGCAACATGGCCAGCATTGGGGGCAACATTTTGCAGCGCACCCGTTGCGGCTACTTCCGCGATACGGCCTTTCCGTGCAACAAGCGGGCACCCGGCTCCGGCTGCCCGGCCCAAACCGGCGAAAACCGCAACCTCGCCATCTTGGGTGGTAGTCAGACGTGCATTGCCACTTATCCCGGCGACTTCGCCGTGGCCCTCGTGGCGCTGGATGCCGTGCTGTTGCTCGAAAATGCCAAAGGCAAGCAGCGCCGCGTGCCACTGGTCGATTTCCACGTGCTGCCCGGCACCACGCCGCAGCGCGAAACCGTTATTGAGCCCGGCGAATTGATTGTCTCCGTCACCATTCCGGCGGCGGCCCATGCCCGCAAGTCGATGTATTTGAAAGTCCGCGACCGGGCTTCGTATGCTTTTGCGCTGGCCTCGGCGGCCGTGGGCCTAGATGTGCAGGGCGGGCAGGTGCGCTCGGCGCGGGTGGCGCTGGGCGGCGTGGGCACCAAGCCCTGGCGCTCGGTGGCCGCCGAAAAGGTGCTGACGGGTGCCCCCGCTACCGAAGCCACGTTTCGGGCCGCCGCCGCGGCGGCCGTACGCGAGGCGCAGCCCCGCGAACAAAACCGCTTCAAAGTAGAACTGGCCCAAAACACGCTGGTACGGGCTCTGCTGGAGTTATCGGCAGCTTAAAAGAACGTCATGCAGAGCGCAGCAAAGCATCTCGCTTGTGGTAGCAATTCAATCGTCTTGATTATTTGATTAGTAGTAGCACGCAAGATGATTCGCTGCGCTCTGCATGACCGCCCATTCACCCGACTTTTTTGCCATGGAAAACGAACCTTCTTTCTTCGAAACCTCCCCCACGCCGGGCGTCGTCGGCAAGCCGCTGAACCGCGTGGACGGGCGCGACAAAGTGATGGGTCGGGCCAAATATTCGGCCGAGTACCCGCTGCCCGGCCTCACGTATGGCGTGCTCAAAACCAGCGACATCGCCAAGGGCAAAATTCAAAGCATCGACACCAGCGCGGCGGCCAAGGCACCGGGCGTGCTGGCCGTGTTCACCCACCTCAACCTGCCCAGCCTGGCCAAAACCCCCAACGACGCCGACGGCAAAAAAGCCATTGGCGCGCCCATGGGGTTCCTGCCGCTAACGTCGGATGTAATTCACTACGCTGCTCAGCCCGTGGCCCTGGTAGTGGCCGACACCTTTGAGCGCGCTACCTACGCGGCTACACTGGTACAGGTGCGCTACCTCACCGAGCAGCCCATTGCGGCCTATACCGACCCCAAGGCCACGCGCTTCAACCCCGAAAAAATTCAGGACGGCAAGGCCGATGGCTACACCCGGCGCGGCGATGCCCAGGCGGCCCTGGCCAGCTCAGCGGTGAAGATGACGGCCGTTTACACCCACGCCATCAACCACCACAACCCCATGGAGCCGGGCTCGACCACGGCCGTGTGGGAAGCGCCCGACCGCCTTACAGTCTACGAATCGACCCAGGGCGTGACGCGCACCCAGAAGTCGCTGGCGGCCTACCTGGGCTTGCCGCAAGACCAGGTACGGGTCATAACCAAGTTTATTGGCGGCGGCTTTGGCTGCAAGGGCTCATGCTGGCCGCACACCGTGCTCACGGCGCAGGCAGCCAAGGGCGTGGGCCGACCGGTGAAATTGGTGCTCACCCGTCCGCAGCAATTTACCAGCATGGGCCACCGCGAAGACCAAACCCAGACCCTGACGCTAGGCGCCACCGCCGAAGGCAAGCTCACGGCCCTGATTCACGAAAAAACCTCCACTACCTCGCCCTGGGACAACTACGCCGAGGCAAACAGCAAAATTATTAATCTGCTGTATGAGTGCCCTACCTTCGAATCGCACTACGAGCTGGCGCGAGGCAACGTGATGACGTCGACCTTCACCCGCGCCCCCGGCGAGGCTCCCGGCTCGTTTGCCATTGAGTGCTCGATGGACGATTTGGCCTACCGCCTGGGGCTTGACCCTATCGAAATTCGCCTGCGCAACTACGCTGAGAAAGACCCCAGCACCGGCCAGGCCTGGAGCAGCAAAAGTCTGCGCCAATGCTACGCCCGCGGGGCCGAGCTGTTTGGTTGGAGCAAGCGCAACCCCAAAAACGGCGTCACCCGCGAGGGCCGCACGCTGGTGGGCTGGGGCATGGCCACGGCCAGCTACCCGGTGCACAACTCGCAAGGCACGGCCCGCGTCCGGCTGTATGCCGATGGCCATGCCGTGGTGCAGGCCGGTGCCACCGACCTCGGCACCGGCACCTACACGGTGATGACGCAGGTAGCAGCCGATTCGCTAGGCTTGCCGCCCGAAAAAATCCGCTTCGAGCTTGGCGATACCAAGCTGCCCACCGCGCCTAACTCCGGCGGCTCAGTAGCAGCGGGCACAGTGTCGTCCTCCGTCTACATGGCGGCTCAGGATGTGTGGGAACGACTCACCAAAACGGCGATAAAGGACCCGAAATCCCCTCTTTTCAAGGCAAAGCCAGATGAGGTGATGGTGGACAAAGGCCGCCTTCAACTCAAAGCGAACCCGTCGAAAGGCGAAGATTTCATGGTCCTCATGAAAAGGGCCGGCATGGACGACATCGAAGGCAGTGGCCAGGGCAAATATGGCGCGGGCTACGAAACCGGCCAGGCGGCTAACCCGGCCGGCTCGGGGCATCAGGACGAGGCCGGCAAACATTCTATGCACTCCTTTGGGGCACATTTTTGCGAAGTGCACGTCGACCCCGACTTGGGTACGGTGCGCGTTACGCGCTGGGTGAGCGTGCACGGCGCCGGCCGCATTCTCAACGCCAAAACAGCCCGCAGCCAGATTATCGGCGGCTCCATTTTCGGCATCGGCGCGGCCCTGATGGAAGCCACCGCCCGCGACCCGCACTACGCCCGCTACGTCAACGCCGACTTGGGCGACTACCACATTCCGGTGAATGCTGACATTCCGGACATGACCGTAGAATTTATTGATGAGCACGACCCCTACATCAACGCCATGGGCGTGAAGGGCATTGGCGAAATTTCGATGGTGGGCGTGGCCGCTGCCGTGGCCAACGCCGTGTTCCACGCCACCGGCAAGCGCGTGCGCGACCTGCCCATCACGCCGGATAAAATCCTGGGCACGAAGGCGGTTTAGCAAGTTCCAGTTGTCATCCTGAGCGCAGCGAAGGACCTTATCACCGCTAAACAATCCGTAACAACATATTCATTGCAGATATGATAAGGTCCTTCGCTGCGCTCAGCATGACATATTATTTCCATCCAAATCAGTTTCAATGACTGACGTTTCAACTTCCAGCGCCACCGCTCCAGCTTCGGCCGGGCCGGTGGCGCTGCTGTTGCTGGCCGCTGGCGCATCTACCCGCATGGGCCAGCCCAAACAGTTGCTGCCCTACCACGGCCGCACCCTCCTGCGCCACGCAGCCGAAACCGCTGTAGCCAGCGGCTGCGCACCCATCATACTGGTAACCGGAGCACTGCACGAAGAATTGCTACCGGAAACAGTGGGCCTGCCCATCCAAGCCGTGCGCAATGTCGAGTGGGAAACCGGCATGGCGTCCTCCATCCGTGCCGGGCTCACCGCCCTTGCCGGTACCCAGCCGGCCGCCGTCCTCATCATGCTCACCGACCAGCCACTGGTGACTTCGGAGCTGCTGCAGCAGCTGGTGCGGCAACAACAGCAAACTCAGGCTCCGGCCGTAACGGCCGCCTATGGCGATACGCTGGGCGTGCCCGCCGTTTTTAGCTCAATACTATTACCTGAGCTGCTACAGCTGCAGGGGCAGCAGGGCGCGGGCCGGCTCATTGCTAGTCTGGGCGCGGCCGTGGGACGGGTGGCTTTTGCGGCAGGCCTGCTCGATGTGGACACACCGGAACAATACGCACGGCTCAATTCCTCGGCATCAGTTTCCAGACCGGATAATCGTTTTACCGCGTAACGATTCGCATTTCCTTCCATTGGCCAAATACCCGCGCTTGGCGCGCTGATACCCGCATTGGTCGAACTGTAAAAATGCCCGCGAAAGCCTCCGGCTAGCTTTGATGGAATGTTTGATTCCTGATTAAATCAAAGCTGATAATGAACAAGATTTACCATGCATTGCCTTTTTGGCTTATTGCCGGCTTGCCCATTGCTGCCCAGGCGCAGGTATCGCCGTCCGAAGTAGTGACGCCTACCATGTCGGGCACCATCAAAGGCGCGGTGCGCTCCGAAGCGGGCAATCCAATTTACGGCGTGAGCGTGGTGGCCATTCACTTGCCGTCGGGCATTCGGCGCCGCATCACAACCGACGAAAACGGCGCCTTTTCGCTGCCACAGCTGTTGCTGGGTGGCCCGTATGCGCTGCAGGTTACGCAGCCCGGCTTTCGGCCGCGCGTCACCACCAACCTCTTCTTGAGCGCCAACAAAACCATTACCATCGACTTCGTGCTGGTGCCCGACGTGGTGGCCGTGGGCACGCGCCGCGCCGACCGCAGCGCGGCCGACGCCCTCTCGCCCGTGGACGTGGTGGACATGAGCGAGCTGGCCCTGACGGCACCCGGCACCGACATCGGCCAAATCCTGAACTACGTGGTGCCGTCCTTCAACTCGACGCGCCAAAACGTTTCGGACATTGCCGACCACCAGGACCCCAGCTCGCTGCGCGGCATGGGCGTCGACCAGATGCTGGTGCTCGTGAACGGCAAGCGCTTTCACAACATGGCCGGGCTGTACCTGCTGGGCACGCGCGGCGTGGGCAGCTCCGGCACCGACGTCAACATTCTCTCGGCCAACGCCCTGGACCGGGTGGAAGTGCTGCGCGACGGCGCGGCGGCCCAGTACGGCTCCGACGCCATTGCCGGCGTGATGAACTTCACCCTGAAAAGCGACAACAGCGGCGGCAACGTCTTCGTCGGCAGCGGACTGACCCGGGCCGGCGACGGCCTCAACACGACGCTGAGCCTGAACAAAGGCCTCAAGCTGGGCGAAAAAGGCTTCCTCAACCTGACCGGCGAAGTAGACTACCGCGGCAGCACCTCGCGCTACGTACCCGGCAAGCCGCACCGCGACTTTGAGTCGCACCCGATTTTCAGCCGGGCCTCGCAGGCCGAGGAAGACGCCCGCACCGCGGCCAACGGTGGCAACTTCGACCAGATAAACGGCAACGCCCGCAGCACCAACTACCGCTTTGTGTACAACGCCGGGGTGCAGCTGGCCAAGGCCACGCGCCTGTACTCCTTCGGCGGCTACACGTACCGCGACGGCCAGTCGCGCCAGCAGTGGACCACGGCCCTGGCCACGCCCAACGACGTGGTGCCCGGCAAGCTGTCGGCGCTGGGCTACCAGCCCGTGCAAAGCAACAAGATAAACGACGCCACGGCCGTGGTGGGCATCACGCAGGCCCTGGGCGCGTGGAGCCTCGACGTGAGCAACGCCGTGGGCTTCAACAAAATGAAGCTGGGCCTGAGCGAGTCGGTGAATCCGTCGCTGGGCGCGGCCACACCCACCAGCTTCGATTTGGGCTCGGTGTCATTTCTGCAAAACGTGACCAACGGCACGGTCACGCGCCTGTTCGACAAAGCCATGGCGGGTGTGAACGTGGCGTTCGGGGGCGAATTTCGGACCGACGTGTTCAACACGGTGCAGGGCGACGCGGCCGGCAACGCGCAAGGCCTGGTAGCGCAAAACAACCCCGCCTTCCCCACGCCGTCGGCCCTGCCGGCCAATTCGGGCGCGCAGGGCCTGCGCAGCTTCGACAACACCGTGAGCCGGCGCCGCACCAACACCGCCGGCTTCGTGGACGTGGAAGCCGACATTGTGAAAAACTGGACCGTGGGCGGGGCCGTGCGCTACGAGCGGTACTCCGACTTCAGCCAGTCGGCCTTCACCTACAAGGTGAATACCCGCATCCGGGTGGCGCCCTGGCTGGCCCTGCGCGGCGGCTTCAACACTGGCTTCCGGGCACCGTCCATTCAGCAGCAGTTTTATGAGCAAACCACGGTGTATTCGTCACCGGCCGGCAAGCTCAACGCTCGCGTCATCCCCAGCAACGAGGACGTGCGCACCGAAATCGGCATGCCGGCCCTGAAGCCCGAAACCTCGACCAGCTACACCGGCGGCCTGGTGCTCACCCCCACCCCCGACCTGACGCTGAGCGCCGATTTCTACCGCATCGACGTGAAGGACCGGATTCTGCTCTCGGGTTTGTTTGTGGCCGATGCCTTCGATGGCAAGCCCGCCGACGAGCCTTTCCGGGAGTATCTGGTGGACGACAAGGCCTACGCGGCGCAGTTTTTCGCCAACGCCGCCGATACCCGCAACGAGGGCATCGACCTGGTGGCCCGCTACAACCGGCCGGTGGGCCGCGGCAAGCTGCTGCTGAGCCTGGCCGCCAACTTCAACCGCGCCTCCGTGAATGTCAACGTGCCAAAGCAGTTTCAGGACATTCAGAACGACAAGCTCTGGGACGAAAACTTCGTGGACCAGCGCCCGCTCTCGATGCTGCAAACCGGCAACCCCAAGTCGAAAATCTTCGCCTCGGCTTCGCTCGAAATGGGCAAGCTCACGGTGCAGCCCCGCCTCACGCGCTTCGGCGAAGTGGCCTACTACGACAACAACTTCGGCCTGCTGGAAGAAGGCGGCTACTTCCTGCGCTTCACCCCGAAGTACGTCACCGACCTCATCGTGAGCTACCACCCCAGCAAAGCATTCATGCTGACGGTGGGCGCCAACAACGTGTTCAACGTTCTGCCCGACAACAAAAAGCAGGCCGCCGCCAACGGCCACATTCCCGACGCGGCCTACAACACGCCCACCACCACGGTGGCGCAGTTCGAGTCGGCTTTCCGCGCCCGTCACGGGTCGCTGTTCATGCCCTACGACTTCGATACCATTCCCTACGAAGCCGTGCAGATGGGCTTCAACGGCGCTTTCTTTTACCTGAAAGCCGCCTACACCCTGGGTTTGTAGGCGGCCGTGCGACCTTTTCTTACTTCTGCGAAAGCCATGAAAACCTACCTCCTGACCGCCCTTTTGCTGGGCAGCGCCGTGGGAATCGTGCCGGCCAGCCCTCGCGCCACCCTTTCGGACGCTTCTCCTAAGCAGGCCCGCGCCCTGCACCCGTCGGCCTTGGTGGCGGCCCCCGTTCAGGGGCCGCCTTACCTGTCTGAGCAAGTCCATTTTGCCAACGCAGCGGCTACGGCAGGGGCGACGGCTAGTGCCGGAACCAGCAGCAAAGCAGGACTGCTGCTGGCCGGCACGCTGACCTTGCCGGTGGGCAAAGGCCCGTTTCCGGCGGTGCTGTTGCTGTCGGACCAGGGCGCGCAAGACCGCGACGCGGTGTACGACAACTACCGCTTCTTTGCCGAGCTGGCCGATGGCCTCACCAAAGCCGGCTTCGCCGTGTTGCGCTACGACGACCGCGGCGTGGGCCAAAGCACCGGCAGCCTGCCCAGCGCCACCCCGCCCGACCTCGCCACCGATGCCCAGGCCGGCCTCAACTTTCTGCAAACCCGCCCCGACATAGACCCCACCCGCCTCGGGCTGTTGGGCCACGGCCAAGGCGCCAACGTGGCGCTGCTGGCCGCCGCCGGCCCACTGCCGCCCAATTTTGTGGTGGCCCTGGCTGGCTACGGCGTGCCGGTGCGCGAAGCCCTGGTGCAGCAAAATGCTGCCTTGCTGCGCAGCCTGGGCGCCGATGCCGCGCAAGTAGACGCCACTGCCCGCCGCCAGCGCGACATGCTGGCCATCATCAGCAACATGACCGACAAGGCCCAGACGCAAGCCATTGTGGCCAACATGCTGCGCCAGGACTCGCCCGGTATGGACGTGGCCACCGCGCAGGCCAGCGCCGCCCAGATGCTGACCCCAGCCTACCGCTCCTTCCTCGACTTCGACCCGCAGCCCCAGCTCGGCCAAGTGAAGTGCCCCGTGCTGCTGCTCAATGGCACTGTCGATGAGCAAGTCGATGCCGACATCAACGCGACGGCCCTGCAAAAAGGCCTGCGCAACAACCGTAGCGTGACGGCCGTGAAACTGTCCGGCGTGAACCACTTACTCCAGCCCGACCCGAAGCAATGGCCCATCATCGAGGGGCAGGCCCGCCCCGTCATAGCCCCAACGGCCATAATGGCGCTCACGAGCTGGCTTCGCCGCCAAACTGCTCGGTAAGCGGTTCTGTCGCACCTCTTCCACTACCAAGGCCACCTCGACAGGGTGGCCTTTTCGATGTCTTTGCCCGGCTACTTCGTGCCCGACTCCAATTTGCGGAGCTTATCCGCTTTCCAGGCCGTGGTAGCTACGACCAGCAGCGTCATGGTTCCACCGAAAACCACACTGGTAACGGTGCCCATCAACTTGGCCGCCGCGCCGCTCTCGAAGCCGCCAATCTCGTTGCTGGAGCCGATAAAGATGTTGTTCACCGCCGACACCCTCCCTTTCATGTACTCCGGCGTGTAGGTATGAATGAGCGTGGAGCGCACAATGACCGAAACGGAGTCAAAAACGCCCGTCAGGAACAAGAGAAACAGCGACAGGTAGAAGCTTTTCGACAACGCAAAGCCAATGGTGGCCAGCCCAAAGCCCGCCACGGCCCACAGCAGTTTGCGCCCCGCTCCTTTGCGCAGCGGAGAATAGGTGAGCCACACGGCCATCAGCACCGAGCCCACGGCCGGGGCGGCCCGCAGGTAGCCCAGCCCATCGGGGCCGGTGTGCAGAATGTCTTTGGCGAAGATGGGCAGCAGCGCCACCGCGCCCCCAAACAGCACCGCAAACAGGTCCAGCGACAGCGCCGCCAGCACAATCTGGTTGCCGAAAATAAAGCGCACGCCACTCAGAATGCTCTCGCCCAGGCTCAGCCGCTCGCCCTCGCGCACGGGCAGCGCCCGGCTAGCAATGCTCACAAACAGCAGCAGCGACACCAGCATCAGGCTGGCGTCGACGCCGTAGGCAAAGCCCTTGCCCATCTTCGCAAACAGTAGCCCGCCGATGGCCGGCCCCAGCACCGCCGCCGCCTGCCAGCTGCTCGAATTCCACGTCACGGCATTCGAGAGCAGGCTACGCTCCGGCAGCAGCTGCGGCATAAACGAAAACACCGCCGGCCCCAAAAAGCCGCGCGCGATGCCGCTCACAAACAGCACCACGTACAGCATCACCACATAGAGTGGAAAAGCCGCCACCCGCTGGTTAGCAAACAGCGCCATACCGGCTGGCTTGGTGAGCAAAAACAAGCTCAGCGAACACAAAAACAGCACCACCATCATGGGCACGATGATGCGCTTGCGCGGCACCGAATCGGCCACGTGCCCGGCGTAGAGCGATACCGTGATGCTCGGAATGGCCTCGGCCAGCCCAATAAGGCCCAGCGCCAGGGGGTTGTTGGTCAGCTCGTAAATCTGCCAGCCCACCACCACGCCCTGAATCTGGCTGGCAATGGTGAACAGGACCCGAGCCGATAATAAGCGGCGAAAATCAGAAACGCGCAGGGCCGCGTACGGGTCGTGAGTGGGAGAAGCGTCGGCAGTTGGAAGCATAAGGCACAAAAGCCGCCAATGCGGCGGGCGAGCGCAAAGGTAGGCGCCGGCTTACCCCTACGAAGAAGGCGGCTGCACCAGCTTGCGTGAACCCGGAGCACAACTTTTTCAGGAATGTGAAACTTTTTTAATCTTTTTTTACTACGCCGTTGGTCGCAAAAAGGGCCTGGATGAAGTTTTTAGGAAGGTTGCGTATTTTTCGCAAAAAGATTTTGGCATTTTTATTCTTTTACCTCTTGCGCGAGTGCATTTCATTTCTCTACATTTGAAACGATTCTAGCGGGCGAAATCGCCGGCTGAAAGTCGCTCCCCATTTTTTTTCTCGGTAACTGCATACTATGGCCTAAAGCTCTACGTTCCCTTATTCCGTAGCCCTTTATGGACCTCTTGCAACCGAGCGACTCTGCGCTCATCTCGCTCTACCTGGCCGGCCAGGAATCTGCTTTCGCCATCCTGCTGGAGCGCTATCGCAGCCGTGTGTTCACGACCATCCTCCTCATCGTGCGCGACGAGGACGTGGCCGAGGACCTCTTGCAGGATACGTTCATCAAAGCCATTCACACCCTGAAAAGCGGGCGCTACAACGAAGAGGGCAAGTTTGCTCCCTGGATTTGCCGCATTGCCCACAACCTGGCCATCGATTCGTTCCGGCGGGGCAAGCGGACGCCCCACGTTAGCCTGACTGACAACGACCGGCTGGCCAATACCCTCACCATTGCCGATGACGGACCGGACGATATTCTGGCCCGCGAAGAAACCCACAACCGCCTTCGGGCGTTAATCCAGGAACTGCCCGCCGCCCAGAAGGAGGTGCTGCTGATGCGCCACTACGGCGACATGAGTTTCCAGGAAATTGCCGACGCAACCGGCGTGAGCATCAACACGGCCTTGGGCCGCATGCGCTACGCGCTGATAAACCTGCGGAAGAAAATGACCGCAAATTCCCTCGATTATGATTCAAACCTTACCCCATTCGACACTGCTACAGTATGTGTACAACGAATTGCCGGTTGAAAGGCAGCGCGAAGTAGAGGAGGCAATGCAGCACGACCCGGACTTGGCCGCTACCTGCGCCGACCTCCTTTTGGCCCAGCGGGCTCTCGACGGCGTACGTCGCGAGCCGCGGCCCGAAACTTCCGAGGCCATTTTGCGCTACTCGCGCACTTTCTTGAGCAAGTCCTGAGCCCCTTCGATTTCCTGTGGCGGCCGTTCTACGCTATGCGTGGCCGGCGGTAGCACGGGTTATCCAAATAGCCAGCACGGTCATGCTGAGCTTGTCGAAGCAACTCTCCCGCAACACTAAATCCAATCAAAAGGAATAGTATTGCGGGAGAGTTGCTTCGACAAGCTCAGCATGACCGTTTCTCTTTTTGTACTCCTACTCACTTCATGCGCCGCGCCGACCGATTTACCTACTTTCTCGACTACTTCATCACCAATTTCCCGGAGCCGAAAACCGAGCTGGCCTACCACAACCCCTACGAATTGATTGTGGCCGTGGTGCTGAGCGCGCAGTGCACCGACAAGCGCGTGAACCTGGTGATGCCGCCGCTGCTGGCGCAGTTTCCTACCGCTGCGCACCTGGGCGCGGCCTCCGCCGACGACATTTTCCCCTTTATCCGCAGCGTTTCTTACCCCAACAACAAGGCCAAGCACCTCGCCGGCCTGGGCCGCATGCTCACGGAGGATTTTGCCGGCGAAGTGCCCAGCCAGATTACCGAGCTCCAGCGCCTGCCCGGCGTGGGCCGCAAAACGGCCAATGTGGTGGCCTCCGTCATCTACAACCTGCCCGCCATGGCCGTGGATACCCACGTTTTCCGGGTATCGCATCGCCTTGGCCTAGTGCCCAAAACCGCTTCCACGCCGCTAGCCGTGGAAAAAGCCTTGGTAAAATATATTCCGGAGGAGCTTATCAACAAAGCGCATCACTGGCTGATTTTGCATGGCCGCTACATCTGCGTAGCGCGCTCACCCAAGTGCAGCATCTGCCCGCTGGCTCCCAGTTGCGCTTATTTTGAAAAGCATTTTGGCAAAGCTGCTGCGTATGAGCCGCTACCAGACGAATAAACGTGCTGTATGGCAGCAAAATTCGCCGCATTTGGTATACAAAGTTCCATTTCAGGCACAAGCCAGCACAAAACACAAGCTTAACCGCACAAAAATCATTCGCCTGCTTTTTCTAATATCCGCTCAATTACCCCAGCCAGTGTTTGGCGGTCGAACGCCTGGGTAGCTAGGTGGCGGCCTTTCCGGCCAGCATTCGCCATCAGTTGCGGATTTGCTAGTAGTATACGGAGCTTAGCTGCTAGCGCTTCGGCGTTGCCCGCCGGCACGTACCAGCCGCAGCCATACTCTTCCACCAGCGCTTTCGTCCATCCTTGGTTCGTGACAATAACCGGCGTGCCCACCGCCAGCGAGTCGTAGAGCTTGGCCGGCGAATTGGAATCCAGCACCGGCAAGTTAAGAAACGACACCAGCGAAACCGCAGCCAGGGCAAACCAGCTAAAAACCTCGTGCCGAGCCTGGCCGCCCATTAGCCGGATGCGGCCGGGCCAGCGCCCTGCCGCATCCGCAATCAGCGGCTCAAAAAAACCGTGGCCCAAAAACAGCCACACTACTTCTAACTCTTTTGCAGCCATCGTTTCGGCGGCAGCCACCAGGGTGGGAATGTCGTTGGCGCGGCCGAAGGTGCCCGCATACAAAATCACGTGCTTTCCAGCCAAACCGTGCTTTTGTTGCAACGCCGCTACTGCCTCGGGAGTAGCGCAGGCGGCCAAGTCGAGGTCGGTGCCGTTGAGCACGGTAGTTACGTTGGATGGTGCGATGCCTAAATTCGTTACATAGCGCGCCATGTCCGGCGAAAGCGGCAAAATGTGCCGGGCACTTTGGTAAAGCCGTTTTTCCATGCGGTACAGCTGCTGCCGGGCCAGCGCTGTGGGCACCGCACCCATGGCAATGGGAAACGCCGGCCACAAGTCCTGCACTTCAAACACCCAGGGCACTTGCCGCCGCCGGGCCACCTGCGCCGCCGCCCACGCCGCCGTCAGCGGCGTGCTAATCCCCCAGATTACGTCCGGCTTATCCATTCGGAGCCCCTCGCGCACAGCCCAAGCAGCATAGCGGGCAAAGGCCAGGGCCCGCCTCGCAGGCCCCATCTTGTTTTCATATGGCACCTGGGCTTCACGGATTTCCACACCAGGCGGCACCCACGGAAACTCGTGCGTAAGCCGCTGGCTTCTCCAGGCCGGGGTCGTCAGCAACGTTACCCGGTGGGTTTTAGCCAAGTGCGCCAGCAGCGTGTAGTGCCGGCTGGTGGCCGGGCAGTCGGGGTTGGTATGGTACTGGCTGAAAACGGCAATGTGCATGGGTTCAATGAAGCATGAGGAATGAAGGAATGAAGAATGAGAATCCCTGCCCATGGCCAATTCTTCATTCTTTCATTCCTCATTCTTCATTAACCTACCGTTTGGGCCGGTAGTGCGAGTCGTTCAGGATGCGCTGGGCGTTTTTCTCGGCCATCAGCCGGCCCAGGCTGATGCCAGGGTGTTCGGCTACGTACTTGCGAACGATTTGCAGGCCCACCCACTGCCCCACCCGGCCAGGGCATGTTTTATCAATTTCCGGCACATTAGGCCGTTCCCCCACGTATTTCTGCAACAAAAAGGGCGTGGTCGAATACAACAAATTGTGCTCCAGAAAATGACCCCACACGCGGCCTTCGTTGGCTTCCAGCCCAATCATTTCGCGCGTGGTATAGCCCAGCAACAGCGAATCGGGCGTGCAGGGCAGCATTTGGCTGGCAAAGTACAGTGCCTTGCCTTCGTGCACCATGGCATCGAGCATGGTATTGGCCGTCAGTTCGTGGCGGTTGTACTTGGTCGAAACGTTCTGGGTGAGCAGCGGGAGCAAGCCGGCCGGCGTGTAGCGGCGCAGCATGTACTGCGGCAGGTCGGGCCGCTTGCTGGCTTTAGGCCCGGCAAACCAATCCAAACTGAGCACCAACAGCTTATCGTTCACAAAAATGTCTTTCGCCAGAAAACCGCTCACGTACGTCACGGCCGGAGGCGCCTGAAAATCAGGAAAGTAATAGTGCACCCGCCGAAACATTTCCCCTAATTCGTGCGTGAGCGCAGCCGTGTCCGGAAATGCCGCCGTCGTTTCGCGGCCCAGTTGCTGCAAGGCATCATTGGTAGCCAAATGCACCAAGCTGCTTTGCAGGTCTTTTTCCGTGGCCGGCTGGCGTTGCAGGTAGAACCGAGCAAAGGCCGGATTCGCATCCATAAACTGCTGAGCATCAGCCGGCGTTTTTATCCTGAAAAAGACAGGTTCCAGGTGCTTCACGTGCACAGGCACTGCAGCCGCATCCTCGGCTGCATCGACCCGGCAACCCGCGGCCGGGCCTTTTTTGCAGGCAGTCAGGCTCAGCGCAATTCCTAAAAACAACGGCAGCCAGCACCGCCAGGCAAAATTATTCGTATTCACGCTCGTTACTTTGATGCAAAATTAGCCAAAACAAACCGGCGCTACTGCCGACCATCACTTTGCCCTGCCTGTTTCTATGAAAAAGTCTCTTCTGTTCCTGCTCGCTCTGGCAGCTTCTATCACCACCGCCACGGCTCAGGTTGAAATCGGCTTAAAAATAACGCCTGCTATCACCAGCCTGCGGGCTGAATCTTCTACCGTCAACGCGTTTGCCACCGACGGCAGCAAACTCAGCTTAGGCGGTGGACTGGTAGTTGATTATTTTTTTGGAGAAAATTACGCTTTCAGCACCGGCTTATTGCTAACGGGCAAAGGAGGCTCCTACACATACCGGGACCCATCGCTAAGCGGGCTTGCTATCAGTCAGAAACTTACCATGCAATACCTGGCGCTGCCTATCACGGTGAAGCTCTTTACCAATGAAGTAGCGCCCGCTACGCGCTTGTACTTCCAGGTCGGTGGCTCACTGAATGTGCCCATCGGCTCGCGTGTCAATGACAGTAAATACTACATAGACCCAGCCACGGGCGCCGAAAACAAAGCCAGCGAGTACGTTTATTTCATCGATGCTGACGCCTTGGCTTCCGTCGGCGTTGAATACCAATTGGGCAAAAGCACCAAGGTTTTTGCCGGCGTGTGCTACAACCGGGGCTTGGTCGACATCGACCATTATTTTGAACGCAAGCGCGATTTTAAAGATGTAACCATCAAGAACAGCGGCTTTGGCTTAGACTTGGGCATGAAATTTTAGCCATTCGCGAGTAGCAACTGTTGCTGCTATTTTCGAGAAACCCTTGCAACAAAAAGCCCCGGCTCCTTTCTGGAACCGGGGCTTTTTGTTGCAAATCGGGTAAACCGGAGACCAAGCCATTATCGAGCCTAGTCCACAATTTCCACCTCACGGTCCTGCAAACGGCTCATGGCGGCGGCCGACGAACGCAGTTGGATTTCCTCGCCCCGCTCGTCTTCGATGCGGTAGTCGGTGAGGCCCAGGCTGCTGTCGTTCACCACTTTCACCCATTTGTAATACTTGAGATACCACTTCATCTGGCGTGAAATCAGGCCTTTAGTGTAGTAAGCGTACAGGAACGGGTGCACCGACAGCGTGATGCCCGACTGGTTCTGATTCACCAGCAGGTCGTCGATGCTGTTGTCGATGTCGTCCGTCACTTGGATGGAGGCCGAAATCTTGCCCGTACCGCCGCAGGTGGGGCACACCTCGCCGGTCACGATGTTTTCGGCCGGCCGCACCCGCTGACGCGTGATTTGCAGCAGCCCGAACTTAGTGATGGGCAGCACCGTGAACTTGGCCTTGTCGTGCTTCATCACGTCGCGCACGGCGTCTTCCACCTTCTTGCGGCTTTCGGCCGAGCGCATGTCAATAAAGTCGACCACAATGATGCCGCCCATGTCGCGCAGCCGTAGCTGCCGGGCCACTTCTTTGGCCGCCAGCATGTTAATCATCAAGGCCGTCGCTTCCTGGTCGTTTTCCTGGTTGCTCTTGCTGCCCGAGTTCACGTCGATAACGTGCAGAGCTTCGGTGTGTTCGATGACGAGGTAGCCGCCGCCGGGCACAGTCACGGTCTTGCCAAACAGCGTTTTCAGCTGCTTCTCGATGCCGGTTTGCTCGAAGATTTTAATCTTCGAGTTGTGCAGCTTCAGCAAGCCCAGCTTATCGGGCGCAATCTTCTGTAGGTAGTCGCGCATCTCTTCGTACATCGTCGGCGCGTCGACCATGATGCTGTCGAAGGATTCGTTCAGCATGTCGCGGAGCATGGAGGAAGTCCGGCCGAGCTCGCCGAGCACTTTGTCGTTGGGCTTGGCGGTACGCAGCGTGGTATACAACTGCTCCCACTTCGCCACCATGTCCTGCATGTCCTTGTCCAGCTCAGCCACCTCGCGCCCTTCGGCCACGGTGCGGATGATGACACCGAAGTTATCCGGCTTGATGCTGGCAATGAGCCGCTTGAGCCGGTCCCGCTCCGCTTTGCTCACTATTTTTTTGCTCACGCTGATGGTGTTCGAAAACGGCATCAGCACGAGGTAGCGCCCCGCCATCGAAATGTCGGTGCTCACGCGCGGGCCCTTCGTCGAGATGGGCTCCTTGATAATCTGAACCACAATTTGCTGGCCCTTCTTAAACACGTTTTCGGCCTTGCCCACTTTGTCGAGGACGGGCTCAAACGTGAATTTTTCGAGGCCGGCGGTGGCGGCGCGGCCGCTTTGCACGGTGCGCGCCCACTTCGTGAACGAGTTGTACTGCTCGCCGAGGTCGCCGTAATGCAAAAACGCGTCTTTTTCGTAGCCAATGTCTACGAACGCTGCGTTCAGGCCGGGCATCACCTTTTTCACGGTGCCCAGGAAGATGTCGCCTACTGAGTAATTGGTGTCGTTGCGGTCGAAATGGTATTCAATCAGCCGCTTGTCTTGCAACAACGCAATCCGCTCGCCTTCCTGAGTAGAATTAATGACTAATTCATTACTCAAAGCCTTGATTTAGTTAAAGTAACCTGCCTGCAATGCCGCCGCAGCACTACCCCGAAACCGGCAAAGGGAAGCCAGAACCATAAGTTCTGGCTTCCCTCGCGAGCCACGGGAAAAGCGCCCAACGCGGCCACACCCAGGAGGCTACGTGAGAGATAGACGGCTGGCTCCTTTCCCGTTAGGAAAACTGCCGGCCGCCGCTACGCCCCGTGAGGCTTACTTCTTCTTGTGGCGGTTCTTGCGCAGGCGCTTCTTGCGCTTGTGAGTGGCAATCTTATGACGCTTTCTTTTTTTACCGCAGGGCATGATGCTTGGGGGTTAAGTTAGTGATTGATTGTGTCTTGACTATTTCAATTTGGCAATTTCCTCCTCTACCGAAGCCGCCAGCGCCGGGTCGTTGCTGAGGCTTTTGGCGGCTAGGAACGCCTGTTTGGCTTCTTCTTTGGCGCCGGTGCGGGCCAAAGTTACGCCGAGGTAAAACTGGCCGTTCACATTTTTCGGATTGACTTTCACCAATTCCTTGAAACGCTGCACGGCCTTGTCGTACTGATTGCTCTGCACCGCCAGAATGCCCATGTTGTACAGGGCTTTCTCGTTGCGCGGGTCGGCTTCCAGCACTTCGCGCAGCAGCGAAATGCCCTGCACGGGATTTTCGGAAGCCATATAGGCCATGCCGAGGTTGGTTTTGGCATCGAGGTTGCCGGGTTGCTCCTTTAGCACCTTGGCGTACAGCTCCCGTGCTTTGCCGCCGAGCAGTTTCACCCGCTCATCAGAAGACGCGAAGCTGAACGCCTGGAAGTAAGCATCGGCGGCATGCTGCCAATTGGCGGCAGTAGGCTTGGCCAGGGCCACTTGCTCCAGGTAGTAACCGGCGCTGTCGAACCGCTCTACGCTGTTGTAGCGGCGGGCCAGGGTGGTAGCCACCGTGGCTTTGGCAGCAGCATTGGGCGCGGCGTTGTACTCCTTCAGCAGGCGGGTTAGCTCCTGCCGCTGAGTAGCGGTGGCCGTGGTGTGCGGAGCGGCAGAGTTCGGGCCGTTGTTCTCGGTGGCAGTGGCCGGTACGGGGCCGGAGGAAGCCTCCGTTTTAGACCCGTTGGTGGCGGAGCCGCCCCCGTCGCGGTTGGCCGTCGCGGCCGCGTCCTTGCTCAGTTCCGAGCGGCTCTCCTTGGGCTTCATGATGCCTTTCGGCAACACAAAAAGCCCTCCGACCAGCGCGAGCGCGGCAGCGAGGACAACCAATTGATGCGTAGCGGAACGGGACGTAGTAGCCATGGGCTGAAAAAAGCCGGCCGCCGGGCTTTCCCTCGCGGAAAAGACACCGGCGGCACGGCCGGCATTTTCATTTTTAGGTATGCAGTATTCGGTACTTGTTAGCCAGCTTAAAACAAAGCGCTGGCTATTGGTTACCTAATGCGGTCTACCGAAAGAACTAGGCTTTGGCAGCAGTGGCTTTTACCTTCTTGCTGTTCTTGATTTTGGCCACGAAGGTTTTCGACGGCTTGAAGCTCGGGATGTAGTGCTCTTCGATGATGAGCGACGTATTTTTCGAGATGTTGCGAGCGACTTTCCGGGCGCGCTTCTTGTTGACGAACGAGCCGAAGCCACGAACATAAATGTTGTTGCCTTCCGTCATTGAATCTTTCACGACTTTGAAGAAAGCTTCAACAGTCATCAATACATCAGCTTTCTCGATGCCGGTCTTCGTGGAGATTTCGGCGATTACCTCAGCTTTAGTCACGTTGGTATGGTACTTAGGTGGTTGAAAAAATTACGTTTTTAGGCAAAAAAATCCCGAATTCCAGCGTAAGCCTTTGCCTGGTAGGCGGTTCGCCCTCGAATTGGGGCCACAAAGGTAACCCCATTTTTTTGTTTTACCAATCTACCCTCCTAAACAAAGGGCAGGTCCAAATTATTCTCTTTCAAAATTTTGACAAAAACACGCTCCCATCCTTCCTTTCTGGCTTCGGCCCTCTTGGCGTGGTATCCGCGCCACCACCGCGACCTTCCCTGGCGCCATACCCGCGACCCGTACGCCATCTGGCTATCGGAGGTGATTTTGCAGCAAACCCGTGTGGCTCAGGGCCTACCCTACTACGACACCTTCCTGGCGGCTTATCCCACGGTGCAGGACCTGGCTGCGGCGCCCGAGGCCGAAGTGCTACGCTACTGGCAGGGCCTGGGCTATTACTCCCGGGCCCGCAACATGCACCGCACCGCCCAGCAGGTGGTGGCAGAATACGGCGGCAAGTTTCCCGATTCGTACGCGGAATTGCTGAAGCTGCGCGGTATCGGTCCGTATACGGCCGCGGCTATTGCCTCCTTTGCCTTTGATGAGGCGGTGGCCGTGCTCGATGGCAATGTGTACCGGGTGCTAGCGCGCATTTTTGGGCTGCATTCAGATATCGCGGCCCCTAGCTCGCGCAAAGAATTCCAGGCCGTGGCCGACCAGCACATTCCCGCCACCGCGCCGGCCGACTTCAACCAGGCCATTATGGAGTTTGGGGCCATTCAGTGCACACCGGCCAAGCCCGACTGCCTGTTTTGCCCGCTGCAAAGCACTTGCTGGGCGTTTCAGCATGGGCAGGTGGCGCTGCTGCCGGTGAAGAGCAAGGCCAAGGCGGCGCGCACGCGCTACTTCCACTACTTCGTGCTGCGCCACGGCGAGCAAACCTATCTGCGGGAGCGGCGCGAGAAAGACATCTGGCAAGGCCTCTACGATTTTGCTTTGGCCGAAACCACCGTGCCGGAGCTACCGGCCGCCGAGTTGGGACGCCACCTCAACGCACTAGGCGCTACCTTGGACACCAGCCAAGCCGCTGAGCCCAGCGCCGCCTACCGGCACGTGCTAAGCCACCAGAAACTGGAGGTGCGCTTCCACCCGATGGCGCTGGCAAAACCGTTGCCCGAGGCTACATTGCGCGATTTAGGCTTGCGTGCTTATTCGCTAGCCGAGATTGAAACGCTGCCAAAGCCCGTGCTGATTGCTAATTATGTTGAGCAAAACAGGTGATAACTTCATTGACCAATATTTTTAGATTTTTCAGCAAAAAATATTAGCAAAATATTTTGCTTCCCCGATTCAAGCTATTATCTTTGAGGCAAGAGCAGGCCGGGTGGTTTGCTCGATTCTGTATTTCCTAACGTGCAATAATATGGCCGGAGTGAACAAGGTGATTTTGGTAGGCAACCTGGGGAAAGACCCCGAAGTGCGCCATTTGGAAGGCGGTGTGAGCGTGGCTCACTTTACCCTCGCTACTAACGACTACTACAAGGACAAGCAAGGCAACCGCGTGGAACGGACCGAGTGGCACAACATCTCGGCGTGGCGCGGCCTGGCCGACATGGCGGATAAGTACCTCAAAAAGGGCCAGCAGGTGTACATCGAAGGCAAGCTGCGCACCCGCCAGTACCAGGACAAGGACCAGCAGACGCGCTACATCACCGAAATCATCGCCGATGAGATTTCGATGCTGGGCGGCCGGCCGCAGGGCCCCGGCACCACGCCGAACGAAGCAAATGGCGCAGCTCCGGCCGAGGCCGGGCACACTTTTCGCCAAGAGCCCGAGCTGGACCAGCTACCGTTTTAGCTGCGGTCCGATAATTTTCAGGAGAAGCCCCGGCACTTGGCCGGGGCTTTTTTCGTTGCCACTGGCACCGGCCAACGGCTACCTTTGATGCCTGAGCCGCAGCTTGTATTGCGGCGCCGATATTTTAGCAACCAACCTCACGTAGTGTCGATACTGAAAAAACTTCCGATGCTGGCGGCGCTGGCCCTATTGGCGGCCTGTTCGTCGGCCCCGGACTTTACGCCCAAACCCAAGGGCTACAACCGCATTGACTTGCCGGCGCACCGCTACCAAATGCTGGGCGGTGGCCACCCGTATGAGTTTGAATACTCCAAGGAAGCGGTGATAAAGCGCGACTCGTCGTACATGGCGCAGCCGCACTGGATTAACGTGTATTACCCCAAGCTGCACGCCAACGTGCAGATTACCTACATGGACGTGCAGCGCGACCGGCGCCTCTACAACAAGATGATGGAGGATGCGCGCAAGCTCACCGGCAAGCACGAAATCAAAGCCACGGCCATCGATGAGCGGATTCTGAAGACGCCCAGCGGCATGCGGGCTTCGGTGTTTGAGCTGCAGGGCGAGGTACCCAGCCAGTTTCAGTTTTATACCACCGACAGCACCCGCCACTTCCTGCGCGGCGCTCTGTACTTCCGCACGGCCACCGCGAACGATTCGCTGGCCCCGGTGATTGAGTACGTGAAGACGGACATGGTGCGCATGCTGAATACGCTTAAGTATAAATAACTGTCATGCTGAGCTTGCGAAGCATCTTTTCACGGTTGAATCTATTTTCGCAAACGTGATAAGATGCTTCGCAAGCTCAGCATGACAGCCTGATTTAATGAGTAACTTCTTCAATACCCGGCTGGAGTTTTTGCGCTCGGTGGGCAGCACCCAGCGGGCACAGCTGCTGGGCAAAGAGTTGGGCCTGTTTACGTACGGCGACCTGATTCAGCGCTACCCCTTCCGCTACCTCGACCGGACACAGGTGTACCGCGTTGCCGATTTGAACGACGACCTGCCGTATGTGCAGGTGCGCGGCATGCTCCGCGGCAAAGAATTGGTGGGCGAAGGGCCAAAGCAGCGCCTGACCGCTAAGGTGGGCGACGGCACCGGCGAACTGGAACTTGTATGGTTCAAGGGCATCAAGTGGGTGCAGCAGGTTGCTAAAAACAATCAGGAATACATTGTTTTTGGCAAGCCGACGATGTTCAACGGCCGGCCCCAGATGGCGCACCCGGAGCTGGAGGAAATGAGCGAGAGCAAGCCGGGCCAGAGCTTTTTGCAACCGGTATACAACACCTCGGAAAAGCTGAAGAACTACCACCGCGTCGACAGCAAGGCCATTATGCGCATGGTAGCGGAGCTGCTGAAGCTGGCCTTGCCGCACGTGGAGGAATCGCTGTCGCCGGCCCTGATTCAGCAGTACGGGCTGATGCCCAAGGCGCAGGCCCTGCAGCAGATTCACTTCCCGCAGAGCCCGGAATTGCTGGCGGCCGCCAAGTTTCGGCTGAAGTTTGAAGAGTTGTTTTACGTGCAGCTCAAGCTGCTGCGGCAGCGCGACCAACGCAAGGTGACGCTGGCCGGCCAGATTTTTAAGGAGGTGCCCACGCTGGTAGATTTCTATAAAAACCACCTCACCTTCGACCTGACCGGCGCGCAAAAACGCGTTATCCACGACATTTACAAGGACTTCTGCGCGGGCAAGCAGATGAACCGCCTGCTGCAGGGCGACGTGGGCTCGGGCAAGACCATTGTGGCCTTCATCTCGATGCTGATGGCCGCCGACAATGGCGCACAGAGCTGCCTGATGGCGCCCACCGAAATCCTGGCCGACCAGCATTACGTGGGGCTGAAAGTATACGCGGATGCGCTGGGCATTAAAATCGGCAAGCTCACGGGCAGCACCCGAACTTCGGAGCGGCGCGTGCTGCACGAGGAACTACGCAACGGCACCATGCACATGCTGGTGGGCACCCATGCGCTGCTGGAGGATGTGGTGCAGTTCCGCAACCTGGGGCTGACCATTATGGACGAGCAGCACCGCTTTGGGGTGGCGCAACGCTCGAAGCTGTGGCAGAAGAATCCGCACATCATCCCCCACGTGCTGGTGATGACGGCCACGCCCATTCCGCGCACGCTGGCCATGACGCTTTATGGTGACTTGGACGTGAGCGTGATTGACGAGCTGCCGGCCGGCCGCAAGCCCATCGTGACGGTGCACCGCTTCGACGCCAACCGCCTGAAAGTGTTCGAGTTTATCCGGGACCAGGTGAAGCTGGGGCGGCAGGTGTACATCGTGTATCCGCTGATTGAGGAGTCGGAAACGATGGACTACAAGGACCTGACCGACGGCTACGAGAGCGTGGCCCGGGCCTTCCCGGAGATGCAAATCAGCATTGTGCACGGGCGCATGAAGGCCGAGGAAAAGGATTACGAGATGCAGCGCTTCATCAAGCGCGAAACCCAGATAATGGTGGCGACCACCGTGATTGAGGTGGGCGTGAACGTGCCCAATGCCTCGGTGATGGTGATAGAATCAGCCGAGCGGTTCGGGCTTTCACAGCTGCACCAGTTGCGGGGCCGCGTGGGCCGCGGCGCCGACCAGAGCTACTGCATCCTAATGACGGGCTTCAAGCTGAGCAAGGACGCCCGCACCCGCCTCGAAACGATGGTTCGCACCAACAACGGCTTCGAAATTGCCGACATCGACCTCAAGCTGCGCGGCCCCGGCGACCTAATGGGCACCCAGCAAAGCGGCGTGCTCGACCTGCTGATTGCCGACCTGGCCAAGGATGGCCGCATTCTGACCGAAAGCCGCGCCGCCGCCCAAGCCCTGCTAACCGAAGACCCCAACCTTGCGCACCCCGACAATGCCAACATTCGGCGGCACATCGAGAGCCTGCCGGCTACGGCGGTGAATTGGAGTCGGATTAGTTAAAACAGCGCTGTGTTTATCGGCTTGGGCAAAAAAAAACGACCTTCTGAAAAGTCGTTGGTCATTTTTAGCTAGTACATCTCGGTTATGAACCCGCTTCCGCTCCGCTGTGACGGCTGAGTGGGCTTGGCTAGTTCAGCGTTATAAACCTGATTTACGAGAACGACAGAAGATTGAGCAGGCTTTTGAGGCTTAACAGTTTGCGCTACAGTAGCAGGAGCGGCCTGCTTGGCAAGCTTGCCACTGATAATAAGCGCCGTTAAGAGCGAGAACTTAAGTAATGATTTCATATATAGTAGATATTGCAGGTGTAAAGCTAAGGCAGAACTATGGACTGTGCTATGCAAACCCCTAATCTGCCAATTTCACATCCGCTTGGGTTTGCAATTGGTTGGTGATGCAGGGTAGTGTAATGTTGGGGGAAGTGCCCCGATTGGGCACTTTTACCGTACACAAAGTTAACGGGTCCCCTGTACGAAAGAGCGCATGCAAGTGTTATGGTTAAAACACTTTTTTGTTAGCAACCACCCTTCAACCGAAGGCTCATCAGATTCAAAACATCATCTTAACGCTTAGAAAGGGTAATTTTGAGCAGGCTCTACGGTCATAAAAAAAATTCTTATGTCTCGACAACACCAAAAAGTTATGTTGAAACGCGCTTTGCTAACCGGGCTGTTGGGCTGCGGGCTTTTGGGCTCGGTCGCGGCCCAGAAAGTGAAGTCGACCCCCTTTAGCTATCTGCCCGAGCAAGGCGCTGACCGGTACGATATGCGCGTGCCCCGCAAGACCCTGCCCCTGGCCGACGGCACCGGTTTTGTGATTCTGGCGCACCAA
The DNA here is from genome assembly GCF_016734815.1 of Hymenobacter rubidus. Lineage (GTDB taxonomy): Bacteria > Bacteroidota > Bacteroidia > Cytophagales > Hymenobacteraceae > Hymenobacter > Hymenobacter rubidus. The sequence goes on from NZ_JAERQF010000021.1 coordinate 44,614, forward strand.
AGTGCCGGCGGCTATGCCGTGGAGCGCTACGATGCCGACCTGAAAAAACAGTGGAGCACCCCCATACCGGTGGCCCCCGACGAAACGCTGGAAGCCTTTGGACGCGGCCCACAACAAGCCTTGGTGGTGATACACCACAAAGACGACAATGGGCAAAACCTGGCCGTGGTAGCCGTGAACATGCAAAGCGGACAGCGCAGTCCTGCCAAAGTGGTGATGACGGCCGCGCCACGCGACCGGCGGCCGGGGGTTTCCATCTCGCCCGAAGGCTCGCGGCTGTTGGCCTTCCGCTACCTTACCCGCGGGCAGCAGGTGACAAGCATTGCGGCCACACTGTTCGACCAAAATCTGGGGCAGCTGGAAGAAAAAACCTATGATTTCCGCGACCTGACCGATTTCTTCTCACCGGCGGTGCATGTGGCTAACGACGGCACGCAGTACGTGACACTCATCAGCGAGGGCATGAAGAAGCTGACGGTGCGCCGGTACCCTGCCGGCACCTCCACGGAAATCAACGTGCTGGGCGTGCCGGTAGGTGGCATATTCGGCGGCAAAACCGTGACCATTCGCGACACCAAATTCACGGTACTGAACGACGGCAGCTTGTATGCGGCTGCCCTATGCGCCGACTATGCCACGGGCGAATACTACAGCTTGAAAGTGGTGAAGTACGATTTCAGCGGCACCGGCGACATGAAGTTCTCTCCCGAATTCCGTTTTACGCCGGCTTACTTAGCCGAGATTAGCAAAGCCAGCGGCACTGAGGTAAAGCGCTTGGACGATGTGTACCTGGGTGAGCTCTTACTCACTAGCGAAAAGCAGCTGGTGGTAGTAGCAGAAAAGCATTTTGAAGAAGGCGGCAGCGAGGCTCCGGTGCACGCCCGTGAGTTGCACTTGTTCGGCTACAATGAGTTTGGGGCTCCTGCCTGGCACAGCATCGTGGCCAAAGACCAGGTAGCGCCGGCCGTGGACTCGTACACGGGCATCGGATTTCGAGCCGCAGTGTTTGGCGGCACGGTACAGTTGGTCACCATGGAAACCATCGACAAAAAATCAGACCTGTACCTGCGGCGTGTCAACGCGCTGAGTGGCGTGGTTAGCCCACCCGAACGCCTGAAGCTGAACGTAGCCGATGACCAGCAGCTGGCTTACGTGAAGGATTTTACGGCTTGGCTGAACGAGAAAACCATCATCGGCGTGAGCCGGCCCAGTAAGAAGTCAGCAGCGTTGGAACTGGACAAAGTGGTGCTAAAGTAGCTTGCTTATAGCCGCCGCAACGAAAAAGGCGAACCCGGGTGGGGTTCACCTTTTTCCTTGCGGCGGCGGCTACATTATTCCACCGACAGCCGTTGGCTGGCTACCTGGCTGCCGGCCTGCACCCGCAGTGTGTAGAGGCCAGGAGCAATGCCCGACAAGTCGAGTTGGGTACGCGTTTCCAGGCCGGAGGCCAAGGGAACGACCGCAGCGCGAACCTGCTGGCCTACGGCATTGAACAGTCCGAGGCTGGCCTGCGCCACACCCGGCACGGCCGGCAGCACCAAACCAGCGGCACGGTGTGCCGGATTCGGATAGATGCTGACGGCACCTGCTCCAAGAGCATCGCGCGCTGCCAAAGCCCCCCGGAAGGAGAAAGTAATCTGACCGCCTCCAGTGTAGACAACCGTGGTGCCCGTTCCGCACACGCTCGTGACCTGGATGTAATAGGTCTGCCCCGGAACCAGGCCGGTTAAGGTGGCCGGCGAGGAAGTTGTATTTACCCAGCGAGTGGAGTCGTTCAGGATATAATACGTAATGTGAAAACTCGTATTGCCCGCGCCCGGCGTGAAGGTGACGGTGGCGCTGGTGGCGCTGGTGCCCGTGACCACCACATTGGTGACCGCACCGCAAACAGTTGGAACAGCCAGGGTGCGGAATGTGACGAGTGTTGCCGTGGACGTCATCCCGCTGCAATTAGTGTAGAGACGCACAACGTATGACGTATTTGGCAGCAACCCGCTGAGTAGCGCCGGAGAGCCTGCCACAGTTTGCGTAATGGCGTGGAGGCTGTCGCCGACTGCATAATAAACGGCCCGGTAGCTGCCGCCCCCATTCACTGTCGAGAACGTGATGGTAGCCGACGTGGTGGTGAGAGCCGAAACCCTCGCTCCGGTTGGCGGAGAGCAATTAGTCGGGTTGCTGCTGCCACTCGTCACGAAACCTACCCAAGCCGAGGAAGCGGTAGCGCCGCCTGCGCAGTTGCTCACGACCGATACCCGGTGATAACGCCCGGCAACCAATCCTGTGAGCGCAACCGGCGCCCCACCGGCATTCACGCTGGTAATCCCTGCGGCCGTGCTGTCGGTGGAGTAAAAACGAACCGTATAGCTAACGGCGGAGGCGGACGGCACGAAATTGACCACCACACTTGAAGCCGTTATATTGCTAACCGTCACATTGGTCGGGGCAGCGCATGTTTGGGCTTGCGCACTTGGTACATGCCAGGATAGCACTGCCATCAGAATGGCAAAGAGAAAAGTAACGGTTTTCATAAATACTGATGAGAAAAGAGGTGAAGGAATCCGAAGCCGGGCGGCCGCGCCGTGCTTTTCTTCCAGACAGGCCCCAGCAGCAAAAGGCTGCCGTACTTATTTATTTTTCTTAGCAAGTGGCTATCTATCTATAAACCAGCGACCCAGTGTTCATCCAATTCGGTTATAAACAGAAAAGCCGCCCCTGAATACAGGGACGGCCTTTCTCAATTATTCACCGCATCCGACTAATCTACCGAATCCGAAAAATCCGTGATTCAGACGGCGTACTCATTCGCCTCAATCAGCTTGGCGGCGATGCGGCGGCGCGACTCTTTCACGTTCAGCAGCTCGGTTTTGGTGAAGCGCTTCAGGCCCATGAGCAGCAGGCGTTGCTCGTCGCCCTCGGCCATGCTGCCGATGGCGTCTTTGCCGGCCTTCTCCACGATGTCCACGGCGTCGGCCAGGTACACGCGGGCGATGTCAGCTTCTACAGCCATAGCCTCTTCGCCCTTTGCGGCGGCTTCCTTCTCCACGCGCAGCAGGGTGCTCTCGGCGATGTACACCTTGATGGCCATGTCGGCGATGTTCATCAGCAGCTCTTGCTCCTTGGCCAGGGTGGCGGTGAACTTCTGCACGGCCGAGCCGGCCACCATCAGCACCGCTTTTTTCAGGTTGGCAATGGTCTTGTATTCCTTGCTGAACAGGCCGGTTTCCTCGTCCTGGCTCAGGCTCGGAATGCTCATCAACTCCTGCTGCACGGCCTGGGCGGGGCCCATCAGGTCGATTTCGCCCTTCAGGCCTTTCTTCAGAATCATGTCAACGGCCAGCAGACGGTTGATTTCGTTGGTGCCTTCGAAAATGCGGTTGATGCGCGAGTCGCGGTAGGCGCGGTCCATCGGGTAGTCGGCCGAGAAGCCGTAGCCGCCGTAAATCTGCACGCCCTCGTCCACCACGTAGTCGAGCACTTCCGAACCTTCTACTTTCAGAATGGCGCACTCCACGGCAAACTCGCGGGCCGCGCCCAGCAGCGCCTCGTTAGCGCCTTTGCCTTCGGCGATGAGCTGCTGCTCCATGCGGTAGATGTCGGAACCCGCGCGGTAAATGGCCGATTCCACGGCGTAGATGCGGATGGCCTGCTGCGCCAGCTTGTAGCGAATCGCGCCAAACTTCGAGATGGGCATTTTGAACTGCACCCGCTCGTTGGCATATTTCACGCTCAAATCAGCGGCCATTTTGGTAGCGCCCAGGCAGGCCGCGGCCAGCTTGATGCGGCCAATGTTCAGCACGTTGAAGGCGATGAGGTGGCCTTTGCCAATCTCGCCCAGCACGTTCTCCTTCGGCACCTGCGCATCGGTCAGGAACACCTGGCGGGTCGAAGAGCCCTTGATGCCCATCTTGTGCTCCTCGTTGCCGAGGCTCAGGCCGGGCGTGTTTTTCTCCACGATGAAACCGGTGAACTTGTCGCCGTCAATCTGGGCAAACACGATGAACACATCGGCAAAGCCGGCGTTCGTAATCCACATTTTCTGACCATTCAGCACGTAGTGCGTGCCTTCAGCGTTGAGCACGGCCTTGGTCTTGGCGCCCAGCGCGTCGGAGCCGGAGCCGGGCTCGGTGAGGCAGTAGGCGCCCATCAGCTCGCCGCTGGTGAGGCCGGGCAGGTACTTGGCCTTCTGCTCGTCGTTGCCGAAGTACAGAATGGGCAGCATGGCGATGCCCGTGTGCGCCGCAAATGCCACCGGGAACGAGTGGCCGCCGCCCACGCCCTCGGTCACGCGCAGGGCCGTGGTGAAGTCCATGTCCAGCCCGCCGTACTGCTCCGGAATGCTCACGCCGAACAAGCCGAGCTGGCCGGCTTTCTCCATCAGGCCGCGCATGAGGCCTTCCTCATGGTTGTCGAGGCGCTCGAGCAGCGGCTGCACTTCGGCCTGCACGAAATCGAGACAGGTTTGGTGCATGTAGTTCTGCTCCTCGGTGAAGTCGGCCGGCGTGAACACGTTCTGGGCATCGGTCGGCTTGATGATGAATTCGCCGCCCTTCAGGCTGGCTTGCTGCGTGGTTTCCATGTCGGTTGGGGTGGGTGTGGAGTTGAAAAGTATTAGGCTAGCCTACTAGTTAGAGAAACAACGAGGCTAGCGGTTTAGTGTTGCAAGTTAAGAAAAAATGTTAGGCACGCCTACTATATCAGCGAAAGAAAACCCCGGCGGGGCGGGGCTTTATTTTACTTAGTCTGTTTGTTTAAAGAAGCTTGGAACTCATCTAAGTGAACAAAAAATTGCTTTAAAGCATCAATCTCATCAGCACTCCAAAACTCAATAATTTTTGCCCAGCCCTGGGTTGATTTGACTTTATGCTTTTTTGCTATCCAAGAAGCAAATTCATCAAACAAAGCTGCGTCTTTTACCTGACTCGAATTACCGTGGAACCAGCCGCTTAGAAAACATCGCAAGTGATGTATTGATGGCTTTCCTAAGTACATAGGAGGCCGCTTTCTAATATCATTAAGAAGTTCGAAGACAGAGTTTTTCACGGTTGTACTATTTGTCAACTTTACTCACTTCTTCTATTTGGCAAGAGTGGTGGGACGAAGCCCTTCGGGCAATTCGTCCGACCACTTCACCGCTACTTCAGCAACTCATAGATGCCGGCGACGCCCTGGCCGCCGCCCACGCAGGCCGTGACGATGCCGTACTTCTTGCCGCGCTCACGCAGCTCGTCGAAGAGCTGGATGCTGAGCTTGGCGCCGGAGCAGCCCAGCGGGTGGCCGAGGGCAATGGCGCCGCCGTTCACGTTCAGCTTCTCGGGGTCGATGCCTAGCTCGCGCACTACGGCCAGCGACTGCGAGGCGAAGGCTTCGTTCAACTCAAACAGGTCGATGTCTTCGAGTTTCAGGCCGGCTTGCTTGAGGACTTTCGGCACGGCTTTGATGGGGCCCATGCCCATGATGCGCGGGTCGACGCCTTCGGTGGCGTAGTTCACCATGCGGGCAATGGGCTCCAGGTTCAGCTCCTTCACCATGCGCTCCGACATCACGAGCACGAAGGCCGCGCCGTCGGACGTCTGGGACGAGTTGCCGGCCGTGACGGTGCCGTTGGCGGCGAACACGGGGCGCAGTTTGCCCAGGGCTTCCACCGAGGTATCGGCGCGGGGGCCTTCGTCGGTATCCACCACGTAGGAGCGGTTTTTCTTCTTGCCGGTGGCTTGGTCCACGTAAGTTTCCTCTACCGTGATGGGCACAATGCTCTTGGCAAACTTGCCGGCGGCAATGGCTTTGATGGCCTTCTGGTGCGAGTTGTAAGAGAATTCGTCCTGGTCCTGGCGGCTGATTTTGTAGTCGTTGGCCACGGCTTCGGCGGTGAGGCCCATGCCCATGTAGTAGTCGGGATGCGCCATCGCCAGCTTGTAGTTGGGCACGGTTTTCCAGCCCACGGTGGGCACCATGCTCATGCTCTCGGTGCCGCCCGCGATGATGCAGTCGGCCATGCCCGAAGAGATTTTGCCCACCGCCATGGCGATGGTTTCGACGCCGGAGCCGCAGTAGCGGTTCACGATGAGGCCGGATACGTTGATGGGCAGCGCCAGCAGCGAAATCAGGCGGCCCATTTGCAGGCCCTGTTCCGCCTCGGGCACGGCATTGCCGACGATTACATCGTCAATGCGCGTGGGGTCAAGGGCCGGCACCTGGGCTACGAGGTGTTTAATAACGGCAGCAGCGAGGTCGTCGGGCCGGGTGAAACGGAGGCCGCCACGGGGGGCTTTGCCCACGGCCGTGCGGTAGCCTGCTACGATATATGCGGTGTTAGACATGGTCTTTTTATTGTCATCCTGAGCGTAGCGAAGGACCTTATCACGTCCACAGCTTCGGTCAAATTGAGTGTTAATGATTTATTTGAGCAGCGCGGCACTGGTCGCAGATGCCTTCTTCATCAAGTGCCAGCGGAGGAAACATGCTTCGAATGTTTGCCGGGGCAAACGGACTCACACCAATCAAATCAGGCATTTCGGGCTTGTATCCTTCGCTTTGGCAGAACCGGCATTGCTGAAGCCACTTTTGAAGCTTAGGATACATGGCGAGGTAATCTTTACCGCCCCGGTGCTTATTCGTACCCATAGCTTTTGGCTAAGTTGATTTGGCGTAAAAAGATGCTTCCTTCGTCAGCATGACAAACGGCTAGTTGCGCAGCGGCTTGCCCGTGGTCAGAATCGACTGAATCCGCTCCAGCGTCTTGCGCTCGCCGCAGAGCGACAGGAACGCCTCGCGCTCCAAATCCAGCAGGTACTGCTCACTCACTTCGGTGGGCGACGACAAGTCCCCGCCGCACATCACGTAGGCCAGTTTATCAGCAATGAGCTGGTCGTGGGTCGAGATGTAGTTGCCCTGCTGCATGGCATACACGCCGGTCTTAAACATGGCCAGCGCGCCTTTGCCGTGCACCTTGATGTTGGTTTTCTGCATCGGCTGAGTGTAGCCGGCATCGGCCAGGTCGAGAGCAGCCGATTTCGCGGCGGCAATTACGCGGTTGCTGTTCAGCACCACTTCATCACCCCGACGCAGGAAGCCCAGGTCGAAGGCCTCAGCGGCCGAGGTCGAGACTTTAGCCGTGCTGATGGTCATATAAGTGTTGCGCAGCAGATTGAATTCGGGCTCACCGTCTTCGTATTTGAGGGCGGTGCGCAGGGTCATTTCCTTGGTACCGCCGCCGCCGGGAATCAGACCCACGCCGAATTCTACGAGGCCGATGTAGGATTCGGCGGCTGCTACCACGCGGTCGCAGTGCAGGTTTAGCTCGCAACCGCCGCCCAGCGTGAGGCCGTGCGGGGTGCCCACCACCGGAATGCTGCTGTAGCGCATCCGCATCATGGCCTGCTGGAACTGCTGAATCATCATGTTCAGCTCGTCAAAATCCTGGTCGAGCGCCTGCATGTACACGAGGCCCAGGTTGGCGCCGGCCGAGAAGTTCGGCGCGTCGTTGCCCACCACGAGGCCGCGGTAGCCGGCTTCGGCCATCTCCACGCCTTTCAACAGGCCTTGGATAACGTCGGTGCCCAATGAGTTCATCTTGGAATGGAACTCCACGTTCAGAATGCCGTCGCCGAGGTCGATAACTGACGCGCCCGAGTTTTTCCACAGCACTTTGCCGCTGGCCCGTAGGTTGTCGAGAATAATGAAATTCTCTACACCCGGAATGGCCTGATAGCTCTTGCTGGCTTGGTCGTAGAACTTCCGCACGCCGTCTTCTACCTTATAAAAGGTCGCATTGCCGGCGGCCAGCATTTCCTCCACCCACGCAGCCACGGTGCGGCCGGCAGCTTTGGCTAGGTCAACCCCAGCCTGCACGCCCAGCGCGTCCCAGGTTTCAAACGGGCCCAGTTCCCAGCCGAAACCGGCGCGCAGCGCGTCATCAATTTTGTAGAGTTGGTCGGAGATTTCCGGCACCCGGTTGCTTACGTAGGCAAACAACCCGCCGAAGCTCAGGCGGTAAAACTCGCCAGCCTTGTCCTTGCCTGAAACCAGCACCTTGAAGCGGTCAGCCAGCTTCTCGATGGTTTTGGTCATTTCCAGCGTGGCGAATTTCACCTTCTGGCTCGGCTTATATTCCAGCGTGTTAAGGTCCAGCGCGTGGATTTCCGACTTACCGCCCTCGCCTTTCACTTTCTTGTAGAAGCCCTGGCCGGTTTTGTCGCCCAGCCACTTGCTCTCGCCCATTTTCTTCACGAAATCGGGCAGCACGAATACGTCCTTGGCCTCGTCATCCGGCAGGCCCTGGGCCAGGCCGTTGGCCACATTGATGGTCGTATCCAGGCCCACCACGTCGGAAGTGCGCAGCGTGGCCGATTTCGCGTGGCCAATTACCGGGCCGGTCAGCTTGTCGGTTTCCTCCACGGTCAGGCCCAGCTTCTGCATGGTCTGCATGGCGTCGAGCAGGGCCCACACGCCCACGCGGTTGGCAATGAAGCCGGGCGTGTCCTTGGCCAAAACCACGGTTTTGCCCAGGTACAGGTCGCCGTAGTGTTGCAGGAAATCCAGCACGTCCGGCTTGGTGTCCGGCGTCGGGATAATTTCCAGCAGCTTCAAATAGCGCGGCGGGTTGAAGAAGTGCGTGCCGGCAAAATGCTGCTTAAAATCTTCCGAACGACCCTCGGCCAGCAGGTGAATCGGGATGCCGCTGGTGTTGCTGGTAATCAGCGTACCCTTCTTGCGGAACTGCTCCACCCGCTCGTAGAGGCTCTTTTTGATGTCGAGCCGCTCGATAACCACCTCAATCGTCCAATCGCAGGTGGCGATATCCTTGAGATTATCATCAAAGTTGCCGGTTTTGATTTTGGCCGCATCGGCCTTGCGGTAGAGCGGCGAGGGATTGGCAACGATTGCGGCTTGCAGCGCAGCATTCACAATGCGGTTGCGCACGGCCGGGGCATCCAGTTTCAGGCCCTTTTTCTCTTCGTCGGGCAGCAGCTCTTTGGGGGCGATGTCGAGCAGCAGCACCTGCACGCCGATGTTGGCGAAGTGGCAGGCAATGCGCGAGCCCATAACGCCGGAGCCGAGCACGGCCACTTTCTTGATGGTTCGGTTCATAGTGGTTTTAAACTGTCATCCTGAGCATTCCGCGGATGAAGCGGCGACGAAGGACCTTATCACGTCCGCACCGTAGTGAATAATGAATCTGACGAAAGCAGCCGTGATAAGATGCTTCCTTCGTCAGCATGACAACGATTTAACAGAAGCTCAGGAAGCTGACGCTTCCGTCCGCAACGGCTTGAGCACGAATTCTTCAAACAAGGTCTTCCCTTCAATCATGCTCGTAATCTGAGCCGCTACCTTGAAGAAGACATCCAATTGATTCTGCGGGATTTTCTCGCGGATTTTCAAATTAAAGTGCCGCACCGTCTGGCGCGAAACCTCCTTTTTCTCCAGGCCCAGCGGTGTCAGGAAAATGCGGACCGAGCGTTTGTCCACCGAGTCGGCCTGCTTGTAGATGAGGCCTTTCTCCTCCATGCTGCGCAAAATGCGCGTCAGGCTGCGCGTTTCGAGGCCCAGCAGCGGGGCAATTTTAGTGGCCGGCGTGCCTTTCTCCTGGTCGATGTTCAGCAGCACGAAGCCGATGCTCGTGGTAATGTCGTTCTGCGCCGCCTGCGTGTTATACATCCGCGAGATGGCATGCCAGGCTACTTTGATGTTATAATCGACGGTTTCTTCGGGTTTCATGGGCAGGGGGTAAGTGCGGTAAACTTACGAAAAATATATTAGGCTTGCATAACAGTTAGCAAAAAAGTAGCGCGGACTTTTAGTCCGCGAATGGATGGTGCCACTCGCGGACTAAAAGTCCGCGCTACCGCTGACTTAGTGCGCCGCGCGCTCGTGCGGCTCCTTCTCGGCCCGCTCGTAGATGTCGGCAATCAGGTCCTTGTTGTGCTCGGTGATGACCTTGCGTTTCACCTTCATGGTGGGCGTCATTTCGCCGCTTTCTACGGTCCACTGCGTGGGCAGCAGCACGTGCCGCTTCACCTGCTCCCACTGCGCAAAGCCTTTGTTATACTTCTCAATCAGGTCTTTGTAGAGCTTCACTACCTTCTCATTCTTCACCAGCTCCTCGTTGGATGCATCGGGCACGCCGTTGCGCTTGCACCAGCCTTTTAGGTCGGGGAAGGACGGGACGACCAGCGCGGAGGCGAACTTCTGGTCGGCCCCCACCACCATGGCCTGTTCGATGAGCGGGTCTTCCTTCAGCTTGCCCTCGATGACCTGCGGAGCAATGTACTTGCCGCCCGAGGTCTTGAACATCTCCTTCTTGCGGTCGGTGATTTTCAGGAACTTGCCGTTCACCAGCTCGCCAATGTCGCCGGTGTGGAACCAGCCCTCCTCGTCAAACTCCTTGGCCGTGAGTTCGGGCTGGTTGTAGTAGCCCTTCATCACGGAAGCCGATTTGGTGAGGATTTCGCCGTCGGGGGCGATTTTCACCTGCATGTTGTCGATGAGCGGGCCCACCGTGCCAATCATGTTGTTTTCCGGCTCGTAGCCGCCCACGGCAATCACGGGCGAGGTTTCCGTCAGGCCATAGCCCTCCATCACCCGGATGCCGGCCGCCCAGAACACCCGCGCCAGCCGCGGCTGCAAGGCCCCGCCGCCGCTCACAATGCAACGCAGGTTGCCGCCCAGCGCCTCACGCCACTTATTGAAAATAAGTTTATTGGCCAACGCCAGCTGCGTGTTATAGAAGAAGCCCTGGTCCTTCTGGGTGTCGTATTTCAGGCCCAAATCCAAGGCCCAGAAGAACAGGTTTTTCTTGATGCCGTCCAGTTCGTGGCCTTTCGCCACGATTTTGTCATACACTTTTTCCAGCAAGCGCGGCACGGTGGTGAAAATCTCGGGCTTCACCTCGCGCAGGTTGTCGGCGATGACGTCCATGTTTTCGGCGTAGTAGATGCTCACGCTGTTTATCATGTACAGGTAGGTCACCATGCGCTCGAAAATGTGGCAGAGCGGCAGGAAGCTCAGGGCCTTGTCGTTTTTCGTGACGGGCACGAAGCGCTGCGAGTTGCGGCAGTTGCTCAAGATGTTATCGTGCGTGAGCATCACGCCCTTGGGCTGCCCGGTGGTGCCGCTGGTGTAGATGAGCGTAAGCAAATCGTCGGGCTCAACGGCGGCTTTTAGCGGCTCCAAATCCGCCGCGTTGCCTTTTTTACCGATTTCCAGCAGCTCGCTGAAATGGCGGGCGCCCTCAATCTTATCGAAGGTGAAGATATTTTCGGCCGGAATGTCGAGGCCCTGCGTAGCCTCTTTTACCTTGTCGAACAGCTTTTTATCGGCCACGAAAACGGCCCGCACGCCGGCGTCGGTGAAAATATACTTGTAGTCCTCCACCGTGATGCTCGGGTACATCGGCACGCTGGTGGCCCCGATTTGGGAGATGCCGAAGTCGGCCAGCATCCACTCGGGGCGGTTCATGCTGATAATGGCCACTTTATCGCCGCGCTTGAGGCCGAGCGCCACGAGGCCGAGCGAAACCAGGTTGGCTTGGTCGAGCAGTTGCTGGCTGCTGATGGGCACCCATTGACCATCAATTTTGGAGGCCAGGGCGTCGGGTTTGGGCGCGGTGGCAATTTGATGCGGAAGGATATCGAAGGCGCGACGAACGTCCATTGGGTGGGGTGGGGTAAGGCGTTGCGGGGGAATTTGTGCTTAAATAAAGCGCTTTTTTCGGGGCTGGGCCACAGGGGGTCAACCCGAACGGTAGCGTGCTTCCTACGGGTAAAAACCAAATGCGTAGCGAAAACGGTCAAAAACCCCGAAAACCCGGCTGTTTCCTACGTAATTTTGGCCCCTTGCATTCTCGCTCCCAATGAATCTGGCCCTGTTTTTTGACCCGCTGCCGGAAACGCTGACCGAAGCAGCGCCCGCGCCTACCACGCTGGCCGCCTACGCCACCCGCTTCACCGAAACCTTCCCCGACTGGCGCACCGCCGACCTGGCCCTCATCGGCCTCGACGAGTGGCGTGGCAGCGCGGCCGGCCCGCCCAACGCCCGCCGCCACGGCCCCAACGAAGTGCGCCAGCGTTTCTACCAGCTGCAAAAAGGCAGTGGATTGCTCCGTTTGGTCGACTTGGGCAACCTGCGCCCCGGCCTCACGCTGGAAGACACCTACCAGCGCCTGCGCGAAATCATTGGGGCGCTGCTGGAAGAAAATACGGTGCCCATCCTGCTGGGTGGCAGCCACGACCTAGACTACGGCCAATTCCTCGCCTACGAGGTGCAGAACCGCACCGTGAACGTGACCGTGGTGGACTCGCGGCCCGACATGGCCGAGCCCGGCCCCGGCACGCCGCCCGAAGAAAGCCACCTGCGCCGCCTGCTGGTGCACGAGCCCAACATTGTGTTCAGCCTGGCCCACCTCGGCCACCAGCAGTACCTCACGCCACCCGAGGTAATGGTGGTCCTCGAAAAGCTGCACTTCGACACCATGAGCGTGGGCGAGGTGCGCGCCGACCGCCGCCTGGCCGAGCCGCTGGTGCGCCAGGCCGACTTTATGAGCGTCGACATTGCCGCCATTCGCTGGCAGGACTCGCCGGGCTACTACCCGGCCAACCCCTTCGGCTTGGGCAACGAGGAAGCCACGCAACTGTGCTGGTACGCCGGCCACAACGAGCAGCTCAGCTCCTTCGGCCTCTACGGCTACCGCGCCGACGTGGACCCGAATGGGCTGGCGGCCGCCACCATTGCCACCATGCTCTGGTATTTCGTGGAAGGCTTCTACCACCGCCGGCCCGAAACCGGCTTCGGCACCTTCCGCTTCCTTACTTACACCGTGGTACTACCTGGCAACCCCGACAAGCTGGTGTTCTACAAGTCGCGCCGCGCCGAAAAGTGGTGGATGGAAGTAGAGCGCCTCGGCGACAACGCCACCAAGCGCGTAGTGCCGTGCACCTACGAAGATTACCTGAACGCCTCGCAGGGCGACCTGCCCCAGCGCTGGATTCGCTTGCAGGCACTGCTGAGTTAGATTTTGTTGGAAAGATTATCCAGAACGTCATGCGGAGCGCAGCGAAGCATCTTTACCGAGATAGTAAATAGAAGATTGCATTGCGCGGTAAAGATGCTTCGCTGCGCTCCGCATGACGTGCTTTTACATGCCTGAAACGCTCCCCTCCTACACCAAAAACCAGCTGGCTCTGCGCAACGGCCAGGACCGCGACGAAATCTGGGTGGCGTATCAGGGCCGGATTTACGACGTGAGCCGCTCGCGGCTGTGGCGGCGCGGCAACCACTACGAGCACTGGGCCGGCCAGGACCTAACCGCCGAGCTGGACAAGGATGCTCCGCATACGGCCAACGTATTCGATAATTTCCCCGTTGTGGGCCAACTTGTGTAGAACAGGCTTTGGCTTGTTTGTCGCCCCAAAACCCATTATTGAACAAGCCCAAGCCTGTTCTACGCACTATGATGACCACCGAAGCCCCCTCCGAATTCAACCACCTCGAAACCCTTTCCACCACCGAGCTGCTGGTCGGCATGAACCAGCTCGACCAGACCGTGCCGCAAACGGTAGCCAAAGCCCTGCCGCAAATAGAAGCATTGGTGGATGCCACGGTGGCCCGCCTGCGCGACGGCGGCCGGCTGTTCTACATTGGGGCGGGCACCAGCGGGCGGCTGGGTGTGGTTGATGCTTCGGAATGTCCGCCCACATTTGGCGTGCCCACCGAGATGGTGGTGGGCATCATGGCCGGCGGCGACGGGGCCATTCGAGTAGCGGTGGAAGGAGCCGAAGACGACGCCGAACAGGCTTGGAAGGACCTGCAAACCCACAACATCAGCCCGAAGGATGTGCTGGTGGGCATTGCCGCCTCGGGCCGCACGCCCTACGTTGTCGGTGGGCTGCAGCGGGCGCGGGCCGCGGGCCTGGCCACCGGCTGCGTGGTATGCAATGCCGGCTCGGCAGTGGCGGCAGCCGCTGAGTTTCCGGTGGAGGTGGTGACCGGGCCGGAATTCATCACGGGCAGCACGCGGCTGAAGGCTGGTTCGGCCCAGAAAATGGTGCTCAACATGCTCACTACGGCCACCTTCATCCGCCTGGGCTATGTGCGCGGCAACAAAATGGTCGACATGAAGCTCTCCAATGTGAAGCTGGTCGACCGCGGCGAGCGCATGCTGATGGATGAGCTCGGCATTGAGCAGGCCGAAGCCGCGCAACTGCTGAAGCAGCACGGCAGCGTGCGGGCGGCTCTGGATGCTTTCAAGCGGTAGTGCATGCTTTAGCTTGTGTCTCACGGGCTTATTTTTTCGGGCGAACGATTCGGCCTTACTGGCGTTTCTAGGGAGGCACAAGCTAAAACGTGTGCTCTACTCGCCCCATGCACACCATCGAGCCGCACTACAACTGGATTGAGCAATACTCGGCATCCGAAGACCCTCGTTCGCCGCTTTTCGAAGCCGAAAACAGCCTCGATACCTACACCAACACCATCTACGGCTACTACATCCACCCGCAGTGGGACAGCCTGGGGTCGGACACGCTGTTTTTCAAAATCCTATTTGCCGACTACGAACTGGGCATTGCCGTGCTCGAATTCATCGGCGAGTGGAACGATGCCATCGAAAACGACATCATGGAGCTCAAGCGGAATATCATCGATATTCTGACCCATGAGGGCATCCGCAAGTTCATTCTCATCGGCGAAAACGTGTTCAACTTCCACGGCTCCGGCGACGAGTATTACGAAGAATGGTATGAGGATGTGGAAGAAGGCTGGATTGCCGGCGTAAACTTCCAAGAGCACGTGCTGCGCGAAATGAAGCAGTACAACGTTGACAATTACGTCAATTTCGGCGGCCAGCTCGACGACCTGCCGTGGCGCACCTACGAGCCGCGCCGTCTCTTCGAAGTCGTAGACAATTTGCTGAATCGTCGGCTGGGAATGCCCGAAACCGAGTTGTAGTGTAATAGTTCAGTAGCGCGAACTTTGTAGTTCGCGTCCCCGCGCCATTTCAACGACTCGTTTTTGGACGCGAACTACAAAGTTCGCACTACGCCGCTACCACCCAAACGCAAAAAAGCCTCTCCGTTGCCGGAGAGGCTTTTTTGTTGCCCGAAGCGGCCAGAATTACTTCTTAACCTCGGTCGTGGTGGTGGTGGTGCCGGCAGCGTCCATTTTGTCAGCGTTATCCTGGATGGCTTCGCCTTTAGCATCAGCCGAGTCACGTACGGCGTCAGCCTTGTCTTCCATGGCATCAGCTTTGGCTTCGCCAGCTTCTTTCACGTTTTCGCCAACCTGCTCTTGTGCGTCTTCTTTCTTGCTGTCGCACGACGAGAAGGTGAACGAACCGAGGGCCAGGGCGAGGAACAATACTTTTTTCATCTTGGGGTTTGTTTTAAATGTAATTGATTTTCAAGCATTTTTGGAGCTTCTGCCGAGGCTAAGCTCCAAATTCGAGGCTTTATACTCCTGCTAAAAAAAGGTAACCCGAGATGCTGAAAATATGTGAAGAATTTATGAGCTACTTCCTTCGCAGCAACCAAACCCGCTATTTCTTCCGGAATACAATGCCAATCGGCACGCCCGTGAAGTCGAAATGCTCGCGCATCCGGTTTTCGAGGTAGCGCGTGTAGTTGGTTTGCACGTACTGCGGCAGGTTGGCGAAGAAGGCGAACACGGGGTTGTGCGTGGGCAGCTGCGTCACGTACTTGATGCGAATCATCTTGCCCTTGAGCGCGGGCGGGCCGTACTTCTCAATCTCCTTCAGCATCACGTCGTTCAGCTGCGATGTCGGGATTTTGCGGCGCTTGTTGTGGTACACTTCAATGGCCGTTTCGATGGCCTTGTGCACGCGCTGCTTGTTCAGCACCGAGATGAAAATGACGGGAATGTAGGAGATGGGGGCAATCTTTTCGAGGATTTTCGCCTCAAATTCCTTGGCCGTGTTGGTATCCTTGTTCTCCACCAGGTCCCACTTATTCACCAGAATAACAATGCCTTTGCGGTTCTTGTCGGCCAGGGTGATAATGTTCACGTCCTGGGCTTCGATGCCGCGGCTGGCGTCCAGCATCACGATGCAGACGTCGGCCTCTTCCAGGGCGCGCAGGCTGCGCATGTTGGCGTAGAATTCCACGTCCTCGCTCACCTTGGCCTTGCGGCGCAAACCGGCGGTATCAACTAGGATGAACTCCTTGCCGAAGGCATTGTAGCGGGCCGAAATCGAGTCGCGCGTAGTGCCGGCAATGTCGGTCACGATGCTGCGGTCTTCGCCCAGCAACAAGTTCACGAGGCTGGACTTGCCCACGTTGGGGCGGCCCACCACGGCAATGCGCGGTATCTCCGACTCCGGCTCCTCGATGCCGGGGTCGTCGAAGTGGCTCACCACGGCGTCGAGTAGTTCGCCGGTGCCGTGGCCGTTCTGGCTGCTGATGGCGAAGATTTCGCCGTCGCCCAGGCCCAGCGAGTAGAACTCGCCCACGCCGTTGGCGCGCAGGTTGGTGTCGGCCTTGTTGGCCACTAGGTAAATGGGCTTTTTGCCCATGTAGCGGCGCAGCACGTGCGCAAATTCCTCGTCGAGGCCGTGCACGCCGGCGTCGGCATCTACCATGAAGAGCACCACGTCGGCCTCTTCGATGGCCAGCTTCACCTGCTTGTTGATTTCGCCCTCGAAAATATCCTCCGAGTTGTGCACATAACCGCCCGTGTCAATCACGGTGAAGTTCTTGCCAATCCAGTCGCCGTAGCCGTAATGGCGGTCGCGGGTCACGCCGCTCTCGTTGTCCATGATGGCCTTGCGCTGGCCCACGAGGCGGTTGAAAAGCGTGGATTTGCCCACGTTGGGCCGCCCTACGATGGCGACCGTGTTTTGCTTTGACATGATGTGTGGCCCCAGCCGCCGACCCGACCTAGATTCGGCAGTGCCCGGGGTTATTTATGTTATAGATGGTCGGAAATAGTGTAGCGCGGACTTTTAGTCCGCGAGTTGTAATAGATTGTGGAGTCGCGGACTACAAAGTCCGCGCTACAGCGCTATTGGTACCCGAACCGGCTCAGTGCTTTCGCATCCGTGCGCCAGTTCTCGTTCACTTTTACGTGCAGCTCCAGGAAGACTTTCTTCATAAAGAACTTCTCCATTTCCTCGCGCGCCCAGGTGCCTACTTTTTTCAGCGCCTCGCCGCCCTGGCCGATGACGATGCCCTTCTGGCTACTGCGCTCGACGTAGATGATGCCGCGAATGCGAATGATGGCGTCTTCTTCTTTAAACTCCTCAATGACAACTTCGCAGCTGTAGGGAATCTCCTTTTTGTAGAGTTTGAAGATTTTCTCGCGCACCATTTCGGCGGCAAAAAAACGTTCGGGCTTGTCGGTTAGTTCGTCTTTCGGATAATACGGCGGGTGGACGGGCAGGCGCTCCAGCACCAGCTGCAGCACGCCGTCGGTGCCGAAATGGTTGAGGGCCGAGATGGGCAGGACTTCGGCGGCGTTGGGCAATTGTTCTTTCCAGTAGGCCAGCTTGGCTTCTACTTCGGCTTGGTCGGCCTGGTCGATTTTGTTGACGAGGAGGATGATGGGCGTGTCCACCATCTTTCGTAGGCGTTCTACTACGGGCTCCTCGTCGTGCTTCTCGTAGATATCCGTCACGAAGAGCACCACGTCGGCGTCTTCGAGCGACGAGTACACGAACGACATCATGGCGTTATGCAGCTCGTATTTGGGCTGGATAATGCCGGGGGTATCGGAATAAATCAGCTGGAAATCATCGCCGTTGAGGATGCCCAGGATGCGGTGGCGCGTGGTCTGGGCCTTGCTCGTGACGATACTGAGCCGCTCGCCCACCAGCGCGTTCATGAGCGTGGACTTGCCCACGTTGGGCTTGCCAATGATGCTCACGAAGCCGGCGCGGTGGGGTTTAGTTTCGGGGTTCACGATGGATGGGTTTGATAATCAGGGCCGCAAAGGTACGGCTTTCGGGGCGGAAAAGCTAGGTGGCGCTGAAAGGAGTAGGTTGAGCGTCATGCCGAGCGCAGCCGAGGCATCTCGCGTGGGGTAGTCATTCAATCGTCAGAAAAAAGAATTAGTGGTGGCACGCGAGATGCCTCGGCTCCGCTCGGCATGACGGGCTAGTAGCACTGCATAGAGCACACAGAATTTCGCTTTTGGTCAATTCGATTTGCGGAAATCGTCAGCAAGGGCGCTGGGGCGGGGCCGGACCTTTGTCATGTTCTCCAACGCATCCATCTTCTAACCCGCAGCTATATGTTTCTCGGACATTTCGGCGTCGCTTTCGGCGCCAAGACGCAGCAGCCCCGCGTGTCGCTGGGCACCTTGTTTCTGGCCGCGCAGCTGGCCGATTTGGTGTGGCCCACCCTGCTTCTGCTCGGCGTGGAGCGCGTGAACATCGTGCCGAACGCCACCGCCACCAACCCCTTCGATTTTGTGCATTACCCTTTCACGCACAGCTTGCTGGGCGAGCTGGTGGGCGGCCTGTTGCTGGGTCTGCTCTACTGGTTGGTAAAGCGCAACGCCAACGGGGCGCTGCTGGTGGGCCTGCTGGTGCCCAGCCACTGGCTGCTCGATTTGGTGGTGCACCAGCCCGATTTGCCGCTGTATCCCGGCCATTCGCCGCTGCTGGGAATGGGGCTGTGGAACCACCTGGCCATTACGCAGGTGGTAGAGTTTGCCTTGTTGGGCGTGGGGCTGTGGCTGTACGTGCGCCGCACCCGGGCCCGCAACGGTGTGGGGCGCTATGGCTTGCTGGGGCTGGTGGCCTTTCTGGTATTGGTACATCTGTCCAGTCTTTTTAGCCCGCCGCCGGCTTCGGTTGCGTTTATTGGTTGGGGCGGGCAGCTCATGTGGCTGACGGTGCTGCTGGCCTATTGGGTCGACCACAACCGGGAGGTTATCGGCGAAACGCGCCCGGCGTCTGCCCCGTCCATTTCTTGAAGGAGCGCACAAATACGCTCGGCTCGGAATAGCCCAGCAGAAAGGCCACGTCGGTGATGCTCAGGTGGGACTCGCGCAGGTGGCGCTGGGCGAGTTCACTGCGCACGGCGCCGAGCAGCTGCTGGTAGGTGTGGCCAGCTTCTTTGAGCTTGAGTTGAAGCGTGCGCACGCCCAGGTGCAGGCAGTCGGCCACGGCGGCCAGAGTGGGCGCTTCGCCCTTAAGCAGGCGCACAATCTCGCCCCGCACCCGTTCGGCCAGCGTGGGCGGCTGGCTGGTGGGCAGTTGGGCCAGCAACGCCGCCGCGTGCTGCTCAAACAAGGGAAACAGCGCTGGGTTGGCGTGCAGCACGGGCAGCGCCAGGGTGGCCGCATCGAACGCGACCTGAGTGAATGGCGCGTCAAACGCCAGATTCGTCGTTCCGAGGGTTTGCTCGTGCTCCCGCGTGTCGGTGGGGCGCGGGTAGGCGATGCGAACGGCTTGGGGCAGCACGGGCTGGCCGGTGAGCGTAGCGAAGGCAGCCAGGTAAATCGACAGCTCCGAATTCAACACGTACTGCGGGTGCACGATGGCGGGGCTGGTTAGTTCCAGATTTAGCCAAATGCCGCCGGGCCACTCGGAGGCAGGTGTCTGGAAGGTGCGCACGCCCTGGCAGGCCACGTCCTGGTAGCGGCAGAGCTGCGTGATGGCAGCGCCCACCGTGGGTGCGTGCATCAGCACGTAGGCCAACGTGCCGGCGGTGGCGAAGTTGATGTGGCCGCCAATGTGCAGGTCGAAGTGCGGGTCGTGCGTGGCCTCCATCACCAGCGGCCACAGGCGCTGAATGGTGGCCAGGGGCACGCGGGCATCGGGACCGGCCGCGGCGGCGGGGTCAAACCCAATGGCTTGGCTGAGCGCGGGCACGTCGGCGCCGTGCTGGCCGGCTACCCACAGCAGCAGGTTGAGGGAGGAAGCGGCAAGGGTATCAGGCGGCGTCATGCGTCAGGGCTGAATCTGGTTGCAATTACGGCCGGGGCGTCGAACCAAGAACGGTCCGGGCGGTTTGCTTGGCAAGCCAATGTAGCGCGTACTCCCAGAGTCCACGCTATAGTTCCGAACTTTGCCCCAATGAATTCCACTACTTCGCCCAACGCTCGCATTGGCGTGCTGCTCGTCAACCTCGGCACGCCCGACTCGCCCAATACGCCCGACGTGCGGCGCTACCTCAACGAATTCCTCACCGACGGCCGGGTGGTCGACATGCCGGCCGCCATTCGCTACCCGCTGTTTCAGGGCCTGGTAGTGCCGTTGCGGGCGCCTAAGTCGGCCAAAATCTACAAGGAATTGTGGACCGAGCGTGGTTCTCCTCTGCTCTTCCACGGCCTCGATTTGCAGCAGAAAGTGCAGGCCGAGTTGGGGGAACAATACGTGGTGGCCTTCGGCATGCGCTACCAGAAGCCCAGCATCGAGAAGGCGCTGGAGGAACTGCGCACGGCGGCCGTGGAGCGCATCATCGTGCTGCCACTGTTTCCGCAGTATGCCTCGGCCAGCACGGGCTCGGTGCAGGAAAAGGTGATGGCCATTGTGAAAGACTGGTGGGTGGTGCCCAGCATCAGCTTCATCAGCCAGTTTGCCACCGACCCGGGCTTCATTGCCACCATTGTGGCGCGGGGCAAGGCCGAGATGGCCAAGCAGCAATACGACCACGTTGTGCTCAGCTACCACGGCATTCCGGAGCGCCACGTGAAAAAAGGCGACCCGACCAACTATTGCCGCTTTGGCAGCTGCTGCGATACCCTCACCCCCCAAAACCAGTACTGCTACCGCGCCCAGTGCTTTGCCACGTCGCGCCTGGTGGCCGAAGGCCTGGGCTTGCGCCCCGAGCAGTACACGGTGGCTTTCCAGAGCCGCCTGCAAAGCCGCCTGCGCGACCCCTGGCTGCAGCCTTACACCGACGAAGTGCTCAAGGAATTCCCCGCCAGGGGCATCAAAAACGTGCTGGCCTTCTCCCCGGCTTTCGTGGCCGACTGCCTCGAAACGACGATTGAAGTCGGCGAAGAATTCAAGGAGATGTTCGAGGAAGCCGGCGGCAAGCACTGGCAGCTGGTGCCTTCGCTGAACTCAGAACCGCAGTGGGTAGATGCCGTGGCCGCCATGATTCGCCGCAGTTAATGCCTAACAAGTTGCCAGACGATAAAAGCGCTGTCGAGCTTAGCTTGACAGCGCTTTTTATTGTTGAATAAGCGCTTGCGTTGCAGCACCGTTCAATTGATTTACGAAGCCCGACGACGGCTGTAGAAACTGTCCGTGTCGAAAGACTCCTGTTCGTAGAAGCGGGGGGTGGCCGCGGGCTCTTTGCCCAGGGCGCGCAGCATGGCTTCTTCGTACTCGCGGGTAATCTGGATTTCGACGTAGGGCGGGTAGTTCAGGACCGACTCGGCGTTGAGGGCGGGCACAAACACGTTGTCGCCGTCGTCGTCCAACGAAGCAGCCCCAATAGGCAGCAGAATACGGTTTTCGTGCTCGTTGATGTGGAAGCGGCTATCCAGTTCCACGTCGAGGTAGCGCACTTTCATGGCTTCAGGCTCTACTATCAGCTCGTGCACCACCCCCAGGGCCTGGCCATCATTGCCGCGCACGGTCCAGCCGCGCACGTCGGGGTTGCCGTCGGCTACTTCAAAATCGGTCAGGTCGCGCAAGCGGCGCAATACAGGAGTTTCCATTGCTCTTTATCAAGGTATGGCTCATTTCGCCGGTTCACTCAATACGCGCACGGCAGCAGCAGCTTTGGTTAAAAATTCTTGATTCTGCTTTTGCTCGGCAGCCGTAGTGCTCCGGCCAGACAAGCGTCCGGCCAGGGTAACCAACTCATTGGCGGCGCTCTCCAACTCTGGGTAAGCCTTTTGTTGCAACACCCGGATGAGCCCGGCCGCTGCTACAAATCCTGGGCGAAGACTGGCGTTGGGCTCGCCCAGGCGGCTCGTGGCGCTGGTCAGGTTATCGCGTTGCTCGGTGGTGCTGGGGTCGCGCAGGTCGTCGCGGTCGGTGAGGGCAACCAAGGCCGCAGTCAGTTTTTGCAAGCCGTCCGATGCATAGGCAGGTGCGGCCGGGTTCGTCGCTGCTTGGGCTGCCAGCGAAGCCGGCGTTTCCGCATCATCAGATGCTTCGGCTCCCGGCGTGGCACCGTGGTTCGCGGCGGTATCGCCCTGCGGAATATCGGCAATGGCCTCCCGGTGGCTGGCCTGCTCCAGAGCATTGCGGGCGCTCAAGGTATCGGCGGCTCTTGAAGTGGTGGTATCCGTCGGGGCCTGCGTGGCATTGGGGTTGGGCGCAGCTTCGTCGGTCGGGTCGGGGCGCAGGAAAAAATAAGCCGCTATGCCAAGCGCCGCAATTGCCAGCAGCACCAGCAGCCACGGGCTGGGCGCCGCCTTCTTTCGTTGAATGTTGATGTCAGCCATGCAAAAACTTGTTTTCGCCCCGTTTGTACGAAGGCCGGCGAAAAGTAGTCATTGCTCGCTGATATCGTCACAGCTCTCCCGTGGCCGCGCTACCGAAAGCGAGCTTACATCGATGGGAGCGAATGCGGCGATTTTCCAGTTCCGTGCCTTGCGCTCTGCCCCACTAACCGCCATCGAACCACTTGCCCGCTGAATTGCTATTCTCCCGTGTAGAGCATCTGGCACAATATCAGGCAACCACCTGCCGGTAGAGTTTGGCTAGCGCTTCTACGGCGTAGTCTACTTCAGCAGCAGTATTCATCTTGCTCATCGAGAAGCGCACCGTGGCACGGTCTGGGTCACAGCCCAAGGCGTCCAGGACGTGCGAGCCCGCCTGCGCCCCGCTGGTACACGCCGAGCCGCCCGAAGCCGCCACCTTGCTGATATCGAGGTTGAACAACAGCATTTCGCTGATGGCCGACGGAGGCAAGCTCACGCTCAACACCGTGTACAGGCTGTGGTCGGCATGCTCGGAGAGGCCGTTAAACTGCACGTCCTCAACTTCTGCCCGTAGTTTTTCAACAAAGCGCGTTTTGAGCGCCTGCACATGCGCCTGGTGCTGCGGCAAGTCGCGCACAGCAATTTCCAGCGCCTTGGCCAGTCCCACGATGCCGTACACATTCTCGGTGCCGGCCCGGACGTTGCGCTCCTGCGAGCCGCCGTGAATGAGCGGATTTACCTGCAAGCCGCTGCGCGTATAGAGAAAGCCTACGCCCTTGGGGCCGTGAAATTTGTGCGCCGAGCCCACCAGAAAGTGGTTTTTCAGCTGCTGCACGTTATGGCGGTAGTGCCCCATGGTCTGCACCGTATCGGTATGGAACACGGCATCGTAGCGGGCACAAATCTCGCCAATTGCCTCAATGTCATTGAGGTTGCCGATTTCGTTGTTGGCGTGCATTAGGCTCACGAAGGTGCGGGGCTGTGCTGCCAGCATTTCTTCCAGATGCCCCAAATCGAGCCGGCCCTGCGCATCGTGCCGCACGTAGTGCAGCTCGACTTCGCCGCTTTTCTCCAATGCCTGCAGGGGGTGTAGCACCGCATGGTGCTCCAGAGGCGACGTGATGGCGTGCTTCAGGCCCAATGAGCGCACGCTGCCGAAGGCAGCATAATTATCGGCCTCGGTGCCACAGCTCGTGAAGGAAATTTCGGCAGGAGCGGCATTGATGAGGTGTGCCACCGTTTTGCGCGCATTTTCGATGGCGGCCCGTACCTGCCGGCCGGCCCCGTGCAGGCTGCTTGGGTTGCCGTAATGCTGGCTCAGAAAAGGCAGCATAGCGTCCAGCACTTCCGGGTCGAGGGGCGTGGTGGCGGCATTATCGAAATAAACGAAGGCGGGTGCAGGGGAGAGGGTTGGGGTCATGGCGGTGGGGCAAAATCCGGACGGCGGGCGTGGGTGCGCCCACCGTCCAGGTAATTGGGTGTGCAAAGCTCGCAGTTTTCACCGGAACCGTCCCGACACCAGAAAATGCCTGCCGCAAGCCCGCCTGACTTTCAAGGGCTCCGCACCAAATTTTGGTCAAGCCCTAAGCCTTCACCGCAATTATTTCCTTGATGTCGCCAATAATCTTCTGAGCCAAGTAGTCGGCCGTGGCATTGGAATCCGATTCGGCGTAGATACGAATGATGGGCTCGGTATTGGACTTGCGCAGGTGCACCCACTCCTTATCAAACTCGATTTTCACCCCGTCAATCGTGTTCACCGGCTGCTTAGCGTAGCGTTTTTCCATCTTGGCCAGCACGTCATCGGTATTGATATCCGGGGTCAGCTCAATTTTGTTTTTGGAAATAAAATAGCCGGGGTATGAATTGCGCAACCGGCTCATGGCCAGGCCCGACTTGGCCAAGTGCGTCAGGAACAACGCAATACCCACCAAAGCATCCCGGCCGTAGTGTAGCTCCGGGTAGATGATGCCGCCGTTGCCTTCGCCGCCAATTACAGCGTTGGTTTCCTTCATCATGGTCACCACGTTTACCTCGCCTACGGCGGCGGCGGCGTAGTTGCCACCGGCTTTCTCGGTCACGTCGCGCAGAGCGCGGGTGCTGCTCAGGTTGCTCACGGTGTTGCCGCCGCCCAAGGCTTTCAGCACGTAGTCGGCCACGGCTACCAACGTGTATTCTTCGCCGAACATTTCGCCATTTTCGCTCACCAGCGCCAGGCGGTCCACGTCGGGGTCCACCACAATGCCAAGGTCAAAGCCGCCCTTCTCCAGCACTTTGGCAATGTCGCGCAGGTGTTCGGGCAGCGGCTCGGGGTTGTGGGCAAAGTCGCCAGTGGGTTCGCAGTGCAGCTTCTCCACGGTGTTCACGCCCAGCGCTTCCAGCAACAGCGGTACGGCAATGCCACCCGAAGAATTTACGGCATCGACCACGACCCGGAAATTTCGGGCCTTAATGGCTTCCACATCCACCAGCGGCAGGGCCAGAATGGCTTTGATGTGCTTTTTGAGGAAGGTAGCGTCCGTGGTGTACTGGCCCAGCTTGGTCACGGCCGCGAAGTCAAAGTCCTCGCTTTCGGCCGAAGCCAGCACCTGCTGTCCATCGTTTTCCGAAATGAATTCGCCCTGCGCATTCAGCAGTTTGAGGGCATTCCACTGCTTAGGATTGTGCGATGCCGTGAGGATGATGCCACCGGCCGCCTTCTTCGCGGGCACGGCCATTTCCACGGTGGGCGTGGTGCTCAGGCCCAGGTCGCACACATCAAGGCCCAGCCCTTGCAGGGTAGCGGCCACCAGCCGGCTCACCATTTCGCCGGAAATACGAGCGTCGCGACCAATGACAATCAGCTTACTGTCTGCAACTTGGCTTTTCACCCAAGTGCCATATGCGGCGGCGTACTTCACCACGTCAAGCGGAGTCAGGCCTTGCCCAACCGGTCCGCCAATGGTGCCGCGAATGCCGGAAATCGATTTAATGAGTGTCACGGAGTAGAATTTTAGAAAGACCAAAATTAGGCATTAGCAGCCGGTTGGCGACACCGGCATTTATCTTTGGAACAATGGAAAACCCCGTCTCTCCTCCTACTGCTCTGCTTACCAGCGCCCGACGTCCGGCACAACTCGAAGCTTTTGGCCGCCTGCTCGATGTGTTGGACCGCCTGCGCACCGAATGCCCCTGGGATAAAAAGCAAACCCTGCAAAGTTTGCGCCACCTCACCATTGAGGAAACCTATGAAATCAGCGACGCCATCCTGCGCGACGACCTGCCCGACCTGAAGAAGGAGCTCGGTGACGTGATGCTGCACCTGATTTTTTACGCCCGCATTGCCGCCGAGCAAGGTGCCTTCGACATTGCCGACGTGCTCAATGCGCAATGCGAAAAGCTCATTTATCGCCACCCGCACATTTATGGCGACGTGCAGGCCGATGACGAGGACACCGTGAAACGCAACTGGGAGCAGCTTAAGCTGAAAGAAAAAGGCAACACGGCCGGCGTGCTCGGCGGCGTGCCCACCTCCTTGCCGGCCCTGGTAAAGGCCATGCGCATTCAGGAAAAAGCCCGGGGTGCCGGCTTCGACTGGGAGCAGCCCGCGCAGGTATGGGAAAAGGTCAAAGAAGAGTTGGGCGAGTTTGGCGACGAATACAGCCACGGCGACCCCACGAAGATGAATGCCGAAAAAGCAGCCGACGAATTTGGCGATTTGTTATTTTCTCTGGTGAATTTTGCGCGCTTCGCGGGCATCAATCCCGAGGAGGCGCTTGAACGCACCAATCGCAAGTTTATCAGCCGGTTTCAGTACCTCGAAACAGCTGCAACGGCCAGTGGCCAACGCCTTGCCGACCTCACGCTGGCCCAAATGGATGTGTACTGGGAAGATGCTAAAAAACAACTTGCCCAACCCAAGAGCTAGAATTAGCGTTGTCGTATTTATCGGCGCGTTGGCTTGCGTTTCTGATGGGTTCGGCCAAGTTTTCTTTGGTCAGGCCACACTTTTTGGTTAGGTTTGCCCAGCTAAGACGGCCCAGTGGGTGGTTTGGACTTCGGTAAGTGCCATTTTAGTCCTATTCGTTCGGGATTATCATTTGTGCTTTTGCCGCGCCCAGCGCCCCTAACCAACTTTTTGCATTTTCTTTACCCACTCAATTCAACTACTCCACTCAACAACCCAAACACTCCGGAACAATGGAACAGAAAAATGCCACGAACACGAGCCCACGGCCCGCCGCAACGGCCGCCAAAGCCGAAGCCCAAAGCAGCGGTGGTGCCTCGCTGTTCTCTGTGATAGTTATCATCTTGGCCTTCGTTATCAGCTACTGCGTTTACAAATTCGTGTTTGGTGATGCCAGCCACTTCCAAGGCGGCAACAACGAAAACAACCCCAACCCCGGCGATTACCTCGGTGTGGTGTACAAAGGCGGCTTTATCGTGCCGTTCCTGCTCACTATGTTCCTGTGCGTCATCACCTTCTCGATTGAGCGTATGCTCACCATTGCGAAGGCCAAGGGCTCGAAAGGCATCGAAAGCTTCGTGCGTTCGGTGCGTCAGAAGCTGAACGTAAACGACATCAACGGCGCTTTGGCCGTGTGCGACGCTCAGAAAGGCTCGGTAGCCAACGTGGTGAAAGCCGGCCTGATGAAGTACAACGAAATGGTGCGCGAAACCAACATGACCACCGACCAGAAGGTCCTCGCCATCCAGAAAGAAATCGAGGAAAGCACCGCGCTGGAATTGCCCATGCTGGAAAAGAACCTCGTTATCATCTCCACCATCGCCTCTATCGCCACCCTGACGGGTCTGCTCGGCACGGTATTCGGCATGATTCGCGCCTTCGCCGCTCTGGCGCAGGCCGGTACTCCTGACGCCGTAGCACTCGCTAACGGTATCTCGGAAGCGCTGATTAACACGGCACTCGGTATCGGTACTTCGGCTCTGGCCATCGTAGCGTATAACTACTTCACCAGCAAAATTGACGAGCTGACCTACAGCATCGACGAGGCTGGCTTCAGCATCATCCAGACGTTTGCTGGCCAGCACGGCAGCACGGCAACGGCTTCGCCCCGCTCGGTTTAATTTCCGTTCGGTCGGCGTCTCTGCTGATGCACTAAAACGCGGGGCGATTCGTTCTACGGAACGAGTCGCCCCCTTTTAACCCCACCTCGCAATGCCTAAAGTAAAACCGCACCGTACCTCGCCGTCGCTCGACATGACGCCGATGGTGGACCTGGCTTTCTTGCTGGTGACATTCTTCATGCTCACCACCAAGTTTGCCCCCGAGGAATCCGTGGTGGTGGACACCCCGTCGTCCATCTCGGAGCTTAAATTGCCCGAAAACAACGTAATTACGCTCACCGTCGACAAAAACAAGCGCGTCTTTTTTGGCGTCGACGCCAAGCAAACCAAAATCCAGGCCCTGCAGAAAGTAGGCGCGAAATACGGCGTCAACTTTACCGCGCAGCAGGCCAAGGAATTTGGCGACCTGCCCAACTTCGGCCTGCCCATCACCCAGCTCGGTTCCTACCTCAACATGGACAAGGAAGCCCGCAAGCAGGTAAACAAGCAGCAGCCGGGTGTACCTCTCGATTCACTCAACAACCAGTTGATTGATTGGGTACTGGAAGCCCGCCGGGCCAACCAGGCCATTTTCCACAAGCCTACTTACATCGCCATCAAAGGCGACGGCGATGCCGATGTACCCACGGTACAGCAGGTAATCAAGGTGTTGCAGGAGAAGGACATCAACCGCTTCAACCTCATCACGGACATGGAAAACAAGCCCGTTGCAACCCGCTAACATTTAGCAATTGTTACGGCTGATTCTTCAGTCTTTCACTTAAGTAAATCCCATGGCAGAAATTCAAGGCAAAGCCGACTCCGGTGGTAAGGGTGGGAAGAAGCGGGCCAAAAAAATGTCGACTAAAATCGACATGACTCCAATGGTGGACCTGGCCTTCCTCCTACTCACCTTCTTCATGCTGACCACCACCTTCGCCAAGCCCAACGTGATGCAGCTCACGATGCCGGTGAAGAAGACCGACGACGTTGAGGACACTAAAATCAAGGCTTCGCAAGCCATGACCATCATCCTCGGCAAAGACAACAAAGCGTACTACTACTTCGGCCTGAATACTCCGCTCGACAAGACGGTAGCGAAGCCGGAGCTGAAGGTTACCAATTTCTCAGCCAATGGCATTCGGCAGGTCCTGCTGGACCGCCAGCGCCAGAAGCCTGAGCCTATCATCCTCATCAAAGCCACGGAAGATGCCAAGTACAAAAACATGGTAGATATCCTGGACGAGATGAACATCACCAACCAGAAGAAATACGCGCTGGTGAAGGTGCCTCAAGACGACCTGACCCTTATTAAAGACTCAGCCTTATGATGGACAATGCGCAAATCGCCAAGGCTAGCTTAAACGACATCGTTTTTGAGGGCCGTAACAAGGCGTACGGAGCTTATGTGCTTCGTCGGTTGTACCAGCGCCACGTCACGCGGGCGTTGATTATTGCCACTTCGCTGTTTATTCTGCTGGTTGCCTTCCCGCTTATCGCTCAGTATCTGAAAGAGAAGATGCCGAAGGAGCCCAAGAAGAATCTGCAGGAGAACGTGCTAATGGACGCTCCCCCGCTGGACGAAACCAAGCCCCCACCCCCACCCCCGCCGCCTGAGGCGCCCCCACCCCCGCCGCCCAAGCTCACAACCATCAAGTTTACCCCCCCGGTGGTGAAAAAGGATGAGGAAGTGAAAAAGGAAGAGGTGCCAGACCAGGAAGAGTTGAAGGATAAGGCTGTGTCGACGGTAACCGTAAAAGGTAACACCGATGCTCCGGACCTGACCGAACTTTCGGGCGAAGGCGACAAGGTAGTTGAAGAGGTAGTAGAGAATAAAGTCTACACCTACGTGGAGCAAATGCCGCAACTGCCCGGTGGCGGTGGCAACGGTGCCATTGTTGCAGCCATTCAGAAAGCAACCAAATACCCGCCTCTGGCACTCCGTAACCAAGTTGAAGGCCGCATTTTCGTGAGCTTCACGGTGAATGCCCAAGGCGACGTTTCGGATGTGAAAGTGGTAAAAGGTCTGGGCTCCGGTCTGGACGAGGAGACGATTCGGGCGGTAAAAACGCTGCCTAAGTTTATCCCTGGTAAGCAGAACGGCCGCGCCGTTAGCGTATCGTTCACGGTGCCGATTACCTTCAAGATTCAATAACCAACCAGCATTGGCTTCTGCTAATGCTCTATAAAACCCCAAACAGTGCCTAACGGCCCAGTTTGGGGTTTTTTGTTTTCAGGCCGATTCACCTAGTGGAAGAAAAAGATGGGCAGTTAGGTATGCTTGCATACTACACCGAGCGCTAATGCGTTGTAACCGAGCAAGCCAGTGGCGGAGATGCCCCGCCCGCGTGGCCTTTGGTTTAACCCTTTCAACCTTTCGTCAGCGTTATGTCCACGCTCATCACCCTCACTGGCTCACTCGATGACATTGTCTTCGAAGGGCGCAACAAGGCCTACGGTGCATTTCAACTGCGGCGGTCGTATCAGCGCCACTTAGGGTCGGCGCTTTTTATTGCGATAACGGCCTGCTCCTTGCTCCTGCTTTTGCCGCTGGCTATTCATTACTTCTATCCGGAAGTGACTGTAAAGCCTACGACTAGCATTCCCAATGTGCTCCCAACTCAGCCGGGCAACTACGTTTTGCCCAAGACGAAGCCCTTGGTTCCACCTACTCCTGCGGCGGTACCGCCAGCGGTGACAGTAACGCCGCACTCAACGATTCAAACGCACGTGGTGCCTGACCCGGAGGTGAAACCCACGACTGCTTCGGATTTGCCGCAGGGCTTGGGTCCTGTAGGCCCCGCAACTACTGGAGCAGAAAATACTACCGGCGCTACGGGTAGCATCGGAACGGCAACGGGTACGGGTACGGGGGTAGATACGGCCCGGCCAGCTCCGGCCGCAGCACCTGAGGCAGTATTAACAGCCGAGGTGATGCCTGATTTTGTGGGTGGCCGCGCGGCTTTGCAGCGCTATTTGCAGAAGCATTTGCGCTTTCCAGCAGCGGCATTGGCCGCGCAAGCTTCGGGGCGGGTATTTGTGAGCTTTGTGGTGCAGACTGATGGAAGCATTGGCGAGGTGACGGTTCTTAAGGGCTTGGGCTATGGCACTGAGGAAGCGGCGGCCCGCGTGGTAAGAGAAATGCCCGCCTGGACGCCGGGCCTGCAAAACCATCGGCCAGTAGCCGTTCGCTTCACCCTGCCCATTACGTTTCAGTTCGAATAGCCCTGTTATCTCAACCCTAGTCAACCCTGGTTTAGCGGCGGTGTTTCTGTTTCAGTAATGTGTCTGAGATGCCGAAAGTTGGTCGCAGCTATGAAAAGCGGCTAATTTTCGGCTCTTTTGTGGGCTGGTTTTGGGGGAAGAATAAACCGGCCGAACCTTTAAGGCCGGTTTTTCGGTTTGTATCATCTCTATTTCTGCAGTAATCCGTTTATGCTCAACCTTCCCACTACTGAGGAGCGTCTTGGTAAGTCGCCTCAGCGACTGGTGCGTTACTTTGTGTTGCTGATGGCCCTGGTGTATCTGGGCCTGGGAATTTGGCTCTGGTACACGGCTGATACAGCTTCGGGCGGCGGCATTATTCAATTGGGGCCTACGGCGCGGCGTGTGCTGGGCTCGGTTTTCATTCTCTACGGCCTGCTGCGGTTTGGCCGGGGTTACCAAACCCATTTCCGTACTAAACCTACTGTGGACGACCATGATTAAGCCTGTTCAACTTCTAACTACTGGTGCTGCCGTGGTGCTGGCCAGCGCGCTAGCGGTGGTTTCCTGCAACGGTCCGGGCTCGCCGGGCGCTCAGGACACGCCCACCAGCGGCACGGTAGCCGTTAGCGTGGACGAAACCTTCGCCCCCATTCTTCAGGCCCAGATAGATACGTTTGCGAAGCTGTACCCCAATGCTCATGTGAAGATGAGCTTCCAGCCCGAAGAAAAGGTGATGCTAGACCTTATCAACGACAAGGTGAAGCTGGCGGTGGTGTCGCGGGAGTTGAACGCCGAGGAAAAGGCCGATTTCGCGAAGCAGACCATTGTGCCGACAACGACGCGCATTGGCATCGATGGGCTGGCCATCGTGCTCAATCGGAACAACCCGGATTCGCTGCTGACCGTGGCACAGCTGGCCGACATCTTCACGGGCAAAACCAGTAAGTGGACTCAGATAAGCGGCAAAAAAAGCCTCACCGATATCAATGTGGTGTTTGATGCCAACCGCAGCAGCACCGCCCGCTTCGTGCGCGACTCGGTGACGCGCGGCGCGGCCCTCACTACCCGCGTATTTGCGGCTACTTCGAATCCGGCACTAATCGACTATGTAGCCACGCATCCCAACGCCATTGGTGTAGTAGGCGTGAACTGGATTTCGGACCGGGACGACCCCGCCGCGATGAAATTTGCCAACAAGGTGCGCGTGGCCAGCATTACATCGCGCCCCAACCCCAAGCCGAACGACTACATCCAGCCCTATCAGGTGTATTTGGCTGAGAAGACACCGGAGCAGATGGCTGAGCACCCCGAGTTGCAGAACTACCCGCTTCGGCGCAACCTTTACGTGATTAACCGGGAAGCCCGGGCCGGGTTGGGCACGGGGTTTGCATCCTTCGTAGCTGGGAAGAACGGACAGCTGATTTTCCAGAAATCGGGCTTGTTACCTGCCCAGATGCAAGCCCGCATCATGGTTACGCCTAAACTGTAACCGCATTTCCCGCGTACCTCATTTTCATTGCTTTTTCATCCATTTCCCCATCCCATGAGTTTCAAGCCCTGGAAACAGCCGCTGCTCGCCGCCTTCGTAATGGTAGCAGGCACTACGGCGGCCACCGCCCAAAACATTCAAACTGCCCAGCGCGACATCGAGTTGGGCCGTTACAACGCCGCTCGTGCGGCTCTACGTCCTGGCTCCACGCCCGAGGCTGCATTTGAGCTGGGGCGTCTGTACCAGATGCGTGACATGCCGGATTCGGCGGCTTTTTTCTTTAACAAGGCCGCTGGCGCTACCCCTTTCGGCCAGGTAGCTGCCGGCCGTGCGCTACTGGCTAAAGGACAGACGGGGCCTGCCGAAGCACAGTTTGAAGCTGCTGCCAAAGCAACCAAAAGCAAAGACCCCAAGGTGCTCACGATGATTGCGCAAGCCTACGGCGAGTCGGACGTGAAAGACATCAGCAAAGCGCAGACTTACCTCACGGCGGCCCAAACAGCCAACAAAGGCAAAGTAGACCCAGCCCTGATGGTGGCCCGCGGCGATGTATTCCTGCTCACGGACCAGGGCGGTGGCGAAGCCATGAACAGCTATGACCAAGCCGTAGCCGCCAACCCCAGCTTTGCTCAGGCTTATTATAAGAAAGGCGCTTTGAACGTGCGTTCGCGCAACTTCAACGCTGCCCGCGAAAGCCTGAACAAGGCCGTGGAGCTTGACCCCAGCTACGCACCGGCCTACCGGGAGCTGGCCGATATGTACTACTATGCCGGTCAATATGACCTGGCTCTGCAGAACTTCAAGAAGTATCAGGATTTAGCTGAAAATTCTTCGGCCACGACTGCACAGTATGCTTCGTTCCTGTACCTCACCAAGAAGTACCCAGAAGCATTAGTTGAGGTAAATAAGGTATTGGCCAGCGACCCCAAAAACCTCACCATGAACCGCCTGAAGCCCTATCTGCTGTACGAAACCGGCGATTTTGCTGGCGCAGGGGCTGCGATGGACAATTACATGAAAATAGCTCCTGCCGATAAAATCATTTCGGAGGACTATGCCTACTCGGCCAAAATCATGAGCAAGACGGGCAAAGGTGACGAGGCCGTTGCCATGATTGGTAAAATCATTGCCAAAGACCCTTCGAAAGCTTGCGACTTCCAGAATGACTTGGCAACCATTTACGCCAACAAGAAGGACTACAAGAGCGCTGCTAACGTGTATAGCTACAAGCTCAAAAACTGCAAAGGTGACCTCACCGACCAGTTCCGCTTGGCAACTGCCTTAACTGGCGACAAGCAATACACCCGCGCTGATAGCGTGTACAACATCATCCTCACGGCCAAGCCCACGTACGCGCCAGGCTACCTGGCACGGGCTCAGGTAAATAACAGCCTGGACCCCGAAGGTAAAAAGGGTTTGGCTAAGCCTTACTACGAGAAGTACATCGAGTTGTCGAAAGCCGAGGGGGCTGACCCCGCAAAGTTCAAGGCTGGCGTGATTGAAGCCAACGGCCAGTTGGGTATTTACAGTGCTACGGCGGGTGACAAACCTGCTGCCATTCGCTATTTTGAGCAAGTGCTGGCGGCTGACCCAACCAACAAAGGAGCTGAGGATAACATCAAAATCCTCAAGACGCCGGCCAAAACCACTACCACGAAGAAAACCACCACTACGACCGTTAAAAAGAAATAACGCGTTGTGTGAACGTAAAAAGCCCCGATGTGAAGACATCGGGGCTTTTTTTGTGCGCTTGCTTAAGCATTCTGTGCCCAGTTGCGCCATTTTTCGAGTACCGAGGTAAAATCCTCAGGAAGCTCGGCTTCAAAGAACAGTTGCTGCCCCGAAGTGGGATGTACGAAGCCTAGTGAGCGGGCATGGAGGGCCTGCCGGGGCATCAATTGAAACGCATTCTCGACAAAGGCGCGATAGGTACCGGTATTCTGGCCCACCCGAATGCGGTCGCCGCCATAGGTAGCATCCGAGAATAAGGGGTGGCCAATGTGTTGCATATGGGCCCGAATCTGGTGGGTACGCCCCGTCTCAAGCACACAACGTACGAGCGTGACGGGGCCGAAGCTTTCCAACACCTCATAATGCGTCACAGCGGGCTTGCCTTGCTCGCCACCGGGGTAGACGGCTTGCACCTTGCGGTCGCGCACACTACGGCCTATATGGCCCGTTATAGTGCCCGTAGGGCCAGGCGGCGTGCCCCATACCAGCGCCAGGTAGCTGCGCTGAATGGTATGGTGAAAAAACTGGTTCGACAGATGCGTCATGGCGAACTCCGTTTTGCCAATGACCAGCAACCCGGAAGTGTCCTTATCGATGCGATGAACCAAGCCGGGCCGAATCTCGCCATTGCGGCCCGTGGGCAGGTTGGCGAGGTGGAACGCCAGCCCGTTCACCAGCGTGCCCTGCCAGTGGCCATAAGCCGGGTGCACGACCAAGCCCGCGGGCTTATTCACGATGAGCAATTCGGCGTCTTCGTAGCGAATATCCAGCGGCATCTCTTCTGGTACCACCTTGCCCTCGCGGGGCGGCTCGGGCAGCGTGATGGTGATGACATCCTGCGGCTTGACGCGGTAGTTGGGTTTTACTGGCTCATTGTTCACCTCTACGGCCGAGGCCCGAATGGCTTCCTGCACCTTGTTGCGCGACGTATTGCGCAGCCGGTTGTGCAGGAATTTATCGATGCGCAGCAGTTCCTGGCCGCGGTCCACCACAATGCGGTGGTGTTCATATAGCTCATCCCCTTCCTCATCGGGCCCTATGCCCAGCAATTCATCGTCCAGCTCGTTTTCCATTGGATTCTACACAACACGGCATGAAAAAAGCCGAAGCGGAGGCTCCGGCTTTTCCTGGTCGCAGCAGCGGCCATTCAGGCATTACTTGGTTTTGATTTTGGTCTTGGTCGGCGTCGCGGCTTTGTTCACTGCCGGCGTTGTTGTGGGAGCCGAAGTTGGGCCCGACTTGATGGGTGCAGCAGCGCCGGGCGTGATGCCCATTTTCTTCAGCACCAGGTCCGAAATATCGCCCTCTTTGGGGGCGTGTAGCAGCAACGGGCTGCCACCGCCATCGGAGTTGAACACGTAGGTGAAGCCATTCTCATCGGCTACCAGGTCGATGTTCTTCTGGAGCTTGTCGAGGGCCGGCTTCAGCAGCGTCTGCTGCTTCTGCTGCAACGACTGCTGGGCGCTCTGCTGGAACTCCTGAATAGACTGCTGAAGCGTTTGCAGTTCTTTTTGCTTGTCGGCTTTCACTACGTCCGTCATGGTCGCTTCGCCTTTCTGGTAGGCTTCGCCTTTGGCCTGGTAGTCGGCGTACTTGCTTTTCAGCTGCGCTTCCAGCTGCGTGTTGTAAGCCTTCAGGTCCGACTCAATCTGCTTGCTCTCGGGCATCTGAGCCAGCACGTACTGTACGTCGGTATAACCAATTTTCAGGGGGGCCTGGGCCTGCGCGGAAGTGGCAGCCAGGGTTCCGGCGGTCAGCAGAGCGGCGGCGAGCGTCAGACGAAAAATTTTCACGAGATTCATCAAAAAGAAAAAGGGTCAGAAAAATGTTGGGGCAAAGGTAATTACTTCTTTTTGGTGGAGCGCACTGGCTTGGCCGCAGCCTTGGTGCCTGGGGCCGGCTCCGGCGTCCCCGAGTCGGACTCGAAGTTAGGGTCGACCGGCGTTTTGGGCGGGGCCACGGTTTTCAGCGGGCCTTTGGGGCCGGGCTGGTTGCGGTCCTCCGCACCCAAACCCAGTTCTTCGAGCACAAATTCCGTGTAATCGTGCGCCGGATTGGTATACAGCATGGTGGCGTCGCCCGACTTATCGAACACCACGGCTAGCTGTTTTTTCTTAGCCACCTTTTCCACAGCCTCAAATACTTTGTCCTGCACCGGCTTATTAAGCTCCTGGCGCTTTTTGAAAAGCTGGCCTTCGTAGCCAAACTGCCGGTTGCGGTACTCCTTGATGTCCTTCTCCTTTTTCAGGATTTCGTCCTGCCGCTTCTTCTTCATGGCCTCAGTCAGCACCACTTCCTCAGCCGTGTAGTTGTGGTAGAGCTTGTCGAGGTCCTTTTGTTGCGCCTCGATTTCCTTCTGCCACGTGTCCGACAGTGTGCTCAGCTCCAGTTGGGCCTTGGCGTATTCGGGCATCTTGTTCATGATGAACTCCGAATCGACCCACCCAAACTTTTGAGCGCGGGCACCCGATGCCCCCATCAGCAACAACAAGGCCAGCAGCAGGCCACCAAAATTCTTCATACCGAGGAAACGTGAAATGTTGCCCGCTAGTGCCCGGCTAGCGAATCTGCTGGCCAATGATGAAGTGGAAGTGGTTCGGGTCGCGGGCACCGGCGTTGTTCACGCTGGGAATCACCTGGTCGAAGCCGTGGCCAAAGTCAAACCCCAGCAAGCCAAAGGCCGACATGAAAATGCGGGCGCCAACGCCAGCCGAGCGGTACAGCTTGTAGGGGTTGTAATTGGTGTAGGAATCAAAGGCATTGCCGGCTTCGGCAAAGGCCAGCACGTACACCGTGGCGGCCGGATTCAGGCTCACCGGGTAGCGCATCTCCAGCACGTACTTGTTGAAGGCAATGCCGCCGGCCTGGTTGGCCTGGGCCGTGGGGATGGCGAAGGTGGCGCCGGGGTCGTCGTAGCCGCGCAGGCCTACGTAGTCGGTGCCCACCAGGAAGTTGCCGCCGCCGTTATAGCCCAGGCCGGCGCCGCCCATTTTAAAGCGCTCAAACGGACCAATTTCGCGGTTGGAGTTGTAGCTGCCCAGGTAGCCAAAGTGGGCACGCGTGTTCAGCACCAGCTTGCCCACGATGGGCGTAAACCACGAAGCATCGAAAATCCACTTGTGGAATTCTATCCACTGGTTGTTGCTGGGGTGGTCGGGGTTCAGCAGCGAGTATGGCGGCGTCAGGTTCACGCTCAGGCTCAGCGAAGAGCCCCGGCGCGTGTAAGTCGGGTTGTCAATACTGTTGCGGGCCAGCGTAGTGTTCAGGGTGATGTTGTTGAACACCCCCGTAGCGGCACCTGCAATAACCGCGTAGTTCTGCGTCTGGTACTGGCTATACGACAGGGAGTTGCTAAGCGTAAAGTAGTCATCTGGCACCCGCAGCTGGCGGCCCAGGCCCACCGTGGCACTGTTCACCTTAATAAACTGGTCGTTGGAAGCATCCAGGGCCGCGCCAGTGCGCTGCACGCTGTGGTTTAAGCTGAAGGAGAACGAATTGGGCCGCCGTCCGCCCAGCCATGGCTCGGTAAATGACAACGAATAAGCCTGGTACTGCACGCCGTTGGCCTGCACGTTCAGGGCCAGGCGCTGCCCATCACCGGCCGGCACGGGCGTCCAGTTGCGCAACGTCCCGGCTTTGCGCAGCGAGAAGTTATTAAATACCAGGCCCACCGTGCCGATAAAGCCGGCATAGCCGCCCCATCCACCTGAAAGCGTCACCTGGTCCGAAGGTTTCTCAACTACCGTGTAGTTGATGTCCACGGTACCATCGGCTTGGTTTGGCACGGGGTTGATGCCGATTTTTTCCGGGTCGAAGTAGCCCAGCGTGGCAATTTCACGCTGTGAGCGAATGAGCAGTTCGCGGTTGAACTTGTCGCCGGGCAGCGTGCGCAGGGTGCGGCGCAGCACGTGGTCGCTGGTTTTGGT
Source organism: Hymenobacter rubidus (assembly GCF_016734815.1). Taxonomy (GTDB): domain Bacteria; phylum Bacteroidota; class Bacteroidia; order Cytophagales; family Hymenobacteraceae; genus Hymenobacter; species Hymenobacter rubidus. The sequence goes on from NZ_JAERQF010000021.1 coordinate 82,351, forward strand.
ATTGCCCGCAATGTTGATGTCCTTGATGTGCGCCTGCACACCCTCGTTCAAGCGCATCTCGATGTCGATGGAATCGCCTTCAACCTTGGTTTCGACGGGGTCGATGGTAAAAAACAGGTACCCATCGTTCAGGTACAGCGATGATATATCCTGCCCGGTAGGATTGTAGTTCAGGCGCTTATCCAGGGTTTCTTTGCTATATGGGCTGCCAGATTTAATACCCAGCACATTAGCCAATGTTTTGTCGTCGTAGAGGTAGTTGCCGCTCCAGGTAATGTGGCGGAAATAGTATTTTCGCCCTTCGTCTATCTTAATGCGCAGCGCCAAGCCTTGGTCATCCCGAATTAAGGTATCGCTCACAACGGCAGCATCACGGTAGCCTTCGCCGTTGTAAAACTCCACGAGTTTCTTCTTGTCCTCTTCGTACTCACTGCGCTGGAACTTACCCGCAGTCAGGAATTTATACGGCTTGCGCTCCTTGGTTTTTTTCAGTTTACCTTTGAGTTTACGGTCTGTGAAGGCCTTGTTGCCTTCAAAGGCAATGTCGTGAATGCGGATTTTGGAGCCTTTGTCCACATCGATGCGCACGGCCACACTATTGGCCAAAGCCGAATCGGCTACCTGCACAATATTCACTTTGGCATCTAGGTAGCCTTTGTTCACAAAGAACTTACGCACCTGGGTCCGCGTGTTGTTTACCAATGCATCGGTCACCACCTTGCCCCGAATCAGGGAAATTTTCTTGGTCAGGTCTTCCGTCTGGCCTTTACGAATGCCCGTGAAGGTAAATTTCGACAAGCGAGGGCGTTCCTTCAGGTTATAGTCCAGAAAAATTTTGTTGCCTTCCGTACGGGCAATGGTCACGCTCACGTCACCCAAAATGCCTTGGGCCCACAGTTTGCGAATGGATTTGCCAATTTCTTCGCCCGGCACCATAATAGGGTCGCCTACCCGCAGGCCCGTCAGGCTGATGAGGGTATTGGGGTCGAGGTAGCGAGCGCCGCTCACGGTAATGCCACCCAACTCGTACTTCTTGGGCTCATCGGCTCCGCCGGAAACGGCCTGTTGCGCTTGCGCTGGCCGGCTTACCAAGCCACCAAGCACCGCTAAAACCAGGACACACCTTACAAATAAACTACGCACAATAAGCATTACAAAGAGTTAAGATACAGTGATTTGCTCACTGGTTTTGCCAAATCGCCGCTCGCGGCGCTGGTAAGCCCGAATGGCCTCCCGGAAATGCTGCTTCCGAAAATCCGGCCACAGCAAATCGGTAATATATAGCTCGGTATAAGCCAGTTGCCACAACAAAAAGTTACTGATGCGCTGTTCGCCACTGGTCCGTATCAGCAGTTCAGGGTCGGGCATTCCCGCCGTAGCCAGGTAGCTTGCCACCGTAGTTTCTTTCACATCGGCGGGTTGGAGCTGGCCGCTGGCCACGTCGGCCGCTAAGCGCTTCGCGGCCTGGGTCAAGTCCCAGCGGCCGCTGTAGCTCAGGGCCAGCACCAGCGTCATGCGGTTGCCCTCCTTGGTTAGCTCCTGGGCTTCGGCCAGCTCGCGCTGGCAGTTTTTCGGCAGGGTGCTGATGTCGCCGATAGCCTCCAGCCGAATGCTGTTTTTAAGCAGCGTGGCCGTCTCCTGCCTGATGGTATGTACCAGCAACTGCATCAGCGCCATCACCTCTAGCGCGGGCCGGTTCCAATTTTCGGTCGAAAACGCGTACAGCGTCAGGTACTGCACCCCCAGCTCGGCGGCGACCTCCACGGTTTCGCGCACTGCCGTGATGGCACTCTGATGCCCGAACACGCGCAGTCCGCCCCGCTGCTTGGCCCAGCGTCCGTTACCGTCCATGATAACAGCCACATGGGCGGGAATATTCTGAGTATCTATTTCGGCGTTGCCGGTCATCCTTACGGTTTCTCTAAAAGAGGTCGCAAGTTACGGAAATGGTTGCATTTAGCACCCAAACACCGTTCAAGCCCCTGCCGCTGGCCAGCACTCTGCCTTCCACCACATCCAACTTTTTATACCCAAGCTGCTATTTTAGCAGCTTAACGTTCTTCTTGTACAAGTCAGGGCACCGTATTTTGAAGAAAGTGTACGACAGGCTAACGCCACTATAATAGTACCAATCTTTGTCGTTTGGGTTCACCAGCAACGGGTCTTGGTCGGAAAGATGGTCAAGCTCGTCGGTAAATGTTTTGCGGACTCCAACTTCCAACCCCAGATTAATGTGCTCTGACAAGGCATATTTTAAACCCGTGCCGGCCGGAATGGATATTTCCAGTATGCTGCCCTTGCGATTAAAAGACTGTAGCGCATTGTTATTGCTCACAGTAGTCGTGTTGGCATAAAACACGGCCAAGCCGGCAAATAGATAAGGCGTAAAATGCACTTTATCGGTTCGATAGTGGTAGTCCATGAAATTGTACTCCACTGCCCCTGACGCCTCTGCCACACTGCCCTTGGTATTGGCTTGCCGGTAGGCCTGAAGCGGAGGCACGCTTCCATTCACTCCGTTTACGTTCCCATCATCGGCCCGCAGAAAGCCGGCCATAACAGCGGCGCGCAACGTGATGGGTACCGAGACGTCCTTGCGGTAAAAGGCCGTGAAAGCCGGGCGGCTGTTTTGCAATTGGAACTCAGGCGAAATTTCTCCCCGGTAATTGGTAGCTCCAATGCCAATGCCCAGCTCGCTGGTGTTCTGGGCGTTGGCAGTTGCGCAAAAAAACGCACTCCCCGCCTGCAAGCTGCAAACGAGGAGTGCGCGGTAAAAACTTGAATTTATCATCTAGACTAAACTGGCTGCTGAAATGTGGATGGCTCAGCCAGTGGCCGCTGGCTAGCGGAATTTCGGGTTCTTGATTTTTGGCGTCAAGATGTAGTTCAGCGTTACGCCCGTAACGATGTACCAGTCGGTTTTATTGCCGGCATCACCGCGCTGTTCGCCTGCATTCGTGAAGCCGGGGTATCCCCCCTTGCCTTCGAGTAAGCTCTTGGTGATGTCGTGGCCAAAATAAGTTGCTGCACCAGGGGCCAAAGAAGATACAGGGGCATATTTGCCGCCTACGTCGTCGATGTAGTCGGTGAAGGTCTTGCGCCAGCCAATTTCTAAGCTAGCGTCAAAGTTTCGGTTGATGCGGTAGCGAATGCCACCACCAAAGGGGATGGAAATTTGCGTCTTGCTGTAAGCAGTAGCCTGACCTTCCGTTTTCAAGGGCTGAAGGTCAATAAATTGCCCATTGGTTAGCCCCGAAGCTGGTGATGCACCACGAACTTCGCCTTTCGGGTTGTTGTAGAAACCCGCTACGCCAGCAAATACATACGGCACAAAGTCCGGACGCTTGAGGTAGTTGTTGCGGTTTTCGATAAGGTCGACAATCACAACACCGGAAGCTTCGAACAGGTCATTCCGGAAGTTCATGTTGCGGTTGTTTCGAAAACGGCCATTCGGGTCGTTCGCATCAGCTGCCAAGGCGTCATCGCCGGAGATGCGGCCGTACATCAGGCCGAAGCGGCCCGAAACACGAGGGAAGAAGCGGCGGGTAATTGATACGCCAGCGCCGGCACGGGTAGCGCCAGGACGCAAGCTGGTGAAGCTGGTCGTTGGCGTTACGTCACCGAAATAGTTCATGGCGTTCAGGCTGAAACCCACGGAATTATATTGCTTCCGCTTGCTGAACTGTTGGGCATCTGCTTCCGGCGTAGCCATTAGGGCCAGGCCGAGCACAAAGGCCGTAGAATACGTGAAAATATTTTTCATAAGGCAACGAGTATGATGATGCGATGGTAAGTGGTGAAGCCAGTGCAGGAAATGCGCAGTTTCAGACGAAGACAAAAGTAGGCGTTATTGGGAACTAAAAAAATTTTGGCAAATCTTTTAAGAGAAAAACTTTAACTGTTATATCTGAATTCCCGCCGGATTGCGACGGTCCAGACCCCAATTTAGTTTACTGCGCAAGGTACTGAGGAAGTTAACGTGATTGAGTTTTACGAGCCGAGCATAGAAAGTTTCGCGGCGAACGGCAATCTGGACGGAAGCATCGACGGGTAGCGAGCGGGAATCGAGCGAAAGCATGTAGCTGGTGCTACGGCCTTCTATCTCGAAGGAAATGACGCTTTGGTCGGACACCACCAATGGACGCACATTCAGATTGTGGGGACATACGGGAGCAATAATAAAATTGTTTGTCTGGGGAAGCATTACCGGGCCACCGCAGCTGAGCGAATAGCCTGTGGAGCCCGTGGGCGTGGCCACTACCAAGCCGTCGGCCCAATAAGAATTCAGGTATTCGCCATCGATATAGGTGTGCACAACAATCATGGATGAAGTATCGCGCTTGAGGACGCTGAATTCGTTGAGGCCAAAATTGAGGCTGCCGAAAACGTCGGGGTCGGTATCGACACGAATCAGGCTGCGGTCTTCGATGGTGAAATGGCCTTTGTAGAGGGCATCGATGGCTTGGGTGATGCGGTCGGGGGTGACGGTGGCCAAGAAGCCCAGGCGGCCGGTATGAATGCCGAGAATGGGAATTTGGAGGCTGCCGACGTAGGTAACAGTGTCGAGCAGGGTGCCGTCGCCGCCGATGCTGAGCACGTATTGGACGCCGCGCAGGGAGTCGCCGCGCCGGAACTCGGTGGTGCCCTCGGGCAGGCGCAGGCGGTTGTCGAGGAAGGTGCGAAAGGCTTCGCCGATGCGCACTTCGGCCCGGCGAGCGGCCAGGTCGTCGAGCAGGGCCTGAATGGCCGGGGCCGCCTCATCGTCGAAGGGCTTGCCGAGAATGGCGATTTTCATGCGGACAGGGAAGCAGTATGCGGAGCAAAATGTGCGATTACGCAACAATTAAACAATCAGGGGGCAGTGCGGGGGCCGTCAAATAGGGAATTCGGCTCGAAAGAAATAGCCGGTTTGGCCTAATCCGTTGAGCGTGTATTCTGCCGTAAACACCCGGTCGTAGTACGTGACGAGGTGCAGGCCGAGACCTACGGCGCTGAGCAATTGATTGGGAAGCTTATTTTGGGGCAACGGGTGGGGGGCTACCACATAGCCGGCATCGGCAAAGATATTGAGGTAGAGTGCGAGCGGTACGGTATTGATTTTGGGATTGTCGATGGCGGCGAGGCGAATGGCCTGCGGGCGGAGCAGTGAATAGGAAACGCCTTGCTGCACCAGGCCGTAATGACGGCCGTCGACAACGTACTCGTCGTAGCCCCGCACGAGGTCGTTGTAGCCCAACGCCCGGGAATCAGCATAGGCCTGGCCACGCGTGAGCCGGGTCTGGCCATTGAGGCCGATGCTGTAATAAAATTTTCGCCCTAGCGCTAAATAACGGGCGTAGCTCAGGTGCAGCGTAGTGAGGCTGGGGGTGTTGCCGTCCAGGAAAACGCGGTGCGTGAGCTGGGCCTGGGCGTAGTGGCCGGTGAGGGGGTAAGCAAATGTGTTGCGCTGGTTGCGGGTGCTGGTGAGGGAGAAATCGAGGAACTCGCGGGTGGTGCGGCCCAGGAAATAGGCGGGGTTATAATAATTAACGGAGTCGCTAATCTGCTCGCGGTGATAGGACACGTCAACGGCCGTGAGAAACTGAACGGTGTGGCGGAAGCGTAGCCCGGCCGTGGTGTAGAACCGCTGAATCGGAAATTCCTCGTCGGCACGGAAGGGCTTGAGGCGGTCGGCCAGGGTAATATAGTCCAGCGAATGGCTTTGGTAGAAAGACCCGCCTACGCCAAAGCCTAGGCGGCGGTAGCGCCCCAGGCCGGGCGCTTCGTAGAACAGCTCGTATTTGCGGTTGAAGCCCAATTGGAGGTTGCCGATAAGCTGCTCGTTGCGGCCCCGAAAGTTATTCCGGACCACATGCAGGCCATAATCGACGCGGCGCCAGCGGTCGGAGCGGTCGAGCCAGGAGCGCAAATTGCGGTCGGCCAGCGAAAGGATGGGCACGGGAAAAGTGTACCACCGCTCCTGCACGCCAAACACAATGAGCAGGCGCCCGCTACTTTCGCAACTGGACTGCACCACCACGGCGTGAAATAGCTGCAGGTTGAACATGCGGCGGCGGTTGGCTTCGAGGCGGGCAGGAAGGTCGGCGAGGGAAAGGGTATCGCCTTCGTGAAAATCCAATTCGGCCCGCAGGATACGCTCTTTGGTCACGGCGTTGCCCACAAACAGAATGGTGCCAACGGCTGCCCGCTCCACGCCGGGGCAGGCCACTACGCGCACAAGCGTGTCGGAAGGAGCCACCACGGGGCGGAGGTGGCGCGGCAGCGTATCGGTGGGCGCCTGGCCAACCCATGCGCTGGCCAATAGCACCCGCAAGGCAAGTAGAATCCCTAACACCCGCTTTTATACACTCAGGTACCGCAGCAGGGCATCGTAGCGCTCCTGCTCGTCTTCGCTGGCGACGGCGGTGCCGCTAAACTGGGCCGTTACGACGAAACCAAACCGCTCCAGCGTGGCCGTAATACGGGACAGGTTGTCCGTGTTCAGCTTCAAGGTGAGGCGGATGCGGTAGGGGTCGATTTCGTCCTGCGCCACGAGCGCACTCATGATTTTGGCGTTGTTTTCCTCCACGTAGCGGCTGATTTGGGTGAGCGAATAGTCGCGCTCCTCCATGGTGAGGACGATGATGCCGCCCTGCCCACCGGCCGGCTGCTGCCCAAAAGCAGCCAGTGCATCGGCAATGGTGACGACGCCGGCGTACTCGTGGCGCTCGTCCACCACGGGCACCAATTGAATCTTGTTTTCGATAGCCAGCTCCATCACGCGGTAGAAGTGCTGGTCGGGGCGCACGTAGGCTTCGGTATAGCCCAGCGGAAGCTCTGAAAGCAGCGTTTCGGGGTCGTCGAAGTCGGCCAGGTCGGCTTCGGTGACGAGGCCGCGGTACTGCCTATTGTTGAGCACGGGCAACTGGGCCACGTGAAACTCATCGAGCCAGCGCGCCGCTTTGCCCGCTGAATCGGTGCCTTTCAGGGGCGGAATCATTTCATTGAGTAAGTCTTCGGCGAGCAGGGCGGGCATATGCTTAATTACTTAATGATGGAGTATAACGGCGGAATTTGGTGGAAGAATTTGCTGGAAGAAATAAAATAAAACAGCACCGGGTGAGGTGATAGAACAGTGAACAACAATCGGGCCGGCCAAATGATATCGGCTGTTTAGGCGGCAACGGCTGGCGTGGCCTCGGTAATACGCAAAAACCGACGCAGGTAGCCATTGAAGCCCGCGGGGCGCTCCATCATGGGCGCGTGGCCGCAGTGGTCGAGGAACCGCAGCTCGGCGTGGGGCAGCAGCCGGGCAAACTCGTGGGCCACGGGGGGAGGCGTGATGGTATCGTTCAGGCCCCAGACCAGCAGCGTGGGCACGGTAATTTTCCCCAATTCCTTGCTGAGATTGTGGCGCTGGGCCGAGCGCGCAATGGCAATGATGCGCAGGCACTTGGCGTTGGAATTGGTGATGTTAAACACCTCGTCCACCAATTCCTGCGTGGCTACTTTGGGGTCGTAAAATGTGTAGCCGACTCGTTCCTGCACGTAGGCGTAGTTGCCGCGCTTGGGAAAGGAGCCGCCCATGCTGTCTTCGAACAGGCCACTGCTGCCGGTGAGGACCAGGCGGCTGACACGGCCGGCATTCTTAAGGGTGTACACCAGCGCAATGTGGCCGCCCAGCGAGTTGCCCAGCACGGTGAAAGCCGGGGGCAGCCGGAGCGCCGTGACAAAGCCTTCGACATAGGTAACCAAGCCGGGCACGCCCGCTTGCGTGAGGGGCATGTCGTAGACGGGCAGCAGCGGAATAATGACCCGGTAATCGGCCGAAAACTCGTCCACTACGTCCTGCCAATTGCTGAGCGCGCCGAACAGGCCGTGCAGCAGCAGCAGCACCGGGCCCTGGCCTTCGTCTACGTACTCGTACCCTTGCTGGTGTTGGCGGCGCAGTTCCATGTGTCGTTGTCGGTTGCAGGCGGTGAATTGCAGGCCGTTGCGGAATGTTTAGGAATGCCACTCATCAACCGACCGCCAGCAACCCACAACCATTAAGAAGCGGTTTTGGCAATGATACAACAACGAAGCCAATTGGCCAAAATTGCCAGTCCGTGCGGGGTCAGCAAGGCTTCGGGATGGAACTGGACGCCGTAGAGCGGCAGGGTGCGGTGGCGGAGCGCCATCAGCTCGGGACCGGGGCCGGTGGTATGGGCCAGCGGCACCAGCTCGGGCGGCAAAGGCTCGCGGAGAATGAGCGAGTGGTAGCGGGTGACCAACTGCGTGGCCGGAAGGCCGGCAAAAAGCGGCTCGGTGGGGTCACAACGCATTTCGGTGACCTTGCCATGCATGGGCCGCGCCGCCCGCACCACCCCGCCGCCGAAGAACTCGCCCAGCGCCTGGTGGCCCAGGCACACGCCCAGCATGGGTTTCTCCCGGTAGTACTGTCGAATCAGAGCGGGCATTATGCCGGCCTGGGCGGGGCTGCCGGGACCGGGCGACAGCACCATGCCGTCGAAAGCCGCGACCTGGAGTTCGGCCAACGCCACGTCATTGCGCCGCACCACCACTTCGGCCCCCAGCTGACGCAGGTAGTCGGCCAGGGTGAAGGTGAACGAGTCGAAATTATCGAGCAGCAGCAGGCGCATAGCTGGAACTGGAAGAGAAAAATAACCGAGAACGTCATGCAGCGCGCAGCGAAGCATCTTGCCGTCTACCACTAATCAAGTGGATTACTTCGGCACACGAGATGCTTCGCTGCGCGCTGCATGACGTGCTTTTAGCTTCACCCCTTCATAAACGCGGCCTTGATGCGCACCAGCAAATCCTGGGCAAAAGGCAGCACGTAGCCGGTGATTTGCAGGGCCATAGGCGTGGCCAGCTGCACAATGGGCAGCACCTGCGAGCCAGCCACCAAGCCGGGCGAAAGCAAGTGCAGTCCGGCCAGCCCGGTGCCGTGCAGCAACAGGCTCAGGCCCAGTATCCATTTCAATACCCCGGCGGCCCCGCCGAGCAAATTATCGAGTACGCCCAACGGCGTGAGGTGCACAGCCGTTTTGAGCAGGCCGCCGAGCAGGTGCACGCCCCACATAATGGCCACGAAAACCAGTGCGAACGACACCAGCGGGAGCATGCCGAAAGCATCGCCCACGTAGTGCCGCACCAGCGGCACGGCCGCCGACAGCAAGCTCAATCCGCCCACCACGGCTAGCACAAACGCCAGCAACGACACCACTTCCAGCACCAAGCCGCGCCGGTAGCCCTTCACGGCGCCAATGCCAAGCGGCAAGAGCAGCAGAATATCGAGGGCAGTCATGTTTTTAATGAGGAACGAAGAATGAGGCATGAAGAATTACCCTAATGACAATTCTTCATGCATCGTTCTGCATTCCTCATTGGTTTACAGGTTCGTGTTGTTGAGCAAATGGCCGATTACGTCGGAGATGCGCTTGCCGTCGGCCTGGCCGGAAAGCTCGCGGGCGGCCACGCCCATTACCTTGCCGAGGTCAGAAGGGCCCTGGGCGCCCACGCGCTGAATGATGTGCACCAGCTTCTCCACCAAGTCGGCTTCGGAAAGCTGGGCGGGCAGAAAATCTTCGATGATGGCGAGTTCGGCCAGTTCGTTGGCTTCGAGGTCGGAGCGGAATTGCTCTTTGTAGATGGCGGCGGCATCGCGGCGCTGCTTGGCGGCCTTGTTGAGCAGCTTGAGCTCGGCCTCGCGCGTGAGGGCCGCGCCGTGGGCGCCCTCGGCGGTTTCGGCCAGCATAATCTGCGATTTGATGCTGCGCAGGGCAGTGAGACGCACTTTGTCTTTGGCCAGCATGGCTTGTTTGATGGCAGCGTCGATGGTGTCTTTGAGCATGGGAAGTTATTTAGGGTATGGGGGTAGGCGGGTAGGAGTTGGAGGAAGGCGTAATTTCGCCCCGAAGCTACGGCCCCGACTGTCATCCTGAGTGCAGCGAAGGACCTTGTCACAATGGAGCTGCTTTCCGTAACATAACCAGTACAGGCGCGATAAGGTCCTTCGCTGCACTCAGGATGACAGCCTTGCCCGGCAACTCCTGCCCGCCTACCCCATATCCGCCTGTCCTAAAAAATGACCAAGCTCAGCGTTAACATCAACAAACTGGCTACCCTGCGCAACGCCCGGGGCCACAACCGCCCCGATATTCTGCAAGCGGCCCGCGACATCGAGCGGTTTGGGGCCGAAGGCATCACGGTGCACCCCCGACCCGACGAGCGCCACATCCGCTACCAGGACGTGCGCGACTTGAAAGCCCTTGTGACCACTGAGCTGAACGTGGAAGGCAACCCCACCCCCGACTTCCTGGACCTGTGCCGCGAAGTACGCCCCGAGCAGGTGACGCTGGTGCCCGACGCCCCCGACGCCATTACTTCCAATGCGGGCTGGGACGTGGTTACGCACCAGCAGTTCCTGCGCGAAGTAGTAGCCAATTTGAAGTCTATCGGGTGCCGGGTCAGCATTTTCCTCGACCCCGACGTACACTTGGTCGAAGCCGCCGCAGCTACTGGCACCGACCGCATCGAACTTTACACCGAAGCTTACGCCCGCCACTACTTCGCCGACCGCGAAGCGGCGGTAGCGCCCTACCGCGCCACCGCCGCCCGCGCCGGCCAGTTGGGCCTGGGCGTGAACGCCGGCCACGACCTCGACCTCGACAACCTGGCCTGGCTGCACCAGCAGCTGCCGGAGCTGGCCGAAGTCAGCATCGGCCACGCGCTGGTGTGCGACGCCCTGTATCTGGGCCTGGAAAACACTGTGCAGCTCTATTTGCGGCAATTGAAAGCGTAATCGGGCGTTTTCTCGAACGTCCTGCTGAGCGCAGCCGAAGCATCTCGCGTGCAACAGTAATTCATTTACTTGCGCAGTAGAGATGCTTCGGCTGCGCTCAGCAGGACGGGCTTATTTACTATTTCCCAGTAACAACTTTTTCATGCCCCGCCACCCCCTCGCCGAATTTCAGGCCCTGCCCTACCCCATTCTCGATGTGCGGGCGCCCATTGAGTTTGCGCAGGGACATGTGCCGGGTGCGCTCAACCTGCCGCTGTTTACCGACGAAGAACGGGCCCGCATTGGCACAACGTATAAACAGGTTAGCCAGGAGAAAGCCGTGCATCTGGGGCTGGAATTTTTCGGACCCAAAATGTCGACCATGGTGAAACAGGCCAAAAAGCTGGCCCCCGGCAAGGAAGTGCGGCTGCATTGCTGGCGCGGCGGCATGCGCAGCGGGGCCGTGCTCTGGCTGTTGGAACTGGCGGGCTTCAAGGTGCACCTGCTCGATAAGGGCTACAAGGATTATCGCCGGGCGGTGCTGGCATCGTTTGAGCAGCCCCGGCAGTGGCGCGTGCTGGGCGGCCTCACGGGCAGCGGCAAGACCGATGTATTGCACGCCTTAGCCGCCGAGCCCCACGGGCAGCCGGTGTTGGATTTGGAAGGCCTGGCCCACCACAAGGGCTCGGCATTCGGTGCGATTGGCCAGCCGGCCCAGCCCACGCAGGAACAGTTTGAAAATAACCTGGCCGCCGCCCTGGCCGTGCTGCCTGCCGATGCGCCCGTTTGGGTGGAGGACGAAAGCCGGCAAATTGGCCGCCTTACCATTCCACCGGCGCTGTTTGCGCAGTTGCGCGCGGCCCCGCGCTGGGTGCTGGAGGTGCCCCGCGCCGCCCGCGTGGCCAAACTAGCTGCCGAGTACGGCGCCGAAAACCCCGCCGAGCTGGCCGGTGCCATCGAGCGGCTGCACAAGCGCCTGGGCGGCCTGGCTACCCAGCAGGCGCTGGCCGCCATCGAAGCCGGCGACTTTACTCAAATGGTAGAGTTGGTGCTCGACTATTATGACAAAACGTACACCTACGGTTTGGCGCAGCGCCCCAATGAGCCGGCCTGTACCTTCGTATCAGTAGCTGACTGCGACCCGGTGCAGAATGCCGTTTTTTTACAGCAAACTCCCGGCCCCCTGGCTCCCAAGTAGTAGAAAGTGCGGTAGGCTGGGCAGGTGCCTATTTGCATTTTTTCACTGCCTGTGGCTGCTGGTCCTGCCGCTTGCTTCGCTGTAAGCATCCGGCCATTATCTTTAGTTTGTCAATCACCCCATTTCCCTGCTTCTTATTTCCCAATTTTTTCCCTCACCCATGTTGAAAACACTACAAACCCGGCTGAAACGAGCCGGTCGGTGGCTGCCCGTGGCGTTGCTGCCCCTGCTGCCGTTTGCGGCACAAGCCCAACAGCTGGGCTACGCCCCGTCCACTGCCGTGAACGTGGCTGGCACGTACACGGACCTCGGCACGACCGGTACGGCCATCGCCACGGCCAACAACGACGACGCCAATTCGGCAGCGCAAGGCATTGGTTTCACCTTCACCTACAACGGAACCGCCTTCACGCAGTTCGTGCTGAGCACAAACGGCATGATTAAGCTGGGAAGCACGGCCCCGTCGGCTGCGAACCTGTTTATCTGCAATGTGGTGGGCTGCACCAATGTGGACCCGTTGCCCAGCACCGACCCCGCAAACGTCAACCTGATAATGCCGTTCAACTTCGATTTGGAGCCCGGCACGGGTACCCCCGAGTACCGGGTGGCCACCACCGGCACCGCGCCCAACCGGGTGTGTACCATTCAGTGGAAGAACGTGAGCGACAAATCGGACGCCTCCCCGTCCAATAAGCAGTACCTCAATTTCAGCTTTCAGGCCAAGCTTTACGAAACGACCAACAACATTGAATTCGTTTACGGCACCGCCACCCCCTCGACTGCCACGGCGGTGAGCCGTTTCCCCAATGTGGGCATCAAAGGTTCGGGCAGTGGGGCGGGCCAGGACGTGCTGGCCAGCAAAACCACCGGTGCCGGCGCCTGGACCACCACCACTTTCATCACAGGGACTTACCCTGGCTCGACCCACAACTTCCGCAATGCCGCACCGCCCGACGCCGGCCGCACGTATCGCTTCGCCCCTGGCACTGTGACGCTGCCGGCTAACGACGACTGTGCTGGCGCCATTGCCCTGACGGTGGCCGGTTCCTGCACCAACGTGACTGTTAACAACGGCTTGGCCACCGCTTCGACGGGCGCTCCGGCGCTCACCTCCGCAGGCTGCTTCGCGCCCACTCTGCCCATCGGCAACGACTTGTGGTACACGGTGGTGGTGCCAACCAACGGTACGGTCACGGTCACTACCAGTGCCATTACGGGCTCGTCAGTGGACGATACCGGCTTAATCATCTACTCCGGCACATGCAGTACCCTCACCGAAATCGGTTGCAATGACGCCATTGCTGCGCCCAACAACGAATTCTCGAGTGTGACCGTCACAGGCCGGACCCCGGGCACAACGCTTTACGTTCGGGTTTTCACTTACCCTGGCACAGCCGCAGGTCAGTTTGGCATTTGCGCAACTACTCCTACGCCCATTGATGCCGGCGTAAGGCAGGTATACACGCTCACGAAAATTCCAACTCCGCAAGGTCTGCCGCATGCCGTGAGTGCATTGGTGACCAATGACGGGACGAGTGCCCTGACGGGGATTTCGGTAACGTTGAACGTGACGGGTGCCAATACCTTCACCAACACGCAGACGGTGGCCTCACTGGCAGTGGGAGCTTCTACTACCGTTACGTTTGCGCCATACGTGGCTACCGCCACGGGCACGAATACGGTAACGGTGGCGGTGGCTGTAACCGGTGACGGCAATAGCGCCAACAACTCGGTGAGCGTTAGCCAGGCCGTTAACACCTCTACTTACTCTTATGCTGATTCGACGGTTCCCTCCTCGTCGGTAGGCTATCCGCCTTCTGCCACGTTGGGCGACGTGGCCTTCTTAAACCGCTACAAAGCCAGCGGCACATCGCTCAACGTCACGCAGGTGCGCGCTTTCTTGGTAGAAGCTGGCACTGGTGCCTCCAGCAGCGTGGGTAAAACCGTCTACGCCGTCGTGCTCAACCCCACCACCGGCGCCGTGCTCGGCCGCTCGCCCAACTACGTCATCACAACTGCCGATGTAGCGGGCACCGGCTACACGTCCTTCACCCTCAGCACGCCCGTGGCGGTCCCTGTCAACACGGACTTC
>NZ_JAERQF010000022.1 GCF_016734815.1 Hymenobacter rubidus
TCGTTGAACGAATCCAATACAAGTCGTTCAACGACGGGCGGGGGCAGGCCCCGCACCCTACTTCGCGACGAGTATAATTCAGCCAATTAATCTTCTGCTGTACAATTCGTTCAGCCTCGGAAACGGCTTCTTCAATGCTTAAGCCACCAAGAGAAAATGTGCCTGAATTAGCCTTGAAACCTTTGCTGGGCCATCTGATAAGGTACGATTCGCCCTTCTCATTCAAGTTGGGTGTTTCATTAGCCATATCGAAAAATCCTTCGTCCTTTTCCATTTCGTAGTAGACATCATAGTTAACACAAAAAATGATTGCCGATTTTCGTATTAATCCATCATAAAGCCAATAGCCACGCTTTATTTCTACTTCTCTTGATGAATTTTGGGACAAAATTCTAGAGCTTAAATCGTCGAGAAATCGAACGACTGCTCAATAAACGCCGTCGTAAAATTTCCTGCTTTGAAATCCTCGTTATCCATCAATGCGAGGTGGAAGGGAATGGTCGTTTTCACGCCTTCCACCACGAACTCGCTCAGGGCGCGCTTCATTTTTACGATGCACTCCTCACGGGTTTGGGCTACGGTGATGAGCTTGGCAATCATCGAATCGTAGTTGGGCGGAATCTGGTAGCCGGCGTACACGTGCGTATCCACGCGCACGCCGTGGCCGCCGGGGATGTGCAGCGTGGTGATGCGGCCGGGCGCGGGGCGGAAGCCGTTGCGCGGGTCCTCGGCGTTGATGCGGCATTCCATGGCGTGCATTTTCGGGAAGTAGTTTTTGCCCGAAATCGGGATGCCCGCCGCTACTTTGATTTGCTCCTTGATGAGGTCGTAGTTGATGATTTCCTCCGTCACCGGGTGCTCTACCTGAATGCGGGTGTTCATCTCCATGAAGTAGAAATCCCGGTTGGCATCTACTAGGAATTCAATGGTGCCCACGCCCTCGTAGCCAATGGCCGATGCGCCCGCGATGGCCGCGGCGCCCATTTTCTCGCGCAACGAGTCCGTCATAAACGGCGACGGCGCCTCTTCCACCAGCTTCTGGTGGCGGCGCTGGATGCTGCAGTCGCGCTCCGACAGGTGGCAGACGTGGCCAAACTGGTCGCCGATAATCTGTACTTCAATGTGGCGCGGCTGCACCACGTATTTCTCCAGGTACATGCCGTCGTTGCCAAACGCCGCCTTCGATTCGGTGCGCGCATCGTCCCAGGCTTTCTGGAATTCGTCGTCGCTGTGAATGATGCGCATGCCGCGCCCGCCGCCGCCCGCCGTGGCTTTCAGAATGACCGGGTATTTGATTTTGTTGGCAATTTTCTTGCCCTGCTCCACCGATTCCAACAGGCCCTGCGAGCCCGGCACCACCGGCACCCCGGCCTTAATCATCGTGGCCTTGGCCGTGGCCTTGTCGCCCATCTGGTTAATCATCTCGGGCGAGGCTCCAATGAACTTGATGCCGTTTTCGGCGCAGATGCGCGAGAATTCCGCGTTTTCGCTCAGGAAACCGTAGCCGGGGTGAATGGCGTCGGCGTTGGTGATTTCGCAGGCCGCAATCAGGTTGGGCATGCTCAGGTAGCTGTCTTTCGAGGCGGGCGGGCCGATGCACACGGCCTCATCGGCAAACTTTACGTGCAGGCTTTCCCGGTCGGCAGTCGAGTACACGGCCACCGTTTTGATGCCCATTTCCTTGCAGGTGCGGATAATGCGCAGCGCAATTTCGCCCCGGTTGGCGATGAGTATTTTCTTGAACATTGGGGTGGGAATGAAAAGAGACATGAGACATGAGACGTTAGACATGAGAGGCTTAACCAGCAGTTCTCATGTCCAACGTCTCATGTCTCATGTCCAGATAAATCTACTCAATCAAAAACAGGGGCTGGTCGTACTCCACAGGCGTCGCATTCTCCACCAGTGCCTTCACGATGCGGCCGCTTTCCTCCGCCTCAATCTCGTTGAATAGCTTCATGGCTTCAATGATGCAGATAACCTGCCCTTTCTCCACCACGTCGCCCACCTGCACGAAGGCCGGTGCGTCGGGCCCGCTGCTGCGATAGAAGGTGCCAATCATGGGAGCTTTCAACGGTTTGAAATTACCAGCCGGGGCTTCCGAAGCAGTTGAAGCAGCGGGAGCCGGTGCAGCGGTCGGGGCCGGGGCCGGTGCGGCCGGAGCAGGAGCAGCGGGAGCCGCCACCGGGGCCGCCGCGCTGAATACCGTTTTGGTGTTCGGGTCACGCTGCACCGAGATTTTAAATTCCTCGGTTTCAATGTTGACCTTGTTGAGGCCCGATTTGGCAATAAAATCGAGCAACTCCTGGAGTTCTTTGGCTTTCATGGCAGCGTCCTTTTTGGGCGAGTTTGACATATTCTTTAGCTGCTAGCTTTTAGCTGCTAGCGGTTAGCTTTATGTTAGAACGTCAGCTAACCGCTAGAGGCCATTAGCTAACAGCTTAAAAAAAGCTACTTCACGCGCTCGACGTAGCTATAGTCGCTGGTCTTGATGCGGATTTTGGTATCCACATCCACGAACAGCGGCACCTGAATGCGGGCACCCGTTTCCACGGTGGCGGGCTTCAGGGTGTTGGTGGCGGTGTCGCCGCGCAGGCCGGGCTCGGTATAGGTCACCACGAGGTCTACGGTGGTGGGCAGTTCGGCCGTGAGGGGCTGCTCGGTTTCGGCGTGGAACAGGATGGTGGCTTCCTGCCCTTCCTTCATCAGGTCGGCAAAAGGCACCATTTCTTCGGGCAGTACCACCTGCTCGAACGTGGCGTTATCCATGAAGGTGTAGCCGTAATCGTCTTTGTACAGGAACTGGTGCGGGCGCTGTTCCACGCGGGCCGTTTCCACTTTCACGCCGGCATTGAAAGTGTTGTCGATGGTGCGGCCGGTTTTGATGTTGCGCATCTTGGTACGCACAAAGGCGGGGCCCTTGCCGGGCTTCACGTGCTGAAACTCGGTGATGACGTGCAGCTCGTTGTTGTAGTTGAGAACGAGGCCGTTGCGGAAGTCGGCGGTTGATGCCATGGTTGTTAAGCTTTTAGCTGATAGCCGTTAACTACTAGCTTCTTTGTGGGGAATTCTATTTTTTCAACTGAAAGCACGAAGCTTTCAGCGGCGTGGTTTATTTAAATGCGAAAAGCCGTTAGCAGCTACAAAGCTAACGGCTTTCGGTTACTTGCTGGCGGCCACTTTGTCGCCATCGTAGGCCCATTTCAAATAAATGGAGCCCCAGGTGAAGCCACCACCAAAGGCGGCCAGCACCAAGTTATCGCCGCGGCGCAGCTGGCTTTCGTAGTCGGCCAGGCACAGCGGAATGGTGCCGTTGGTGGTGTTGCCGTAGCGGTCGATGTTGAGCATGACCTTTTCCGGACCCACGCCCATGCGGTTGGCCGTCGCGTCGATGATGCGCTTGTTGGCCTGGTGAGGCACCAGCCAAGCCACGCTGTCGTTGGTGAGGTGGTTGCGCTCCATCACCTGCGCGGCCACGTCGGCCATGCTTTTCACGGCAAATTTGAACACCGTGGCGCCTTCCTGGTAGATGTAGTGCTCCTTGGCATTCACGGTTTCGTGCGTGGGCGGGCGGCGGCTGCCCCCGGCTTTCTGGTGCAGGTAGGCTTCGCCGCTGCCGTCGGTGCGCAATACCTGGTCGAGGATGCCGTAGCCATCGGTATTGGGCTCGAGCAGCACAGCGGCCGCCCCGTCGCCGAACAAAATGCAGTTGGCGCGGTCGGTGTAGTCCACAATGGCCGACATCTTATCGGCGCCCACTACAATGACTTTTTTGTAGGTGCCGGCCTGGATGAACTGCGCGCCGGTAGCCAGTGCGAACAGGAACGTCGAGCAGGCCGCGTTCATGTCGTAGCTGAAGGCCTTGGTGATGCCCACGCCGTTGGAAATGATGTTGGCCGTGGCCGGAAACAACATGTCGGGCGTGGTCGTGGCGCATATCAGCAGCTCTACCTCGTCCGGATTGGTGCCGGTTTTAGCCAGCAGGTTCTGCACCGCTTTGATGCCCATCACCGAGGTGCCCTGGTTTTCTCCTTTCAGAATGCGGCGCTCCCGAATGCCGGTTCGCGACAGAATCCACTCGTCGGTTGTGTCCACCAGCTTTTCAAGCTCGGCATTCGTTAGCACATAGTCGGGCACGTAGGCACCCACGCCAGTGACGGCAGCAGTAATCTTCATACAGGCAAAAGTAGGCGGGGCAAGCGAGAATTGGGAATTGGGGCTAAGAAAGTGCCCTGCTCAGGCACCCAAAGCTCCGGCAATGAGCCGACAAGCAGCTAAAAAAAATCCGGCCGGAGCCGGAGGTTTTTTCACCGCCGATGACGGTGTTAGGACTTAAAAGTAGCCTTTATTTGGTCAACAATCCCGGAATCGGCCATATTGTAGCCCTGCACCAGCATGTTGCCGATGGCGCGCGGGGTGCTACGCCCGTGCCCAATGATGGCGTTGTCGTTGATGCCCAGGATGGGCGAGCCGCCCACCGCTTCGTAGTTGAACTTGTCGAAGAACGGGTCGTGCATTTTTTTCTCGTCCATCACATCGTAGATGGATTCGGCCATTTTTAGGATGACGTTGCCCGTAAAGCCGTCGCACACAATCACATCGGCGCGGCTATTGAACAGGTCGCGGCCTTCGATATTGCCCACGAACTGGATGTGTGGGTTGACCTTTAACAGTTGGTGCGCGGCCTGCGTGATGGGCGTGCCCTTACCTTCTTCCTCGCCCAGGTTCATCAGCCCCACCTGCGGGTTGGCAATGCCCAGCACGTATTGCGCGTACAGCGAGCCAAGCTCACCGAACTGCTCCAGCATTTCGGGCTTGCATTCGGCGTTGGCGCCCACATCGAGCAAAATGCCAAAGTCGCTGCCGATTTTGGGCAGGAAATTGGCGATGGCGGGGCGCATCACGCCGGGCACGGCCTTCACCGTGAACATGGCGCCGACAAGCATGGCGCCGGTATTGCCAGCCGAGCAAAAAGCGTCGACTTCGCCCGCCAGTAGCATTTTGTATCCGACGGCAATGCTGGAATCCTGCTTTTGCTGGAAGGCTTTGGCCGGGTGCTCGCCCATGTCGATAATCTGCGACGCATGGACAAACTCAAGCGCCGCACCAGCGGGGCCCGCAGCCTGGAGCAGGGGACGCACCGCGTCTTCCTGTCCAATGAGGACGATGGTGGCCCGGCCAGCAAGCTGCTCGGCCGCCAGCAGGGCACCCGCCACGGCGGCTTGGGGGGCGAAATCGCCGCCCATTGCGTCGAGGGCTATTTTCATGAAAGAGGTGTTTGGAAGGAGTTCAGCGGAATGCAAAAGTGCCAAAAGTCCGGCCCCGCTGGCTTAAAATAAGGAGCGAAGCCGGACCGTTTGGGCCGCGAAGTAACAACCAAACGCGCTATTCGTCGTCGCCGGTCGTGTCGGCGGCGGGCGCAGCGCTCACCTTCGAGTAATTTTTGATAGCCAGCTGGCCGTTGTGGTACAGGTCGCCATCCACCACGTAAGCTTTGTGGCGCAGGTGCAACTCGCCCGTGTTGGGGCACAAAGTCACGGCCTTAGGGGTCAGCTTGTAGTGGGTACGACGCTTGTCGCGAACAGCAGAGGAAGTGCGGCGCTTAGGATGAGCCATGAGTCAAGTATGAATTAGGAGTTTTGAATTATGAGTTGGAGTAGGGAAGCGACTCGGGGCGCTGACGGATTAATTCAGGTTGCGGAGCGCGGCCCAACGGGGGTCGGCGGGCTCGTCGTCATCGGGCGCATCATCGGCCGGGCGGGTGCTGAAGATGAGCTTGGTGGGTGCATCGGGGTTTTCATCAGCCTCGTCCTGAAAGCGCGGGTGCAGCTTCTTCATCGGCAGGGCCAGGCTGATGTAGTCGTAAAGGTGCTGCGCCAGGGGCAGGGACTGCGTTTCGGGGGTGATTTGCAGCACGTTGTCGTCCAGCTCCTTGGCTTCGTCACCGAAGCGAACAAGTAACTGCTCTTCAATGTCCAACGGCTGGTCGAACTCGTCGAGGCTGCGGTCGCAGGTGAGGCGCACCGTGCCGGTAATGTGAAAGTTCAGGGTTAGCAGACGCTCGGTTTTGATGAGCTCTACATCGGCGTGCAAGTGTCCTTGTTCAACCAGGGCTTGGTCGAAGAGGGCAAAAAAGTCGGGACCCAACTCAAATTCAAAATGGTGCGTTTTCAGCGCCAGTTTGGCCAGGTTGAGGTCGTACTTGCTTTCTTTTTTCATGGTCGGCTGGATAGCAGGGGGCAAAAGTAGTGAAAATCCTGCTTTTTGCCAAAAAAAGCGCCCAACTTTCTCTGCGATAGTGCCCTCGGCAGGCCGGTCAAAAGCTACCGCGCCGAGCGGGGCTGAGCTTCGGTCCAGCGCTGCTTCCACACCTCGCAGGCCAGGTAAACGGCGGCCCGGAAGGAGGACTCATCGGCCCGGTACTGGCCGGCGATGCCGTAGGCGGTGCCGTGGTCGGGGGAGGTGCGCACCACGGGCAGGCCTGCGGTGAAGTTCACGCCGCGCTCGAAAGCCATGAGTTTGAAGGGAATCAGGCCCTGGTCGTGGTAGAGGGCCAGGGTGGCATCGAACTGGCGGAACTGCTGCGTCCCGAAGTAGCCATCGGCCGGGAAGGGACCCACCACGAGGTGTCCGTCTTGCACAAACTGCTGAATAACGGGGCTGACCACGTCGCCTTCTTCGGCACCGAGCAGGCCGTTTTCGCCGGCATGGGGGTTGAGGCCGAGCACGGCAATGCGAGGTTTGAGGATGCCAAAATCCTGCTTGAGCGACTTGAGCAGCAACTGGATTTTAGTGCGCAGCAGCGCCGGGGTCAGCTTGGCCGGCACATCCTTGAGGGGAACGTGGCCGGTGACGGTGGCAATGCGCAGCCCGGCATCCTCGTCCACCAGAAACATGAGGCTTTCGGGGGCCTCGAAGAAGGTGGTGAGAAATTCGGTGTGGCCGGGGTAGCGGAAGTTGTCGGCCTGGGTATTGTCTTTGCTAATTGGCGCGGTGACGAGGGCATCGAGCTTACCGGCTTTGAGGTCGCGGCTGGCGCAGAGCAGGCTTTCGCGGGCGGCCGCGCCGCTGGCGGCCGAGGGCTGGCCGGGAACCAGTACAAAGTCTTCGTCCCAGCAAGTCACGGCGTTGAGGCGGCCGGGGGCAATGTCGGCCGCGTCGCGCAGCTGGCGGAAAGTGAGGTGCTCAGCATCGGCCGGGGTAGGAAAGTCGTCGAACAGCGCCGTGGCCGTGCCGTACACGACCGGCGTGCAGAGTTGAAGCAGCCGCTCATCGAGCAGTGTTTTGTAAATGACTTCGGGGCCGATTCCGGCCAGGTCGCCGACGGAAAAACCGAGGCGCGGGAGGTGGTGGGGCATTGTTGAAAGTATAGCGTCATGCAGAGCGCAGCGAAGCATCTCGCCAGCTATAAGTAATCCGTTTGATTGAGTCACTATTGCACGCGAGATGCTTCGCTGCGCTCTGCATGACGTTCTTTTAAGCGAGATGTTTCGTCAGAAACTCATACAGCAGGCGCACACCCATGCCGGTGCCGCCTTTGCCACGGTAGCTTTCGGCGGCGGTCAGGTAGGCGGGGCCGGCAATGTCGAGGTGAATCCAGGGGTAGCCTTCGGCGAAGCGCTCCAGGAACTTGCCGGCGGAAATGTGGCCGGCTTCGCCCTTGCCCAGGTTGTTGAGGTCGGCAATGTCGGACTTGATGTGCTCGGCATACTCATCCCACAGCGGAAACTCTACCAGGCGCTCGTGCACGGCGTACCCGGCTTCAGTGAGCTGTTGTAGGATGGCAGGGCCGGCCGTGCCCATGGCGGCGCTGGCTTCGGTGCCGAGGGCGCGCACGGCCGCGCCGGTGAGGGTGGCCAAGTCGATAACCAGCACCGGGTTGTAGCGCTTGGCAAAACTCAGGGCATCGGCCAGCAGCAGACGGCCTTCGGCATCGGTATTTCTCACTTCCACCGTCAGGCCGCTGTGCATGGTGAGCACATCGCCGGGCACAAATGCGAGGCCGCCGGGGCGGTTGTCGGTAGCTGGCACCAAACCGATGACGTGCAGCGGCACCTTATTTTTGGCCAGGGCGAAGAGGGTGCCGGCCACGGCCGCGCCGCCGGCCATGTCGCACTTCATCATGTCCATGCTGTTGGGCGTGGGCTTGAGGCTGAGGCCGCCGGTATCGAACACCACGCCTTTGCCGACGAGGACATAAGGCTGGTCGTTTTTGGCCCCTTCGGGCTTGTATTCAAGGATGCTGAAGGTGGGCGGCTCGGGCGAGCCGAGGTTGACGGCGAGCAGGCCGCCCATGCGCAGGGCTTCGATTTTGGCCAGGTCCAGGATGTCGGTGGTGTAGCCGGCCTGGTCGCCGGCTTCGGCCATGCGTTCGGCAAACTGCACAGCATTGAGCTTATTAAGCGGAGCGTTTACCAAGTCGCGGGCCAGGATAACGCCTAGCAACAGGCCGTTGAGCTCGTGAATTTCAGCGGCGGTGGCGGCTTTGCCAACCAGGTAAACTTCTTGCAGGGACGGGGCTTTGCGCGACTTCTCATCGGTCTTGTAGCCTTCGAATTGATAGGCGGTCAGGGCCAGGCCTTCGGCTAGCAGCAGGGCGGCATTGGGCGTGGCGCTGTGGTTTTCGATGAAAACTTCGGTTATTTTTTCGGCTTTCAACTGGCCGTGGAGGGTGTGGCCGGTGCGGCGAAGTTGCTCGGCCACCTGAGCGGCGGTGGGCTTGTCGGCCAGCACCACAAAGTAGTGGTGGTGGCTGTAGTGGTTGAGGTGAATGAGCTTCTGCTCATCGGCCAGGGCCGCCGACACGTACTGTTGGGCGGCAGGGGAAAGGTCGCCGACCGCAGATGCAGGCAAGGCGGTGGTACCCGCCGGCAGGATGAAAACCTGCGTGGACTGGGCCGGCGCGGTGGCCGCGTGAGCGAGGGCTAAGGACATAAGAGGAGATGAAGGCCGTAGATTTGAGGCCGCAAGGTACTGTTTAGGTTGCGAGGTTTTTTGACGGATTTAATAGAACGTCATACTGAGCTTCCTCGAACGTCCTGCTGAGCTTGCCGCAGCATCTCGCTTGTGGTAGTAATCTATATCGTCGTCACGACTGAATTAGTAATGCACGCGAGATGCTGCGGCAAGCTCAGCAGGACGTTCAAATTCAGTCATCATGCATTTGCTCCGTGAATACCGTACGCCCCAAAAAGCACCTGGGCCAGCATTTTCTGGCCGACCCCAACATTGCCCGGAACATCGTGGGCGCCTTGCGCCTGCCCGATGATGTGCGGCAGGTGCTTGAAATTGGGCCCGGCATGGGCGTACTCACGCAGTATCTGCTCGAAAACCCGGCTTATCAAACCAGTGTGGTCGAGATTGATACCGAGTCGGTGGCTTACCTGAAAGCACACTACCCGGCGCTGGGCGAACGAATTTTTGCGACCGATTTCCTGAAGCAGGACCTTGGCTCGCTGTTCCCCGGCCAGCCGCTGGCCATCATCGGCAACTTTCCCTATAACATCAGCAGCCAGATTTTTTTCGCCGTACTCAACAACCGGCAGCAGGTGCGCGAGGTGGTGGGCATGATTCAGAAGGAAGTGGCTCAGCGCCTGGCCGAGCCGCCCGGCTCGAAAACTTATGGTATTCTGAGCGTGCTTCTGCAGGCTTTTTATAACATTGACTACCTGTTCACGGTGCCGGCCCATGTGTTCGTGCCGCCGCCCAAAGTGGAGTCGGCCGTGGTGCGCCTCACCCGCAACGAAACCGAAGAACTGGCCTGCGACGAGAAGCTGTTTTTTCGGGTAGTGAAGCAGGCCTTCCAGACGCGCCGCAAAACATTGCGCAACGCCCTCAAGCCCTTTGGAATGCCAGCCGAAGCTACCACTGATGCCATTTTCGACAAGCGCGCCGAGCAGTTGGGTGTGGCCGAGTTTGTGGAGCTGACGCGGCACGTGGACCAGCACATGGCGGGCGGCAGCGCCAACCTGCCGGATTTGGATATTAGTGACGTAGCGGAGTAAAGGCCAGCATTTTTTATTGCTATTCGTCTAAATTTCTAAAGGGTTGTTGCCAATAAAGATGATTGCATTATTGCCATTAGGACGCAAAGTTTTAATCGGGGCGTTATTGGTTTTTTGCGCTTGGTATACGCTGTCAGATTATTTGTTTGACGAAGACAATATCACACACCTCGCCGGAAGATATTATACTGCAAATTATGACGATGGCGTCGCCCTGCACTGGTATGATGACGCCGATAGTCCTTACAGCGACCCGCTATTAGAAGCTGTTTATGCCACTCAAGTAGGTGGGAAGTATCTGGTTGCGCGAACTGGTATAGATTCTTATTTCATTTTCCCCGTGGATGCTAAATCAAATGCAGAAGCACAAAAAGGTAAAAGAGGGCCATTTTTAAAAGCAGAGTTAATGAATAAACTGCTTCAACTAAACGGCGATACGCTGCTTCGCACCACCGGCCCGTTTTAGCTTCGATTTCAATGAGTGTCTGTTTAATCATCGACGAAATGCATCCCTCGCTGCACGCCATGCTGGAAAGCATTGGTGTGGCCGGCGACTACCAACCCACCCTCACCGCCGCCGAAGTGCCTGCCGCCCTGGCCGCGCAGCCTTATGAGGGCCTAATGGTGCGCAGCAAGCTCCGCGTAACGGCCGAACTACTTGCCCACGGCCCGCAACTGCGCTACGTGGCCCGCGCCGGGGCCGGCGTCGACAACATTGACGAAGCGGCCATGGCGGCGGCCGGGGTCACGCTGCTGAATGCGCCCGAAGGTAACCGCGACGCCGTGGGCGAATACGCCGTGGGCCTGCTGCTGGCGCTGTTCCGCAACATTGTGCGGGCCGACCAGGAGGTGCGCGCAGGCCAGTGGCGGCGCGAAGCCAACCGGGGCGAAGAAATTGGCGGCAAAACCATTGGCCTGCTCGGCTACGGGCACATGGGCCGGGCCTTTGCGCGGCGGCTGAGCGCCTTTGGCTGCACGGTGCTGGCCCATGATAATGACCCGGCAGTGGCGGCCGATGATAACGCCGCGCTGGTACCGCTGGCCGAACTGCAGGCCCGGGCCGAAGTGCTGAGCCTGCACATCCCGTACTCTCTGGCCAACCATCATTTCGTGAACGAAGGGCTGCTGGCCGGCTTTGCCAAACCGGTGTGGCTGCTGAATACGGCCCGTGGCGAAGTGCTGGACCACGCCGCGCTGGTGCACGGCCTGCGAGCGGGTACGGTGCGCGGTGCCGCGCTCGACGTGCTCGAAAACGAGAAGCTCAACACGCTAACCACGGCCCAGCAAGCCACTTTCGATTTCCTGAAGGCCGCGCCTACTGTGCTGTTCTCGCCGCACATCGGCGGCTGGACGCACCAGAGCTACGTGCGCATCAACGAAGTGCTGACGGAGAAAATTCGGGCCTTTCGGGCCGGGCGGGTAGGGGAAGTGGCGGGGAGCTAATTCGTTTTGTGTATCTTTGCAGCGAACCTAAGAAGGGAGAACGGTTGGCAGTGCCAGCCGTTCTCCTTGCTTTTTAGCCAAACCGTTAAGCATCTACTTTTATGGCCAGCACCATCAATTACTACACCCCCGAAGGCCTGCAAAAACTGAAGGAAGAGCTTCAGGACCTGAAAATCCGGGGCCGGGCCAAAGCTGCCGAAGACCTGCGCGAAGCCCGCGACAAAGGCGACCTGAGCGAAAACGCCGAGTACGACGCCGCCAAGGATGCCCAGGGCCTGCTGGAACTCAAAATTTCCAAGCTGGAAGAGGTATTGGGTAACGCCCGCCTCATCGATGAAACCAACATGGATTTCAGCAAGGTGCTCATCATGAGCAAGGTGAAGCTGAAGAACCTGAAGAATAACATGGTGCTCGACTACACCCTGGTGGCTGAAGAAGAAGCCAACCTGGCCGCGGGCAAAATCTCGGTGAAATCGCCCATCGGGAAGGGCTTGTTGGGCAAATCGGCCGGCGACACCGCCGAAATCATCGTGCCCGCTGGCAAGTTGCAGTTCGAAATCCTGGAGATTAGCCGGTAGTTGTCAGCTGTTTGTTGTCAGTTGTTAGGGCAGCGCCGGGAGGTGCTGCCCTATTTCTTTTTGCACCTTCCCGGCGTTGGCTTGTCGGTTCTCGTTTATTTGCACCACCGACCCGACAACTGACAACGAGCAACTGACAACTCATAACCAACCTGCCCATGCCTTCGATTTTCTCCCGCATTGTTTCCGGCGAGCTGCCGGCTTTTAAAGTAGCCGAGGACGGCCGCCATCTGGCGTTTCTCGACATCACGCCGCTGGTGGAAGGCCATGTGCTGGTGATTCCTAAGAAGGAAATCGACTACATTTTTGACCTGCCGGCCGACGAGCTAGCGGCGTTGCACGTGTTTGCGCAGCGCGTGGCGAAAGGGGTGCAGGCCGCCGTGCCCTGCAAGCGCATCGGCGTGGCCGTGATTGGGCTGGAAGTGCCGCACGCCCACATCCACCTCATCCCGATGCAGACGGTGCAGGACATCAACTTTACCAATCCCAAAATCAAAGTACCCGATGCGCGGATGCAGGAATTGGCCACGGCCATTGCGGCAAAAGTGGACGGTGGCAGCGGGCTGAGCGAGGCTAAAGCAGCGTCAAAATCGGGCGCGGACGCTGGGGCACCGGTGCCGCCGGAGCTACAAAAGCAAGTGGCCGGCCTGCATTTCCTAAGCGAATCGGACGCACCGCTGGAAGCCGTGGCTTACGCTGCGCCCGGCGGCGAGCTGAGCAACGCCGCGCTGCTCAAGGTGCTGGGCGAGCCCGCCGATGCCAAAGTAGAAACCGTGGAACTGACGCAATTTCTGCGCAACCACACGGCCGACGATGGCGTGCTGAACGACGTGGCGCTGGCTAACCGCTACAAAGCCCTGCAAATGTTTATGAAGCAGGATATGGACGGCGTGCAGGTGTACCGCGTGGGAAAAGGGCCGCAAATCCACGCCTACGCCCTAGGCCGGATGGCGGATGGTACGCTGGCCGGCTTCAAAACGGTATTGACGGAAACCTGATGCGCCGGACTTCGGCTTAAATAGCCGAAGGGTGATACAACTGACACCCGTTGGTGCGCACTGCCGCCAAGGCATCGTTGAGAGAATCGGTGAGGGCGCTGCCGCTTTTTTTCTGGCAGAAGGGGCAGGCGTGTACATCGCCGTCGGTGTCGACGTACAGAAACCGGTCGGCCGCCCCGCTGCAGCCCAGGCGGCGCTGGTGGTAGCCGTAGTAGGTCACCATAGGCCAGTCGTGGTAATGGGGGTGGAAGTTTAGCCGCTCGTAGAAAGCATCGAGCAGCAACAGTTGCCGCTCGGCGAGGGCTACCTCCTGACCGCTGTAATGGCCCACGGCACGCGGTTCCAACAACTGAATGAAGGCCGCGCCCAACTGCCGGGCCAAGGCGGCGTAGCGCAGCAGGTTGCGGGCCGTGGTGAACTCGCGGGTGACGCACACGGCCAGGTTCACCACCAAGCCGGCCTCTTGGGCGTGGGCAGCGGCTTGGATGGCGTTCTCGAAGGCTTTATCGGAGCCGCGGAAGCGGTTGTGCTGCGCGGGCAGGTAGTGGTCGAGGCTGATGGAAACGCCCGTGAGGCCGGCTTGCTTCAACTTTATAGCGTTTTGCCGGGTGAAGTTAAAGCCGGAAGTAATGACCCAGAAATCGGTGCCGGGGCGGGCGGCGGGCATTATTTCCAGCAGGTCATGCACACGGAGCATGGGCTCGCCGCCGCTGAAGAATATCTGGGTAACGTTTTTATCCTGAAAGGTTTTGACCAGCGCGTGCAAATCGGGTAGCGTCAGCTTTTCCTTTTGGTTGAGAGCCTCCCATTCAAAGCAGTGCTCACAAGCCAGGGGACATTTTTTGGTGATGGCCAGGAACACCATGTTCAGGGTCGTTTGCTGGGGGCGGAAGGGCACCAGGCGGTTGAGGGCCGTGGCTACGTATGTATTGTAAGCCGGGGAGGGCCAGCCCGGACTGTGGTAGCCCCGGTAGTAGCGGCCGTCGACGTAAGCCATTTTTCGGGGCACAAACTCCCCGAAATATTGGGCGCGCTGGGACTTCAACTGCGTTAGGGCCTGCCATATTCTCCGGGGGCGGCGCAATAGATTCAACACTAGCCGGGCCTCTACCAGCGCAAAAAGCCCGCGCATCAGTTCTCGCCAGAGCGAATCGGGAAGCACGGGGTTGGGCAAGGTGGGCACTGGGTAGGGCGCAGCAGCAGCGGACGGGCGGGGGCTGGTGGGCAGCACCGCGTCGAGGACGGGGAGCGGCATGAGGGTAGCAGTGTCCATGGTTTAGGGGCGCATTGCGGTGAGTTGAAGCTCGTGCGTGGTTTCGCGGTATTTTTCCTTCGAGAATTCTACAAGGCGGCCGGGCTTGCGGAAGCTGTAGAGTTCGGGCAGGTTGGGCACGCCCTGGTACTCCCGAATGTGCTCGTAGTAGCCGCGCGCGTGGAAAAAGGCCGTGCGCTGGGTGCCGGTTATGGCTGGCTTGGCCGGGTACACCAAGCTTACTTCGGTGCCTTGGTGTAGTTGCCGCAGCGGCTGGCCATCGGCCGCGGCTAGTGCGGCGCGTTGGTCGGTGCTCTTTTCATCGAGGGCACTTAGGGGGGCATATTTTTCGAGGGAGGTGAGTTGCTCCGGGCTGGTGTCGAGGGCGGCGTAGTCCAGCTCCCAGAACATGAAGCCGGTTTCTACTTTGATGCGCACCTCGGAGCCGGCCACCTGGCTCAGGTCAATGGGCACCACCAGGTCGCGGGCGGCGAGGGAGCCCACCAGCGGGATGTGCTCCACCAACTGCCAGCCGCGGGCGGTTTCGACGTACACACTCAGCGGCATGCTTTGGGCTTGCAGCCACTGGTTGAGCTTGGCGGCGGGCACCTGCTTTTCGTGCTCAGCCCATTGGGCGTAGGAGGCGCCGAATTTCTTGGCAAACTCGCCGTAGAGGTAATCCAGCCACAGCGAATTCTGGGCCCGCAGCACCAGGCGGGCAGGCGACGCGGCCTGTGCAGGCTTGGCAAACGCCAGGGTCACGCCGTTGGCGGTGGCGGCGGGCAGTTCTTCGTTGAATAGGAAGACGTTGTGGTCGGCGGCTTGCAACTGGGCGGCGCAGTCAGCGCCGCTGGCCGTGCGGGCGCGGGTGGGCGCTTGCAACTGGCCGAGGGTGTGCACACCGCCGCGCTGGTCCAGCAGCACCTGCGTGCCGGGGGCGTGGTCGACCACCCACAGCTCGGCCACGTCGGTGTACTGGCGTTCCTTCAGCTCGTTGGTCAGCTTGAGGCGGTACTCGCCGTCCTGAGGGCGGAGCTGCGGCAGGGGCATGTAGTCGTCGCGCTCCAGTGGGGCAAAAATGGCCCCGCCATAGGCCTCGCCCACAAAGTGGTACCCTTGCCCGTCGGAGGCATACACAAAGGGGCAGGAACTTTTGGTGAGGGCAATAATGATGGCGATAACCGCGAGCACGCCAACGGTAATGGCCGTGCCACCCAGCAGGTAAGAAGCAGTGGTCTTATTCGTGTCTTTCTCAACCAAATCGATGCGTTGAATGGAGGAAATCGGAATGCTGACCTGCTGGCTGTCGTGCAGCTGGTAGTCCGAAATGTAGACGTGCACGAGGTTTAGCACCACTTTGCTGTCTACCATCTTGTAGCGTTTCGACTTGCCGTCGAGGGGCGCATTGTCGTATTGCGCCAAGGTGGGGTAAAGCTCGCCCTTCACGCCCTCCAGCATGTCGCCGTTGAGGCGAGGGCTGATAAGCTGCCAGGTCAGGTTGCCCTGGTGCAGTATAAACACCTTGGACGACGCCAGCGCCGTGAGCGAGGAGGTACTGATTTCCTTGCCCCGCGTGCGGTAGAAACTCTGGCAACTGAGGTGCACCGGCAGCAGGGCCAGCAAGGTGAGCCACGCCACGGCCCGCGCCACGGGGCGCCGACGAAACAGGCGAAGCAAGCTCAGCCGAAGGCGAGCGAAAAGCACAGCGTTTTGCATGGCGAAACCGGTTAGAATTGATAGCCCAGGTTGAGGTTGGCAGACAGGTGCAGGGTGGCTTCGTTGGGAAAGCTGGAGTAGTGGCCGTAGCCGTCGGCTTGTTCCATTCGGTAGTAGCGCAGGCCAATGCCGGCATCGCCCGAAAAAACCAGGCGCTCGCCTAATTGGCACCAAATTCCCCCTTGAATCACGGCCGACATCTGCTGGCCCTGGTACTCGGTTTCCACTGGCGTGGAAGCATAGGGTGTTTGCAGATTTGTGCTCGGAATGTAACGCTGCCGGTAGCGGAAGGAGGCCCATTGCAGGGCGGGCCCCACAATATAGCGCACCCGCTCCACACCGGTCACATAGATGTTTACCTCCAGCCCTGTACCGTAAATTTTGTTGTATTGGGTATAGAAGGCGTTGTGGGTATAATCGGATTTTTCATGGCCCATGCCCATGCTGAGCGGCACTTTGATGCCCAGCCCGCTTTCCTTCGACAGCCGCTCGTAGGTCAGCGTGAGGTTGCCAAAAACCAGGTCTTCCGGACGGATGGCCACCACATTCCGGCCGTGGTTGGCTATTTCATCGAGTCGCAGGCTTGGCGCGGGTGCATGGGTGAAGTCTTGCCGAGTGCCGTTCTGGTACTGAATAGCCTGCACGTACTCCGTGCTCAGCACCGTAGTAACACCATCGGGATGGCCCCAGGGCTTGTAGAAAATCTGCGAGCCGCGCACGTCCAGCACCTGCGCTTCCGTGCGCTGGCCGTTGGTGCGAAGGATGGCGTCCTGGGCGCGGCAGGGCAGGGCCAGCACCGCCAGCAGGCACGCGCACCGGGCGCCCGGCCCGCCCAAAATACCGGGAGTAATGAAAGCAGCAAACATGGCTTCGGGGGTTAAAAGTGGTAGCCCAGGTTGAAGTTGCCCACCAGCAGCAGCGAGGTGCCGGCAATGTCATCGGTTTTCAGGTTCATGCGGCGGTCATCCAGCACATTGGTTTTCCACCCAATGCCGGCGTCGGCGGCCAGCACGAAATGCTTGCCCAGTTGGTAGCGTAGCCCGTTGTTGAAGTAGCAGGCATAGCGCTCCGCGATGGCCCGTCTGTTGCGGAAGGACAGGCTAAAAAGTAAAAAATCGTCGGGGCCTTCGCTGTAGTCGTAGCGGAAGCGCCCGTAGTGCACCGCCGGACCGAGAAAATAGCGGACCCGCGCCGGCGGACCCACGTAGAAATTGACTTCCAGCCCTGTGCTGAAGGACTTATTCATGGGGTAAATGGCCGACTGGTTCAAGAGCGGAGACTGGTTGCGCCCGTACTTGAGAGAAAAGGGCAATTTCACGCCTACCTGGTTGTTTGGGCCGAACAGCCGCTCGTAGGTCAGGGTAGCATTGTCAAAAATCAGGTCCATATACCGTACGGCCACGATGTTTCGGCCAGGGTTCGCGGTCCAGTCGATGGGGGCTTTTTCCGTGATGTCTTTTTTGGTAGCCGGCCAGGGGATTACCAGCCGCAGGGCACCGCCCTGGTAGTCGAGCCCGAAGCCGGAGTCGGTGGAGCTGGCTGGGGCGTTTGAGGTTTGCTGCGCCGCCAGGGGCCGGTAAGTAAGCGAGCCGCCTTGCAACTCCAGTGCCTGTGTGTCGCGCGGGGCTTGGGCCAGCGCTACGGCGGGCAGGCCCAGCCCAAGCAACAGCGTGCGGCCCAAGGCCCAGGCGGCGGAGAAGCGAAGGAGCGGGAAGTGTGCCATGCGTTCGGTTTGTTACATGAATTCTTCTTACTTGCGGCCTGGATGCGAACCCGGTAGCACCACCAGCGACCGTAGGCACTAACCCTGCCCCGCCACCGGAGTAATCTGCTAATTGGTACATAGCAAAATTAAAATGTACTATTGCGTTTTTCTAATGGGTTTTTGAACACTGAAAAGGTTCGGGCGCAGTAGCTGCGGGCCAAAGCCCCGGCAGCCCAGGGGCGAAGCAACTTCTGCGTAAGCCGGGCCCGCCCGCCGCTGCCGCCCGCAGTTTTCCCCAAAACCTGCGAGCGAGTTT
Source organism: Hymenobacter rubidus (assembly GCF_016734815.1). Classification (GTDB taxonomy): domain Bacteria; phylum Bacteroidota; class Bacteroidia; order Cytophagales; family Hymenobacteraceae; genus Hymenobacter; species Hymenobacter rubidus. The sequence goes on from NZ_JAERQF010000022.1 coordinate 18,013, forward strand.
GCACCATTCACCAAAAAATCATTTATGGACGCCACCGCCACGCAGCACCTTTTTTTCCAGCACCTGAAAAGCCTGCTGCCGCCCCACAAGGCCCTGGTCGATGAGGTGGCCGACCTGCTGAACATCAGCAACGACAGCGCCTACCGCCGCATTCGGGGCGAAAAGCCCCTTGGCCTCGACGAGCTACACCGGTTGGCGGCGCACTTCCAAGTATCGCTCGACCAGCTCCTCAACCTGTCCAGCGATGCCCTGCTCTTCACAGGCCGGCCGCAGCCCTACGCCAGCAGCACGTTGGAGGGCTGGCTGGCCAACTTGGAGCGCCAGCTGGAACTTATGAACAGCTTCAGCCCCCGCCACGTCTACTTCCTCAACAAAGACATTCCGCTCTTCTACCACTTCCAAATCCCGGAACTAGCCGAGTTTAAGCTGTTTTTCTGGATGAAATCCATCCTGCGCACCGACGAGCTGAAGAGCACCAAGTTCCGCTTCGGCGACGTGTACGATGCCCCGCGCCGGGCCGCCTGCCAGCGCATTGCCACCCTGTATGCGCAGCTGCCCACCACCGAAATATGGAACGTGGAAACCCTGAACAGCGCCCTGCGCCAAATCGATTTCTACCGCGAAGCCGGCTTTTTTGCGACCCCCGGCGATGCCCACGTGCTGTACCGGAAAGTGAACGAGCTGATTGACAACATTGAATTTCAGGCCGAAGCCGGCGTGAAATGCGTGCTGCAACAGCCCACCGCCGAACCGTCGGCCTACCGCCTGTTTGTGAACGAATTCATTCTGGGCGACAATACCTTCCTGGCCGAGCTGGCCGGCCGCCGCCTCACCTACCTCAACCACGGCGTGCTCTACTTTGTGGGCACCCGCGACGAAGGCTTCAACGACTTCATGTTTGCCCACCTGCAAAACCTGCTGCAAAAGTCCACCCTCATCAGCGGCGTGGGCGAAAAGGAGCGCAGCAGGTTCTTCAATGCACTGCGGGCCGAGGTAGCCCAAAGGCTTAGCGGGGCAGGTGCCGTGGGCTAATTCCTGCCCCATCGGGCCCGGCGGTGCAACGTTTAGTGCCCGCCGGTGTACTTGCCCGCAACGGGTATTTCTGGCTTTTTCCTTGTTGCCAATGCGCTTCTCCTTCTTGCTATTCCTGTTGCTTCACGCCGCCGCTGCCTGGGCCCTGAAGCCCAGCCGCGTGTGGGTGGCCACCCCCGACACGCTGGGCCTGCGCTACCAAACCACCACCCTTACCACCCCCGACCATGCGCAGCTGGCCGGCTGGCTAGTGGAGCCCGCCGCCAACGTGCCCGACCAGCACACCACCCTGGTGATGGCCTACGGCGACATGAACAACATGTCGTACTTCCTCTACCAGGCCCAGGCGCTGAGCAAAGGCGGCTACCGCGTGTACCTGTTCGACTACCGCGGCTTTGGCCACAGCAGCGACTTTGCCATTGAGCGGCAGCGGCTGTATTACGCCGAATTCACCACCGACCTGCGCACCGTGCTGGCCGATGCCCGGCGGCGCTACCCGCACAACCGCACGGGCATTATTGGCTTCTCGATGGGCACCATCATGGGCTCCGAAGTAGCGGCCACGGGCGGCTGCGACTTCCTGATTGCCGAAGGCTACGTGGCGAATCCGCAACGCCTGGTGGCTGAGCAATGGCAGCGCTACCAGAAGACCGTGACCTTGCCCACCGAAGCGGCAGAATACGCCTTGGTAGCGCGGCGCGTAAACTGTCCGTGGCTGCTGGTGGGCGGTATGGCCGATAAAAACACCCCGCTGGCTGATTCGGTGGTGGTAGCACGGCTGGCGCGTCGTCGCCAGCGCCGGCAGGTGCTGTGCTTTGAGGGCGGCCACCAGGAAGGTTTTTACCGACTAACCGAAGCGGAATACGGGGATAAATACGTGCGGGAAGTGACGCGCTTTCTGACTGCCCGGCGAGGGGGAAACGGCTAATTGGCCCGGCCGCTGTCCACCAGCTTTTGGAGGCGGGCCTGTGCGTCGCGCGGCAGGGCGCTGAGCAGGTCGAGGCCGGTGGCGGCTTCTATCTTATCGACGGAGGTGAGGTATTGTTTCCAGTCGGGGCTGATGCCGTTGTCGTTGGGCGTGTCCACGGCTAGCACGCGCACGCCGGGGTCGGTGGCAATACGCTGGAGGTCGTTGGTGCCATCGGGCAAAATCACCATCACTTTCCAGATGCGGGCGGGTACGGTGACACGGCCTTGGTCGAGGGTTTGGGCGAAGCCATTGGCGCCGGTACCGCCCCGTCCGTAGCTGCCCATGATGACGTAGATTTCCTGGCCGCGCTGAATTTGGGAGCGGCCGTATTCTTCGAGGTGAGCCCAGGTCTGCTGGTTGTTGTGTGGCGCTTGGGGCACCATGTTGGTCATCAGGAAGGTGTTAGCATTGGCATCGAGGTCGGCAGTGCGGTCGCCGCTGGGGCAGTTGTGGCCCTTGTCGAAGCCGGAGCGGGCGTAGCTGGCCGGCGTCACCTGGTAGAACTGCCGGGGCAGGGCCGCGTCGGGGCGGAAGTTGTTCTGGCGGGGCGCCTGACCCAGGTCGGCTTTGTCGATGTGCCAGCTCACCCAGGTCGGAATGCCGCGTGTGGCGTTGTAGCCAATCGTGAATTCGGGATGGACAAGCAGGTAGTTGCCGGCATTGGCCGGGTCGGAAGTCGCACCGCTGGGGTTGCCCAACGCCAAGTTCGCGTCGTTGGGGTCCTGCGCCACGCCGGTTCCGGTGCCCGTGGCCGGCTGCTGGGCGGGCGTGGTTTGCGCTGGCTGCGGCTGGTTGCGGTTCTCGAAGTAGCCGCCCGTTACGCCGGTAGTGGTAGCCGCAGCGGCGCCGGCAGCGGTTTCCAGCATAATGTCATCGATATCGAGCCGGTTTTTATCGCCGCTGGTTTTTCGAATTTCCAGGCGCACGGGCTCGTTGGCCACGCCCGCAAAAACGTGGGGCGTCAGCTTAGGCCCGCTGGTGGTGATGGGCGAACCCGTGCGGGCGTAGGTACGGCCGCCGTCGCGGCTCAGCCACAACTCCCAGGTGCTGGGCCCGTCCTGGCCGTAAGCGGCGGCCGAAATAGTGATGCGACGCACCCCAGCTGCCGCGTCAAATCGCATGGCAATGCGGCCCAGGTTACGCAGGCGGGCGGCGTGGGCGCCGTTGGCATGGTCTTGGGGGCTGCTGCCGATGAGGGCATCCTGAAAGTGCCAGGGACCGGTGGCCAGCGGCTCATCGGCTTCCTCGTAAGCGCCTTTCGAGCCCGCTTCGAAGGTTTCGGGAAAGGGACTGGCCAGCGGGACCTGGGCCTTGGAAACAGTGGGCGCTTTTGATTCGGTGGATTGCTGCGAGCAGGCGAGCAGGCCAAAAGCGGCAAGCGTGAGGTAAGCGGAAGCGTGCATGGGGGCGAAGATATGGCTTCAGGAGTCGGATGCTGATGGGTGATTTTTAAATGCTGCTTTCTGCTTAGCTTAGCCGGCACATTCTCATTCCTAACCCTTCATTCTGCTTCGTTTATGGAAGAAAATAAATTAACATCCACGCCCAGGCCGGTCTACATCTCGGCCGAAGAAGCGGCGCAGGTTCAGGCCAACTTTTTCACGCAGGTCTACGGGTGGATGACGGCTGGCCTGGGCCTTACGGGCGGCATTGCCATGTTTGCTTCGTCTTCGCCGGCCCTGCTGCAGTTTGTGTTCGGCACGCCCTTCGTTTTTGTAGGTCTTATTATTGCCGAGTTGCTGCTGGTCGGTTTCTTGTCGGCTCGCATCTTTGACTGGAGCCTCCGCAAGGTTCAAGCGGCTTTTGTGGGCTATTCCATCCTCAACGGCGTGACGCTGAGTTGCGTGTTTTTGGTTTACACCTCGTCGTCGATTGCTTCCACTTTTTTCGTTTCGGCCGCCACATTCGGTGTCATGAGCTTGTTCGGCTATTTCACCAAAGCTGACCTCTCGGGCTGGGGCAAAATGCTGAGCATGGCCCTGATTGGCCTGGTGCTCACCATGGTGGTGAACATGTTCCTTCGCAACTCCATGGTGGAGACCATCGCCTCTTTCATTGGAGTGCTACTTTTTGTAGCCCTCATTGCCTACGACACCCAGAAGCTAAAGGCCGTGGCGCTGCTGGGCGTCACCGAAGGCGAGGAAGTGAGCAACAAAACCTCCATCATGGGTGCACTGACGCTGTACCTGGATTTTGTCAACCTGTTCCTGTTTCTGTTGCGCATTTTTGGCCGTCGTCGGTAGGCTCACCGCACTTTCTTCTAAAACAACAAGGCCCGTTGGAGTTTCCAACGGGCCTTGTTGTTTTGTTGTCCATCCACCCTATGCCTGCCGGTCGGTGCCCGTCATGCTCAGCATCCAGCCGGGATACTCCTGGGCGAGCTTGCTCACCTCGTCCAGCTGTTTTAGCTCTTCGGGGGTGAGCCGCACGTCCACCGCTTTGAGGTTGTCCTCAAGCTGGTCCATCTTTTTGGCGCCGATGATGACGGTGCTCACTACGGGCTGGTGCAGCAGCCAAGCCAGGGCCAGGGCCGCCACCGTCGTGCCCTTGGCTTCGGCCATTGGGCGCAGCTTGTCGATGATATCGAAGGCCAGGTCCTTGTTCACGGGCGGAAAATCAAAGCCGCCGCTGCGACGGCCTTCGCCGGCGGGGTTCTCGCGGGTGTACTTGCCGGAGAGGAAGCCGCCGGCCAGGGGGCTCCACACCATTAGGCCGAGTTGCTGGTCTAGCAACAAGGGCACCAGCTCGCGCTCCAGGTCGCGCCCTGCAAGGGTGTAGTAGGCCTGCAGGCTCTGGTACCGCTCCAGGTGCTGGTGCTCCGAGATGCCAAGGGCCTTCATCAGTTGCCAGGCGGCCAGGTTGCTGGCCCCGATGTAGCGCACCTTGCCTTGGCGCACGAGGTCGTCGAGGGCGCGCAGGGTTTCGTCGAAGGGCGTGAGCGGGTCGTAGGAGTGGGTTTGGTACAGGTCGATGTAATCGGTTTTGAGGCGCTTGAGGCTGCCTTCTACCTGGGCCATGATGTGCTGGCGCGTGAGGCCGGCGTCGTTGGGGCCGTCGCCCATCTTGCCACGCACTTTGGTAGCCAGAATGAGCGAGTCGCGCCGCAAGCCCAGGTTTTGAATGGCCTGGCCGGTAATTTCTTCCGACTGGCCTTCGGTATAAATGTTGGCCGTGTCGATGAAGTTGATGCCGGCTTCTACCGCGCGCTTCACCAAGGCGTCGGCCCCGGCCTGGTCGACCCCATTAATGGCGGCAAATCGGCCGCCCACGGAGCCGAAGGTCATGGTGCCGAGGCAGAGCTCGGAAACTTTGAGGCCGGTGCGGCCCAGGAGGTTGTATTTCATGAGAGGCGTTTTGGAAAGGGTGCGGGATGAAACCGCCACGTCCCTCAATTGTTGATGCCTTCCCCGCAATTTTAGCCCCGCCGGCTTATAGCACGGCTACACCGTTGGCCTTCAGCACCTGAACAAAGAATAAGACCTGGTAGGGCAGCGCCGATTGCCAATAGGCCCAGGTGTGGGCGCCGGGGCGCTCGGTGAAGTCGTGCGGCGTGTGGTTGTACACCAGCCGGCGGTGCATCTCGCGGTTGATTTCGATAAGGCCATCGTCCACGCCGCAGTCCAAAATGAGCGGCAGGCCGTTGCGGTGCATCTGGTCAATCATATTCACCACCGAGTTGGCGCTGAAAAACGCGGGGTTTTCGGCTTCGGACCCGAGGATGGGCAGCAGGTTTTTGTTGCGCCAGGCCACTTCGTCGGGCGTGAAATTGCGATTGGCGCTGCTCAGCTCCAGGGCGCCGCTCATGCTGCCGGCGGCGCCGTACAAATCCGGGTGGCGCGCCGAGAGGTACATAGCGCCAAAGCCGCCCATGGAGAGGCCCGTAATGAAGCGGCCCTTGCGGTCGCGCACGGTGCGGTAAGCCTGGTCAATGGCCGGAATAACTTCCTTTGTGAGGTAGGTCTCAAACTGGCTGTCGGCCTTCACCGGGCTGTCGAGGTAGAAGCTGAAGGTTTCGCCTTCGGGGTTCACAATTATCAGGTTGTACTGGTCGGCCATACGGTGAAGGAGCTGCTTATCGGGAGTTTTATTAAGCCAATCGGAAAAGTGGCCGTAGGCGCCGTGCAGTAGGTAGAGCACGGGGTAATTGGCCTTCTTATTCTTGGCATAAGAGGCTGGTAGCACCACGGCGGCGCGGTAAGTTTTCTGCATCGCCGCGCTAGGAATGTTCAGCGTGTCGACGCGTGCGGCGTGGGCTGCTGTGGTGGTGAGAAGAAGTAGGGTGAGGAGGAGCAGGGGGCGCATGACATGATGTTATGGAATGAATAATAGAAGAACGTCATGCTGAGCGAAGTCGAAGCAGCTCTACCGCAATAGCAAATCCTGTTGATTGGATTAGTTGAACGGTAGAGATGCTTCGACTTCGCTCAGCATGACGTTCTTCTTTTAATTTAAAGCTAAGCAGGCACTTCCTTACCGCATAAATACTGGCCGAATCAGGTTCTCGAACGTGAAAATCTCGTCCCATTTTTCCTGCGTCAAAAGTCCGCGCTCGGTCACGGCAATGTCGTGCACCGATTTGCCGGTTTTCAGCGCCTCCTTGGCAATTTCCGCCGAGGCCTCGTAGCCGATAACCGGGTTGAGCTGGGTGACGATGCCGATGCTGTTGCGCACCAAGCTTTCGGCGTGGGCCTTGTTGGCCGTGATGCCGATGACGCACTTGTCGCGTAGGGTGCGGCAAGCGTTGGTCATGTACGAAATGGACGTGAACAGCGCGAAGCTGATAACCGGCTCCATCACGTTGAGCTGGAGCTGGCCGGCCTCGGCCGCCATGGTCACCGTAAGGTCAGCCCCGATGACGTAGAAGGCCGTTTGATTCACCACTTCGGGCACCACCGGGTTCACCTTGCCGGGCATGATGCTGGAGCCCGGCTGCAGGGGCGGCAGGTTGATTTCGTTGATGCCCGTGCGCGGGCCGGAGGACAGCAGGCGCAGGTCGTTGCAAATTTTGCTGAGCTTCACAGCCGTGCGCTTCAGCACGCCGGAGAGCTGCACGTAGGCGCCCGTGTCATAAGTGGCCTCAAACAAGTCGCCGGCCAAGCTCAGGTTGAGGCCCGTGATTTGGCGCAGGTGCTCGGTCACCAATTCGGGGTAGCCGGTGGGGGCGTTGATGCGCGAGCCGATGGCGGTGGCGCCCATGTTGATTTCGTCAATCAGCCGGCGCGAGTCGTCGATGCGCAGCAGCTCCTCGCGCAGGTTGGTGGCGAAGGCGCGGAATTCGTCGCCCATGCTCATGGGCACAGCATCCTGCAGCTGGGTACGGCCCATTTTGAGGATGTCGCGAAATTCCTCGGCTTTCTGAGCGAAGGCGTCGGCCAGCTCCACGAGGGTTTCGCGGTAGCCCACCAGCTTGTTGTTGAGGGCGATGCGGAAGGCGGTGGGGTAGGCGTCGTTGGTGCTTTGCGAGCAGTTGACGTGGTTGTTGGGGTGGCAATACTGGTACTCGCCCTTCTGGTGGCCCATCATTTCGAGGGCCACGTTGGCGATTACTTCGTTGGCGTTCATGTTCACCGACGTACCGGCGCCGCCCTGAATCATGTCGGTGAGAAACTGGTTGTCGAACTCGCCGGTGGCCACCCGGTCGCAGGCGGCCGCAATGGCATCGGCAATGTTGGCGGGCAGCACGCCCAGTTCTTTGTTGGCCAGGGCCGCGCCTTTTTTTACGTAAGCCAGCGCCTGCACAAACAAGGGCTCCGCTTTGATGGGAATGCCGGTGATGGCGAAATTTTCGAGTGCGCGCAGTGTCTGAATGCCGTAATAGGCGCTGTCGGGGAGGCTGCGTTCGCCAAGGAAATCGTGTTCGATGCGGGAGGAATTCATGCGGGAATTTTGGGTGGGAGAAAGAGGCGTGTACGGAAAGGCCGAACGCCGGGACAAACCTACGGCGGGGCTTAGCAATGGGTGGCAGTTTGGATGTCGCAGCAAGTCATGCAGAGCGCAGCGAAGCATCTTTACCGCTTCGTTGCAACGTCATCAATTACTATTGAGGTAAAGATGCTTCGCTGCGCTCTGCATGACGTTCTTGACTATTCCACGAAGCGCCAATTCCGCCCATGAAACTCCGCTACCTGCCCCTTCTGGCCCTGGCTCTTGCCAGTTGCTCGCACGCCGATAAAACCGAGAAGGCCTCAAACGCCGACACCCGTTTCGACGCCTTCAAGAATCAGTTTATTGAAGCCCTGTGGCGACAAAACCCCGACTATGCCAGCAGCCAAGGCTACCACAAATACGATTCGCTGCTGGTGATTCCGAATGCCGCGCAACGGCAAAGCGACGATGCTTTTGCGCAGAAATACCTGGCCTCGTTGGCCACTTTTTCGCTCGATAGCCTCACGCCCAACAACCAGATTGACCTCCGCCTGCTGCGCAACGAGTTGCGCGCCGAACGCTGGTACGCCGATACCCTCAAAAACTGGCAGTGGAACCCGGCCAGCTACAACCTCGGCGCCTCAGTGGGCGACTTGCTCAACGGCCGGCATTACCCGCTGGACCGCCGCCTACGCAACATCTCCGATAAAATCAGCCACGCGGCGGAGTATTACGCCGCTGCCAAGGCCAATATCAGCGACCCCACCAAGGAGCACACCGTGCTGGCCCTTAAGCAAAACGCCGGCGGCCTCGCGGTATTTGGCAAAGCATTGGCCGATTCGGTGGTGAAGTCGGGATTGAGCGACGCTGAGAAAAAGACGATGATGGACCGCGTGGCAGCTGCTCGCACGGCGGTGGAAGGGTACATGGGTTTTCTGGAAGGCGACGTATTGAAGGCCGGCAAATTCCGTTCCTTCCGCATCGGCAAGAGCTTATTTGAACAGAAATTTGCCTACGACATTCAGTCGCGCTTCTCGGCGGCCGAGCTGTACCAGGAGGCCCAAAAGCACAAGGCCGAGCTACTGCACGACATGGGCCGCCGCGCCGCCCGCCTCTACCCAAAGTATTTCCCCGGCCAGAAAGCGCCGGCCGACAGCTTGGCCCTGATTACAGCCGTCATCAACCAGCTCACCCTGAAGCACGCTCCGCGCGATGGTTTTGTGGACGCCGTGAAGCGCCAGATTCCAACGTTGGTGGCTTTCGTGAACGACAAAAAGCTGCTCACCCAAGACCCCAGCAAGCCGCTGGTGGTGCGCGAAACGCCGCTCTACATGCGTGGCAGCGGCGCGGGTGCCAGCGTGTCGGCCCCCGGTCCCTACGACAAAGGCGCCAACACCTACTACAACGTGGAGCCCATTCCTGCCGACTGGACGCCGGCCCAGGCCGAAAGCTACCTGCGCGAATACAACGACTATACCCTGCAGATTCTCAACATCCACGAGGCCATTCCGGGCCACTATACGCAATTGGTGTACGCCAACCGCTCGCCCTCGCTGGTAAAAAGCATTTTCGGGAACGGCGCCATGGTGGAAGGCTGGGCTGTGTACGCCGAGCGCATGATGCTGGAAAACGGCTACGGCAACAACTCCGATGAAATGTGGCTGCTCTGGGACAAATGGAACATGCGCTCGACGCTAAACGCCGTCATCGACCACGCCATCCAGGTCGATAACATGAGCGAAGAGGAGGTGGTGAAGCTGCTGCGCCGCGAAGGTTTTCAGGAAGAAGCGGAAGCCCGCGGGAAGTGGCTGCGCGCCACCCTGAGCCAGGTGCAACTCAGCAGCTACTTCACGGGCTACACCGAAATTTATGCCCTGCGCGAGGAGCTGAAAAAGAAGGAAGGCAAGGATTTCGACCTGAAAGCCTTCAATGAAAACTTCCTCAGCTACGGCAGCGCGCCGGTCAAATACATTCGCGAGCTAATGTTGCGCAAGTAGGCCAGCGGCAACCCTGGGGCCGTATTGGGAGTTTAAGCGACGGTTTAAAAATCGTTTCTTATGACCGAAGAAGAACGCAAACACGTGGTGGATACCGACGACGAGCACCTGCGCCGCCTCACCCACGAGCACATGAAAGTGTTTGCCAAGTTCACCTCCGCCAACTGCGCCATTTGCCAGGCTTTGGCGCCGCCGTTTGCCAAGTTTGTCGACGACCCCGGCAACGAATCCATCTTGTTTGTGCGCCTCAATTCGGATGAAAACCCCGTGGCCCGCAAGCTGATGCAGGAAAAAGTGGCGCCCTTCTTCGTGAGCTATTGCCAGGGCCGCATGCTGGAGTGCGACAACCTGACCACCGAAGCCGAAGTGCAGGCCCAGCTTGCCCGCCTGCGCGCTTTCGTTCCTTTCACGGCCTGAGTCGGCCCCGATATAGATGGTATAAAGGCGGTGGGCCTACCTTTGGGCGTGTTTTTTCTGCTTTCCAAACTCCTGCTCATTCTTTTCTCGCCCGGTTTGTGGCTGCTGGCGCTTCTAGTGGCAGCCCTCAGGGCTCGCGCCACCGGCCCGTGGCGCAAACGCTGGCTGTGGGCCGCTGTCCTGCTGCTGTTCATCGGCGGCAATGGCGGCCTGGCCAACTCTGCGCTGCTTGCCTGGGAAAAGCCGCCCGTGCCGCTTCGGGCCGTTGCGCCCGCTGATGCGGCAGTGCTGCTCACCGGCATCACCATGGGCAGCAAGTCGCCGCACGACCGGGTGTACCTCGGCTCCGGCGCCGACCGGTTTACCAACGCGCTGTGGCTGTACCGGGCCAAACGGGTGCGGCGCATCATCATCTCGGGCGGTTCGGGTTCTACCACGCCGGCGGCCGTCACCGAGGCGGCCGAACTGGCCACGCTTCTGCGCCTGGCGGGCGTGCCTTCCCGCGACCTGCTGCTGGAAGAGCGCAGCCGCAACACCCGCGAAAATGCGCTCTACACCAAAGAACTGCTGGCCCAATACCCCAACATAAAATCGTTGGTACTGGTCACCTCGGCTTTCCATCAGCGGCGGGCGCTGGGGTGTTTTGCCAAAGTGGGCCTGCACCCGGTGCCCTTCCCAGCCGATTTTCGCAGCACCGACACGCCGCACAACCTCACCGCCTGGCTGGTGCCCGACACCGATGCCTTTGGCCGCTGGAGCGGCCTCATCCACGAAATAACGGGCTACCTCACGTATCGCATCATGGGATATTTGTAGGAGAGGATTGGGGAAACCCATTAGGCCGTTAGGCGGAGCGGAAAACTTGGCGGGGATGGCCGTCATGCTTCGCTTCGCGCTGCATGGCAGTGGCTGCCTATTCCGTGCTGGCCTGTTGTGTCACCGACCTGCCAATCCATACCGATTTCTGATTGACAAACTCCCGAATGCCGAGGTAGGAAAGCTCCCGGCCATAGCCCGACTTTTTCACGCCGCCAAACGGCAGCTCGGGCATCGATTTCACCAGCCCGTTGACGAACACGGCGCCGCTTTCAATCTGTCGCGCCATTTCCTCGCCCTTTTCGGGGCTGCCGGTCCACACGGCAGCGCCCAGGCCGAAGCGAGAGTCGTTGGCGAGGCGCACGGCGTCGGCGGCGTTTTTGGCTTCGAGCACCAGCGCCACGGGGCCAAAGAATTCCTCGGTGTAAGCCCGCTGGCCGGGTTTGATGTTCGATAAAATCATGGGCCGAAACAGGGCAGTACCAGGCGTTGCCTGGCCGCCAAACAGCTCCACTTTAGCCCCTTGCGCCACGGAATCTTGCACTTGCTGGGTTAGCTCATCGGCCAAATCGGGCCGGGCCAGCGGGCCGTACTGCGTGTCCTCATCGAGCGGGTTGCCGGGCCGAAAAGCCAGCAAATGCGTTTTCAGGTGGTTGATAAATTCCTTGAGCACCGGCTTTTCCACGATGAAGCGCTTGGCCGCAATGCAGCTCTGGCCTGCGTTTATCATGCGGCTTTGGGCGGCGGTTTTGGCCGCCAGGGCCACATCGGCGTCCGCCAGCACAACGAAAGGGTCGGAGCCGCCCAGCTCCAGCACGGTTTTCTTAATGTGCTGCCCGGCCAGGGCCGCCACGGCGCTGCCGGCGCCCTCGCTGCCGGTCAGCGTCACGGCCCGCAGCCGGTCGTCGGCAATGAGCTTTTCCACCAGTTCCGACCCAATGAGCAGGGTGCGGAAGCAAGCCGGCGGCAGGCCTGCGTCGTGAAATATCTTCTCCAGAGCCAGCGCGCATTGCGGCACGTTGGAGGCGTGTTTGAGCAGGCCCACGTTGCCGGCCATCAGGGCCGGCGCGGCAAAGCGCACCACCTGCCACAACGGGAAGTTCCAGGGCATCACAGCCAACACCACGCCCAGCGGCTGGTAGCTGATGAAGCTGCGGGCCGCGTCGGTATCAATCAACTCATCGCGCAGAAAGCCCTCCGCGTGCTCGGCGTAGTACTCGCAGCAAGTGGCGCATTTCAGGGCCTCGGCGCGGCCATCGGCCACTGGTTTGCCCATCTCCAGGGCCATGAGGCGGGCCAGCTCGTGCCGGCGTTCGCGCAGGAGCGTGGCGGCGCGGCGTAGGACTTCGGCCCGGTGCGCAAACGTAGTGGTTGGCCAAGCCGCCGCGGCCCGGTGCGCCTGGGCCAGAATGCGCACGGTTTTGGCCCAGCTAAAGGGCTTGAAGCGGCGCAGCACGCGCCCGGAATATGGATTGAACGATTCGATGGGCATTGGAAGGAGAAGGCGTTAGTGGTGAAAAAGCAGGAAGGAACCGACCTCAACCGTGCGCGGCCGGCAAATTTGTTGACCAAAGCTTCAACTTCCGCCCCGAACATTCGGTTGCACGCCTGCTAGCGCCGTATACGGCCCATTTCCGTGGCACACCGTATTTTCGTGCGCCCGGCACTACCCTGTTTTTGGCATTCTTCTTCACTTTCAGCCACTCCCGTGTCCGATACCCCGCTTATTTCCCTACCGCCCGCTGCCGAGGCGGAACTTGTTCGGCGCTTGCAAGCGCGCGACGAGGCGGCCATGACGCTTTTCTACGACCGGTATTCGGCGGCGTTGTATGGCGTCATCTTTCGCATTGTGAAGGCCGAAGACGAAGCCGAAGACGTGTTGCAGGAGGCGCTGGTAAAAATATGGCACGCCTTTGCCAGCTACGACCCCAGCAAAGGGCGCCTCTTTACCTGGGTTCTTAATATTTGTCGAAATCTGAGCATCGATAAAATCCGCTCCCGACAGCACCGCGTAGGTAGCAAAACTCAGGGATTGGACGACAGTTTGACGGCGCAACGACAGGCCGCCCCCACCACCTTCCGACCCGAGCACATTGGCCTCCAGGAAATCACGCAACAACTCATTCCGGAACAGCGCCAGATTATCGACCTGCTCTACTTCGAGGGCTTCACCCAAAGTGAAGTAGCGGAGGAGCTCAACATTCCTTTGGGCACCGTGAAAACCCGTGCCCGCACCGCTATAAAAGTCCTAAGCAAACTTATTCGCTAAATTAATCGTGGAAAACATCCAAGAATATATTGAATCGGGCATCCTGGAGCAGTACGCTCTCGGGGAGCTTTCTCCCGCCGAGCAGGCGGGCGTGGAAGCCCAGGTAGCTGCCCACCCGGAGGTCCGCGAGGAATTGCTACAAGTGCAGGCCGCTTTTGGCCTCTATGCCGAAGCCCACTCCCTGACCCCCCCCGCTGGCATGCGGGAACGGGTGCTGAGCAACGTACTGGCCCAGATTGCGGCCCCCAAGCCGGCCGGCGGCCTGCGTGCCGATGTTGACGCCGTGGCCCAGGCCAACTCGCTGACGGCCACGCCCCAACCCACCGCCGTGCCCGGCGAAGCGGTGGTGCGCCCCATGGCTTCGGCACCGGCCGCAACCAGTACTCCGGCTTGGGCCATTGCGGCTTCGGTGGCGCTGCTGCTCAGCCTGTTCGGCAACATGCTGCTGTACTCGAACTGGAAAAGCGCCAACTCGGAGCTGGTGGCCATGCAAAACGAACGCACCCGCTTCGCCACCACCACCACCGTAGTGGAAAAAAAGCTGGGCGAGCTGCGGCAGGAAAACCAGGTGCTGCGTTCCGATGAGTTCCGCGCCGTGGCCCTGGCCGGTACCAAAACTGCCCCCACGGCCCACGCCCGCGTGCTGTTCAACCCCGCCACGCACAAGGTGTACGTAGACGTACGCAGCTTGCCGGCTCTGCCGGCGGGCAAGCAGTACCAGCTCTGGGCCCTCGACAAAGGCAAGCCGATTGATGCGGGCGTGCTAAACGCTGCCACGGCCACCGGCGAGGGCCTCCAGCACATGAAGGACATTGCCAGCGCCCAAACCTTCGCCATGACGGTAGAGCCCGAGGGAGGCAGCGTAAATCCCACGCTGAGCACCATGACCGTAGTTGGAAACATTTAAGCAGTTGAACGATTTGAACCGGCAACCTGCAGCTACACGCCCTGGTAGTCCAAGCGGTACCTGAGGATTATCGCTCATTGGCTTGCTTAGCCGATGGGCGATAATCCTTTGTCAATTATTGTTGTAAACTGTTTTTTATGCACGGCACCATCCTCACGTTGCTCAAGCGCTACGTGCAAACCCAATACGACCACAGTACCTGGGTCAAACTCATGGAGCTTTCTAGGCTCGAAAACATTGAGTTTGACCACAAAACCGTGTACCCCGACGAGCACGTTTATGCCTTGGTGGGCCACGCCGCCGAGATGACCGGTTTGTCGGCCGGTGAGCTGCACGAAAAGTTCGGCGAATACCTGGTGCCCGACCTGATGTATATGTACCAAAAGTTGCTGAATCCCGAGTGGAAAACCCTCGACATGCTGGAGCACACCGAGCTGACCATGCACAAGCAGGTGCGACAGGAACACGCCGAAAATTCGCCACCGGTGTTGGATGTCAATCGGTTGGGGCCCAACGAGCTGATGATTGACTACGTGTCGCCGCGCCGCATGGGCGGGTTGGCGGTGGGCATTGTGCGCGGAGTGGCGGCTTATTACGACGAGGCCGACCGCATCGACGTGATGCCCACTACTTCTGAAGACGGCGAGCGGGTGCGCATTCACGTGCGCCGGCGCTAAAACTGCTCCTGACTATTTCCTCATATCATTTTCCTGCGCCATGAGCACCTACTACAATCCCTCCGATTTGGCCAAGTTTGGCAATATCTCCGAGTGGCAACCCGAAATGGGCCGTAAATTTTTCGATTACTACGGCGAAGTATTCAAGGAGGGCGCGCTTAGTGAGCGCGAAAAATCCTTGATTGCGCTGGCCGTAGCGCACGTGGTGCAATGTCCTTATTGCATCGACGCCTACACCTCGGATGCCCTCCAGAAAGGCGCCGACGAAGCCCAGATGATGGAGGCGGTGCACGTGGGGGCTGCCATCAAAGGCGGGGCCACGCTGGTGCACGCCACCATGATGATGAACAAGGCCAAGGAGCTGACCATGTAGTCGTTCCTCTTTCTAGTCTGCCTCACCAGCAGCCCCTTACTACCCAATTATTTATGAAATCCCTGCACGCCCAACACCACGCGCTGGCTGATTCGGCCTACCAACTCACCGTTTTGAATCCGGCCGAGACGGTGGGGACGTCCTTTCCGCCCTTTGCCGGCAAGCTGCGGGCGGCCGGGCTGTTGCCGTTGCGGCCCACCGCCATTTCGGTGCTGCAAGTAAACGTTGGCAAGATGTGCAACCAGGTGTGCAAGCACTGCCACGTGGACGCCGGCCCCGACCGCACCGAAATCATGACCCGCGAAACCATGCAACAATGCCTAGACGCGCTGGCCCAGACCGATATCGAGGTGGTGGACCTGACCGGTGGCGCCCCCGAAATGAACCCGGATTTCCGGTGGTTTGTGGAGGGAATTTCTGCCTTGGGCCGCCAGATTATTGTGCGCTGCAACCTGACCATCATCGTGGCCAACAAGAAATACAACGACCTGCCGGAGTTTTTTGCCAGGCACGGCGTGCGGGTGGTTTCGTCGTTGCCGCACTTTGCGGCCGGCCGCACCGATGCGCAGCGCGGCGAGGGCGTATTTGAGCGCTCCATCCGGGCGCTGGGCATGCTCAACGCCGTGGGCTATGGCGTGGAAGGCTCGGGCCTGAACCTGGATTTGGTGTACAACCCCTCGGGCGCGTTCCTGCCGGGCAGCCAAATCAGCCTGGAGCGGGAATTTAAACAGCGGCTGGGCCGCGAACACCACGTAACATTCAATAACCTGCTGGCCATCACCAATCTGCCCGTCAGCCGTTTTCTGGACTATCTGGTGGAAAGCGGCAACTACGACGGCTACATGGACAAACTGGTGCAGGCCTACAACCCCGTGGCCGCCGCCAACGTGATGTGCCGCAGCACCGTTTCGGTGGGCTGGGACGGCCTGCTCTACGATTGCGACTTCAACCAAATGCTGGATTTGCCGGTGACGGGCAACGCTTCGCGCCACATTCGCGACTTCGACTTGGCCTCTTTGGAGGCGCGTAGCATTGTGGTGAATCAGCACTGCTACGGGTGCACGGCCGGGGCCGGTTCCAGCTGTGGGGGGGCCACGGCCTAGGCTTCGCGGCATCAACCATCTTTCCCACGCCCGTGAAACGTGCAGCATTCGCCGGTCTGTTCAGCGCCTTGCTCATGCTGAGTGCTTGCGGCTCCGACTCCGCCAGCCCACCCGGCCAGGCCAGCGGCATGTATAAGCAACTGTTGCGCCGCCTGTACCACAACACCGTGCCCACGGTCTCGGCGGCCGCTTTGGCGCAGGAACTGAAGGCGCCCGCCGCGCCGGTGCTGCTCGATGCCCGCACACCGGCCGAATACCGGGTCAGCCACCTCGCGGGGGCCCACTTTGTGAATTTTGATTCCATTGCCACCGAAACGTTCGAGACCCTCGACCGGGAGCAGCCGGTGGTGGTGTATTGCTCCGTGGGCGTGCGCAGCGAACGACTGGGCGAGCGGCTACAGGCGCTGGGCTTTCGGAAGGTGCGCAACCTTTACGGCGGTTTGTTCGAGTGGGTCAACGAAGGCTACCCGGTGTGCACTGCCCAGGGGCCCACAACCAACGTACATCCCTATTCCAAGTGGTGGAGCCCGTGGCTGAAACGCGGGCGAAAAGTATATGAGTAAACTAATTAGCGCAGTGCCCACGCCGGCAGGCACGCTTTCCCACCTGTTGGTATTTGCCCGCGTGCCTGCCTTGGGCCGAGTGAAAAGCCGGCTGGCCGCGGGCGTAGGCGAGACCGCCGCCCTGGCCGTTTACCAAGAGCTACTGGCCATTACCCGTGCGGCGGTGGCGGCATCGGGCATTTCGGCCACCGTCTGGCTGGCCGATACGGCGGGAATCGAGCCTACGGCTGGCGAAGCCGCGCACTGGCCTGAGCTGGCCACTCGCTGTCAGCCTGCCGGTGACTTGGGCGAGCGCATGGCCACGGCATTTGCGGCGGCTTTCAGCGCTGGGGCGGGCCGGGTAGCCATTATCGGCACCGACTGCCCCGGTTTGCGGGCGGCGCATCTTACCCAGGCGCATGATTTGCTGGCCACCCACGACGTGGTACTGGGACCAGCCACCGATGGCGGCTACTACCTGCTGGGCCTGCGCCAACCCCGGCCCGAGCTGTTTGAGGACAAGGCGTGGAGCACTGCTACGGTGCTGGCCGATACCGTGGCCGATGCCCAACGCCTGGGCTTGCGCGTGGCCCTGCTTCCGGAACTTCGCGACGTGGACACGGCCGACGACCTGGCTGCCTGGCGGGCCATCAATCCATAACAAGCGGCTTTCGCGTATACCTTTTCCCTTGGTTTCAGCCGGGCATCAAGTAGGCGCCCATAGGCTACATTTGCTGACCTTACTGCTTTACTTTATGCCCCAGGTATCCATTCGAAATACATTGCTCGCCGTGATGATGGGCATGTGGGGGGCGGGCTGCCAGGGCCCCAGCGAAACCAAAGCCACGGGCCGGGTACCGGTTTCGGCCCAGGCACTGCAGGCGGTGCTGCCGTATTTCGACCAGGAGTGGGCCATGCGCAAGTACTGGGAAGATGGCCTGGCCGAAGTGGCCACCTACGACGCTGAGCGCATTGTTTACAAGAAAAAGCGCACCTTCGAGTTCACCCAGATTACGGTGAAGGAGGAGTTTAACCAGCAATTCAACGTCAAAACCGACGACTACAAGCGGGCCGATTTGTTTCCCGTGATGAAAATTAATCAGTTCTGTAGCATTCAGGCCGACCAGTACCCGTACCATTACCTCACGTCGTTGTTTTTCCGGCGCGACCAGCCGGTGGCGCTTTTTAAAATGACCTCGTCGTCGCAGGAATGGTGCGGCAATACGTTCAAATCCATCATTGACGACGGGGTGAACTTTGAAATGTGGTACAACTCGTACTGGGACGGCCAGGGCGATGGCAACCGGGATTTGCGGCGCGATGTTTTTCTGGAAGATGCGCTGCCTTACACGCTCCGCACCCTGAAATTTGCCCAGCAGCCCAGCTTCGATTTTGTGGTGCTCGACCTGCAACAAACCAACCAGGCCACTCCGCCGGTCTACTACCAAGCCCACCTCACCACGAGCGAGGCGCCCGCTGCCGATGCCCCGCAGCCGGCCTGGCGCGTGGCCGTGGCACTGGCCCCAGGCAAGGAAAACGTGTATTGGTTCGCAAAAACCTACCCCAACGTGCTGCTCCGCCAAACTGCCTGGGACGGCCGCACCCTCCGCCTGAAATCGACCCGGCGCTACGTGTACTGGCCGCAGTAGGGGCAGGCAGCCGTCTTCCAATCCTTGAAGAGAGTTAGTGTAGGCGCGCGCGATGCTTCGCTGCGCGCTGCATGTCTGCCGGTCAGTGCTGCTATTCGGCAGCCTCCGAACGACGACTTTGGCGGACTTCCCACAGGAGCACCGCGAAAGCCACGAGGTATTCCAGGGCCACCAGCCAGAGGTTTTCGGTGTAGGCACTGGAGCGGTAGGCGGCGTAGGACAGCACCGCCAGGCCGCCCCATACCAGTGGAAAACGATAGCGCGACAGCACGCTCAGGCCCATGAGCTGCGTGAGGTACCACGGGTGCACGGTAGTAGCCAGGGCGTAGTAGGCGGTGAGCATGAGCAGCAGCGTTTGGGGCAGCGAGGCCAGCGTGATGCGGCGCTCCCGCCAGGCCAGCCCCAACCCAATGGCACCACTGAGCACCGCCAGCGAAGGCCCGATGATGGCAATCTGGTTATACGTCGTGAGCCAGTAGCCAATGGGACGTAGCAGGTAGTAAATGCTGGCGTTGAACTCGAAGCTGCGGAAGTAAAGCCGCAGGCTGCGGCCGATGTTAACGAACAAATCGACCGATAAAAACGGGAGAAAAAGCAGCAGCAAGCCCGCCAGCGTGATGCCGGTGTACGCAATGCTCCGCCGCCAGCCCAACCGCCTCACCAGCAGGGGCAACGCCAGCAAGGGCAGCAGCTTGGTGGCCACGCCCAGCCCCAGTGCTCCGGCCGAAAGCTGCCAACGCCGCCGTGCCAGCAGCCAGAGCATTAGCAGCAGGAAGAAAAACGCCACTCCCTCAAAGTGCAGGTTGCCGACGAGCTCCACAATAACCAGGGGGTGAAGCAGGTAGCGTAGGGCGCGTCCGGCGGGCCAGCCCCGGGCCGGCAGCAGGGCCAGCAACAGCCACGCCGTGCCTACTTCGGCGGCCAGAATCACCAGGCGCAGGCACAAGGCAAAACCGGCCTCGGAGCTCGGAAACAAGCGCGCGGCTGCACCAAAAATAAATTGGCAGGTTGAGGGGTAAACTGAGTAGTAGTGGGGCGAATTCATCTGGCGGTAGAGCTGCTGGAGCTGCGGCAGCACCGCGTTGCGCTCGGTGACATTGGGCAGGGCCATGCGGGCTCCGTCGGCAATGATTTCATCGGGCCGAAACCGGAACGGATTGACGCCGTGCGCCACCAGCAGCCCATCCCAGCGAAACCGGTACACATCGTCGGACAGCGCGGGCAGGGCCGGAAGCCAGAGCAGCCGAAAGACCAGGGCCGCCCCCAGGCCCCACTGCCAGCGCAAGCCGCTGCGCAGCAGCCAGATGTAGCTCAGCAGCGCAACGGCAAACAACCCTGCCAGCTGTCCAAAATGAGCCCTGGGCGTAGCATATGCCAAGCCCAGGTAGGCACCGCCGGACAGCACCAAAGCCGCAAGCTGGGAGAAGGAAGGAAACTTATTGGACAAAGCTATTGAGGGGCGTTTCGTTATGAAGCAATGCGTTGAAGGCTGCAGAAATGAGTTGAAAGGGGAGCGTTAAAACCATAGCCGCTCCGCTTTTTTAATCTTCCCTTTTAACTCATTTCTGCAACATACTAGCGCGGTGTCGGGGTTGGTGCACCGTAGCGCGAACGTTGTCGTTCGCGTCCCCGCGCCGCTAGCTCGTTCTGGCACGCGAACTGCAAAGTTCGCGCTACTGACCGCACGTACACTGACTTCGAAACGGCTGTATACTGAAAATTGCTCTGGGTTCGGCAGCCGAATGCCTGAATTTCTCCTACTGCTGGGCGCTAAATTAAGACCGTGCATCGCGCACCGAGTAGAAGCAGACCGTGGCGAAGCCCACCGTAAGCAGGGAGTGAAAAGGGAGCAGGCCCCAGTCGTCGAAGTACATGCCGGCGGCCAGGCCGAACGCAAAATACAGCGCCAGCAAGCCCTCCAGCCACACCAGCGGCCCCACGCCACCTGTGCGGTAGCGGCGGCGCGTTCGGCCTGCGCTCCCCACCTTGGGCGTGCGTACGAAGGGCGTGCGCTGGCCCAGCCACCCCAATGTGACGGCGCGGGCATTATGAAGCGCCAGGCCCATGGAAACGGCCAGAAACAACAGGAAAAACCCAGGGTAAAACCGCGCTTTGCCCGTTGGCCGGGCCAGCCGCCAGGCCGTGTAGTAGTAGTAAATGAGCGGCGTAAACCCCACCAGAAACACCGAAGCCAATTGGAAAACCAGCTTGTATTCGCGGTACTGTTCGCGCACAAACACCAGTGGCACGCTCAGCACGGCCATGAGCATGATGATGATGTAGACGCTGCTATTGAGCAAATGGAACGTGGCCTGTAGCTTCACGGGCAGCGGCTGGGCCGAGCGCCACATGGTGCCCAGGTGCTTGCGGGCGGTTTCGGCGGCGCCCTTGGTCCAGCGGAACTGCTGCGACTTGAGCGCGTCCATCACGGCGGGCAGCTCGGCGGGGGCCACTATCTCGGGGCGGTACACGAAGCGCCAACCGCGCAGCTGGGCGCGGTAGCTCAGGTCGAGGTCCTCGGTGAGGGTGTCGACGTGCCAGCCGCCGGCATCGTCGATGCAAGCCCGGCGCCACACGCCGCCGGTACCGTTGAAATTGATGAAAAAGCCGGCAAACGTGCGGCCCACCTGCTCAATGAGAAAATGCGCGTTCAGCCCAAACGCCTGCAAGCGCGTCAGCAGCGACTCCTGCTCGTTGAGGTGGCCCCAGCGGGTTTGCACCACGCCCACCCGCGCATCCTGCAAAAAGTAGGGAATGGTGCGGCGCAAAAAATCAGGCGCCGGCACAAAGTCGGCATCAAAAATGGCAATGAACTCGCCATCGGTTTCGGTCAGGCCGTGGCGGAGGGCGCCGGCTTTGTAGCCCTCGCGGCCTGCGCGCCGCACGTAGCTCATGCGCAGGCCCCGGCCCGCGTGGTGGGCCACGCGGGCGGTGGCCAGGCCCACGGTGGCATCGGTGGAGTCATCGAGGACCTGAATGTGCAGCAGTTCCGCCGGGTAGTCGAGGTCCGCAATGGCGTCAATCACGCGCTCCACCACGTTTTGCTCGTTGTAGAGCGGGAGCTGTACCGTTACGCGGGGCCAGGAAGCGGGGGCCGGCGGCAGGGGCGGCGGGGGAGCGGCGTAGGCACGCAACGCCAGCCGGGTAAGCTGCCATTGCCCGGCGCTGAAAAACAAAATAAACAGCAGGCAAAGGCCGTAGACCACTACCAGAAAAATGGGTAGCAGTGGCATCAAAGCGAAGGAAAAGTAGCTTTCAACAAAGCGGAATTTGACCCGGTACGGCCAGCCCGGCAAGCCAGACCAACCATCCTTACCAATACTTAAAAATGGTCCACAAAATCTTATAACCCGCCCCGAGGGTACCGCGCACCGTGCCCGATACCTTGCTGGTGCCAATGCGCTTGCGGTAGCGCACGGGCACTTCCACGGTGCGCAGGCCCAGGCGGGCGGCTTTCACCTGCATCTCGCAGGTCCAGCCGTAGGTCTGGTCCTCCATGTTGAGGCGCCGCAGGGCCGGGGCGAGAATGGCCCGGAAGGGGCCCAGGTCGGTGGTGGTGGTGCCGTAGCGCAGGCGAAGCAAGCGTGCCGCCAGCCAGTTGCCAAACCGTTGCTGAGGCAGCAGCGAGCCCTTTTCGCGCACACCAAGGGCCCGGGAGCCAATCACCATATCGGCTTCGCCGCGCAGGAGGGGAGCCAGCAAGTCGGGCATTTGTTCGGGGAAGTCGGAATGGTCACCGTCGAGAAATACGACGATGTCGGGCCACTCGGATTGCGGCTTGCCGAAAGCATAAGCCATGCCTGCCAGGCAGGCGTAGCCGTAGCCGGGGCGGAGCTCGTGCAGCACCGTAGCGCCGCCCGCGCGGGCCGCCGCGCTGGTATCATCGGTCGAGTTGTTGTCGACCACAATGACCTCCCGCACCAGGCCAGCCGGTATTTCGGCCAGCACCAAGCCAATGGCCTTGGCTTCGTTGTGAGCCGGAATGATGACGTTGATGCGAAGGGCAGCCATGAAAGAGCAGCAAGGCGCGGGGCCACGCCAAACCGGAAAACCGGAGGCGATGCGCCGACGGGGCTACAAAGATGTCGCCGCCAGCGCTAAAGCCGCACGATATGGTTGTTTTACCGCTCGTATTTAGGCGCGTTAGCGCGGTGTCGGGGTTGGTGTAGAGTAGCGCGAACGTTGTCGTTCGCGTCCCCGCGCCGCTAGCTCGTTCTGGCACGCAAACGACAAAATTCGCGCTACTGACCGCACGTACACTGACTTCAAAACTGCTGTAGTATTGAGGTAGAGATGCTTCGACTGCGCTCAGCAGGACCGTGTTAAATGGCTCCCTTATTCCCCATCCAGCTCCACCATGGCTTTGATGACGCCATTGGCCGGGTCCAGCCACTGCTCAAAGTTGGCCTTCACTTCGTCGAAACGCACCCGGTGCGTGATGTAAGTGGTCGGTTTTACCAGGCCCTGCTTCATGGAGGTAATGACGTGCTCGAAGTCGGCGCGGGTGGCGTTGCGGCTGCTCATCAGCGTGGCCTCGCGCTTGTGAAACTCGGGGTGCGAAAAGCTGAGGTCGCCCTTTTGCAGGCCCACCAGCACAAACCGCCCGCCGTGCGCCAGGTACTGAAATGCGCCCAGAATGGCCTTCTGGCTGCCGGTGGCATCGATGACCACCGTGGGCATGTCGCCGTTGGTGATGGTGCGTAGCTGCTCCAGCACGTCCGGCGCCAGGGCGTTGATGGTGTGAGCCACGCCCAGCTTGTCCTGGCAAAAAGCCAGGCGCTGCTCGTTGATATCCAGCGCAATGACCTGGCCGCCCGCAATGCGGGCAAACTCCATCACGCCCAGGCCAATAGGGCCGGCGCCGACCACTAGCACAAATTCACCCGGCTCGACGCCGGCGCGGCGCACGCCGTGGGCGCCAATGGCCAGCGGCTCTACCAGGGCCAGCTCGTCGAAGCTCAGGCCTTCGCCGTGCAGCAGCTTGTCGGCGGGCACGGCCAGCAATTCGGCCATGCCGCCATCTACGTGCACGCCGCACACTTGCATCTGCACGCAGCAGTTGGGCAGGCCGCGCCGGCAGGCGATGCAGTGGCCGCAGTTGAAATAGGGAATAAACGACACGGCCTCGCCCACGGTAAAACCAGCCGCGCCGCCGGTGTCCACCAGCTCAGCTGCCAGCTCATGCCCCAGCACCCGCGGGTAGTTGAAAAACGGCTGGGTGCCCTGGTAGGCGTGCAAATCGGTGCCGCAGATGCCGATGCGCCGGATGCGCAGCAGCGCCTGGCCGGGAGCGG
Source organism: Hymenobacter rubidus (assembly GCF_016734815.1). Lineage (GTDB taxonomy): Bacteria > Bacteroidota > Bacteroidia > Cytophagales > Hymenobacteraceae > Hymenobacter > Hymenobacter rubidus. The sequence goes on from NZ_JAERQF010000022.1 coordinate 41,924, forward strand.
GCGTAGGTTCCGGTCTGTTTTCGTAGGCAAAATAACCAGGTTCGGAGCAGACTAAGGTTTTCAATGGGTGATGGGTGAAATGGTGAAAATGCTGTCATCCTGAGTGCAGCGAAGGACCTTATCACCGAAGAACAGTTTGCAGTAAATCAATCTGTGCAGAGATGCTAAGGTCCTTCGCTGCACTCAGGATGACAAGCGACCTAAGCATTTGCCAGGGCGCGGTCGAGGTGCACGTAGCCGCCGTCGATGTGGAGAATCTGGCCGGTAGTATGGCTGGAACGCCCTGAGAGGAGAAAAACGGTGGTATTGGCGATTTCCTCGGCCGTAGTCATGCGGTTTTCCAACGGGATTTTGCTGGTGATTTCGCGCAACTTCTCTTCCGGGTTGGGCAGAGTTTGAATCCAGGTTTCGTAGGCGGGGGTCCAGCATTCGGCCACCATCACAGCGTTCACGCGGATGCCGTACTTGAGCAGCTCCACGGCCCACTCGCGGGTGAGGGCGTTGCGCCCGCCGTTGGCGGCGGCGTAGGCGGAGGTATTGCCCTGGCCGGTTTCGGCGGTTTTGGACGTGATGTTAACGATGGCGCCGCGCGACTTTTTCAGCTCGGGCAGGGCGTGGTGAGCCATGAGGTAGTAGTGCACCACGTTGCGGTGCAGGCTCTGCATGAAGCCGGCATAATCACCGTTTTCCAGGCCCACGCCATCGTTCACGCCGGCGTTGTTCACCAAACCATCGATGCGGCCAAACTCCGCCACCACGGCTTGCACGGCCCGGGCGCATTGGTCGGGTTCGGCCAGTTCGGCCGCTACCTGGCCGGCCCGGCCGCCGGCGGCCTCAATGGCGGCCACTGCCTGCCGGTTATCGGCCTCGCTGCGGCCAATGATGACCGGAATGGCGCCCTCGCTGGCCAGCACCCGCGCAATGCCTTCGCCAATGCCTTTGGCCCCGCCCGTGACGATGATGACCTTGCCGTGAAGCTGCAAATCCATAAAAAAGGGGGGTTATAACTGGTAAAAGGAAACCGCGTTGCCGCCCCAAAACCGGGCTTGCTCGTCGGACGAAAAAGAAGATAAATAGTCGGTCAGCAAGCCCTGCGCTCGCTTGTAGCCGCCGGCCACGTTGCACACCGGCCAGTCGGAGCCGAACATCAGCCGGTGTGGCCCAAACGCCTCAAAAGCGGCATCGAGGTAGGGCCTGAAATCGGCCGACTGCCAGTGCTGCCAGTCGGCTTCTGTCACCAGTCCCGATACTTTGCAGAGCACATTTTCGTGGGCGGCCAGGGCGCGCAGGTCGCGACGCCAGGGCTCGGATTCGCCCTTTTTGATGAAGGGTTTGGCCAGGTGGTCGAGCACAAACGGCTGGAGGGCAAACTGCTCAGCCAACTCCGCCGCCAAGCCCAGCTGGTCAGGCAAAATCAGCAGGTCGTACGTGAAGCCGTGCGCGTAAAGCGCCGCCAGGCCACGCCGAAATTCGGGCCGGAGCATCAGGGCGCGGTCGGCTTCGCCCTGCAGCACGTGCCGGAAGCCTTTCAGCTTGCCGAACTGCGCGTAGTAGGCCAGCCGTTCCCCCACGTTCGCGGCCCGCAGGTCGACCCAGCCCACCACGCCTCTGATAAATTCGTGCGCATCGGCCAGTTCCAGCAGCCAATTGGTTTCGGCTTCGCTTTGGCTGGCCTGCACGGCCACGCAGCCGTCGAGGCCTTGCAGCTGAAGAATAGGTTGCAAATCAGCGGGCAGGAAGTCGCGCCGGATGGCCGCCATGTCGGGCGTTATCCAGGCATCGCGCACCGCATCGAACTGCCAGAAATGCTGGTGCGAATCAATTCTTAGCATACGCTTTCACCGTCTGGCGCGAAGTGCCCAATCCGTCAATGCCCAGCTCCACCACGTCGCCGGGTTTCAGGTACACGGGCGGATTGAAACCCAGGCCCACGCCGGCGGGTGTGCCGGTCGAAATGATGTCGCCGGGCAGCAGCGTCATGAACTGGCTGAGGTAGGAAATCAGGAAGGGAATCTTGAAAATGAGGTTGGCCGTGGTGCCGTCCTGCATCATCTGGCCGTTCACCGACAGCCACAGGCGCAGGTTGTCCACGTCGCCGATTTCATCGGGCGTGGCCATGAACGGGCCCACCGGCGCGAAGGTGTCGCAGCCCTTGCCCTTGTCCCAGGTGCCGCTGCGCTCCAGCTGGAATTCGCGCTCCGACACGTCGTTGTGCAGGGCGTAGCCGGCAATGTATTCGTGCGCCTCCGCTTCCTCCACGTAGGAAGCCCGCTTGCCAATCACCACGGCTAACTCCACTTCCCAGTCGGTTTTCACCGAGTTTCGGGGGATGACGATGTCGTCGTTCGGCCCCACATAGGCCGTGGTCGATTTCATGAACAGCACCGGTTCCGGGGGCGGGGTGGCGCCGGTTTCGCGGGCGTGGTCGGCATAGTTCAGCCCAATGCACAGCAGCTTGGACGGCCGCGCCACGGGCGGGCCCAAGCGTTCGGTGTCGGCGATAGGGGTGAGCTGACTTTGGTTGGCTTGCAGAAAACCGGCCAGCCGCTGGATGCCGTTCGTGGCAAAAAATGCTTCGGTGTAGTCCTCGCCAAAAGCCGAGACGTCGTATTGCTGGTCGTTGAGGATGACGCCGGGCTTTTCCTGGCCGGGCTGGCCGTAGCGGATGAGTTTCATAGGGGAGGTGAGTGGTTGGAAAGAACTAAGGTCTTAGCAGGTCATGCAGAGCGCAGCGAAGCATCTTTACCTCGATAGTAATTCAGTCGATTCAACGAAGCGGTAGAGATGCTTCGCTGCGCGCTGCATGACGTTCCTGTGGCGTCCTGCTGTGTCGATTTAGGTGTTGAGCTTGATAAAGCCGCCATCGAGCGGATAGTCGCAGCCGGTCACAAATCCGGCCTCGTCAGAGGCCAGGTAGAGGGCGAGGGCGGCTACTTCGTCGGGCTGGCCCATGCGGCCGATGGGCTGGCTGCGCGAGAGCTTGCCGAAAATCTCGGCTTCCTGGCCGGCGTAGTTTTTGGCGATGAAGCCGTCGACAAACGGCGTGTGCACGCGCGCCGGCGAGATGCTGTTGCAGCGAATGTTGCTGGCCAGGTAGTCGCGCGCCACCGAGAGGGTCATAGCGAAAATAGCGCCCTTGCTCATGGAGTAGGCCAGCCGGTCCGTCAGGCCGACGTGGGCGGCAATGGAGGCCATGTTCACAATGGCACCGCCCCCTTGGGCTTTCATCAGCGGCACGGCGGCAAACAGGCAGTTGTAGGCGCCTTTCACGTTCACCTGGTACACGCGCTCAAAGTCGGCTTCCGAGGTGGTTTCCACGTTGCCGACGTGCGCGATGCCCGCGTTGTTGACCAATACATCAACCCGGCCGATGGCCTGAAAAGCCGCCACCACGGCCGCCTGTTGGCTGACGTTGGCCGCGTGCGCGGTCGCCTGCCCGCCGGCCTGCTGAATCTCGGCCACTACTTCCTGGCCGGCTTCGGCGTTGAGCTCGATGATGTGCACGGCCGCGCCCTGGCGGGCAAAGAGCAGCGCAATGGCCCGGCCAATGCCGCTGCCGCCGCCCGTAATTACAGCGGTTTTTCCGGTTAAACTAAACATGTGGGAAGAGAGAGCGACAAGTATGAAGAGGGAATTGCAGAGATGTGGGCCGCGATAACCTTACCCAACCAAGGGCCCGTACATGGCAATGCGCCGCCATTCCGGAAGAATAGCGACGCATTGTTTGACAAGGGTTTGCTGCAAGCCTGCAAGCGGCTTGCTTATTGCAGCGGGTCGAACGAACCGCCGGACCAGGTGTTGTTCTGGAGGATAGAGGGGTTGTTGTCGATGGCCTGTTGCGGAATGGCAAAGAAGTCGTATTCCGGCTTCCAGTTGAGGTCGTATTTGGTGTCTACGTTCTTCACGACAATGTTCGCTGGAAACGGGAAGTAGCTGGTGTACACGTTGTCGAGCACCAGATTGTCGCGCGTAGTAGCGAAGTCGGCAGGGGCGGTTGTGCTTAGCGTGATGGTGAGGCCGTGGCGGCGCTTGGCAGTGAGTGCGTTAAACACCGTGCTCAGTTTCTTCCAGCGGCGCAGGTCCCAGAAGCGCTTGCCTTCGAACGCAAATTCAATCTGGCGCTCAAACAGGATGGCGTCGAACATCTGCGTGCGGCTCATGCCGGCTTGCAGGCCGTAGAGGTTGTCGGCGCCAGGCTCGAGGCCGGCCCGGCGCCGGATGGCCACCAGTTGGGCGTAAGCCGTGGGCAGGTCGTTGATGCCGCAGGCCGCTTCGGCCAGGTTCAGCAGCACTTCGGCGTAGCGAATCTCAATCCAGTCGGTGCCCAGATACTGCACATCGCTCACAGCGGCAGTGGGGCTGATGGCTTTGCGGCAATAGAAGCTGGTGGAGCTGGCTTTGGTTTCAACGGAGGTAGTGCCTTTGTAGTACGTCCACAGCTTGTAGGCCGTGTTGCCATTGAGGGGCCAGGTGCAGCCGTTGTAGGCAATGGTCTTGTCAAAGCGCGGGTCGCGATTTTTGTAGTACAGCTGGTCGGTGTAGGGGTACTTGGTAGAAGCGCCGCGCATCTTCCCATCGAGCATGGGGTAAGCCTGCACCATTTCCCAGGTGGGCTGGTTCGAGCCGCCGCCTGTGCCCGTGTACGAAGGCCGGGTAGCGTTGTCGTAGGAGTTGTTTTTCTTGGTCTGGTCGCCGGTCGAGTTGTTGTAGCCGGTTATCATCACCGCTTCGGGGTTGCTGGTTTCCTGGAACCACAGCTGGTCATAGGAAGCGTGCAGGCCGAAGCCGCTGGCCGTGAGGGCGTTTTTGGCCGCTAAGCTGGCGTCGTAGGCAGCCTGCCATTTGGCCGTGTTATCGGTGCTGAATTCCGGGCTGGCGGCGAAGAGCAGCGCCCGGCCTTTGAAAGCCAGCGCGGCACCTTTGGTGATGTGGCCCCAGTCGGCAGTGGCCGCCCATTTGCCGGGCAGCACCGCGGCGGCCGAGTCCAGGTCGGCGGCAATGGCCCGGAAGCATTCGGTGGTGGTGTTGCGGGGCAGGTAGGTGAGGTTGCGGGCTTCGGTGCCCACGCCGTTCAGCGGGCTCATCACCAGCGGCACCCCGCCGTAGATGCGCACGAGGTCGAAGTAGCGCCAGGCCCGGAAGAACTGCGCCTGGCCGATGAGGCGGTTTTTGGTGCCCGAAGGCAACGAACCGGCTCGCACGTCCCGAATGAACATGTTGATGGTTCGAATCTTGCCGTAGTTGTTGGTGGCGCTTAGCACCGTGCCGAACTCCACTACGTCGGAGAGCTGCACGATGCCTTGCATGTAGGCATTGTCGGAAAACGACTCATCGGAGAGGCCGTTGGGGTTGAGGCTGGTCAGCGTCGACCCGCCCAAGTTGCCCTGCCCGGCCCAGCCCGGCAGGTTCTGGTCGTAGATGTAGTTGAGGTTGAGGTTGGCCAGCGTGGAGTCTTTGAAAATCAGCGTTCCTTCGGTGGCGCTCAAATTCATTTTATCAAGCGCTTTTTCGCAGCTGCTGAGCGCAAGGGCCGAGACAAGGGCGGCGCCAAAAAGATATAGGGATTTCATATTGCGAAGAGGAATTACAAGCCGATGTTCAAGCCAAACGACAGCGAGCGGATGGTGGGGTACGCGTCGTAAGCGCCCGAATACGTCTTATAGCTGTAGGGATTGTAGAAGTTGAAAACGTTGGTGCCCGTGAAGAACATGCGCACACTGCTGATGCCCGCGCGGCTGGTCCACTTGGTGGGCAGGGCATACGAGACGTTGGCATTGCGCATGCCGGCCTGCACCGAGCTCCGGAACCAGAACTCCGAGTTCAGGTCGTAGGTAGCCGAGTAGTAGGGAGCGGGGTAGGTCGCGTTGGGGTTGTCGGGGGTCCAATGGTCGGCCCAGAACTCGGGGCGGTTGGCCGTGGCCGTGCCCACCTTGCGAGCCGTCGACTCAACCATGGCCTGGCCACCCCAGGAGATGCCCATCGTGGCCGAGATGCTGAACGACTTGTACGTGATGCTGGGGTTGAAGCCGATGCTGTAGTGGTTGTTGGCTTTGGGCGTCAGGTAAATCTGGTCGTCGGCCGTGATTTTGCCGTCGGGAGCCGTGTAGTTGCCGTTCGCATCCTTGGGGCCGCGCACGTCCTGGTAATACAGCATGCCGGGCATCGGCTTCTGGCCCATGATGGTGTAGGTGGTGGAGTAGCCGGGGTTGGCCTGAAAGAAGGCATCGATGTCGGCCTGCGTGCGGAACATGCCCAGGTTGTGGTAGCCCAGTACGCCCTGGTCGGTCGACTGGCCGGTGGGGTCGAGGTAAGTACCGATGGTGCCTTTGGCCACGTCGACGAGTACTTGCTTGTTGTCGTTCCAGGCGAAGAAGGTGCTGACGTTGTACGACAGGTCGTTGGTGATTTTGTCGTTGTAGCCGAGGGATACTTCTGTGCCGAAGCCATCGACCGAAGAGTAGTTTTCCGAAGGCAGCGCGGCGCCAATCAGCAGCGGAGCCGTGCCCGACAGGGCCGTCAGCATGTTGTAGCGGTGGTCATAGAAGGCGTCGGCGCTGAAGGACAGGTGGTTGTTCAGGAAGTGGGCATCAATACCGCCGTTGTATTTCGTGATGTTGTCCCAACGGGCGGCGCGGTTGGCCAGGGCGTTGTTGGCGGTGAACACCAGCGGCCGGTCGGAGTTGCCACCGAACACCGCACCCTTGCCCGTTTGCAGGGCGTAGTTGGTTTGCCAGTTGTAGGGCTTGGTGGCGTCGGTGCCCAAAAAGCCAACCGAACCGCGTATTTTCAGGAAGTTCACAAAGCCTACGTTGTTTTTGAAGAACGGCTCTTCCGAAACCACCCAGCCAGTCGAAACCGCCGGGAACACGCCCCAGCGGTATTCGGGGGCAAAGTTGGTGGAGCCGTCGCGGCGGATGGTGAACTCCAACAGGTACTTGCTGGCGTAATCGTAGTTGAAGCGGCCAACGTAAGAAAGCAAGCCCGACTCGGTTTCGGTTTCGGTGGTGGTCTGCGTGCCCGTGGCGTTGCTCATGCTTTGCAGGCCGCCGATAATCACGCCTTCCGTCATGCCGGTCACCAAGTCGGTGTGGGTTTCCGATTGCTCGAAGAACGCCAGCGCCGACACGTGGTGCAGGCCAAACTGGCCGTCGTAGCTCAGGTAGCCGTTCAGCTGGTAGCTGTCGAAGTAGGAGGGGTTAATCCGTACCCGGTCACCGTTGTTCAGCAGCACGGTTTTGGTCACGTCGCCGCCGTAGATGTGCTTGTGGTCGCCGAGCATCGAGAACTGGTACACGTTGTACTTCGTGCCGTACTGCTTGCCGAAGGTGCCATCCATCGTTTTGTTGTACAGCACCCGCGCCTTCAGGCCCTTGAGGAACGGCAGCTCATAATCGATATTGGCCGTGATGTTGAGGGTCGTGTTGCGGTTCGAGGTGTAGTTGTCCGAGTTCTGAACCTGGAAGAAGTGGAATGCGTCGATGGTGTTGGTATTGCTCGATGTGGAGAGCAGCACAGGCAGCCCATTCACGTAAATCGGCGTGAACTGCGGCGTGTAGAGCAAGCTCTTCATGTCGTTTTCCGGGTTCTCGCCGCCCTGCTTGAGGAAATACATGCGCGACTGGCCCAGGCCGCCGCTCACCGAGAGGCCCGCCTTCAGGCCACGAGCCACCTTCACATCGGCGCTGGCGCGGTACGTCCAGCGGTTGGCGTTGATGTTGTCGAAGTTGGCGTTCTGGTAGTTGTAGGTAGCCCCGGCGAAATAGGTCACCCGGTCGGTGCCGCCGCTCATGTTCAGGGCATGGCGCGTTACCACCGATGGTTTCCAGGCCGTGCGCAGCCAGTCGGTGTTGTTATTGGCAAAATACGCCAGTTCGTCGGGCGAATAAATCGAGGCATCGGTCAGGGCCTTGCCGCCCACCGTGTTGTAATCGTTCAGGTACTGCGCCTGCTGCACACCGGTCATCATCTTGGGCAGCATGGCCGCATCGGCCACCCCCACCGAGCCGCTGTAGCTCAGCTTGGGCGCCCCCACCTGGCCGCGCTTGGTGGTAACCAGAATAACGCCCTGGCCTCCGCGTGCCCCATAAATGGCGGCCGACGCATCTTTCAATATCGTGATGGACGCTACTTCGGATTGGTCGAGGATGTTGAAGTCGTCCTGCGTGCGCACCACGTTGTCGATAACGTAGAGCGGCTGGGTGGTGCCCCCGTCTTTCGACACGACGATGGGGTTACGTATCGTAATCAGGGCGGGGTCGCCGGGGCGGCTGGTGCCGCCGGCCACGCCCACGCCCGGCAGCTGGCCAGCCAGCGTAGCCGAGAGGCTACCGGCCGGCAAGTCCTCAATCTTTTTCATGTCGACCGTAGCCACGGCGCCGGTCAGGGTAGAACGGGTCTGGGTGCCGTAGCCTACCACCACTACTTCCTCCAGGGCCGCATTGTCGTCCTCGAGGCTCACCTCCAGCGTGGTCCGGCCATTCACCGCAATTTCCTGGCTCTTGTAGCCGATGAAGCTGAAAATCAGCGTCTCATTGCCGGTGGGCAGGTTGAAATGAAACGTGCCGTCAACACCGGAGCTGGTGCCGGTTTTCGTGCCTTTGATGAGCACGGTCACGCCCGGCAGGGGGTTGCCTTTGGCGTCTTTCACCAAGCCGGTGAAGCCCACTTTCACACTTTGGGGCGAGTTGCGCTTGGGTGGGCTGGCCACGGCTGCCTGGGCCGGGACGGTTCCCAGCAGCGTGCCGCCCGCGAGTAGCGCGCAGGCTATTCGCGTCGGAACCCCAGCGGGGAAAGACAATCGATTGTGTAGGGAGTGGGCCATATCAGTTTGGTGGGTTAAACTGGGAAATAGGTGAGGAGAATTAATGTGAAGTATCGGCGGCTTTGCGGGCCGCGACGCGGGCCTGCCAGTCTTTGCCGGCCTGGTTCATGTCGATGCCAGCCGCCGAGAGGTAATTGTTGATGCGGCCCTTGTACTTGCCGAACCACGCGTGTTTCTGTTCGGAAGTACCGCCGTCCATGGCGTGCTCGCGGGCCTCGGTGAGCCAGGCCATCATCTGGGTGCGCTGCGCCTCCGTGAGGTTGGGCAGCATGTCGTTGTAGGCCGTCATCGTAATGGGCAGCACCCCGTAGGTCATGCCGTCCTTCACCTGGTCAATCTGGGCCGGGGTGAGCCGGCGGCTCAGCTTCTTGAGGTACTGCGGGTGCAGCTTGTCGAGGGCGGCGGTGGTTTCGGTTTCTACCTTGGCCAGCTCGGCTTTGGTCTGCTCGGTCTGGGGCTGGGCTTTGAGGGCGGCCTTGCGGGTTTTCTGCTGCTCGTAGATGTCGTTGAGGGCGCGGTACTGGTCGGCAATCAGGTCGCGCACCTGCACAGAGTCTTTGGCCTTCAGCCCGTCAATTTTGTCCACGATTTTGGCCGCCCGCTCCGTGATGGTGCGGGTGTAAGCGGCTTCTTTGGTTTCGGTAGGCGCCGGTCCCTGGGCCGCTGCCTGAAACAGGGAAGTTGCGGAAAGAAAACCAGCCAAAAACAGGCCTCGCAGTGCATTATTCATGATTTGTGAATAGCTTCAGAAGAGCAGCAAGTTATCCACGTTTCGGAGGGGGAATATGTCAGTTTCAACTAACTTATTGTACGATATTATCATGAGCATGAAGCTTGCATTAACTTTTAAGATATTCACAGCTAAAAACGCCTCCCTGCTAACGTGAAAGCCCTTTTGACTTCCTAGCTAAGATACCAAATTAGGCTGGAATAAGTGCGAAATACGGTGAAAACTCTCACGCAATCGTTCCCGGAACGGCAACCCTGCGCCAGCGAAATGCGTAATCGGCCCCAATTATTCCGGCACAACCACTGCATTGTATAAGGTCTGGGACTCGGTAGAAGCCACAGCCACCGGCCGCCGGCGCCAGTAGTTGGCCAGAATAGAGCCCGAGATATTCATCCACGGGCTGAACACCGCTGCTGGCAAACCCACGGTGCCCAGCTTGCCCATGCTGCCGGCCAGGCCCGAGGCCATGCCACCGTTTTGCAGGCCCACTTCAAAAGCCACCGTGCGGGCCGAATTCACATCCAGCCCAAAGAGCCGGCTCAGCCAGTAGCCGAAGAAATACCCCGCCGCATTGTGCAGCACCGAAACTAGAAACAGCAAAAAGCCCACGCGCAGCAGATTGTCGTGCCCCGCCGCCGTGGTGACGGCCGTGAAGTAGATGATGCCGAACATGGAGAAGTAGGGCATGAGCCCATCGAGCCGGCCCAGGCGCCCGGCCAGCCCGTGGTAGAGCACGCCCACCACCACCGCCCCGGCCAGGAAGCTGAAAATCTCGAACGCCTGCAGTACTTCCGGGCTGGAAATGGTGCGTTCGAAAGCGGCCCACAGGCCCAGCGGCAGCGCCACCAGCCACAGCGCCGCCGCGCCGGCCAGCCCAAACACCACGCGCCGGCCCGGCCTCGGAGCCGTTTTGAGGTAATCGTGCAGCAACGCGGCCAGAATGGGCACGATGACGATTTTGATAATCTCCATCATCATGTTCACAAACTTTACCTCGATGAGCGTGCCCGCCAGCAGCTTCAGCAGCAGCGGTGTGAGGAACGGGGCCACCAGCGTAGCCATGGCCGTGACAACGACCGAAAGCACCATGTTGGCCCGGGCCAGGTACACCATCACGTTCGAAGCGAGCCCGCTGGAGCAGGAACCGATGAGAATAATGCCCGCGGCAATTTCGGGCTCGAAGTGAAAGATGCGCGTGAGGGTGAAGCCCATGAGTGGCATCACCGAAAAGTGGCAAAACAGGCCAATGAGCACGCCTTTGCCCGTGGTGGCCAGCCCCGTGAAGTCACGGATGCTCATTTGGATGCCCATTCCAAACATCACCAGCTGCACCACCACCAGAATCAGCCACTTGTTGCGCAAGTCGACAGTGCCCCAGTGCGTAAAAGCGTTCGGATACATCATGGCTGCCACCACGGCCACGATAATCCAGGCGGTGTATTGGTAACTGCGCAACAGCGGCAAGGCTTTGAGGCCAAGCGCCAGGCTCACGGCTGCAATGACGGCTGCCGGTTGCCACAGCCCGGCATTATGCAACACTACGCCTGCGAGCAACGCCATGCCTGCAAGGCCGGCAATAACCAGGCAGAACTGAAAAAAACGATTCATTGCAGAACAGGAGTGAAGTGGATAGGATGCTACAACCTTGGCTACCCCAGCTCGCTGGCCAGGTGCCGAATGGCAATGCCGGGGCTGGCCAGGATGGGCACCAGGCGGTCGGCTGCGGCCAGCGCATCTACTACCCGCGCCATGGACGCCTGGGCTAGCACCACCACATCTACTTTGGTGACCAGGTCTTTGAGAGCCGCCGCAACAATGGCATCGTGGCGGGCGCCATCGCCGCTCATCAGCGACTCGAAGGCCCCTTCGCAGAGCACCGAGGTTAGCTCGATTTCCTTGCCGGCGCGGGCGGCGCGGCGCTGTACCAAGTCGCTGGTGGGGCCAAGAGTGGTGGCCAGCGTGGCGATGACGCCAATGCGCCGGCCGGTTTGCACGGCCTGGTCGGCCATGGGCTGGTCGACGCGCAGCACGGGCACGCCGGCCAGGCCAGCTGCCTGTTCCACCGCCGCGCCGATGGAGGAGCAGGTAACCAGCACGTAATCGGCCCCACCTTCTTCGGCCGACGTCACGTAGTTGACCACGCGGCGGGCAACCGCGGGCGTGAGGCTCCCCTCGCGGTTGATGGTGCGCACCAGACTGTCGTCGACGATGTTGAAAGTTTGCACGCCGGGCAGGTGCTCGGCGCAGAGCTGCTGAAACATGGGCACCAGCGTGGCGGAAGTGTGGACGAGGGCAAGGGTCTTGGTGGGCATGGTGGGCGAAGGGTTTTTGTTGAAATTAAATGAACGGTCATGCTGAGCGCAGCCGAAGCATCTCTGCCGCACTACTAAATGAATTGCTTGCGCAGTAGAGATGCTTCGGCTGCGCTCAGCATGACGTTCGATAATCGTTCAGGTAAGCATGCAGCCTTCTAGCAGAACGCCGAAATACTCCGGGGCGCCGACCTGGCCGCCTTTGAAATTGACTTCGATGCCGTGCAAGGGCGAGCCGGGCGCGGAGGCCCGGCACAGCGGTGCGCCCGGGTACAGGGGCGCTACCATCTCCACAGCCTCAATGCCCATGGCGCGGGCGGCGAAGCTGGAGGTGTCGCCACCGGCTACTACCACCCGGCGTACACCCGTTTGGCGCACTACTTCGCGGGCGATATAGCCCAGTGCCGAGCCGAGCTTTTCGGCCGATAGGCTTTGAGTCCGGCTATCCGCACCGCCGTTGGTGTGGACGATGACGTTGCGGCCTTCCTGAAGAAGGGCGACGGCTTGCTGCTGATACACAATCAATTCTTGTGCATCTTCGGCCACTTCCGTAGCTGCCAGAAGTGGGGCATCGAGCACCACTTCGGCGAAGCCATTGGCCGTGCCCCAGGCCACCTGCCCAGCCGTGACCGGTGAGCAACTGCCCGATACCACCAGCAACGGAGCCGCGCGGCCGGGAGTGGGCCATTCGGTCACCGGCGTTAGCGTACCATTTTTTGCCCAGAGCTGTCCCAGCGCCATTTCGACACCGGAAGAGCCTACTGAAAAAAGCGGCTCCGCTTCGGTGGCGCAGCTGTCAATAGCCGCGCCGATGCCGAGTAGCTGTTCGTCATAAAGGGCATCGAATAAAATGACCTCGGCTCCTTCGCGTACTTGTGCGGCTAAGGCGGTCTGCATTTCGGCCAGTGGCCGGGTAATTTGCAGGATGTCGAGCAGCCCGATTTTCAGCCCGGTTTGTCGACCTAAATGCACGCGCAGGTCGCTTTCGTCGGCGGGCGTGGTGGGGTGCCGGCTCATCGACGGGTGCCGGTCGAGCCGGAAGATGCCGCCGTCACTGCCAATGCCCAAGCGCGCAAACAGGTTGCCGAAGGCGCAGTAGCGGCCCAGTGCCGGCGCGGCCACCAGCAGCGGTACGAAAGCGTTGGGAAACACCTTGCGCCCTACTTCAATGGCTTGCCCAATGCTGCCAACAGTGGGCGAGGAGTCGAATGTGGAGCACACTTTGTAATGCACATGCTGTGGCCGCAGCGCCCGCAACTGCGCAAAAGCGGGCTCCAACACGGCCTGCATGGCAGCCGGCGACATGGCCCGAGTGAGGCCGGCCACGCCAATGGCGTCCAGGCCGGGGTAAGCGGCGAGTTGGGCGGGCGTGGGCGGCGCGATGAACAGGGCCGTGCGCGCCCCGGCGCGGCTCAGGAATTCGAGCGCGTCGGTGCTGCCGGTGAAGTCGTCGCCGTAGTAGGCGAGGAGTAAGTTGTTCATCTGGATTCGTTAGGACGTCATGTCGAGCGCAGCCGAGACATCTCGCGTGCTGAAGTAATCAAATCAGTCATAATTAGTTGGAGCACGCGAGATGTCTCGGCTGCGCTCGACATGACGTCCTCATTTGCTTCCGAATTTTTCAACAGCCGCGGCAAATTCCGGGTGCAGCGCCGCCGTTTCGATTAAGCTGCGGCCATCTACCGCGCCTTGCCAGGCTTGCTGCAGGGCCTGCACGCCGGCCACCGGGCCCATGGGGTGGGCCAAAATGCCGCCGCCGGCCATGTAAAGCAAATCGGTAGTGTGGGTGCGGTGGTAGGTTTCGAACGCCTGCCCGCCCCACTGGCCCGACGACACCACCGGCAGCACCGAATAGCCGCCGAGCAGCGGCATCTGGCAAGCCTCAATAGACGCCACCACGCTGTCGTCCGATTCCCAGAACTTGTTCTGAATACCGTTGACGTGCAACTGGTCGACGCCCGCCAGCCGCCACAGTTTCTGGTAGGCGCGGAAATCGATGCCCAGCAGTGGATGGCGAGTCATCATGCCCCAGCCGTTGCGGTGCCCATGGATGGCGAGGGCGCGCTGGTCACAGATTTTGCGGGTGCCGGCCAGGCCCACGCTGTTGATGCTCACCATGGCGCAGGTGCCGCCGGCCCGCACCACGTACTCGTAGCGGCGCAGCATCTCGTCTACTTCCCCGCTGATGTTGAAGGCGTACATCACCTTTTTGCCGGTGCGGTCGGCGTGCCGGTTGATGACAGCCATTACGGCATCGACGCGGGACTCGAAGGGCGAATTGGCGGCGGCCATTTGCAACTCGTCGTCCTTCACAAAGTCGATTCCGGCTTCGGCCAGCGTTTGCACCAAACCAGCCGTTTGCTCTGGCGTGAGGCCGATGCTGGGCTTGATGATAGTGCCGATGAGCGGCCGCCCCTGCACGCCGGTCAGCTCCCGGCAGCCCGCCACGCCGAAAGCCGGCCCGGCAAAGTGCTGCGCATACGAAGCCGGCACGTCAATGTCCATCAGCTTCAGCCCAGTAAACTGCCGAATTTCATACAGATTTCCCTGCAGTGTGGACACCAGCAGCGGCAGGTTGTAGCCAAAGTTCTCCACCGACCACGATACCTGCACCCGCGCCCGATGATACGCGCCGCTGCTGCTTTCCGCACCGCGAATAGCAGGTTCCTGCACCGTTTCCATGTGCTCCACCGATTCTACGCGGGCCGCAAAGCGCTGCTTGAGCTCCGCCGTTTCGCCGGGTACCGCCACGAAGGTGCCCGATGACTGTTCGCCCGCCAGCACAGCCGCCGCGTCTTCGGGGCGGAAAGGGGTTTCGATGTAGTAGGTGGCGGTAATGCGTTCCATGGGTGGTATGTAAGATTAAGCAGCCCGTCATGCTGAGCGCAGCCGAAGCATCTCTACCGCTTTGTTGAGTCGATTAGATTACTTCTGCGGTAGAGATGCTTCGGCTGCGCTCAGCATGACGTTTACCCCTGAAAAATCGACTTCAAATACGCTGCATTCGCCCCGAAATTCTTCTTCACATTGCGGGCGTCGCTGGCGTCGCGGGAGCGTTCAATCACCAGCCAGCCTTGCCAGTTGATGTCGGCTAGCGTTTGCTTCACTTTGCGCATATCGAGGCGGGTGTTGTTTTGCAGCCACACGCCGTCCTCGTCGGTGGCGTGAATCTGGCAGATGCGTTTGCCGCCCAGAATCTTCAATTCCTGGTGCAGGTCGCGGCCTTCTTTTAGCGGGTTCGAGAAGTTGAAGTAAATCTGGATGTGCTTTGAATTGATGTCGTGCAGCAGCGCGACCTCGCCGGCGGCATCCAGCGCCGTTTCGATGCCGATGATGACATCGGCCTTCTTTGCCATTTCGCCCACCACTTTCAGCCGCTCCACGATGGCGGGGCGTAGCTCCGGGTTTTTGTGCAGGTCGCCTTGCGTGCCCAGCGGCAGAAAGGCAATCTTCACGTTCAGCGCCTTCATCGTGTCGATGCAGTCCTGCACCATGCGCTGGTAGGTAGGGCGTGTGGCGAAGGACTGGGCGTAGAAGCCCGTCATGGCCAGCGAGCAGATTTGCAGGTTTAGCTCCTTGGCCTTGTCGATAAACTGCTGCCGGATTTCGGGATTGGCGAGCTGGTTGTCGAAGGTTTCGCGCTGACCCAGGCCGCCCATGTCCACTTCCACGCCGTCGGCGCCAATGTCCTTGGTGAGCTGCAAAGCCCCCAGCTTCTGGCGCTTCAGAATCATCAAATCGACCACCGCGACTTTGTAGGTCAGTTTCTTTTTCGTGGGCGCCAGGGCACTGGCCCAGCGGGGCAGGAGCAGGCCACCCGACAGCAGCGAACCAGCTTTCAGGAAATCACGGCGGGAAAGGGTATCGGTTTTCATCTCAAAACTGATTTAGCGAGGCTTGTCGGTGCGAAAAGGGCGGGCTGGCAGTCCGGCTTCGGAGAACAGGTTGGGCTGGGCCACTTCGTCCCAGCCGAAGCGCACGGCCGTGGGCCGCTGCACGCCGGGCGCCGAAACCAGCACCTGCGAACCCTGGAGGCGGGCCTGCGCGGGCACAAACACGCCATCGGGCCCGGCAATGGTGAAATCCGTCAGCGGCTTGCCGTCTTTGCTTACCAGCGGCGCAGCCGAAGCGAATGAAACGGTGGCCACGTCACCCTTCACTTTCAGGCTGCGGAACACCGGCCCTTCGGCCACCACGCCGGGTACTTTGTAAGTGTTTGCCAGCGCCAGCAGCGCCAGCCGCCGCCCGATTTCCCATTTGAAACCGGGGTGAATGCCGCCCTCGGTGTTGGCCAGGTCGGTGGTTTCAATCATGGCCGTGTGCGGCACTTGCAGCACCGCCGCCTGCGCCTCGCGGAACAGGGGCAGGGTTTCACGCGTCAGCACCACTTTGTCGTGGGTGTCGGAATATTTGAACGGGGCCAGCGACACGTAATAGAACGGCAGGCTCTGGTCGCCCCAGGATGTGCGCCAGCTGCTGATGAGTGTGCGCATTTTCTGGGTGTAGGTGCTGGTTTCGGCCAGAAAACAGTTGCTTTCGCCCTGGTACCACAGGAAGCCGCGCATCGCCAGCGGCACCAGTGGCCGCACCATGGGCTCCCAGAATTTGCCCGGCTCACCGTCTACTTTCTGCCCTGTGAAGGCAGGGTCTTTAGCAAAAGCTTCCGTTGAAATCCAGGGCTCGATGCGGCTGCCGGGCACCGAGGTGGCCACCATGCCGACCGGCACGTTTAGGCGCTTATTCAGCTCTTTGGCGAAGAAATAAGCGGCGGCGGAGAACGAGCGCAGTGCCGAATCTTCGGCCACAGCCCAGTCGCGGTGCAGCGAATCGGGCTTGGGCAACGTCTTGCGGTTGACCAGGAAAATGCGGATAGCGGGGTTGTGGGCCACGTTTAGCTCGTCCACCGGATTAGGGCCGGGCACGTCGGGGCGCGTCACCTTGCTGTTTTTGCGCATGGTGTATTCCATGTTCGACTGGCCGGAACACACCCAGACTTCGCCCACCAAAACATTGTGCAGCCGGATGGTATTGGTGCCCGAAATCAGCAGCTCAGCCGGCACGGCCGAGGCTTGGAGCGGCTTCAGTAGCACCTGCCACTTACCAGCAGCATCTGCCTTGGTGCTAGGGTGCTGGCCGGCAAACTGCACCGTCACGGTTTCGCCCGGCGCGGCCATGCCCCAGATGGGCACGGGCTTCTCGCGTTGCAGCACCATGTTGTGCCCGAGAATGCGGGGAAGGGTGATGGCGGCGTGAGCGGGGAAGGTGAGGAAAAGCGCCAGAACGATGTATAAACGCGACCCTTCGCGTCTCGGCGTTGAACGACTCGAACCGTTTCGCCCAGTTGTTCCCGGCGTCATTGTCCGAATACTGTCGTTCAACGCCGAGACGCGAAGGGTCGCGTCTCTACACTGTTTTGATGTCGTCCTCATTTCCGCGCTAACCAAATGACTTCTGCTCCACCACCTGCACCATTCAACGTCACTTGTTTGCCGCCTTTCACCGTCTCGTTCGTGTTGCTCAGCGCGCCGGTTTTGGGGTTGATGTGGCGCACGGCAAACGTGCCGCTCATCCCCGACAAATCGACCTGCACCGGCGACTGGCTCTCCCGGTACAGCAACAGGCCGGTTTTGCCGTCGCCCATCGCCCACTGGTCGGCGGGCTGGCCGGGTAGCTCCAGGGGCTTCATCCCGGCTACGGCCGTTGCAAACCCGGCATCGGCCACGCGGGGCAGGCTGGCCATCGAGCCGCCGGCCAGCAGCACGGCCCAGCCGAAGGCGTCGTAGCCATCAGCCGAATACAGCACGGCTTTATCGGGAAACTGCTGGCGGTACTCGCGCACGGCCCGGTACACCTGCTCGAACGAGCTGCGCTTGGGCGGCGTGAGGCGGGCGTGCTGGCGCGGGGCCAGGTTCTGGCCGCCGGCCGGCGCGTAGGCCTGGCCGTTGAACTGGTAGTGCCAGTAATTGATGTCGATGACGTCGACCACCTTGGCCCGCGCCGCATCGGCCAGAATGGCGTCCTGCACGTCTTTGGTGGTGCTCAGGGCGATGGTGGGGTGCTGGCCGCTTTCGGCTTCCCACTCCTTGATGGTATCGAGCCAGAACTGCACGAAGGCCAGCGGACCGGTAAACTCGGCCCCGATGAGGTGAATGACGCCGGTTTTGCCCTTGAAATTATCGAGGCACTGGCGGATGTAGGCACGGTGCAGCGGCCGGCGCACGGGGTTGGTTACGTCGTAAAACTGCTCGGCCATGAAGATGCGCTTGTCGCCGGCGTAGGGCGCAGGCTCCGGGAAGCCGGTGCTGTTCACGTTGTTCACCGGCCGCCAGGGGAAGTCGGCGTAGTGCGCGCCGGCCTCGATGATGTTGTGCTGGAAGTAGTGCTGGTTGAGCAGCACGAGGCCCTTCTGGTCAGCCAAATCGGCGAACTGATTCAGGCGGCTCCAGTACCAGGCATTGTACTTGGTGAGGTCGTAGCGGCTGAGGCCGTCCCAGGCCAGGTCCTTACCGCTGCGGGCAAAGGGCAACTCGTAGAACGGCGCCCACACCTCGCCGTCCATCCGGCGGATGCGCTCGTGGTCGTCGCGCCGGCGCTCGTACCATAGGCCGTAGTTGTGGTGCAGGGCCACCACGTTTTGCGCCCGCATCGAGTCGGTCATTTCCTGCAAATCATCGGTCAGCCCGCGGCCAATCTGGCCTGGCACGAAGCGCGTAACGTGCGGCTTGGGGTTGAGCAGGCCGTAGGGGCGGGCACTGCCGTTCCACCACGGCACCTCTTGGCGGCGGCCAAGCACTAAGGCGTTGCCGCGCACCAGCACACCCTGCGCCACATGCAGTGGGGCTGCATAGGTAGGCGCCGGGGCAGTTTTTACCTTCAGTTTGTCGATACTGGGAGCCGAATTCTGAATGGCAATGGGCTGGCGCGTGGGCGCGGCTTTCACCAGCTCCAGCACGGTAGTAGCGGGGTTCACCGAGAGCCTGGTCAGCTCCTGCGCCACGGCCACCTTGGGGCTGCTCGATGCCTCAGTGGGCACGGGCAGCAGGATGGCACGAGCCTTGGCCGCATCGCCCAGCCGCTCCTGCAGCTGCGCGTAGTAGAGGCTGCGCGGGTTGATGTTTTCGTTGGATTGGTCCCAGTAGCCATTGCCGGCGAACTGCGCCCAGGTGCCAAAGGCCCAGTTCTGAGCTGTGGGGGGCTGATAGCAGTCCACCCGGGCAGCGGTGCATTGCCAGAACACGCTGTTGGCCACGGCCCAGCCGGCACCCTGCCCGTCCTGCTCGCGGTTGCCGAAGCGCAGGGCCTGGCCGTATTCCTTGATGATGTCGAATAGCACTCCGGAAGCCCAACTGTCCACGCCACCGCTGAAACTCAGGGCCTGTTCAGCCTCGCACTGCACGAAGGCATTGGGGCCGGGCGCGCAGAAGCCCAGCGCAAAGTCATGATAGCCATTCTCGGCATACAGCCGCTGAAACAGCGTCTGCGAGCCCAGGGTATAAAAGGTGTTGCGCCGCTCGTTGCCAATTTCCGACACCGGTTCGGTCGAAATGCAGTCCTCCACCGTCAAACGGCGGGTAGTAGACTGGGCCAGCACGGCCGAGCCGGCGAAGTGCCGGAACGCCACTTGCCGCACCCAGGCATCTTGGGCATTCTCCATATCAATGGCCACCCAGCGGTGGTTTTCGTCTTTGGGATTGGCGGCGTCAAAGGTGGATTCGAGTCGCAGGTTCTCCACGCCGACCTGTGAAATCAGGCCCGGCCAGGTGTAGCGCGCCACGGTGCCGCCGCCGTAGGTTTGGTCGAGGGCCGTGGTGAGCGGCGCGTCCAGCGTGATGCCGTTGGCATCCACGGCCACCACCTGGCGGTCCCAGGCAAGGTCGCGTTGGCCGGGCTTCCAGCCCAGCGCCGAGAGGCCGCCGCCGAAAGTTTCCATCCCAAGCCTGTGCACCCAGGCGGCCGTGCTGGGCCGCCGCACTTGCACCCGGTCGCCCACTTTGAAGGTGCTGGCGTTAGCCACTTTTAGCGTACGGGCATTCACCGGCACGTACTTGTCGGCGATGGCAACTGCGGTTTCAAACCGGCGGTCGTTGCGTCCGCCCACCGTAATCAAATGGTCGCGCGTTACGCCCGTGCCGATAACGCTGGTGCCGCCGTCGCCCATGCCGCTGCCGCGCAGCACCACGCCCGAAGCGCGAATAAATAGCCGCCCGGCTACTTCATACGTGCCTTTTTCCAGCAGCACCGCGCCGCGCAGTCCGTCCTTGCCCACCGGCAAAGCGGCCACATAGTCCAGCGCCGATTGAATGCGCGCCGTGGCATCGCCGGCCTTCACCGGCACCGTGACTTTAATGGTGGCAGTGGGAATAGCTGCCTCGCCCGCCCGGTAGCCGGCGTAGGAAAAGTCAGGCACCCGATTGCCCAGCGAGTCCGGCGCATAGCTCAGCTTTCCGTCCTTGTATTCGATGGGGCCGGGCGGTGGCGCTGGTTTCGGTGCTTTCTGCGCGGCGGCCGGGCCGGCCAAGCCGGCGAATAACGCGAGAAAAAGAAGGTGGGTGGGGTGGAACACGAGCGGGAATAAGGTCGTTTTCAGAGCTGCCTACAGGGAAACCGAGTAATCCAGAACGTCATGCTGAGCGCAGTCGAAGCATTTCTACCGCTTCGTTGCAGCGATTGGATTACTGCTGCAGTAGAGATGCTTCGACTGCGCTCAGCATGACGTTCTAAAAAAAGGCCAGGGCTGGATTACGGCTTCACCGTGCTGAGCGCCACCAAGCCATTGAGGTAGTTCTCGATGTTGGAATAGCCGTTTTTAGTCACGGTAGCCGCGTCAGCGGCATTCTTGGGGTCGAGGCCGTTCTTCTTTTCGTAGTCGTCGGGCATGCCGTCCTTGTCGGCGTCAGCGTAGGGCTTGCCGGCGTAGGTGGGGTAACCGCCCACCTGAATGGGGTCGGTGATGATGCCCTGCTTGTAGGAATCAATGGGCAGCCGGCGGTGCTCAAACTGCGTGGTGGGCAGTTTCACGTCTTTGATAAAGTCGATTTTGCCGGTGCGTACCTGCTGAATTACGCGCGTGTCCACGGGGTCGCGCTTGGGCAGGGTGGCGCCGGCGTTGTCGAGCACGTAGCCGTAGGCTTTTTCGGCCGGAATAATGGTGATTTCCGGCATGGGCAGCGGCTTGTCCACCTTCATGTCGGCCTGGTACTTGCCGGCGTTGGGCAGTTCTTCCACCTGCACGCCGCCGTTCCAGTTGTCTTTGGTCACCTCCGGGAAACCTTCCACGATGTTGCCGGCCACGTAGGCGCGGCCGTACACCTGGTATTTCAGCTTGCTGCGGCCCGATTCGGGCTTCAGGATGCGGTGGCCGATGTTGGTGTCCTTCGGCGTGGAGGGGCCGGGCTTGTAGTAGTTATTGATGATGTTGTAGAGGGCGCGGTAGTCGCCGCCATCGGTGGAGCGGTGCACCCAGTTAAACATCACGTTATTAGCGAAGTTAAACACGCCGTTCCAGCCAATGGACGGGTTGCGGCCCGCATTGTCGGCCCACAGGTTGCGCATGAACGTGCAGTTCTCGCCGCCCAGCGTGCTGCCAAAAGCGTGGTTCCAGGTATCGAGCGCCTCCGAGAAAATGGAGTTCTGAATGGTGATGTTCACCGTGCCCAGCTTCTGCTCCGGAATGCCGGTGCTGTCGTTGTACATGTGGCGGTACATCGACATGTTCTCGTCCAGGCCCCACGAGGCCGACACGTGGTCAATCATGATGTTGCCAATGGGGTTGCCGCCGATGGAATCATCGCGCCGGCCCACGTTGGTTTCGCCGCGGCGGAAGCGCATAAAGCGAATCAGCACGTCGTGTGTGTTCAGCCACACCGATTCGCCCGCCACGCAAATGCCGTCGCCGGGCGCGCTCTGACCCTCGATGCTGATATAAGGTGCCCGCACAATGAGCGGCGTTTTCAATCGAATAATACCGGCCACGTTGAACACCACGATGCGCGCACCGCCCTGCTCGCAGGCCTCGCGCAGCGTGCCGGGGCCGCTGTCGGCCAGGTTCGTTACCACAATCACCCGGCCGCCGCGCCCGCCAAACGTGTAGGCTCCGCCGCCTTCGGCCCCCGGAAACGCCGGGATGCTGGCCTGCGGCAAATCAATCGGCCGGGCCGCCCACGGAATGTAGGGTTTGCCTTCGCGCTGCTCCTTCTGAATGATGGGGTAGGCCTTGTTCCAGGCGATGTCGGACTGGCGGCGGGCAGCATCCATCATCGCGTCGCTGGCCTTCTGCACGTCCTGCGGAATCTTTGGGTACTGGGCCTGGGCGCGGAATTGGGCCGACAAAGCGAGGGCGAAAACGCCAAGCGTGGCAACGTTTCTTTTCATGAGCGGGGTGGGTGGTTTTACCAAAGCGAAATAACAGGACAAAGCAAGCGGGCACCTATACCATTTTCTCGACCCTGTGTAGGATGTTAGCATAGCTTCCTTTTTGCTTTAGTTGCCGCCCGGTTTCACTAAGTAAATGCTCACCATGTCTTCCCTTTCTCCATCACAATACGCCGCCCACTGAATGATGCGCCGCCCGGTTAGCAATTGATAAATAAAGCAAAAGCTGTATTTAACTACTGATTGGGCCCGCTGCAGTGCCGCAAAATGGCCATCGCGCCTGCAACCGTTGAACGGTTTGTAATGCCTCACCTTCGACGATGACGCAAGGGCCAAAAGCCCCGAACGCACTGACTTTATTGATTGTGAAAAGGTGGTTTTTGCAATGGCAACATGCTATAACAGCCGGCGAAAATGGTACACATCCTCCGGGCCGATGGTCAATAATTTTGACCTGATGACATTCGTCGATTTTACTTCCTCTGTAAACGGATTTCGAGGGCTCTGGTCTTGTTGGAATCATCTGGTTGTTCGTGCCTTCCTGCTAAGTGGCCTGCTGTTGGGCATAACTCAGGTAGCTGTTGCCACGGAAGTTGCTCCAGAAAGCCAAGCACGGAATGCTGCGAAACCGATAGCCCGGCGTGGCAGCGCAACTGCTGCGCAATCCCGCACCATTCTCCTGCCCAAGACGGCCCACCCGCGCCTGCAATACGGTGCTAGCCGGCTGGCTACTGCTCTCCGCGCTGCCGGCTACCAAGTACAGGTGCAGCAGGCCGATAAACTTCCGAAAACCCAAGGCCTGATTGTGGTGGGCCAGGCCAAAGATGCGCTGGTGCAACAAGCCGCTTCAGCCTTGCGCATTGGAGCCGAGAAAGCGCCCGGCAAGGAAGGCTTCGCCATTTCTTCGGCCAAAGGCGACGTCATCCTCATCAGCGGCGCCGATAACTCCGGCGCCCTCTACGGCTGCCTGGAACTAGCCGAGCAGGTCATAAGCCACGGCAAGCTCAGCGACAACCTGCACCTCACCGACCAGCCCGAAATGGTGCTGCGCGGCACCTGCATCGGCGTGCAGAAACCCACCTACCTGCCCGGCCGCAACGTGTACGAGTACCCGTACACGCCCGAAACCTTCCCCTGGTTCTACAATAAGTCGCTCTGGATTAAGTACCTCGACATGATGGCGGCCAACCGCTACAATTCACTGTACCTCTGGAACGGCCACCCCTTCGCCTCGCTGGTACGGCTGAAGGATTATCCCTACGCCGTGGAGGTCGACGATGCTACCTTCAAGAAGAACGAGGAACTGTACCGCTTCCTGACCGAAGAAGCCGACAAGCGCGGCATTTGGGTGATTCAGATGTTTTATAACATCATCGTATCCAAACCGTTCGCCGAGCACCACAACATCAAAACCCAGGACCGGGCCCGGCCCATCGTGCCGCTCATTGCCGATTACACGCGCAAATCCATCGCCGCCTTTGTGGAGAAATACCCCAACGTGGGCCTGATGGTGGCGCTCGGCGAAGCCATGGAAGGCGCCGGCCAGGACGACGTGGACTGGTTCACGAAAACCATCATTCCCGGCGTGCTTGATGGCCTGAAGGCCACTGGCACCACCGAGCTGCCGCCCATCGTGCTGCGCGCCCACGACACCGACGCGCCCCGTGTGATAACCGCCGCGCTGCCGCTCTACAAAAACCTCTACACCGAAGCCAAATTTAACGGCGAGGCCCTCACCACTTACACCCCGCGCGGCTCCTGGGCCGAGCTGCACCGCAAGCTGAGCGGCATGAATTCGGTGCACATCGAAAACGTACATATTCTGGCTAACCTGGAACCGTTCCGCTACGGCTCGGCCGATTTTATCCAGAAATCGGTGCTGGCCATGCACAACACTTACGGCGCCAATGGCTTGCACTTGTACCCCGAGTCGTCGTACTGGGACTGGCCCTACACCGCCGACAACGTGGCCGGGCGCCAGCTGCAAGTCGACCGCGACTGGCTTTGGTATGCCGAATGGGCCCGCTACGCCTGGCGCGCCAACCGTCCGCGCCCGGCCGAAGTCAGCTACTGGAGCCAGAAACTGGCCGCGCAATTTGGCTGCGACGAGCAGGCCGGCCAGCAGATTCTAACGGCTTACGAGGAAGCCGGCGAAATAGAGCCCAAGCTGCTGCGCCGCTACGGCATCACCGACGGCAACCGGCAGACGCTCACCCTTGGCATGCTGATGAACCAGCTCATCGACCCCAAGCGCTACGGGCTGTTTACCCTGCTTTATGAATCGGAATCGCCGGAGGGTGAGATGATTATCGAATACGCCGAGAAGGAGGCGAAAGGGGAGAAGCATATTGGCGAAACGCCGCCGCAGGTAGCCAACGAGGTGGTGGAACACGGCAAAAAAGCCGTGGCGGCCATTGAGCGCGCGGCGCCGGCCATCAAGCAAAATCAGGCAGAGTTTGCCCGCGTCAAAAACGACATGTACTGCCAAGATGCACTGGCCAATTTTTACGCCGAAAAGGCGCGGGCGGCGCTGCAGGTGTTGCGATACAAGTACTCGCACAACGTGCAGGACTTAGTAGCCGCCGTGCCCCTGTTGCAAAGCAGCGTGGCGCACTGGCAGAAGCTGGTCGACCTCACCAAGGACAGCTACCTCTACGCCAACAGCATGCAAACCGCCCAGCGCAAAATCCCCATGCGCGGCGTGGATGGCACCTACAAAACCTGGGCGGAAATGCTGCCGGTGTACCGCAAGGAGCTGGCCGATTTTCAGCACAACATCGACTCGCTGAAAAACACGAAAAGCAGTGTAGCGACGCAGAAAAAAGAGGTCCTTCTAAATGCTCCGGTAGTCGTGCTGAACAAGAAGCCAAAGCCCTTGTGGGTCGCGTTGGGCCAGCCGGCTTTTGCTGATACTACGGCGCAGATTACGGCTTTCGCGCCAGAGCTGGCGGGGCTGCAGGGCATTCAATTCAGCAAGGCGCAGCAGATAGCGCAAGGCACCGAAATTCGGTTTTCTACCAAAAAGCCGGTGCAGGTAATAGTCGGATTTTTTAATCAGAAAAGCCCGCGCTTCCTGCCCATTCCTACGCTAGAAATAGATGCCAGCGCCAACGACTACGGCCAGGCCGACAGCAAGATTACCAACGCCCTGACCATCCCCGGAATGCCGCCCGTGAATGTTCATGCTTATTCCTTCAAAGCCGGCACCCACACGCTGAACCTGGCCCGCGGCGCTTGTCTGATTCTGGGGTTTGTTGATGCCGCGCAACCTGTGCCGACCTACAATGCCGGCTTGGGCAGCACGGTGGCACCGGGCCGTGAAATCGATTGGTTGTTTGAGTAATCCAGAGCGTTCTGGCGGGGCGCCTCACCCCCCGGCCCCCTCTTCGAAAGGAGGAAGGGGAGCCACCCGAAAAATAAGAGCTAGTCTATAAGCTAGAGCTAAGACTAGTCCCCCTCTCGGGCCGGGGGTGAGGCGCCCCATTAGCACCTGTTAAAAGCTATGAAACCTACCCATCTGCTTCTTTCCCTCGGCCTGCTCGGCACTGCTCCGGCCGCTGCCCAGCAACCCACGCCGGTGCTCACCACCGAGCACTTGCGCGCCAGCGTGGCCCGCTTCAATGCGCTGGATAAGGAGGACGTTATCAACCTTGTGCCCAACGCTCAGGCGGCCGACTGGCTGGCCCAGCAGGTGCCGCTGTTTGAGTGTCCCGATTCGGCCATTCAGGAGACGTACTACTACCGCTGGTGGACCTTCCGCAAGCACCTGAAGCAGACGCCAGACGGCTATGTGTTCACGGAATTCATCACGCCGATGAAGCACGCCGGGCCCTACAACACCATCAGCAGCGCGCTGGGGCACCACCTCAACGAGGGCCGGTGGCT
Organism: Hymenobacter rubidus; assembly: GCF_016734815.1. Lineage (GTDB taxonomy): Bacteria > Bacteroidota > Bacteroidia > Cytophagales > Hymenobacteraceae > Hymenobacter > Hymenobacter rubidus. The sequence continues at coordinate 68,043 of NZ_JAERQF010000022.1, forward strand.
GCACGACCCGCAGTACATCGACCAATACACCAAATTCTGGCTGACGGCCAAGCAGCCGCAGGTGAATGCCAAGCTGCACAGCTTCAGCAGCTGGCTGTCCGATGCGGTGTACAGCCTGTACGAAGTAAATAACAACCAGGGCTTTGTGCGGGAGCTGCTGCCCGCGCTCAACGCCGACTACCGGCAGTGGGAAAAGGAGCGCCGGCTGCCCAGCGGCCTGTTTTGGCAGTACGACGTGAAAGATGCGATGGAGGAATCCATCAGCGGCGGGCGCAAGGAGCAGAACGTGCGCCCCACTATCAACAGCTACATGTACGGCAACGCAAAGGCGCTGGCCGCGATGGCGAAGCTGACCAAAAACGACAGTCTCGAACGCAAGTACACCGCCAAAGCCAAGCAGCTCCGCACCGATATGCAAAAGACGCTTTGGGACCCGAAGGCCAGTTTTTTTAAAGTGCAATACGCCAAGGGCGGCCTCTGCGAGGCGCGGGAGGAACTGGGCTACATTCCCTGGTATTTCTCCCTGCCCGCCGACAAGGCCGAGTATGCCAAGCAGTGGGAGCAACTGACTGATGAGCAAGGATTCAAGGCGCCCTGGGGCCTGACTACGGCCGAGCGGCGCGCGCCCGGCTTCCGCACCCACGGCTCGGGCCACGGCTGCGAGTGGGACGGCGCGGTGTGGCCCTACGCCACCACCCAAACCCTAAAAGGCCTCGCCAACCTGCTCACCCAGTATAAGCACCACGACGGCATGAGCGCCCAGGTCTACTACGACGAGCTGCGCAAATACGCCCTCTCGCACCAGAAAAACGGCGTGCCCTACCTGGGCGAATATCAGGATGAAAAGAACGGCGAATGGCTGAAAGGCGACAACCCCCGCAGCAGCTATTACAACCATTCCGGCTTCGCCGATTTGGTGATAACCGGCCTCGTGGGCTTGAAGCCGCGCCCGGATAACGTGGTCGAGGTTTTTCCGCTGGTGCCCACCGGGAAGTGGGACTGGTTTGCCCTCGACCAGGTGCGCTACCACGGCCGGATGATTTCCGTGATTTGGGACAAGACCGGCCAGAAATACGGCCGGGGCCAAGGCCTGCGCATCTTCGCCGATGGCAAGGAGATTGGCCGCGCCAGTGAATTGAAGCGGGTGACGGCCAAGCTTCCGGCTAATACAGGCCCGGATAATACAGGAATAAAAAAGAACGTCAACTACAGAACGGTCATGCTGAGCTTGTCGAAGCATCTCTACCTCAAGAGTAAATCAATCGATGCAACGAAGCGGTAGAGATGCTTCGGCTGCGCTCAGCATGACGTTCTTATCAGCATGACGTTCTAAATAGTACCAAGAATGAAGTACTTTCTATTCGCCTTTTTCCTGCTCCTAAACGTTTCGGCCGCCCATGCCCAGGATTATTACAACGTCCTGAAATACGGCGCGAAAAACGACAGCACGAAGCTGGCCACGGCCGCCATTGCCAAGGCCATCGACGCGGCCGCCAAGGCTGGAGGCGGCACGGTGTACTTCCCCGCGGGCCGCTACCGCACCGGCCCCATTCACCTCAAAAGCAATATCACCATTGAGATAGGAGCGGGGGCCATCCTGTATTTCAGCGACAATTTCGACGACTACCTGCCCATGGTGCCTTCGCGCTATGAGGGCATCGACGTGACCAGCTTTTCGCCCTTGTTCTACGCCTACAAGGCTGAGAACATCACCATCAAAGGTCGCGGCATCATCGACGGGCAGGGCAAAAAATGGTGGGACTACGCCGAAGGCCAGTCGCGCAAAAGCCAGGACTCGAAGTGGCAGCAGGAGTTCAAGCGGCTCAACGCCAATATTCTCAAGCCCGACGAAGCGGGCGGCGTGATTGACCGGGCATTTCTGCGTCCGCCGTTCATTCAGCCCATGTTTTGCAAGAATGTGCACATCGAAGGCATTACCATCCGCAACTCGCCATTCTGGACGGTGAACCCGGAATTCTGCGAGAACGTGACCATTGCGGGCGTTACCATCAACAACCCGAAGTCGCCCAATACCGACGGCATCAACCCTGAATCGTGCCGCTACGTGCACATTTCGAACTGCCACATCAGCGTGGGCGACGATTGCATCACCATCAAATCGGGCAAGGACCAGGCCGGCCGGAAGATGAACGTGCCGGCCGAAAACTACACCATCACCAACTGCACCATGCTGGCCGGGCACGGCGGCGTGGTCATCGGCTCGGAGATGTCGGGCGGGGTGAAGAAAATTGTGATTTCGAACTGCGTGTTCGATGGCACCGACCGCGGCATTCGCATTAAAACGGCCCGCGGGCGCGGCGGCGTGGTCGAGGACATTCGGGTAGATAACATCGTGATGAAGAACATCCGCGAGCAGATGATTGTGCTTGATATGCAATATGCCAAGTCCACGCCCGAGCCGGTGTCGGAGCGCACGCCGCGCTTCCGCAACATCCATTTCAGCAACATCACGGCCGAGGGCAGCCAGGCCGGCCTGCTGAACGGCCTGAGCGAAATGCCTATCGAAAACGTGACCTTCAGCAATTGCAATTTCGACGCAAAACAGGGCTTCACGGTGAGAGAGGCGCGCAACATCGCCTTTCACAATGTGGAGGTGAACACGGCCATTGGCCCGAGTGTGCGCGTCGAAAACGTGCAGCAAATCTGGCTCGATGGCATCCGCAGCGCCCGACCGGTAGCCGCGGCGTCGCTGCTGGAATTGAATAACACCGTCGATGCCTTCGTGTACAACTGCTTTCCCGCCGCCGGTACCGAGACCTTCCTCATGTTGAAAGGCGCCAATACGCGCAGCATCGGCCTGCAAAACAACAATTTGAAATACGTGAAAACGCCCGTGAGCCAGGATGCCGATGTGAAAGAGCGGGTGGTTGGGCCGTAATCACATTATGCCTAAGCCTAAACGGTCATGCGGAGCGGAGCCGAAGCATCTCTCCCGCTTCGTTGCTTCCATTGGGTTAGTTGTGCGGGAGAGATGCTTCGGCTCCGCTCCGCATGACGTTCTTTTGATTGCCTTATGAATTGTCTGCGACTTCTATTCCTGCTTTGCCTCGCTACGGTACCAGCCGCCGCCCAGCAGCCGCTGACCCTCCACTACGCGCAGCCGGCCGCGAAGTGGACCGATGCGCTGCCCCTCGGCAACGGCCGGCTGGGTGGCATGGTGTTCGGCGGGGTGGGGCAGGAGCACATTCAGTTTAACGAAGCCACGCTCTGGACCGGCCGGCCGCGGGCCTACGCCCGGCCCGGGGCGGCGCAGTACCTGCCCCAAATCCGGCAGCTTCTGGCTGAAGGCAAACAAGCCGAAGCCGAGGCCTTGGCCGAGCAGCATTTCATGGGCCTGAAGGACCACGAGGAAACCTACGAAGCCGAAAAGGCCGCCTGGTTGCAGAAGGTTCGGGCTGTGAACGTGGGCCAGGCCTCGGCTAGCCCCGGCTGGAAGCCGCTGGCCATTCCCACGCCCAATGGCTGGGAGGCCGCCGGCCTGGAGGGACTGGACGGCGCCGTCTGGCTCAAAACCACCTTCGAGCTGCCAGCTGCCTGGGCCGGCAAAGACCTCACCCTGAGCCTGGGCCGCATCCGCGACGTGGACGTGACGTTTGTGAACGGCCAGCAGATTGGCACCGACGAAGGCATCAGCAAGAAGCGGCGCTACCGTGTGCCGGCCGCCGCGCTCCGGCCGGGCCGCAACGAGGTGGCTATTCAGGTTATCAACTACTTCGATAAAGGTGGGCTGATTGGAGTGAAGGAAAAGCAGCCGGTTTTCGTGGCCTACCCCGAAGGCGCGGCCCCCGAAACGGGCGTACCCCTCGACCCAAAGTGGCAGTATTGGGTGCAGGATGCGAAGCCGCCGCTGGCGCCCAGCTACCAGGCTTCGTACCAGCCATTTGGCGATGTGCTGCTGGATTTCCCGCAAACCGGGCCGGTGGCGGAGTATCGACGCGAGCTGGATATCCGCCGGGCGCTGGCCCGCACTGCCTACCGGCAGGGCGGCGTGGCTTTCACCCGCGAATATTTCGCCAGTGCGCCGGCAAGCGGCATTTTTTGCCAGCTGGGGGCTTCGGCGAAGGGTAAAATCTCATTCAAAGCTCGGTTCACAAGCCCGCACGACAGCCACAAAACCTACCGCGTAGACGACCACACCCTGGCCCTGGCGGTGCAGGTGCGCGACGGCGTGCTACGCGGCGTGAGCTACCTGCGGGTGACGACGCAAGGCGGCAAGGTGACCGTGACCAACAACCAGATTCAAGTCGAGCATGCCGACGAAGCCACTCTTTGCCTGACGGCCGCTACCAATTTCAAAAGCTACCAGGATGCCACGGCGGCGCCCGAACAACTGGCAAAACAGGCCGCCAGTAAAAGCCAGGGCAAGCCCTTTGCCGCGCTCAAAACCGAGCACATTCAGGATTATCAAAAGCTGTTCAACACGTTTGCCATCGACCTGGGCCACACCCCAAACGAACAACTGCCCACGGACAAGCGCATCCAGCAGTTCAGCCCCGCTGCCGACCCGGCATTGCTGGCACTGTACCTGCAATACGGGCGGTATCTGCTGATTTCGTCGTCGCGGGCAGGTGGACCACCGGCCAATTTGCAGGGCATCTGGAATGAGTCGCTGACGCCCTCCTGGGGCAGCAAGTTCACCACCAACATCAACCTGGAAATGAACTACTGGCCGGCTGAGGTGCTGAACTTATCGGCCTGCGCCACGCCGCTGTTCAGCTTCATCGACCAGCTCGCCCAAACCGGCCAAACCACCGCCAAAGCGAACTACAACGCCCCCGGCTGGGTGTTGCACCACAACACCGACATCTGGGCGGGCACCGCACCCATCAACGCCGCCAACCACGGCATTTGGGTGACGGGCGCGGCCTGGCTGTGCCAGCCCATTTGGGAGCACTACCAGTTCACGCAGGACCGGGAATTCCTGCGCCAGCAGTACCCGGTGCTGAAAGAAGCGGCCCGGTTTTACGCGGCCTTTTTGGTGAAAGACCCGCGCACGGGCTGGCTTATCAGCACGCCGTCGAACTCGCCCGAGCACGGCGGACTGGTGGCCGGCCCCACGATGGACCACCAGATTATTCGGGAGCTGTTCAAAACCACCAGCGCTGCGGCCAAATCCCTGGGTGTGGATACCGAATTGCAGCAGGAATTAGCAACCAAAGCAGCCCAACTGGCCCCCAACCAAATCGGTAAAAACGGCCAGCTACAGGAGTGGCTCGAAGACAAGGACGACCCCACCGACACGCACCGCCACGTTTCGCACCTCTGGGGGGTATTCCCGGGCACTGATATTGGCGGTGATACCACGGGGACTTTCATGCGGGCGGCCCGCAGGTCGTTGCTGCTGCGCGGCGACGAGGGCACCGGTTGGAGCTTGGCTTGGAAAGTCAACCTCTGGGCTCGTTTCCGCGACGGTAACCACGCGCTGCGCATCCTCGAAAAGCTGCTCTCGCCTGCCGAAAACGGAACCGGGGCTGAGCAGGGTGGCGTCTATCACAATTTGTTCGACGCCCACCCGCCGTTTCAGATTGACGGCAATTTTGGCGGCGCGGCCGGCATGGCCGAAATGCTGCTCCAAAGCCAGGCGGGCGCGCTCGATTTGCTCCCTGCGCTGCCTACTGCGTGGGCCACCGGCAGCGTGCGGGGCTTGCGGGCCCGGGGTGGCTTCGTGGTGGACATGAAGTGGGCGCAGGGTAAGCTGCAAACTGCGGAAATCAAGTCGGAAACCGGGCGGGAGTGTGTGGTGAAGTATGGTGTGAAAGAGGCGCGTTTTGCGACGAAAGCGGGCGGCGTTTATAAACTGAATGGAGAGTTGCGCTGACATGGCGCCTCACCCCCTGGCCCCCTCTCCGAAAAGGAGAGGGGGTGCCAGACGTCAAACAGTCAATCAAAAATGAATAACATATTGCGCCTTATTCTTCCGCAGTCGTCCGTCTCCCCCTCTCCTTTTCGGAGAGGGGGCCGGGGGGTGAGGCGCCACGTTGAACGAATTCTGTTCCTGCTTTTTCTCACCCTCACTGCCCACGCCCAAACGCCGCGCACCACCATCCCGCTACTGAACAATTGGCGCACTGCCGCCGACGACCACAACCAACAGGCGTACCCCAGTTTCGAACGCTCCGATTTCAACGACCAAACCTGGCAAACCGTGGCCGTGCCCCACAACTGGGATGCCTACGAAGGCTACCGCCGCCAGCGCCACGGCAACCGCCACGGCTACGCCTGGTACCGCAAAATATTTCCCACGCCAGCCGCCAAAAGCCACTCCCGTTATTTCCTGTTTTTTGAGGGTGTAGGCTCCTACGCCACCGTCTGGCTGAACGACCAAAAGGTGGGCTACCACGCCGGCGGGCGTACCACCTTCACGCTCGATGTTACCAACGCCCTCAAACCCGCCGGCCAACCCAATGTGCTGGCCGTGCGCGCCGACCACCCCGCCAACATCCAGGATTTGCCCTGGGTGTGCGGCGGCTGTTCCGAAGAGCGAGGCTTCTCGGAAGGCTCGCAGCCGATGGGCATTTTTCGGCCGGTGGCGTTGGTTGTCACCAATCCGGTGCGGGTAGAGCCTTTCGGCGTTCACATCTGGGCCGATTCCTCGGTATCGGCCCAGGCCGCCAAGCTAAATGTCGACACGGAGGTGAAAAACTACGGCGCTGCCGCACAAACCCTGACCATCACCAGCCAATTGGTGGACCGGCAGGGGAGGAGCGTCGCCGAAAGCCGCACGAAGCAAAAGCTGGCGGCGGGTGCTGCCATGCAGCTTCATCAGCAGTTGCCGGTACTTAAGCAGCCACACCTGTGGTCATTGGCCGACCCGTATTTGTATCGGTTGGTCACCAGAATCAGGGCCAAAGGAAAGTTGATTGACGAGCTGGAAACGCCCTACGGCATTCGCTGGGTAAGCTGGCCAATTGGTCGGGCCGCTGCTAGTCAAAAGCAGTTTTTGCTGAATGGGAAGCCGGTTTTCATCAACGGCATTGCTGAGTATGAGCACCTGCTGGGCCAGAGCCACGCCTTCAGCGACACCCAGATTCGGACCCGCGTGCAGCTGGTGAAGGCTGCTGGCTTTAACGCTTTCCGCGACGCCCACCAGCCGCACAACCTACGCTACCAGGCCAACTGGGATTCGCTGGGGCTGCTGTGGTGGCCGCAGCTGGCCGCGCACGTGTGGTACGACACGCCGTCCTTCCGTCAGAACTTTAAAACCCTGCTCATCGATTGGGTGAAGGAGCGCCGCAACAGCCCCTCGGTGGTACTCTGGGGCCTCGAAAACGAAAGCACCCTGCCGGCCGATTTTGCCCGCGAATGCAGCGCCCTCATCCGCCAGCTCGACCCCACGGCCTCCCGCGAACGCAAAATCACGACCTGCAACGGCGGCCAGGGCACCGACTGGGACGTGCCCCAAAACTGGACCGGCACCTACGGCGGCGACCCCGCCACCTACGCCGCCGACGTGCAACGCCAGGTTCTCATCGGCGAGTACGGTGCCTGGCGCACCCTCGACCTGCACACCGAAGGCCCGCCCGTGCTCAACGGCGGCCCGTTCAGCGAAGACCGGTTTGCCCAGCTTATGGAGCAGAAAGTGCGCCTCGCCGAGACGGCCAAAGACCAGACCGCCGGCCACTTTTTCTGGCTCCTGACCTCGCACGACAACCCCGGCCGGGTGCAGGGCGGCGAAGGCCAGCGCGAACTCGACCGCATCGGCCCTGTGAACTACAAAGGCCTGCTCACGCCCTGGGAAGAGCCCACGGACGCGTTTTATATGTTTCGGGCCAACTACGCGCCCAAGGACCGGGAGCCCATGGTCTACCTCGCCTCCCACACCTGGCCCGACCGCTGGCTGACACCGGGCCGCAAAGACAGCATCACGGTCTACTCCAACTGCGACGAAGTCGAGCTGTTCAACGATGTGAACGCCGCTTCGCTGGGGCGTAAAGCTCGCACCGGCGGCATTGGGACGCATTTTCAGTGGGATGGCGTCGATATTAAATACAACGTGCTCTATGCCGTGGGCTACGTGGCCGGCAGGGCGGTAGCGAAGGATTATATCGTGCTGCATCACTTGCCGAAAGCGCCGAACTTTGACAAATTCCTGGCCGATGCCCAACCTATCACCCAGCCGCAGCCGGGACTCAACTACCTCTACCGCGTGAACTGCGGCGGCCCCGCCTATCAGGACCAGCACGGCAGCACCTGGCAGGCCGACCAGCCCCGCACCGACTCCAAAACCTGGGGCTCAGAATCCTGGACCCAGGACTTTCCCGGCCTCTCGCCCTTCTTCGCCAGCCAGCGCCGCACCCACGACCCCATTGCGGGAACGCGCGACTGGCCGCTTTTTCAAAGCTTCCGCTACGGCCGCGAGAAGCTGCGCTACACTTTTCCTGTGCCTGATGGCGAGTATCTGGTGGAGCTGTACTTTGCCGAGCCCTGGCTAGGCACCGGGGGCAGTATGGACTGCACCAGCTGGCGGGTTTTCGACGTGGCCATCAACGGCGAAACCGTACTCAAAAACCTCGATATCTGGAAAGAGGTTGGCCACGATGTGGCCCTGAAAAAGACTGTGAAAGCCCGCGTGACAGGCGGTCAGTTGGTTATCTCTTTTCCCTCGATTGCCTCGGGCCAGGCCCTGATTTCGGCCATTGCCATTGCCAGCACTGAGGCCGGTGCCCGGCCGGCGCCAGCGTCGCTGCCCGTCATCAGCAGCCTGTGGGGCAATGACGCCACGTCTGCCAGCCCATGGTCGGCTCAAACCTGGCTCGATACCGGCGTTCCGGCATACGCCAGTTCGCAGATGAGCTTCAGCAGCCTTCCACCGGTGCTTTTTGGGGCCGAGTGGCTGCGCGGGCCGGCCCACGTTGGAAAGAGAGCCGGTTTCACCGTCAGCACTGCCGCTGATGTTTACATCGCCTTGGATGCCAGGCAAACCACGCGCCCCACTTGGCTGATGGAATACGAGGACACCAAAACCACCCTCACAACGGCCGATGCCGCCGGCGCGCACTTTTTCCGCGTCTTTCGCCGTCGCTTCCCCGCCGGCGCGGCCGTTAGCCTCGGTCCAGATGGCGCGGGTTCTAACATCTTACCCTACCTGGTGGCCGCCAACCGGGCCAGCACCATCGAGCCCGCCTACGACCTCAAGGCCATTATGCGCTACAAGCCGGCCACCGCCCGGCTGAGTGGTCCCGGCCTGGTAAGAGAGCAGGTCAACGCCAAAGAAAGCCTCACCTTTAAAGAGCCCAATGGGAGCGCCCTCGAGTGGACCATTCAAGTAGGGGTGGCCGATACGTATTCGCTTACTTTTCGCTACGCCAACCCGTTGCCTAAAACGCTCACAGCCAAACTCACCGTGTCCCTGGCCGATGGCACCGTCCTCAAAGCGGAAAACGTAGAGCTGGTGCCCTCCAAGCCCGGCAAGTGGAACTACCTGGCTACTTCCACCGGCTCCATGATAAACGCGGGCAGCTACCGGGTGAAACTCACTGCCACCGATGCCGCGGGCCTCAGCGTTTCGGGCCTCGACGTGCAGTAGCCGCCACGCTAAGATGTTACAATAGGAAGCTAACAAGCTATACGGGCTCCGCTGCGCCTGTCGGTAAATTTGCTATTGGTACGACTAGCCCGGTTTGCGGCCTTATGTCGCGGCAATTTGGTAATATGGCCTCATGAGCAATTTGCGAGTTCTTGACCTGGTCATCATTGCCGTGTACCTGGCGGCCATGATTGCCGTGGGCGCCTGGTTTGCCCGAAAAAACGACAGCGCCGAGCAGTATTCCAGCGCCTCCGGCCTGATTCCTGGCTGGGCCATTGGCATGTCCATCTACGCTACTTTCTTGAGTAGCAATACCTTCCTGGGCGTGCCGGGCAAAGCCTTTGGTACCAACTGGAACGCCTTCGTTTTCAGTATCTCTATGCCGCTGGCGGCCTGGGTGGCCACGCGCTACTTCGTGCCGTTCTACCGCAGCACCGGCGAAATATCGGCCTACACGCACCTGGAGCACCGCTTTGGCAGCTGGGCGCGGACTTACGCGGTGGCCTGTTTCCTGCTCACGCAGCTGGCCCGCATTGGGTCCATCTTCTTTGGCATTGCCCTCACCTTGCAGGCCCTCACTGGCTTTTCGATGGAGCTGATTATGCTGGTCACGGGCAGCTGCATCATCGTGTACACGGTGCTGGGCGGCATCGAGGCCGTTATCTGGACCGAAGTGGTGCAGGGCGTAGTCAAGACCTTCGGGGCATTGCTCATTCTGTACCTGATTGTGACCAACATGCCCGGCGGCTTCGCGCACATCGTGGCCATTGGCCAGGAGCAGCACAAGTTCAGCCTCGGCGGTTTCGCGCCCGATTTTACGCAGTCCACCTTCTGGGTAGTGCTGCTCTACGGCTTTTTTATCAACCTCAACAACTTCGGGGTCGACCAGAACTACGTGCAGCGCTACCACACCGCCACCTCGGCCAAGCAGGCGGCCAAGTCCATCTGGCTGTGCGTGTTGATTTACGTGCCGGCCTCGCTGCTGTTCTTCGTCATTGGCTCGGCGCTGTTTGCCTACTACCAGGTGCACCCCGAGCTGATTGAAGCCGTGAAGCTAAAAGTGGCCGCCGAAAAGCTGCCGCTCAACGCCACCGTCAGCCAGATTGCCCAGGTCGCCGCCGCGCTGCAACCCGCCGACTACGGCGACAAGGTGATGCCGCACTTCATGGTGACCAAAATACCGCCCGGCTTCGTTGGCCTCATCGTGTCGGCCATTCTGTCGGCGGCCATGAGCACCATCAGCTCAGGCATGAATTCCTCGGCCACCGTTTTCACCGTCGACATCTACCAGCGCTACTTCAAGCACAATCTCAACGTGAAGCAAACCATGCGCACGCTGCACATCGGTACTGTGGTAGTGGGCCTGCTGGGCATGGGCGTGGGCATTGCCATGATTGGGGTGAAAAGCGTGCTCGACGTGTGGTGGGAGCTTTCGGGCATCTTCGCGGCGGGCATGCTGGGCCTGTTCCTGCTCGGCATCATCAGCCGCCAGACGCGCAACGCCGAGGCCCTCACCGCCACCATCATCGGCGTGTTGGTCATCATCTGGCTCACGCTCTCGCCCAACCTGCCCGAATCCCTGGCCGGGCTGCGTAATCCGCTGCACAAGAGCATGGTCATTGTAGTGGGCACGCTCACCATATTCCTGCTGGGCCTGCTGCTCACACGCTTCCGCCAGCGCCGCGCCGTGCCCGTTGCCTCCGAAGAAGAATTAACCCAGTCCGTCCACTAGCCGGCCCCCTTTTACAACCCCAGCGGCTCACCCGCCCCAAGCCCTTATTATTATGAGAAACGCATCCAAGGGATTTATCCCCGTTATGCTCACGCCCTTTCAGAACGACGGGAAAATCGATTATCCGGCCCTTACTCGACTGACGGAGATGTACTTAAAGGCCGGAGCCGCTGGCCTCTTCGCCAATTGCCTCTCCAGCGAGATGTTTGAGCTGAGCGCCGATGAGCGGCTGCAAAGCATTCGCCACATTGTGCATGTGGCGGGCGGCGCCGTGCCCGTGGTGGCCACCGGCACCTTTGCCGGCCCGCTCAACGAGCAGGCCGATTTTGTGAAGCAGGTGTACGAAGCCGGCACCGAGGCCGTCATCGTCATCACCGGCCTGCTGGCCGCGCAGGATGAATCCGAGGCCATTTTCAACGAGCGTTTTCACCGCCTGTTGGAATGGACCAGCGGTGTGCCCCTGGGCTTCTACGAGTGCCCCGAGCCCTACAAGCGCGTGCTCACGGCCGAGCAGTTGGGCCAGTTCGTAGCCACCGGCCGCGTCACCTACCACAAAGACACCTGCCTCGACATCGACCAGATTCGCGCCAAGCTGGCCGCCACCGAAGGCCACAACTTCGGCCTTTATGATGCCTACATGGGCCACGCTGTGGAGTCGCTTCGCGCTGGCTCGGCCGGACTATCCTGCATTCAGGGCAATTTCTTCCCGGAGCTCATTGTGTGGCTTTGCAAAAACTACGACAACGCCCTGCTGCAACGCGAAGTCGCAGAAGTGCAGGACTTCTTCATCAAGAACATGGGCGTGATGCACGACGTGTACCCGACCGTGGCCAAATACTCGCTCAAGCAGCGCGGCGTTGATATTTCCACCTTTACGCGCCGCAAAGTGGGCAACTTTACCGGTACCGTGCGGGCTGGGGTAGAGGCCCTGTACGGCGATTACAGCACCCTGAGCAAGCAGCTGGAACTGGTGGCGTAGCAGGTCCTAGTAGGATTCAAAAAGAACGTCATGCTGAGCGTAGCCGAAGCATCTCTACCGCAGCAGTAATTATTTACTATTGCAGTAGAGATGTTTCGACTTCGCTCAGCATGACGTGCTGTTTGTTGCCCGGCCCAACGCGAACTCTCAGAGTCCGCGCTACTTCTTTAGGCCGCCATGGCCAGTTCCTTGTGGCTGTGCAGGTACTTTTTCTTGTATTCCAGCGGCGTCATCTTCGTGATTTTCTTGAAGTGACGGTAGAAGTTTGATACGTTGTTAAACCCACATTCGAAGCAGATTACCTCCGTGGGCAGCTTATCTTCAATGAGCTGGCGGCAAGCCTGGCTGATGCGAATTTCGATGAGGAAATCGTAGTACGTCTTTTTCGTAATCAGCTTGAAATAGCGGCAGAACGACGTGACGCTCAAGTTGCTGATGGACGCAATTTCTTCCAGCGTAATTTCCTTTTTATAGTTCGACAGCGTGTAGTTGCACACCTTGTTGATGCGCTGCACGTCCGACTCGTTGCTCTGCTTGAAGGCGTGATGCTCCGAGGCAATGGTTTTGGTTTCCGTCGTTTCGGAGAGGATTTTCAGGATGGAGAGGAAGATGATGATGCGGTCCAGGTCGGTGGCGTGCACGGCCTGGCGCATGAGCGGCGCCAGTTTGGCTTTGGCCTTGCCGGTGATGAGCAGGCCGCTTTTGGCTTTCTCAAACAGCTTGGGGATGAGGTAGGCCTCGGGCAGGCCGAACAGGTAGCGGCCCAGGCACTCGGGCAAGAACTGAATCACAATGGCCTCTACTTCCTTCTCCGGGTTGCCCTGGAAATACTCCTCGTTGCAGCGCCAGGTGTGGGGCAGGTTGGCGCCCAGCAGCACGATTTCTCCCGACGAGAAATTGCTGATGTTGTCGCCCATCAGGCGCACGCCTTCGCCTTTGATAACGTAGTGCAGCTCCAGCTCCGGATGATAGTGCCACACGGTGCCGAAGTTCGGCTTCTGGTCGTGGCGGACGCTGAAAGAGCTCTGGGGAGCAACCGGTACTTTGTGGAAATGGGCTTTCATGCGGAGTGAAGGTTGGTGGGAATTGAGGAAGGGGAAGTAACTGTTTGAGCGAGCCCAAACGGCGGTAAAGTCATGAAATCGTTTGGGGTAGCTTGAAGAGGGTAGCGTGACGAGATGCGTTGATAAGAGAGAATGGCGTGCGCTGAAGGCTTCTCTAGGATATTATCTCAGGGTGCGAGAAGCCTAAAACAGAATGGGAATGCATAAATTCAGTCAGTAAGTAGTCACTAAACTACAGACCTCAAAAAGCAGAACTCTCCTGTACTTGCCTGCTCTAGCCTGCTGGTGGGCTTATCGACAGAAAAAAGTGCTGCTTGGGTGCGACATGAATAGCTGTAGTCCCGGAATGGCGATGAAATCGGCTCGGGCTGGCCGGGGCCAAACGGATGGTAACATCCTACACTAAGAGGGCAAAAAGCCGGAGGGCTAGGGGAGAATCGACTGGCAAATTTGTATACCAAGTCATTCCGAAATTTTTCTGCCGAATTCGCTGCGTGCTCCGGGCCATTGGCCGGGCCGGGCGGCGGATTCCGGCCTACTTTTTCTCGTTCACACCCGTGGCTCCATTCCCGACCAACGAAGTGCTCCTCCTCGCCAGTGGCGACCTGCGCCTGGCCGCCAACCAAAATTGCTGGGCTGCCCAGGCCGCCATGGAAGCACAGCTCACCGCCGCCCTGCAGCGCCACGGGTGGACGCTGAAACGCGCCCACGCCTACGACCCCGCGAAACAGCACGGCTTCCTCGATTCGCAGCGCATGGGCATGGAGGTTTTTCGCAGCATCAACCCCTGGCAGCCGCTCATCGTGGCCGAAAGCGTGTGGCAGTACTCGCACCACGTGCTGGCCGGCCTCACCACGCACAAAGGCCCCATCCTCACGGTGGCCAACTGGAGCGGGCAGTGGCCCGGCCTGGTGGGCATGCTCAACCTGAATGGCTGCCTCACCAAAGCCGGTGTGAAGTACCACACGCTCTGGAGCGAGCATTTCACCGACAGTTTCTTCGAGAAAAGCCTCAAGCAGTGGCTGCACCACGGCTACGTGACGCAGGATGCGCGCCATGTGCGCAGTCTGGCCGGTGCTACAATGCCCGCTGCCGATGAGCAGATTGGCCGCGAGTTCGGCCGCAAGTTTCAGGAACACAAGGCCATTATGGGCGTGTTCGACGAGGGCTGTATGGGCATGTATAACGCCATTGTGCCCGATGAGCTGCTGCACGCCACCGGCGTATTTAAGGAGCGCCTGAGCCAGGCCAGCCTGTTTGCTGCCATGCGCGACGTGACCGAAGCCGAAGCTCAGGCTGTGCTCGACTGGCTGCTGGCCCGCGGCATGAAGTTCAACTGGGGAACCGATGAGGCCACCCAACTTACCAAAAAGCAGACGCTAGAGCAGTGCAAGATGTACATTGCCGCCGTGCGAATTGCGGATGAATTCGGTTGCGACACCATCGGCATCCAGTACCAGCAAGGCCTGAAAGACCTGACCGTGGCCAGCGACCTGGCCGAGGGCCTGCTTAATAACACCGACCGGCCGCCCGTTTATTCCAAAACCGGCCAGGAACTGTACGCCGGACAGGCGCTGCCGCACTTCAACGAAGTAGACGAATGCGCCGGCCTCGACGCTCTGCTCACCTACCGCCTTTGGAATGAGCTGGGCCTGAGCGGCGAAACCACCCTGCACGACTTGCGGTGGGGCGAATTGTTCGACACCGGCGACGGCGAAGAATTCGTGTGGGTGTTTCTGATTTCGGGGGCTGCGCCGCCCGCGCACTTCGTGGATGGCTATGCCGGCACCAGCAGCGAGCGGCAGCCCGCCATGTACTTCCGCCTCGGCGGTGGCAGCGTGAAGGGTGTGAGCCGTCCCGGTTCCATTGTCTGGAGCCGCGTGTACGTGATGGACGGCAAGCTGCACTGCGACCTCGGCGTGGGCGAAGCTGTGGCCCTGCCCGCTGCCGAGACCCAGCGCCGCTGGCAGGAAACTACCCCCGAATGGCCCATCATGCACGCGGTATTGCGCGGCGTGACCCGCGACCAGATGATGGCCCGCCACAAGGCCAATCATATTCAGGTGGTTTACGCGCCCTACGAGGCCAAGGCCCACCAGCTCTGCCGCATCAAAGCCGCCGCGCTGGCCGAAATCGGCGTGGAAGTACACTTTTGCGGCGATGTGAAGGGCATGACCAATGCCGCGCAAGTAGTAACAGTGCCAGCCGAACTGGCCATCGCCTCAAGCTGAATAGGCTCCAGTAAACTTCAATAATATAGAACGTCATGCTTCGACTGTGCTCAGCATGACAGATTTCTAAAACTGACAAACCCACTCTGAAAACAACTATCTAACGAATGTCCCACCGCCGCGCCTTACTCACTGTTCTCTTTGCCTCTGCCTGCGCCGCACCCGCCGCTCGTGCCCAATATCCGACCATCCCACCGGAGGTACAGGCCAAAGCCGACGCCGCCCTGGCCGAAGCCGAGAAACGCTCGGAAGAAGCCTGGCAGAAAGCGCAGCCCATCATTCAGGCCGAGGCCAAGGCCGGCAAGCCCTTCATTCCCTGGGCCGCCAAGCCCAGCGACTTGCCTCAGTCTACACGCCTAGCCTTTCCCGGCGCGGAGGGTGGGGGAGCACACGTTTTCGGCGGCCAGGGCGGCAAGGTGATTGTGGTAAAAAGCCTGGCAGATAGTGGGCCCGGCTCGTTGCGCGAGGCGCTGGAGCAGGGCGGCGCCCGCATCATCGTATTCAATGTAGCCGGCATTATCAAGCTGCAAAGCCCCATTATCATCCGGGCGCCCTACGTGACCATCGCGGGCCAGACGGCGCCCGGCGACGGCATCTGCGTGGCCGGCGAGTCGGTCTGGATTAACACCCACGACGTGGTGGTGCGCTACCTGCGCTTCCGCCGCGGCGCCATGGACGTGGCCCGGCGCGACGACGGCCTGGGCGGCAATCCGGTGGGCAACATCATCATCGACCACGTTTCGGCCTCGTGGGGGCTCGATGAGAACATGTCCATCTACCGCCATGTGTACCACAACCCCGAAACCGGCAAGGCCGACAAGCTGCCCACGGTGAACGTAACCATTCAAAACTCCATTTTTTCGGAGGGTTTGGATACCTACAACCACGCCTTCGGCAGCACCATCGGCGGGCTAAATAGCTTGTTTACCCGCAACCTGTGGGCCAACAACATCGCCCGCAACCCCTCGGTGGGCATGTACGGCGACTTCAACTTCGCCAACAACGTGGTGTTCAACTGGTGGAACCGCTCGGCCGATGGTGGCGACAACCACTCGGAGTACAACTTCGTGAACAACTACTACAAACCCGGGCCCATCACGCCGAAGGATGCGCCCATTGCCTACCGTATTCTCAAGCCCGAATCGGGCCGCGACAAGGACGCGAAGAACCTGTTCGGCAAGGCTTACGTGGCCGGCAACGTGGTAGACGGCAACCCTAAAGTGACCCAGGACAACTGGGCCGGCGGCGTCCAGGTGGAAGACCAGCCCGATGCCGCGAAAGTTGTGGCCGAAATTCGGACCGATAAGCCCTTCACGCTGCCCAACATGAACACCGTGCTGCCCGCCCAGGAGGCTTACCAGTACGTACTGGCCAACGCGGGCTGCACCCTGCCTAAGCGCGATGCCGTGGATGCCCGCATTGTGGAAGATGTGCGCACCGGCAAAATCACCTACTCCAAAAACGCCCAGCCCACGCCGAAGAGCCCTTACATCAAGCGCCGTCTGCCCGAGGATTCCTATAAAAACGGCATCATCACTGACCCGGCGCAGGTGGGCGGTTACCCCAATTACCAGGGCAAACCCTACGCCGACGCCGACAACGACGGCATGCCCGACCAATGGGAAATTGCCCACGGCCTCAACCCCAAAAGCGCCGCCGACGCTACCCAGGACCGCGACAAGGATGGCTACGCCAACATCGAAGAATACCTGAATAGCGTGGTGCCGCTGCAAAACGTGCGACCGAATGCTGGGAAAGCCAAGTCGTAAAAAAAGAACGTCATGCTGAGCGAAGTCGAAGCATCTCTAATGCGCAAGCAACTCATTTAGTATTGAGGTAGAGATGCTTCGACTTCGCTCAGCATGACTGTTTCAATTGCTTGATATCACTTAGATGACTATAAAGAACTGTCTTGCTGCGCTGCTGCTAATCCTCGCCGCCTTCGCCCCGGCCGAGCCCACCGGCCCGCTCAAAGTGTCGCCCAACGGCCGTTACTTGATGACGGGCAGCGGCAAACCCTTTTTCTGGCTGGGCGATACTGGCTGGTTGCTCTTCAGCAAGCTCAAGCGTGAGGAAGCCGAAACCTACCTCGAAGACCGCCGCAAGAAAGGCTTCAACGTCATTCAGGTGATGATGCTGCACCAGGTGCCCATCGCCAACGTGTACGGCGACTCAGCCCTGACGCACGCCAACGTGGCCCGGCCTCTCACCACGCCCGGCAACTCGCCCACCGATGCCGCGCAGTACGACTACTGGGACCACGTGGATTACATCGTAGACCTGGCGGCCAAAAAGGGGCTCTACATGGGTATGGTACCCGTGTGGGGTACGAATGTGAAGGGAGGCAAGGTGCGCCAGGCGCAAGCTAAAGCTTACGCTACCTTCTTGGCCGAGCGGTATAAAAACCGCCCCAATATCATCTGGTTGAACGGCGGCGACATCGCCGGTTCAGATTCGCTGAAAGTCTGGAACACCATCGGCGCCACGCTCAAGGCTGTGGACCCGAACCACTTGGAAACCTTCCACCCGCGTGGCCGCACGCAGTCGTCGGACTGGTTTCACAACGCGGCATGGCTCGATTTTAACATGTACCAGTCGGGCCACCGCCGATACGAGCAGGATACTTCGAAGAACGAGAAGAACCACTACGGCGAAGACAACTGGCGCTACCAGCAGGCCGACTACGCCCTGAAACCCGCCAAGCCTTCGCTCGATGGGGAGCCCTCTTATGAAGGCATTCCGCAGGGCTTGCACGACATCACCCAACCCCGCTGGACCGACGCTGACGTGCGCCGCTACGGCTATTGGTCGGTGTTTGCGGGCGCCTTCGGCTTCACTTACGGGCAGAACTCGGTGATGCAGATGCACAGCAGCTTCGACAAGGGGAGTGCCTACGGCTCAAAGGAACTGTGGTCGTCGGCCATCAACGCCCCCGGTTCGGCTCAGATGCAGTATTTGAAGCAGCTGATGCTCTCGCGGCCCTACTTTGAGCGGGTGCCCGACCAGTCGCTGATTGCCGGCGAAGCGGGGGAGAAGTACAACCGCCAGATGGCCACCCGAGGTCAGAAATATGCCTTCGTCTACACCTACAACGGGCGCAACCTGAAGGTGAACATGGGCAAAATTTCCGGCGCCAAAGTGAAAGCTTCGTGGTACAGTCCGCGCGATGGCAAAACCACGGCCATTGGTACCTTTCCGAATAAAGGCACCCAGGAATTCAACCCGCCCGGCGAGCAGAAGGACGGCAACGACTGGGTGCTGATTCTGGACTCCATCAGCTAAAGCGCCGTGTTCAACTCCCTCAAGGCTTTCTTTATCCTCGGCGCCGCTGCGCTGCTGAGTTCCTGTGCGAAAGAGGCGTATATGTTCACCTCCTTTCGCGAACCGGCGACCGACGGGCTGCACTTCCTCTACAGCTACGACGGCTACAAGTGGCAGGACGCGGGCAAGTCATTCCTGACGCCGCAGGTGGGCCCCAGCAAGCTCATGCGCGACCCCAGCATCGCGCAGGGGCCGGATGGCACCTACCACCTCGTGTGGACCTGTGGCTGGAAGGGCGACAAGGGTTTCGGCTACGCCAGCTCGAAGGATTTGGTGCATTGGTCGGAGCAGCGGTTTATCGACGTGATGAGCCACGAGCCCAGTACCGTGAACGTGTGGGCCCCCGAAATCTTCTTCGACCCGCCCACGCAGCAGTTTCTCATCGTGTGGGCCAGTACCATCCCGCTGCGCTTCCCGAAGGGCCAGGAAGAGGAGGACAACAACCACCGCCTCTATTACACCACGACCAAAGATTTTAAGACCTTCTCGGCCACCAAGCTTTACCTCGACCTTGGGTTCAGCGCCATTGATTGCGAAGTGCTGCGGCGTGGCATCGATGACTATGTACTAGTTGTAAAGGATAACACCCGTCCTGAGCGCGACATCAAAGTGGCGTTCGGCCCCACTGCCACCGGCCCATTCCTAAAGGTATCCGAACCATTTACGGCCAACTTTACCGAAGGTCCCAGCGTGGCCAGGTTGCCGCACAACCAATGGCTGGTGTACTACGATGCCTACCGCGAGAAGAAGTATGGCGCCGCCAAAACTAGCGACTTCCTAAACTTCACCGACGTTTCGGCCCAAGTTAGCGTGCCGACAGGGCACAAGCACGGGACCATCTTCATGGTGCCGCGCAAGACGCTCAAGAATCTGTTGCAAACCGCGCCGGTAGGAAGGGCGGGTGCAACCTCAGCTACCGGAAAACCATGAGTAAGTTTTTTACCGCGCAGACGTCGCGCCTCACCCCCCGGCCCCCTCTCCGAAAAGGAGAGGGGGTGCGTTCAACGAAACTTTCGGCTGGCACCCCCTCTCCTTTTCGGAGAGGGGGCCGGGGGGTGAGGCGCGCACTCGCGCCGCTTGCAATCCTCTTGCTCCCCGCCCTCACCTACGCCCAAACCGCGCCCGAAACCATCCGCTACACCGGCACCACGCTCAGCAACGTGGACTACCACCACGGCCAGCTGCGGCCGGCCATCGGCACGCACGCCCGGCAGGTGTTGCGCGCCAACCGCGAGCACCCCGACGCGGCCAACGGCGAGGGCTGGACCTACAACCACGCGCCCATGCTGGCCTACTGGAACGGGCAGTTTTACTACCAGTACCTCAGCAACCCCGTGGGCGAGCACGTGCCGCCCGGCCGCACCCTGCTGCTGACGAGCAAGGACGGCAACACCTGGACCAACCCCACCGTCATCTTCCCGCCCTACCGGGTGCCCGACGGCTTCACCAAGCCCGACCAGCCCGGCAAAGTGGCCAAGAACCTGGTGGCCGTGATGCACCAGCGCATCGGCTTTTACACCTCGAAGAAAAACCGCCTGCTGACCCTGGGCTACTACGGCGTGACCCTTGATGCCAAGGACGACCCCAACGACGGGCAGGGCATCGGCCGGGTGGTGCGCGAGGTGCTGCCGGGCGGCAAATTCGGCCCCATTTACTTCCTGCGGAATAACGCGACGTGGGATAAGTCGAAATCGACTTATCCCTTCTACACCACCAGCAAGGACAAGGGTTTCGTGGCCGCCTGCGAGGAAATCCTGGCCAACCCGCTAATGATGCAGCAGATGGTGGAAGAGCAGGACCGTAACGACCCCTTGATTCCCATTAAGAAGGATTACAAAGCCTTCAGCTACTACCACTTGCCCGACGGCCAGCGCGTGGTGGGCCTCTGGAAGCACGCCCTCACCACAATCAGCCCCGACGGCGGCAAAACCTGGCCCAACCCGGTTATCCGGGCGCCGCACTTCGTGAACAGCAACGCCAAAATCTGGGGTCAGCGCACTTCCGATGGCCGCTACGCCACGGTGTACAACCCCTCGGAGTTCCGCTGGCCGCTGGCGATTTCGACCAGCGAAAACGGCCTCGATTACACCGACCTCTGGCTGGTGCACGGCGAAATCACGCCCATGCGCTACGGCGGCAATTACAAGAGCTACGGCCCGCAGTACGTGCGCGGCATCCAGGAAGGCGACGGCGTGCCGCCCGACAAAAAGCTGTGGGTGAGCTACAGCGTGAACAAAGAGGACCTGTGGATAGCCTCGGTACCCGTGCCCGTGCGCGCCACCGCCAGCAGCCACGCCAACGAGGTTTTCGCGCAGCTACCCGCCGGGCAGGAGCTGGACCAATGGAACACCTACAGCCTCGTGCAGGCCCCGGTAGAAATCGGCAAGCTGCCCGATGGCAGCAAGACGTTGGTGTTGAAGGATGCCGATAAGTTCGATTACGCCAAGGCCGAGCGTATCATCCCCGAAAGCAAGCAACTGGTGGCCGAGCTGTCGGTGGTGCCCGGACAGAACGACCACGGCCTGCTGCAAATCGAGTTTCAGGATGCCAAGGGCCAACCCGCCGTGCAGCTTTCCTTCGACTCCACCGGCACGCTCAGCTACAAAGCCGGCGCCCGCTTCAAGGGCGTGACCAAGTACCAAGCCGGCCAGCAGCTCGACCTGCGCGTGACCCTCGACGCCCCCAACCGCACCTGCACCATCACGGCCAACGGCAAGACCAGCACCTTCATCTTCTTCGCCCCGGTAGCGTCCTTCGAGCGGGTGATGTTCCGCACCGGCCCCGCCCGCCACTTCCCCACGCCCGACACGCCCGCCGACCAAGCCTACGACCTGCCCAAAGCCGGCGAATCGGAGCCGTTGGCAGTGTTTTACCTCAAGTCGCTGAAGACGTCGGCGGGGGAGGTGAAGACGCCCTGACGTGGCGCCTCACCCCCCGGCCCCCTCTCCGAAAAGGAGAGGGGGAGCCACGACCACATGGTTTGTTGCTCGCTTATATCACTTCCCACTACTTGAATGGAATCGACCGAGCCGTATTTGCCGCAGGATAAAATCTTCACTGCTGATAAGAAGCAGTATGGCAAGCTTGAGCTAAAAGCGCGAGCTAGAGGCATGCGCCACGAGCCTACGCCTGCTGAGGAAAAGCTGTGGCGACAGTCGCGCGGCAGCCAGCTAGGAGTGAAGTTCCGTCGTCAGCACAGCATTGACCGCTACATCGCGGACTTCGTGTGCCTCTCGCATAGGCTGATAGTAGAACTGGACGGTTCCGGCCACCTAGAACCCGACCAAGCTGACTACGACAGTGGCCGCTCCGCCATGCTAGCCGAGCTAGGCTGCCGCGTGCTTCGCTTCTCAAATGAGCAGGTCCTCAACCAAACCGAAACAACTCTGGCAGCCATAAAAGCTAGCCTATAAGAACCCCCAACGTCTCCAAACCTATCAAAAAGTCGTCAGGCTCCCCCTCTCCTTTTCGGAGAGGGGGCCGGGGGGTGAGGCACCACGCCCGCACAACATGCTCAAATACCTACTAGCCCTCCTGCTTCTCCCGCTGAGCCAGCTCCACGCCCAGCGCACGGAAACCCAGCTGCTCTCCGGCCCCGACAAAGACCACACCGTGAAGTGGCAGTTCTACTGCACCGCGGGCCGCCATTCGGGCAAGTGGACCACCATCCCGGTGCCGTCCAACTGGGAGTTGCAAGGCTTTGGCAAGTACAACTACGGGCACGACAAGGACACCGCGCGGGGCAAGGAAAAGGGCCTCTACAAGTACCAGTTTAAGGTGCCAGCCGGCTGGCAGGGCAAGGTCGTGAACATCGTATTCGACGGCGCCATGACCGATACCGAAGTCAAAATCAACGGCCAATCGGCCGGCGCCATCCACCAGGGCTCGTACTACCGCTTCCGCTACGACATCTCGAAGCTGCTGAAATACGGTAAAACCAACCTGCTCGAAGCCACCGTGGCCAAGCACTCGGCCAACGAATCGGTGAACGGCGCCGAGCGGCGGGGCGACTTCTGGCTGTTTGGCGGCATTTTTCGGCCGGTGTTTCTGGAGGCGCTGCCGGTGGCCCACATCAGCCGGGCCGCCGTGGATGCGCGGGCCGATGGCACCTTCCGGGCCAGCGTGACTACCAGCGGCGCAGCCGATGAAGTAGTGGGCCAGCTCTATACCCTGGCCGGGCAGCCGGTCGGCGGCGAGTTCCGGACGGCCGTGGCGGCGGGCAGCCCCGCGCAACTCCAAACCACCGTGCTCAACCCCCAGCCTTGGACACCCGAAACCCCCAACCTCTACCGCGTCACATTCACGCTCCGGCAGGGGGGGAGGGACGTGCACACCATCAGCAAAACCATCGGCTTCCGCACCGTGGAGCTACGCGAGCGTGAGGGCTACTACGTCAATGGCGTGAAAATCAAGTTCAAGGGCGTGTGCCGGCATTCGTTCTGGCCGTCGTCGGGGCGCGCTACCAGCCCGGCACTGAGCGTGATGGATGTGAACCTGATGAAGGACATGAACATGAACGCCGTGCGCATGTCGCACTACCCGCCCGACGACCATTTTCTGGAAGCCTGCGACTCGCTCGGCCTCTTTGTGTTTGACGAAGTGGCCGGCTGGCACGCCAACTACGACACGCCCACCGGCACCAAGCTCGTGGAGGAAATGGTAGTGAAAGACGAAACCCATCCCAGCATCATCGGCTGGATAAACGGCAACGAGGGTGGCCACAACTTCGACCTCGACCCCGTGCTCGACCGCATGGACCTGCAAAAGCGTCCCGTGGTGCACGCCTGGCAGGTGTTCCGCGGCACCGATACCCAGCACTACATCAACTACGACTACGGCAACGGCACCCACCTGCACGGCCACAACGTGGTGTTTCCCACCGAGTTTCTGCACGGCCTCTACGACGGCGGCCACGGCGCGGGCCTCGAAGACTACTGGGAGCAAATGTGGCGCGAGCCGCTCTCGGCCGGCGGCTTCCTCTGGGACTTCTCCGACGCCGCCGTGGTGCGCACCGACAAGGGCGGCATCCTCGACACCGATGGCGACCACGGCCCCGACGGCATCCTGGGGCCCTACCGCGAGAAAGAAGGCAGCTACTTCACCATCAAGGAAGTATGGAGCCCCGTGTTCTTCGAGCGCCGCGAAATCACGCCCGCCTTCGACGGCACCTTCCGCATCCAAAACCGCTTCACCTACACCAACCTAAGCGCCTGCCGCTTCACCTGGAAGCTCGCCCAGCTGCCCACACCCGGCAGCCTTGCCACGCCCATCACGCGCACCGGCACCATCGCCGCGCCCAGCATCGCGCCCACCGAGTACGGCCCGCTCAAGCTGGCGCTGCCCGCCGACTGGCAGCAGGCCGACGTGCTCTACGTGACGGCCACCGACCCTAGCGGCCGCGAAATCTACACCTGGAGCTGGCCCATCGCCCGCCCCGCGCAGGTGGCGCAGCGGCTGGTGCCCACCACCGGCCCTGGCGCCGCCAGCCTCACCGAAACCGACTCGCTCTACACCACCACCGCCAACAGCGTCACATGTACTTTTAGCCGCCGCACCGGCCTGCTGCGCCAGGTGCGCAACGCCCAGGGCCTCATCCCGCTCACCAACGGCCCCGTGCTGGCCGAGGGCGAAACCGCCTTCGAAGGCCTCACCCAGCGCCAGGACGGCGCCAACGTGGTCATCGACGCGAAGTTTGGCAAGGCCAGCCGCTACCAGTCGCTGCAATGGACGGTGTACCCCTCCGGCTGGGTCCGCATGACAGCCAAGTACTTCCCCAAAGACTACGATTTTGCCCTGGCCGGCCTCAGCTTAAGCTACCCCGAAAAGGAGGTAAAAGGCATCCTGTGGCGCGGCGACGGCCCCTACCGCGTCTGGAAAGACCGCATGAAAGGCACCAACCTAGGCGTGTGGACCAAGGCCTACAACAACACCAGCACCGGCGAGCCCGACGGCACCCAGAGCCCCCAGTACCCCGAGTTCAAGGGCTACTACTCCAACTTCTACTGGCTCACGCTCCAAACCACCGGCCAGCCCCTCACCATCGTCTGCGACCAGGAAGACGTGTACCTGCGCCTTTTCACGCCCCGCTTCGCCGCCAAGCCCTACAACACGGCCCCGGCCTTCCCCAGCGGCAACCTCTCGTTCATGCACGGCATCACGCCCATCGGCACTAAGTCGCAAAAAGCCGAAAACATGGGCCCCATGGGCAAAACCAACATGTACTACGACTACAGCAAAGACCCGTCCTACGCCAAAGAAATTACCCTCTACTTCGATTTCACCGCCAAGCCCGCTGCTAAGGCCGTCGGGAAGTGGTAGGAGGGAACCTAATTTGCTACCATAGAACGGTCATGCTGAACGCAGTGAAGCATCTCTACCGCCTCGTTGAACGACTTGACAACGAAGTAGTAGAGATGCTTCACTGCGTTCAGCGTGACCGTTCTAGGTTTATTTAATCTGCAAAAGTTGCACTTATGGGCAACTTTCGTAGTTTTGCTAAGTGAGTCAGAAACACCGAACCGTCACTTTCTACAAAGACTACTTCCATCAGTTTTTCGTGCAACAGCGCGACAAGGTACAAGCCAAAATAATCTGGACGCTGGACTTGGTAGAACAGCTGGAACGGGTGCCTGAAACGTATCTTAAGCACCTGGAAGGCACCGATGGTTTGTATGAAATACGAGTGCAGCTAGCCAGCGACATTTTTCGCATCTTCTGCTTTTTCGATGAAGGCAAACTGGTCGTCTTAGCGAATGGCTTCCAGAAGAAAAGCCAGAAGACGCCGAAAGCAGAAATTGAGAAAGTTCTGAAAATCAAACAAGAATATGAGCACGAAAAGCGATAACCTTACTACCTTGAGCGAGTTCAAGGACCAGCACTACGGCAAGCGCGGCACGCCCAAGCGGGAAGAGTTGGAAGCAGGTTTCGAAAGCTTCAAGCTCGGTGCCCTGCTGCATGAGGCCCGCTTGGAGCGCGGCCTGACCCAGGAAGAACTAGCCGAGAAAGTCGGCACTACTAAATCGTACATTTCCAAGATTGAGAACAACGTAAAGGAGGTGCGCCTATCCACCTTGCAGAAAATCGTGGAAGTTGGCTTGGGAGGCCGCATTTCGCTGGCTATCAACTTCTAGTCCGTTGCTTTAACAGCACAGTCATGGCAAAGCTGACACGATACACAAGCTTCGAGGCGCTGAAATCGGATATTCAGCCCAATACACGCACCGAAGCAGAGCGGGATAGAGTGTATACAGAACTCGAAGAATTTATCAAGCTTTTACAGCAGGATTTAGCTGCCAAGAAGAAAGCGGAGCGTTCTGATGGACAATAAGCTAATCAGCGCCCTGCTGACGGTTTGTAGTGTCCTCCATAAGCACGGCGTTGATTACCTCGTCGTTGGCGGAATTGCGGTTGCGCTACATGGCTATTTCCGGCGTTCAATTGCTTCAAATGGCGTAGTTGCGGATAAGGTCGATTTAGATATCTGGTATAATCCGACCTATGGCAATTACTTCAAGGTACTGAAAGCATTGGAACAGCTTGGCCAGGATGTCGCGAAATACAAACAAGAGCAGACGCCGAATCCTAAAAAGTCTTTTTTCAAGTATAGTTTTGAAGACTTGACGCTTGCCCTGCTGCCGGAGTTGAAAGCGCCGCTAAGATTCGGAGTGTCTTTCGCAAACCGAGAAGCTGCTGCTTTGGGCGAAGTCAGTATCCCCTTTATCAGCTTTGATGATTTGCTGGCAGACAAAGTAGTAAATGGCAGGCCGAAGGATATTGTTGACATTGAGCAATTAAAAGCCAAAAGAAAATCAGACGAGCTATAGGGAAATAAATGTTTTCCATGAAGAGGACTTTGCCAAAGGCACTATCGATAGTAATTCCTCTGGTCTTGCTGTAGGCTTCCCCTCGAAGTAGGCCAGTGAAAAGTAGAGGAAAGGGGTATATTTTCTCACTCTTTCCCTACTGCCC
>NZ_JAERQF010000023.1 GCF_016734815.1 Hymenobacter rubidus
CGGGCACGAACTCGCGTCCTTACTCACCCTCCACTTTCACCTGCTCGATTCGCAACCCACTTCGTGACGGGTATAATATGCTTTGCTTAATGAAGAATGAGGAATGAAGAATTTGGCCGCAACGCCCGAAGGACGGAACATTAGGCGGGCATCTTCCTTATACTCATTCTTCATTCTTCATTCTTCATTCTTCATTCTTCATTAAGCGAAGCGTTCAAATGGAATCTCTGCAAGGAAAAATCGCCCTCGTAACGGGTGCTGGCAAAGGCATTGGCCGGGCCGTGGCCCTGGCCCTCGCGGCCGAAGGCGTGCAAGTAGGCCTGCTGTCGCGCACCGATAGCGACCTGCAAGCCGTGGCCGCCGAAATTATTGCGGCCGGTGGCTCGGCTGCTACAGTGGTGGCTGACGTGGCCGACCGCACGGCCGTGAACGTGGCCGTGGCCAAAATTCACCAAGACCTGGGCCCGATTGACATTCTCATCAACAATGCCGGCATTGGCCATTTTGCCAAGTTTTTGGAGATGGAGCCGGAGCAGTGGGAGCACATCATTCAGGTGAATGTGTTCGGCACGTACTACGCCACGCGGGCCGTGCTGCCTGATATGATTTCGCGCCAGACCGGCGACATCATCAATATTTCTTCTACTTCCGGGCAGCGGGCCGCCGCTGGCACCAGCGCCTACAGCGCCTCCAAATTTGCCCTTATGGGCCTCACCGAGGCGCTGATGCAGGAAGTGCGCAAGCACAACATCCGCGTCACGGCCCTCACGCCCAGCACCGTGGCCACCCCCCTGGCCATTGGCAACGGCCTCACCGACGGCAACCCGGAGAAGGTGATGCAGCCGGAGGACTTGGCTGAAATCATCGTGGCGCAGCTGAAGCTGAACCGACGCATCTTCATCAAAGAAGCCGGTATGTGGTCAACAAACCCGTAATTCGGGCCTGAAACCAAGTTGGAGTGGCCCCGCAGCTTTAATGCGGGGTCGCTCCGGCTACGCCAATGTCACGCCCATGTCAAGCCCGAAAACCCAGGAACAATTAGCTCAGGAAAAACAATTGGTGGCGGCAACGGCTGCCGGCTGGGTGCGCGATGGCATGGTGCTGGGGCTGGGCACGGGCAGCACGGCGGCGCCTTTCATTGAGCTGCTGGGGCAGCGGGTGCGCGAAGAGGGACTGCGTATTCAGGCCACGGCCACGTCCAAAGCCAGCGACGAGCTGGCCCGCCGCGTGGGCATCCCGATGGTGGAGCCCCGGCGCGGCCTGCGCTTCGACCTAACCGTGGACGGGGCCGACGAGTTGGACACCCAACTGCGCCTCATCAAAGGGGGCGGCGGGGCTTTGCTGCGCGAGAAAGTCATTGCTACCGCTTCGGATTATTTGCTCATCGTGGCCGATTCGTCCAAGGCCGTGGCGCAGCTGGGCCGCTTCCCGCTGCCGCTGGAAGTGGTGCCCTTCGCCCTACCCTGGGTGATGGATGCCGTGGCCGCCCTCGGCGGTGCTCCCATAGTGCGGGTAAACAAGCTCAAGCCGGATGAATTGGCCCAATCCGACCAAGGTAACCTGCTGGTCGATTGTCATTTCGAAGCCATTGCCGACCCGCAGGCGTTGGCGCAGCAGCTGCAACCCATCCCCGGCCTGGTAGAGCACGGCCTGTTCCTGGGCCTGGCGCGGGCTGCCGTGGTGGTGCAAGGTGAGGCAGTGCAGGTGCTGCGGCCCGGCTTAGCGGCAGTGGCAGCGACCACCTTTGCCGACCTGCCGTAGCGCCTCAGCCTGATAAGGTCATCCTTTTTCCGATATTTTATGCCCGATGCGGCTCGGTTTTCACTGCCGGCGGTGCCCGCCGTGCTGCTCTCCATTGTGAGCGTGCAGGGCGGGGCCGCCATTGCCAAAGGCTTGTTTCCGCTGCTGGGTGCGGCCGGCACCACCAGCCTGCGCATTGGCTTGTCGGCGCTGGTGTTGCTGGTCGTGGTGCGCCCGCGGCTAGGGGCGTTGCGCCCGGCGCAGTGGCGGGCGGTGGTGCCCTACGGCCTGGCCCTGGGCCTTATGAATTTCCTGTTCTACTGCGCGCTGGCTCGCATCCCGCTGGGTTTGGCCGTAACGCTTGAATTCGTTGGGCCGCTGGGCTTGGCGCTGGCCGGCTCGCGCCGCTGGACCGATGCCGTGTGGGCCGTGCTGGCTGGAGCGGGCATCGCCCTGATTGCGCCCTGGCACGGCCACGGCCTCGATTTGCCGGGCCTCGCCTTTGCCCTGGCCGCCGGTGGCTGCTGGGCCATTTACATTGTGCTGGGTCGGCGCACGGCGGCCGTGCTGCCGGGCCAGCAAGCCGTGGCCATCGGGATGCTGTTTGCGGCTTTGCCGGTGCTGCCGTTCGGAATAGCTAGCGGTAGTTTGCTCGGGCTGACGCCACACTTGCTGCTGTTGGGCGTGCTGCTTGCGTTGTTTTCCAGCGTGCTGCCTTTCTCGCTCGAAATGCAGGCGTTGCGCACGCTGCCCACACGCACGTTTAGCATTCTAATGAGTCTGGAGCCCGTGGCGGCGGCCATTTCCGGCTGGCTGCTGCTGGGCGAGCGGCTGCTTTGGGGCCAGTGGCTGGCCGTTGGCTTTATTGTGGTTGCCAGTGTAGGAGCAACTCTAACAACGAGTAATCAGCCTTCAGCGGTTGCTTCAGTTGATTAAAGCGGTTTCGGGGTCGCAGCAAGTAGCGCGAACTTTGTAGTTCGCGTCGCCGCGCCGTTCGGTTGTCGTTCTGGGACGCGAACTACACAGTTCGCGCTACTGCCGTTGCTTCTGACTGTACACGGGTGCCGAAATCGCCCTAGGCTACATGGTTTGCCAAAAAGCCCCTCATGCTGAGCGCAGCCGAAGCATCTCTACCGAGAGAGTAATTCAATTACTGCTGCGGTAGAGATGCTTCGGCTGCGCTCAGCATGACGTTCCTTCTTTGTAGCGCTAGTGCAGTTCTGCTCCCGCTGCCTTGTCCAAAAACCAGTGCGCCTCGCCCTCGGCGGGTGCGATAAGCTGCGCCGGATACTGCTCAATATCCCGTTCGCCCTTCAGCACACGGCGCACGGCCGCCGCTTTGTCGGCCCCGAAGACGAGGAAGGCCACGGCGCGCGCCTGGTTGATGAGTGGAGCCGTGAGCGTGATGCGTTCGGCGTTTAGCTCTTCTACAAAAACGGCTTCGGCGCTGGCGGTGGCAACGTGCAGCACGGCCGTGTGCGGAAACAGCGAAGCAGTGTGCGAATTATCACCCAACCCCAACAGTATCAGGTCGAAGCGCGCTGCTTCCGGGCCGAAAAAGTTGTTGATGGCCTGGGTGTAGGCCTGGGCGGCCTCCTCGGGTTCGAGCCGGGTGTTTACCGGAAAGACGTTGGCCGACGGAATGTGCAGCGGGTCGAGCAGGGCGGTTTTGGCCATCAGGAAATTGCTCTGTGGGTCATCGGCGGGTACGTCGCGCTCATCGCCGAAAAAGAAAAAGACCTGTGCCCAAGGCACCCGCTCGCGGTAGGCGCCCGAAGCCAGCAGCTCGTACAGTTTTTTGGGCGAGCTGCCGCCGGAAAGGGCCACCGTAAACCGGCCGCGCGCCGCCACCGCCTGGTGGGCCTGCTCCACAAAGAAATCGGCCAAGTGCTGCAATACTTCGGCAACCGAATCGAAAACGTGCTGGGGCATGGCTATTTCTTCCCGTTAAGCGGCAGCGTAAACCAATGGAAGCCGTCGCGGGCCACCAGCGCTTCGGCCACTTCCGGGCCCCACGAGTCGGCCGAATAGTTGGGGAAGCTCATGCTGGGGCGGTTTTGCCAGGACGTGAGGATGGGCATTACCAAATCCCAGGCTTCTTCCACTTGGTCGCCGCGCATAAACAGGGTCTGGTCGCCGAGCATGGTGTCGAGCAGCAGCGTTTCGTAGGCCTCGGGCGTTTCGGTGGTGTAGGTGCCGTCGTAGTCAAACACCATGTCCACAGTGTTCAGCATCATGTCGAGGCCGGGGCGCTTGGCCTGCACTTGCAGGCGGATGCTCATCTCGGGCTGAATGCTGATAATGAGGCGGTTCTTGCGCCAGCCTTCCGCCGTTTCGGCCGGGAAAATAACGTGCGGCACGTCCTTGAACTGGATGGTGATGATGGAGGCCGAGCGGTGCAAACGCTTGCCGGTGCGCACATAAAACGGCACCCCTTGCCAGCGCCAGTTGTCCACAAAAAACTTCACCGCCGCGAAGGTTTCGGTGCTGGACGTGGGGTTGGCGTCGGGCTCTTCGCGGTAGCCGGGCACCTGTTTGCCCTCAATCCAGCCGGGGCCGTACTGCCCGCGCACCGCCGACTCACGCACCATTTCGGGCGTGAAGCGGCGCATGGCCCGCAGCACGTCCACCTTGCGGTTGCGCACCTCATCGGCCGTAAAATTCACAGGCGGCTCCATAGCCACCAGGCACAGCAGCTGCAGCAGGTGGTTCTGAATCATGTCGCGCAGAGCGCCGGAGCCGTCATAATAGCCCGTGCGCTCGCCCACGCCCAACTGCTCGGTCACCGAAATCTGGACGTGCTCGATGGTGTTGCGGTTCCAGAGCGGCTCCATGATGGCGTTGGCGAAGCGGAAGGCCATGATGTTCTGCACCGTTTCCTTGCCCAGGTAGTGGTCGATGCGGTAAATCTGCCGTTCCTCGTAGTGCTCGGCCAATAGCTGGTTCAGGGCCCGCGCCGACTTCAAATCGTGCCCAAACGGCTTTTCAATCACAATGCGCACGCGGGACGGGTCGTCCTCGGTGTGGCTTTTGGCAATGCCGGTGGCAATGATGGGGAAGAATTCCGGCGCCACGGCCAGGTAGTAAATGACGTTGGCCGGAGTGGCCCATTCCTGCTCAAAAGCGGCAATGCGCTGGCCAAATTCCTCGTAAGCGGCCGGCGTTTTCACGTCGGCCACCTGGTAGAATATGTGGGGCGCAAATTTCTCCCAGGCATCTTTTTGGGCCTTGCCGCTGCGCGAAAACTGGTTGATATCGGCCTGCAGCTTGGCCCTGAATTCCTCGTCGGTGAGCTTGGTGCGGCCCGTGCCGATGATGGCAAACTGCGCGGGCAGCCAGCCATCGAGGAACAAATTATACAGCGCCGGCGAGAGCTTGCGGGCGTTCAGGTCCCCGGTGCCGCCAAAAATGACGAATACGGTGGGGGGAATAGTCGTTTTGGTACTCATTGCGTTAGGAGCGGCGTAAGGAGAGATGATGGCAGGGTATGTAGAAGGCAAAAGAACGTCATGCAGAGCGCCGCGAAGCATCTCGCATGGGATAGTAATTTAAGTCGTCTGTCATCCTGAGCTTGCGAAGGACCTTTTCACCGTAGAACGATTTACAGTAATTCAAACGGCGCTAACAGGATAAGGTCCTTCGCTGCGCTCAGGATGACACACGGCGCACGCGAGATGCTTCGCGGCGCTCTGTATGACGTTCTTTTCTTAGTTGCGAAAGGCTAGCTGTTGGGCTTCACCGGCTCTTTGGTCGAGCCGTGCTCTTCCACTTGCGCATTTTGCTTGTTGGCGGCGTCCTCGTGCTCGGGCGTCCATTGGGTATGGAATACGCCTTCCTTGCCAATCAATTCGTAGGTGTGCGCGCCAAAATAGTCGCGTTGGGCTTGAATCAAATTCGAAGGCATACGGGCGGTGCGGAAGGTATCGAAGTAGCTCAGCGACGCGGCGTAGGCCGGCAGGGCCAGGCCCGCTGTGACTGCGGCGGCCACCACGGCGCGGGCACCGGGCACGGCTTCGTTCACCAGTTTTTGCACCTGGCCGTCCAGCAGCAGGTGGGCCAGGTCGGGCGTTTGCTGGTAGGCATTGAAAATCTCATTCAAAAAGCCCGAGCGGATGATGCAGCCGCCACGCCAGATTTTAGCAATTTCGGCCAGCTGCAATTCATACGAATAATCCTTAGATGCCTTGGCCAGCAGGTGCATCCCTTGGGCGTAGGTGATGACCATGCTGAAGTAGAACGCCTGCTCCAGCTGCGCCAAAAACGCCTCGCGCTCCACCGGGAGCGCGCCGGCCTCGGGGCCGTACAGGCCCGCCAGTTGCCCGCGCAAGGCCTTGTATTTGGATAAGTCGCGCATGGCCACAGCCGTGTCCACGGTCGGGAGGGGTACTTCCAGGTCCATGGCTACCTGCGAAGTCCATTTGCCCGTGCCCTTGGCGCGGGCTTCGTCCTTGATGTCGTCGAGCAGCAGGTGGTCGGTATTGGGCGCGATGAAGCCAAAAATGTCCTTCGTAATATCGAGTAGGAAAGACTGCAGGCGGCCCGCGTTCCATTGCGTGAATACCTGGCCGATGGCGGCGTTGTCCAAGCCCAGGCCGGTTTTCAGCACGGCGTAGGTTTCGGCAATGAGCTGCATCAGGCCGTACTCGATGCCGTTGTGCACCATTTTCACGAAGTGGCCGGCTGCGCCGGGGCCAATGTAGGTCACGCAGGGCTGGCCATCCACCTGCGCGGCAATGGCCTCAAACATGGGCTGCATCACCGCGTAGGCCTGCTTATCGCCGCCGGGCATCATGCTCGGGCCAAAGCGGGCCCCTTCCTCACCGCCGCTCACGCCCATGCCGAAGAAGTGAAAGCCAGCGGCTTCCACCGCTTTGGCCCGCCGCTCGGTGTCGGTGAAATGCGAGTTGCCGCCGTCGATGATGATATCGCCGGGGGCGAGTAGTGGCTCTAGCTCCGCAATCACGCTGTCCACAATGGGGCCGGCAGGCACCAGCATCATCACCGCGCGCGGGGTCCTGATGCTAGCCAGGAAGCCGGCCAGGTCCGGAAACCCTTCGGCGGGCTTGCCGGCGCCTTCTTTGGCCAGGAGGCCGATTTTGTTGGGGTCTTTGTCGTAGCCCGCTACGGAGAAGCCGTGGTCGGCCAGGTTCAGCAGCAGGTTGCGGCCCATGGTGCCGAGGCCAATCATGCCAAAAGAATGATTCGGGGAAGTTGTGCTCATCAGAAAAGAGGAAGTGTTAGAAGCAAGGTTCAGGTCAGCCAAACGAGTTACGGCAAAAAAAGGAGAAACCGATGCAAAAGTTTCGGCAAGGTCGGGATTGGAGAGCAGTAAAGAGTTAGTACCTTGACGCATGGTGCCGGCCCGCAGAGGTATTGCCGCCGCTGACAATGCCTGCAACCAGACGATATGGAAACCGCCGCTTTGCAAACGATTTTGCCCAGGGCTAGTTTGCAGGAGTGCGTGCGCGAGTACCAAGTGTTCCGGTTCGTGTTCGACAAGGGAACCACGCCGCCGCCCAAGCTGCACGCGCCCCGCCCTGAGCACTGCCTGACTTTTTATGCGCGGGAGGGCCAAAAATTCAGCAGCTTAGCGGGAGACGATATTAGGGAATACCCGCCGTGCGTGGTGAGTGGCCTGCTGAACCGCCCGATTTATCGGTATGGCGCCCACGATTTTTGGGCCATCAAAGTGGTGTTGCGTCCCGGTGCGTTTTTCCGGCTGCTCCACATTCCCGCTACCCACCTTACCAACACATTTATCAACGCCGAAGACGTGTGGGGAACACCGGTAAGACGCGTGTGCGAGCGGGTGGCCAATAGCACCAACCTGGCGGAGATGCTGGCCATTATCGAGGTTTTTTTGGAGTCACTGGCTCGAAAAACCCTGGCCTCGCCGCAACCTATTGATAGGGCGGTGATGAGCCTGGCTGGCGTTGGGGCCGCCCATTCCGTCGAAACCTTGGCCAATCAAGCCTGCCTGAGCCTGCGGCAATTCATCCGGAAATTTGAAGAGCGCATCGGCGTAAGCGCCACCACCTATCAGCGCATCGTGCGCTTCGATAAGGCCTTTCGCTTAAAAAACAACCGGCCGACTGCCGACTGGCTGTCCGTTGCGTTGGCCACGGGCTATTGCGATTACCAGCATCTGGCCAAGGATTTTAAAGCGTTTACCACCTTTACGCCCCCAGCGTTCTACGAAATCGAGCAAACTTCGCCGGAGCGAAAGTTCGGGCTGCACGAGGGGTGAGAATGTCACTTTTGTACCACCAGCGGGCGGCGGGCGGGGCCTAGTTTTGTTGCCATTACCTCACTTACTTATGGCAACGACATGGAACGCAGAAACTTTTTGGCTGCTGGATTGCTCGGCGGGGCAACTATGCTAAGCGCGCCTCCCACGGTTTGGGCCAGCGGCCCCGAAACCGACCCGCCGGCCGCGCCTTTTTACATCGCGCCCCGCGCCCCGCTGGCCGCTGGCCCAGGCAACGTGGACGTACGCACGCTGGTGCACGCCGTCCAAACCAACGGTCAGTTTTCGAACGTGGAAGTGGCCGTAGGGCCGAAGCAGATGGGGCCCGCCCCGCATTTGCACCACCACCTAGACGAGTTAATGTACGTGGTGGAAGGCACGGCCACGGTGATGATTGGAACCGAGATATACGAGGTTCAAGCCGGTGGCTGGAACTTTCGGCCGCGTGGCGTGCCGCACACGTTCTGGAACGCCACGAACGGTACTCTACGCTTCATTGACTGTTTTTTTAATCAAAATTTCGAGGAATACCTCGACGAGCTGTTCCACCGCATCATCCCCGACATGTTGCGGAAAAAGCTCACCCCCGCTGCCCCCGAAATAGCTGCCAGGCTAACTGCGCTGGACGAGAAATTCGGCGTAAAATGGTTTCCCGAACAGCGCCAGCATTTGGTAGACAAGTATGGCCTGAAGGCGTAGCGGCGGCCCCGCCGGGTGCCAAACGCCTACAAAATGCTGCACCACCCAGGCATCCGGTTGTATTTAGGCACGCTGTTGGCGCGGCCTGACTTAAAATGCCTTTATAGCTTATCAAAAGGGAAATCCTGAATCCGATATGATTGCCAGCCCTTAAAGTCGAAATGCCACCATTCGGCTGGCAGCACTGTGAAGCCGTGGGCTTCCATGAGGCGGCGGAGCAGGTCGCGGTGCTCGCGTTGTTCGGCCGTGCCGCCCGCGTAGGTGGGGTAAGAGCGGAAACTCATTTCGTCGTAGTCGCCCGGCATGGGCACCTCCCGGTTCGCGGCAATATCCCACAGGCTCACGTCGACGGCGCAGCCCCGGTTGTGGCGCGAGCCGAGCTGCGGGTCGGCCACGAACTCGTGCTTTTCCGGTGGGGTGCTGTCCCACATCTGCTTGGTGATGCGCCAGGGCCGGTAGCCGTCGAACACCAGCAGCCAGTAGCCCAGCGGCTTCAGCTCCGCATTCACCTGCACCAGCGCCTCGGCGGCCGGGCGTTGCAAAAAGGCCCGCGCCTGCGAGTAGAGTGGCCGGCCCATGAAATTGTGCGGGGTAGCGTAGCGAATATCCAGTTGCAGCGTGGGGTCGAGCGTGGTCAGCTCCACCAACTCAGAGGGTTTGAAGCTGCCGGTTTCGTGCGGCGGTTGCGCCGCGCAGCTACTGACAAACAGCGTTGTGCAAAGCGCCCAGCATTGTATGAAACCCACTTGTTCGATGCGAAGCATAGATTTCTTGTGCTATGAACTGCAAAATGCCCCAGCAATGTACATTGCTGGGGCATTTTGTTTGACATTCCGTTAGCTAATGACTCAGTTCGTGAGCCTAAGCGGACATTCTCGATTCTTTCGTTTCGGTGATTTCCGAACCTGCCGAGGTTTTGGGCGCGCGAATGCGGATAGTTTCCATTGGAGGTGCACCGGCATAAACAGGAGATACGTCGGCTGTGACAAAGGCACGTTTTTTTATAACGCCTGCTTTGGCCGTTGCAGCAGCACGGGTGCGCTCAGCAGCGGCATCCAGTTTCGCAACTAGTTCGTCGCGGTTTCGCTCGTAGCTCTTGCGCGAACGACCGAAAACAACAACCAGCGCTGGGTCGTGAATGGAAACTACAGTTTTCGGATTACGTGGCATCAGAAGGAGAAACAAGGTCAGGGTTGCGACGACACCAAGTTAGCAAAACTACGTCACTCAGTACGTGGCATGATTCGATAACGCAACGCCGCCCGTAGAGTTCAGTAGTGTACGCGACAATTACATAGTACCGTTTTTTGAATGCGAAAAAGCCCAAAACCCGGGTATGGGTTTCCGGCGTTTGGTACTCCCTGTCGCGAATGAAATAGGCAGTGTACGCACGCTGCTCAATCTCCAACAAGGAAATCATGTGCGAATGATGCGATTCCCGGTTGATAATGTGCTGCGCATTGGCCGCAATCCAAAACAACTCGTAACCTGGACCTGTGCGCTCAAGTCGGATTTTACGATTGTGACTGCGGTACATGAGCAGCTAAGGGAAGCAGAAAATTGCGCTACAAAATCCCACTCACAAAGCCCGGCGCAATGCCCAGCACAATAGTCAGCACCGCCAGTACCACCAGCGTCACCGCCTGGATGCCATCGACCGGCACGGACGTGGCATCGTCGGGTGCGGGCTGCATGTACATGGCAATGAGCGGGCGCAGGTAGTAATACAAACCTACCATGCTCATAATCACCGCAAACACTACGAGGCCGATGTAGCCCTGACCCACAGCGGCGGCCAGCAGGAAAAACTTGCCGAAGAAGCCGCCCGTGAGCGGAATGCCGGCCAGTGAGAGCATGGCCACCGTCATCACAAACGCCAGCAGCGGGTTGGTCTTACCCAGGCCGTTGAGGCCGGCGTAGGAGTCGTTTTGGCGGTGGTCGGTCACCAGTTTCAGCACACCGAAGGCTGCTACCGTGGCAATAGAATACGCCAGCGAGTAGAAGAAGATGGCGCTGGCGGCATCGCCGGTGAGGATGCCCTTGCTGGCTACGAGGCCGATGAGCAGGTAGCCGGCATGGCTCACGCTGGAGTAGGCCAGCATGCGCTTGGTGTTGGATTGAGCGGCCGCACCAACGTTGCCAAGCAGCAGCGTGAGGGCGCACATAGCCTGAATGGTCGGCATCCAGAAGCCCTGGGCGGCGGGCAGGGCCACGGCCAGCAGCTTGAGGAAGGCCGCGAAGCCAGCTGTTTTCACCACCGTGCTCATGAAGGCGGTGAAGAAGGTAGGCGTGCCCTCGTACACGTCGGGCGTCCAGAAGTGGAACGGCGCGGCCGATACCTTGAAGCCGATGCCAATAATCATCATCAGAATCCCGATGTAGAGCATCGGTTGCAGGCTGGCATTGGCGGGAGCGGCTACGGCGGTGGCAAGTTGCGAGAGGGCGAACGTGCCAGTAGCGCCGTAGAGCAGGGCAATACCGAAAAGCAGAATGCCTGTGGCAAACGCACCCATCAGGAAGTATTTCAGGGCAGCTTCGTTGCTGCGCGAGTCGCGCTTGCTGCTGCCGGCCAGCACATACATGCTGATGCTCAGGATTTCAATGCCCACAAACAGCATCAGCAGGTGGTCGTAGCCAATCATCATGATGGCGCCTACCAGCGAGAAGAGCAGCAGCGCGTAGTATTCAGCCAGGTTGGGCTCGCCGCTGGTTACATAGCTGCGCGAGAAAGGCAGCAGCAGGATGGTAGTGAGCAGCACGATGCCGGTGAAGGCCACCGTGTAGTTGTCCACCACCAGCATGTTGTTGAAGTAGGGGGCGTGCACGACGTTCCAGTCGGCATAGTTGGCCCCGAACACGGCCAGCAGCAGCAGCATGGCGCCGGGCAGCAGCACCTTGTTCGAGCGCAGAAAGCCCAAGAACAGGTTGAGGATGCCGAAGACGGAGAGGAGAATGATGGAGGTCATGGGCTTGCTTGGAGTCGGAACAACAGCGAGGAGCTGTCATCCTGAGCTTGCGAAGGACCTTATCAGGGCCGCTTCGTTGGGTTACTACTTCAAATCTGCGCGGGCGTGGTAAGGTCCTTCGCTGCGCTCAGGATGACAAATCCGTCATCCCGCAAAAAAACTACCGGCCGACCAGTGCCAGAATATTGGTTACGGCCGGCTCTGAGATGTGCAGGAACGAACCGGGGAATAGGCCCAGCCAGAACACCAGCGCGATGAGCGGCACCAGAATCAGCAGCTCGCCGCCGGTGAGGTCGGTGATGGTTTCTGAAAACGACGAGTCAGGACCGAGCATCACGCGCTGGAACATGCGCAACAGGTACACCGCCGAGAAAATGATGGTGAGGCCGGCCACCGCGCCCACCCAGGCATTGTACTGATATACGCCGGCTAGCAGCAGGAATTCGCCCACAAAACCGCCTGTGAGGGGCAACGCTACGGTGCTGAGCAGCATCACCAAAAAGCACACCGAGAGGATGGGCGTGCGACGGGTAAGGCCGCCCAAATCCGGAATAAAACGGGTACCGGTCCGGCGCTCAATGGCATCGGCGATGAAGAACATGCCCACTACGTTCACACCGTGGGCCAGCATCTGGATAACGGCGCCTTGCAGGCCAATTTGGGTGAGCGAGAAGACGCCGGCCGCCATCAGGCCTACGTGCGAGAGGGAAGAGTAGGCGATGAGGCGCTTCACGTCGCGCTGCCGAATGGCGATGATGGCGCCGTAGATGATGCCGATGACGGAGAGGACGATAACCGGCTTCTGCCACTGGCTCACGCCGAGTGGCACCACCGGCAGCAGCCAGCGCATGGTACCGTAGATGCCCATTTTCAGCATAATGCCCGAGAGCAGCATGGTGGCCGGGGCAGGCGCTTCGGTGTAGGTATCGGGCTGCCAGGTGTGGAAGGGAAAGATGGGCATCTTCACGGCGAAGGCAGCGAAGATGAGCCAGAACAGCCACGACTGCTCCGAGGCACTCAGTTTCAGATTATAGAAAGCGGTGAGTTCCGACGAATGCTGGGCCAGCGAGCCGGCGGCGGGGCCGGTTTGTAGATAGAGGTACACGAAGCCGGCCAGCATCAGCAGCGAGCCGACGACGGTGTAGAGGAAAAATTTGAGGGTGACGGCCACGCGGCGCTCGCCGCCCCAGGCGCCGGCCAGGAAATAAATCGGAATCAGGGCCACTTCCCAGAAGAAGTAGAACAGAAAGGCATCGAGCGAAGTGAAGACGCCGATGAGGCCCGTCTGCATAAACAGCACCAGGGCGTAGAACGTCGACGGGTTGTCGAAATCGCGCTTGAACGCACTCAGTAGGATGAGCGGCACCAGAAAAGTGGTGAGCAGCACCAGCAACAGGCTCAGGCCATCGAGCCCGAGGTGAAAGTTGATGCCCGCCGACGGAATCCAGTTATAATCGAGGTTGTAGGCGGCCGAGCCGTGGGCTTTGAAGTCGAAAGCGACAAAGGCCGCTAAAGCGAATTCAACGAGCGAGGCCCCGAAAGCGAGGGCGCGGGCGGCGGCTCCCTTAACGAATAGCAGCAGCAGCGCGGCGGCCAAAGGGAGAAAAAGCAGTACAGCAGTCAGCATCAGCAGGCGGATTGGGCGCGTTGCGGCGTGGGGAACCCACCCGCAAATTGTGCGCAAACTTACGCACTGACTAGGAAGGCACCACCGTTTTCGTGCAACTTCTGCTAATGGGCCACTTTGCGGCGCATCAGCACGCGTCCATTGGCGTCCAGCCACTGTGCTGTGTAAAGGCCCGGAGCCAGGGCGACCATCGAAACCGAAGTTTCGCTGCCGACCGTGGGCTGGCGCAGCACTTCGCGCCCCAACGCATCGAGCAGGCACACGCGGGCAGCCGTTTTATCGGGCTGGTGCAGGGTGAGGGTTTCGGTGGCCGGATTGGGGAAAGCCAGAAAACCGGCGGCTTCGGCAACGGCGGCCGTTGCGGTAGGGCGGCAGAACACGGCCATGATTTTCGTCCAGAGCTCGGTGTCAAAAGAAGACGCGGCGAGGCGGCTAGCCCCGGCAGTATTGCCCTGGCGCACCACTACAAGGCCCAGGCTGGGCACCACGTAAATTTTCTGGTCGTTTTTGCCAAGAGCGGCAAACAGGTCGGAGGGAGCCGAGGGAATGAGCGGGCCCGGCAGGGTGAGTTGCGAGCCGGGCAGCTTATAGCTGGGTTGGCCGTTCAGCCACCAGAGGTAGCCGTAGCTGCGGTTTAGGGTTTGGCTGGGCGTGGTCATGCGCCGGAAGTAGGCTGTGTCGGTCATGATTTGGGTGCCGTTCCAGGCGCCCCGCGCCAGAATGAACAAGCCGAAGCGGGCCATGCTGCGGGCTTTGCTGTAGAATACGTCGCTGGCCCACAGGCCCGTCATGCCGATGCGGGCACCCAGGCGCTGGTTGGTGTAGGCGGTAATGTTTGAAACGCCGCTGGCCTGC
Organism: Hymenobacter rubidus; assembly: GCF_016734815.1. Taxonomy (GTDB): domain Bacteria; phylum Bacteroidota; class Bacteroidia; order Cytophagales; family Hymenobacteraceae; genus Hymenobacter; species Hymenobacter rubidus. The sequence continues at coordinate 14,135 of NZ_JAERQF010000023.1, forward strand.
ACCAGCACGTCCTGCAGGGTGCGGTAGGCGCCGGTGTGGTAGGCCCAGCGCGTGGCGGGCGTGGTGAGGTAGAGCAGGCAGGAAGGCGTGGTGCTTTCGTTGTCGCAGGGTGCGGGCGGCGAGTCATCGAGCCCGGTGGTCATGGTGAGCTGGTGGCGCAGCAGAATCTGGCGCTGCTGCGGGCGCGTGGCGCTGGTCCAGCGGCCAATGTAGCGCGAGGTGCTGTCGTTGAGGCTCAGGATGCCATCCTGCTGCGCCAAGCCCACGAGCGTGGCCGTGAGCGACTTGCCCGCCGAGGCCCAGTACCAGGCTGAGTCGGCGGTGTAGGTGCCGTAGTAATGCTCGACCACCATGCGGCCGTCTTTCAGAATAAGCAGCGACTTGCTGCTTTTGCGGCCCGCAAAGGCAATGAGCGAATCCAGTTGCGGCTGGCACCAGCCCAGGCTGGCCGGTGTGGCAGTGGCCCAGGTAGTGCCCGTGAGGGGCGGGAAGTACAGCGAGGAAGTCTGGGCCTGGGCGGTGCTTGTTTCAAGCAGTAGTGCCACCACAAACCCCAACAATAGTAAAGCGTTTTTCATCAGCACAAAGGTCTTAAGTAAGAGAGGTGTTTAGGCTAGACCTGTGGCGGTGCACTGCGGTTTAATGCAACGGGCAAATTGTGCGTTTACTTTTATTTCTTTTCCTGAGTAGCATGAATATTCCTGTTTTGCGGGTGGCGCGCCCGTCCGACAACCTGCCGGCCCTGCTCCGTTTCTATTGCGACGGCCTGGGAATGCATCAACTGGCGTCTTTCACTGCGCACAACGGTTTCGATGGCGTGATGCTGGGCCACCCACAGGCACCCTACCACCTGGAGTTCACGCACCAGCCCGGCCATGCCGTGGGCCGCGCACCCACTGCCGACAACCTGTTGGTTTTCTATCTGCCCGATGCCGCCGAATGGCAACGTGCCGTGCGGCGCATGGAGGCTGCCGGCTTTGCGCCCGTGCCGGCCTACAACCCGTACTGGGACCAGCTGGGCCGCACCTTCGAAGACCCCGACGGCTACCGCGTGGTGCTGCAACAGGCCGCCTGGACGCTGTAGAAACGTTAGGATGCTGTTTGAGTTAGTCGAAAACATTCCAGCCCGTCCTGCTGAGCGCAGTCGAAGCATCTCTACCGCAACAGTAAATGAATGAGTCCCCCGGTATAGATGCTTCGACAAGCTCAGCATGACCGTTTTTGGTTAACTCAAACAGCTTCGTAAGATGCCAGCCTTACAAATGCCTGCTCCGCCGCCTGTTGTTTCGCGCCTGGCGCCCACGCCCAGCGGCCACCTGCACCTCGGCAACGCCGTGAACTTCGTGCTCACCTGGCTGCTCACGCGGCGAGCCGGCGGCGTGCTGCACCTGCGCATCGACGACCTGGACCGCGCCCGCCTGCGTCCGGCCTACCTCGACAATATTTTTCGCGTCATCGACTGGCTGGGTATCGATTACGACCACGGCCCCACCAGCCCCAACGACTTCCTGCGCCATTATTCGCAGCTGTTGCACCTATCTGACTACAACCGTGTGCTGCGCCGACTGGCTTTGCAGCCCGGCTTGGTGCAGGCCAGCACCCGCTCGCGCACCAATGGCACGGAGGCCGCCGTGCCGCTCGAAACGCCGGGAGCGGCGTGGCGGGCGCACGTCCCCGCCGGCACCGAAATCAATTTTCCCGATGCCTGGCAGGGCGAAACCGCCGTGCCGCTCGGCCGGCTGATGCCAGACTTTGTCGTCCGTAAAAAAGATGGGGTCGCGGCCTACCAAGTGGCTTCGATAGTTGATGACTTGCGGCTTGGTAGCACCCTGATTGTGCGCGGGCTGGACTTGCAGCCCAGCACGGCCGCGCAGCTGTGGCTGGCTGGCCAACTGTCGGAAACGGCGGCTTTCAACGCCGAGCGGATTCGGTTTTGCCATCATCCGCTGCTGACCGATGCCGCAGGCCAAAAACTCTCCAAGTCGCAGCAACTGCCGCTGGATGCTGGCGTGCTGGCGCAGCAGCAAGAGCAAGGCAAGCAAGCCGTTTTTCAGTCCGTGGCCGGGTTGCTGAAGCTGCCAAGCGACGCCGGCGAAACCTTGGCCTCGCTCCATCAAGCCTTCCACTCGGCAGACGTTTAGATTTCCAAACTGTTTAGAAAGTCTAATTTGCCTACACGTCTGTCATCCTGAGCGCAGCGAGGGACCTTATCCCGTCAAAATAGGCGTTGTTCTGACGTGATAAGGTCCTTCGCTGCGCTCAGGATGACAACGATTTTGACTTTCTAAACAGCTTCTTCTTTTTCAGCGATTGAAACCTGAAGCAAAATTCGCTACCGTACCTCTTTCTTGAACTGCTCGGCCCAGTGGTCAGCCAACCGGGTGGGCTCCGGCAGCTTGTAGCCGCGCAGGCAGGCCAGCGTCAGGCGCGTGGCGGTGGCTTGGTCGCAGCGGTGGCCGGGGCTCACGAACAGCGGCAGCACCTTGTCTTTGCTCCGAATAACTTCCCCAATTAGCTCGCCGGTTTTGGCATCGAGCAGTTCCGAAATATTGCCGCGCTCGATTCCCGGCTCCTGGAAAACGCCGGTTAGCTTCTGCTTGGCCACCCCGAAGGTAGGCATATCGAGCAGCACGCCCAGGTGCGCGGCAATGCCCATGCGGCGCGGGTGCGCAATGCCCTGGCCATCGACCATGATAACATCGGGTTTGGTTGAGAGCTTGGCGAAGGCGTGAATGACATTGGGCGCTTCGCGGAAGGAGAGGAAGCCGGGCACGTAAGGCATGTCGACGGGGCCGTAGTTGTACACTTTTTCCACCAGCTCCAGCGAAGGAAATTTCAGCACCACGAACACCGACAAAATGGTGTCGGGCGTGGGAAAGGACGAGTCGCAGCCCGCAATGAGGCGCGGTTCCTGCGCCAGCGGCTCGTGGCGCACCCGCAGCCGCATTTCCTGCTGTTGCTGGGTGAGGCTGCGCACAAGAACGGGGTCGGGTGGGGGGCCGGGCGGGCGGTAATAGGCCATGGGGAAGAAGGAAAGTCGAACGAAAGACCCAACAGTAGCATCTTAAGCTAGCCGGGGGCGTACTAAGGGCCATACGTTTCTTCGCTCGCTATGTCTGATTCCTCATCGCACACCCAGGCCGAACAGCCCGCCTCCACCGGCTCCGGGCCGCTGCTGGAGCGCCGCTATTTCATCGATGTGGCCCGGCCGCAGCACCCACCGGCCCAACTCATGGCGCAGGTGCAGGCCGACGTGCCGCATTTCTCGCCCGATGCGCTGGCGAATTTCAAGAAAAAAGAAGGCTCGGACGGCCTCCTGAAGGTGGGCGACGAATTCAGCATCACCATTCTGGGCCCGTGGGATGGCTGCGTGCGCGTGACCGAAGTCAGTGCCACTTCCTTCGAATTTATTACCCTGGAGGGCCACCCCGAAGCCGGGCGTATTCGGTTCGAAGCACATTTGCTGGACGAGCGCCCCGATGTGTTGCGGTTTGAAATCCGCTCCTGGGCCCGTTCCCGCGATGGCCTTGTAGCCTTTGCTTACGACACCCTGGGCGGCGGTAAGCTGCTGCAGGAAGCCACCTGGGTCGAGTTTTGCCAGCGCGTGGCCCAGGCCTGCGGTGGCCAGGCATTGGGCGAGGTGGTGGTCGAAACCTTCCGCCACGACGAATCCGGCCACACCGACCATATCCGCCATGACTAGTCCATCTGCCGCGGCCCCGCGCGCCGCTACGCCGCCCCTCTGGGAGCAGTACCGCGCCCGCCTCGACGCCTACACCAACGCCAAGGTCAACTACGATTTTTCGCGGCAGAGCGAGTACACCAGCGCCACCGGCTGGCGCCTCGACGACTACGCCACCGACCTGCCCGCCGAAACCCCCGGCCCGCCCGAAGCTGCCGACTCCTTCGCCGCCGCCCAGGATGTGCTGCGCCGCTACGCCTTCCCGCCGCCCGACCTCATCACCGGCATTTTTAACCCCGACGGCCCGCTCGAAAACCGCATTATGGTGCTGCGGGCGCAGTTTCTGTTCTTTAAATTCTACTTCGGGGTGCGCGTGAGCGAGGTGACCGACGAGCAGGCTCGCGATACTCCCAACGGCCCCGAGCGGGTGTGGGGCTACGGCTACCGCACCCTCGAAGGCCACTTCGAGCGCGGCCAGATTGACTTCACCATTCACAAAAACCTGAACTCCGGCGCGGTGCAGTTTCGCATCCATGCCGTGTCGCAGCCCGGCCGCATCCGTAACCCGTTTTATTGGGTGGGCTTCAAGCTTTTCGGCCGCCGGCTCCAGCGCAAATTTGCCCGCGAGTCGTTGCGAAGGATGAAGGAATTAGTGGCCGCTAAGCTGGCCGGAAAGCCTTTGCCGAAAACCTTGCCCGCACCGGCCGGTTAACATCCAACGCAGAACGTCATGCTGAGCGCAGCCGAAGCATCTTGCGTGCCATAGTAATTCTCTTATTCAACAATTGAGTTACTCCTGCACGCGAGATGCTTCGGCTGCGCTCAGCATGACGTTCTAATTTTTATTCAACCCCCAATAATCCCCAAGATGCTTCCAACGAAAGCCTACGCCGCCCCCGCCGCTAATGTCCCTTTAGAACCCTTCAATTTCGAGCGCCGCGAAGTTGGCCCGCACGACGTACTGATTGATATTCAATTCTGTGGCGTGTGCCACTCCGACCTGCACCAAATCCGGGACGAGTGGGGCGGCTCCATCTTCCCGATGGTGCCCGGCCACGAAATCGTAGGCCGCATCACGCAGGTGGGCGCCCACGTCAAAAACTTCAAAGTAGGCGACCTGGCCGGTGTGGGCTGCATGGTCGATTCCTGTCGCACCTGTCCCAGCTGCCAGGAAGGCTTGGAGCAATACTGCGAAACCACCGGCATGGTGGGCACCTACAACAGCCGTGAAATAGGCAGCGGCGCGCCCACCTACGGCGGCTATTCCAGCCAGATTGTGGTCGATGAAAAGTACACTCTCAAAGTGTCGGAGAAGCTCGACCTGGCCCGTGTGGCCCCGCTGCTGTGCGCCGGCATCACCACCTACTCGCCGCTGCGGCAGTGGAAAGTGGGCCCCGGCCACCGCGTAGGCGTGATGGGCCTCGGCGGCCTGGGCCACATGGCCGTGAAACTGGCCGTGGCCATGGGCGCCGAAGTAACCGTGCTCAGCACTTCGCCCAATAAGGAAGCTGATGCCAAGGAACTGGGAGCCCACAAGTTTGTGGTAACCAAAGACGATGCCCAGCTGAAGTCGGTGCGCAATTACTTCGACTTCATTATCAACACCGTATCGGCTCAGCTCGACCTGGCTACCTACGTGAACCTGCTGCGCCGCGACGGCACCATGATTCTGCTGGGCGTGCCAACCGAAGCGCCGCACATCCACGCCTTCAACCTCATCAGCAACCGCCGCCGCATCGCCGGCTCGCTCATCGGCGGCATTGCCGAAACCCAGGAAATGCTGGACTTCTGCGCCGAGCACAACATCATGTCCGACATCGAAATCATCGACATGAAGGACATCAACGCCTCGTACGAGCGTATGCTGAAAGGCGACGTGAAATACCGCTTCGTGATTGACTTGGCCACGCTGAACAATTAAGCGCCGCTGATGGCCTGAAAACGTCATGCTGAGCTTGTCGAAGCATCTCTACCGCGCAACTAATTCTATCGATTGGATTACTGCTGCGGTAGAGATGCTTCGACTTCGCTCAGCATGACGTTTTGGTTTTAAAATTAACCAATTGATTTACTGCTTGCTGAACACGTACGGGTCCTGCTCCAACCCATCATTTACCCGAATTTCCAGCGTCTTCACCTGCCCGTTCTCCACGGTGAAGGGGGCCGGGAAAATCCCATACGCCGCGTTGGAAAAGGTGCTGCGGAAGGTGTCGCCATCCATGTAATCCAGGGTGGTGGTGAGGGCGGGGTGGGGCGAAAAGCGCACGAGCAGCTGCTTGCCCTTCGGCTCCACCGTGATGGTGCCGTAGACGGGGTGCGTGTAGGTGCCGGCGTAGTCTTTCAGGTTGCGGGCTGGCTTGTTCTTCCTGGCTACGCGGGCGGCTAGCTCGGCCACGTTTTTGGCGGTTTCGGCGTTGCCGCCTTTCGCAAAGCCGTAGAGCTGGCGGCTGCGGTCTACGTAGGGCACGCCCAGGTAGGCGTCGAGCAGCTGGTAGCGCAGGGCTTCGAAGAAACTTTGGTTGTCCTGGTTGGTGAGCACGGCAATGCCCAGGTTTTCCTCGGGCACGAAGCACACGTTGGTTACGAAGCCGTTGGCGCCGCCGGTGTGCCAGTAAATCTGGCGGGCGTTGTAATCGGCTGAGAACACACCCAGGCCATAGGTGCGGAAGTGCATCGGGAAAATGGGTGACTTGCTGCTGGTCACCAGCGTATTGCCTTCGCGGGTGCGGCGCAGCGTAGCCCAGGGCAGTACGCGCTGGCCATTGTATTTGCCGCTGTCGAGCTGGAAGCGCAGCCAGTGGGCGAGGTCGTTGGTGCAGGAAACCAGGCTGGCGGCCGGCCCGAAATTATCAACCACATCGAACGGCACCGCCGTGAGCGGGCCAAAAGCCGTGGTGTAAGGCTGCGCGATATTAGGGCGCTGGCTGGCGCCGGTCGAATTGGGGTAGGTATTGGTCATGCCCAGCGGGGTAAGCAGGCGCTGTTGCACAAAATCCTGCCAGGTGGTGCCGCCGGTGGCTACCGGAATGATTTCGCCCGCCGCCAAGAAGCCATAGTTGCTGTAGCCGTAGTTCTGCCGGAATGGGTTGCCGGGCTTCAGGTAGCGCACTTTTTGCAGGATTTCGGCCCGGCTCAGGTTGGAATCCCAGAAAGTGAAGTCGCCCTGAAACGTCTTAGTACCGAAATGGTGGCTCATCAGGTCGCGCACCGTGAGCAGCCTCGTGCTGGTGGAATCGTAGAGCCGGAAATCGGGCAGGTACTGCCGCGCCGGGTCGTCGAGCTTCAGCTTTTTCTCCTCCACCAGCTGCGAAATGGCCGTGCCCGTGAAAAGCTTGGAATTGGAAGCAATGAGGAACAGCGTGTTACCGTCCACCGGCTCGGGCTTGCCTACGGCCTTCACGCCGAATCCCTGCGAGGTCACCACTTTGCCGTCCTTCACCACCACCACGGCCAGGCCGGGAATGTTCCACAGCTTGAGGCCGCGCTTCACGTAGCTGGCCAGGCTGTCGCGCACGAAGGCATTGCCGACGGCAGTAGTAACCGCAGCGGGCGCCTGAGCGCGAGTAGCAAGCGAAAAAACCGTGGCCGAAGCCAGCGCAAACAGGAAAAGCGGGGAGCGCATAGAATGAGGGAAAATTTAAAAGAAAGCCGGCCTGCGCACTCGGCATACCTGTGCAAAAGCTGTTTAAAAAATCAGGGTGATACAAAACGGAATGCTGAGCTTGCCGCGTCATCTCTCCCGCAACTGCAAAGCAGGAGGCTGATAAGAGCAGAGCTTCGGCAAGCGCAGCAAGTTGGCTATTTGAACACGCTTATGGGCACGCTTAGCCACCTCAGCAAAAAGCTGCCTGCTGCCTCCAATAGCTTATTCCACTACCAGGCGCTGCCAGCTCTGGCCGGTGGCCATCGGGATGCTAAGCATGTACACGCCGGGCGCCAGGCCGGCCACCGAAATGCCCGCGGCGGCTTGGGCCGGTGGCCAGCGCCGCACCAGCCGGCCCTGCAGGTCGGTGAGAGTGAGGGCGCCGGTGGCCGGGGCAGGAAGGCGCAGCTGCAATTGGTCGTGGGCGGGGTTGGGGAAAGCTTCGGCCAGCGGGGCATCAGCCCCTTGGCGCACGGCCAGCGCTGTGTTCACGAGGCGGGCCAACCCGAAGCGTGGCTGCCCGGCCACGCTGGTGAAATCGCCGCTGAGCAAAATGGCGTTGGTGCTGGGCTGCAGGCTGACCACGGCCCACGCGGGCGAAAACGACTCGTTGCCCACCGTCACGGCCTGAAAGCCCGCATCGAGGCTGCCCGAGGTGCTGAGGCGCACCAGGCGCTCGGTTTGCGACGTGGCGCCTGGGGCCACCACCAGCAGCTTGCCATCGGGCTGCTCGGCCACCGCATTGGCGGCGCTGGCGGCCGTGAAGCCGGGGTCGGGTGCGCCACTGGGGAGCAGGCGCAGCAGGCCGTAAGGCGCGGCCTGGCCATTGAACGTCGTAAAGCTGCCACTAACCAAAATGTTGCCGCTGGCCAAGGCTTGGATGCTGAACAAGGCGTTGGGGCCGCCGCCCGTGCCAATCGAAAACGTGTTGTCGATGGTGCCGTCCGGGTTCAGGCGGTCCACGTAGCTGCGGGTGACGTCGTTCCACACCACCAGGGTCTTGCCATTGGGCAGGCCCACGGCATACCGGAAGCCGGCCGTGTTGCCCACGCCCACGCTGGGCACCTGCCACATGGCGGCGGGTGGGGCAAACTGGGTGTCGAGCGCACCGTTGGCCAGCAGCCGCGCCAGCGTCCTGCGGGGCTGGCCGTTCACCTTATCGGCAGAGCTGACCACCAGCAACCCGCCGCCGGGATGCACGGTAATATTCGCCCCGAGAGCAACCGGTGGATACGGACGGCTCCAGCGAAGCTCGGTCGCGGCAAAGGCTGCATCGAGCGTCCCGTTGGCTAGCACATGGCGCACCACTACCGTGCTGTCGCTATTTTGGTATGTGGCGTAGAACGTACCGTCGGCCTGTGGGAAAACGTTGTAGAAATAGTCGCCGCCATTGGGCCGGGGAAAAGCCGGCGGGAAGGTGATGAGCGAGTTATAGCTGCCGTTGGCGTTGATGCGGTGGTAGCGGGGGTAACTCTGGCCGCCCACCGCCTGGCCGTTAAAGAAGGTAAGCTGTGAAGCACTCAGCACGAGTTGTCCGTTGTTTTGCGGGATTAGCAGGCCATGGCCTACCAGTTCCAGCAATAGGTTGTAGCTCGTGTCGAGGGTTCCGCTGGCCAGTAGGCGCACCAGGCCGCTGCTGCTCTGCCCGCTGAATTCACTGAAAAAGCCGGCGGCCAGGTATTGGCCATTGGTCAGCTCCACCAGGCTCATCAGGGTGGAGGGCGCCCCGCCGGTGGCCGCAAAAGCTGCATCGACGGCTCCGGTCGAACTCAGGCGGGCCAAGCCTTGGCGACTGCTGCCGCCCAGCGCAGAGAATCCACCCGCCACCAGAATGCTGCCATCGGTGCGCAGGTTGAGGCCGAACACGACCCCGTTGGCCGCAACGGTGGCAAACGCTGGGTCCAGGGCCCCGGTGGGCAGCAGGCGCACCACCACGGGCGCGTTGGCCGAGTTCATGAGCGTGGTGCCCCCGAGGACGATTTTGCCGTCGGGCTGCCGCACCATGTCGAACACAAACGTGTAGCTGCTGTTCAGCGCCGACACAAACGACGCGTCGCGGCTGCCAGTAGGCGTGAGGCGAACGATGCCCCGGCTGGCCTGCCCGCCCACCGTTTCGAACTGCCCGGCCGCCAGAATATTGCCATCGGGCTGCACGATAATGCGGCGAACCTGGCCATAGCCGCCCGAGTTGACAAAGCCGCTGCCCGTTGAGAAGCTGGCATCCAGCCGGCCCGTGGGCAGCAGCCGCACCAGCCCGTTGGTGGGCTGCCCGTTGAAGGTGGAATTCAGTTCGCCGCCTACCAGAATTTTGCCATCGGCCTGCACGGCAAGGCCGTAGATGCCCCCGCTCCACCCGGTGCCGCCCGAGCCGAATGAGGCATCGAAGCTGCCGTCGGGGTTGAGCCGCAGGATTTGTTGCGCCGGCGCTCCGCCGTAGCCGGTGAGGTAGTACTCGGCGCCGAGGATGATTTTGCCGTCGGGCTGCAGCGCCATAGCGGTGATGTTGCCGTTGGGGCCGCTCCCGGCCTGGGCCCGGAACGTGAGGTCGGGGCTGCCATCGGCGTTGAGCCGGGCCACGCGCGGCGATGCCTGCCCGTTCATCAGCTGGAAGTTGCCGGTGATGAGCACCTTGCCATCGGGCTGCTTGAGGGTGGTGAAGATGCCGCCGCCGGGCGATGTAAGCACGCTGGGCGCGAAACTAGGGTCGAGGCCCTGCCCTAAAGCAGCCAACCTGGAGCCGAGCAGCAGGACAACACTCACCAGGAAAAGGTAGAAAAAACGCATGTAGGGGAAAAAGTGGAGGGGATAAAAAGGGAAAAGCTGGTTAGAATAATCAATGAGTCATTCAGAACGTGTGGGCCCGTCCTGCTGAGCTTGTCGAAGCAGCTTTACCACTCCGTCAGGCTCCCTTCTTCTTTTCGGAGAGGGGCCGGTGGTGAGGCGCCCCATGAGCGGCAACGAAGCGGTAAAGCTGCTTCGACAAGCTCAGCAGGACCGGTTGCTTTGTGCATTTCGTTCGCCCGGCGCTACACTGCCCGCCGCATGGGCACCGTTGCCTCGTCGGCGTACACCACGTGCTCGTCGCGAAAAGGTTCTTCACCCCGGAATTTCTGGAGGATGCGGGCCGTGGTGATGATGTCCTTCTGGCAGTACTTGGCAATGCGGGCCAGGTCGTTTTCCTCCCAATACACCCGCGCCACGTCGGCCCCGGTGATGTCGTCTTTGGGCGTGGGAATGCCGAAGATGGCGGCCAGCAGGTTGAGCGAGGTGTATGATTTGTGGTCGCCGAATTTCCACAGCTCCATGGTGTCGTGGTGGGGCACTTCCCAGGGCTTTTTGCCGGCCAGGTCGAGCTGGGCCGGTAGCTTCAGGCCGTTGATGAGCAGGCGCCGGCCGAGGTAGGGAAAGTCGAATTCCTTGCCGTTGTGGGCACAGAGCACGAAGTGAGGCCGCTGCGCGAGCAGGCCCGCAAAGTCGCGCAGGAGCTGCTTCTCGTCGTGGTCGGCAAAGCTTTTCACGCGGAAGCGGGTAATTTCTTCCTGTTTGTCGTGCACGAAATACCCCACCGACACGCACACCACCTTGCCGAATTCGGCGTAAATGCCGGCCTGCTCAAACAGCGTGGCGGCGCTTAAGTGGTCGGGGAGGGGCTCCGAGGCTTGGGGCCGGCCGGTGTAGCCCTGCTGGCGGCGCAGGCTCTCGCTTTTGTGGTCCCACAGCAGGCGCAGCATCTCGTCGAGGCTGTCGTGGCAATCCACGCAGGGCACGGTTTCAATGTCGATGACGAACAGCTGGTCGAGCGGGGTGCGGTGGAGGTGCTGCATGGCAGAAGAAGCAAAAGCAATTCAGGTACCCGAAGATACACGGCCCAGCACCACAATGGAAGGGGGCCACACGGATAACAATTGCCGCGCAAAAGCGGATTAACCGAAAGCGGGCAGTGCGGGTTGGCTGCTCTGGGCTTCTCACCGTATGTTCGTCGCTATGTTGTTCACCTTCGGTCCGCGTAGCTCCTTGCTGTTGTCCTTTGTGGTGCCGGGCGCGGTGGCCACGCTGTGGCTGCTGGGCCGGGCCTGGCGGCGCGGCAGTGCTTCCGATGCCCTGCTGGCCTTGCTGCTGCTGGTGCCCACCCTCAGCGTGAGCCAGTGGATGCTGGGCTACGCGGGGTGGTTCGATAGCCACGACCGTCATTCCACGGTGATGTTCTACGTGCCCTGGCGGGCCAATATGCTGCTGGGCGGGGCCTACTACCTGTATTTCCGCAGCCTCACCAACCAGGATTTCCGCTGGCGCCCGGCCTTCAAGCACCTGCTGCCGGGCCTGCTGGAATGGGGGGCTTTCGCCGCCGTCGCGGCCTACGACCTGCTCTGGTACCGGGGCGTGCTGGGCCGGTCCCTGCCCGATTTTTATGGCACCAAGGGCAGCGCCGCCACTGCTTTCGATGAGTTGGCGCTGCCGGGTGCCCTGCTGGGCTCAGCATTGCTGCTGGTGTATGGCCTGCGCGTGCTGGCCGACTACCGCCGCTACGCTCGCTACCTCAACGACAACTTTTCGGACCCCGAGCGGCTGCGCTTTGCGGGCCTGCGACAGCTGCTGGTCCTGCAAGCCCTGGTGCTGCTGCTGAGCTTGGTGTTCACGGCGCTTAACCAGGTGTACGACTTCAGCTACGATGCGGCCTGGTACTTTTTTGCCCTGCGCGGCGTGCTGATTTACGGGCTGATTGTGGTGGGCATTCAGGCCAACTACGCGGCCGCCACCAGCTCGCTGCGCTTCGAAACGGTGCCGTCCGAGGCGCCGGCCATCGCCGAGGTGCTACCACAAGCAGCTACGCCTGCGCCGTTGATTGCCGAAGCGCGGGCGGTCGTGACCGTCGAAACCGCGACTGTGGCCGAACCGGCCGCCGAAGCCAGTCCGCCCGTCGAACTGGCCCCGGAGCTGCATCCCTGGCGCGACAAGCTTCTGCGCCTCATGGCCGACGAGCAGCCCTGGCTGGAGCCCGAGCTCACCCTCACCGAGCTGGCGCACCGCCTGCGCACCAACTCGGCGCTGCTGTCCAAAGTCATTAACGCGGGCTGCGGACAGAACTTTAATGACTTCGTGAACACCTACCGCGTGGCCGAGGCCCGCCGCAAGCTGGCCGACCCGCGCTTCGGGCACTACTCGCTGGTGGGAGTGGCGCTGGAAAGCGGATTCAACTCAAAATCAACGTTTAACCGCGTGTTCAAGAAACTGCTGGGCCAGGCCCCCAGCGAGGTGATGCGGCCTAAATCATAAGTTGGGACGGGCCAGATTATGGCTTGAAGCGCCGGCCGGGGAGTGGGACAGGACCTTTGACGCAGTCTTCACCCAATCTCATTTCGGCCATGAAAAAATGCGTGGTACTCCCTCGGCTGGCAAGCGCCTCCATCGTCGCATCGGGCCCGCTGGCACCAGCCTTCGGGCGAATAAGTGCAAATAATAAGGCGGTTTGTAACGTTAGGCGCCGCGGGCGGGTAGCCAGGCTGCTGTGTGAAGTTATTGCTGCGGCAAGCAACTCATTCGGCATTCCGGCCATCTATACCCGCAAACCTTCCTTTTTACTGCGCATGAACATATCTACCTACTGCCTTAGCGTTGGGCTATTGAGCCTGCTTAGCTTGGCCACAACGCTACCCGTTGCCGCCCAGGTACCTGCTCCGGCGGCTCCGGCCGTCGTTGGCACCGGCTCACTTACCGGTGTGGTGCTCGACTCGCTCAAGAAGGAGCCGGTGCCCTACGCCACAGTGGTGCTGCTGCACCCGGCCCCCGACGATAAGCCGATTACGGGTGTGGCGGCCGACGACAACGGCCGGTTTTCCCTCACCAAGCTCACGCCCGGCCCGGCCCGCCTGCGGGTGAGCTACGTGGGCTACGGCACCCAAACGCGCAATGTGACCATCACGGCCGGCGCGACGGATGCAGGGGCATTTCGGCTGCCGGTGGCAGGCACGGCGCTGGCCGAAGCCGTGGTGGTGGGCACCAAGCCGGTGGTAGAAGTGCGGCCCGACCGCCTGGTGTACAACGCCGACCAGGACGTGACCAACTCCGGGGGCACCGCCGCCGATGTGCTGCGCAAAGCCCCGCTGCTGGCCGTGGACGGCGAAGGCAAAGTGACCATGCGCGGCTCCGGCAATTTCAAGGTGCTGGTGAACAACAAGCCTTCGCCCACCATGGCCAGCAACCTGGCCGAAGCCCTGAAAAGCATCCCCGCCGACCAGATTAAGAGCGTCGAAGTCATTACCACGCCGCCGGCCAAATACGATGGCGAAGGCACGGCCGGCATCATCAACATCATGCTGAAAAAGGGTTCGGAACAGGGCCTCAACGGCCGGGTGAGCGCCTCGGGCGGCAACCGCAATACCAGCGTGGGTACGTCGCTCAATTTTAAGAAGCGCAAGTTCAACTTCACCTCTTCGGTCAATACGGGCACTTGGTTTAATCGGAATGTATTTGAGCGGGAACGGTTTGATAAGGTGAGTCTTAGCAGCCTGAACCAGAACAGCTCGGGTAGCAGCAATGGCCGCTGGTACTACGGCACGCTGGGCATGGACTACGACCTGAGCGACAAGCAGAGCCTGTCCCTCGCCGGCTCAATCAATGGCTACAGCGGCGACGATACCAGCAATTTGTTCAGCACGTTCACGAGCCCGGTGGCAGGCAGTAATGCGCTGTTCAGCCGCGACACGAAGACTATTTTCAGTGGCTTCAACGGCGAGCTGACTGGTACTTACACCAAGACTTTCGCCCAGGCCCGCCGCGAGTGGAGCATTATTGCCCAGTACGCCAACAACAGCGGCACGTTTGGCTACGATTACGACCAGTTTCAGAATTCCTACAATACCCTGGAGCATGGCCAGGCCAGCTACCGCGAACACAGCCGGGGCCGCACGCCTGGCCATGAATACACGTTCCAAACCGATTTCACGCAGCCCTTCGGGGAGAAGCAAACCCTCGAAACCGGGCTCAAAGCTATTTGGCGGCACACCGGCTCCGTGGCCGACGTATCGGGTCTGACGCTGGGCCAGAGCCTCGATTTTGTGCCGCTGCCCGACCGCGCCACCGATTTTAGCTACGACCAGAACGTGCAGGCGGGCTACGCAACCTACTCCTTTGCCCCCAGCAAGAAGCTGAGTGTGAGCCTGGGCAGCCGCCTGGAGCGCACCGCCCTCAGCGCCGATTTCCAGACCACCGGCTCGGACATTCCGCCCCGCAGCTACACCACGCTGCTGCCCAATGGTAACGCCCAGTATTCGTTCAGCGACAACAACAGCCTGCGCCTGGCTTACAGCCGCCGCATCACCCGGCCCTACATCGACTACCTGAACCCCTTCGTGAACCGCTCCGACCCGCAGAATATTTCCTACGGCAAACCCGACCTCGACCCCGAGCTGACGGACTCGTACGAGCTGAGCTTCAACACCAACGGGAAGGCCGGCTCGCTCAATATTTCGGCCTCGGCCCGGCGCACCGGCAATGCCATTGAGCAGGTGCGGCTGGCCACTGGCACGGCCGGCGTCACGGAGCAAACCTTCCGCAACGTGGCGGCCAATGCGTACTACCAGCTCAACTTCTACGGCTCGGCCAAGCCGGCCAAAGGCTGGGACATCAGCGGCGGCCCCGATGTGCAGTACATTGTGCGCCGCAGCCCCACGCTGGGCATCGAGCGGCGCGGCTTCACGGCCGGCATGAACTTCAACACCTCCTACAAACTGCCCAAAAGCTTCACCCTTCAGGCGTTTCTGTTTGGCTCGCTGCCCCAGCCCGATTTGCAGGGCACCGGCCCGGCTAACCTCTACTACCAGATGGGCGCCAAAAAAACGTTCTTCAAGGATAAAGCCGACCTGGTGGTCAATTTCGGCTCGCCATTCAACAATACCTGGGCCTACCGCAGCACCACCACTACGCCTTCCTTCGACGAAACCAGCACCTACCGGGCCTACCAGCGCAGCTTCCGCATCAGTTTCGGCTACCGTTTCGGCCAGGCCCAGCAAACCAAGCAGCGCAAGTCCATCTCGAACGACGATGTGAAGGGCGGCGGCAGCAAGCAAGGCGGGCAGTAGGAACGCAAAAGTCGGAACGTCATGCAGAGGCGGAGCCGAAGCATCTTGCGTGCAGCAGTAACTCAATCGATTGGTTTACTGCTGCACGCGAGATGCTTCGGCTGCGCCTCTGCATGACGGGCTTTCGATTGACAATAAGCACCCCAGGCAACCTTGCCGCTCCACTGTGCATCTGCCGCCACAGCAGCTCTAATGCCGCGCCGCCTTTGGCGATTCTCGTGGCGCACAGTACCTTCCGGTTCACCTATCT
Source organism: Hymenobacter rubidus (assembly GCF_016734815.1). Taxonomy (GTDB): domain Bacteria; phylum Bacteroidota; class Bacteroidia; order Cytophagales; family Hymenobacteraceae; genus Hymenobacter; species Hymenobacter rubidus. The sequence goes on from NZ_JAERQF010000023.1 coordinate 29,788, forward strand.
TACTTTCTGCAAGAAAACAATGGCCCTTACCATTACCAACCTTTCCAAAACCTACGCCAACGGGGTGCAAGCCCTCAAAAACGTCAGCCTCGATATTCCGACGGGCATGTTTGGCCTGCTCGGGCCCAACGGCGCCGGCAAAAGCAGCCTGATGCGCACCATTGCCACCCTGCAGGACGCCGATTCCGGCTCCATCATGCTCGATGAGTTGGATGTGCTGAAGGACAAAGACGGCGTGCGGCGCATTCTGGGCTACTTGCCGCAGGAATTTGGCGTGTACCCGCGCGTGACAGCCGAAGAATTACTCGACCATCTGGCCGTGCTCAAAGGCATCGGCAACGGCAAAGAGCGCAAGGAAATAGTAGAAGCCCTGCTGCAGCAAACCAATCTGTGGAACGCCCGCAAGAAGAACCTGGGCGGCTATTCCGGCGGCATGAAGCAGCGCTTCGGCATTGCCCAGGCCCTGCTCGGCAACCCGCGCCTCATCATCGTGGACGAGCCCACCGCCGGCCTCGACCCGGCCGAACGGAACCGCTTCCACAACCTGCTGAGCGAGATTGGCGAGCACATCATCATCATCCTGAGCACGCACATCGTGAGCGACGTGACGGATTTGTGCCGCAACATGGCCATCATCAGCCAGGGCCAGGTGCGCCTCACCGGCGACCCGCTCACGGTGGTGGAGCAACTGCGCGGCCAGGTGTGGCGCAAACTGGTGAGCAAAGACGAAGTAGCCGCCACCCAAGCCGAGCACCACGTCATCAGCACCCGCCTCTTTGCCGGCAAAACCATCGTGCATGTCCTGAGCGACGGCCGGCCGGATGCCTCCTTCGAGGAAATAAACCCGGATTTGGAGGACGTGTATTTCTCGCAAATCAGCGAGAAGTCGGCGGCTAAAGCCGTGATGCTATAAGAACGTCATGCAGAGCGCAGCGAAGCATCTTTACCGTGGAAGTAAATCAATCGATTGGATTACTTGAGCACGCGAGATGCTTCGCTGCGCTCTGCATGACGGGCTGAATTTTCTCTGCAATTCCGTTCGCCTCACCTTTCTGCAATCATGTTCCTCGCCATATTTCTTTTCGAGTTGAAATACCGCCTGCGCCGTCCGGCCACGTGGATTTACTTTGTTATTCTGGTCCTCATGGGCGGGCTGCTGGCGGCGGCGGCCGGCGGCATTTTTGGCTCGGGGGCCAATGTGAGCATCGGCGGCGACGGCGGCCGGGTGCACGTCAATTCGCCCCATTCCATCAGTGGCGCCGTGGCCCTGATGAGCTTTTTCGGGCTGCTCATTACATCAGCCATCATGGGCAACCCGGTGTACCGGGACTTCGAGCACCGCACGTATTCGCTGTTTTTTACCAAGCCCATCAGCAAGCTGGGCTATCTGGGCGGCCGGTTTTGGGGTTCATTCGTGGTGTGCGTGCTGGTGTTCAGCGGCATTGGTCTGGGCATGTGGCTGGGTGGCCTGCTGCCGGGAGTGGAGGCCGACAAGTTCGGAGTCAACCATTTGAGCTACTATGTGTGGCCCTACGTGGTTTTTATTCTGCCCAACCTGTTTTTCACGGGGGCCATTTTCTTCACCATGGCCACGCTCACGCGCAACATCCTGAGCACCTACATCGGCTCGGTGCTGCTGTTGGTGGGCTACCTCATTGCCCAGTCGCTGCTGCGCGATTTGGATAACATCGACCTGGCTTCCATGCTCGATGCCTTCGGCGGCAGCGCCAGCCGCTTCACCACCCGCTACTGGACACCGGCCGAAAAAAACACCCAGCTGCTGCCCCTCAGCCGCTATCTGGTGGTGAACCGCGCCCTGTGGCTGGGCGTGGGCGTGGCGCTGCTGGGGCTGTGCTACGCGCGGTTTCACTTCTCCGCCTTTGCCTCCGATAAGGCGCCCTCAAAGCGCAAGCGCCTGGCCGCGGCCCTGGCCGAGGTGGCCGCGGCACCCATGGGCGGGCGGCTGGTGCTGCCCCGCGTCACGCAGTTTTTCACCAGCGGCATGAACCTGCGCCAGTACTGGAGCCTCACCAAGCTGGAGTTTCGGGGCATCGTGCGCAGCGTGTATTTCGTGGCTATTGTGGCGGCGGGCGTCATCTTTTTGCTTGTAAGCGGCTGGCAGGTGGGGAAGATTTACGACACCGTCACCTACCCCGTCACTGCCGAGATGGTGGAGCTGCTGAGCGGCACGTTTGCCCTGTTCATTCTCATCATCATCACTTACTACTCCGGCGAGCTGGTGTGGCGCGAACGCGACGCCGGGGTGGCCCAGATTACCGACGCCCTGCCCGTGCCCAACTGGGTGCCGTTTTTGAGCAAGCTCAGCGCGTTAGGCCTTATCCAAGTGGTTCTGCTGGCCGTGGTGATGGCCTGCGGCATCTTGCTCCAAACCGCCAAAGGCTACTTTCACTACGAGCCGGGTCTCTACATTGAAACCCTGTTCGGACTTAAACTGATTGACTACCTGCTGCTGTGCGTGCTGGCCATGCTGGTGCAGGTGGTGGTGAATAACAAGTTTCTTGGCCATTTCGTGATGGTGCTGTACTACCTGGGCAGCATTTTCCAGGGCCAGCTGGGCATCAACCACAAGCTGTTCGACTACGCCGGCAACACCGAAACACCCTATTCCGACATGAACGGGTACGGGCATTTCGTGGCCGGCTTCAGCTGGTTTAAGTTGTATTGGGCGGCGGGCGCCCTGCTGTTGGCCCTGGCCGCCAACATTTTCTGGGTGCGCGGCACCGATGCGGCCTTTGTGCGGCGCCGTGCCGAAGCCAGTCGCCGCTGGGGCCGCCCCGCCTGGACGGCCCTCGCCCTGGGCCTGCTCGTGATGCTGGGTGCCGGTAGCTTCATTTTCTACAACACCAACATCGAAAACCAGTACCGTGCGCCCAAGGAAATCGAAAAGCTGACCGCCGGCTACGAGAAAACCTACCGCCGCTACAAAGACCTCGCCCAGCCCCGCCTCGTGGCGGTGAATCTGAAAACCGACCTCTACCCGGCCACCCGCACGGTGCACATCGAGGGCAGCTTCTGGCTGAAGAACCGCCACACCGCGCCGCTGGACACCATCATCATCAACGTGCCTTCGCGGGCTCGGGTGCGCAAGCTGGCCCTCGGCCGCCCGGCCACGCTGGTGCTCAACGACACCACCGTCAACCTCCGTTTCTACCGCCTCGCCCAGCCCCTGGCCCCCGGCGATTCCGTGGAAATGACCACCGTGCTCGACTATGGGGAGAAAGGCTTCCCCAACTCCGGTTCCAACACCGACATCGTGCAGAATGGCATCTTCATGAACAGCCAGAGCTACCTGCCCGGCATTGGCTACAGCGAGCAGGGCGAGTTGAGCGAAGACGACGTGCGCAAGCGCAACGGCCTCCAGCCCAAGGAGCGGCAAGCGCCCGCCACCGATATGAAAGCCCGGCAGAACACCGGCCTCGCGGCCGATGCCGACTGGATTCGTTTCGAAATTGTGCTCAGCACCAGCGCCGACCAACTGGCCGTGGCGCCCGGCCGCCTGCTCAAGGACTGGACCCAGGGCAACCGCCGCTACTTCCACTACAAGATGGAGCAGCCCATGCTCAACTTCTACACCTTCCTCTCGGCCCGCTACAAGGTGTATAAGGATGCGTGGCAGGACTCGGCCGGCCACCGCGTGGTGCCCATCGAAATATATTACCAGCCCGGCCACGAGTACAACCTCAAGCGCATGGCGCAGGCCGTGAAGGAGTCGTTTGCCTACTACACCAAGCACTTCGGGCCCTACCAACACACGCAGGTACGCATCCTGGAATTTCCCAAGTACCAGAGCTTTGCCCAGAGTTTTGCTGGCACCATTCCCTTCTCCGAAAGCATTGGCTTTATCGCCAAAGTCGACCCCAACGACCCCGAGGACGTGGACTACCCGTTCTACGTGACGGCCCACGAAGTAGCGCACCAGTGGTGGGGCCACCAGATTGTGGGCGGCAACGTGCAGGGCGAAACCATGCTCATCGAAACCATGGCCCAATACTCGGCCCTGATGGTGATGAAACACCATTACGGCGCCTACACCATGGAAAAATTCCTGAAATACGAGCTGAACAGCTACCTCAACGGCCGCGCTTTCGAGCGTAAAAAGGAAGTGCCGCTGGCCAAGGTGGAAAACCAGGGCTACATTCACTACCGCAAAGGCTCGGTGGTGATGTATGCCCTGCAGGACTACATCGGCGAAGCCAACGTGAACACGGCCCTGCACCGCTTTCTGGAGCAGCACAAGTACGAAACCGCGCCCTACAGCACCGCCCCGGAACTGGTGGCCGAATTCCGCGAGGTGACGCCCGATTCGCTCCAGAACATGGTCACGGACCTGTTCGACCGCATCACGCTCTACGAAAACCGCCTCACCGATGCTTCGGTGAAAAAGCTGCCCAACGGTAAATTCCAGGTAAATCTGACCGTGGAAAGCAAGAAGCTGGTGGCCGACAGCCTCGGCACCGAGCGCCCCAGCCCCGAAAACGACTACCTGCCCGTGGCCGTGTTCCCCGCCCAGGGCGACCACAAGCTGCCTGTGCCGCCGCTGCTGCTGGTGAAGCGCCGCTTCCACGCTGGCACCAATAAGCTGGAGTTCGTTGTGGCAAAAGAGCCTGCCAAAGTCGTCATCGACCCCTACCACGAATTCGTCGACCGGGTGCAGGACGATAACGTCAAGCAGGTAAAGCTATAGTTCGGCTCCCGGTACGATGCACCAGACGCAAAAATCCCCGGCCTTTTGGTCGGGGATTTTTTGCGTCTGGACGATAAAATTTGTTTAACAGCTTAGCCGCGGGCTTTTCTCAGCTCGCGCTTCACTTGCTTATGAGCCGTCTTGAGGTATTTTTTCAGCTGCTGCTTGCGCGATATCACAATGACGCGGGCATTGGCCAGGGTCACCGTCGATTCGCCGGCCGCTGCATTCAGGGTCATGTTCTCGTCGGCGTAGCCAGCGTACGTCACGCGGGCTTGCAGCGGCCCGGCATTGGCCGGTACCGTGAATTCGAACTCACCATTGGCATTGGTTACCGCCATTTCCTTGGTGCCGGTCAGAAAAACAACAGCGCCTGGCAGTGGCCCAGCGGGGCTGGTAATCTTGCCGGACAGCACCACCTTTTCCGTCGAAACCGCTGAGCGGTCAGGGGTAGTCTTGCCGTCGGTGTTGGCCGAGCCAAACGTTGCATTGCTCGCAAAAACACTTTGAGCGCGGGCGGTGCTGAGGCTGAGAGCCCCGGTGAGAACAGAAGCGAGGAGAAGGGCGGAGAGGCGCATAAGTAAAAAGCGAGATGCAGTTAAGGTGGGTCGTTTTTGAATGATACAAATGTACCCTTGCACCTTAGCCAGATTAGGCCGGCTTCGTCCAACTGTGGGAATCAGCCGGCCAATGGAAGCTTTTGCCAAAGCAAACGGAAAGTATTGCCCCTTGCGTCAGCCATGTAAAGCAAAAAACCCTGACCGTTCACGGTCAGGGTTTTTTCGGCTGGTTGGAAATAATTGCAGAAAGCAAGGTGTGGAATCAGAGAGTATAGCCGAACTATGTAGTTAGGTAATCTTTTATTTGCTACCGGCTTGCACGGTATCGGCATTTTTGGTGCGTAGCAGGTATATAGAGCCCATGGCTTGCGCCGGCGCGAAGCGTACCACCTCCTCCTGCAAGCCGCCGTAGCCGCAGGTCAATTCCACCACTTTGGTGTTGGCAGGCACGCTCAGCTCAAATTCGCCTTCTGAGTTGGTTACTACTATTGTGCGGGTGCCGTGCAGCCACACGGTAGCGCCGGGCAGCACCCCCTGCTTGCCTTGTACCACACCGTGCACTTTTTTATCGGGGGTGTTATTGGGGGTTTCTTCCGTGTCAGTTCCCGTGCTTGCTACCACCGGGGCCTCCACCCGCGTGTAGGCATATTGTGCATGGCTGGCGGTGCCACTGAGTAGCAGCCCGAAAGCAACAATAACAGAGGTAAGGGGCGAGGCCATATAGAATAGAGTATGACGAAGAGTGGTTTTTATTAGACAATACAAACATACAATCAGGGTAGACCTTTTTGCAAGTTTTCATCAAAATAAATTCACCTTTATTCTAGGATAAACGCAATGATTGTACTTATCGGAAAGCTATATCATACAAAAAGCCCCCTGGCGTCACGCAGAGGGCTTTTTGCGAAAGCTGAACTATGAAATAGTCAATATGACTGCATTTAGAATGCTTATTATCAGTTGTATGCGATGATTTTTATGAGGGTAATATCAGCCGATATGCTTAGGCGGCAAAGCGGTCAAGACCGATGGGATGGTAGTTGCGCCCCAGCAGCCATGGGGCTGGCAATGGCCATGCAGAGCTAAGCGGCTTTCCGTAATTGCTCTTCTTGGCGAAAAAGGAAGTAGGAGTATGCGTAGCTAAACAGGGCCGTGGCCAGCGTAAAGCCTACAAGTATCCAATGGGTCCAGGCCACCGGAACCACCAGGGCCAGGGCGGCAATCAGGAGCCCCGCTATGCAAAACACAAAGCCGCCCACCCGATGCGTACGCGCCCAAACGGTGGGGCTTTCCAAGGTCCAGGGAGTGCGAATGCCCACAAAATAGTTCGGCTGCACCGTGGTCAGGTAGTTGCCCAGGAAGGCAAAGAATAAACCCAGCACTACTACCACGCCCCGTCCACTGGTGCTGGCCGGGTGCACGGCCGCGTGCAGACTGTAGCAGGCCAAGCCGCCCAGCAGGGCCACCACGGCCAGCCGCAGCTTCTGAAAGTTGACGCTGTCGCCGTCGAGGCGGCGCTTGGGGTCGAGGCGCGGCAGGATGCTGAAAAACAGTGCCATGCCCAGCGGCAGCCCCAAGGTGAGAAGCCACATGTTGGCGCGGTCGGTGTAGCCGTTGGGCTGGCCATCGGTGCCAAAATGGGTAGGAATTTGGGCGGGCAGTTGGGGCCACAAGTAAGCCAGGTACAGCGACGGGGCCAGCACCACCGCCAGCGTGAGCAATTGCCAGGGCAACAGGTTCTTTTTCATGACGCGGAATTGAAAATTGGAAAGAAAAAATCAGGATTTGAACTGATACAGCCAGCCGAGCAATTCGTCAAAAACAGTCATGTTCAGCGTGTAGACCACAAATTGGCCCTGTTTCTGGCTCGTGACGAGGTCGGCCTGGCGCAGCAGGTCGAGGTGGTGGCTGATGGTGGGGGCGGAGAATTGGAATTGTTCGGCAATGGCCCCGGCCGTGGCGGGCCCGTTGCGCAGCCGCTCCAGAATGGCGCGCCGGGTGGGGTCGTTCAGGGCTTTGAAGAGGGCATTCATTCGGGTGATTCAATGTTTAGGCAAATGTCTAAATAAAATGGATATAAAAAAGCGCGGCCCCTCAAAATGGAGCCGCGCCGATAAAATATTTCGAATACTATTTATAAAAGGCTGTTAGGCAGGTTGCTGGGCGGGAGATTCAGCAGCCTTTTCTGAAGCACGGCCCCAGGCGCTGCAGCGGCTACGCATTTGCTGGCGGAATTTTTCGCGGGCCTCGGGGCTGAGGTGTTCCATGCGGCCGGCCATGCGCTGCTGCCACTCGCGCCGCTTGCGGGCCCAGGCGGCCGACTTATTGCCCCCCGGCTTGAAGCCGAACAGAATGCGGCTCAGCAGCAGCAGGCCGTAGGTCTGCGGCAGGTTGATGCTTGGGAGATGGAATAGCTCCGGCATCAGCCAGTTCCAGAGGGCCTGGGTAACGAAGCCAATGACCACGAGGAAAAGCGCGGCAAAAAGAAAAAAACGGAGGCCGCGGAGCAGCCAGAATTTACGGTCCATGATAAGGGCGAAAATAACGGGAGGGAATTAGTCGGTGAATAGCTCAGTGTAGAGCGTCTGCAGGCGCTTGCGCAGGTGCAACACGGCGTAGTGCTTGCGCGAAATCAGCGTTTTGAGCGGGACGCCGGTTTCTTCTTCCATTTCACGGAAGGTTTTGTCTTCCAGTTCGTGCCACACAAACACTTCGCGTTGGGCCACGGGCAGCTCGGCCAGCGCGTCGCTCAGGGCTTCCATGAGGGTTTCGCGCAACAGGCGGTTTTCGGGCGAGTCGTCGGGAGCGGGCAGCAGGTCGGCCAGCAGCAGGCCTTCGCCGTCGTCCGAAGCTTCGGCCGCGCCGAAAGCTTCTTCCAGACTCACCGGCCGCTTGCGGCGGTACAGGTCGGTGATGCGGTTGCGGGCCACCCGAAAGAGCCAGGCCGCCGCCTGCTCCACGGGCTTGAGCAGCCGGTAGCTTTCCACTAGCTCGGCGAAGACATCCTGCAGGAGGTCTTCGGCCTCGGCTTCATCGGGAATGCGGCGCCGGATGAACTGCAGCAGCCGGGGCCGCTGCTGCTGCACAGCTTCGGCAATCTGGCGGTCTTGCTGCGAAGCCGACATCGGCAGGAGGGGAGTAGGGAGCGAAAGTGCCATGGTAGTCATTCTGAGCAATCAGACGCCGGGCGCTCGAAAATACTTTAAGAATTTTTGGGCGAGCATCTAAAGAACGGTCATGCTGAGCGCAGCCGAAGCATCTCTACTGCGCAACTAATCCTATTGATTGGATTACTGCTGCGGGAGAGATGCTTCGACTGCGCTCAGCATGACGTTCTAAATCATGTGTTGCTCGCAAAAATCAAACCCTGATTTTTCGTTTTTCAGGGTACCTTTGCCAGCCGGCCGGCTGCCTAATGCCCATTCGCCGGTTCTTCTGCATGGACCCAACCGTTTCCCAGACCATTCCCGAAGTCATTCGGACCGTTCCGCTTCAGTACTACGTTTTCTTCGCCTCGGCCTTGTTTGCCATCGGCGTTACGGGCGTGCTGGTTCGGCGCAATGCCATCATTATTTTCATGTGCGTCGAGCTGATGCTCAACGCGGTGAACATTCTGCTGACGGCCTTCTCGGCCTACCGCGCCGACCCCAACGGGCAGGTTTTCGTGTTCTTCATCATGGCCGTGGCCGCCGCCGAGGTATCGGTCGGGCTGGGCATCATCGTCATGATTTACCGCAACTTCCAAACCACCGACGTCAACCTTTTGAGCCGCCTGAAGTGGTAATGCCAAGTTATAAAAGGCCGTCATGCTGAGCGCAGCCGAAGCATCTCTACTGCGCAAGTAAATGAATTACTGTTGCACGCGAGATGCTTCGGCTGCGCTCAGCATGACGTTCAGTTTGTTAGCATAAATAACTCCATGCAAGAAACCGTTCTCCCCGGCGCCAACGCCCCATATTCCACGTTTCTCTACGTCCTGATTCCGTTGCTGCCCTTCCTGGGCTTTCTGCTAAACGGACTGCTGAACAAGAAGCTGTCGGGCACCGTGGCCGGCCTCATTGGCAGCGCCACCGTGCTGGGCTCGTTCCTGATTTCGGTGATGCTGTTCCTGAATTTCCAGTACCAGTACACGGTGCAGCTGTTCGACTGGATTTCGGTGGGCTCGCTGCAGATTCCCTTTCAGTATCAGATTGACCAGCTCAGCCTGATAATGCTGCTGCTCGTGACGGGCGTAGGCTTCCTCATCCACGTCTACAGCATCGGCTACATGCACCACGACGAGAACGTGGGCAAGTTCTTCAGCTTTCTGAACCTGTTCATTTTCAGCATGCTGCTGCTGGTGATGGGGGCCAACTTCGTCATCCTCTTCATCGGTTGGGAAGGCGTGGGCTTGTGCTCCTACTTGCTCATCGGCTTCTGGAACAAGAACACCAGCTACAACAACGCCGCCAAGAAAGCCTTCATCATCAACCGCGTGGGTGACCTGGGCTTCCTGCTGGGCATCTTCCTGATTTACCTCACCTTCAACTCGGTGCAGTACGCCGAAGTGTTCCAGAAAGCCTCGCTGGGGCAGTTTGGCCTGATGGGTGTGGGCGTTTGTACCTACATCACGCTGCTGCTGTTTGTGGGCGCCATGGGCAAGTCGGCCCAATTGCCGCTCTACACCTGGCTGCCCGACGCCATGGCCGGCCCCACGCCGGTTTCGGCCCTCATCCACGCCGCTACCATGGTAACGGCCGGCATTTACATGGTGCTGCGGGCCAACGTGCTGTTCACCTTATCGCCCGATACACTGCAGGTGGTGGCCATTGTGGGCGCGGCCACGGCGCTGTTTGCCGCCACCATCGGCTTGGCGCAGAACGATATCAAGAAAGTGCTGGCCTATTCCACGGTGTCGCAGCTGGGCTATATGTTTCTGGCATTGGGTGTGATGGGCTACTCCACGGCCCTGTTCCACGTCCTCACCCACGCCTTCTTCAAGGCGCTGATGTTCCTTGGCGCGGGCTCGGTTATTCACGCCATGAGCAACGAGCAGGACCTGCGCCGCATGGGCGGCCTGCGCAAAGCCCTGCCTATCACGTTCCTCACGTTCCTCATCGGCTGCCTGGCCATTTCGGGCATTCCGCCGTTCTCGGGCTTCTTCTCCAAAGACGAAATCCTGGCGCATGCCTTCGAGCACAATAAGGTGCTGTGGGCCATGGGCTTGCTCACGGCGTTCCTGACGGCGTTCTACATGTTCCGCCTGCTGTTTCTGGCGTTCTTTGGCGAGTTCCGGGGCACCGAGGAGCAGAAGCACCACCTGCACGAATCGCCCGCTTCGATGACGTTCCCGCTCATCGTGCTGGCCATTCTGGCGGCCGTGGGCGGCTTCATGGGCGCGCCGATGTTCACGGGCGGCCACCACTACCTGGCCGAATACCTGGCTCCGATTTTCACGTACTCGCAGCGCCTGCGGCCGGAAGTTTTCGCGGCCGAGCCGGATAAAAATACCGAATTGATGCTGATGGGCTTGTCGGTTGCGGCGGGCGTGTTGGGCATCATCCTGGCCTATGTGATGTACGTAGCCCGCGCGGCGCGTCCGGCCGAGGACGAAGCCCAGCGGTCGGCTCCCGAAAGCTTGGTGTACCACAAATATTACATCGATGAGCTGTACAACACGGTGTTTGTGAAGCCGGTAATGGCGCTGTCAACCGGCCTCTACAAATTCGTGGAAAACGGCGTTATCAATCCCGCAGTGGGCGTGTTTGGCCGGGCCGTGAATGGCGGCGGGCAACTGCTGCGCTACGTGCAGACCGGTGCCGTGGAAACCTACCTGATTTTGATGGTCATTGGCATTGTGCTAATTCTGGGCCTGAATTTCGGGCGGTTGTAAACCGATTCGTGCTGCCCCGTCTCACCAAAAGAAAACGCCACCCGCCGAATGCGGGTGGCGTTTTCTTTTGGCGGCTATTTCTTCACTGCCGTTCCAAAACGGTGCCCTATCTAAAACGCGAGTAGAATGAGCCAACCACCTTGCTGACCCATCAATTGCAGTGAGATAAATCGCATCAGTTATTTCTTATAAATAACTGATTAACAGATTTTTAATTAAATAAATTTATAAAACCAGTAACTGGAGACAGCAACTTTTTTAGGTAGGAGGGGTATAGGAGCACATCCAAAACAGGACTCCTGACCTGCGAGGACTTGTGCATCTATTCCCACCATCTCATAAGAAATATGTCTTTAAAACCTCAACTCCTTCAGGGCTTGGCGTTGGCAACTGTTGTGCTTAGTAGCACGGCGCCTTCGGCTCAGGCCCAAACGGCTGACAAAAAAACTGCTCTTAGCGGCTGGGTCAGCTCCTTGCAATACGCCGGTAACCAAGGCTCCGACTTCTGGAACCGCAGCGGCGTCGATATTGAAGTTGGGGGCGGCGGCGGCATCACGCGCTACCTCTCGCCATCGTTCGACCTGGGCGTGTACGGCAACTACGAGACGTACAAGTTTTCCGGCAGCTTCAACAGCACCCCCGCCAACTTCGAAGCGCGGACTGGCATGATTGACCTGGGGCTGAAGCTGAAGCTGAACAACGGTAAAATCCTCAAGGAAAATTCGTTCATCCAGCCCTACCTGATGGCCGGCCCGGGCCTGTTTCTAACGAACAGCACCGGTACGGTGAAAGCCCCTGGCCAGGCCGTATCGACTCCTTTCTTCCGGCAGATTCGGCGGGGCGAAGTGTATGGCGCCGCCGGCCTGCGCTTCCGCTTGTCGCCCTCGGTGTTTGCCGACTTGCAGACCGGCTACCACTACCCCTTCAGCGACGAGGTGGACGGCGTGGTGCAAAACGAGTCGGATAGCCGCAACGACCGGTTCTTACTGCACCAGGTAGGCATTACGGTGGCCTTTGGGCAGATGAAGGACGAGGACAAAGACGGCGTTTCGGACAAGAAGGACAAATGCCCCGGCACCCCGGCTGGCGTGGCCGTGGACCCCAACGGCTGCCCGCTGGATAAGGACGGCGACGGCGTGCCCGACTACCAGGATAAGTGCCCCGACGTGAAAGGCGTGGCTGCCCTGCAGGGCTGCCCCGACCGCGACGGTGACGGCGTAACCGATGCCGACGACGCTTGCCCCGACACCCCCGGCAAGGCCGAGCTACGCGGCTGCCCCGACGCCGACAACGACGGCGTGATTGACCAGAACGATAAGTGCCCCGGCACCCCCGCCGGCGTGCGCGTCGATGCCAGCGGCTGCCCGCTCGACCGCGACGGTGACGGCGTCCCCGACTACCAGGACCGTTGCCCCGACCGCGCCGGCCCGGCCAGCAACAAAGGCTGCCCGGAGGTGAAAGCCGAAACCAAAAAGCGCCTGCAAGAAGCCACGAAGTACATCAACTTCGAGTTCAACAAGGCCGTGCTGTTGCCCAGCTCGTACCCCACGCTGAAGGACCTGGCCGCCGTAATGACTGAGTACCCCGACTACACGCTGAGCATTGCCGGCCACACCGACAGCAAAGGCGACGACAACTACAACCTGCGCCTCTCCGACGACCGCGCGGCTTCGGCCCGTACCTACATGCTGAGCCAGGCCGTGCCCGCTGACCGCATTGTGTCGCATGGTTTCGGCGAAACCAAGCCGATTGCCGACAACGCCACCGATGCCGGCCGCGCCGTGAACCGTCGCGTGGAATTCGACCTCTACCTCACCGGCGACCCCAACTCGGCCGAAGTGAAGTACGGCCCGGCCCCGACCATCCAGCCCGAACCGGTGAAAGCCGCCCCGGTGAAAAAGGCTCCGGCCAAGAAAGCCCCGGCGCGCAAGGCGCCGGTGAAAAAAGCCCCCGCCAAGCGCAAGTAGCCGACGAGCCTAAACAAGCAAAAAGGCCTGCTCTCAACGAGCAGGCCTTTTTTGTGTCCACTGGCTGCGTTCCATCGCGCCCCGTCCGCCAGCACTTGGCGTTTAAAATGCCGAATACGTTACGGCCAGGTAATACAGCCCGCCCACGCTCGGCCCACCGAGGTAGGACACATAGTAGTTATTGAGCACGTTGCTGGCACCCAGCTTGAAGCGCACCTGCGCAACGGGCACGGCGTAGCTCAGCTGAGCATCGAGCGTATGATAACCGGGTACGTCGCCATTCACCAGAAAGGTCTGGGAATAGTAGCCCTGCTGCCAGCGGTAATGGAGGCCAAATCCGAAGTTGCGGTAGGCGTTTTCATTGCCCAGACTCAGGTTGTAGGCCCAGCGCGGAGTATTGAACCCGTCTTCTAGGCCGTCGCCGTTTTCGGTGCGGTCGAGGCGGGTGTAGGTGGTATTGGCCCCAATGAGGTAGCCGCGGCCCACCTCATAGCGCAGGCCGGCCGAGCCGCCGTAGTTGTACACCTGGCTTTGCGAGTTGGTCCAGAGGCGGTAGCGGGCCTGGCCGGTGCGGGCATTCAGGGCCGTGGCAATGGAGTTGAGGTCGGTGCCGGTGTTGAGGGGCTGGCCGGCGGTGGTTTGCGGCACGTAGGCCTCCACTTGGGCAATAAAGTCGCGGTAGGAATTGTAGTAGAAATCCACATCGAACACCAGCCGACCAGTGGGGCCAAAAGCCGCCTTGTAGCCGATTTCAAACGAGCGGATGTACTCCGGTTTGAGGTAGGTGTAAGGGTTTTTGACCAGCATATTCTGATTCTGGGCAATGGCCTGCTGGCGCTTCTGGGCTGCCGTGGCCGAGGAGGTATTAGCGTTGATGCTGGCCGTAACGGCGTTATTGAACGCATCAATACTCGTGCGCAAATAGCTGTTCTCAAACACCCCATCCGACATCACGCGCAGCCCGCCGATGCGTTTCACCTGCCCGCTGTTTACGTTCGAGAAGCCCTCGAACAAGCTCGGGAAACGGTAGCCGCTCTGGTAGCTGACGCGGAAATTCTGCCGCTGCGTGGGCGAGAAAACGGCCGTGAAGCGCGGGTTGAATTGGGTAGCGAAGTAGTCGTTTTTGTCGATTCGCAGCGTGGCGGTGAAGCGCAGCTTGTCGGCCAGAAACCGGCCACCGGCCTGCACGAAACCGCCCGTTTTCGAGTAAGTCAGGTTGTCGGTGAGCGGGTCTTTGCCGGGGTTGGGGTTGATGAAATAGTTGCCGTCGGGCACCACAATGTAGGTGCGGTGGTCGGCGCCGGCCAGCAGGTCGAGGCTGGCGGGCAGGGCGCGGCCGCTGCGGCGTAGCGCCTCGGCAATGTTCACCTGGGCCTCGCCGTGGAGCAGGTCGGCGCGCACGCGCAGGGCCGCGCCCACGTCCCAGTTGTTGATGCCCTGCAGCTCACTCAGGCGCTGGTTGAAGGCGTCGGTACCGGGCTGCGGGCGGCCGGCGTCGGCGGCGGTGCGGGCGGTGGCGTGGGCGGTGGCCACGGGCTGGCCAGCGGCTACGGCGGCGTTCCAGGCCCCCGCATAGTCGGTGTTCCACTGCGCGTCGGGCTTGAAGCTGCGGTCGATGTTCTCGCCCATCGAGCGCAGGTTGTAGCTCTGGCCGGTGTTTTCCTGGGTGAGGTAGGCGCGGGCCTGCACCACGGGCGTGGTGAGCGTGAGGGCGTGCTGCTGCAGGCGGTAGTCCTGCAGGCGGAAGCGGTTTGAGCGCTGGTACACGTTGCCGAACCCGGCCACGCGGTAGGTATAGGTCAGCTCCGTGCCGGGCCGGAAGCGGTAGTGCAGCGCCGCATCAGCCTTAAGGCTCTTGAGGGTATAATCCACCAAGTCCCGCTCGTCGTAGCCGGTGCGCGCCACCGAATACTGCTTGCCGCCCAGCGTGAGCGTGCTCCGGTCCGACGACTCGTTGCCGTAGCGGTTCACCTGGTCCGGGGCCGGGTTGTCGGCCCCGAACAAGCCGGTCGTGGCGTTGCCGTTGGCGTTGAGGTCGGTCTGGTCGTTGGCAATCCAGTCGTAGGCCCGCAGGTACGTGGCGTTGATTTTAAAAGCGAGCTTATTGGCCACCAGTACCTTGGCGTAGCGCAAGCTGGTTTCGGAATAGATTTTTTCCGGCGAGCTGCCCGCTCCAAACGGCTTTACATTCGGGTCGTTCATGTGGTTGATGCCGGTTTGCTGCCGCACGCTCAGCCCCTGCGAATTGAACGGGTTTTTCGTCTGAAAATTCGCCAGCCCGTTGATGGCGTTCAGCCCGTATAGCGCCGAGGCCGTGCCCGGCACAATTTCTACCGAGCCAATGTCCAAATCGCTCGGTCCGAGCATATTCCCAATTGGCCCGCCGATGTGCGGCGCCTGATTGTCAACCCCGTCCACCAGCTGGGCAAAGCGCACGTTGGTGGTGTTGGTAAAGCCCCGGGCGTTAATTACCTTGAAACCCAGGCTGGGCGTAATCACCTGTACGCCCTTCAGGTGCTCAATGGCATCGAAGAACGACGGCGCGGGCGTGAGCCGCAGGGCGCGCGGGTTGAGCTTTTCCACCGTCACCGGCGACTGCAAAAAGCTTTCCTCTGCCCGCGATGCCGACACGACGACTTCTTCCAAACCCACGTTTTTGCGGGTGGTGTCCGCCGGGGCAGTGGGTTGGGCCCCGGCGATTTGGGGCCGGCCTAGCACTGCCAGTGAAACTACTGAGAGGCAGAAGCCGCGGCGGGCAGCGGGAGGAGCAGGAAGTTTCAAACGGGCAAAAGTGAAGTTTCGTTGTATTGGCGAAGATATAACGCTTCGCGGCTTACTCAACTTCCTTGCAGATGCTTTGTTTCGAGCGCCATAAATTCCTGAAACCGCGCCTGTAGGGCTTTAAACGCCACAACAGCTTCCTGCCCGGCCTCCGTTACAGCGGCCCCGCCGCCTTTGCTGCCGCCGGTTTGGGTGGCGACCAGTGGGCTGGCGGCCTGCGCATTCATGGAGCTCACCAGGTCCCAGGCCCGCTTGTAAGACATGCCCATGGCCTGCGCCGCCTTCGAGATGGAGCCCAGCGCGGCAATCTGTTCCAGTAGCTCCAGCCGCCCAATGCCGAGGAAGCGGCCGTCCTCGGTTTCGAGCCACAAGCGGCCGTTGAGGCGGTAGGTTTTGGTGGGCAGGAGCAAGGTTTTCATGGGGCAAGTATACGCGTAGCGCGGACTCGTGGGAGTCCGCGCATTGATGCACCATTCGCCCAGGCGCGGACGCGCAGAGTCCACGCTACACCATCTGCTGCATCTGGCGGGCGTTTTCGACGCCCACGGCCCCGATGCCATTGTTGAAAAACAGGTACACTGCGCGCACGTTTTGAGCGGCCTTGATTTCGGCGGCAATGCGGGCCAGAAATCCCGGACTATAAGGCGATTTATACAGCTCCGGCACGCCGTGGAAGCGGTAATACACCGTGTCGGTATTGGCCACTACCTCATCGGGCAGCTCCAGGGGCGGCGGGTAGCTCTGGCCCACGAACGCAATGCCGTGCCGGGCCAGGATGCGCTGCACCTCGCCATCCCACCAGCTGGGGTGGCGAAACTCGACCACGTTTTGGAACGCCGGGTCGAGGCTGTCGAGCAGGCGGTGGAGCAGTTCGTCGGTGTAGGCGGCTTTGGGCGGAAGCTGGAAGAGCACGGGGCCCAGTTTTTCCTTCAGCCCCTCGGCCACGGTGCCGTAAAAATCGGCCAGAATGGGCTGGGCTTCGGCGTTGAATTTCTTGTAATGCGTCACCTGGCGCGGCGCTTTCACGGCGAAGCGAAAGCCAGGCGGACTCTGCGCGTACCAGGTTTCGAAGGCCTTCAGTTCCGGCATGCGGTAGAAGGTCACGTTCAGCTCCAGCGTGTTAAACTGGGTGCAGTAGTAGGCAAACCACTTGCGCGGCGGCAAGTCGGCAGGGTAAAAAATGCCTTTCCAGTCGCGGAAGGAAAACCCGGAACAGCCGATGTATATAGCCACGTTCATAGCTTGTAAAATGAAAAATGCAGACCAGCAGCCATACGTGCAAAGGCGCCGAAGCGACGCTGCCGCTGCTGCTGCGCCGGGAGCAGCCGTGGCACGGCTTTTTTGGCTCGTTCAATTTTCTGTTTCAATTTACTTACCTGGGGCGGGCCGTCGAGTTTTTCGTGGGGGCGGCACTGGCCGGGCTGCTGCCGCGTGGGCTGCCCGTAGCCCCGCCGCACGGCCCGACCTACGCCGGCCTGGCGGGCATGCTGCTGTGCCTGGGCGGCCTGAGCTTGCTGCACGGCCCAGCCATTGGGGCGTTCGGGGTGCTGACTCCGGCGGGCATGTTGCTCAACAGCGTGGCCCTGCCGCTGCTGGGCAGGCCGCCGCTGGTGCTGCTGGGCAAAAGCTCCTACGCGTTCTACCTCATCCACATGGGCGTGGGGCAGCAGTTGCTGCGCGGACACCTGCCCAATCCCGTGCTGCCCCTGCTGCTCCTCTATGGCGCGTCCATCCTGTTATATTGGCTGGTAGAAGAACCGCTCAACAAGTGGTTCCGGCGCGTGCTGGGCCGGGCCCGGCCAACTCCGCTACGGGCCAATTCGCCGCTGGGCAGTTGAAAGTTAACAGTGAAAGCAACCGGGATTGTTAACTTTTAACTGTCCTCAAAAGCCATACAAAACCGAAAATAGCCTTGCGTTATGATTGATAAGATTGCCTGGCTGCACCTGCGCAATGGCCACGTGCTGAGCACCCGCAGCCGGGGCAAAGACCGGTTCTACTTTCCCGGTGGCAAGCGCGAAGCCGGCGAAACCGATGCGCAGACCCTGCTGCGTGAAATCGAAGAAGAGCTAACCGTGGCCCTCGACCCGGCCAGCCTGCAATTGGCCGGGGTGTGGGAGGCGCCCGCCCACGGCCACCCGGCGGGCGTGCTTGTGCGCATGACGTGCTACTACGCCCGCTACACCGGCCGGCTGCAGCCCGCCGCCGAAATCGAAGAAGTGGCGTGGCTCACCTACCGGCACCGGGAGCAGGTGTCCGCCGTCGACCAGCTGATTTTTGACTGGCTGCGGGGACAACAGTTGCTGGCCGACTAACCGGCCGGGCCGCCGACGTTCCCACCCACAACTTGCATCGGCCGAAAGGAGTACATAGCGGTGGGCAGCCAGCGAAACGCTGCCCCTACCGTTTATGGATGCACTACGCACATTTACCGGCAACACGGAGGCCGAAATCTGGCAGCAGGTAGCCGCCGATATGGCTCAGCGGGGAGAGTGGTTTGAGTACGAAGCCGTGCTGCAGCAAGGCGGGTACGAGGTGTATGTCGCCGTGGACATCGACCTGGGCGGCGGCTTCGAAAGCGGCAGCGAGTCGACGACCATGACGGCGCGCCTGCCCCGGCCGGTGCCTTTGCGCTTTGCCCTGCACGAGCAGGATTGGGTGCACGAACTGGGCAAGCTCCTGGGCCTGACCGATATTGAGCTGGGCGACCCCGAAATTGATGCTGCCTTCATCATCACCACCAACGAGCCGGCCACCCTGCACGACTTGCTGGCCGACCCCGACCTGCGCCATACCTTGCTCCGCTACCGCGACCTGCGCCTGGTGCTGAAGCCCACCGGCTCGGCGCCCGACGAGGAAGCAGTGCTGGAATTCAGCAAAGACACGGCCCTGACCGACCCGGCACAACTCCAGGACGTGTACCACCTGCTGCTGACCTTGCTCCAGAAACTGGCGCCCCTGCCGGCTTCAACGGCTGCCTCGCTTTAATCAAGGCGCAGGACAGTTAGGGCGCGGCAGCCAGCCGGGTTGCTGCCGGCCGCAACAATCTTCAGAATAAGTCTTAAATGCCTGTCTTACAGCGGCAATAATAGGAGCCGCTGACTACCATTTCTTTGCCCGTATGTCAACTTACTCTGCGCTACCCCTGGCCGCCTTGGCCCTGCTGGTGGGCTGCGGTGGCCCCAGCAACCAGGAAAAACAGGAAGCCGCCGCCAACACTCCGGCCCAAACCCTGACCACACCCGCCGCCGAACCCGTGCATCTGCCGGCTCCCTACGCCACCAAATCGGTCACCCACCGGGTCAACATCCAGCCCTGGCCGGCCGGCCGCACGCCAACGGCGCCCCCTGGCTTCAGCGTGGCCGAGTACGCGGGCAACCTGGACAGCCCGCGCTGGTTCTACGTGGCCCCCAACGGCGACGTGCTGGTGGCCGAGGCCAGCACCATCCCGATGACGATGACCAAAAAAGTGGCCGCCGAGCTAAAGCTGGACAAATCCCGCTCGCTGCGCGACCACAGCGCCAACCGCATCACGCTGTTCCGCGACACCAACCAGGACGGCAAGCCTGACCTGCGCACCACCTTCCTCGCCAACCTCAGCCAGCCCTTCGGCATGCTGATTGTGGGCAATGCCTTCTACGTGGCCAACACCGATGGCGTGCTGCGCTTTCCTTACCAGCCCGGCGCTACCAAAATTGCGGGCTCCGGCCAGCGCATGCTCGACCTACCCAAAGGCGGCTACAACAACCACTGGACCCGCAACCTGCTGGCCAGTGCCGACGGCTCCAAAATCTACGTCACCGTGGGCTCCGGCTCCAACGTGCAGGAACACGGGGCCGAAAACGAGGTGCGCCGCGCCAACATTCTCGAAATAAACCCCGACGGCACCGGCGAGAAAATTTATGCCAGCGGCCTGCGCAACCCCATTGGCCTGCAGTGGCAGCCCGGCACCGGCAAGCTATGGGCCGTGGTGAACGAGCGCGACGAGTTGGGCGATGAGCTGGTGCCGGACTACTTCACCAGCGTGAAAGAAGGCGGTTTCTACGGCTGGCCCTACTCGTACTACGGCCAGAACGAAGAGCCCCGCCGCAAAAATGAGCGGCCCGACCTCGTCAAGAAAGCCCTGGTGCCTGACGTGCCCCTCGGGGCCCACGTAGCGGCCCTGGGCCTCACGTTTTATGACAAGGATGCGTTTCCGGCCAAGTACCGCCACGGGGCCTTCATCGGCGAGCACGGCTCTTGGAACCGCTCGCAGTACGCGGGCTACAAAGTGGTGTTCGTGCCCTTCGCCAACGGCCAGCCCAGCGGCCCGCCCGAGGACTTCCTCACCGGCTTCCTGGCCGGCGGCGACTCGAAGGATGCCTACGGCCGGCCGGTGGGCGTAACCACCCTGCCCGACGGCTCCCTGCTGGTAGCCGACGACGCAGGCGATAAAATATGGCGGGTGAGCGCCGTGCACTAGCAAGGCTGTTTGGGTATGTATACGTTAGGCCGTCATGCAGGGTGTTTAACGGTCATGCAGAGCGTAGCGAAGCATCTTTACCGCACAACGCGACCGCAACGATTGGTTTACTATTGAGGTAAAGATGCTTCGCTACGCTCTGCATGACGGGTGAGCAAACACCAGTCGAACGCTCTGCTTGGCTGAGTTTGATGGGAAGTATGGTAGAAAACAGGTTCTGTCTTACCTTTCTGGCTATCACGCCCACCAAATAGCAACCGATGAGAAAAATCTCCGCTCTGCTGGCAGCGCTGGCCGTTGGCAGCCAGGCCCTGGCCCAAACGCCCATCAAAACGCTGCCTTATCCGCAGCCCAAGAAGGTGGATACCGTCACTACTTATTTCGGCACCAAGGTGCCCGACCCGTACCGCTGGCTCGAAAACGACCAGGCGCCCGACACGAAGGCCTGGGTGCAGGACGAAAACAAGGTGACGCAGAACTACCTCAGCCAGATTCCGTTCCGCGAAACCATTCGCAAGCGGTTGGAAACGCTGTGGAACTACGAGAAATACACGGCCCCGCAGAAGGAAGGTAAGTACACCTACTTCTCGAAAAACACCGGTTTGCAAAGCCAATTCGTGCTATATCGGCAGTTGGGTGCCGAGGGCAAGCCGGAAGTATTCCTCGACCCCAACACCTTCTCAAAAGACGGTACTACCTCGCTGGCCGGCATCAGCTTCACCAAGGATGGCAGCCTGGCCGCCTACCAGATTTCGGAAGGCGGCTCCGACTGGCGCAAAGTCATCGTGCTGCGTGCGGCCGACAAAACCATCGTAGGCGATACGCTGAAGGACGTAAAATTCTCGGGCCTGGCCTGGCACGGCAACGACGGCTTCTACTACAGCAGCTACGACAAGCCCAAGGCGGGCAGCCAACTGGCCGGCAAAACCCAGATTCACAAGCTGTACTACCACAAGCTGGGCACCAAGCAAAGCACCGATAAGTTGGTGTTTGGCGGCGAGAAAGTGCCGCGCCGCTACATCGGCGCTTCCGTATCGGAGGACCAACGTTTCCTGGTCATTAACGCCGCCAACACCACCACCGGTAATGAGCTGTACATCCAGGATTTGAGCAAGCCGGGCGGCGCCATTGTGCAGGTGGTGGATAATGAGAAAAGCAACGTGGGGGTGCTTGACAACGTGGGCAGCAAGCTCTACATCGAAACCAACTACAACGCCCCCAACAACCGCGTGGTAACCGTGGACGCCGCCAACCCCAAACCCGCCAACTGGAAAGACCTCATTCCCGAAACCGCAAACGTGCTGAACGCCAGCACTGGCGGCGGCAAAATCTTCGCCAATTACCTCAAAGACGCCACCTCGCTCATTGAGCAGTACGACATGAGCGGCAAGAAGGAGCGGAGCATCACGCTGCCCTCCGTGGGCACGGCCAGCGGCTTCGGCACCAAAAAAGAGGAGAAGGAAACCTACTACACCTTCACGTCCTACATCTACCCGCCCACCATCTTCAAGTACGACATTGCCACCGGCAAGTCCACGGTGTTTAAGAAGGCCGGCGTGCAGTTCGACCCCACCAAGTTTGAGTCGAAGCAGGTGTTCTACAACTCGAAAGACGGCACCCGCGTGCCCATGATTATCACCTACAAAAAAGGCACCGTGCTGAACGGCAAAAACCCCACGCTGCTCTACGCCTACGGCGGCTTCAATGCCAGCTCCACGCCGGGCTTCAGCACGTCCAACATCGTGCTGCTGGAAAACGGCGGCGTATACGCCGTGGCCAACATCCGGGGCGGCGGCGAGTACGGCGAAAAGTGGCACCTGGCCGGCACCAAGCTCCAAAAGCAGAACGTGTTCGACGACTTCATCGCCGCCGCCGAGTACCTGAAAACCAACAAATACACCGACACCGACCACCTCGCCGTCTCGGGCGCTTCCAACGGCGGCCTGCTGGTAGGCGCCACCATTACCCAGCGCCCCGACCTGTGCAAAGTGGCCTTCCCGGCCGTGGGCGTGATGGACATGCTGCGCTACAACCAGTTCACGGCCGGCGCCGGCTGGGCCTACGACTACGGCACGGCCCAGGACTCGCCCGAGATGTTCCAGTACCTCTACAAGTATTCGCCCTACCACGCCATCAAGCCGGCCCGCTACCCCGCCACCATGGTCACCACCGCCGACCACGACGACCGGGTGGTGCCCGCACACTCCTTCAAGTTTGGCCAGCGCCTGCAGGACTCGCAGCAGGGCCCGGCGCCCGTGCTCATCCGCATCGAAACCAAAGCCGGTCACGGCGCGGGCCGCTCCACGGCCCAGGTCATCGGCGAGCAGACCGATAAATGGGCCTTCATGTTCCAGAATATGGGCCTGGTGCCCTACCAGGCCAATTAAATTTCATTTGGTTTTGCAAAAAAGCCTGCCGTCCCAATGGGGGCGGCAGGCTTTTTGGTGGTCGGGGAATCGGGTGTTTAGCGCAGCGCAGAGGCGGGCGGGCTCCCTTTGTGGGCTTAGGAACTGCACGAGAGCGTGGCCGACCCCGGTTTGTCACGGGCCCAGTCGGGGCGTTTGGCCGCCAGGGCCGCGTGGTCCGGGTGTTCGTCAAACGGCGTTTTGAGAACGTGCATGAGGGTTTCCAGCGCGGTTAGGTCACCGGTTTGGGCGGCTTCGATGGCTTGCTGGGCGAGGTAGTTGCGCAGCACGTATTTCGGGTTGGCTGCCAACATGGTGGTGCGGGTTTCTTCCCCGCTGGCGGCCTCCTGCCGCAGGCGCGTAGCATACTGCCGCAGCCATTGCAGCAGGTTGCGGTCCTCGTTGGGTGCTGCCGAATAGGCCGCAGCTGCAATCAGTTCCTGAAACAGGGCCGCCTCATTATCCGGCGCAGCCATCAGCGCGGGAGCCAGGTGCGAGAGCTGCCGGAAAAACAGCGTCATGTCAATCTCAGGCTCCGACAAGGCCTGGGGCAGGGCTTCGGTCAGGGCGCGGTCCTCGTCGGGCATCAGGGGCGTCAGGCCCAGTTTGCGCAGCAGGAGCGTGTGCTGCGTGCTGGCCAGGGTGCTGGCGTACTCGTTCAGGCCACTGCGTAGTGCCTGGGCATCGGGCACCAGGGGCGTCAGGGCTTGGGCCAGGGCCATCAGGTTCCACAGGGCCACGCGGGGCTGCTGGCCAAAGGCATAGCGCCGCGAGCCGAAGTCGGTGGTGTTGGGCGTCCAGTCGGGGTCGTATGGTTCCAGCCAGCCGTAGGGGCCGTAGTCGACGGTGAGGCCCAGAATGGACATGTTGTCGGTGTTCATCACGCCGTGCACAAAGCCCACGGTCATCCAGTGCGCAATCATCACGGCCGTGCGCCGGCTCACTTCCTCAAACCAGCGCAGGTACGTTTCGGGCGAGGGCGGGCCCAGCTCGGGGTAGTGGTGGCGCAGGGTGTAGTCGGCCAGGGCCCGCAGGTTGTCGATTTCGCCCTGCGCCGTCATCAGCTGGAAGTTGCCAAACCGGATGAAGGTGGGTGCCACCCGCGCCACAATGGCGCCCGGCTCAGCCTGGGCGTTGCCGTTGTAGAACATGTCGCGCACCACTTCGTCGCCGGTGCCTACCAAGCTCAGGGCGCGGGTGGTGGGCACGCCGAGGTGGTGCATGGCCTCGCTGCACAAAAACTCCCGCAGCGAAGAGCGCAGCACCGCCCGGCCATCGGCGCGGCGCGAGTAGGGCGTGGGGCCGGCGCCCTTCAGCTGGATTTCCCAGCGCGACCCGTCTACGGCCACCGCCTGGCCCAGCGAAATGGCGCGGCCGTCGCCCAGCTGCCCGGCCCAGTTGCCGAACTGGTGCCCGCCGTAGCGCGCCGCAAAGGGCTTCATGCTGGCCGTGACGAGGTTGCCAGCCAGCGCATCCACCGCCGGGCCGCGCTCGGTGGGCTTGGCCAGCCCGAGAAAGTCGCCCATCTCCTCGGACCAAGCCAACAAGTGCGGACTTTCCACGGGCGTGGGCTGCACCAGCGAGTAGCAGTAGCCGGGCACCTGCCGCGAGCCTTTGTTGCCGGATGTTTCGCCCCGCAGCTCGTCCACAAAAGGGTTTTGGAAGGAAATTTGGTCAACGGGAGAGGCATTCATGGCAGCGCAGTTTTGGGGTGGCAAAGCCAAGTACGCAGCACCCCAATGGCGCGGCGACTGGCCTTGTCCAAACGGCCCGCAGGCCCGCATGTTTTGGCTGAGCTTTACGGCGCAAGGCACTACGGTGCCTGGTGGCTGGGCATCAGGGCGGTTGCTAAGAGGCTTCTCCCCAAGAATGATATATCCAATTCAGACCCGTCCTGCTGAGCTTGTCGAAGCATCTCTACCGCGCAAGTAATCCTTCGGTTGAATTTACTGCTGCAGTAGAGATGCTTCGACTGCACTCAGCAGGACGGGTCTGACGGCCATCTAATGGCTGCTAAGACAACGCCTGTGGAGGCGGCGATGAGCCCGTGCCCGCCGGGCGGGTGCGGTCTTGCGGCAGCGGCACAAATTCCGTGTTGTCGTTCGGGGGCAAGGCAATGCGGCCGGCTTGCCAGTCGGCTTTGGCCTGCTCAATCCGCTCGCGGCGCGACGACACGAAGTTCCACCAGATGAACCGCTCGCCCAGCGGCTCGCCGCCCAGCAGCAGCAGCGTGCTCGGCTCGTGGGCCACCAGCACGGGGTCGAGGCCGGGCGTGAAAACCAGCAACTGGCCCGGCGTGTAGGCGCGGCCGCTCACTTCCACACGGCCCTTGGCCACGTAGGCGCCGCGCTCGGGGTAGCCGCGGGGCAGGCCGAAGCGGGCGCCCGCCTGCAACACCACGTGCAGGTAAAACAGCGGCGAATGGTTTTTGACGTCATTTTTCAGCCCGAAGGCGTCGCCCGCAATGAGCCGCATCCACACGCCGGTATCGGTGAAGATGGGTAGTTGCTGCGGCTGGTAGTTGGCGAAGGTGGGCGCCTGTTCCTCGTCGGCTTCTGGCAGCGCCACCCAGGTCTGAATCATTTCCAGGGCGCCGCCGGCCAGCGCGGCCGGGTCCTCAAACCGCTCGGAATGCGCAATGCCGGCGCCGGCCGTCATCCAGTTCACCTCGCCGGGCCGGATGAGCTGCTCCACGCCCAGGCTGTCGCGGTGCGTCACCTGCCCGCCAAACAGGTAGCTCACCGTGCTCAGGCCGATGTGCGGATGCGGCAGCACGTCGAGACTTGACATCTGCGTCGGGGCTACGCTCACCGGCCCGGCGTGGTCCATGAATATGAACGGGCCCAGCATGCGCCGCAGCCGGTAGGGGAGGATGCGTTGCACCGCGAAACCAGGCATAATGGCGGCCGGGCGGGCATCAATCACAAGGTCGAGCATGACGTGCGCTATTTACGGACCGCGTTATAGGCTGCGGCTGATGCCCATTTCCAGGCCGCGCAGCTCGGCCAGGCCGCGCAGGCGGCCGATGGCCGAGTAGCCGGGGTTGGTTTTCTTGTGCAGGTCGTCGAGCATCTGGTGGCCGTGGTCGGGGCGCATGGGCAGGCTCACGTTGCGCTGGCGCATCACCTGCACCAGCGCGCGCATCACGGCATACATGTCCACGTCGCCTTCCAGGTGGTTGGCTTCGTAGAAATTGCCCTCGGCATCGCGCTGGGTGCTGCGCAGGTGAATGAAGTGAATGCGCTCGGCAAACTGCTGCACCATGGCCGGCAGGTCGTTGTCGGCCCGCACGCCGAAGGAGCCGGTGCAGAAGCACAAGCCGTTGCTGCGCGAAGGCACGGCGGCCGCCAGCGCGGCCACGTCCTCGGCGGTGCTCACCACGCGGGGCAGACCCAGGATGGCGTAGGGCGGGTCGTCGGGGTGGATGGCCAGGTTGATGCCCACCGACTCGGCCACGGGCACCACGGCCTGCAAAAACAGAATCAGGTGCTCGCGCAGCTTGGCCGCGTCGATGCCTTCGTAGGCGTCGAGCGCCTGCTGGAATTGCCCCAGCGTGAAGCTTTCCTCGCTGCCCGGCAGGCCGGCAATGATGTTTCGTTGCAGCAGCTGCTTCTCGTCGTCGCTCATCGCCGCGAAGCGGGCTTCGGCTTTGCGCAGCTCCTCGGGCGTATAGTCCTGGGCGGCGTTCTGGCGCTTCAGCAGCAGCGTATCGAAAGCCACGAAGGCAGCTTTCTCGAAGCGCAGGGCTTTGGAGCCGTCTTCTACTTCGTAGGCTAGGTCGGTGCGCGTCCAGTCGAGGACGGGCATGAAATTGTAGGTGACCGTGAAGATGCCGCAGGCGGCCAGGTTGCGCAGCGACTCCTGGTAGTTGGTGATGTATTGCTGGAAGTTGCCAGTGCGGGTTTTGATGTTTTCGTGCACGGGCACGCTTTCCACCACGCTCCACGTGAGGCCGGCGGCGCGCACGATTTCCTGGCGCTTTTTGATTTCCTCCACGGTCCAGACCTGGCCGTTGGGGATGTGGTGCAGGGCCGAAACCACGTCGGTAGCGCCGGCCTGGCGGATGTCGGCGAGACCTACAGGGTCATTGGGGCCGTACCAGCGCCAGCTTTGGATGATGGGCATTTTTTCTAGGGTTTTGTTCTGCCGAAGCGCCTCACCCCCGGCCCCCTCTCCGAAAAGGAGAGGGGGAGCCACGGTAGTGCGGGCGTCGTGTTCAATAGTTGTGTTCAATAATAAGCAAACGTTGTCGACTGGCTCCTCCTCTCCTTTTCGGAGAGGGGGCCGGGGGGGGAGGCGCCTCGGCAGAACAACTAAAGTTTTTACACGCCGCTATAAGCATTAAAACCACCATCGACCACCACCGTTTCGCCATTCACGAAGCGCGAGGCGCTGCTGAGCAAGTAAATCAGCGTCCCCGTCAGTTCCTCGGGCTCGCCGAAGCGGCCGAAGGGCGTATTCGCGATAAACTTGCGGGCGCGGTCGGTGTGCGAGCCGTCGGCTTCGAGCATCAGACTGCGGTTTTGCTCGGTGAGAAACACGCCGGGCGCGATGGCGTTCATGCGGATGCCGCCGCCGTAGCGCTGGCCCAGCTCGGTGGCCATCCAGCGGGTGTAGCCTTCAATAGCCGTTTTGGCCAGCGTGTAACCCAGCACGCGGGTGAGGGGCCGCTGGGCCGTGAGCGAAGAGATGTTGACGATGGAGCCGCTGCCCTGCTCGGCCATTACGCGGCCAAATACGGTGGTCGGGATGATGGTGCCGAAGAGGTTCAAATCCACGGCCTGGCGGGTGTCTTCAATGCCCACATCAAACAGGTTTTGGCTGGGGCCAACGGTGGCGCCGGGCATGTTGCCGCCGGCGGCATTCACCAGTCCGTCGATGCGGCCCCAGGTGCGCATAATGGTATCGCAAGCCGCATTCATCTGGCCCACGTCCAGCACATCGCCGAGAACGACCAGGCACGCACCGCCGGCGTTGCGGATGGCGGCGGCTCGGGCTTCGGCCCGCTCGGCGTTGCGGCCCAGAATGGCCACTTTGGCCCCGGCCTCGGCCACGGCCAACGACATGGAGGCGCCCAGCACCCCGGTGGCCCCGGTGATGATGACGACCTTGTTTTCTAACGAGAATTGGTTGGGCATTGGCATAGGGCTTGGGTTGGTAGATATTAAAAGCTTGGGTTGGTAGATATTAAAACAGGGGTTTTCGAACGTCATGCCGAGCGCAGCCGAGGCATCTCGCTCGCATCGTTCAACGATTGAGTTACTGCTACACGCGAGATGCCTCGGCTGCGCTCTGCATGACGTTCATCTTCGTGCTGCATAACGTTGTTACGGCAGCAACTCCAGCGCGCCTTCCAGGCGGATGTCATCCGAGGCGCTGCCCACCAGGAGGTTGAACTTGCCGGGCTCGGCCTGCCACTCCAGCTTGGCGTTGTAGAAGGCGAGCTTGTTTTTGTCGACGGTGAAGGTGATGGTTTGGCTTTCGCCGGGCTTGAGGCTGATTTTGCGAAAGTCCTTGAGCTCTTTGAGCGGGCGCACGACGGACGACACCAGGTCGCGCACGTAGAGCTGGGTTACTTCCTCGCCGGCTACTTTGCCGGTGTTGGTGATGGTAAAGCTCACCTGCACGGCCTCGCCGGCCTGCAGCTGCGGGTGGCTGATTTTCAGGTCCGAATACTTGAAGCTGGTGTAGCTCAGGCCGTGGCCGAACGCGTAGCGCGGCGTGTTGGGCGCGTCGATGTAGGCCGATTTGTAGCGGATGTCGCCGGGCTTCGTAACGGGGCGGCCGGTGTTGTACTGCTGGTTGTAGGCAATGGGAATCTGGCCCACGTTGCGCGGGAAGGTGATGGGCAGCTTGCCGGCCGGGTTGTAGTCGCCGTAGAGCACATCGGCCAGCGCCGTGCCGCCTTCCGAGCCGGGCCACCAGGCGTAGAGAATGGCGTCGGCCTGCTCGGCAATGGCATCGAACACCAGCGGACGGCCACCAAACACCACCACGGCCACGGGCTTGCCGGTCGCTTTCAGGGCTTTGAACAGCTCCTCCTGCACGCCGGGCAGGTGAATGTCGGTGCGCGACTTAGCCTCGCCGCTCATGTCCCAGCTTTCGCCCACGGCCATCACCACGACGTCGGCGTTGCGGGCAGCGGCCACGGCCTGGTCGAAGCCGGCGCGGTTGTCGCCCGAAACCTCGCAGCCCTTGGCGTAGAGCAGCTCGGTGGTCTTACTGGCGCGCTGGCGCAGGCCGTCGTAGAGCGAGGTAATGCGCGTGGTGTCGGCGTCCACGTTCCAGCTGCCGTTGAGGTCGCGCTTGGCCTTGGCGATGGGGCCGATGAGGGCGATGCGGCGGAGCGTTTTGCCCAGGGGCAGCGTGGCGTTGTCGTTCTTCAGCAGTACCAGCGACTTGCGGGCCATCTGGCGGGCGGCGGCGCGGTTTTGCGGGTCGGCCAGCACCTGCTTTTCGCGCGTTTCGTCCGAGAATCGGTACGGGTCGTCGAACAGGCCCAGCTCGAATTTCTTGCGCAGGATGCGGCGCACGGCATCATCCACAAGTTCGGTTTTTACCTGGCCGTCCTTCACCAGCTGCGCCAGCTTCTGGTGGTAGACGTCGCTTTCCATGTCCATGTCGGAGCCAGCCGTGATGGCGCGTTGGGCGGCGTCGGTCTTGTCGGTTGCGTAGCCCCAGTTGGCCATTTCGCCAATGGAGCCCCAGTCGCTCACCACGAAGCCCGGGTACTGCCACTGGCCTTTCAGAATGTCGCGCTGCAGGTAGCGGTTGCCGGTAGCGGGCACGCCGTTCAGCGCGTTGAATGAGTTCATGAACGTGGCCGCGCCGGCATCGGCGGCGGCCTTGAAGGGCGGCAGGTAGGTTTCCCAGAGCTGCTGCTCGCTCATGTCCACGGCGTTGTAGTCGCGGCCGGCCAGGGCCGCACCGTAGGCCGCGAAGTGCTTGGCGCAGGCCATCACGGCATCGGTGCCGCCCAGCTTCTCGCCCTGAAAGCCCAGCACCCGGGCTTTGGCAACGAGCGAGCCGAGGTAGGTGTCTTCGCCGGCGCCTTCCATCACGCGGCCCCAGCGCGGGTCGCGGCCAATGTCCACCATCGGCGCGAAGGTCCAGTGAATACCGCTGGCGGCGGCTTCCCGGGCCGCTACGTGCGCGCCCAGCCGGATGGCGTCGAGGTCCCAGGAAGCAGCTTCGCCCAGCGGAATGGGGAAGGTGGTCTGGTAGCCGTGAATGACGTCGAGGCTGAACAGCAGCGGGATGTGCAGGCGCGATTTCAGCGCTTCGGCCTGGATTTCGCGGGTGTCCTTCACGCCCTTCACGTTCAGCATCGAGCCCACTTGCCCGTTGCGGATGCTGGTGAGCAAGGTGTTTTTGCGGTCGCTGGCCGGGCCAGTCACCTCGCGGCCGGAGTACTGGTTGAGCTGGCCCACCTTTTCTTCCAGCGTCATCTGGGCCAGCAAGTCGGAGATGCGCCGTTCGATGTCGGCGGGGCTGGTGGCCTTCGCAGCGGCAGTTGCCGGGGCGGGTTTTTTCTTCTGGGCCAGGGCGGCGGTGCCGGGCAGCAGCCCGAGAAACAGCAGCGGCAGCAGGGGCTTAGGAAACGAGAAATTCATTCGAGTGCGGAGAAAAAGCCAATGGCTTGGCTGGGAAATAAAGTTTGTGCATTCTGGCGACCACCGGCCGCAGCGGCTCCGAACGAGGCCTCGGTCAAACGTTCCCACCATCATCGGGAGGCGTCGTGGGGTTCGGAGCAGCTGCTTTGCGGCCACGGGCCGGGCCGGCGGCCGCCAGATAAGCACAGCGCGCCGGGCCAGCCGGCGGGTAAGTTTGGGAAGCTATTTTTTGCGTTTGGGCTTGAGTTGTAGCTGCTTCATGGCCACTGCGTAGCGCTGCCCCATGAGCCGGGCCGAAACGGCGTTGAAGTGCGTATGGTCGCCAATGTCGGTAGTGCCCTCGGCCGTGACGTAGCCGTACTGCGCCACCTGCTTGGCGAGCCCGGCCACCGCCTCGTTGAGGCGCACGGCCGACTCGTTCACCTGCGCCTGGCCGTCGGCCCTGGGCTTGTTAATCTGATAAGCCGGCAGCTGCCCGGCCACAAACGGCACGCTGGGCGCCTGCAGGTCAGCCCGCAGCCGCCCAATCAGCGCCTGCAGCTTCGACTGGTACGAAGCGCTTTTCTCGGGCGTGCTGTCCGTCTCGCCCTGGTGCCAGATGATGCCGGCCAGCGTGCCGGCTTGCAGGGCGGTTTTGGCGCGGGCCAGGGCGTCGTCGTAGGGGTGGGTTTTGGTGCCCTCGAAGTAGGCGCCGGGCGTCCATGCATCAATGCCGGAGCCGCCCACCGCGCAAGGAATCAGGCCGATGGTCAGGCTCGTGTCCGGTGCGGCCATCAGGCGGCCAAAGGTCAGGCCCGGGCCCACGCCGGCCACGGTTTTGTCGAAGTGGATGGGGTCTTTGGCTATTTCCCACTGGCCGGCGGGGTTCAGGCGCAGCACGTGGCGGTTGGGCACAGTATCCTGGGCTTCCACGGCGCCGCGCCCGGCCATGTTTGACTGGCCGATGAGCAGGTAGAGCTGAAATTTCTCCTTGCGGACGGGTGGGTTTATTACCTGGCGCAAGCGGGGCTTCAGGACTTGCGCCCGCAGGCCGGCCGCTGGCAGCAGGGCCAGGAGCAGGAGGGATAATAGGGGCACAAGATGGGTTATCATTTTAGCTTTTGTTAATCTGAACGTCATGCAGAGCGCAGCGAAGCATCTCGCGTGTGGTAGTAGCCCAATCGTGAAGACGAGGCCGAGCGAGATGCTTCGCTGCGCTCTGCATGACGGACTACTTACATCGGTGGCCTTTGGTCGAAAAAATCAGCCAGGTGGTACATCTGTTGGTTCAGCTCGCGCATCTGGTCGAGCAGGGGCGTGTAGGGCTCCAGGTTGTTGTCCACGATGCCTTTGTTGGCGTTGGTATTTGAGGGCTCGGCGCCCACCAGCGTGGGGTCGTTGTCCTGGTATTTGAACCAGTGCCAGCCTACGCAATTCTTCGATTCGAGCAAGCCCAGCGTGAAATTCTGGTAGAAGCGGCCCCGGTCGGCCTGGGTCTTCACCACCCAGCCGGCGCCGGCGGTGTTGGCCAGGCCGGGGGCATCCTCGCCCTTCACGTACCACTCGGTCACGATGAACGGCTTGCCCGAAATTTGCTCCCAGTCGCGCACCCACTGCTTCTCGGGCGTCCAGTTGTTGTAGTAGTTGATGCTGATGGCATCGAGGTACTTCCCGGCCACGCGCATCAGCTCGGGGTAGTAGCGCTGGGCGCCGTGGAAGCGGCAGCCGATGTACAGGTGGTTGGGGTCGTACTTTTTCAGGGCCGTGGCCACGATGGAGAAGTAGCGGTCGGCCGCATAGGCCAGGAAATCCATTCGGTTCTGGTCCGTAATGGTTTCGAGGGTGATGCTGCGCTCGTCGGCCCACTTCTTGGCCGCCTGGTAGCCGGGCTCGGCGGGGGGCAGCTTCAGGTAACCGTCGAGGTTTTTGCGCAGCAGCGGCATCTCGTTGTCGGAGAAATAGCCGAAGAGGTTCTTGTCCTTCCGGTTCGCGGCCAGGGCTTTGGCCCGCTCCTCCACGTACTCCTGAAAGCCGGGGTCAAAGGTGAAAATCACGTCGTTGGGGTAGCCCTTGTGGCCGGGCTGCACGTAGGTGCCGCCGCGCTTGCTGCCGTAGCCGCTCATCAAATCGAGGTTGATGGTGTAGGCCAGCGGCTGGTCGGCCCTGGCGTTCTCGGCCTGAATTTCCTTGGTGGCCGACCACGCGCCCGCGCCATTGAAGCCGTTGGCGAAGAAGAACTTGCGGGTGGCCGTCATCCAGCCAGCCATGTCCTTATACTTGTTCTTCAGCGCCTGCTGGGTGCGCTCCGAGCGGCCGGGCTGCACGTCGTTCGGGGCGTTGTGCAGGAAATAGTAGCCGTCGGGGTCCACGGCCCACCAGCGCCCGCTTATTTTCTCCACGCGGAAAAAGCCGGTGGCCTTGGTTTTCCTGTCGAGCCGCCCGCCGTACTTGTCCAGCTTGATGGTGGCAGGCTTGAAGCCCTGCAGCGTAGCAATGGTGCGGGTGGGGTAGTTCTTATACTCCGAAAAGCCGGCTTTGCCGTCAATCTGGGAGTTGTTAATGGTCTTTTTGGCGGCCACGCGCAGGGTGTATTCGGCGCTGTCGCGGGAGGCGGTTTGGGCGTGGGCGGTGAGGGTGAGGCCGAGGAATGCCAGCGTCAGCAGGCGGCTCACCTCACCCCCCGGCCCCCCCTCCCGCGGAGAGGGGGGGTGTTCAACGATTCTCGCGCTTGGCTCCCCCTCTCCGCGGGAGAGGGAGCCGGGGGGTGAGGTTGATAGTTGGCGGTTCCAGTTCGTCATCATTTCCCGTTATCATACTTAGCTGCCTGCTGCCGGTAATATTCCTGTAGCACGAAAAATGCTTTCTTCTTCACACCTGTGCTCGAAATCAAGCCTTTGCGGTTGAAACCGTTCTGGTACACCGGGTGCTGGCGGCGGGTGGCGCGGAAGTCGGCCAGAATCCAGGGCGTCATGCCGCGCAGGCCCTTGATGGTGCTCAGCATCTTGAGCTGGTTTTGGTACAGTGCTTCCTGGTATTCTTCGCTCCAGCGGGTGTCGGCGTCGCCGTGGTAGCCGCCCAGCGCGTCGCCGCCAAACTCGCTGATGGTGACGGGCTTGTTGTACTTGATGTCGAAGGTGTACTTGGTGATTTCGCTGGGCTTGCCGCCCCAGTACCAGCCAGCGTACTCGTTGAAGCTGGTCAGGTCCAGCGACTCGCCCAGCGGGTCGTCCACGTGAATCACGTTGTCCGGGGTGCGGTGCAGCTCCAGGGCGGCCGAAATCAGGCGGGTATCGTCGAGGCTGCGGGCTTTTTGGGCCAGGCTGCTCATGAACTTCAGGCGCGGGTCGCTCAGCGGGGTTTCGTTGCCGATGCTCCACACCACGATGCTGGCCCGGTTTTTTCCCATCGAAATCAGGTCCGAGAGCTGGGTTTCGGCGTTTTGGTAGGTGGGCTGGTTTTGCCAGGCAATGGTCCAGTACACCGGCACTTCGGCCCACACGAGCAGGCCCATTTCGTCGGCCAGCTTCAGCATGGTTTCGTTGTGCGGGTAGTGAGCCAGGCGCACGTAGTTGCAGCCCAGCTCTTTGGCCCAGGTGAGCAGCATGCGCAGGTCGCCCTCGCCGCGCGCCCGGCCGGGGATGAGCGGGTTTTCATCGTGAATGGAAATGCCGCGCATGAATGTGGATTTGCCGTTTAGCAGAATGTCCTGCCCGCGCGTCTCGATGGTGCGGAAGCCGATGCGGTCCTGCACTGTCTCGCCGCCATTCGTGAGCGTCACGGCATAGAGCTTGGGGCTCAGCGGCGACCACAGCTGCAGCTTTTTGGCGGGGATGCTGAAGGTGGCGCGGCCCTCGGCGTCGGTTTTCAGGGTGTGCTTGATGCCAGCTTCGGCGATGTTCAGCGTCACGGTCTGGCCGCTTTTGCCGGCGCCGTCCAGCTGCACGTAGCCGGCCAGCTGGCTCCGGTTGCCCTTGGCCAGCTGCACCTTGTAGTCGGTGATGAACGTCTCGGCCGCTTCGGCAATGAACACGTCGCGGGTGATGCCGCCGTAGTTCCACCAGTCGGTGTTGATGGTGGGCACGGCCTCCAGGTGGCGGGTGTTGTCGGCCTTCACCACCACGAAGTTCTCGCCGCTGGGGTTGAGCTTGCCGGTCACCTCGTATTGGATGGGGGTGAAGCCCCCCTGGTGCATGCCCAGCTTCTTGCCGTTGAGGTAGATGTGCGACTCGTAGTTGATGGCTCCGAAGTAGAGGAAATAGCGCTTGCCGACCGCGGGCGTCAGTCTGAAGCTCTTTTTCAGCCAAATGGTGCCTTCGTAGTACAGCAGCTTGGGGTCCTGCGAGTTCCAGTCGCCGGGCACCTGCATCGCGGCCGAGTGGTCGAAGTCGTACTCAATCAACTCGGGCTCCTGCGGGCTGCTGGGTTTGGCGTTGTCGTAGTAGCCGCCCTTGCCGGTGGCCGACTTGTCAAACGCCTCGCGGCGGTAGTCATAAAAGCCGTTTTCGTAGGGGTCAATGATGTAGTTCCAACTGCCATTTAGGCTGAGCATGCGGCGGGCCGGGGCGTTCTGAATCAGGCTGGTTTGGGCGCGGGCCGCCGGCGCGGTGAAGAAGCCGACGACGCCCAGCAAGGCCGCCAGCAGCATCTTCAACGGGTTGGGAAAGGTCATGTTCGGACTGAAAGGGGAAAAAGAAAGCCAGCAACAAAGGGGAAAAGAACGTCATGCCGAGCGCAGCCGAGGCATCTCGCGTGTGGTAGTAATTCAATCGAATGGGTTTACTGCTGCACGCGAGATGCCTCGGCTGCGCTCGGCATGACGTTCTTTTTTCTCCCTCTGGCCTATTAGTAACCCGGGTTTTGCGTGATAATCGGGTTGGTCTGGATTTCCTGAATCGGAATGGGGAACAGCAGCTGGTGCTTATCCGGATTGAGTTGAATAGGGGCGCCCGCCGTGCCGCCGTTGCTCCGAATGTTGTACTTGGTGAAGTGAGCATTCATCACGTCGTAGGCGCGGCCCGTGCGCACGAGGTCGAACCAGCGGTGGCCTTCCATGTTGAGCTCCAGGCGGCGCTCGTTTTCGATGGCGAGGCGCAGCGTGGCCTGGTCCAGCGTGGTGGCCAGGCCGGTGAGGCCGGCGCGCACGCGGGTGCGGTTCACGTAAGGCACCGCTTCGGCGGGGCGGTTCAGCTCGTTCAGCACTTCGGCGTACATGAGCAGCACGTCGGCGAAGCGCAGCACAATCCAGTCATTGTCCGCGTCGCTAACCGTGGTGGGCGTATCGAAGTATTTTTTGGTGTAGTACACCGAGGCGCCGCCCACCGTCACGGGGCCGCCCAGCTCGGCGTTGTAGCGCGTGTCGGCCGCGCCGCTGGCCGTGAAGGCATCCACCAGGTCCTTGCGCACCGAGTTGTACTGGAAGCCCTGGCCGCCGCCGGCTTGCGCCGCCAGCGGGGCGAAGTAGTTGGTGAACGGGCTGCCCGTGCCAAAGCCGCCTTTCGAGTAGCGCACGGCGAAGATGATTTCGGCGTTCAGCTCGTTGGAAATCGCGAAAATGTCGGCGTAGTTGGGCAGCAGGCGGTAGTTGGTCGCGTTGTCGTAGTCCGTCAGGAAGGACTGTAGCGTGGCCTGCGCCTCGGGGTATTTTTTCTCGGTGAGGTACACTTTGGCCAGCAGCGCGCGGGCGGCGCCCTTGGTGGCGCGGCCGGGGTTGGCGTTGGCCAACACCGACGTGGTGGTGGGGTACACGTTGGGCAGGTCGGCGGCGGCCTCGGTCAGGTCCTTCTCAATCTGGGCGTACACGTCGGCCACGGGCTTGCGGCCGTAGGTGTAGGCGTCGGCCACGGTGGAAATTTCGGTGGTCACCAGCGGAATATCGCCCCATATCTGCACGGCGTTGAAGTATTCCAGCGCCCGGATAAACTTCATTTCCGCGATGTAGCGGTTGCGCAGGGCGGTGGTGAGCTTCACGCCCGGCGCCCGGCTGATGATGATGTTGCAGCGGGCAATGCCGCGGTAGGTCACCGTCCACTGGCTTTGCAGGCGGCCATTGGCCGAGGTGATGCTGAAGTAGTCGAACTCGCCCAAGCCCTGGCCTTCCACCACGGCCTGGCTGTTGTCGGAGGGGACTTCCGAGAACACGAACAGGCCAATGTTGCTGCCGGCCTTGCCGTAGATATCCTGCAAGGACGAATACGCGGCCGTGACGCCGGTAGCAATGCTGGAAGAGTCCTGGTAGGTTTCCGACGTGGGAATGCGGGTGGGGTCGTTGAGGTCGATGAAATCCTTCTGGCAGGAAGTGGTGCCCAAAAAGGCCGAGCCCAGCAAGGCGGCGAAACCTGCGCCGGTGAGTATTTTTTTGAAAGTCATGGTGGGGATGATTCAGGGGGTGAAAAGTGTCAATTATCAGAACGTCATGTTGGGATAAGAACGGTCATGCTGAAACGGTCATGCAGAGCGCAGCGAAGCATCTTTACCTCGATACTAAATCTGATTACTGCTGCGGTAAAGATGCTTCGCTGCGCTCTGCATGACCGTTTCAGCATAGCCGTTCTCATGGCCGTTCTATAGTTGACGTTCTAGAAACCAACGGTGGCGCCCACAGTGATGGTGCGGGCCATGGGGTACGAGCCTTGGTCGACGCCGTAGGTGGGGGCGGTGGTGTTGCCGTAGAGGTTGGCCTCGGGGTTGTAGCCGAAGTACTTGGTGAAGGTGTAGAGGTTTTGGGCGGCCACGTACACGCTGGCGCTGGCCATCCCGATTTTGCCCACCAACTCCTTCGGCAGGTTGTAGCGCAGGTTCACGGTGCGGATGCGCAGGAACGAGCCGTCGTAGATGTAGTGCGAGCTAAACGAGGTGAGCGACGACGGGGCCGACGACGTGGCGCGGGGCTCCCAGCCGTTGCCGGGGTTGTCGGCCGAATGCCAGCGGTCGAGCACATTAGTGCGGGCGTTGGCCGAGCCGGGGAAGTTGTTCACGTACCGGTCGCCGGCATACAGAATGTCGTTGCCCTGCGAGCCTTGCAGCGTGATGGCCAGCGAAAAATCCTTGTAGCCGAAGGTGTTCAGCAAGCCGTAGGTGAAATTCGGGAAGGGGCTGCCCACCTTGGTGATGTCCTGCGAGTCAATCTTGCCGTCGCCGTTGATGTCGGCAAACTTCAGGTCGCCGGGCACCGAGCCGCCCGAGCTCCACTTGGCGCTGGCGTCCACGTCGGCCTGGTCTTTATACACGCCAATCTGCTTGTAGCCGTAGAACGAGCCCAGCGGCTGGCCGGCCAGCACCCGAATGGAGCTGGTGTAGCCAAACACGGCGTCGTACACAATCTGGTCGGTGGGGCCGCCCAGGGCAATGACCTCGTTGCGGTTGAACGAGAGGTTGGCCGCCGTGCTCCACGTAAAGCCGGTGCCCACCACGTTGGCCGTGTTCAGCTGGAACTCCAGGCCCCGGTTGCGCACCTCGCCCACGTTGGTGAGCGTGCGGTTGGTGAAGCCGATGATGGACGGCACGTTGCGGTTCAGCAGCAGGTCGGTGGTGCGGCGCTGGTAGGCGGCGGCCGTCAGGTAAATGCGGTCTTTCAGGATGCCGAAGTCGAAACCGAAGTCCACCTGCGTGTTGGTTTCCCAGGTCAGGTCGCGGATGCTCACGCCGTTGGGCGCAAAGCCGAAGGCGCGGGCGCCGGCGTTGGCCCCAAACACGTAGTTGGCGGCCGTTTGGTAGCTCTGATAAGAATAGTCGCCGATGTTGTTGTTGCCGGTCACGCCGTAGCTGGCGCGCAACTTAAACTCGCTGATGAGGGGAATCTGCTTGATGAAATTCTCCTCGCCGATGCGCCAGGCCAGGGCCACCGACGGGAAGGTGGCGTAGCGCTTGTCGGGGCCGAAGCGCGAGGAGCCGTCGGTGCGCAGGGCCGCCGTCAGGATGTAGCGCTCCTTGAACGAATAGTCGAGGCGGCCGAACACCGAAGTCAGCGCGTTGGCGTTGTATGAGGCCGTGCCAAAGAGCTGGCCGGCGGCCGTCACGTACTCAATGGCGCTGTTGGTGTAGGTGCCGCTCTGGCCAAACACGTTGCTGCCCTCGTTGGTGTTGCGCTGGGCCGAGTAGCCGCCGAGCAAGGTCAGGTTGTGGTCGGGGCCGAAGGTGCGGTTATACGTGAGCGTGTTTTCCCACACCCAGTTGTAGTTGGTGTTGTTGAGCTGGCGGGCGTCGATGTTGGACAGCAGCGGGTTGTTGATGTTGGCCGACGCCTGGTTGTTCGACGGCAGCGTGGCCGGCACGTACCAGTTGCGGCGGTTGGCCAGCACTTCCACGCCCAGGTTGGTGCGGAAGGTCAGGCCCGTCAGCAGGTTGTAGTCCAGGGCCAGCGTGTTGAGGGCGCGGGCCTGGGTGGTGCGGTCCTGGTACAGGTCCAGCGGCGCCACGGGGTTGAACAGGCCCACGCTGATGGCCGTGCCGGTGGCCGGGGCCACGTTCGGGAACATGTTCAGGGGCCCGGCGTAGTCGCCGTTGGCCACGTGCACCGGGAAAATGGGCGGCGCAATGAGGGCGCTGGTCACGGCGGCAATCTGGTTGCCGGCGCCGCCGCCGTTGAAGGTGGCGTTGTTGAAGCTGCCCGACAGCGGCTTGGTGTCGGTGCGCGAGAACGTGGGCGCGAAGCTCAGCGACAGCTTCAGCTTTTTAGCCAGCTGGGCATCGTAATTGGCCCGCAGCGAAAAGCGGTCGAAGCCCGTGCCTTTCACAATACCGGTTTGCTTGAAATAGCCGCCGCCGATGTAAAAGCGCGACTTTTCGGTGCCGCCCGAAGCCGAAATCTGGTAGTTGGACTGGTGGCCGGTCTGGAAAATCTCGTTCTGCCAGTCGGTGTTGGCGTAGGTGCTGGGGTCGGCCAGCAACGATGGCTGAATGGTGCCGCCGCCGTTGGTGCGGGCTTCTTTCAGGTATTCCAGGTACTGCGGGCCGTCGAGCAGGTCAATCTTTTTCGACACGTTCTGGATGCCGGTGTACACGTTGGCCGAGAACTTGGTCTGGCCGGCCACGCCGCGCTTGGTGGTCACAATCAGGATGCCGTTGCCGCCGCGCGAGCCGTAAATGGCGCAGGCCGCCGCGTCCTTCAGCACCTGAATGGAGAGGATATCCGAAGGTGGAATCTGGTTGAAGCTGTCGGCGCTGTTCAGCGGGTAGCCGTCCACCACGTAGAGCGGGCTGTTGCCGGCCGAAATCGAGCCCAGGCCGCGAATGCGGATGGTGGCCGTGCTGCCGGGCTCGCCCGAAGGCTCCGTAATCTGAGCGCCGGCCACGAGGCCTACCAGTGCTTCGCCGGGTGACGCCACCGGCACCTGCTCCACGTTTTTAGCTGAAATGGTGGCAATGGAGGTGGCCAGCATTTTCTTTTCCTGCACGCCGTAGCCCACCACCACCACTTCGTTCAGGCTTTGCGCATCGGGCTTCAACGAAGCACTGATGCTGGTGCGGCCGTCCACTTTCATCTCCTGGGGCAGGTAGCCCACGAAGGTGAAAATCAGCGTAGCGTTGTCCGGGGCCACTATTTTGTAGTTGCCGGCGGCATCGGTCTGCGTGCCGTTGGAAGTGCCGCGCACGATGACGTTGACGCCGGGCAGGCCAACGCCTTTCTCGTCGAGCACCTGCCCGGTAATGGTGATATCTGCCTGCACGCTGCGAGGCGTAGCTGCCGCGGGGGCAAAGGCCAGGGTGGGGGCGCTCAGGCCCAGGCTCAGCGCCGGCAGCAGCACCAGGGGCCGCAGATAGCGCCGAAAATCGGGTCGTAAATTGTCCGTCATGTGTGGGTGGGGTTGGTGACGATGGTGGGAATGCAGCGAACCGGTGCGGGGCATTCGGAGGCCCGAAAGGCCCAGCCAGGGTGGTAAGTGGGTCCTTACCCCGCCGTCTGCCCTGCGAAGTACCGGATTCTTCGCCGCGATTGAACCTCTCGCATAGGCCTTTATTTACGCAAACGTTTTCAGTAGGCGGGCCCAAAGGCTTCCTTTTTTAGCGTTTAACTGTTAGGTTTGTGCGTATTGTGCATTTGCCAATCCTTATAGAAAATTGCCTTTTTCTAGCTTTCGCCTAGCCCCCTTCCTGCCATGACGCCCGTGAACCTGAAGTCGCTGGCCGAGCAGCTCCACTTATCTATCGCCACGGTTTCCAGGGCGTTGCGGGATAGCCACGAAGTTTCGGAAGCCACCAAAGAGCGGGTGCGGGCCCTGGCCAGCGCGTTGCACTACGAGCCCAACGCCTACGCCAGCAGCCTGCGCCGCAACATCAGCAAAACCATCGGTGTGGTCATTCCCAAGGTGGCCAACCACTTTTTCGCCCTCGCCATCAACGGCATCGAGGAAGCCGCCCGCCAAAGCGGCTACCACGTCCTCATCTACCTCACGCACGACGATTACGAGCGCGAGGTGTCCATTGTGCAGCACCTGAAAGGCGGCCGGGTCGACGGCCTGCTGATGTCCGTGGCCAGCGGCACGCAGGATTTTGCCCACCTCCACAGCCTGAAGGACGCCAACATTCCCATCGTGTTTTTCGACCGGGTGTGCGCCGAAATCAGCACCGCCAAGGTCACCACCAACGACTACGAAAGCGGCTACCAGGCCACCGAGCACCTCATGGCGGCCGGCTGCCAGCACATTGCCCACCTGCTCATTTCCAATAACCTGTCCATTGGCCAATACCGCCACCAGGGCTACCTCGATGCCCTCACGGCCCACGGCCTGCCCATCGACGAGGACCTGGTGATGAGCGGCGTAATGGACAACGAGCAGAACGTGTCGCTTATCCGCGAGCTGCTGCTGCGCCGGCCCGATATCGACGGCATTTTTGCTTCGGTCGAGCGGCTGGCCATCAGCGCCTACCGCGTGTGCCACGAGCTGGGCCGTCGCATTCCGGAAGACATCAAAATCATCGGCTTCTCCAACCTCGAAGCCGCTGCCCTGCTCGACCCGCCGCTGTCCACCGTCACCCAGCCCGCCTACGACATCGGCCGTGAAGCCGCCAGAATTCTGCTCCGCGCCGTGGAAAAGAAGAAAGCCGTCCTGCCGGAGCAAAGCCTGGTGCTGGCCTCCACGCTGTTTGCGCGGCAGTCCACAGGCGGGTGAGGCATCGGTCAAAAAAGAACGTCATGCCGAGCGCAGCCGAGGCATCTCGCGTGCAGCAGTAAACCCATTCGATTGAATTACTACCACACGCGAGATGCCTCGGCTGCGCTCGGCATGACGTTTTGGGCTTACTCCTTCGTCACTTTCCGGCGCAGCACCTGGCTCGTTTCCGTCGTCACCGTCAGCAAGTACGCGCCGGCTGCCAGACGACTGACATCAACCGGCGCAGCAGCTTCCTGCCGCTGCCGTAGCACCTGCTGCCCCGTGAGGCTTTGCAGCACCACCTCCACCGGCCCAGCCAATCCATCGAGCGTGAAACTGGCGGTGGCGGGGTTGGGATAAACCGCCACGGCGGCCGTGGAACTGCCCCCGGCAGTAGCCGTAACGCTAGCCGGCCGTTGCAGCACGGGGGCCGCGTCGTTGTTGTCGTAGTAGGTTTTCGACTCGAAAGTACCCGAAGCGGTGAGGCGGTAGAGGATGCTCATGTGGGCGTTGATGGTGCCTGTGCGCAGGTCGGTGGACACGCCCGAATAGCCTTCCAGCTTGATGCGGGCCGAGGCCGTGCCCCGGTAGGTGTTGTCGAGCGAGATGCTGTAGGTGCGGGCGTTGTCGGAGTTGTTCATCAGCAGCACGGTGTAGCCGGTGGCGTCGCGCAAACCCAGGAAAACCAGGTCGTCTTTTGCGTAGCTGGCGTTGGTTTCCTGGTCGCCGGGCATGTAGTTGGCGCGCTTGTTCTGGCTCAGCAAGGCGACGTGGTGCATGGTGGAGCGACGCGTGTTGTTGGCGTTGTAAAGCGAAAAATCGGTCGCGCCCTGGTCGCTGTTGCTCTCCGAAATGCTCCACGGCGTAACGCAGAAGGCCCGGCGGGCCAGCGCCAGTTTGGTCATCGTCGCCACAAATTGCCCGGCCGTGAAGCCGTAGGGTTTCCACAAACTGGTCGATTTCGCTTCGGTATTTACCTCCGTCACGGCCATGCGCAGGTCGGTCCAGGTCGCGTCGATGCCGTGGCGGGTGGTGTTCACGTTGTCGAGGTAGCCCTGCACGGTGTCGAAACGGCTGGTGAGAACCTGCTCACGGTTGCCCTGGCTGTCGTAGTAATGGAAGGAAAACGTGTCGAGCAGCGGGATTTTGCGGGTGCCCACGGTCACGTATTCATCGCCCACGTCGCTGATGAAATTGGAGTAGTAGAGCGAAATGGGCTGGTCGTAGAACAGCCGGAAGTCGCCCCCGATGATTTTACAGTTGTTGTTGGCCTGTTTCACCAGCCGCGCAATGGCCTTGAACCGGTCGCGGAAACCGTAGTAGCTCAGGCCCTGGTAGGGCTGGTTGTTGGTCACCCAGTCGGTCATGCTCATCTGGTCGGGCGCGGGGTCGGCCTCGTTGCCGATGGCGAAGTAGCTCACGCCGTTACTCGTGAAGTAGTTGACCCAGGTAGTCACCTGCGCATCGGTCAGGTTGATGGACAGCTGCACCAGCGGCTCGCCGTTGAGGTTGTTCTTGATGTAGCTCACCAGCGGCAGCCAGTTTTCCTTCACGCTCCAATCGTGCGCCGCAATGTTCGTATTGCGGTTCCGCTCGTTGCCGCCGATGCGGTAGAACTTCATCCCGGCGCTGTTC
Source organism: Hymenobacter rubidus (assembly GCF_016734815.1). Classification (GTDB taxonomy): domain Bacteria; phylum Bacteroidota; class Bacteroidia; order Cytophagales; family Hymenobacteraceae; genus Hymenobacter; species Hymenobacter rubidus. Next base: position 72,857 of record NZ_JAERQF010000023.1, read on the forward strand.
AAATCGGCCGTGATGGTAGAATTCGGCTGGTTATTCCAGTAGTTGATGCCGAAGAAATTGGTGCTCACGGGCACGCCCTGCGCGGCGGCCGGGAGAGTGGCCGCGCCAGTAGCCAGCAGAGTGAAGAGGGTGGTGCGAAGTGGGTTTTTCATAGGTTGTGGGAATTTTAGGATGGGAAAAAGAAAGAAATGCGCAGCTTGTGGGGGTGCCACGGCTGATGGAAGATGTCCTCGAAAAGGGTTGCTTGCAGAAGAAAAACGCACGGTCATGCTGAGCGCAGTCGAAGCATCTCGCGTGCAGCAGTAAACCCATTCGATTGAATTACTACCACACGCGAGATGCCTCAGCTCCGCTCGGCATGACCGTGCTTTTGGACTGTTCAGTCCAATTCCGCGCTACTCCAGCACTACGCGCTTGGTCAGCGTCTGACCCTCGGCTTGCACGCGCAACGTGTACACGCCCGCCGCCAGCGCCGAGGTCTGAAACTCCGTCGTAGCCCCAGCCGCATTCAGCGCAATAGTGCGCGTGAGCACTGCCTGGCCCAGTGCGTTGAACAAGGTGGCGCGCACCTCGTGCTGGCCCGCCAGCGGCGGCAGCAGCACCGTGAAGCGACCACGGGCGGGGTTCGGGTAAATGCTCACGGCGGCGGCGTTCAGCTCCACTTTCGTGGCCGTCACATTGGCTGGGCGCAGCACGATGCTGAAGCGGCCGGTGCCAGCCGTGACGGTTGCCAGTGTGAAGGGGTAGCGGGTACCCGCTACCAGCAGTTGCTGCGTGCCCGTGGCGGCATCGCGCAGGTACACGGTGGCCGGGCCAAAGTTGGCCAAGTCAGCTACTTCGAAGGCGAAGCTGCCGGCTTGGGGTGCGTGCAGCGTCAGCGGTACCACTGTTTCCGATGCGCCGAGCAGGGGGAGGCCATTAATGGCCAGCGGCGTGCTGCCGCTCAGCGTGGCCACGTCCAGGCCGGTGGGGTTGGGCAGCTTGGTCGCGTCGAAAGCCGCATCAATGCCAGCGGTGGCCCCGGTTTCGAGGTAGAGGTAGGTATCGTCGCTGAGGTTGGCGCCGGAGAGCGTGAGGTGGAGCTGGGGCCGGACGTCATTCACACCGCGCCCAAAAACAGGCTGCGGACCGAAGGTGGTGACGCGGTTGGCGTTGGTCAGGTTCACGGCGCCGGGCGTGCCGGCGTCGGTTACACGGGCGAAGTAGCCGGAGCCGGCCACAATCAGCGGCGAAGCGCCTACACCATTGTTGTAGGTACGGTAGGTGCCGGCGTACTGGCCGGTGCTCTGGTACACGTACAGGGCGGCGTCCATGCCGGGGCGCTGGGCGGCCGTCACGGTGCTCCAATCAAGGGGCGAAGGGTAGGGGTTGCCCAGTAGCTGCCAGCCGGCGTCGGCGTCGGTGCCCCGGTCGAGGGCGCCGGAAGCCTGCGCGGCATTATTGAAGGTGCCGGTGAAGGACACCGTGGCTGCCGGCGCATTCACGGTGTAGCCCCGGTTGGGCGTCATTAAATCGGTAGCTGCCGCAGGCGAGAACCAGCCCTTGTCGAAGGCGCTGTAGTTCGACGTAACCGTGGCCAGCCGGCTTTCATCGTAGCCAAACACCGTGGGAAATGGCGACACCGAGCCGGGTGTGGTGCTGTTGTTGTAGCCGGTATTGAACGTGGGCGTGAAGGCCGCCGTGGCCAGGCTGCTAAACGGCGCACTGCCCACCGGCGAGCTGAAATGACGGTAAGCCGGCCCGGTTACGCTGCTGGTAACGGCGCGCTGCATGGTGCCGCTGCCCACTACGGCGCCACCGCTGTTGTCAATCAACGCCGTGCCGGTGGCCGAGGAAAGCAGGACGAACGGCTGGCCGGCGGTGGCAAGGTTGCCGGTTTGCAGGCGGGCCACCTGGGCCACGCTCACCGCCTGGCTCAGGCTGAGGCCGAGGGCGTTGTTCACCGTCAGGTTGCGCACCTGGGCGGGCAGGCCGGGACCGGTGACCTGGGCGGCCGTGCCGTTGTAGGTGTAGGAGGCATCGGCATCAAAAGTGCGCGTGCCGCTGACCTGGATGGCCCCCGTAGCGCCGCTGCCCGCAATGCCGGCCGGAGCGCAGATGCGCAGCTCGGCGCCGGCTTGCAGCTCAAAGCTGGCCGCGCCGCTTAGCGTCTGGCAACTGGTGCTGAACACGCCGCCGGTTTGCACCACTACCGCAGAAGTGACGGTGGTGGTGCCCAGCAGCGTGAGCGTGCCGCCATCCTGCACCGTGATGCTGTTGTAGGTGCCGCCGGCCGTCAGGCTCTGGCCGCCGGGCACCACCAGGTCGGGGCCCATCACGGCGTTGCGCAGGCTCTGGATGTAGTCGATGTTGGGCTGGCCAAAACCGTAGCCCCAGTTGAAGGCGGTGCTCTTGCTCAGCGCACCTTTGGCGCCGTTGTAGTCGGTCACGTCCTGAGCTGGGTTTAGCGGGTAGTGGAAGGTGCCGCCGCCCGCATCGGTGCCATCGGGCGAAGTCATTTTGGCGCTGGCTACCGACAGGTAGATGGATGACGGCACTCCCCCGCTGCCCCCGCCCTTGGTGGCGTAGGCATGAATGCTGCCGGCCACGCCGGCCGCCGTGCCCGTCTTTATCATCACCATGTCGTACTGCGTGATGTTGTAGGAGAGGGTGGGGGCCAGGTTGGTCAGGTAAGTCGTGTTTTCCATCAGCATATCCAGCGTGAAGTCCGACGCATCGGTGTCCTGCACGTAGCCGGTGGGGCCCACCAAACGGCGCAGCACGATGGTGGTGCCACTGCGCAAATCACTCCAGAAAGCGGTGTTGTTGAAGCGGTACTTGCCGCCGTTGTCGGCCGTGTTGTTGGTTTCGAAGTCTTTCACCACGAGGTTGCGCACATCGAGGTGGTCCTGAATCACGAGCAATTCCACCGCGTCGGTGTTGCCGTTGGCGTCGTTCGAGCCGTTGTACACACGGTTCACCACAATGCTGGGTGGCGCGAAGGCCTGGTTGCGCAGCAGCTGGATGTAGCTGGTGTTGCCCGTGCCGAAGCCGTAGCCCCAGGTGCGGGCGGTGCTGGTGCTGCTGGCTACGCTGGTGCCGTTGTAGTCAGCAGTGCTTTGGGCCGGGTTCAGCGGATAGAGGAACGCGCCCGTGTTCAGGACAGCGTTGAACACCAGTTTCGAGCCGGTCAGGCCGGTGTAGAGGGCGCTGGTGCTGCCGTTGTTCGACACCAGCGCGTGCACCGGGTTGTCGATGCCGCTGGGCGAGCCGGTTTTTAGCAGCACCATGTCGGTATTGGTCAGATTGAAATTCTGGTTCGTGCCCGACAAATCGGCCAGATACGTCGTATTTTCCATCAGCATATCCAGCGTGAAGTCCGACGCATCGGTATCCGTCGCGTAGCCCGTGATGCCCGAGGCCAGCCGGCGCAGCACAATGGTGGTGCCAATGCGCAAATCCTTCCACAAAGCATTGTCCTTGAACTGGATTTTGCCGCCGGTGTCGCTGGTCAGGTTGGTCTCGAAGTCCTTCACAATCAGCCCGCGAATATCGAGGTGGTCCTGCGTCACGAGCAGCTCCGCCGCATCCGTCGAGCCATCCGAAGTCGAGCTGCCGTTGTAAATCCGGTTCACCACAATGCCCGTCATCGGCTGTTCCGTAAACGTCAGCTTCGAGAAGTTGAAGCCGCCGCTCACGATGTCGAGCTTGAGCGTGGCGTTGGGCGAAGCATCCAGATACACGTTGTTGATAATCAGGTCCTGGTAGGTGCCGAAGCTGCCCGTGGCGGGCACGGCCACCACGCCGGTGCGGTCCACGTCATTCACCGACAAGCGCAGCGAACCCGTCGAAGTCGCACCTGTCGACACCCGCACCCGGAGCTGGTAGAGGCCGGTGCGCAGCACGTTCACCGTGTATTTCAGCCATTCGCCGCTGGCGGTGTAGCCCACTTCGCCAATGCCCTCGCCGCTGTTGCTCGTGTCCACGCCTTCGGTGGGGCGGGGCACGTTGGGGTCGGCCGCCGCGCCGCGGTTGGCGGTTTCGGTGTCGTGGTAGGCCACGTTTTCGCCGCCGTTGTCGTACTCCACGGCTTTCACTAGGCCCGGAATCACGGGGACGGTGCTGGGGTACGGCGTGCGGATGCAGCTGCTGACGGGCAGGTAGTTGGCCTTGGTCGCTACAATGGTGGTGTCGGCATTCACCAGCGTTAGCGAAATGGTTTTGTTGCCGGCCGTGGCGTAAGTCACCGAAATCGGACCCCGACCGGTGCCGGTGGCCGGCGTGGCCCCCGCGCCAAAATCCCAGGTCAGCGACGTGGCTTCGCCCAGCACCGACGCCGTGAACGTCACCGCCTCCGGGGCCACGCAGGTAAAGGTTTTGTCCGATAGAAACGACGCCAGTGCCACGTTGAAGCCGGGGTTGCGGTAGGAGGGCGGCAGCGCCTGCTGCGCGTGTTGCAGCGAATACACGATTTTTCGGGTGAGCGCGCCCTGGCTGTCGAACAGCAAAACCAGCGTCGACTGCGCGTAAATCTTGTCGTTATAAGCCGCATTGATGCCGGCCGGCACGTTGATTTTCAGGGCCGCCGTGCCGGGCACCGTGGTCCCATCCAGCTGCACTGTGAAGTTGTAGTCCGTCACGTCGCTCTCGTTCAGCACCATCACCGCCGTCGTGCCGTTGTCGGTACTGCTGAGCACTTTCACCAGCGTCTGGTTGTCGGTCGCGTCGAGGTAAGTGCCGTGCAGGTTCTCCGATACCAGCATCTCGTGCCAGTAGCTCGAACGGGGCTTGGCCGACGCGCCGGGGCCGTCGAGGTAGCCCAAATCGCCGGTGCCGCGCGCGCCGCTGCCCTCGTGAATGGACCAGGGCTGCATCGACACGCCCGCGTATTTCATGCCCACCCCAAATACTTCGGCCCAGTACTGGCCGTTCAGGAAGGAGTGCACGCCCACGCCTTCCACCGTGTTGGCGGTGGGGTTGGCGTAGTCGATGTTGAACTCGGTGAGGGCCCAGCGCAGCGCGTTGGCGCCGGTGCGGTTGTGCAGGGCGTTGGCGTTGGCCATCAGGCCCAGCAGGTTGGTCACGTTGTTGGTCAGCGTTTGGGCGGCCCCCAGCACGGCGCTGCGGGTCTGGGTGCCATTGAAGGCGTAGCTGTGGAAGGAGATGACGTCGATGTAATAGCGGCCGTTGGCATCGGTGCCGGTGATGTCGTTGGTGCCGCCCACCAGCGAGGGCATGTAGGTGCTGCCGTAGGAGGCGTTTTCCGGGCCCACCGTCAGAATGGTGGGGTCCACGGCTTTCATGGCCGAGGCGAAGGACTTGATGTAGGCGGCCACGCCCGCCACGCTCACCGGGTTGGGCTGGGCGGTGTTGTTCAGGTCGGGCTCGTTGCCAATAATCCAGTACCGGATGTTGCGGCCCATGGTGATGTTGACGTACTGCACCACCTGCGCCGCTTGCGCGGCCGTGAACCGGCCCCGTCCTTCCGAAACCTGCACCATGGGCTCGGCCCCGATGCGGCGAATAGAGTCAATCAGGGCGATGTACTGGGCATTGGTCACTAGGTTGGAATTCACGCCGTTGCCGCCGATGCGCACCATTCGCACCTTCGATTTCCGCACCAGCGGCCACAGAATGTCGAGCGAGCCGTTGTATACCGAAGTGCCCAACGCGGTGGGCAGCCAGGCGTTCTGGCCCGTGAGGTAGGGGGAAATGGTCTGGCCGTGACTGACGCTAATCGCCAGCCAGCCAAGCAGCAATAGGGATAGCAGTTTCTTCATGTGGGTGGGCGTTTGGTGGATTGGTTGAGAGCGGGGGAGGGGCCGCGGGCAGTCCAACGGACACACCGGACAGGGCCAGCCGAAAAGCATCGGTGGCAGGCAGCAGCCAGAAAAAGGGGGACTGAAACTGATGACCTCAGCAGCAGCCGTGGTGCGGGACTATTTGGCGCCGCACGCGCCTGGAAAGAGTAACAGAACCGGGCAGAAACCGGTCAGATGGGGCGAACAAGCCACTAAAGGTATTGGCCTGCTTTGGCTAAAAGCTAGAAATGGACCGGATTTATCTACGAAAACGTTTGCGGTTTTTTGCAAGCCATTCCCCTACTAGTCAGGCACGGTGCCGACTGAGTAGCCTGCAATGGCTTTTCCGCATTGCAAAGAGAGCCGCGGCCGTTTCGCAGGTCCGGCTAAAGGCCAGTGGACCTTGCCCGCGTCCGCCTTCATCTGACTTCCTGCCCGGCTTCTGTATTTTGCGCCTTTGCTGCTCCGGCGGCTTCAGTTGCCTTGTTGCTGCCATGAAAAAATCCTTCCTCCTGCTGTTGCTGGCCGGAGCTTCTACCGCCGCTGCCCAATCGGCCGCTCCTCTCACCGCCAGCCTCGACAACGTGAAGCTGACCGTGGCGCTCACGGCGGCCGGCCAGCCCACCTACGCTGTCACCTACCGCCAAAAGCCCGTGGTGACGGCTTCCCGCCTCGGCCTCCAGCTGGCCCACGGCAACGGCTTTGATGGGCCGCTGGTGCTGACGGGCAGCGAAACCAAAACCGTGGACGAAACCTGGCAGCCCGTGCTGGGCGAAGTCAAAAACATTCGCAACCACTACCAGCAGCTCACGGTGCACCTGCGCCAGCCGGCGGCGCCCGGCCGCAAGCTCGACGTGGTGTTCCGCGTGTTTGCCGACGGCGTGGGCTTCCGCTACGAATTCCCCCGGCAGCCCAACCTGCAATACTTCGTGCTGGGCGAGGAGCTGACCGAATTTGCCCTGCCTGCCGACCACAAGGCCTTCTGGATTCCGGGCGACTACGACACCAACGAATACCCCTACACCGTGTCGAAGCTGAGCGAGGTGGATAACACGCAGCTGGTGAAGGGCTCCAACGACATTGCCGTGCGCAACGCCCCCGATGCCCAGATGGTGGCCACGCCCCTCATGCTGAAGTCGGCCGATGGCCTGTACGTGAACATCCACGAAGCCGCGCAGGTCGACTACCCGGCCATGCAGCTGCACGTCGACCGGGCCAGCCACCGCCTCACGGCCCGCCTCGTGCCCGATGCCGTGGGCACCAAAGCCTACCTGCACGCGCCCGGCCACACGCCCTGGCGCACCATCATTGTGAGCGACCAGGCCGCCGACATTCTCGCCTCCAAGCTCATCCTGAACCTCAACGAGCCCAGCAAGCTCAAGGACACTGGCTGGATTAAGCCCATGAAATTTGTGGGCGTGTGGTGGGAAATGCAGACCGGCAAAAGCAACTGGCGCTACGCCGACAGCGCCGATACCCTGAATGCCGCCGGCCAGCTTATCCCGAACGGCCACCACGGCGCCACCACCGTCAACGTGAAGCGCTACATCGATTTTGCCGCCCGGCACGGCATTGCCGGCGTGCTGGTAGAAGGCTGGAACGAGGGCTGGGAAGACTGGTTTGGCAACTGGAAGGAAGCCGTGTTCGACTTCGTGACGCCCTACCCCGATTTCAACGTGGCCGAAATTCAGCAGTACGCCAAAAGCAAGGGCGTGCAGATGATAATGCACAACGAAACCTCCGGCTCGGCCACCAACTACGAGCAGCACCTCGACACGGCCTACCAGTTCATGAACCGCTTCGGCTACCCGGCCGTGAAAACCGGCTACGTGGGCCGCATCATCCCGCGCGGCGAGCACCACGACGGCCAGTGGATGAGCAACCACTACGTGCGCGTGGCCGAGATGGCCGCCCGGCATCACGTCACCGTCGATATGCACGAATCGGTGCGTCCCACCGGCCTGGGCCGCACCTACCCCAACTGGCTGGCCTGCGAAGCCGGCCGGGGCAACGAGTACAACGCCTTCACCACCGAGGGCAACCGCCCCGAGCACGAAACCATCATGCCCTTCACCCGCTTCATGGGCGGCCCCATGGACTACACGCCCGGCATCTTCAAGCTCCGCAACTACGAGCCCGAGCACCCCGAGCGCCACGTGCATACCACGCTGGCCAAGCAGCTGGCCCTGTACGTGGTGCTCTATTCACCCCTGCAAATGGCCGCCGACCTACCCGAAAACTACGAGCAGCACCTCGACGCCTTCCAGTTCATCAAAGACGTGCCCGTGGACTGGGACGACACCCGCATCCTCGAAGCCGAACCGGGCGAATACATCAGCACGGCGCGCCAGCAGAAGGGGAGCAGCAGTTGGTTTGTCGGCGCCATCACCAACGAAAAGGCACGCACTGCCACTCTCAACCTGAGCTTCCTACCCAAAGGCCGACGCTACACCGCCACCATCTACGCCGACGCCGCTACCGCCAACTGGCAAACCAATCCCGAAGCCTACAAAATCAGCCAGCAAACCGTGCAGGCCGGCACCACGCTACGCCTGTCCCTGGCGCCCGGCGGCGGTGCGGCCATCAGCCTGGTCCCGGTTAAGTAGCTTCGTGCAGGTGTTATAGGAGAGAAAAAGGAACGTCATGCTCATCTGGCGTCCGCGCAGCCGAAGCATCTCTACCACAGTAGTAAACCAATCGACTGGATTGCATCGCGCGGTAGAGATGCTTCGGCTGCGCTCAGCATGACGTTCCTTTTTTCTCATGACCCCGCCCTTTCTTTTCTGGCAAGGTCATTCACTTAATCAACGCATCACCTCAAACCAGCCCTTGTAGCGCGTGCCGTCGGCCAGCTGGCAGAGGTAGTAGAACACGCCGGGCGCCGTGTCAGGGCCACCGAAGTTGTTATGGTAGTCGTCGGTTTGGTACACCTTACGGCCCCAGCGGTTGAAGATGGTCAAGGCCGTTTTTGGGTAGAATTCGATGTTCTCAATCTTGAACACGTCGTTCTGGCCATCGTTGTTGGGGGTAATAATGTTGTAGAAGTAGAGGCAGCTGGGGTCCGGCCCCACGCGCAGGGTAGTAGGGCAGGGGAAAGCTGGGTTGCTGACTTGCAGCGTGGCCGTGCTGCCCTGCGGAATGTCAACGACCACCGCGTTGGTACCCTGGCCGCTCACCAGCGTGCCATCCGCAACGGTCCATTGGTAGTTGGCCGGCGGGCCATCCACGGCGTAGCGCAGGCCTGTGTGGGCGCTGCGGCAGTAGCCCCCGGGGCCGCTGATGGTGGGCCCACCCAGCACGGTCACCGCCCGCACCGTGGAGTCGGTGGGGCAGCCGCTGGCCGCGATGCCGCGCACCGAAATTGTGCGGCCGCCAGCCGCCAGCCACTGCACCCGCGCTGTGGTGCCCGTGGCGGGGCCCAGCAGCTGGCCGCCCTGCACCGTCCAGCGGTAGCTCACATACAGCGGGTTGGGGGGCGTGGTGTAGGTGGCCGTCCCCTGTCGGCACAGCACCGAGTCGCCGAAGATGCGCGTGGGCGCGGCGGGTTTGGTCACGGTGATGCGGAACACGCCGGCGATGGTTTTCTGGTTGCAGGCCTGGTCGGCCACGGTCACGATGAGGTCGTAGGGCGAGGGGCGGGCCAGGCCGCAACCGGCCTGCAGGCGAAACGCACCCGTGACCGTGCTTATACCCGTGGCCGTGACCGTGCCTATCGACGTTGTGCCGTTGCCGGACTGCCCGTTCACGGTGGCGTCCACGCGCCCCGGCCCGTCGAGCAGCACGCTGCCCACGCTCATGGTCAGGAGCTGGGCATCGGGGTCGGTAGCCGTGATGTTGAACGCCACCGACTGGCCTTCTTCCAGCTGAACGTCTTTGCGGGCCAGCGTAGCCGCCGTGAAAGCCGGCGGACTATTGGGCCCGCCAGTACACACCCGCACCACCACCTGGATGTCGCGCCGCAGCGTGCCCAGCAGCACTTCTCTCCCGTTAATGGTGCGAAACTCCTGCACATCGATGGCGACCAGGAACACGCCCTGCGCCGGCGAAAAATAACGAGCCAGTCCCGTGCGCGCGTCAATGCCCGCATACCCGCGCGCCCCGAAGGGCTGAGTGGCGCTGTAGCCCGTGGCGTAGCTCACGGGCTGGCCCACCGAGGCGCCATAAGGCGTGCCAAAGCTGTAGCTCAGCCGGTCGCCGTCGGCATCGTAGGCGTTGTTCAGCACCGAAATGGTGTCGCCCATGCAGATAACGGACACAGCATCGCCGGAGAAAACCGGCGAAGAATTCGGCAGAACGCCGGGCGGCATGCTCACCGAAAGGGCCATCGGCTCGTTCACCGAATTGGCCAGATTGGTGATGCCCGCATTCCGGTTGCTGATGTTGAGCACGGCGGTGTAGCCCTCGCCCACGGCCGGCAGGCTCACCGTGGTGGTGTATATGGCCAGCGTTACGCGCGGCACCAGCACCGGGCAGCCGGGCACTTCGGTCGTAATTTCGGAAAAGCGGCTGCGCGACACTTCTTCCTGCAACAGCCGCGCCCCACCGGCCGCCTGGCTGTAAACGGTGATGGTAATGGTGGGGGCGCCGTCGGGGTAGCGAGAGTCGCTTTCCTTGTTGAAATAAATGCGCCCCGTGATGTTGTAGCGGTAGGGGGCGGCCGCAGTGCCTTTGGCGTCCACGTATTGGTACGTGAGCTCGCCGCCTACTAGGTGAGTGGCCGCTACCGGCAGCACACCTCCCAAAAGCCAGAACAGCAGCGAGACGGTGCGGAATAAACGTGTCGGCATGGGTAGGAGGGGGCGTAAAGGTGAATGCCCTAAGTTAGCGTTTTAGCGGGTAATGCTTTCTGCTTCAATCGTAACTCGGCGAAACAACGGGTACGGTTGTTTCCAATGGGTCGCTTATGGTTTTTGCAGCGAATGCCGGCGCTCTGGCCAATGTAGCCTGCCAGCGCCTGGCGGGGCAGTCGGTTTATACGCCGGCAAGCCGTTGCGCAGGAATGCCGTGAGCGTATATTCTGGCGGCGGCGGGCGCGGAGCGGCCCATCCGGCCGGCGTAGCCACGTCGGGGTTGAAGCTGGGCAACCCAATAATAGCCGGGCATGGTACGTTTGCCATGCGCTATTTTGCCTGGGACAACTGCTTTTAAACCGGCTGCAACGCGGCGGCACTGAAAACAACCAAGCAATGGTGTCAGCCCTATACCCCAAACCAGACTCATGCGCCATCTCACTACCCTACTGCTGTTGTTTGCCAGTCTACTCGCCCGCCCCGCGGTGGCCCTCACCTGGGATGAACCCTGGCACGAGCAAGTGGTGAAAAAAGCCGATTCCTTCGTGCTGGCCAAAATAACCGCTAGCACCGGCAAGGGCATTACCGCCACCATCATCCGCACGCTGGGGGGCCGTGGCCTGTCGGGAACCATTCGCATCACCGGTTTCTACCTGCTGGATATTTGCAGCTCATCGGGCGGACACGGTCCGGAGTTTTACACTGGCAATGCTGATACCTGCTATTTTTTTCTGCAACAAAACACGAAAGGCAACTACAGCATCGCTACGCCTTCCACCGGCTTTGCCGCCGTGAAAAAAGCCAACGTTGTTGCCACGTACCGGCACAGCTACCATCAGGCGTTGGTGCCGCAATCGGTGTACGAACCTACGATGACGGCCATTTTCCGGCATTACCACGGCCAGGAATACGACCATGCTTCCCTCGCCCGTTTTCTGGCCAGTGCGTTGGCGTTGCCGCCGGCCAGGATTGATGAGGCCGGCATGCATACCTTCTTTCTGCAGCACGTTGCGCTGGAAACCATCTACCATGTGGGCCTGAGCAAGTACTATGAGCAAGTGTTGCCTTTTCTGCACGATACGGCCAACTTTCACGCCCGTGTGAGCGCCGCCCGCGCCCTCACGGCCAGCAATACGCCCGCCGCCAAACAACAGCTCCTGCAGCTGTTGCGCGACAAGGACAGCGGCGATTTTACCAAAGTCATTGCCCTGCAGACCCTGGCTCGCTACCAGCCCCACGAACTAAAGCCCGAGTTGACCAAACTGGCCGCCCAAGCTTCTGACGAATCAAACGGCTTTGGGGGCAACATCATGGACCCACGCGTTTGCACCCACCTGCCCACGGTGAAAGCGGCCATGACCAAACTGGCCGAATCCCTGTAGCGGCCGCCACGCCTGACTTCGCTTCGCATGAATCCTTCCGCTTCCCTACGCGAATCGGCCGTGCTCATTCCCGTGTTCCGCAACGCTGCGGGCGAAGCCACGCTGGTGCTGGTGCGCCGCGGCGACCACGGCGTGCACGGCGGGCAACTGGCCTTTCCCGGCGGCAAGCGCGACCCCTCCGATGCCTCCCTGCTGGCCACAGCCCTGCGCGAAACCGAAGAAGAAATCGGCCTGCCCGCGACGGCCATTACGGTGCTGGCTGCGCTGCCGCCCATCCAGACGCGTACCACGGGCTTTCAGATTGCTCCGTTCCTGGCTCGCATCGTGCCGCCTTCCGGTTGGCGTTTCGCGCAACCCGAAATTGCCGAAGTGCTGGAAGTGCCCCTGCGCCACTTGGCCGACCCCGCCAATGCCGGTCAGGAACTGTGGGATTTCCCCGACCGCCCCACCCCGGAACTCATTTCTTTCTGGCGAGTGGGGTCGCACTACCTGTGGGGTGCCAGCTACCGCATGCTACGCCCGCTGCTGCCGCGCCTGCTGGCAGGGGAGTGGGAGCTGTAATTGTCTGACTAGAGCATAGTTGTTTGAGTTATGAAAAAGGGCAGAACCCGATGGGTAAGAAATCGTAATCAAGTAGCTTTGAAATACAAAGTTCTTTTACTTGCTTTGTGGTATTCCAATTCACGCGTGTGAACTAGAGCCGCTGATTCAGCCAACTAGCCAACTCCTCCTTGCGTGGTATAAGAACCGATTTTAATCGATTCTTATGCCGCGCAACCAAAAGCCCCACTGTTATGACCCTTACCAAAAGCATTGCCCGCGTTGCGTTGGTCACGGCGCTTCTGCTGCTTATTCCTCTGGTCGGCAGGCTATTTCTGGCTGACATGGCTTGGACGCTGGATGATTTTATTGCTGCGGGCCTCCTGCTATTTGGTGCCGGCCTCCTGTTTGTGCTGATTGCGCGGATGGGCAACAATACCCCGTACCGCCTGGGCGTGGGCGTGGCAGTAGGCGCAGGGTTGCTTCTCATTTGGGGGAACCTGGCCGTAGGATTCCTCGGGAGCGAGGACAACCCCGCCAACCTGCTGTATGGTGCTGTGCTGGTGGTAGCACTAGCCGGCGCTTTCGTCGCGCGCTTTAGGCCGCTTGGAATGGCGAAGGCGATGTTTGCAGCGGCACTCGCCCATTTTTCAGTTCCTCTGGTTGCGGCGCTTATCTGGAAGCCCGAGGTTGACCTGGGGATGGCGCAGGTATTGGTTTTGAACACCGTCTTTGCCGGGCTGTGGGTGGGAGCGGGCTTGCTTTTTCGTCGTGCCAGCGCAACGGGTTCGACTGCGGGGCACCGGCTAGCGTAGCAAGCTTGGGCTACTCTGTTATAAAGCGCTGATTAAAGCGTTGCGCTAAACCCAATGGCAATGGCTCACCCCAAGGAAGGCTGTTTCCTTAGGTGAGTCGTTGCTGTTTCATCACTACTGCCCGTTGCGCCTGCCCCCGCCGCTGGAAGAAACAGGAGCTTCTGCGTAACTTAGCTACCTATGGAACTCGAAGTAAAACTCAAATTCCCAACGGAAAAGGCCGCCGCCATTCTGGAATGGCTGCGTAGCCTACCGTATGGAGCCGCCGAACTGCAAAGCCGTACTGCTGAAGCGCAAGCAGCACCGACAGTTACGGAGGTTACATCCGATGAATTGGCAGAGCGGGAACGGATATTCTACTCGCTGTTTGGCGCGTGGAAATCGGAGGAAACGGGCGAAGAGTTGAACCGGATGCTACAAGAGTCCCGGTACACCGAGCAGCGTGATATTGAGCTATGAGCCAACGCTATTTGCTCGATACCAACATCTGCATTTTCTACCTCAAAGGCGAGTTTGGTATTCGGGAACTGATACAGGCCGTGGGATTGGCGAATTGCTTTCTGTCTGAAATCACCATTGCCGAACTTCTGTTTGGGGTGGCCAACAGCGCCCCGGCGTGGCAGGCCAAGCAACGGCTTGATGTGGCCGCGCTCCGCAGAAGCTTCGCTGAACAAGTCTTGCCAATAGGACCAGCTTTGGAAACATTTGCGGAAGTTAAAACTCACCTGCGCCGTCTCGGTCGCGCGGTGGACAGTTTCGACCTGCTCATCGGCAGTACTGCCCTGTTGCACGACCTAACGCTGGTGACGCACAACACCCGGCATTTTGCCGATATGCCGAACATCACCTTGCAGGACTGGGTTGCCGAACTGCCGACCGTAGACGAATCGGCCAAAGAGAAATAACCCCCGCCCGCTGCTAGAACGGTACCACAGCTTCACTCCAACGGCCCCAGCACCCCCCGCCGCTGAGAGAAACGGGAGCTTCTAGAGTAGGCGAACCAGCTAAGTTGTATCTTCGTTTTGAAAGAATACTTCAGCTTTTTCCTCTTATGCCAGCCCTACCACTCACTACCGATTACCAGAAAATAGCCGAAGCGGTGCTGCGCTTTTCGCCGCGTCAGCAGGCGTTGCTGGCTGGGCGCATCCAAAAGAATCTGGGGAAGCTGGTCGATGCGGCTAGCAAGCAGGTTAGCCGCCGGGTAAGTGCTGCCGCGCTTGAGCTAACGGAGGACGACATTGCGCGGGAGGTGGAAACCGTACGCACCGAGCGGTATGCCCGGCGCAAGTAAGCTGCGCGTCATTGCCGACACCAACGCTTGGATAAGCCGTTTCATCCTGCCAAATAGCCTCACTGGCCAGCGGATGAAGCAGCTTGTTGCTGACAGACGCGTAACCCTCGTGTTCAGCCAAGCCCTGAAAGACGAACTACGGGCGGTGCTGCAACGGCCCAAGTTTCGCAAATACATCACCGCCGAAAACCTGACCGTATTTCGCGCCTACCTGGATGCCTTCCCCACCACGCCGGTCACGTCGGCCGTCGAGCTGTGCCGCGACCCCAAAGACAATTTCCTGCTCAACCTGGCGCTGGACAGCCAAGCCGACTACCTGCTATCCGGCGATGAGGATTTGCTGGTGCTAGGCAGTTTCGGTTCCACAAGAATCATAACGCTGGTAGAGTTCGCGCAGCAAATGGGGTTAGACGAATAACACCGCCCGCTGCTCGCGCCCCCAACCGCCCCTGCCCACTGCCCCCGCCGCTGAAAGAAACGGGAGCTTCTTGTGTAGCTTAGTAACATGAAAGTCACTTTTGAATTAGAGTTTCCTGATGAGCAGGCTGCCGATGCTTTCCGTTGGCTGCAGAACTTACCCGCTGGCTGGGCAGCCCGCTGGAAGCAGCGTAAAACGAAGAAACCCGCTACCGGTCAGCATAACTAGGCAAGACTCTCGGAAGCCGACCAAAACCGGCTGCTTGACGAGTTTGCTGGTTCCTGGCAATCGGATGAAGATGGAACCGAGTTAGCTCGTCAAATTCGCGAGTCTCGGTATTTCCGCGACCGTGACGTGGAGTTATGAACCAGTACCTGCTCGACACCAACATTTGCATTCATTGGTCGAAAGATGAATTTGGCTTGCGTCAGAAAATACGGCAGGTAGGTGTTGAAAACTACTTTCTAAGCGAACTGACCATCGCGGAATTGATTTACGGCATCGCCAAAAGCGCCCCTTCTAAACAAGCGGCCAACCGTCATTCGCTCGATATTCTACAACAGCTTTTCGCTGGCCGAATTTTACTGGTCGGTGCCTGCTTCGAAGTATATGGCCCGGAAAAAGTGCGCCTGCGTGCGATGGGTCGACCCGTCGATGACTTTGACCTGATGATAGGTAGCACAGCGGTGGCTCACGGCCTCACCTTTGTTACGCGCAACGCCCGCCACTTTGCCGATATATCCGGCTTGGTGCAGGAAAACTGGATTAATAAACCTTAACACCCCCCGCCCGCTGCCCCCGCCGCTAGAACGATACCACAGCTTCTGTCCCACGGCAGCCCCAGCCGCCCCCGCCCCTGCCCCGCTGCTGAAGAAACGGAGGCTGCTTCAGTAGCTGAGTCCCGAACGGATTCTCAGCGCGAAGCGTATCTTAGTAACGATGAAAACGACTGCCCAACTTCTGCCAGATGCTTCGGCTCCCGACGTAGTGCTCAGCGAAGCACGCAAACGGGCCGCATTCAAAACCCTGCGCCACCGCTACGAAGCGCACGAGAAAGCAACGGGCCTCAAATCGGCAGAAGCATTCGCCCAACTGCAAGCGGGGAAGGGTGCTAAATGACCCATATTGCTTGCAGTGCAATTGCGACCGGCACGGTGGCTACATCGAATACAGCATCCGGCATCTGCACCCCGATTGGGACGTTCTGACCCAAACCTATGAAAGTCGCTCGATGACCGACGACGGGCGGTTCATCTACCACAGCGACTTTCAGTTATTCCCGCTGGGCAGCAGCATTCCGGCCGATTTCAGCCGTTATCCGCGCGAAACAAAGGCAGCCCTGTGGCAAGCCATTTTCCGGGTGAAGCGCTACTACCTGGGCACGTTCGAGCCCGATATCGTGCAGCACCTCATCAAGCAGCCATTTTCAATGCCGCAGCGGTTTGCCTTCTACCGCCAGCATTTGAGCCTGCCCAATTACGACATCAGCCACGACCGGTACAACATCTGGTACGTGCTCAAAACGGAATAACCCCCGCCCGTTGCCCCCGCCGCTGAAGAAACAGGAGCTTCTGTAGTAGCGGCAAGCAGGCGTCAGGAACTAAGCTGATTCTTTGTAGTTTTGGATGGTATGAAAGTCGCCCTCGAATTCCCTGACGAAAAAGCTGCCTTTGTGATGGAGTTGCTGCATAGCTTGCCCTATATGAAAGCCCGGCCCATACGCTCCAAAACAATGGATGCCACGCAACACTTGGAAAGCAACCCCGCCAATCATGCCCGCGTGCTGGCGGCCATCGAGAGGCTCGAAAACGGTCAGGGAGAAATACACGACCTGATTGACAATGAATAGAACGCTCTGCTGGGCGCCCGAAGCGTGGGAGCAGTACCTGTATTGGCAGCGCACCGACGCCAAGATTCTGGCAAAAATCAACACGCTGCTGCGCGAGTGCGCCCGCACCCCTTTCGCCGGTACGGGCAAGCCGGAACCCTTAAAAGGCAACGCTTACAAGGGGTACTGGTCGCGTCGCATCACGCAGGAGCACCGGTTGATTTACAAAGCCGAAGGCGACAACCTGCGCATCGCCCAATGCGGCGAACACTACGGCGGCAAATAACCCCCGCCCGCCGCTGGCACGATACGACAGCTTCTCTCCAACGGCAATGCCACGGCAGCCACCACGGTCACCACCCCCGCCCGCTGCCCCCGCCGCTGGAACGATACGACAGCTTCTCTCAAACGGCCCCACCACTCCCGCCTGCCGCCCCGCCGCAGAGGAAACGGTAGCTTCTCTGGCAGAAGCCTTGAACTTTCAGCTTATCTTCGCAGTACTACCGATTAATACATTCAGCAACTTCTCATTCCATGGGAACCACCGATAATAAAACCTCGCGTCCTGCATCAACCGCAAGCACCGCCAAGCTGACGAAAGAAGCGCGACTGATGCAAGCCCGCGAATACGCCAAGCAATTCGTGTTCGACACGCTCTCGGCGGAAGACCTGAAAAAGATGCGCCGCAACGCCTACGCTTATGCCATTTAAGCGCACACTGGGCGAAGGTTATCCGTTTACATACCGCAAAGGGCCGTCTCACAAGGACGGCCCTTTGGTTTGTATGCATCACTACACGTTTCGCACGCGCAAAAACCGGCGCTACGTGGTGGATGCCGAGGAGTACCAGCACCACACCTACGTGCTCAAATACTACCCGCTGTCGCACAAAAGCTCGGCCAATAAATACCGCGTGCTCACCAACGACGGCGACGCCTTTCGGATTCTGACAACGTGCACGCAGGTATTCCTCGACATCTGCCGCCGCGACCCGTTGGCGTCGGCGGGTTTTGTGGGAGAAGCACTGGCCGGGGAGGGCGTATCCAATACCAAACGATTTCGGGTGTACCTGCAAACCGTTTCCACGTTTATCGGTCCAAACCGCTTCATTCATCATCCCTTGCCGGCCATCAGCGCCTATTTCTTGGAATGTCGCGCCAACCCGGAACCGGGATTGAAGGA
Source organism: Hymenobacter rubidus (assembly GCF_016734815.1). Taxonomy (GTDB): domain Bacteria; phylum Bacteroidota; class Bacteroidia; order Cytophagales; family Hymenobacteraceae; genus Hymenobacter; species Hymenobacter rubidus. The sequence continues at coordinate 90,883 of NZ_JAERQF010000023.1, forward strand.
AACCGTGGAGCAGATGTTCCGCGAGTTGTACATTGTGCCGCAAGCCCTGGAAGCGGAAAAGCCTTCGCCGTTGAATGACGATAACGGAGGCTGAATAGCCCCCCGCCCGCCGCCCCCGCCGCTGGCACGATACGACAGCTTCTCTCCAACGGCCCATCCCCCGCCCGCCGCTCCCGCCGCTCCCGCCGCTGAAGAAACAGCCGCTTCTTGCGTAACTTAGCTTTAGAAGCAGGATAGTTTCTTTTCGTCATTCAGCATCTGCCAACCATGACAACCACCCTCGTTTTAGAGCCCACCAACGATTCCGACCTGCACCTGCTGTTGAGTCTGGCGCAGCGGTTGGGCGTAAAAGCCACGGCGACGCCTCCTGTTACCGTTATTTCTGAGGAGGAGCGGCGGCGGCGTTTCCTGGCGCTGGCGGGTTCTTGGCAATCCGACGAAAGCGGGGATGAAATCAACAAGATGCTCATGGAATCGCGGCATTTCCGCGACCGCGACGTAGAGCTATGAGCTACTATTTGCTGGACACCAACATTTGCATTCATTTCACCAAAAACGAATACGGTATTGTCGAAAAGCTGGACAGCATTGGCTTCGACAATTGCTTTATTAGCGAGTTGACCATCGCCGAAATGCTATATGGCGTGGCCAACAGTGCCCCAACCAAGCAGGCCGCCAACCGACTGGCGCTGAATGGGCTGCGTACCGCCTTTGAAGGCCATATTTTGCCCATTGCGGACTGATTCGAGCACTACGCCGCCGAGAAAACTCGCCTGCGTCGCGCCGGACGCCCCATCGATGACTTCGACCTGATGATAGGCTGTACCGCCATCCGGCATGGTATTACACTCGTCACGCGCAACACCCGCCATTTTGCCGCCATTTCCGGCTTGGTGCGGGAAAACTGGATTGACAATCCGTAGCCCCGCCCGCCGCCCCCGCCGCTGAAGAAACTCAAGCTACTTGAGTAGCTGAATCCCGAACGGATTCTCGGCGCAAAGCGTATCTTAGAGCGGGTTTCAAGTTAGTGTACGTGGTAGCCACAATGGCCAAACCAGTTTTTAGCGTCCTGTTCGCTTATCCA
>NZ_JAERQF010000024.1 GCF_016734815.1 Hymenobacter rubidus
AAGCCGACGAAGGTACGAAACCGGGTCCGCCAGAGGTTTTGCTGGCGAGGCCCGGCTCGGCTAAATTAATTGCCGAGGGTGGTTTGCGTGGTGGCGGGCTTGCGGGGAGGCCGCACACTGTAGGGCACCAAGCCGTTGCCAGTGCGCATGTGGATGGGCATGCCGGGCGCAGCGTACACGTTTTGGTTGTCGATTTCGCCCCGCGAGCTGGCGGCCGGCGTGGCGTCCCAGCCGCCGGTAGTGGTCGAAGCGACGGCTGTTTGCGTCTCATCGATGGCCGGCCAGCCGTCGTTGGCGAGCGGTGCAGCCGGCGCCGACTTGATGGCTACGCGGCGGGCTTTCTTGGCTTTGCGGGCAGCAACCCGCGCCGAGGCTTTGGTCGATTTAACCGTCGTTTTTTTGACGGCGGCCGGCTGGGTCTGGGCGCTGGCTTCGGCCAGCAGGAACATCGACAGGGCGAGGGTGAGGAAGGTGCGAACCATGGCTGAAGAGCGGTAAGGGAGCGGTTGGAAAAGTTATTGTGCGTTACTGGAAGGGTGTTATTCCAAATGCATGCCAACTTTTACTTTGCCCCAAACCCCCTATGCAAAACGGTCCGACTGGTGCGCAAACGCAGACCAATCGGACCGTTTTATCGACTAACTCCGGCCTTAGCGCGGCGTGAGGGTGGTGCTGCCTTTGCGCTTGGCTGGCGTGGGCTGGGTGGCGGCTGGCTGGTTGGCCGTTTCCACGTTCACGGGCATGCCCGGCGCGGCATATACGTTCTCGCCCCGGCTATCAGACGGGGCGGCCGTGGCGGCAGCAGTCCTGCTTTTAACGCTCGTTTTCTGTGTGGGGTGGGGTGCGGTTTTTAGCGGGCGCCGGGTGGTGGTTTTGGTACGTGCCGTGGTGGCCGAGGCAGTTGGCGTCGTTTGGGCCGAGGCATCAACCACCACGGCCAGCGTCAGCAGGAGGGAAAACAGGGTTCTGGACATGGGGAGGGGAAATAAAGATGAGGATACGGGACAGGAGCGGGGCGGAACAGTACATCCGGCCGTCGACACAGGACATACGCGAAATGCTCCGCCAAAGGAGGCCGCTCGTCCCACCTTTTTAGCCTCAAGAGCCCTTAACAGCGCAGGCATGCCAGCAAATCGGCCCGGCCGGCCTACCTTATGTAGACCAACCGGGCCGTAAAAATTGTCTATTGCTCCGGCTTCTTGACGAAGCCACCAATTGTTCTACCAGCCGAGGTCGGCAGCAGGTGCGGCTTTCTTAACAGGTTTCGGCGCAGGCTTGCTGGCAGCTTTGCTGGCCGTTTTTGCCGGAACTGCAGAAGCCGTTCCTTCGGCCCCACCCGCGGCCTTGGTGCTGGTGCCCGCAGCGCTGGCAGCTGGGGCCTCGGCGGGGGCAGGCGCGGGCTCGGCGGCCGGTGCAGGAGCAGCAGTTACGGCAGCAGCCGGGCGCGGAGGCCAGGGTTTTTCGCGGCGCGGCTTGCGGTTGAGGCGGCGCTCCCGAGTGGCCGCCGCATCCTCGGCCATGATGTTGCGGCCGCTTTGCAGCATCACCGGCATGCCAGGGGCAATGGAAATGCTCTGGCCACCAACCGGCGCCGAGCCACTACCTCCACCGCCAATGCCTTTTTCGGCAGCGGCCGGCGCGGCAGCACTGGCATCGGGGGTAGCAGCGGCCGGTTCTTCGGCGCTGGGAGCGGGAGTGGCTGCGGCGCCACCTTTAGCCGCGGCTTTTTTGCTGGCCGTGCCCGCGTCAGTGCTTTTGGCAGCGGCTTTTTTAACCGGCGCTTTCTTGGGCGTGTCCCAGCCGCTGGCGGGGGTATCCCAGCCACCCTGAGCGAAAGCGGAAGTGGCTAGGCCTCCGATGAGTAGCAGAAGAAATAGTACACGTTTCATGGGGAGGGAGTTGGGTAAATGAATATTAGGCAGGTTAACTGAATGTGTTTATGAATCGTTCGGCCAGGGCCGGGCCCTTGCCGTAACTTTGCGGCCTATGATGCAGGAATCCATTGCCGCTCTTACGGCCGAAATTACGAAGGCCGAACTAAATAATCCCGCCGCCCTCGATGCTTTTCGCATCAGCTACCTCGGCCGCAAGGGTAAGCTGGCCGATTTGTTCGACCAGCTGAAGACCGTGCCCAACGAGGAGAAGCGCGCCGTGGGCCAGCAGCTCAACGCCCTGAAGCAGCAGGCCCAGGCCCGTTTCGACGAAGCCCAGCAGGCCGCCGAAGCCGCCGCCGACAACGCCCCCGCCAACCCCGACTTCGACTACACCCTGCCCCCGGTGCCCAACGCCCTGGGCACCCGCCACCCGCTGAGCCTGGTGCGCGAGGAGATGCTGCGCATCTTCGGCCGCATCGGCTTCGCCGTGGCCGAGGGCCCCGAAATTGAGGACGACTGGCACAACTTCACCGCTCTCAACTTCCCCGAAAACCACCCGGCGCGGGATATGCAGGACACGTTTTTCGTGGCCCCGGTATCGCACGCGGCCGGCGCGGCGGACACGGGCGCTACTGGCGATGCTGCCACCGGGGCGCCCAATTTGCCGCACTTGCTCCGTACCCACACCAGCACGGTGCAGGTGCGCGTGATGGAAACCGAGCCCCTGCCCATCCGCCGGGTGATGCCGGGCCGGGTGTTCCGCAACGAAGCTATTTCGGCCCGCGCGCACATGATGTTCCACCAAGTGGAGGGCATTTTCATTGACGAAGGCGTGAGCTTCGCCGACCTGAAGCAGACGGTGTACTACTTCGTGCAGGAGCTGTTCGGGGCCGACATCAACATTCGTTTCCGCCCCAGCTTCTTCCCCTTCACCGAGCCCAGCGCCGAAATCGACATCACCTGCCTGATTTGCAAAGGCGCAGGCTGCAACATCTGTAAGTACTCGGGCTGGGTCGAAATCGGCGGCTGCGGCATGGTGGACCCCGCCGTGCTCGAAAACGCGGGCATCGACCCCGAGAAATACTCCGGCTACGCCTGGGGCATGGGCATCGAGCGCATTGCCATGCTCAAGTACCAGATTAAGGACCTGCGCCTGTTCACGGAAAACGACATGCGCTTCCTGCGGCAGTTCGAGGCATTGTAGAAAGCCGGGGGTGAATCATTTGTTCTTTCGCGCTTGTTGTTGATGCTATGACTGTTATGCACTCCATTTCGCCGCCCGCCCCGGACGTGGCCCTCGCTGGCCGCCAGACCCTGGCCGAGTACCTGCAGCGCCTCAGCGAAGACGAATTCTATGCCTTTTGCCAACAGAACCGCGACCAGAAATTTGAGCGCCGGGCCGACGGCACCATCGAGCTTATGTCATTAACCGGAGGCGAATCGGGTCGCCGCAATTCCCGCCTGACTTCCCGCCTCGACCGCTGGGCCGAAGATTCTGGTTTGGGTGTCGTTTTCGATTCATCTACCGGTTTCCGGCTGCCCAATGGGGCGGTGCGTTCGCCCGATGCGGCCTGGGTAAGCCAAGCGGCTTGGGAGGCCCTCACGCCGGAGCAGCGCCGCAAGCACGTGCCGCTGTGCCCGGATTTTGCGGTAGAGCTGCTGAGCGAAACCGATACCATTTCCGACATCGTGGTAAAAATGCAGGAGTACCTGGACAACGGCTTGCGCCTGGGCTGGCTCATCGACCCGAAGACGGAAACCGCCCGCGTGTTCCGCGCCAACGGCAGCGTGGAGGTCCGAAACTTTGCTGAAACCTTGAGCGGCGAAGACGTACTGCCGGGCTTCACCTTTGCCCTCCGCACCCTGAGCTAAAGCGGTTGGTGTCGCCCCGGCGAGGTGGCAACGTTGGGGCATTTTGTTGTCTCTTTGCCAGTATGTCGCCATCCGCCCCGCCCGCCGCTCCCACTCCGCTCGACCCTTTCCTGAGCCAGAAACTGCGGTTTTGGTCGCTGATGGCCATGGTGCTGCTGGTGTACGTGCACGCCTACAACCTGCACCCGCGCTACCTGCAGCCCTTCACGCCGGTACAGGAAGCGTTGGGGCCGGGCACCTGGCTGCAATATTTCCTGGCCAACGGGCTGCTGCGGTTTCGCATTCCCATTCTGTTTGCCATTTCGGGCTACCTCTTCGCCCGACGCGAAGGTGCGGAGCCGCACGGGCAGCGGGTGCGGCGGCGGTTGCGCACGATAGGCTTGCCCTACGTGCTGTGGAGCGGGCTGTGGCTGGCGGTGCTGTGGGCCCTCGAGCAGTTTCTTGTCACCCAACAAGCGGTGATTGATGCCGGAATTAGCCCGTTCTGGCCGCGGCAGCAGCTCAGTCAGCTCACGGCGGGTGAGTTGGTTCAGCGCTGGCTGGTGGAGCCCGCGCCATTTCAGCTGTGGTTTTTGCGGAGCTTGCTGGTGCTCAATCTGGTGTATCCGTGGTTGCGGGTGGCCGTTTTGCGCAAGCCGGCCATTTATTTTAGCGTGGCGGGGCTGGCGTGGTTTTTCATGGTGCCCGTGCCACTGGTTCAGGACGAGGGGCCGCTGTTTTTTGGGTTGGGCGCGTGGCTGGCGCTGCGCGGCAAGGATGTGCTGACGCCGCCCGGCTGGTTCCGGCCGGGGCTGGTGGCGGGGCTGTGGCTGGGCGTGTGCCTGCTCAAAACCTGGCTGGCGTTTCACGTGGGGCCGCCGTTTTCGCTGCCGCTGGCGCTGAGCATGTTGGCGCTGTACAAAGTGGGCGAGGCCAGCGGCATGCTGGTGGCCTGGTTTGGGCTGAACGGGCTGGTGCGCTGGTGCATGGCCCGAGCCTGGTTTCGGTGGCTGACGGGCTTTTCGTTCATGATTTATGTGCTGCACGTGCCCTTCGTGAACTATGCCACCGAACTGGCGTTGCGCTATGGGCGGGCCGTGCCGCACATCCATTTGCTCACTTACCTGCTCCTGCCCTTGCTGGTAGTGGCTGTGAGCGTGGGTCTTGGTGCGCTGCTGCGAAAGTTGGCGCCGGGCATTTATGCGGCGCTTACTGGTGGTCGGGGACTGGCTACGTCGTAATTTTGGGGTTCGGCTGGCCGGCAATCTATCCTATTCGCGCTTGCAGCCCCTTTCCGCCGACGCTGCTGCCCTTGCTCCCATTACCGCAGCAGCGAAATCACGGTTAATTCCTTTAAATCAGCGCTTGTGAAAGTTAGAAATCAGACCCAGAATAAAGTTAACGTCATCACCCTCGGCTGCTCGAAAAACATCGTGGACTCGGAAGTCCTAATGGGCCAGCTGCAGGCCAATCAATTCGATGTGACGCACGAGGCCGAGAAGTCCGACGCCAACATCGTCATCATCAACACCTGCGGCTTCATCGACAACGCCAAGCAGGAAAGCATCGACACCATTCTGCGCTACGCCGACGAGAAGGAGGCCGGCCGCCTCGAAAAGCTCTACGTGACGGGCTGCCTCTCGCAGCGCTACAAGGACGAGCTGGAAGTGGAAATCCCGCAGGTGGACGCCTATTTTGGCACCCTGGAGCTGCCCCAGATGCTGAAGGTGCTGAACGCCGACTACAAGCACGAGCTCATCGGCGAGCGCCTGATTACGACGCCGCGCCACTACGCCTACTTCAAAATCGCGGAGGGCTGCAACCGCCCCTGCTCGTTCTGCGCCATCCCGCTAATGCGCGGCAAGCACGTCGACCGGCCCATCGAGGACCTCGTGAAAGAGGCCAAGCGCCTGGCCGGCATGGGCACCAAAGAACTGATTCTCATTGCCCAGGACCTGACCTACTACGGCCTGCAAGCCTACGGCGAGCGCAAGCTGGCCGACCTGCTCCGCAACCTCTCGGACGTGAACGGTATCGACTGGATTCGCCTGCAATACGCCTACCCCTCGCAGTTCCCGCTGGACGCGCTGGACGTGATGGCCGAGCGCGACAACATCTGCAAATACCTTGACATGCCCCTGCAGCACGGCTCCGATGCCATGTTGAAAACCATGCGCCGCGGCATCACCAAGCGCCGTACCATTGAGTTGGTCGATACCATTCGGCAGCGCGTGCCGGGCATTGCGCTGCGTACCACGCTCATCGCCGGCCACCCCGGCGAAACGGAAAAGGATTTCCAGGAAATGTATGATTTTGTGGAGCAGACGCGCTTTGAGCGGCTGGGCATCTTCACCTACTCGCACGAGGAAAACACGCACTCGCACACCCTCGTGGACGACGTGCCGGCCGAGGTGAAGCAGGAGCGCGCCGACGCCATCATGGAACTGCAACAGGGCATTTCGATGGAGCTGAACGAAGCCCGCGTGGGCCAGACCTACAAGGTGCTGTTCGACCGCAAGGAAAGCGGCCATTTCGTGGGCCGGACGGAATTCGACTCGCCGGAAGTGGACAACGAAGTGCTGGTGGCCGTGGAAAAAGACACGTTCGTGCGCTTGGGCGACTTTGCGAATGTGAAGATTGATTCGGCGTCGGACTTCGACCTGTACGGGCATCTGGTATAATCCAGGACGGCTAAAAGGAACATTTCGGCCGGGGCCGGGTTTTGTGCGGACTTTTGCCACTGGCACGGGTTCGCACCGAATCCAGCCCCGCTCGTATTACCCCCATGCCCACTCGCTGTACCACGCTGCCCTACGCCGAAACCGGTGCCTTTTCGGGCCTGCTAACCGACTATATCGCCCAGAAGCCCGCCCTGGCGCCGTTCTACCACCGCTTTCCTTCGCTGGAAAACTTCGCGGCCCAAATCGAAGAAAAGCAGGCCAGCTACACCCCCGAAGCCCGTAAGCGCCTGGTAGCCGCCCTGCGCGACCAATACGGCCTGGCCCCCGAGCCCGAGCCGGCCATCGAAACCAACCTGCTACTGCTGGCCGAGCCCACCACTTTCACCGTGACCACGGGCCACCAGCTCAACCTGCTCACGGGCCCGCTGTACTTTATTTATAAAATTGCCTCGGCCATCAAGCTGAGCCGGGAATTGAAGGCAAAGTACCCGCAGTACGATTTTGTGCCGGTGTACTGGATGGCCACCGAGGACCATGATTTCGCCGAAATCAACCACTTCTCGCTCTTTGGTAAAACGTATTCGTGGGATGCGGCCGGCACCGGCGGGCCCGTGGGCCGCCTGCCACTCGACGGCCTCAGCGAGCAGCTGCTGAGCCAGCTGCCGCCCGAGGTGCCCGCGGCTTTTCACAAGGCGTATTCGACTTCCAACAACCTGGCCGAGGCCACCCGCAAGCTGGCCGATGCGCTGTTCGGCGCGTTCGGGCTGGTGACGCTGGACGCTGACCGCCCGGCCCTGAAACAAGCCCTGGTGCCGCTGCTGACCAAGGAAATCCGGGAGCAGGCGTCCAACGCCGCCGTGCAGGCCACCAACGCCCGCCTCACCGCCGCCGGCTACAAGCCGCAGGTGTACTCGCGGCCCATCAACCTGTTTTTCATCACCGATGAAGGCAAGCGCGAACGCCTGGAACCCGACGCCAGCGGCGCCGACTGCGTGGAAGTGACCATTCGCAACACGGCCAAGTGCCACAGCCAGGCCGAATTGTTGGAGCTGGCCCAGACGCACCCCGAACAGTTCAGTCCCAACGTGGTGCTGCGCCCGGTGTACCAGGAAATGCTGCTGCCGAACCTGGTTTACATCGGCGGCGGGGCCGAGGTGGCGTACTGGTTCCAGCTCAAGGACGTGTTTGCGGCCTTTGGGGTGCCCTATCCCATCGTGCTGCCACGCAACTCGGCCGAGTACATCAGCCGCGCCAACGCGGGCAAGCTGAAGAAGCTGGGCCTTACCTGGCGCGAGATTTTCCGGCCGCTGCCGGAGCTGAAGAAGCAAGTGGGCGCCGCCCTAGGCCAGGAGGAAATCAGCCTGCAGGAGCAGCAGCAGGCCCTGGCCGCCGCCTTCCAGCAAGTGCAGGACCTGGCCCAGCGCCTCGACCCCACCCTGGTAAAAACCGTGGCCGCCGAAGCCCAGAAAGCCGCCGGTGGCCTCGCCGGCCTCGAAAAGCGCCTGAGCAAGGCCGCCGAAATGAAGCACGAAACCGCCTACGCCCAGCTCACGGCCCTCAAAGACAAGCTTTTCCCCGGCGGCGGCCTGCAGGAGCGCAGCGAGAATGTGCTCAGCATTCTGATTAACAACCCCGGTTTCATCGAGCAGCTAATTGAGGGCTTTGAGCCGCTGGCGCTGCAGTTCACGGTGCTGGAGGAGGAGTAGCCGCTTGGCCACGCGCGCTGGCCGCAGTTTAGCGCGCAGCGCGTAACTGCTGGCCGATAGGTGAGACGAGTTTGTAACTCGCCGTTGGATGAGATGAGCTGATGGGATTGTCGCTTTGCGGCAGCGAGTTACAAACTCGCGTTACGGTGGGGCCAGCAGTTGCGCGCTACGCGCTAAACTGCGGCCAGCACGCGTGGCCAGCGGCCGAATGGCTAGTTTGCGCCATGTTTGGAATATCCTCCACCAAAGCCGACCTGCGCCGCACTGCCCTGGCCCGCCGCATGGCGCTGGATGCCGGCGAGGTGGCCCGCCGCAGCAACAAGCTGCGCGAGAACCTGTTCCGCGAGTTTCCGGTGGCGGAGTGGCAGTGGCTGCACTTGTTTCTGCCTTTAGAGAAGCGGAATGAGCCCGACCTATGGTTTTTCATTCGCTGGGTGTGGGGCGAAGAACTGCCCCTGCGCCTGGCAGTGCCCGTGGTGCAGCCCGACGGCATGTCGCTGAAGCATTATGAGCTGACGCCCGACACCCAGCTCACCCAAAACCGCTGGGGCATCACCGAGCCCGTGCCAGATGCCGTGACCGCCCCGGAGGTGCTGCCGGGCGTGCTCGATGCCGTGCTGGTGCCGCTGCTAGCCGTGGACCGCGCGGGGCAGCGCGTGGGCTACGGCGGCGGCTTCTACGACCGGTTTCTGGCGCAGTGCCGGCCGGGCACCCAGTTCATCGGGCTGAACTTGCTGAACGAGCCGCCCGTGCGCCGCATTGCCGATGTGCTGCCCACCGACGTGCCCCTCACGGCCTACATCACGCCGGGCCGGGTGTGGCACTTCTGAGCTGTGCCAACTGCGGTGAGGGCAACCCGATAAAACGTTGGAATTGCGGGCCTAGTGTGGCCGCAAAAAATTAAATTTTAGCTATAATTCCCTTACAATAAGGCGATAGCGCCGCGCGTTGGCCGGGTATCAATCACCTGAAAAGGACTGAACCCGTGGCCGAAATCCAACCCCAGACCGCCGGGCCTGCCAAAGCCGGCAAGCGCCGCGCCAAGAAGATGTCGACGCGCATCGACATGACGCCGATGGTGGATTTGGCGTTTCTGCTGCTCACCTTCTTCATGCTCACCACCACCTTCGCCAAGCCCTACGCCATGGACTTGCAAATGCCGGTGAAAAGCGACATCCGCACCCCGGTGTCCATGAAAAAGGCCATGACCATTATCCTGGGCAAGGGCCACCGAGTGCATTATTTCTTCGGCCTGAATGCGCCCGAAGATAAGACCGTGGCGGTGCCGGAATTGAAAACCACCACCTTCTCGGCCGATGGTATCCGGCAGGTGGTATTGGAGCGGCAGCGGCAGCAGGCCGGCCTGGTGGTGCTCATCAAGCCCGGCGAGGATTCCAAATACAAGGACATGGTGGACATTCTCGATGAGATGAACATCACCCAGCAGAAGAAATACGCGCTGGTCAACATCACCCCCGACGACCTCACCCTCCTTAAAACCGCTGCCTTATGATGACCAATGCCCAGCTGGCCACGGCCAGCCTCGACGACATCGTGTTCGATGGTCGCAACCGCCACTACGGAGCTTACCAGCTCCGTGCCCTCTACCAGCGCCACATGACGCGGGCCCTCATTATTGCCACGGCCCTGCTGGCCTTGCTGCTGGTGTTTCCGCTGGTGGCGCAGCTGCTGAAAAAAGACGTGGCCGTGGTGCCGCCCCGGACCTTCACTGCCGACCCGATGGCCCCGCCGCTCGACCCCACCACGGCAACGCCGCCCCCGGTGGCCCCGCCGCCCGTGGCGCCGCCTGCGCAGCCGCGGGTGGCCACCATTCGGTTTACGCCGCCCGTTGTGGCCCCCGACCCGCAAGCCACCGACGACGTGCCCGAACAGGCCGCCCTGCAGGAAGCCGCTATTTCGAGCGTGACCCGCGAAGGCAGCGCCGGCCCGGTCGATTTGGGCCCCCTCGAGAGCGTGGACGGCCCCCACGAAATTGGTACCGACGTCGTTAAGGAAACCACCTACACCTACGTCGAGCAGATGCCGGAGCTGCCCGGCGGCGGCGGGCAGGCGGCCATTGTGGCCGCTATTCAGCGGGCGGTGCGCTACCCCAGCGTCGACCTGCGCAACGGCACCGAAGGCCGCGTCTACGCCAGCTTTACGGTGAATACCAAGGGCGAGGTAACCGATTTGAAAATTGTGAAAAGCCTGAGCACGACCCTTGATGCGGAAACCCTGCGCGCCATTAAAACCCTGCCCAAATTCATCCCCGGCAAGCAAAACGGCCGCGAAGTGAATGTGTCGTTTACGGTGCCCATTAGCTTCAAAATCCAGTAACCGGACTGTTAATAAAGCGGGGAAATGCCGCTTGCACGTCATGCAGAGCGCAGCGAAGTATCTTTACCTCGTAAGTAATTAGTTACTACTGCGGTAAAGATGTTTCGCTGCGCTCTGCGTAACGTTCTTAGTACTTGCTGAACCGCTGCAATGGCCCCGCTACTTTGCTACATCCACGTCCGTGATGCGGGCCTGGCCCCAGGGCGCAATGCTCACGCGCACCTGCAGCGGGTGCAGGCGGCCAGCTTTTTCGAGGCGCAGGCCGCTGCCTTCGGGCACGTAGTAGCGTTCCAGGTTGTAGCGCAACGACAGCGAATTGCGATACACTTCCGTTACCCAGCCGCGCAGCACGGCCTGCCCCACGCTGGGCTTTGGCGCCTGCGGATAGACGCCCACGGCCGTGCTCAGGCTATCGGGGCCGGTAGCCAGCAGCACGAAGATGGACTGGCGGCGGCGCGGGGCTTCTTCGCCGTGCCACAGGTGCAGCGGCACTTCGCTGATGCCATAGTGCAGGCGCACAAAATCACCGTAGAGCAAGTCGCGCGGGTCGATGGGCGTGGTAGTCAGCATGATGTGCTGGCCCAGCTCGGTGGTAGCGTAGCCGGCGCCGGCCACGCCCAGCACGTAGAGCACCTGCGCCGCCACCAGCAGGCGCACCAGCGGCCGGCGACGTATCGGGGCCGCGAACCAGGTCAGCAGGTCAGTCATGCGGGAAGGGTTGCGGGGTGAATCATTCGGTGGGCGCGGTGGGCGCGGGCTCGTCACCCGGTTGGGCTGGGGTTGCTAGTGGCTGGCTGGGGGCAGCGGCCGCATTGGCCGCCACCAAGCGGGCCGTGCGGCGGCGCAGGTACCAGCTCAGACTCAGCAGCAACACGCCGCCCAGCAGGAAAAACACCGACTTATCCAGAAAGCCCCAGGTCAGCTTGAAGTAGGCCACCATGGTCGCCGCCACAAACAACACCGCGCCAATGGTGAGCTGGTCGGAATCCTGGTCGCGGTGGGCGCGGGCCAGCACCGAGCCGGCGTGGGCGTAGAGCACCACCAGCGTGGCCACGGCCAGCGGCAGCCCGCCCGACAGGTAGAAGCCGGGCAATAGCAACAGCCAGTCGGGCAGCGAAGCCAGCCGGCCCTGCACCCGCTTCCCCGCCGCCGAAAGGGCGAATACTGCCCCCAGCGCGGCCAGGTAAGGCAGCAGCGGCGGGCGCAGCACGTTGGCGTAGGCATCCGTTTCGCCGAAGGTGGCCAGCCCAAACATAAAAATGTATGCCGCCGTGAGCGGGGCAGCCTGCAAGGCCCGGCCACCGCTGCGGTTCGGCTGCCAGTCGCCGGCCGCATACACCAGCATGGCCGGCACAAAAAACCAGGTGATTTTGGCGTGCAGCGCAATCACCAGCAGTCCCGCTTGCCACAGCAGCCCAACGGCCAGCACGTGGCTGCTTACCACCCCAGGCCGGCGCCACCAGTAGTAGCCCAGCCCGCCCACCACCAGCCACGCCGTGGCGTAGCTGAAGCTACCCAGCGACTCGACGCAATACGTTTGCACGGCCGCCCCAATGAGCACCGTGAGCAGCACCAGCAGGCGCGAGCCGTACACGTAGCTCAGGGCCGTGCCCGCCACCACCCAGGCCAGCAGGCCGCTGGCGTCGTAGCCCACCAGCTGGTAGAGCTGGCTGGTGAGAATGATGCTGGCCCCAAACAAGAGCAGGCCCAGCCCGATGAGGCCGTGGCCCAGGTCCGCATTGCCGCGCCGCAGGAAGTAGGCGCCTGCGCCGTAGCTGCCCAGCAGGCTGCCCAGCAGCAGCGCCAGCCGCAGGGCAGCGGGCAAGGCCTGCCAGTTGGCCGCCACCACGCTCAGCCCGCTTAGGCCCACCAGCACGCTGCCCAGGATGGGGAGCAGCCCCAGGGCCTGCGCTTCGGGCGGGTAGCGGGCCAGCAGCTTCTGCCGCTGCGCTTCGCTGATGAGGCCGTCGGTGACCCAGCCGGGGCTTTCGTTTTCGAGGAACTTACGACTCATGGGAAGTGCAACGGGCACTGGCAGACGCGGGCAGCGCCTCTTCAATTAGCACGGCCACCTGCTCGTCCAGGCCGTGGTACCAGTCGACGTGAGGCGCCCAGGCCGCACAGCTGAGGCACTGCGTATCGTGCCAGCGATGCCGGCAGCGGGGGCACACGCCCGCCGTGTCAAAGGTATTCCACAGGCAGCCGCACGTACACATCCAACGGGATGTGACCTCGGGCTCCCACCGGCAGGCCGGGCAATGAATTTCCAGGGTTGAATCAGAGGCCATAGCAGAATAAATGTAGAAGAAAAGTGCTTTCCTTACTTCACGGCCCGCGTCATTTCGCGCTTGCCGGGCGGGCCGGGCAGCTTTTCGGTGCGCCAGCCAGCGGCCCGTAAGTTGCGCCGAAACTGCCCTTGGGCGCAGTAGCTCACCAGCACCGCGCCGGGCGCAGCGGCGGCGTAGAGCTGGGCGAAAATGGCTTCGCGCCACAGCTCGGGCTGTTTTTCGGGGGCAAAGGCGTCGAAATAAATCAGGTCGTAATAGTTGGCGGGCAGCTTGGCGGCTTCCAGGGGCTGGTGCAGCTTGGTGAGGAAGAAGCTGGGGGCCAGCGGGTGGACCTGGCCCCAGGGCGCGGCGTGGAGCTGGCCAAACAGCGTTGTTTCGGCGGGTGTGCCGTCCCATTTGGGCGTCAGGGCGGCCACCACGGTGGCGGGCAGCGGCACGGTTTCGAGGCCGTCGTAGGCCACGGCGGCGCCGGCCTGCCGGGCCGTGCGCAGCGTGAGCAGGGCATTGAGGCCGGTGCCGAGGCCTACCTCCAGCAAGTGCAGGGGCCGGGTGCAGGGCTGGCCCCGGCCAGCATCGAGCAGTGGCACCAGCCCGGCCCCAATAAACACGTGCTCCGATTCCTGCCGGGCGCCGTGCCGGGAGTGGTAATGCTCGTCCAGCGCCGGCACATAAAGCGTAGCTGAGCCGTCTTCAGTCCGTCGTACCTCTATCTTTGAATTATTAGAAAGTTGTTGTTGGCTCATCGTTCGTTCTTATTTGTTGAGTCGCCAAGTCATCTGCTCATCTTTCCCCTCCATGAACCGCGTAAAAGTAGCCCTTCCCGACACCTTTTCTTTCAGCACCGAAGCCCCGGTGGCGGCCATCAACCTCAACTACGGCGGCCACCTTGGCTACGATGCGCTGCTGGCCCTGCTGCACCAGGCGCGCACGCAGTTTCTGCAGGCCAACCATTTTCCCGCCGAGTTCGATGCCGACACCAAGCTGGGCCTCATCATGGTCGATGTGGCCGTGGAATACAAGAGCGAAGCCTTTGAAGGCGACGTTCTGCAAATTGACGTAGCCGCCGCCGACCCCAACAAGTACGGGTTCGATGTGGTGTACCACGTGCACAAGTCCGGTAAGGAAGTGGCCCGCGCCAAAACCGGCATGCTCTGCTTCGACTACAACATCCACAAGCTGCGCCTGCTGCCGGAGGAGCTGGCGGCCCGGTTTTAATTGTCATTCCGAGCGCAGCGAGGAATCTGAGTCAGCGGTAACTACCCAGATTCCTCGCTGCGCTCGGAATGACAACCGGCTCGGGAACCCAACGCCCTGCTGGCTTGTATCTTTGCCCTATGTTACTGGAACTGCCCCTCGCCCCCGTTGTCAAAAAGCGTGATATTCGCAAAACCTCGCCCGACGAGCTCAAGGCCTTTATGGTGGAGCACGGCGAGAAGCCCTTCCGCGCCAAGCAGGTAACGGAGTGGCTGTGGAAGAACACCGCCGCCACGTTTGAGGAGATGAACAACATCTCGGTAGCTACCCGCGAGCTGCTCGACCAGCACTTCGTCATCAACGGCGTGACGGTGCAGAACAAGCAGCTCTCGAACGACGGCACCATCAAGTCGGCCTTCCGGCTGTACGATGGCAATGTGGTGGAGGGCGTGCTCATCCCGCACGACACGCGGATGACGGCCTGTATTTCGAGCCAGGTGGGCTGCTCACTGACGTGCAAGTTTTGCGCTACGGGCTATATGGACCGCAAGCGCAACCTCGACGCGGCCGAGATTTACGACCAGGTGGTGCGCATTCGGGAGCAGTGCGAGGCCCAGTACGGCACGCCGCTCACCAACATCGTGTACATGGGCATGGGCGAGCCCCTGCTCAACTACGCCAACGTGGTGGAAAGCGTGCGCCGCATCACCGCCCCCGACGGCCTGAACATGGCCCCGCGCCGCATCACCATCAGCACGGCCGGCATTGCCAAGATGATTAAAAAGCTGGCTGATGACGACGTGAAGGCCAACCTGGCCCTCTCGCTGCACGCCCCGACGGATGCCAAGCGCAACGAAATCATGCCCATCAACGAAGCCAACTCGCTGGCCGCGCTGAAGGAAGCCCTGCAGTACTACCACCAGAAAACCGGCCGCAAAGTCACCTACGAATACATCGTGTTCGACGGCTTCAACGACGGGCTGGACGACGCGGCCGAGCTGCTGAAAATCAGCAAGTGGCTGCCCTGCAAAATCAACCTCATCGAGTACAACCCCATCGACAACGCCAGCTACCAGAACGCGGAGGCCGATAAAATCACCGCCTTCCACAAATTCCTGGCCGACCGCGGGGTGCAAACCAACATCCGCCGCTCGCGCGGCAAAGACATTGACGCCGCCTGTGGGCAGCTGGCGGTGAAGGAAAAGGTTGAGGTGTAACGCAGGCTTGGCTTAGCGGCTCGCTACGGCTTGCTTTCGTTTATGTAATCCATGCCCACTACCACCAGGTACTTGGCGCACGTTCCCTGCTCTACCATCAGGCCCCCTATTTTTTTGCCGATTTCTTCACGCTGCTGGTCGTCGTCCAGCTGCGCTTTGCTGTAGTAGGTAAGCAGCTTGGTGCGGTTGGCCAGAAATTCCTGCTGAATTAATTTAATAAACAAGGCTCCGCGCTGCGCAACGGGCATTTTTTCGAAGGCCTGTTTGGCAGTGGCCGCATCGAGCTGGGCACATAGGTGGTTGGCCAACGGCTGAAGCACCTTTTTTTCGGTATCGGTAGTGGTTGGCAGCTTCGTTTTGGCAGCCTGCTGTGCCTGCGCCGTTTCGCCCAGGCGCAGCACGAGCGGCATGGCCGCCGGGCAGATGCGGGCCAGGCGCACCACCACGTCTTTGCCCAGCTCCTGCCCTACCTGCTGAGCAGTTTGGCCCTGCTTGCTGCCAGCCGTGATGATGGCCAGAAACGCCGCGCTGTCCTGCTTCATGGCTTGCACGAAGAGCTGCTGCGTGAGTTGCATGGCCGCGGGCGGGCTCAGCTGGGCAAAATTGGTGGTGTGGTCGTTGGTTACGCCGGTGCACATGGCGTCGCTGAGCTTGCGTACCATGCGGCTATGGCCGGCTACGGTATCGGCCGGGGCTGGCTGCGGCCGGGCAGTGGCGTGGGTGGAGCTGGCCACGGCCAGCAGCCCGAAGGCAGAAAATAAGGGTAGACATTTCATGCGGGAAAGGTAAGAGCCGGAGCCGTAATGATGCGGCGTGCGCCTTCCCGGCGCGGCGACGCAGCACCAGGAAGGCGCACGCCTTGCTCAGCCAACCAAACCCCTACGTGGCCCCTTACTTTATCTTGCCGAAGCGGACCGTGAATTCGCCCACGGGCAGGAAGTAGCGCGCCGAGCCGTTGAAGTAGTCTGAATCCTGGAGCTGCCCGAAGGCATACAACAGCCCAAGGCCGCCGCCGAAGCGCGGCCCGGCCACGCGCACGCCCGCAATGCCAGCCACCAGCTTGAAGGTGCCCAAATCCAGGAAAGCCCGGTCGTAGATGAGGTAGGTTTCGTTTAGGAGCGATACCAGCCGGGAAACGCGCTTGGTCCCGCCCAGCAGCACCAGCGGGGTATTGATGAAGCCGCTGCGGCGGGTGGCGCCGTAGCCGACGCCCAGGGTTAAATTGGCGTCGGCGGTGCCGTAGGTGGCGTTGGCGTAGGTGATGGCGCCGGAGCCGGAGCGGCTGGCAATTAGGAAAGAGCCAATGCCGGCCCGCAGCTTTTTGGCCACCGGAAAACTCACCTTGGGCGTGAGCAGCGCAATGTTATCGGTGCCCTGTCCGGGAATGACAGACACGAAAGCCCCCAGCGAGAAGCTATTGGTGAGGCCGTAGCTGGCACCCACAACCACCAGTTCCAGGTCCTGGGCGTAGCCCTCGCCCCGGCGCAGGTTGCGGGCCGTGGGCACCACAAACAGGCGGTCGCCGTTGCCCACATCGGTGTAAGCGCGGGCCGACGAGTCGGCCTTTGCCGGTGGCCCTGCTTGGGCCCGCACCGGTTCGGGCCGTGCGGCGGCGAGCAGGCACACAAGCATTGGGCCGGCAACGAATTTGAGCATACGCAAGGGAAGTATGTAGGAAAGCAAAGATGCGGCGCGGCCGCCAACTGTGGCCCTGGCTTCCCTTATGATTTCCAGCTGCCCGTGGAGCGCGGCCGGCCGGTAGCTATTTCTTCCTTCGATTCGCCGGGGGCTATTTCTTCCAGCTTCACGCGCACGGCGTGGGCCTTGGGCTGCACTTTCTGCCCGAAAGCATCGGCAAACTCCTGGGTAAATTCGGCCCCAAAAAAGATAATAAGCGACGAATAGTTGACCCACAGCAGCAGCACAATGGCCGAGCCCGCCGCCCCAAACGCCGAGCCAGGGTCGGACTTGGCGATGTAGAACGCAATGGCAAACTTGCCAATCACGAAGAGCAACGCCGTGATGAAGGCCCCAATCAGCACGTCGCTCCAGCGGATGACGGCGTCGGGCAGGAAGCGGTAAATCAGGGCAAACAGCAGGGTGGTTACGCCCAACGACAGCACAAAATCGACCAGGCGGATGACGATGATGCCCACCTCGGGAATCTGGCGCTGCAACCAGCCGGTGAAGACGCTGAGCACGGCGCTCACCACAAAGGAGATAAGCAGCAGCAGGGCCACGCTCAGTATCAACCCAAACGACAGAAAGCGCTGCTTGAGGAAAGCTCCAATGCCAATGCCGGCCGTTTTCACCTTCAGGTTCCAGATGTCGTTGATGCTTTCCTGCAGGGTGACGAAAAACGTGGTGGCCGCAAAAATGAGCGTGGCCACGCCAATGGTCGTGGCCACCGGCCCGCGCTGCTGCACCGTGAACTTGGCAATGCTGTCTTGCAGGAACTTGGCCGAATCGGCGCCTACCAAGCCCTTCAGCTGCCCGTAAATTTGACCAGTAAGGGCTTCGCCCCCAAACGCCGCGCTGGCCACCGTGATGACGATGAGCAGCAGCGGCGGCAGCGAGAATATGGTGTAGTACGACAGCGCCGCCGCGTGCCGAAACGAATTGTTGTTGCTGAATTCAGCTGCCGACGACTTGATAACGGCGAGGATGTCGGAGAATTTGTAGTGCGTGGCCATGCAGAGTGAAAAAGCAGCGTGTCTTGCTAATACGGCCGGTTCGGGGCTGCGTTGGGGAGCCACGCCAACTTTTCTGCGGGGCTACGCCGCCCGTAGCGTCCAGCGCAAGGTTTCGATGGGCGCGGCGCGCAGGGCAGCCGCCAGCTCCGCATCGTCCTTGAACTGCAGTTGCGTGAGCACGCTGGCCTCCACGCTCACCTCCATTTCGGCCGCCTGGAACGGCCAGGGCTGGATGACGACCGCGCCGCCGGCCACCGGCTGGGCCAGCGTGTGAATGGTGCCGTCGGGCCCGCGCGAAATTTCCACGGCCCGGCCCATTTCCGGGATTTCGTGGCGGCAGAGAATGAGCGAGAGCCGGTCGCACCAGTGCAACAGGTCGTACGCCTGTCCGGCTTGCTTTTTGCTGATTTTCAGTTCTTTTTGCCACTGTTGCTGCCGGGCCCTAAGGTCGTCCAGAAACGCATCGATTTCCTTTTCTTCACCCCGCAACCCCTCGTATAAACAGCTCAGGTGCAGGCTGGTGAGCAGGCTGCGCCAGCGCCCCTGGAAACGGGCGGCGGCCAGCACGCCGGCCGCCTGCTCCATCGAAAATTCCTTCTGGGTGAAGTTGGCCGGGGCCCCGGCGGCCGTGAGGCCGTAGTGCCCGCCGCGCCCGCGCCAGGCTTCCTGCTCGTCGTCGTGCTGCGCGATGGCGGCCAGCAGGCCCACCCAGCGGTCGGGCGGCAGGGTGGGCGGCCAGTGCCAGGCCAACTGCATGGCCAGCAGGGCGTGGGCCTGCTGGTAGATGATTTGCCAGCCGGCGGGGGTGGAGTTGACTATCATGGGGCAAAGGGGTGGGACAACGAACTAAGTCTGTTACCGCCAACCTGCCGGTCAGGTTGCGAAGCCCGTTGGCGTGACGGCTCGGTTTCGGGCTCCGCAATTTGACCACGCCAGATGTCACAAATGACCCATTTTTTGGCTGTCACCGGCGGCGGGCCACTACACTAAGCACTTGAAATATAGGGGGGGGGATTAATAAAAATAAAGTACTGCTTTCCGAAGCCGCACGAGGGGTATGATGCCGAAAAGCCGATGTCACCAAACCGCCTGTTATTTCCTTTTTTGGCGGTGGGGAAGAATATATCCTTGTACATTCTTTTACCTTTTCACCTTTCCATCATGAAAAAAATTGACCGCGTCATCTATCACAAGCTGCTGGCCGCGTTGGCGTGGCTACTGCTCGCCTCCTCGGGGGCGTGGGCACAAGGACTACCAAGTCTTGTCAGGCCGTCGGCCGTAGCTGGTCCGGCGCAGTCGGCTAGCAGCGTGTTGATTTCCAACAGAATTCAGTTTCACGGCCAAGTGCCCGACACCCAGACCAACTACCGGGCCGACCCGCTGGATGTATGCCCCAACGTGGTAGACCCCACCACCCACGGCATCCAGAGCCAGCCCTATCAGTTCCAGTTTGAAAGCAACTGCGTCGGCAACAGTAACTCGACCGATTGCCGTTTCCGGCCCAACTTTATCTGGACCGTACATTACTACACGGAAACCGGCAATGAATACACCGAGCAGTGGCAGGACGTGACGTCCGGCGACTTTTCCAAAATCCGGCTTTACTTCTACGACCGGGTGCCCTACACCACCGCCCCTATCACGCCTACCAATGGACAGGCCACGCAAGCCAGCGGCAACACCAACTTCTCGGCTGTGCCTTATCCTAACCTGGGCTGCTTGCAAGCGCCCGCTAACACGGCGCAAGAGGGCGAACTCATTACAAACGTGTGGCTGGAATGCACGGGCTACTCCTGTGGCTTTACGCAGGGCGACGACACCGATAACATTCACATCCGCTACTATAACCGCCGGGTCGGCGCGATTTCGGTATCGGGCACCCCTGCCGACTATTGCCGCGACCAGCCGTATACCCTAAACTGGGGGAGTTCCTTCGGGGCGACCGGTTACAACGTTACGGCCAACAACGGGGCCCAGATTACCGGCATCAGCGGTACCTCGGCCACGCTGAATCTGGCCAACGTGCCTAATACGGCAACAAGTGTGACGGTGTCCGTAACGGCCGTGAACTCGGCAAACCCTTGTGGTACCACGCTTAGCGCGACCCGTACGCTTACGCTACCCATGCGCCGCGCTCCGGCCCAGCCGACCAACATGCAGATTGATGGGGTATGCCCGTCAACCAGTCAGAAAACTGTATCGATTAACGGCGTCACACCACCAACGGGTGAAACCAGCGTTGCATACCATTGATACCTCACAAGTAATACGGCAGGGGCTTACCTGATTAGCAACGCCAATACCGCTACTCAGGACAGCCCTTTCGGTGACAATGGACGACTTGTTCCAATTGTTACGCCCAACGTGGGCAGCGTCACCGTGAACGTGGAAGCCAAAGCATCGGATTGCGGCGGGCCTGGGCCGGTGCTTTCCCAAACCTTTCAAATTGGCAACATCAACCCCACCTGCCCAACGGCAACGGTGCAGTACAACAATTGCGGCGTCGCTACTTTCACATTTAGCGGGACGCCCGGTTTGAGTTAATACATTAGCAACCAGCCCTATAACTTTACTTACCCCGATGGTACCACCTATCCCGGCGCAACGGCTAGCATCGGCTCCGTGTCGTCGCCCACCATTACTACCCGGCCGTTCACCTCGAATTTCAACAAAGGCTACTTCGACATGGACGTACTCGTAACCAGCCCGTGCGCGGCCGGCTCGGGTTTCGCAAGCTGCACGGTCGCTCGTGTATTTGTGCCCAAGGCCGGCGTCTACAACTGCTTTACGGCCGGTAGCCCGCCCACCGCCGGCCCCAGTGCCAGCAGCCGGCCAGCCGTGCAGCTGTACCCCAACCCCACCACCGGCACCGTGGCCGTGCAACCCGACACGCCGACGCGGTATCAATGAGTGAGAGTCCTCAACCTGCAAGGCCGGACGGTGCTCGACCAGAAGGCCACTTCTACCACCGGCATCACGACGTTTGACGTGCATGATTTGCCCGCTGGCCTGTACCAAGTGCAGCTGTTTGATGGCCAAAAGCTGACGACTCAGCGCTTGCAAAAAGAATAAATCGGCGACGGGGGCGGTACTGTTTTAGGCGCTGCCCCCGTCCTGCTGTTTTGGTACTCATCATGAAACGCTTATTCCTTCTGGTTTTCTTGCTGGGGCGCTATGCAACGCCGGCCTGCGCGCAAGGGGAGTTCTGGACATGGTGCTTGGCTGGGCCGCCGTTTGCGGCCGGAAACGTTAAGGTTTCGTTCGCTCCCAGGCCAGGCCCCCCTGATACCTGCGCCTTTCGAGTGAAGTACAACGACCTCTTTGGTACGGCTGCTTTAAGTGATTTTCAGGGCCGTCTTCTGGCTTACGGCAACATGCTGGGCTTAATGGACCGGCGCCAACAGGCCCTGCCAAACGGTGCTTTGGTAGACCCCGACAGCCGCTGGACGAACACCGATGCCCGGCCTCAATACCAAGGTCTGGCTTTGGTACCGGCACCCGGAGCGGCGCAGCAATACTATGCCTTCTACTGGACCCAAGGGGCCGCCGAAGCCAGTCAGCAGGCCTTCGCGCTTACCTATGCCTTGATAGACGGGCGGCTAAACGGTGGGTATGGGGATGTGGCGCGCAAAGGGCTGGTGCTGGGCCTTACGCACAGCCCGCGCCTGACGGTGGTGCGCCACGCCAACAACCGCGACTTCTGGGTCATCACCCGCGACGAGGACGGGCGCGGCTTTCAAGCCTTTTTGCTCACGCCGCAAGGTATCCGGCCAACTCCCGTGGTTTCCTTGGCCGGCCAGGCACTGCCTCCCACAACTGCGGAACTAAAAGCCGCTCCCAATGGCCGGCAAGTGGCGTGCGGTGCCCGAACGCAGAGCACCGCCCAGCCGTTTGCCGTGTGTGTATATGACTTTGATAATGCCACTGGGGAGGTCAGCCATGAACGAGTCATTCATCGCAACGCGGAGGTTACATTTTCCATTTCCTTCTCGCCCAATTCGCAGCTGCTTTACACGACCGAGTACCCGACGCGGCCGTTGCCTCCCCGCCGCTTCGAAGAGTTGTGGCAGTTTAATCTGGCCCTGCCCACGGAGGCTGCCGTAGACGCCTCGCGCTATTGGGTGTCACAGGCCGCGCCGACCCCAACGGAGCCGGACGACGATGTAGAATGCGGGGGCTTGCAACTAGCCCCCGATGGCACGCTCTGGGCCTCGCGCTTTTATTTGCGTATCCCCATCAATCGCATCACAGGGGCCCTCCGAAGCAACCACGCGGCCGTCGTGCGTCACCCCGATATAGTCGGGGCAGGCTGCGGCTTCGAGCCCGAAGGTTATGCCTACCGGCCTGGAGCGGTACCCAGCATCACCCTCCCCAACGTCATCACCAACATGCTCTACGCGCCGGCCGCGCTCAACTACGAAGCCATCTGCCCCGACGACTCGGTGCAGTTTTGGGCCAGCAGCGCGGGCGACCCGGTTGGCCTGCGCTGGGACTTCGGCGAGCCCGCCGGTGGGGCGGCCAACGCGGCCACCGGCCCCTTTGTGGCCCACCGCTACCAGCAGGGCGGTACCTACGCCGTGCGCCTGACCCTGGCCGATGGCCGGGTGCTGACGCGGGCCGTGACGGTGAGCGGCACCACGGCCGACTTCACCGACCAAAACGTGTTCACACCCAACGGCGACGGGCTGAACGACGAGTTCCGGCCCGTGCGCGCTCCCGTGCCCGGCGGACGGCTGCGCGTGTTCTCGCGCTGGGGCCGCCTCGTGTTTCAGGCCACCGACCCGGCCCTGCGCTGGGACGGCACCGGCGCGGCCGGCGGCGATTACTTCTACCTGCTCGACTACGCCGACTGCCGGGGCACGGCCCGCCACCGGCGCGGCACCCTCACGCTGGTGCGCTAGCAGGTTCCGGTGTCCGGTGGCTATGCCCGGAATGCTGTGCTCGGCCGTACTTTCGGCCCATGCCCCCTCCCACCGCCGGAAGCCCCACGCCCCTGACCATCGGCCTGCCCGATGGCCGCACGCTGGGCCTCACGCGCTACGGTGACCCCGCGCACCGGGCGGTGGTGTTTCACCACGGCTTCGGCTCCAGCGGCCTGGAAATCCCCGACGACGCGGCGCTGCTGGCCCGCCTGCAGCTGCAGATTCTGGCGCCCGACCGGCCCGGCGTGGGCCAGTCCAGCGTGTACCGACCCCTCACCTTCCCCTCTTTTGCCGACGACGTGGTAGCCCTGCTCGATGCGCTGGGCATTGCTTACCCGGTGGGCGTGATGGGCTGGTCGGTGGGCGGGGTGCACGCGCTGGCGCTCGCGGCGCAGCACCCGGCGCGGGTGGCGGCGGCGCAGCTGCTCAGCACCTGCCTGCCGCTGGGCGAGCGGGCCGCCTACCGCCACCTCTCGCCGCTGTGGAAATTCCTGCGCTGGGGCCAAATCGGCTTCCCGTGGCTGAACCGAACCACGTTCCTGTGGCTCAGCCGGCAGTGGCAGCGCCACCCCGACCGCACCATCGACTGGTTTATCCGCCTAATGTTTGCGGAAGAAGCCTGCGTAACCGCCCGTTTCCGCCCCCTGCTGCGCGATGCCGCCGTGCAAGGGTTTGCCAACCACGGCCGCGGCGTGTACGACGACGCCCAGGCTTGGTGCCGCCCGCCCGGCTTCCGCATCGAGGAGGCGCGTTGCGCCGTGCGCCTCTGGCACGGCCTGGCCGATGGCGTGTGGGCGCCCGGCAACATCCCTTACCTGGCCCAGCGGCTGGGCGACGCCCCCGTGCACCTACTGCCGGGCCAGGGCCACATGCTGTATCTGGAAAACTGGGCGGCTATTTTGGAGGAGATGGCAGGGCTTTTGGACGAAGCCCGTCTGTCATCCTGAGCGTAGCGAAGGACCTTATCACGCCTGCGTCGGTTGAGATTACGGCAAAATATCCAGGCGTGATAAGGTCCTTCGCTACGCTCAGGATGACCGATGATTTACCCCAGCCGCACCCGCAGCTGGTGCCGCCCGGGCTCCTCGTAGTGGTAGCTGAGCAAAA
The DNA here is from genome assembly GCF_016734815.1 of Hymenobacter rubidus. GTDB lineage: Bacteria > Bacteroidota > Bacteroidia > Cytophagales > Hymenobacteraceae > Hymenobacter > Hymenobacter rubidus. Next base: position 23,871 of record NZ_JAERQF010000024.1, read on the forward strand.
ACCCGTACGTTTCGCAAATCTGCCGCGCAATGGCCAGGCCCAGCCCCACGCTGCCGGGCGGGCGCTCGGGCCCCGGTCGGAAACGCACGAATAGCTGGTCGGCCGGCAGGGCGCGGGGGCGGCCGGTGTTTTCGACCACCAGCAGCTCCGGCGTGAGCTGCACGCGCACCTCGCCGCCGGGCACGTTGTGCCGAATGGCGTTGCTGAGCAGGTTGCTCACCAGAATGTCGATGAGGGAGCGGTTGGCGGCCAGGGGCAGGTCGGGCGCCAGGTCGGTTTCAAGGCGCAGGTGGGTGGCCGCCAGCTGCTCGCGCAGGTGGCCCAGCTGGGTGCGGATGGCAGCGGCCAAATCCACGGTTTCAGTGGGGAAGAACAGCTGCTGGTCGAGGTGGGCCAGCAGCAGCAGGCTGCGGCTGAGGTGGGTGAGGCGCTGCGTCACGTCGAGCAGCGGCTCGATGTGGCCGGCCTGCTCCTCCGTCAGGCCGGGAGCCTGCACCAGCATATCGAGCTTGGTGCGAAGGATGGCCAGCGGCGTTTGCAGCTCGTGGGCCGCATTTTCGGTAAACTCCCGCTGCCGCCGGTAGATGCGCTGGTTGCGGTTGAGGAGCCGGCCTAGGGCGGTGTTCAGCTCCTTGAATTCGGGGATGCGCGCAGGGGCCAGATGCACCGGCTCTGGCTGGTCGAGCTTGTAGCGTTGCAGCTCGCCCAATGTTCGGTAAAAAGGCGCCCACAGCCGCCGCGCCAGCACGTGCTGCAGCACCAGCAGCCCCACCAGCAAGGCCCCAAACAGCAGCGCCCCCGCCTGCACAATGCGCGCCAGCAGTTCCTGGCTGTCGAGCATGGTGGTGCGCAGCTCCAGCCGGTAGGGCCGGCCCTGGAACATCACCGGCGCCGCCAATTGCCGGTAGGGCACCACGGTACCGGTCAACTCATTGTACATCATCCGCACGCTGAAAACCGGCCGTGAGCCGGGCTGCTTCAGCGCCTTGAATTCCACGTTGTGGTCGAGGCGGTGCCAGAATTCCAGGTCGGCGGGCGTGCGCAGGTGCAGGCGCAGGGCTTTATCCACGCGCAGCTTGCGCCGGCTCAGGGTACGGTCGACGTAGGCGTAGTAGATTTTGCGGATGAAGCCGTAGTACACGAACGTGCCCGCCCCGGCCACCACGCTGGCGTAGATGAGAAAGTAAACGGTGGTGCGGGCCAAGAGCTTCATTCAGGGGTGGTCAACAATTAGCAGAACATTCGTCTGTCATCCTGAGCGCAGCGAAGGACCTTTTCACGTTTGAATAGTCTGCATCCATTTGGATTACTGCAAATCGTGCCGACGTGAGAAGGTCCTTCGCTGCGTTCAGGATGACAGGCGTGTTCCTTATCAACCATTAACATCAAACCGATACCCCAGCCCATACACCATCCGGATGTAGTTGGGCGCGCCCGCCTCCGTGAGCTTGCGCTTGAGATTTTTGACGTGGGCGTACACATTCTCGAACGTGTCGAACTGCTCGGCCGCGTCGCCGGACAGGTGCTCGGCAATGGCGCCTTTGGTGATGACGCGACTCTGATTCGCCAGCAGCAACAGCAGCAGGTCGAACTCGGTACGCGTGAGCGTCAGCGGCTTGCCGGCTACGGCGGCGCGGCGGGCGGGCACGTCCACGCTTAACTCGCCGGCTTGCAGCAGGTTGGTGCCCTGGTAGTGGCGGCGGCGCACCAGCGCGGCAATGCGGGCGCTGAGCTCGGGCAGGTAGAAGGGCTTGGGCAGGTAGTCGTCGGCGCCCAGTTCGAGGCCGGTGATGCGGTCGTCGACCGCGGCGCGGGCGCTGGTGATGATGACGCCGGCCGCCTTCTGGTGCTTTTGCAGCTCGCGCAGCAGGTCGAGGCCGTCGCCGCCGGGCAGGGTGAGGTCGAGCACGATGCACTCGTAGTCGTGCAGCAGCATTTTTTCCTGCGCCTGGGCGTAGGTAGTGGCCACTTCGCAGATGTAGTGCTGGGCCTGCAGGTAGCTCACCACGCTGGCCAGCAGGGCCGGTTCATCTTCGACGAGGAGCAGTTTCATTTAAAGGTTTCGCTGGGAATGAGCGGCAAGGTAGGGCGGTTTGGGGAGCAACGAAGCCATAAAGCCTGTCATCCTGAGCGCAGCGAAGGACCTTGTCACGACTGGATAAGCATTTCACGAACTTGGTAAGGTCCTTCGCTGCGCTCAGGATGACAGGCTTTATCCCTTTTCAGAAATCAAATTAGTAAGCACTCCCTCACTTATTTTTTAAAATTCCGATTTCTTCCAAATGTATTCTAAATCGCCGCGCTACTTCGCTTCCATAAACCACGAAAACATTCCCACTTTCCCAAAATTCCCATGAAGCGAATCCTACCCTCCTCTCCCCTCTCGGCCCGGACGGCGGGCGCGGCGCTGCTGCTGGCCGCCTGCGCGGCGACGGCCCCGGCCACCGCCGCTTCGCTGGCTACAGCTGTAGCCAAAGCCCCAAACGATTCCAGCCCGCTGGCGCGCCGGCCGCTCACCGGCCGCATTCTGGATGGCAATGACCAAAGCCCGCTGGCTTTTGCCTCAGTGGCCATTAAGGGCACCAACCGCGGCACCACCACGGATGGCGACGGCAACTTCAAGCTCGACGTGGACGACGGCGACGTGCTGGTAATTTCCTACGTGGGCTACGAGCTGCGTGAGATGCCCGTGCCTGCCGGCGCCAGCACCCTCACCGTGCCCATGAAAACGGCCACTCACACCACCGCCGACGTGATTGTGGTGGGCAACCGGGCCTCCGAGGCCCGCACCAACGTGGACCTGCCCGTGCCCGTGGATGTGCTCACGGCCAAAGAAATCACCAAAACCGGCCAGACCGAACTGGGCCAGATGATTCACTTCACGGCGCCTTCGTTCAATTCCACCAAGCACGCCATCAGCAACGTGACGAGCTACGTGGACCCGGCTACGCTACGCGGCCTGGGCCCCGACCAGACGCTGGTGCTCGTGAACGGCAAGCGCCGCCACCAGTCCTCGGCCCTGAACGTGAACAACGTGGTGGGCCGCGGCTCGGTGGGCACCGATTTGAACGCCATCCCGACGGCCGCCATCGAGCGGGTGGAGATTCTGCGCGACGGCGCGGCGGCCCAGTACGGCTCCGATGCCATTGCCGGCATCGTGAACATCGTGCTCAAGGCCAACCCGCGCGGCGGCGTGGTGACCGGCAACTACGGCATCACGGCCAAGGGCGACGGCGCCACCTACGACACGGGCCTGAACTTCGGCCTGCCCGTGGGCAAGCGCGACGGCTTCCTGAACCTGACCGTGCAGGGCCACCACAACGACCCCACCGACCGCTCGGGCGACTACACCGGCCGGGTGTACAACTCCGACAAAGCCACCGACGACGCCCTGGTGGCCCAGAACAACTTCAACCGCGACGTGACCAAATACGGCACGGCCCGCAACACCATGGGCCAGTTTTTCTACAACGGCGAGGTGGCGCTGGGCGAAAAATGGCGGCTGTATTCCTTCGGCGGGGTTTCCTACAAGGACATGACGGCCTATGGCTTCTTCCGCAACCCGAGCAACAAGGCGCGGGCGGTGCTCTCGCTTTTCCCGAACGGTTACAACCCGGTATTCCCGGCCACGGTGCAGGATTTGGCCTCCACGGTGGGGCTGCGCCGCAAAACGGCCAGCGGCTGGAACCTCGATTTCAGCCTCGGCGGCGGCCAGAACATCATCAAGACCTACGCCAACCACACGGTGAACCCCTCGTACGGCAGCGCCTCGCCCACCGAGTTTTACACCGGCACCAACAAGTTCGGGCAGGCGTTGGCCAACGTGAACGTATCGAAGGGCTTCGCCATCGGCGGCCTCAAGTCGTTCAGCCTGAGCTACGGCGGCGAATTCCGGGTGGAAAACTACCAGCTGCTGGCCGGCGACGAAGCCTCCTGGAAAAAAGGCCCCGTGACTACCAACAACCCCGACGTGGGCAGCAGCGGGCGCGAAGGCATTGCGGCCGTGAACGCCGTGGAGCGCACCCGCAACAACGTGGGCGTGTACGTGGACGTGCTCAGCGACATCACCGACAACTGGCTGGTGGGTGTGGCCGGCCGCTTCGAGCGCTACTCCGATTTCGGCTCCAACGTGAGCGGCAAGATTTCGACCCGTTACAAGTTCTCGGAGATGTTTTCGGTGCGCGGCTCGCTCAACCGGGGCTTCCGGGCGCCATCCATGCACCAGCTCTACTACTCCAACTACGCCGATGCCCAGTGGCTGACGCTCAACGGCGTGTTCGACTCCTACCCCATTGCCCACCTGCGCAACGACAACCCCTACGTGCAGAAGCTGGGCGTGGGCCAGCTCAAGGCCGAAACCACCCTCGACTACAACCTCGGCTTCACGGCCCAGGTCACGCCCGACCTCGTGTTCACGGCCGATGCCTACCAGATTGACATCACCGACCGGGTGGTGATTTCGGGCCAGCTCGACGCCACCAAGCCGGCCCTGGCGCCCACCTTCGCCGGCTCGGGCTACGCCCAGGTGCAGTTCTTCTCCAACGCCCTCGACACCCGCACCCGCGGCCTCGACGTGGTGGCCAGCTACCGCAAAAAGATGGACCGCGACCAGGAAATGGGCCTCAACCTGGCCATGGCCCTGAACTCGACCAAAGTGGTGGGCGAAGTCCGCACCCCCCCCTCGCTGGCCAACCTGGGCACCCCGCTCGTCGACCGCGTGATGATTGGCCTGATTGAAGTGGCCCAGCCGCGCTCCAAATTCATCGGCTCGGCCAACTACCGCTTCAAGAAAATCGAAGGCCTGGTGCGCGCCACCCGCTTCGGCGAGGTAACCGCCATCCAGAGCACCCCCGAGCTGGACCAGACTTTCTCGGCCAAAGTCATCACCGACGCCTCGCTCACTTACGCCTTCACGCCCCGCGTGGGCCTTACCCTGGGCGCCAACAACCTCTTCAACGTCTACCCTGACGAAATCGCCTTCCCCTCGCTCACCGCCTCGGGCCAGACGCCCTACACGCGCTTCACCTCGCAGTTCGGCTTCATGGGCGCGTATTACTTCACGGCATTGCGGTTTAGCTTCTAGTAGCACATGCTTTAGCTTGTGCAGTCGCCAGAACGTGCAACGCCGCACAAGCTAAAGCATGTGCTACTAAAAAAGAACTTCATGCTGAGCGAAGCCGAAGCATCTCTACCGCCGCAGTAAATCATTCGCTGCAACGAATGAGGTGGGACGAATTCGTTGCCTGTGGAGGTGAGCCGCGCAACGAATCGGTAGAGATGCTTCGACTCCGCTCAGCATGACCGTTCTTTTCTATTCGCCAATCCACCACTCCACCCATCCACCACTCCACCATCATGCTCGCACTCGCTGGCTTTGCCATGATTCTCACCTTCATGGTGCTGATTATGACGAACCGTCTTTCGGCCATTACGGCGCTGCTGCTGGTGCCGGTGGCGTTTGCGGTGCTCACCGGCTTCGGTGGGCAAATGGGGCCGATGATGCTCGACGGCATCAAGAACATTGCGCCCACGGGCATCATGCTGGTGTTTGCCATCATGTACTTCGGGCTGATGACGGACGCCGGCCTGTTCGACCCGGTCATCAACCGCATCCAGCGCGTGGCCCACGGCGACCCGCTGAAAATCATCGTCGGCACCGCCCTGCTGGCCCTGCTGGTGTCGCTGGATGGCGACGGGGCCACGACTTATATCATCGTCGTCACGGCCATGCTGCCACTTTATCGCCGCCTGGGCATCAGCCCGCTGATACTGACGTGCATGAATATGCTGGTGGGCGGCGTGATGAACATTCTGCCCTGGGGCGGCCCCACCGCCCGCGCCATGAGCGTGCTGCACCTCGACAGCACCCAGCTTTTCAACCCGCTCATTCCGGCGATGGGCGCGGGGTTGGTGTGGGTGTTTTTCGTGGCCTGGCGCTTTGGCAAGCGCGAGCGGAAACGGCTGGGTCTGGCGCATCTGAATGAATCAAAAGAAACCAAAGCCGTCGTTTACGGCCTCGCTGCCGGCCTGCCTCAAGCGCTGCCCGAAGTGCCGGATTTGGAGATTTCGCTCGAAGAAAAAGCCCTGCGCCGCCCCAAACTACTCTGGCTGAACGCCCTGCTCACCGTCGGGCTGATGGTGGCGCTGGTGCGTGAGCTGCTGCCGCTGCCGGTGCTGTTTATGCTGGCGTTTGCGCTGGCTGCGGTGCTGAATTACCCGAATCTGTCGCAGCAGCGGCAGCGGTTTGCGGCGCACGCGGGCAATGCGCTGTCGGTGGCGGCGATGGTGTTTGCGGCGGGCATTTTCACCGGTATTCTCGGCGGCACGCACATGGTGGACGCCATGGCGCAGTCGTTTGTGGCGCTGGTTCCGCAGTCGCTGGGGCCGCACTTTCCGGTGCTGACGGGGCTGGTGAGCGCGCCACTCACGTTCTTCATGTCGAACGACGCGTTTTACTTCGGCATTCTGCCGTTTTTCACCAAAGCCGCGTCGGCGTTCGGCATTTCGGCGGCCACCATGGGCAAGGCCTCGCTGCTGGGCCAGCCCGTGCACCTGCTGAGCCCGCTGGTGCCGTCCACGTATTTGCTAGTGGGCCTGGCGGGCGTCGATATCGGGGCGCACCAGCGCTTCACGCTGAAGTGGGCCGGCGGCACGGTGCTGGTGATGCTGATAACTTCGCTGCTACTGGGCATTATTTCGCTCTGATTTGCAGGCGTCAACCTCACCCCCTGACCCCCTCTCCAAAAAAGAGGGGGCACCGGTCTAGCGTAGTTTTGAATCGCCTGGCTCCCCTCTCTTTTGGAGAGGGGCTGGGGGTGAGGTTTCACGGCTGCGCTCAGCATGACGTTCTTTTGTACTTGATGCCCGCTGGCATCTTTCCGCCTGCCGCCTCGTTATCCAGCTACCCCAGCTTCCGCGCCGTGAACCAATACATCGAGCAAATTATCAATAACCCGCTGGCCTCATTGGCTATTGTGGGCAACCTGGTCATCATCGAAAGCCTGCTTTCGGTCGATAATGCGGCCGTGCTGGCCACCATGGTGGGCGACTTGCCCAAAGAGCAGCGGCACAAGGCTTTGCGCTACGGTATCATCGGAGCTTATGTATTCCGGGGAGTGTGCATTGTGTTTGCGTCGTTTCTCATCAAGTTTTGGTTTTTGAAACCGTTGGGCGGGTTCTATTTACTCTACCTGACTTACGGCTACTTCAAGGCCAAACCCGAGCACGACGAAACCATCGACAAAGAAAAAAGCTGGATTTATCGCCACACACTGGGCCTGTTTGGCAAGTTCTGGGCTACAGTGGCCCTCATTGAGTTGATGGATTTGGCCTTTTCCATCGACAACGTGTTTGCCGTGGTGGCCTTCACCGACAACCTGATTCTGATTTGCGTGGGCGTGTTCATCGGCATTCTGGCCATGCGGCTGGTGGCCCAGGCGTTTGTGCTGCTCATGGGCAAGTACCCGTTTCTGGAAACAGCCGCTTTCGTGGTCATCGGCCTGCTGGGCCTGAAGCTGCTGTTCTCGCTGGTGGGCCACTTCCTGCCCGGCCACCCGCTCAGCACCGCCCTCGACAGCGAAGCGGCCGACGTGGCCATTACCGTGCTCACGGTGGCGGCTTTTTTAGTCCCGTGGGCTACGTCGCTGCTGTTCAACTGGCCGCAGCGGCCGGGCGGCAACCGCGCCGCCGCAACGCGAGCGGCGGAAGAAGTCCGGCAGCAGGCGTAAGTAGCGAAACTGAAGAACGTCCTGCTGAGCGCAGCCGAGGCATCTCTACCGTGTAACTAGCCCGACGATTGGGTCTACTACCGCGGGAGAGAGGCTTCGGCTGCGCTCAGCAGGACGTTCTTAATTGTTCGGCTTGCCGCCTGAACCGAATTTACGCCGGCTGCATCTCCTTCAAATGCGCCAGCATGTCGGCCGTCATCCTGTCCAGGTCAAAATCGGGCTGCCAGCCCCAGTCGCGACGGGCGGCGGAGTCGTCGATGCTGGCGGGCCAGGAATTGGCAATCTGCTGGCGGCCGTCGGGCTTGTAAGTGACTACAAAGCCGGGCGCATGCTGCTGGATGCTGGCCGTGATTTCGGCCGGCGAAAAGCTCATGGCGCCCAAATTATACGAGGTGCGCACTTTGATTTGCTCGGCCGGGGCATGCATGAGGTCCAGCGTGGCCTTGAGGGCGTCGGGCATGTACATCATCGGCAAATACGTGTCTTCTTCAAGGAAGCACTCGTAGGTTGAACCGGCCACGGCGCGGTGGTAGATGTCCACGGCGTAGTCAGTGGTGCCGCCGCCGGGCAGGCTCTTGTAGCCAATGAGGCCGGGGTAGCGCAGGCTGCGCACGTCGAGGCCGTGCTTGCGGTGGTACCACTCGCACCACTGCTCGCCGGCCAGCTTGCTGATGCCGTACACGGTGTTGGGATTCATGATGGTGACCTGCGGCGTGTGGTCGCGCGGCGTGTCGGGCCCGAACACGGCAATGGAGCTGGGCCAGTACACCTGGGCCACGCCGTGGGCTACGGCGGCTTCGAGCACGATGAGCAGGCCGTCCATGTTCAGCTGCCAGCCGAAGAGTGGGTTTTTCTCGGCCGTGGCCGAGAGCAGGGCGGCGAGGTGGTAAATCTGCTTGGGGCGGTACTGCCGGATGAGCTTGTCGAGGCGGGTGCGGTCGAGCACGTCGAGCAGCTCAAACGGGCCGCCGGCCAGCAGTTCGGGGTTCTTGGGCGGGCGCACGTCGGCGGCCACCACCAAGCGTGGGTCGTAGCGCTGGCGCAGGGCGGCCACCAGTTCCAGGCCGAGCTGGCCACAGGCGCCAATAACCAGCACGGAGCCGGGAAGAACAGCAGTATCGGGGTCGATGGAAGTTGGGGTCATGCGGGGGAGGGAATAAGGGTGGGAGGGCAGGAATGGCCGCAAAGATACCGGCCCTGCCGTAGCCGGAACGCCGCTTGCTACGTATTAGCTTGGTCCACGATGCTCCGCTACCCTGCACAAGGCACTTCTTTCCATGCCCGAATCTGCCCCCCTCTATTCGCTGCTTTACCACAGCCACGCCTCCCGCGCCGTGCACGAGGTTACCCTTACCTCGTTGCTCCGCAAAGCCCGCCTGCACAATCAGCAAGCTCACCTGACCGGACTGCTGCTCTTTGCCAAAGAGCAATTTTTGCAAGTGTTGGAAGGTCCCGAGCCAGCCCTCAGCGACCTCTACGCCCGCATCAACGACGACCCACGCCACTACGACGTGCACACGCTGGCCTACGGCTTGGTCGAAGCGCGCACATTTGCCGAATGGCCCATGGCCTACGCCCCTACCGACGCCGCGTTTATTGAGAAAATCATCGGCACCATTCCGGTGCCCGTCGCGGTAGGCCTCACCGCGCCCCCATCGGAAAAAGTGAACCTGCTGCTGCGCAAGTTTGCGCAGGACCACGCCCCGGACCAGTAAGCGCCGCCCACAGCCCAAGCGCGGCGGTATCTTTGGGGCAATGAGCTTCCGCCTGGTTTTCTTGCTTGTTGGGTTGAGTGTGCTGCTGGCCGGCCCGGCTCGGCGCGCCCAGGCGCAGGCCGCGCCACGCTACCGCAACCTGGTGATGGAAGGCGGCGGCATTCGGGGCATTGCCTACGGCGGGGCCCTGCTAGAGCTGGAGCAACGCGGCGTGCTGCACGACATCCGCCGCGTGGGCGGCACCTCGGCCGGCGCCATTCAGGCCGCGCTACTGGCGGTGGGCTATTCCGCGCAGGAAGTTATTGATGTGGTGAACGCCACGCCCGTGCAGCGCCTGAACGACGGCCGGTTCATCTTTTTCGGGGGCACGCACCGGCTCATCACGCAGTACGGCTGGTACCGGGGCGACGAATTCAGCACCTACCTCAGCGAGCTGGTGGCCCGCAAAACCAAGCAGCCCCACCTCACGCTGGCCGAGTTGCATGCACTGGCCCAAAAGGAACCTACCCGCTTCCGCGACCTCTACACCACGGGCACCAACCTCACCACCCAGCGGGTACAGGTGTTCAGCTACGAAACCACGCCCACCATGCGCGTGGCCGATGCCGTGCGCATCAGCATGAGCATTCCGCTGTATTTCCGGGCCGTGCTGCTCGATGCGCAGAACAACGTGATGACCGGCGAACCCGCCCCTGGCCAATCCGTGCAGGTACTGGTCGATGGCGGCCTGCTGGCCAACTACCCCATCGATTTGTTCGATTACCCGCGCTACCTGCCCGCCGGCCTCACCGGCCCTACGGACGCCCGCGGCCACGTTTTCAATCCCGAAACCCTGGGCCTGCGCCTCGACCGCGCCGAGCAGATTCCGCTCGACTCGGCCGGAGCCGGCCGCCAGCAGCTGGCGCCCTATTACATCCACGACTTTAACACTTACGTGGGCGCCCTCTACACCGTCGCCCTCGAAAACCTCAACCCCCTGCTGCCCGCCGACCACTCGCGCACCATCAGCATCGATTTTCTGAACTTTAGTCCGAAAATCAAGCGCATTTCAGACGCCCAGAAAAAGCAGCTGATGGATAGTGGCCGAAAGGGCGCGCAGGCGTTTTTCAATCGTTGAAAGCCCTCAAAAATAGAACGTCATGCTGAGCGTAGTCGAAGCATCTTGCGTGTGGTAGTAACTCAATCGTTGTATCCCTATTGATTAGTGATAGCCCGCGAGATACTTCGACTACGCTCAGCATGACGTCCTTACATTCATTACCCCACCATTCACCACCTCACCAACCATGTACGCCACCCTCCAGCCCGACCTCACCCAACAGCTTCAGGAAATAAAAGACGCCGGCCTTTTTAAGAAGGAGCGCATCATCACCTCGCCCCAGGGCGCCGAGATTGAAACCGACGAAGCCGGCGAAGTACTGAACTTTTGCGCCAACAACTACCTGGGTTTAAGCTCGCACCCCGAGGTCATCAAAGCGGCCAAGGAAGCCATTGATACCCACGGCTACGGCATGTCGTCGGTGCGCTTCATTTGCGGCACGCAGGACATTCACAAGGAGCTGGAAGCCAAGCTGGCCGAGTTTCTGGGCACCGAGGACACCATTCTCTACGCCGCCGCTTTCGATGCCAATGGCGGCGTGTTCGAGCCGCTGTTCAACGAGCAGGACGCCATTATTTCGGATGCGCTGAACCACGCCAGCATCATCGACGGCGTGCGCCTGTGCAAGGCCCAGCGCTACCGCTACGCGCACAACGACATGGCCGACCTGGAAAAGCAGCTCCAGGACGCCCAGGCCAAGGGCACGCGCCACCGCATCATCGTCACGGACGGCTCGTTCTCGATGGACGGCACCATCGCGCAGCTCGACAAAATCTGTGACCTTGCCGACCAGTACCAGGCCCTGGTGATGGTGGACGAGTGCCACAGCAGCGGGTTCCTGGGCAAAACCGGCCGCGGCACCCACGAGCTGCGCAACGTGATGGGCCGCATCGACATCATCACTGGCACGCTGGGCAAGGCCCTGGGTGGCGCTATGGGCGGCTTCACCTCGGGCCGCAAGGAAATCATCGACATGCTACGCCAGCGCAGCCGGCCCTACCTGTTCTCGAACACGCTGGCCCCCGCCATTGTGGGCGCCTCGCTGCGCGTGCTGGAGCTGCTCACCGAAAGCACCGAGCTGCGCGACCGCCTCGAAGAAAACACCCAATACTTCCGTGAAAAGATGACGGAGGCTGGCTTTGACATCCGTCCCGGCCAACACCCCATCGTGCCCGTCATGCTCTACGACGCCAAGCTGGCGCAGGAATTCGCCGCCAAAATGCTCGACAAGGGCATTTACGTGGTGGGCTTCTACTACCCCGTAGTGCCGCAGGGCCAAGCCCGCATCCGGGTGCAGCTCTCGGCCGGCCATACCCGCGCGCACCTCGACAAAGCCATTGCCGCCTTTATCGCCGTGGGCAAGGAACTGGGCACGCTGAAAGAGCCGGGGGCGGCGCAATCGGCCACCGGCCAGGTGGTAACCAACACGCCCTGAGTCCCGCCTGCCAAACGGCTTTCCCAAGCTAAAACGCACGAAAAAAGCCCCGCCGGCAATGCCGGCGGGGCTTTTTTGCAATCGAAGCGGGCTACTCGCGCACGATGCGCTGAGTCAGCACGCCCTCTGTTGTCCGCACACGCACGGTGTAGACGCCAGCCGCCAACCGGGATAGATTCAGCGCCTGCAGGCCCGGAGCCAGTGCGCCCGTGTGCACCACCTGACCCAGGGCGTTGAGCACCGTCAGCTGCGAAGCTTTCGCGTTGGCACCCGTTAGCTCCAGCGTCAGCTCGCCCGTGGGCGTCGGGTTCGGATACACGCGCAGGCTCACGCCGTTGAGGCTGGCGGTTTGGGTGCCCGTCACCACGGCCGAAACGGCGGCCGAGGCGCGCGAAGCGCAGCCCGCGGCCGAGGTCACGACCACGGTGTAGCTGCCGCTTTGCGCGCCCAGGTTCAGCAGCAGGGTGTTGCTTGTGCTTGGCGTGCCCACCGGCGTGATGCCCCGGTAGAACTGGTAGGTCGCCCCCGGCAGCGCCGTGGCCGTGAGCAGCACCGCGCCGCCGGTTTGCGGCGTGGCCGTGAGCGTGGGCGTGGCCACCCCGAAGTTGATGGTCACCGTCGTGGTCGACACCACGCCCGTGCTGCAGGCACCCGTGCCAATCACCGTGTTGGTGATGGTGTAGGTACCGTCGCTGGTGGTGGTGGCCAGGTTGATGACGCCCGTGGTGGAGTTCAGCGACAGGCCAAAACCAGTGGTGGAGAACGTGCCGGCCGTGGCGCCCGTGGCAAGCACCGGCGTAATGGTCGTGGCCGAGCCCGTGCAATAGGTGCCGGTCGGGTAGCTGAAGGCCGCGTTGGGCGCCGGCTGAATAGTGAGCACGACCTGGCCCGTGCTGGTGCAGGGTGCCGTCGGGCCGGTTGGCGTGAGGGTAATCGTCACCGAGCCGGCCGCTACGTCGGCCGCCGAGGGCGTGTAGGTGGCGTTCAGCGTGGTGGCATTGGGCGTGAACACGCCCGTGCCCGTACTGGTGTACACCGCGCCCGTGGCCGTACCGGCGATGCTGCCCGACAGCTGGTAAGGGTTGCGGCCACAGTTGGTAAAGGCGGCTACCGGCAGCGAAGCTACCAGGCCCGGCGTGACATTCACCTGAATCGCCGTGCGGGTAGCACTCTTGCATTCCGAGCCAAACTGCAGGTTGTAGAAATAATAGTAGTAGCCGCTCAGACTGGAAGCCGTGATGGTCACAACCCCGCTAGGCGAAGTGTAAGGGTAGCTTGTGGTATTAGAGCCCGAGGGGTCGCGCAACAAGCCGCCTTGGGTGGCGGTGCGTAGGTACAGCGTGTACTGGCCCGCAGTTGGGATGGGATAGTTCAACGTCACCACGTATGGGGCCACGCCCGTAGCAGGACCCGCTGGCACCGCGAAAGCATTGGTCTGGAGCGCCGTCCCGGCAGTGGTGTTGCCCGCAAACAGGTCGATGGTGACCGTGCCAGCCGCCTGTCCGGCATTAAGAAACACCGTCACATTGGTGAGGTTCGTCGGGGCAGTGGTAGTAAAGTAGAGCGCTCCCCCGGTTTGCGGGGTCTGGCCAGTGCTGTTGAAAGCTGCTGGGCCCACGTTTTCCTGCCCGCCGGTGAAGGCTTCGGCATAGTAGGTCGTGTTGGCGGTGATGGCCGGGGTCACAACGGGGCTGCCCGTGCCCACTAGCGTGCCGCCCGTGGCAGCCGTGTAGTAGCGCACGCTCACGCCCGTGGGCACCGTGGCCGTCAGCGTGGCCGTACCACCGGCGCAGGTAGTCAGCGGCGTGGGAGCGGCCGAAATCACCGGGTTGTTTACTGTGATGGCTGACACGTTGCTGTATACCGTGTTGGTGTTGCAGGTGGTGCGCACGCGGTAGTAGGTGGTGCTGGTGAGCACCGGTGTGGTGTACGCAGCAGAAGTAGCGCCGGCAATGTCGGTAAAGGTGCCGGTGGCGCTGGTGCTGCTCTGGTACTGAATGCTGCCATTGGCCGAGCCGGCCAGCGAGAGCGAAGCCGTGCCGCTCACACAAATGCTGGTGCTGCTTGGCGAGAGCGTACCGGCCACCGGAGCCACCACCGTGCGGGTGGGAGCCGGCGTCAGCACGTTGTTAGCCGTATTGAGGTCGCCTACTACCGAAGCGGTGATGGCGAACGAATACGTGCCGAGCGCCGTCATGTTCAGGGTGCCGGGCAGGGTCACGTTCAGGGTAGCGCCGCTGGCCAGCGTGCCCGTGCTCACCGTGGTGGTGAACGGGATGGCCGCGCCAGTGGGAGGCGTTGCCGTCACCGTCACGGTGGCGGCATTGGTAGCGAAGTCCAACGCAGCGGTACCGCCGTTGCGAATCTGAACGATAACCGGCTCGGCGGGGCTGAAGCAGGTCGTGCCCGCCGCAGGCCCTATCAGCGCAACGGGCGCCACGTCCACCGCCACCGGCGTGAACTCGTAGGCACCAATGTCGGGCGTGGTGCTGCGCGTAGCGCCCGTGATGTCGTCCGTTACGCGGGCCAGCGGCGTGCCGGCGTTGTTCAGGGCCACGTTGGCGGGCGTCAGGTTACCGGTAGCGGGGTTCACAAACACGGGGTCGGCCGACACGCTGTTTTGGTCGAAGGCATTGCTGTTGGCCGCCTGCCAGGCCGTGAGCGTGGCAAAAGCCGCGCCGAAGTAGCCCACGTTGCCCACGGGCACGTAGATGTCGTTGTAGTTGCTGGTGGCAGGGGCCGTAGAGTAGTACAGGCCGTACTTGGTGCCCGTGCCGGTGCGGGTGATGTTTACAATATTGTTGCGTACATCCGCAGTTGCCGCCGAGTTGTAGATGCCGTAGGTGACCGAAGCCGTGGTGGCCGCCTGGTTGTCCGAGGTAATGGTGTTGTTGTAAATCCGGCTATAAGCTGAGCCCAGGTTATAAATCAGGTACTGCAGCCCGTTGCCATTCATGTTGTAGATGGCATTGTTTACCACGTCGTTGGTCGTCGTGGCGGTAGGCGTGGTGCCATTCGACAAGTAAATGGCGTAAACGGAGTTGGTGTTGGTAAGGCTGCCGTCGAAGGGGTTGTGAATGCGGTTCTTCTCGATGGCTGCCCCGCGGCAGGAGAAGTTATAGATTCCATAGAACGAACTCCCATTGGTCCGCAGCGGGCGGCTTATGTCGTTGCCGATGAACTGCGGGCCGTCTTGATAGCCCGCGTACACGCCGTAGAAATAAAAGTCGCGCACGTTGTTGTTGCGCAGAATATTGCCCGTGTTGAAGGAGGTGGTGCTGTTGCCATACAGCGTGATGCCGTAGTAGCCGCCGTTCACCGTATTGCCTTCCAGGGTCAGGTTGTTGGCCGAGTTGCCGCTGGTCGTGGCGCTCGAGGTCGAACCGGTCACCGCAATGCCCACAAAGCTGCTCGACGTGGTGGCGATATCGGCGTTGATGGTGCAGTTAGTAATTCGGTCGTTGTCGGCCGCGTTGGTCAGCAGCACCCCGTAGCCGTAGGTGCCGGGCGTGCCGCCGTTGGTCGCGTCGATGTTCAGGTTGTTGATGGTCGTGTAGTCCGTGCCGTTGAGCTGCACCACCGCCCGCTGGGTCGAGGAAGTGCTGCCAAACTTGATGGTGCGCCCGCCGCCGTTGACGACCAACGTGTTGGTGGCACTGGTGCCGGCCACGTCATTCAGCAGAAACTGGTCGGTGTAGGGACCGCCCAGGACCGTGATAGTCGTCGGGCTATTAATGCCATCGAGGTTCAGCCGGGTCGCCGCATCGGTGAAGCTGTGGAAGTTGGTCCCCCCCGTGGGCAGGGCGTCGTTGATGGTCAAAGCCCCACCAATGGGGCTAGCCGTCTGGGCCGTTACCGCCACGTTGTCAATTACGGCCGGGGGTTGCGTGCCCACCGAAGCATCGTTGCGCCAGGTAAACACCAAGCGCTGGGTAGTGCCAGCTAAGCTGCCTGGAAGTTGAAAGCTGGTGCGTCCAAATGTGGCTTGCAGGTTGATGTTGCCGCCTATTTGCACGGCCCCGCCGGTGCCGCTCACCAGCTGGGTGCCCGCCGCAGGTGTTACCGTGGTAGGCACCACGAATACCTGAATGTAATCGAACGTGCTTTCGCCGCCCGCCATCCAGTCGAAACCCAGCTGCAGAATGGTCTGCCCCGCCGGGAAAGTCACGTCGCGGTACATATGTACCACCGAGGCCGCGGTAATGGTGTAGGCATTGGTGACGCCCGCGTCGTTGCTGATGAAGGCCGCCTTGGTGCCCGTAGTGGTAGGGCCGTTGCCGCCCGGCGTGCCCACATACCACGCGTTGGGTTGGGTGCCGTTGACGATGGTGAAGGAGTTGGTAGCGGCCTCGAAGGTTTCGCTAAAAACGGTGGTCTGGGCTTGGGCGCCCAAGCCGGCAAGTAATAGTCCCGCACTCAGGAGCCTCGTCAGCCACTTGGGTGTTGAAAGGGTACGAAGCAGCAGGCCCTGCTGCTCACCAGGTATTGGTTTGAACATAAAAAAAGGGGTAAAGTGAATGAATACGGCGGGCGGGTAGGGGTAAAATAGTGGACAGCAATGGGTGGTAGACGCAACAAATGCCGGGCCCTGGGCGTGGTGGATGGCTCACGCTTTAAGCAAGGAAATTACTGTACTAAAGGCAGCATTCTCCCTGGACAGACCCGGAATAGTTGAAGAAAAGTAAAACCAAAAAAGGTCGGAACCTAATCAAGGGTCCCATACTTCATTCATCTAAAATGAACACATTGATTGCAATTTCTTAATCAACCAACATATAATCAGCTTCTTACTACCTACTTATATGTGTTTTGACACGATATCAACCTCCCGCTTTGTTTCCCAATTAAGTTCCGTAAGGCCACCACCAGCTTCGCCGGCTTTCAAGCCGTTAGGTTAAACCGCGGCGCCCGATTTCAGGGGGGCGGCCTTTGCGGGGCTCTCGCTGAGCAGCCATTCGTTGAGGCGGGCGCGCAGCTCGCCGGTGGCCAGGTTGCGGTGCACCTCGCCGTGGCGCACCAGGCTCATGGCCCCGGTTTCTTCGCTCACCACCAGCACCACGGCATCGGTGATTTCGCTCAGGCCAATGGCGGCGCGGTGGCGCAGGCCCAGGGAGGCGGGCACGTCGGGGTTTTCGCTCACGGGCAGGATGCAGCGGGCGGCTTGCAGGCGGCCATTGGCCACTATCACGGCGCCATCGTGCAGGGGCGAGGTTTTGTTGAAGATGGACAGCAGCAGGCGCTTGCTGATTTCGGCGTCGAGCCGGTCGCCCGATTCGGCGAAGGCCGTGAGGTCGGACACCTGTGCGAAGCAGATGAGGGCCCCGGTGTACTTATTGGACAGGCTTTTGGCCGCTTCCACAAACGGGCCCACGGCCAGCGGCGCGGCATCGGTGGGGCGGCCGCGGGCCCAGCCGCGCACGCGCTCCAGGGCCGTGGCTTTGCCCACGTTCAGCAAAAACCGCCGGATTTCCTGCTGAAACAGGATGATGCTGGCCAGCACCCCCACGCTCATAAACTGTCCCAATATCTTGGTCAGCAGCTCCATGCCCGTGGCTTTCACCACCAGGTAGAGCAGATAGAACGATATCAGCCCGAGGGCGACGTTCAGGGCCACCGAGCCGCGCAGCAGCTTGTAGAGCTGGTAGAGCAGCACCGTCACCAGGAGCACATCGGCCGCGTCAATCCAGCCGAAATGCAGGAAATTGATGGGATACGGGCCGGTCATGGGCGGGATAAATGAGAGGACAAGGCAGAGCGTCTGTTATCCGGAGCGCGGCAAAGGACCGGCTCACCGAAAAACGGCTTGCCGTAGGCACTTCGCTAGCGTGAGAAGGTCCTTCGCTGCGCTCGGGATGACAACAATAAAGCGCTGCCGTTGCACGGCAGGCCCTTCGCTCCTCAAATTACGGCCTTTATTCCGCCATTGGAAAGGTATGCGCAAATAATTCTATCGTTTGCCGGGCTTCGGCCACGTCGTGGGCGCGCAGCAGGCGCGCGCCCCCTTGCAAGGCCGCCATGTGCAGGGCCGTGGTGCCGTTGAGGGCGGCTTCGGGGCCCAGGCCCAAGGGGCCGTACACCATTTTCTTGCGAGACAACGCGGCCAGCAGCGGCAGGCCCAGCGCGCGCAGCTCGGGCAGGCGGCGCAGCAGCTCGTGGCTTTGGGCGGCCGTTTTGGCAAATCCAAAGCCGGGGTCGAGCAGCACGTCCACGGCGCCGGCCTGCCGCAGGGCGGCAAGACCATCGCGGAAATAGCGCAGCAGCGTAAGCACGATGTCGTCCTCGTAGTGCGTGAGCCGGGCCATGGTTTGGGGCGTGCCGCGCAGGTGCATCAGCACGTAGGGCACGCGCAGGCGGCCCACGGTGGCAAACATGGCAGGGTCGAGGGTGCCGCCGCCCACGTCGTTCACCAGGTCGGCCCCGGCGTGCACGGCAGCTTCGGCTACCCCGGCCCGGAAGGTATCGGCGGAAAGAAAGGCGGCGGGAAACTCGCGGCGCAGGGCTTCCACGGCGGGCAGCAAGCGGCGGGCTTCTTCGTCGGCCGAAATGTCTTCGGCGCCGGGTCGGGTGCTGTAGGCCCCGAGGTCGAGCACGGCCGCCCCAGCTTTGAGCATGGCTTCGGCGCGCGCGAGCAGCTCTTTTTCAGAGGCCACGCGGCTGTCGGCGAAAAACGAGTCGGGCGTGAGGTTGAGGATGCCCATTACCTGCGGCCGGTGCAGGCTCAGCAGGCGGCCGTGGGGGCTGAGCAGTGAGCTAGTGAACTGGTGAACTGGTGAGTCGACAGCTGGCTTAGCGGTGGGTGACAACATCATACTATTATGGGCAGCACAAAGTGGCGAAAGCGCCAATATCCGTCTAATGGACCGAACTTGCGGCGTGAGACGGGATTCCAAACTCACCATTTCACCACTCACCAGTTCACCACTTGACCACCCCCGACCACTACGACCTGCTGCTGGCCCGCTGCCGGACCCTGTTTCTGGCCAAAACCCACGACTACGGCACGGCCTGGCGCATTCTGCGCCTACCCTCGGTCACGGACCAGATTTTTATCAAGGCCAACCGCATTCGGACCATTCAGGAAACCGGCGTGCAGCTGGTGGCCGATGACGTGAACGAGGAGTTCGTGGCCATCATCAACTACTGCCTCATTGCCCTGATGCAGCTGCACCTGCCCCAGAATACGCCGCTCGACATGGCGCCCGAGGCCGTGGCCGAAGCCTATGACACCGAAGCCGCCGAAAACCGCCGCCTCCTGCTGGCCAAAAACCACGACTACGGCGAAGCCTGGCGCCAGATGCGCGTATCGAGCATCACCGACCTGATTTTGATGAAGCTGCACCGCGTGAAGCAACTCGAAGACATCGGCGGCGCCGCCCTGGTGAGCGAAAGCGTGGAAGGCAGCTACCGCGACATGCTGAACTACGCCGTATTTGCCCTGATTTTGCGCGGCGAGGAGTAGTTGTATGTTAGTAGTTGTTGGCTAGAAACTAGAAAGCATAACGTCCTGCTGAGCTTGTCGAAGCATCTCTACCGCAATAGTAAACCCTGTCGATTGGATTACTTGCACAGTAGAGATGCTTCGACTACGCTCAGCAGGACGTTCTTTTGCCAACTGCCGCCCAATAACCCAACGCCTTGCCCGCGCGTTTTGCACGCAGCTTACCTTTGCTCCCTATGTCAGTCCCCAGTTCCGTTACCGCCGTTGCCCCCGCTCCGCACCCGTTGCGCACCCTCACCCGTGTGTGCTGGTTTATACTCGGCGCGCTTTTCATTTTCTCTGGCCTCATCAAGCTGAACGACCCGGTGGGCACTGCCTACAAGCTGGAAGAATACTTTGAGGTCTTTGCGGCTTCGGTGCCCAGCCTGGCCGGATTTTTCCTGTGGTTCAGAGGGCTTTCGCGCACGCTTTCCATCGTCATGAGCTCGCTGGAAGTGATTCTGGGGGTGGCGCTGCTGCTGCGCTGGCACCTGAAAGTGGTGCTATGGGCGCTGCTGGCGCTGCTGGTATTTTTTGCCTTCCTCACGTTCTACTCAGCTGCTTTCAACAAGGTGACGGACTGTGGCTGCTTCGGCGATTTCATCAAGCTGAAGCCCTGGACTTCGTTTTTCAAAGACCTGTTTCTGCTGCTGCTCTGGACGGTGGTGTTTCTAAACCAACGCTTTCTGCGTCACGCCTTTGTGCAGGGCATGGTGGGCATCATGGTCATGACCTTTGCCTCGGCCATTGCCATTGGCATTGGGGTGCGGGCGCTGGGGCACCTGCCGTATTTCGATTTTCTGCCCTACAAAGTCGGCAACGACATTGGCAAGCTGATGAAACCCAGTGCCCAATTGCGCTACAAGTACATCATGGAGAAAGGCGGCAAAACCGAGGAGTTCACCACCTACCCCGACTCGACCTGGACCTACAAAAGCATGGTGGCCCTCAACCCCGAGGACGCGCCCAAAATCACCGATTTCCGGGTGTGGAATGATGACGGCGACTACACCCCCGAGCTGTTGCGCGGCAACAAGCTGGTGCTGATAATCCAGAACACCGACAAGGCCGACCGCGACCGGTATGACCAAATCAACAAGCTGCTGGACGACGCCAAGGAGTCGCGCCGGGGCATCACGCCGCTCATCATCACCAGCGCCAGCCCGGCCGAATTCGACGTGTTCCGGCACAACGCCAATTTCGCGGTGCCCTTCTACTACGCCGACGCCACGGTCCTGAAATCCATCATCCGCTCCAACCCCGGCTTCGTGCTACTCAAAGACGGCGTGGTGCGCGGCAAATACCATTACCACGACATCCCCAGCATTGGGAAAGTGGAGGAAAAGCTGCAATAAGTTTTTGCTAAACAATTAGCAAACATGTCCTGCTGAGCGCAGCCGAAGCATCTCTACCGCGCAAGTAATTAATTAGTATTGAGGTAGAGATGCTTCGGCTGCGCTCAGCAGGACGGTCTTTTTCCCTATACCTAAAGAATGTTTTCCTTTATTCTCCGTCGCCTGGGCCAGGGCCTGCTTGTGCTGGTGGGCGTGGCGTGCACGGTGTTTATTCTGTTCAACGTGCTGCCCGGTGACCCCGCCGCCCTGCTGGCCGGCCAGCGCTCCGACGTGGCCACCAAAGCCGCCATCACCGCCGACCTGGGCCTCGACCAGCCCCTCCCCGCTCGCCTGCTGGGCTACCTCAACGACGTATCGCCGCTGGGGCTGCACCCGCGCGACTCGGCCGGGCGGGCGCGCTACGGTGGGGTGGCCGTGCTGCCGCTGGGCAGCCGCGCAGTGGTGCTGAAAACACCTTACCTGCGCCGCTCCTTCCAGAGCAATAAGGACGTGCTGCGCATTCTGCTCGACTATTTCCCCGGCACCACGTGGCTGGCGCTGGCGGCCATGCTCATTGCCAGCGTGGGCGGTGTGGCCTTTGGCGTGGTGGCGGCGCTGCGGCCCCAGTCGTGGCTCGATAGGGTGCTGGTGAGCACCTCGGTGCTGGGTATTTCGGTGCCGTCGTTTGTAGCGGCCATTGTCATTGCCGTCACCTTCGGCTTTTACTGGAGCCACTGGACGGGCCTGAGCCTGACGGGCCAACTGTACGAAACCGACCCATTCACGGGCGAGCGGCATTTGGCACTGCGCAACCTGCTGCTGCCGGCCGTGGCGCTGGGCATCCGGCCGCTGGCCATCATCACGCAACTCACCCGCTCCAGCATGCTCGATGTGCTGGGCCAGGACTACATCCGCACGGCCCGCGCCAAGGGCCTGAGCCGCACCGCTACCGTGCTGCACCACGCCCTGCGCAATGCCCTGAACCCGGTGGTCACGGCCGTATCGGGCTGGCTGGCTTCGCTCATGGCGGGCGCGTTTTTCATCGAATACATCTTCAATTGGAAAGGCCTGGGCACGATAACGCTCCGCGCCGTCGAAAACCTCGATTTTCCCGTCGTGATGGGTTCTACGCTGTTCGTAGCCGCGCTGTTTGTGGTCATCAATATTGCCGTAGATGTCCTCTACGCCGTGCTCGACCCGCGTGTGAAACTGGGGTAGTGTTTGTTACAAATTCTGTCATCCTGAGCGCAGCGAAGGACCTTATCATGGCAGAACAGATTGCGGTAATTCAAACGGCTGGGACGTGATAAGGTCCTTCGCTGCGCTCAGGATGACAGACAACCCAGAACGGCCTTCTTCTGCCGACAAAACCCTTCTACCCACCGGCTCTGGCCACCTGAGCATCGTGGGCCTGCCCGGCTCCGGCAAAACCACTCTGGGCCGGCAGTTGGCGGCCCACTTCAACCGGCCGTTTCTGGACCTGGACATTGCAATTGAGGCCCGGACGGGCCAGAGCGTTCGCGAGATTTTTGCCGCCGCAGGCGAAGTTGGTTTCCGCGAGATTGAAGCGGCTGTGCTGCGCGAAGCCCTCGGCCGCTCGGGGCCGCCGCTGGTGCTGGCCACGGGCGGCGGCACTCCCTGCTTTCACGACAACATGACGCTGCTCAACCAGGCCGGCCCTACCCTCTGGCTCGACGTACCGGTGGCCGTGCTCGCCGCCCGCCTGCCCGCCGAGGAGGTAGCCAAACGCCCCCTGCTGGTGGCTGCCGGCGGGGCCGAAGCCTGGCTGCATGAAACCCTGGCCGCGCGAAGGGGGTTTTATGCCCAGGCGCGGCTGCGCTGCGCGGCTGCCTGCACGCTGCCCGCCGTGGTGGCCCAGCTAGCAGCGGCCGGGTTTGCCTTGCCCGGCGCATTGCCCCCGGCGTCGTAATTTTGTTTCTTTCGTCTGTTGTTCGTTATTCCTATGCAATCCATCTCCACTGAAGAACCGGCCGTTCAGTCCGTTTCGGCGGCTGCCGCGCCGGTGCGGCCCAAGCACAAAGGTTCGGCGCAGTTGTTTCAGAACCCGGTGCTGGAGCGCTTGTCGCACACGCACATTGCGCTGCCGGTGAGCATTTTCATTGCCACAGCTGCTCTGAGTTTATATTACGGCCTCACGCGCGGCTTTATGTCGGGGCTGTCGGCGTTGGGGCTGTTTTTGGTGGGCCTGTTTGCCTTCACCTTCGTGGAGTACCTGGTGCACCGCTACCTCTACCACATTCCGGCCACCACGCCGGGCCGGGCCAAGTTCCAGTACACCATGCACGGCGTGCACCACGAGTACCCCAAGGACAAGACCCGGCTGGCCATGCCGCCCATCATCACGGTGTTCGTGGCGTCGTTGCTGTTCTTTATTTTCCGGTTTAGCTTCGGCTCCTATGCGTTTGGGCTGTTGTCGGGCTTCACATTTGGATACGCCATGTACCTGTTTGTGCACTATGCCATTCACGCGTATTCGCCCCCCAAAAACTTTCTGAAAGTGTGGTGGACGCACCACAGCCAGCACCACTACCGGCAGGATGAGGTAGCTTTTGGGGTGAGCAGCACCCTCTGGGACCACATCATCGGCACCATGCCCGACCGCAAGAAAAGCGAATAGCTTTTGTTGGGCTATTGGGAAACGAAAAAGGGCGGCCTCCGGAATGGGGCCGCCCTTTTTTGTGCCGAACTGCGGGCCAGTTAGGTCCGGGGGCCGCGCATTTTGTTCACAATGAAAAATAGCAGCGCCACCACGATGAACACCGCAATGATGCCCGTATAAGCACCGGCTTTGAAGATGTCGCCGATGGCTTCGCAGCCAGTCAGCGTAGTGGCCAGCGCCACCAGAAAGGCAAATAGGGAAAGACGAGTGGCGTTCATGGCAAAGAAAAGAAGGGGTGAGAAGTTGCCGCGGCTTTGCATACCGTCGGATAGTGGTTGATACTGAGGTAAACCACAAAAGGTTGAGCGTGCCTACTCCAAAACAAAGCGCCGCATCACAAATTCTTTACCCACCTGAAGCTGCACCGCATATACTTTGCCGTCAGGCCGGTCAGGTCGGGCAAAACCCCTCCCGTACCAGTGGTTCTTTCGGTCGTCCGCAACGTGCGCACAACCATCCCCAACGCCTTCACTACGTGCACTTGGGCCGTTGTGCTGTCCGCAGCAGGCGAGGCGGCGGCCAGCACCTCTTGGCTCGCCAACGGCAGCGAGGCGCAGCCCGCCGCCGAAGTTACAACCCAAGTATAAAGTGTCAGTCACGATGTACGTGCGACCAGTAGCGCCAATAATGGCTACGGCATTGAGGGGCCATTGAATGCGAAGGCATGGGTACGGCCTGCCGAGGGCGCCCCGCTGGCGCCGCCACGTACCTAAGATTTTAGAGCAGCTTCGGAGTCAGTGGCTGTTGGAGCGGGGCCTGCCCCCGCCCGTCATTGAACCAAACTAGCGCAACGGCGCGAACGATGTAAGAGCGGGGGCATGCCCCGCCCCTACATCGTTTATACTGTCGCCTAATTCCGACATTGCCCTAATCAGGCCTCCTCCTTCGCCGATAACTGCGGCTGCTCCTGTCCAAGGCCGACCATCGAAAGCTGGCTGCAGTGGTCCAGCGGGTGGTCGCAACGAGGCATTGGGCCGGTGGGCGCTTCGTTGCGAGCAATTGAAACAGCTATACAATCCACAAAGCCACTACCCAAAAGCGCGTAAACCATTGCACATTCGTAGTTTTCCTGCGTGTCGTCTCGATGCAGACACCACGTGGCCTGCGGTAAAAATTTCGCCTCTTTTGTTGCCTGCACTTATCGCTTTTTCTAAGGATTTTCGAAACTTTTCGCCCCAATGAGCGGAACATAGCAAACCAGATTTTTTGGAAGCTCGTTGGCAATGTGGTATTTTTCCGATTGGGAAACCAGCGGGCCACCCGCGGGGCTATTTCTCAGCTTGTAAATCACCTATTGGCTATTCCTAATCATTTCGCCTCAAGCCGCACACGGTGCTTCTCTAATGGAGCGGCGTAGTTTCATCCCAGTCCCCGTACATATGAAAAAAATTCTCTTCACATTAGCTACGCTTGCACTTTTTAGCTCGGCTTCTCATGCCCAACTACATAAGCGCCACGAATCGTATGTAGGCTTGAAAGCTGGTGGCTCGGCAGCATCATTTGTGGGCGACTTAGCACAAAACACACGGTTTGTATATGGGGGCCATGCTGGATTTTTCGCCAATCTGGCCCTCAATGCCCCGTTTTCGATACAGCCCGAAATTCTTTATTCGATGAAAGGGATGCTGGGCCAGGCAGCGACCGTATACGAAAACGACACGTATCACCTGAACTATATCGACGTGCCCGTGGCATTTCGGGCCAGCTGGAATGACTTGTTTGCCGAAGCTGGGCCCCAACTGGGCTACCTGCTCACGGCCAAGTCGACGACTCCTGCCGGGACGCTGAATTCACGGGATGCATTCCGCACCTTTGACTTTGGCTACCTGCTGGGAGTTGGTTACCAGCCCAAAAAAGGTGGCCTGGGCGTTGGCGGGCGCTACAATGCCGGCTTTACGAGCGTATACAAAGACCCGATTGACGGTACGGCCCCCCCCGAAGTACATAACGGTGTTTTTCAGGTGTACCTGACCTATTCGGCGCAGAAATACCATAAATACAAAAAGAGCAAGGGCGTCCGCTAGGGCTGCTTTACTTTCTGCTGCGTTTTCCATTATACCACCCGGCTTCTCAGTTAAAAGCCGGGTGGTTTTGTATATGGCGCAACATGAAGGGTTCGTGAAGGGCAGAAAAGGCCATTTGAGATAACAGTTGAAACTCGTCTGTGTAGGCAACCCACCGTTGTGGAAGGTAGTATAAAGCTCAGCCTTCGCCTAAAAGGCCAGCATTTTCATCCATTATCCTCTCAGTAGCTATCGCAATTGCCATGAAAAAAATCCTAACTGTTCTGACTCTGACAGTGGCCACCGTCGGCACCGCTAATGCCCAGAAGCCCGCCAGCACCATTGGCATCACGGCGGCCTACGGCCGCACCAGCCTGCTTGGCAACAACGAGTACACACCCGTCAATCACTCGGCCTACCAGGCCGGCCTGACAGCCGATGCCTACTTGTCGGAGGCCGTTTCTTTCCACCCCGAAGTGCTTTACACGCTGCAATACTTTGACGCCACGGCCCTTGACCTACTCAGCCGCGACGTCACCTACCTCAACGTGCCACTGCTGGCCCGTTACCACGCCGGCGGCCTGTTTTTTGAAGCTGGTCCGGAAGTCAACTTTGCTCTGAAAGCCGTGAACGAAGGCGGAGAAAACGTAAAAACGCAGGTAAACCCGGTGGTGCTCGACTACGTGGTGGGCCTAGGCTATCAACTCAACCACGGCCCGTCGATTGGAGTACGCTACGACGGCGGGGCATCCAATGTCTTTAAAAGCGATGCGAGCACGGTTTTGGGACGAGGCGCTTTCAAGTCCAGTTCTTTCTGGCTGTCGCTGGGGTACTCGTTTGGTGGCTAAGGCGTAGCGACGAGGCCGTTAATCAGCCCAAACATGCCTTGATTGCATCACAAGCCCGGCTTCTCGTGCAGAGGTCGGGCTTGTTGTTTCTAAAAAGACGACAAAAAGCCTGCTAATACAACGACAACTGGGCAGTAGCTTTGCGCTGCTACTTTAACTACTCCCGCTTATGCAAAAAATTATTCTCATTCTTGCCTTAGTCACGGGGCTTACCGGAGCGGCCAATGCGCAACGCAGTATTCGCAAGCGCAGCCAAGGTTCGAGTGGCACTTTGTCCTATGGTGTGAAGGTCGGCGGTACATTGTCTGATTTGGTTGGAGTGAATGCTACCGACTACGAAAGCATTTACGGGGTTCACGCCGGGGGCTTCCTCAACATTACCCTCAATGAGCGGCTCGCCTTTCAGCCCGAATTACTTTACTCACAAAAGGGTGCCGACTACACTGCGGTGCAACCACCGTTTGCCCCGTTAGGTACAACCCCCCGTTTGCACTACGCGGATATTCCCCTGGCCTTTCACCTCACCGCCAACGGGTTCTTTCTGGAAGCGGGCCCGCAAATTGGCTTTTTGGTGTATGCAAAAGACAAGAGTAGCGCCAGCACCTCCACCACCTACCGCGACAATCTCAGAACAACCGATTTAGGCTACGTGGCCGGCCTGGGCTTCGAGCGCAAGACTGGTTTGGGCTTTGGCTTTCGCTATAATGGCTCATTCACGGAAGTTCGGGATGCAAACGTCGTCGGCTCAACTACCATTCAGCCCCACGCGCGCAACAGCGCCTTCCAATTATACCTCACTTACTCTTTCAACAGGGCCTATTAACAGCGAAATACATCCAGCAAAGGCAACGCCCGGCACCTGCACAGATGCCGGGCGTTGCCTTTGCTGGAAACTGCGTAATGCTATTGCGCCGCCGCGTAGTTGCGGTAGAAATGCGGAATGGTTTCGATGCCCTTCAGGAAGTTGAAAACGCCGAAATGCTCGTTGGGCGAGTGGATGGCGTCGCTATCGAGCCCAAAGCCAAGCAGAACGGTATCGAGGCCCAGCTCCGACTTGAACATGGCCACAATGGGGATGGAGCCGCCGCCACGCGTGGGCACCGGGCGCTTGCCGAAGGTGGTTTCCATGGCATCAGCCGCGGCTTTGTAGGCCAAGGAGTTGGTGGGCGTCACCACGGGCTCGCCGCCGTGGTGGGGGCGCACTTCCACGGTCACGCCCTGGGGCGCGATGCTGCTGAAGTGCTGCTGGAATTTCTCGGTGATTTCGGCTGAGGTTTGGTGGGGCACCAGGCGCATCGATATTTTGGCGTGGGCCTGCGAAGCGATGACGGTTTTTGCGCCCTCACCGGTGTAGCCGCCCCAAATGCCGTTCACGTCGAGCGTGGGGCGAATGCTGGTGCGTTCCATGCTGCTGTAGCCTTTTTCGCCGTAGCTATCGGGCAGGCCAATGCTTTGCTTGAACTCCTCTTCCGAGAACGGGGCCTTGGCCATTTCGGCGCGCTCGTCGGCGCTGAGCTCGTCCACGTTGTCGTAGAAGCCGGGGATGGTGATGTGGCCGTTGGCGTCGTGCAGGCTGGCAATCATCTCGCACAGGGCGTTGATGGGGTTTTGCACGGCCCCGCCGTAGAGGCCGGAGTGCAGGTCGCGGTTGGGACCGGTCACGGTCACTTCGTGGTAGCTCAGGCCGCGCAGGCCCACTTCGATGCTGGGCACGTCGTTGGCCAGCATACCGGTATCGGAGATGAGGATGACGTCGGCTTTGAGCTTCTCTTTGTTCGCTTTTACGAAGATTTCGAGGTTGTTGGAGCCAATTTCCTCCTCGCCTTCGAACATGAACTTGATGTTGCAGGGCACGCCGCCCTGGCCGTCGCGCATCATCATTTCGAAGGCTTTGACGTGCATGTAGACCTGGCCTTTGTCGTCGCAGGCGCCGCGGGCGTAGATATTCTCGTCCTTAATCACCGGCTCGAAGGGCGGCGAGGTCCACAGCTCGTAGGGGTCGGCGGGCTGCACGTCGTAGTGGCCGTACACCAGCACGGTTTTGGCCTCGGGGCTCACGAGGTAGTCGCCGTAAACAATGGGGTTGCCGGCCGTGGGGCAGATTTCGACGTTCTGTGCGCCGGCTTCTTCGAGGCGGGTTTTGAGGTAGTCGGCGGCCCGCAGCACGTCGGCGTGGAACTTGGGGTCGGCCGACACGGACGGGATGCGGAGCCAGTCCATCAGCTCATTGAGGAAGCGGGTTTGGTTATCGGCGAGGTAATTAGCCATATGGAAGCGAAGTTTGGGATGGTTGGGAATGCGGGGGTAAAAGTAGCGGGCTGGGCCGGAACGAGTCTCCCGAAGCTGCGCTTCGGCCCGCTGAACGATGGCCACGCGGGCCGAAGCGCAGCTTCGGGGTACATACGTTTGGGCCGTTACAGCCGCGAATCAAGTACCAACTCGCGCACCATCGCCTCGCCCAGCTTCCAGGCGTCGGGCCACTCTTTTTCGGGGCTTTCGAAGGTGAGCAGGTAGAGCGTGTCGGTTTTGGCGTTGGCCAGGGCCATTTGATACACCACGCGGGGCTCGGCTTCGGGCGGGGCGTCGCGGTAGCGCACAGTGCGCTTGTAGAAAGGGCCGTCGGCTACCGACGACTTTTCCAGCAACTGCTTGCCGGGACCGAAGCCGGTGCGCATCATCAGCAGCTCGGCGTATTCGGCGGCGGGGCGGCCGGTTTTGGCTTTGGCCTTGCGCACCACCTGCAACGAGAGGCCGGTCTGGAATTCGCCGCTCTCCCCTATTTCTTCCTGCGTGAGGTAGTAGGTGGTGCCGCCTTTCTGGCCCTCGGCTTTGTAGTACCAGCCGGCGGGCAGCAGCGCCGCGGCCTTGCTTTCGGGCAGCGGCTGCCAGGTGAAGCCCGCGGGTGGGGCGACTAGCTTGACGTTGTAGCGCTGGGCAGCGACGGGCCGGGCCAGTAGCAACACCAGCCCCACGAGCAAGAAACGAACCATGCCCACGAAGCTAGCGCTCACTACACTTTGGCACCAAGCCGCAGCTACTTTATCATCTCCTCGCCGAATTTCAAGGCCAAAGCCCAGCCTTTCTCGGGGCTCTCGAAGAGGTGTAGGTAAAAGGTGTTGGTGGTGGTGGCAATGGCCCATTGCTGAATGATTTTGGCGTTGGCGCCGGCATTACGCTCATCGGTATCAGAACCATAAGCCAACTTTATAACGCTAACTTGCTGTCCATTTAGCCTCATCTATCGTTATGAAATCCCTCTTTTGCTTCCTCCTTTTGCTATCGCCCGCTACGCTGTTTGCCCAGGATGGAGGCGAAGACTTCAAGCCCGCTTTGCTGCAAACCAAAACGGGCGCCATCCTAGTGTATAATGGCACGCGCCACGCTTTCACCGTACGCGTCGTGGGCAAAAACGTCGTACCGCCCACGGAAAAAGCGCCCAATTTTATCACAGTAGATGGCCAGATTCTGCAGGCCACTACCATTGCCTATGGAAGCAACGGCGACGTGACGGACTTGCCCGAAGAGACCATGAAGAAGTTTCTAATAAGCTACCAGCAACACGAATCCGGCTACTTTAAAAACGAGTTGAAAGTGCCGGTTGCTAATGAAAAGACGGCTTTCACGCATCCTGGCAATCACCTGTTTATGGCTTGGGAATTTGATACGCCATTCCGGGGCAAAGGCAAAGTGGTGAAGCAGCTTTACATGGTTTCCATCTGCTATAACCAGGCGCTGGTGCTCAACTGCCCTATTATGAAAGCTACCGAAGTCCCGCAAGCCAAAGCGCTACTAGCAGCTACAGCAGCCTCCTTAATGCTCAAGGACGAGCCGGTCGATTTGACTGAGCTATACCATCAGTTGGAGAAAGAATAGACCGCTACCGCCCTACTTCTTCGCCCACGGCAGCGGCACGCGGCTCTCGGTCCCGCTCCTGAGCCGGCCGATATTGGCCCGGTGGGTGTATATCAGCAGCGCCGCCAGCCCGAACCCCACCCACACCAGAAACGGCTGTTGCGGCCGGAACTGGGGCAGCAGCTGCAGCAGCGCGAAACACACGCCGGCCGTCATCGAGGCCAGCGACACGAAGCGGAACAGCAGCAGCATCGCGATGAAAGCCAGGATGCACACCCCCACCGTAGCCGGGGCCACGCCCAGCATCATGCCCAGAATGGTGGCCACACCCTTGCCGCCCCGAAACTGCGCAAACACCGGGTAGATGTGCCCCACAACGGCCAGCGCGCCGCAGACCAAGCGGTAGTACAGTTCGTGCTCGGGTGCGATGGCGCCCTGCGCCACCAGCCACTGCGGCAGGAAATAAGCCGCCACAAAGCCCTTCAGCGCATCAATGAGCAGCACGGCCGAGCCCGCCTTGGGGCCGAGCACCCGGAAGGTGTTGGTGGCGCCGGCATTGCCGGAGCCGTGCTCCCGGATGTCGGCCAGATTAAAAAAGCGGCGGCCCACCCACAGGGCCGTGGGGATGGAGCCGAGCAGGTAGGCGACGAGGAGGGCAAAAGCAATGTAGAGGATGTTCATGGAAAGCATTGAGGCAGGAATCGCACAAAAGAACGTCATGCTGCGCTGGTCGAAGCATGACGTTCTTTTTTTTCAGTGGCTGGCTAACCAAGTCGCTTAGCTGTCGCCGAAGGGGTCGTCGGCCGCCTTCTTTTTCTTCTTTTCTTCTTCCTTCTTCTTTTTCTCTTCTTCCTTTTTCAGCCGCTCGGCTTCCTTTTCAGCCTCCTTCGCTTGGCGGTCGGCCTCTTTTTTGGTCTGTGCCGGGTCGGGAGTTGGCTCGGCTGCAGGCGTTGGTGCTGCAACGGGCGGCGTAGCCGCAGGAGTAGCCGCAGGAGTGGCGTCGGCAGCGGCAGGCGAAGAAGCGGCGGGAGTAGCGGCAGGCGTTGAGGTAGCGGCCGGGGCAGGGGGCGTCGGGGTGGGAGTGGTGGGGGCTGCGGCGGCCGGGGTGTTGGTTAGAGCGGGCGCATCCGCTGTTTTCTCCTTCTCTTTCACTTTTTCCTTCTTCACCACCGGAGCGGGGGCAGGCTCGTCGGCCGGAGCATCGCCGAAGGGGTCGTCGCTCTTGCTTTTCTTCTTTTTCTTGGTCACGACGGGTTCGGGAGCATCGGCCGGGGCGCTGCCGGGGTTGGCATTGGCATCGGCTTCGCTGCCGCCAAACGCATCGTCGCTCTTGCTTTTTTTCTTCTTCTTGCCCTTGGTCTCCAGCACGTCGAAATTGCCGGTAGGTGCGGGGGCAGCGGGGCGGGCGGCCAGTTTGCCGCTCTGGCCCAGGTAGTCTCTCAGGAAGTGCGCACGGAATGCATCGACGTCCGAATAATCGCCCAGGAAGACGCCGTAGCTGGTCGCGGTGTTGAAGTCGCCTTTGGCTTTGCTGCCGACTTCGGCATCGAAGGTTTCGTTTTGCGACTTGGTCAGCAGCACGTTGTTGTTGTACTTGAAGTAGTACCACACCTGGGGCTCGGGCTCCAGGTAGATTTCGACCAGGTCGGTCGAATTTTCGCGCCGGATTTCCACATAGCCGTTAATCAGCGCGTTCATGCTCTGCTTGCCCACGCCCGCCAGGCCCAGCTGGCCCACCGAGTACCAGGCCCGCTTTTTATCATTCCAGCGCAGGTTCACCTTGCTCAGCAAGATGGTGTGGCCCGCTAGCTTGGGCGAGAGCTTGGCCAGCGGCTCGGCCGCTCCTTTGTGCATGGTGTACGATTCCACGCCTTTGTCGCCGATGAACTGGGCCAGCTTGTACAGCTCGTCGGTGCCACCGTCCAGGGCTTCGGGCGAATTTTTGGTTACGGTGGCCAGTTCGGTGCCCATGGCGTCGATGGCTTTGGCGGGCATCACGATGTCGAGGCCCATCAGCGCGTTGATGTTGTAGCGGGCGCTGTCGGGGTTGGCCGTGCCCACGCCACTGCCCATCATCTTGTAGTCCTTGCTGGAGTTGATGAAGCTCATGGGCCCGCGGAAGCTCAGCGAGTTGGTGGTATCGCGGTAGGTCAGCACGGCGCCCTCGTAGGCATTCACGTCGGTCGGGTCGGTGCTCGAGATGCTGTAGATGCCTTTCTTGTTGTCGAAGCGCAGCTTGCCTTCCACTCTGAAAATGGGCACATCGGTCGGGTTGGGCACGGTGGACGCGTAAAGCGGGTACACCTTATTGCTTTGGTCCGACATGAACAGGCCGGTCATGAGCGGGGTACCGTCCTCGGCTTTGATGCCCGCCAGGTTCATGCTGAAGTTTTTGGGGTCGATGGAGTCCTTCACCGCAATCCATTCGGCGTTGGTGTTCTTGCCAAACTGCAGCTGCACCTGGCCATCAAACACGAAGCCGCGCCGCTGGGAGTTCAGCTGCACGCCGCCCCGGTAACCGATGCGCGGCGTGATTTTGAACTTCAGACTGGCATCGACGTTGGCCACCGCAATGGTGGGCGGACCGGTGGGCGTGGCTCCTTCCACGTCCTCTTTCTTCTTCAGAAACCCTTTTTTACCTTTCACGGCCAGCAAAGAAGTTGAGTCGGACTGGAAGTTGCTAAACTTCAAGGCCACCGAGTCGCGCGCGGTTTTAAACCCGTAGAGCGCGTTGCCGCTAAACGCCGCCTTCGACAGCACCTGGATGTTGCCGTTGTAGAGCTTGTGGAATTTGGCCAGCGAATCGAGCAGCAGGCCGGCCCGCTTGAGTTGCCCCAGGCGGCCATTGGCCCCGATGCTCACCTTGCCCGAATCGGGAACCACCCAGGCATCGGCCGAGGCGATGTAGGGCACGCCGCCCACTTTCATCTGGTATTTGGCCAAGTCGTACACGCCGGTAGAAGCCTTGAACTTCAGCCCGTACTGGTCGGGATTGGTGGAGTAGAAGTACGACTTGGTGGAGTCGGCATTGGCCGCCACGCGCAGCTTCACCAGCTTCTTCTTGAAGTCC
Organism: Hymenobacter rubidus; assembly: GCF_016734815.1. GTDB lineage: Bacteria > Bacteroidota > Bacteroidia > Cytophagales > Hymenobacteraceae > Hymenobacter > Hymenobacter rubidus. The sequence goes on from NZ_JAERQF010000024.1 coordinate 57,111, forward strand.
CAGCGCCCGCCGCTCAGCGTGGTTTTAAACTTCGAGTAGGGCAAGTCGATGCTGGCCGTGCTGCCTTCCTCGCGCTTGAAATCGGCAAAGCCGCGCTTCATGTCATACTCAAACGCCACGTCGTTGGCCGTGAGCGCGGGCTTGTTGGTTTCGGCCGACTTCACGCTAAGCGCCGCCCGACGCCCGGAGTAGCTGTCAGACTTGAAGGTGAATTCCGGCGACTTGATAAAGGACTGCGGGCCATCTAAGCGGCCGTTGCCGCCCGCCCCCTTGGACGTGAGCAAAGCCGTGCCTTTGAAGGTATAGCCGGCCGCTGGCGTTTTGCTTTTGGGGTCGGGCGCGGCGCCGTAGAGGTGAATGGGGTCGCCGGAGCGCGGCGTGGTCAGGTACATGGAATCCTGGCGCACGTTCCAGTTCATGAGGTAACCAGTGGGCAGCGTCATCTTCGGCACGTCTACGCCGTCGGCTTTTTTGGCGGCTATGGCGCCGGTTTTGCCCACCGTCACCACCGAGTCGCGATAGAACACGAACTGGTTCGAGGTGAACGTGCCCGACTGGTAAGTGATGGTACCATCGGCCTGCAGGCCTTTGCCGTCCATCTTCACCTTGTTGTACACGCGGCCCCGGCCTTTGTAAAGCGGGAAGCCTTCCTTGGGCACATCGTAGCTGAAGCCCAGCGAGCCATCGGGCTGCATGGTGAGCTTGGTTTTTAAGTCGGGGATAATCCCCCCACTGCGGAAGGTCCCATCGAAGCCCGACGCCGCCTTGCTTAGCTTGTTGAGCGAGTCGAGCTTGAAAGGCGGAATATCGAACACCATCGTGGAGTCGTAGGCGCCGCCCAGCACGTCCTGCTTGCCGAAGTACACGTTGGCGCCGCTCTTGGAGTCAAAGGCCGGGTACTGCGGCTTTTTCTTGCGGCCCGATTTGTTTTTGGGGTCGTTGATGAACAAGCGGCCGGTTGAGACCTTGCCTTTATTGGTAAGAGCGAAGTCGGCGTGCTTGCCGGTGGGCTTGCCCTTGGCATCTTTGGTTTCGCTGCGAATGACGATGGAGTCAATTTTGGCCATGTCGATGAAGAACCCATCGTAGTCAAACTTGAACTCCCGGCCCCGGAAGCGCATCGACGATGCCACCACCGTGCCGTTGAAGGCAATGTTTCGGTTTTTGCCGATGCGGATAATGGAGCTGTCCGGCTGCACAAACACCGTGGCCGAGTCGTCGGAAAAGTTGAACCGGTTCACCCCACGCACCAGCAGCTCGTTGGTGTTGAGGTTGAGCGTGGCGTTGCGGCCCGTGCCCGACAGCGACTTGATGGCAATGTGGTCGAAGTCCTTCTTATCGCGGGCCGAGCCTACGTAGTGCAGCCCTTTGGGCAGAATGGTCACGTCGCCGGTTTGCGAGTTCCAGGCCACGTAGCCGTCGCGGGCCAAGCCGGCCATGTCGGTACGCATGTTGGCCACCGACGTTTTCAGCTCCTCAGCCAGCGTAGCCACGTTGATGGTGCGCACGCCGCCGTGGGTCAGGCTGTAGCCCACCACCATTTGCAGCGGGTGCAGCCGGTTGATGCTTTTGAGCTGCTGGTAGCGCGTGTTGGTGAAAAACTCCTTGCTTTCAAAATCGGCGCTGCGCTGGTTTTTCGACGACAGCACCGCGAAGTCGATAACGGGCTGCCGCAGGTTCCAGGTCAGGGCTTCGGTGCGAATGTCCATCTGGTGGTAGGAGTCGCTGTAGGGCGTGTTCTTGTACAGGCCTTCCTCCCGCACCAGCTTGAGCTGCTGCTTGGTTTTGGAGTACTTCAGCTCGGCGCCGGGGTGCGTCACCGAGTCTTTGGCGCCTTCGTAAATGGTCACCGCGGCCCGCGTAGCCGTAATCACCGTATCGCTCAGCACATAGGCCCGCGAAGCGGCTTTGAATTTTGGCTTCCCGTCGAGGCTCACCATCAGGTTGGACAGCGAACCATCGAGCGCGGCGCTGAGAATGCGGCCACCGGCCATCGAAAGCCCGCCCCGGTACTGAATATTGTCGCCGAGGTTTTTGATGCGGGCATCGTTGGTGAGCGAGATAAAACGCGGGTAGCCCGTGTCGGGCGCACCGGGCTTGCGCCGCACGCTCTTGTAGCTAAGCGCGCCTTTCACCGGGGCTTCCAGCACGGCCGGGTAGGTAAGCATCACCGGCTGGGCTTTAAATTCCGGCTTCGTGATATCGAAATCAAACCCCGTCATGTCGGCCGTGACCGGGTTGGTTTTAATGGTCCAGGCTAGCTGGCCACTGGTGGCAATGAAGCGGTTGGAACTGGGCACGGCCGTGCCGCTCACCTTTTTCAGCACCACCGAGTCGCCGGCTGTGGACATCGACAAGTCGGCATCCTTCACCACGAGCACGGCGCCGCGGGCAGGCGGCGCCAAGTACTCGTCATACGTTGGGGCTGGCGTGAAGGAAGGCGCGGGCGCATCAAAATCGGAGGCTTTGGCCACCGGCGCAGCGTCCTTGGCAGCCGGCGCGCCGGGCGTGGGTTTGGCGGCGGTAGCGGCGGGCTTTTTGGCCGGCGCTTTTTTCTTAACGGGCGTGCCCCAGCCGTCGTCGGAGTCGCCCCAGCCGCTTGCCGAAGGCGATGACCACATATCGGCCGTGTCCCAGCCGCTGCTGGGTTTTTTCTTGGGGGCGGGCTTGGGAGCAGGTTTTGCGGCCGGTTTGGCCGCTACCGGTTTTTTGGCGGTGGGCTTGGGCGCGGCCGGCAGCGGCTCCTCCTTGGGGGCTGGCTCGGGGGCGCCAAATTCCAGGTTGGAAGGCGCCGGCGCGGTATTGGGCGAGTACGCAAACGAAATGGTGCCGCCCATCACGCGCAGCGAGTTGTAGCCCGAACGGTAGAGGTAGCCGCCGTTGAGAAAACGGTTGGTGCTGAACATGAATTTCTCCGTTTCGGTCGGAGCTTCTTTTTCCAGCGTCTGGCCCAGCACGTCGAGGTACTGGTCCATCTGCTGGTCGCTGAGCTTGCTGGTCAGCTTGCCGCCCACTATCGCGCCAAACAGGGCCTCAAAGTGCGGCCGGGGCCGAAACTTCTTGGCCAGCATGGTTTGCGAGAGCGCCACAATGCGGGCCTGCTGCGAAGAAGTAAGCCGGTTCGACGCCCACAATTCCTTCAGGCGCACGGCGAGGGCACGGGCCGCGGCATTGTTGGTGCTAATCATCATGCTCTGCACATCGTTGATGTACTGGGCCGGGTCGGTGGAGAGCTTGCCCGGCTGGTAGCGCGGGGCCGCGTCGCCGGGCGGAGGCGCCGGTTTCGTCTGGGCCTGGACCATTGCCGTGTTGCTGAGCAACACGCCTAACCAGGCAGTAAGGAGAACAACTATTCGCTTCATAGACTCAGTTTATCCTGGAAGTTTGGCTTGCTCAGCAAGCCGCGGGCCGCCCCAATCTTGTAAATATCGCCACACCCAACCCGTCCCTCAGGCGTGCGTTAGCAGGCAACGACACGTACCCGGCCGGACGGGCTGCTTTTCTACCGCAAACGCCTGGCACGAAGGATAGTGCCCAACATTGCGCTAAAAACCCGGTACAAGTTAGGCACAATCAAAAAAGCAATTTACTGTACCTTGAAAAAACTGTGCCGCAGCCGCTGATTATCAGCCGCTTTTCCATTTGCATTCCCGGAACTACAGCCTATTTACCAATAACCGGGAGGACCGCACCCGTGCCACAAGCCAGGTTTTGCCAGCTGTAGTAAGGCCCGCGGCTTTACATTTGAGCCATGACCCCGACCTCTCCTATCCGCACCGCGCTGCTTGCCTATGGCATGTCGGGCAAGCTGTTTCAGGCTCCGTTTCTCGCCGCGCACCCCGGCTTCGACATGCAGGCCGTGGTGGAGCGCACCGAGCAGCGCATGCACCACGACTACACGCACATTCGCAGTTACGGCAGCGTTGCCGAGCTGCTGGCCGACCCGGCCATCGAGTTGGTGGTGGTGAATACGCCCAGCTACACCCACTTCGACCTGGCCAGCCAGGCCCTGCGCGCCGGTAAGCACGTTCTGCTGGAAAAGCCGGTGGCCGCCTCGCTCGCGCAGCTTCAGGAGCTGTTGGCGCTGGCCCAGGATACCGGCCGCCACCTGCTGGCCTACCAGAACCGCCGCTGGGACAGCGACTTCGGCGCCGTGCGCCGCGTGGTGGAAAGCGGGCAGTTGGGCCAGCTCATCGAAGTGCACATTCGCTACGACCGGTACAAGCCCACGCTGAACCCTAAGAAGTTCAAGGAAGACCCTTTGCCCGGCAGCGGCCTGCTCTACGACCTGGGCCCGCACATCCTCGACCAGGCCATCAGCCTGTTTGGCCGCCCGCTCGGCGCCGAGAAAACCAGTGGCCACTACCGGCCCCATACCCGGGTTGATGACTTCTTCAATTTCCACCTGCGCTACCCCAACAACCTCCACGTGTGGCTGACATCCAGCCTGCTGGTGGCAGCCCCCGGCCCGGCCTACGTGCTGCACGGCACCCTGGGCAGCTACCAAAAAGGCCGCACCGACGTGCAGGAAGCCCAGTTGCAGCAAGGCATCGGCCCCACCGCTCCCGAATACGGCCACGAAAAGCCCGGCCAACAGGGCCAGCTCACCCTGGCGCAAGCCGATGGCACGCTGACGACCACCCCCGACCCATCCATTCCCGGCAACTACATGGGCCTGTTCGAGGCCGTATTCCAAGCCATTCGCAACGGCGTCCCCTACCCCATCAGCAACGAACAGCTGCTGTGGCAGAACGAAGTACTGGAGCAGCCACCGGTGCAGTAAAGCTGATTCGGGCTTTGAAGCTCTCGTGCAGAAGGGCTCTAATTCAATAAGGCCGTCAGGCTGACTACTTAGGTGCAGCAATAGGGTCCTACAGCGCAGCCACGGCCTGCAACTCCTGCACCAGCTCAGCCGAGCCCACGAAGAGCGGAGCCCGTTGGTGCAGGTCGGCGGTGGGGTGCACGTCAAGCACCACATCGGCTCCGGTCACGGCCATGCCGCCGGCTTGCTCAATGAGGAAAGCTAGGGGGTAGCCTTCGTAGAGCAGGCGCAGCTTGCCGCTGGGCTTGGCCACGGTGGGCGGGTAGAGGTAGATGCCACCCGTGAACAGGTTGCGGTGGTAATCGGCCACGAGAGAGCCTACGTAGCGAGCCGAAAGGCGGCGCTCCTTGCAGGTAGTCAGGAAGGTGCGGACAAACTCGGGGTAATCAAACCAGTTGCCTTCGTTGCAGGAAAATACCGGGCCCTGACGGGGAATTTTGATATCGGGGTGCGAGAGAAAGAATTCACCCAACGAGTTTTCGTAGGTAAAGCCCGTCACGCCGTGCCCGGTGGTGTACACCAGCATGGTGCTGGACCCGTACAAAATGTACCCAGCGGCTACCTGGGCCCGGCCGCCCTGCAGAAAGTCTTCCTTACGGGCCGGCCCGCCAATGCGTGACACCCGGCGGTAAATGCTGAAAATAGTCCCGATGCTGACGTTCACGTCAATATTCGAGGAGCCATCAAGCGGGTCGATGGCCACCACGTACTTGCCGTAATGGTTGCCGGTCTGAATAATCTCCTCGTCTTCTTCCGAGAGCACAGCGCAGGCTTCGCCGCCGTTGGTGAGGGCCCGCACGAAGCGAATGTTGGCTTCCACGTCAAGCTTCTGCTGTTGCTCGCCCTGCACGTTTTTCTCGCCCATGGCACCTGTGATGCGCGAAAGACCCGCCCGATTTACTTCCCGGTTTACGATTTTGCCAGCCAGGGCAATGTCGCGCAATAATTGGCTCAGCTCGCCGGTCGCATAGGCGAATTCTGACTGTTTGCGGTTGATGTAGCGTTCCAGCGTGGTACCGACCGGGGTGGCCAATGTATTTTCCTTAGACGGAGACATAGGGTTGGGTAAGAATTTTTCGATAATCAAATGAGAATAAGTGACGGATGAGCCGGTGCGCAGCTCGTGCCACGAAATGCACCGCTCATTTCCGCAACCGCTTAATTTAAAGCGGTTCTCAAGTTGGTATACAGACGACAGTCAGTAGCGCGAACTGTGTAGTTCGCGTCCCCGCGCCGCTAGCTCGTTCTAGGACGCGAACTGCACAGTTCGCGCTACTATACACCAACCCGACAACCGCTCTAAAAAGCTTGTTTCTGAGCATGCCACAGCACCAACTGCCAGCCGTGGGATGGCTTGTTGATGTACACCACCGCATACTTGATGTGGGTGGAATTGGTACTGCCGTCGGGCTTGGCAGGCAGCGTGATGAGGACTGTTCCGTTCACCACCGCCGTGTTGCCGTCATTATAGGGGCGCACGGCCAGGGCTTCAATGTCGACATGCAGGTACTCGCTACTGCCGTCCCGAATGCTTTGCAGGTATTCGGCCTTGTTGTGCTCCAAGCCGTTGGAATGGGTATAAACCAAGTCGTCGGCAAATATCTTATCCAGTACTCCGAGGTCTTTACTTACTTGAGCATCAAAGCGCTGCCGCTCCAATGCTTTGATGTCATTCTCAACGCTGCTCATAAGGGTGATGGGCTGAAGGAGGCATGTAGCGTCCCGCGCTGCTGGAGGGCAACGGCAGAGACAAACCGTTTTTAACTACCAGAATAAGGTCGGCGGCTAGGCATTATCCGACTCGTCGAAGCGCACCATTTTCATGTGGGGCGCAAAGAATTGCATCAGCAACCACGCCAGCAGGTAGGCCCCGCCGCAGATGAGGAACATGATGAAATAGGCCTTGTTGAGCTGCCCGATGCTTTCGTAGTACACAAACATGCGCTTCTGCACCAAGGCCGTGAGCAGGATGCCCCCGAGTCCGCCGGCCATGCCGCCCAAACCCGTGACCGAAGCCACGGCCCGCTTGGGAAACATATCGGATGCCGTGGAGAAGATATTGGCGCTCCACGCCTGGTGCGCCGCCGCCGCAATGCCGATAACCAGCACGGCCAGCCACATGTCAATCTGCCCCAGGTACTGCACAAACACAATGGGCAGCACACAGAAGGCAATGAACAGCATGGCCATTTTGCGGGCCCGGAAAGCTGGCATACCGCTCTTGATGAATCGCATCGGCAACCAGCCGCCGCCAATACTGCCCACACTCGACAGAATGTACACAATGGCCACCGGCAGCGAAATCTGGGTGCCTTTCAGCCCGTACTGCTTGGTCAGGAAATCGGGCAACCAGAACAGGTAGAACCACCAGATGGGGTCCGTCAGGAATTTGCCGAAAATGAAGGCGTAGGTCTGCCGGACTTTCAACAATTGGGTCCAAGTGATTTTAGCCTCGTTTTCGACCGCCACGGCGGCCATATCGTCCACGTCGGTGTGGATGTAGTCGAACTCGGCTTTGCTGAGCTTGGCATGCCGGGCGGGCACTTCGTACACCACAAACCACAATACCAGCCAGACAAAGCCCAGTGCCCCCGTGATGATGAAAGCCCACTGCCACCCGTAATTTTCCGCGATAAAGGGTACCGCAATAGGAGCCACGATGGCCCCCACGTTCGAACCCGAATTGAAGATGCCCGTGGCCAGCGCCCGCTCCTTCTGCGGGAACCACTCGGCGGTGGTTTTGATGGCGGCGGGGAAATTGCCGGCCTCCGTGATGCCCAGAAAAGCCCGCGCCACACTAAAGCCTAACGTGGTGGTTACCAAGGCATGGCCCATGGCCGCCAAGCTCCACAGGAAGGTAGAGAGGGCGTAGCCCATTTTGGTGCCGAGCTTGTCGATGATGCGCCCCACGCCCATCATGCCAAATGCATAAGCCACTTTGAACGCCAGCTCGATATTGGCGTAGTCGCCCGAATTCCAGTGGAATTCCTTCTCCAGGTAGGGCTTCAGCAGCGAGATAACTGCCCGGTCGAGGTAGTTGATGGTGGTGGCGAAAAATACCAGCGAACAAATAGTCCAGCGGTATTTGCCGATGGCGGCATTTGCCGTCGCCAGCGGGGAAGCGGGCGGCAATTGGGTGGGCGAAGGCATCATCGAGTTCGGGAATTTTAAGCCAGGGGCAATACTCGCGGCGGGAAACAGACCAGGGCGCAAGCCCCGGCCCGGTACGTCTTATTTCTTCAGGGTTTCGACAAACTGCATCAGCTCACTGATGCTGGCGGATAAGGCATCGGTATCGTCGGCGTTTTTAAAGAGCTGCGAGCCCATCCCGACCGCATTCACGCCCGCACCAAACCAGGCACTGACGCTGGCTTCGGTAGGCTCCACGCCGCCCGTCACCATGAGCTTGATGTGGGGAATGGGGCCGCGCAGAGCTTTCACATAGTCTGGGCCTACAATGTTGCCGGGGAATATTTTCACCACGGCTGCGCCCATTTTGCTGGCCTGGTAGATTTCGGTGGGGGTGAGGGCGCCGGGTAGCCACGGAATGTCGTGGGCGCGGCACACTTCGGCTACTTCGGCCGTGGCGCAGGGCTGCACCACAAACGCCGCACCGGCCGCAATGAACTGCTCGGCCTGCTGGGCCGTGAAAAGCGTGCCAATGCCCAGCACCATGTCCGGGCAATTTTCCTGCACAAAGGCTTGCAGCTCACTGAAAACGGCCAATGCATTCTCGCCCCGGTTGGTAAATTCAAACACCCGAATGCCCCCCGCGTAGCAAGCCTGCAACATGCGCTGCGCATAGGCCACATCGGCGTGGTAAAACACCGGCACTACCGGGTAGCGCAACAGCGTGGCAAGGGTATCCAATTTTGAGCTGTTAGCTGTTAGCTGTTGGCTGTTAGTGTTCTGCATAATTGAAATAACGGAAAAAGCTAACAGCTAACTGCCATCAGCCAATAGCTAACTATCTAAGTAGTCGGCCGCTTGTGTTGCCTTTCATGATTTCTTCGACTTCAGCCACCGTTACCAGGTTGATGTCGCCGTGGATGGTGTGCTTGAGGGCCGATGCAGCTACCCCGAAGGTAAGGGCTTGCTGCGGGTTATTGTACGTGAGCGAGCCGTAGATAAAACCGGCCATGAAGGCATCGCCCCCGCCAATGCGGTCCACAATAGGGTTGATGTCGTAGGTGACGGTTTCGAGGAACTGCTGGCCGTCGTAAAAAACACCTTTCAGCCCGTTGTGCGAAGCGCTGTGGGTTTTGCGGCGGGTAGTCACTACCTGCTTGATTTGTGGGAACCGCGCCATCACCTGCTGCGCCACGGATACGAACTTGTTGTCGGTACCCGGCAGCGGGACAATGCCAAACAGGTCCTCGGCGTCGTTTTCGGAGCACACCACCACGTCGCAGCCTTCCACCAGCTCCGACATCACGGCCTGCGCCGTTTGGCCATACTGCCACAGGTTGCGGCGATAGTTTACATCAGCCGAAACGGTGATGCCCAAGCGGCGCGCGGCGGCAATGGCCTGGCGCGTGGCCTCGGCCGTGGTGGCCGAGATGGCGGGCGTGATGCCCGTCCAGTGCAGCCAACCGGCATCTTTCAGGATTTCATCCCAGTTAAACGCAGCCGGGTCGAGGTGCGCGAAGGCCGAATTGGCCCGGTCGTACACCACTTTGCTGGCGCGCATGCCTGCGCCTACTTCCAAAAAATACAGCCCCAGACGGTCCCCCTTGTAAACGGTGGCATCCATGTTCACGCCCAGGGCGCGGAAATGCTGGGCGGCCGCATGGCCCAGGTCATTGGCCGGGAAGCAGGTAACGTGAGCGGCAGGCACGCCCAAGCTGGCCAGCGAGGCGCCCACATTGGCGTCGCCGCCCCCGTAAACGATTTCCAGGCTTTGGGTTTGCGCGAACCGGTAGTTCAGCGGCGGCGACAGCCGCATCATGATTTCGCCGAACGTGACAACTTGCTTCATGCTTTGGGGACTTAGAAGAACGTCATGCTGAGCGTAGCCGAAGCATCTCGCTCGCATCGTTCAACGATTGAGTTACTACCACACGCGAGATGCTTCGACTACGCTCAGCATGACGTGCTTTTATAAATTAATTACGCCTTAATTACGCCGTTACGGCCGCTGCTTCGGCCACTTTGCCAAAGCCGAAATACTCGCTGGCATTGCCGTAGCAGATGTTCTGCACCATCGTGCCCAGCAGTTCCAGGTCGGCGGGTAATTCACCGTTCTCCACGTCGTTGCCGAGCAGATTGCAGAGCACGCGGCGGAAATACTCGTGGCGCGGGTACGAGAGGAAGCTGCGCGAATCGGTGAGCATGCCCACAAAGCGCGAAAGCAAGCCCATGTTGCTCAAAGCATTCATCTGCTTCTCCATGCCATCCTTCTGGTCGAGGAACCACCAGCCGGAGCCGAACTGAATCTTACCGGCCACCGAGCCGTCGTTGAAATTGCCAATCATCGTGGCAATCAGTTCATTATCGGCCGGGTTCAGGTTGTAGATGATGGTTTTCGCCAGCTTGTCCTGGCCGTCGAGGCGGTCGAGGAAGGTGGAAAGGGCGCGGCCCTGCGAGAAGTCGCCGATGCTGTCCCAGCCCGTGTCGGGGCCCAGCTCACGGAGCATGCGGGAGTTGTTGTTGCGCAGCGCGCCGATGTGGTACTGCTGCGTCCAGCCCTTTTCCCAGTCCAGCACGGCCAGCAGCACCAGCATGGCCGATTTGAATTTCAGCAACTCATCAGCAGTCAACTCCGCGCCGCCGCGCACTTTCGCGAAGATGGCGTCAATTTCCGCATCGGTGTAGCCGGCAGCGTAAATCTGCTCCAGGCCGTGGTCCGACAAGCGGCAACCCACGCTAGCGAAAAAATCGTGGCGCAGACGCAAGGCCTTTTCGAGGTCGGCGAACGTGCGGATTTCCACTTCGGCAGTTGCACCCAGCTTATCGAGGTATTGGTTATATGCTGCGGCAGATTCCGGAGCCATTGCCTTGTCGGCGCGGAAAGTGGGCAGCACGTTCACGGCAAAGCCGGAGGCGGCCAGCGCCTTGTGGTACTCCAGCGAGTCGGCAGGGTCGTCGGTGGTGCAAAGGGTTTCCACCTGCATCATTTTCAGCAGGTTTTGCACCGAGTATTCCGGCGTTTGCAGCTTGGCGTTGCACTCGTCGTAGATGCGGCGGGCGCTGTCCTTATTCAGCAGCTCGGTGATGCCGAAATAACGGCGCAGCTCCAGGTGCGTCCAGTGGTACAAGGGGTTGCGCAGCGTGTAGGGCACCGTTTCGGCCCACTTCTCAAACTTTTCCCAGTCCGAAGCATCGCCGGTGATGTAACGCTCGGGAATGCCGTTGGCCCGCATGGCGCGCCATTTGTAATGGTCGCCGTAGAGCCAGATTTGGGTGATATTCTCGAATTGCTTGTCCTCCGCAATCTGGTCGGGCAGCAGGTGGTTATGATAGTCGATGATGGGCATCTGCTTGGCATACTCGTGGTAGAGTGTGCTGGCCGTAGCGGTTTGCAGCAGAAAATCGTCGGAGAGGAAAGGCTTCATAAGCAACGAGAATTTAGGATGGGTGGGAACCCTGATAGTGCAGATGCTTCGGGACCCGAAGGTAGGCCTCCGCTAGGGCCGTATTGGTTTTAAAGGCTCTTGCTTTCGGGATTTATTAACGAAAACGGTTGCGCAAATAAGTAGCATTTGTCATCCTGAGCGCAGCGAAGGACCTTATCACGGTAGCAGTAGCAAATAATTACTGCCACCTGTACCTCGGCAAGAAGGTCCTTCGCGCTGCTCAGGATGACAGACACGAATTGATTACAAGCTTACCCCCCGCTTCCACGGAATGAAGTCGGTCTGGTCGTGGCGTACGGCAGCTACTTCTTCGCCGCTGGCTACCCGGATGACGTAATCGAGAATGCGCTCGCCGGCTTGCTCGATGGTTTCTTCGCCGTCAATCACCGTTCCGGTGTTCAGGTCAATGATGTCGGGCATGCGCTTGGCGAGGGCTGTGTTGCTGGCTACTTTGATAACCGGAGCAATGGGGTTGCCGGTGGGCGTGCCCAAGCCCGTGGTGAACAATACGATGTTCGCCCCTGAGCCTACTTCGGCCGTGGTCGATTCTACATCGTTGCCGGGCGTGCAGAGCAGGTTCAGCCCGGGCTTGGTTACCAGTTCCGGGTAGTCGAGCACGGCCACTACGGGCGACGAACCGCCCTTACGGGCTGCACCGGCCGACTTCATGGCGTCGGTAATCAAACCGTCGCGAATGTTGCCCGGCGAAGGGTTCATGTCGAAGCCCGAGCCCACGGCAATGGCGCTGTCGCCATACGCCTTCATTAGGCTGCTGAACCGCTCGGCAATGGCAGGTTCTACGCTGCGGTCCACCAACTCTTGCTCCACGCCGCACAGCTCCGGGAACTCAGCCAGGATGACGGAGCCGCCCAGCGCCACCAGCATATCGGAAACGTGGCCCAGGGCCGGGTTGGCCGAGATGCCGGAGAAGCCGTCGGAGCCGCCGCATTCCAAGCCAATGTTGAGGGCCTTCAGCGGAGCAGGCTCACGGCGGGCCTGGTTGGCAATCATCAGCCCCGCAAACGTTTGGCGCAGGGCTGTGCTAATGAGATTCTCCTCCGTACCAAGCTTCTGCTGGTCGAGGATGTAGAGCGGCTTCGAGAAGTTCGGGTCACGCTTCGCAATTTCGTCCTGGAGCATGCTGGCCTGCGCGTTCTGGCAGCCGAGGCTGAGCACCGTGGCACCGGCCACGTTGGGGTGCGTGATGTAGCCAGCCAACAGGCCACAAAGCGTTTGGGCGTCCTGACGGATGCCGCCGCAGCCGCCTTCGTGCGAAAGGAAGCGAATTCCATCCACGTTCGGGAACGGGCGCGTGCTGCGAGCCGCGTCTTCGCCAGCGGCCAGGTCGGCGCTCAGAATTTCCTCTACCGAGCGGCCGGCCTGCATCAGCTCCACCAGCTTCCGGGTTTCGGGCTGGTAGTTCTTGCGGCGGGCATAGCCAAGGTCGGTTATCAAGGCATCCTGCAGCACTTGGATATTGCGGTTCTCGCAGAACACTAGCGGAATCACCAGCCAGTAATTAGCTGTGCCCACGCGGCCATCGGCGCGGTGGTAGCCCTGGAACGTGCGTTCCTGCCAGGCGCTTACATCGGGGGCCTGCCAGGCGGCGCGCTTCTGCGCGTGCTCGTCGTAGCTATTGGTGGCGTGCTTGATGTTGGCAGTGGTGAGGCGGCCGCCGGGGCGGATGTCCTCGCGGGCGGTACCCACCAGTACGCCATACATGGTGACGGTCTGGCCAGCGGTCAGGCCCAGGGGTGCAAGCTTGTGCTTGGCCGGGATGGCTTCGCTAGTGGTCACAAAACCATTTTCCCAAGGCACTTCGGTGCCAATCGGCAGGTCGACTAAGGCAACCAGTACGTTATCGGCGGGGTGAATGCGGGCAACTTGATGTTTCACAGTTTTCTACTTTAAAACGTTATGCGGAGCGAAGTTGAACCATCGGTCGCCGTAGGCAAGCGTCGCTCCTACCATAACTAATTCAATCAGTCGAATTACTCCTCAGACAGGCGTTTCTTTTGCGCCGACGGCAGATGTGCACGTTGACCGGTTGGTTGAAATTAATTGGCCAGAGCTGTTTTTTTGGTGAAAAACGCCGCCAAGGTAGCCGGGGCGCCCTCTTCCAACAACTGCGTCAGGTACTGGCTCACCTTCTCGGCAAAACCAGGCAGGCGGGTGAGGTCGGTGCCCCAGAGCGCGGTATTGCGCAGTGCGGCCGTGGCCAGTTCCTCCGGCGAAAAGCGGGCCCAGAGGTCGGCAAAGTAGCCGGCGCGGTCGTCCTGAATGGTGTAGGACTTGCCGTTGGCTTCGCCCTCGCCCGTGCTTGGACCGGTGGCCGTGTTGCGCATGAACAGCAGGTAGGCCGCAAAGCCCAAAGCAATGTAGTGCGGCACGGCGCTGTGCTGCTGGTAATAATGCAGCAGTGTGGGCACGTTGCGCATCTGCATTTTCATGGTGCCCTGCATGGCAATGGACAGCCAGCGGTGCTCCAGAAAGGGGTTTCGGAAGCGGTCGAGCACCTGCATGCCAAAGCGCTGGCCTACTTTCTCATCCACATTATACGGGATGCCGGGCAGCAAATCGGCCAGCATCAGGTTGTGGATAAAGCGCGCTAGGCCCTCGTCCTCCAGCGCCTCGCGCACGGTGGTGCAGCCCATGAGGTGGGCCAAGGCAAAGCTCAAAGTATGCGTGCCGTTGAGCAGGCGCAGCTTCAACTCGCGAAACAATGTGATATCGGGCCGAATCACTACGCCGGCAGCCGGATGAAACGACAGGACTTCCTTCACCCGGTCATTGCCCTCAATGGCCCAGAGCGAGTAGGCTTCGGCCACGGTCAGCAGGTCGTCTTTATAGCCGAGGTCGGCTTGCAATTGCGCATAGGTCGCATCGTCGGGCTTGCCCGGCACAATGCGGTCGACCAGCGTATTGCAGAACGAGTTGGCCGATTCGAGCCAGTCGATGAAGGCGCTGCCAAGGTCGTTGCGGTGCGCCAGCTCCAGCACAATGGCTTCGAGCTTGCGGCCGTTGTCGGGAATTAGTTCGGTAGGCACCACCACCAAACCGCGGTTGGGGTCGCCCTTAAAGGCTTCAAAGCGTGCGTAGAGCACGGCCAGCAGCTTGCCCGGAAACGAGGACGGCGGCGTGAGGTGAATGTCCTCGTTCACCAGCTGAATCCCAACCTCAGTCGTGTTGGAAATGACGACTTGCAGGTCGGGGCTTTTGGCGAATTCCAGTACCTCGGCCCACTGGCTTTTGGCCGACAGCACGCGGCTGATGCAGCTGCACACCACGTTTTCTTCCACGGGCTTGCCGTCGTCAACGCCGCGGATGCACACCGTGTACAGGCCATCCTGGCGCTCGAAGGCGGTGGCGTCGCCGCCATCGGTGCTCTTCACCACCACAATGCGGCCGTTGAACACGCCCTTGCGGTTGGCTTCGTCAATCATGAAATCGGGCAGGCCGCGCAGCAGCACGCCGGTGCCAAATTGCAGTACCTTCTCGGGGAGGGCCAGTAGCTCGGCCGTGGGCCAGGACACTGGGGCCGTCGTGCTGGGCGCGGCCAAGGCCCGTTGTTTATTCAGAGTGTCCATGTATCACAATGAGACTAATGGTTAGTGCTTGGGCGAAACTAGAGTCGGGGCTTACTTCTTCTCTCCCGTACTCACCCGCTTTTGCCAGGCTGGGTAATCTTTGGTCAATAATTTTTCGGGCCAAGTACCGGCGTAGAGATAGCCGGCGCGGCGCTCGTTCTCAATCTCGCTGAGCTGGTAATGCACTTGGCTGTCGCGGCCCACGTAAATGGGCCGGTCGGTATCCAGCTCGTAAAAGCGCGCCCAGATGGTGGAGCCCGCTTCGGGCACCATCACCCGGTCGCGGCCCGACTTCTCCTGCGGAGCGGCAATTTCCTTCACGGTCATGCCCTTGATGGCCACCTTTTCGAACCAGGCCACGGCGCTTTCAATAGCCGTTTTCACGGCCGGCGATGGGTTCTCTACGCCCATCAGAAACCGCACAATTTCCACCGATTCGTCGCCACTCAGCGAGGCCAGTTCAAAGGCACGGGCCTTAGCCGGCTGCAGCGTTTTTTCGTCGTATTGCGCGCACCAGGCAGTCAGCACGCCCTTGCGCTTGTATTGCGTTTTCAGGATGCAGTCAACGCCTTTGTCAACGGCAGCCTGCGCCTGCGCCGGCAGCGCGGCATCGAGGCCAGTAAATGGCGCTTTTTGCCGGGCCACGCTGCGCAGCACTTCCAACACCCGAATCATGGCGTTGTCGTTGTAGGTAATTTGGTGGCGGTAGTTGCTGAAATCGGGGTAATACTGCGGAAAGCCGCCGTTGGCGTACTGCATTTTCAGCAAAAAGCGGATGCCGTTTTCGGCGCCCTGGCGGTAGGCCGGGTTGTTGGTTTTTTGGTACGCCTGGGCCAGGTAGATGATTTCGCGGCTTGTGGCGTTGTTGTCGATGGTGGCGTCGTTGCGGTTTTTGTCGGCCAGCGTAGCAGCCCGCTCAGCCGGGCTTAGCGGGTGCTTGTAGTCGACTTTTTTACTGCCTACCGCCTTGGGCCAGCCACCTATCGCGCGCTGGAACACCAGCATCTTTTCGGCGGTGCTGTCCTGCATGGCTGCCTGCTCGGTCACAGAAATCGCAGGGGCTGCAGCCGCTGCAGGCTGGCTGGCTGGTTTTTCCTGCGGGGGCCGGGCGGTGCAAGAGCTGCCCATTGCCAAGCCCAGTAGTAGCAAAAGCGAGCCGCGTGATGTAGTCATGTGCTGTGATTTGAGGCGCCGGACGCCGATACCGAAGGCTGTTTATGTTAGTAACCGGCGTTCTGCGTCAGATTAGGGTTGTTGTCCCGTGCAGTCTGCGGGATGGGCAATACTTGCTTGAGCGGGGTGTAGCCGGCCGCCCAGTTGGTGGTCACAAATGCCGTGGTAATGCTCGAACGCCAGTTAACCGCGGTGGTGCCGGTAGGCGCGGTGGCAGGCGCCGGCTTGTAAAACGAGCGCGCCCAGCGAAGTCCCGACGTAGAGCCGGTAACAGACGTAAAGTACATTTTCAACGGCACGTAGGAGTAGCGGCTGGCCGTCGTTTGGTCGGCCATAGCCGTCACGTCGAGCCGGGTCTGCGCGATTTTAGCCGTAAGCAAGTTCCAGCGAATCAGGTCGTATTTGCGAATGCCCTCCCCACCGAACTCAACAAACCGCTCTTTCGTGAGCTCATCAAAGAATGCTGCTTTGGAAGCCGTCGATACTGCCGGGGCAGTAGCCGTTCCATAGCCCCGACGACGCACCTCCATCAGCGCCGCTACGGCGCTGCTGCTGGGGCCATTGAGCTCGTTTTCGGCTTCGGCATACATCAACAACACATCGGAGAAGCGCAATACAATCCAGTCGAAGCTCAGCGATTGCAGCGTGGTGCTGCTCAACGCCGGTGAACGCCAGTCGCGACGGTACTTGCCATCGGTCGTGGACAGCAGCGTAGCGCCTTTCTGGGTGTCGGTAGCGTCTATCACGTAGGGCGTGACAGTCACATCGCGGCGGGTGTCGGTCGAGTCGAAAGCATAGAAGTAGGTGGGTACGATGGTGATGGCACCACTCGACTGGCCGAACGTGGGCGAGCCGGTCAGGCGCGGGCCGTTGTAGTAGCCCAGCTTGGAGTCGGACTGGGCGCTGGCGCCCCCTGCGCCGATTGCAAAAATGACTTCGTGGGCATTGTCGGCGGCATTGGCAGCCGCTCCGTCAATGTTGGCAATGCTCCGGAAAGGCGCATCGAACTTTGCATTGAGCGTGTGCTGGGTGCGGTTGTTCATCAGGTCCAGGCACTCGGTGCGGGCGATGCGGTAGTAGTCGAGGTAATCAGCAGCCCGACGCTCCTGCCCATCAACGCCCATCGACCAGCCGCCGCGGAACAAGGCAATGCGAGCCCGCAGCCCTTTGATAGCCCCTTTGCTAAACCGCTCGTTGCTGATGGCACCGTTGTCGCTGCGCCACGGCACGAGGTTCTCCGCTACTGCCAAGTCTTTGACGAGATGGGCGTATATCGAGTCACGGTCGGTACGGTACAGGTTAAAATCCTGGCCCGTCACGGAGGCCGTGCGGGGCTCGGGCACGTCGCCCCAGTTCCGTACCAGTTCAAAGTAATACTGCGCGCGCAAGGCCAGCATTTCGCCATAGAGGCGCTTCATGGATGCCTGCTCAGCGGACGACCCGCCCGTGTATTTGGATGACTGTGGAATAAACTTGAGGCAGATATTGGCGCGCTCAATGCCCTGATACAGGTTAACCCACGGGTTGTTCACCTCGGAGTTGCTGGGAATGGCTGAGTAGCGGGCAATGCCCCGACGCCCGGCGTCGGAAGCACCAATAGAACCCACCATCTCGTCGGAGTCGAAGGGGAAATAGCTGCTCAGGCGGTTACCGTAGCCCGTATCGCCGGACAACATGTCGTAGGCGCCAATAACGGCGGTGGTAGCCCCGTCGACGGTGCTGAAGGTTTCTTCGGAAGTGCTGTAGGCCGTAGGAGTCACGTTCAGGTAATCCTTACACGACAACAAGCTGGCGCCGCTGATGAGCAGCAGGGCGGCAATAGCCGGCCGGATAAATGCTTTTTTCATGGGAATTCGAAGGCTTAGAAGGAAAGATTTACACCCACCAGGTACGCTTTGCTGCGCGGGTAGCCGGCATAATCCACACCGGGAGTCAGCGGCGAACCGCGGCGCGTGTTCACTTCCGGGTCGAAACCGGTGTATTTGGTGAACGTGTAGATGTTGTTCACGGTGGCATAGATGCGGAACTGGGAAAGCTTCGCGTGCTGAATCAAGGCTTTGGGCAGCGTATAGCCTATCGTTACGTTGTTGATGCGCAGGAAAGAAGCATCTTCCACCGCCCAGGAGTGCGGAATGAGCTGACGCGGGGCCGCCCAAATCGTGGCGTTCTGATTGAGGGCGTCGAGCTGTGCTATGTCGGTGATGGCCTGACCGGTTTTGAGGTCAATGGTCCGGTACCGGTCTTTCATAATTTCCAAACCGTTGGCAAACTGCGAGTTTGCCAGGTAGGTCGTGTACTCGATTTTGTTGTCGTTCCAAACGTTATTGCCGTAGCTCCAGTTCATGAAGATGCTGGCATCGAACCCTTTATAGGAAAATTGCTGGTTCAGGCCCCCCGTATTCTTTGGGTTGGCATTGCCAATCACCTGACGGTCGGTTTCGTTCACGGTGCCGCTGCCATCCAGGTCCTTCAACTTGAGTTGTCCCGGCGATACGGCCGTTCCGATAACCGTTGCGTCGTTGGCCACCCCATCCTTCAAAATCCAGGTTTTCGTCGTGGTATCGTACCCCTTGAAATCAGCCGTGGTGTAAAAACCGTCGGTCACATAGCCGTACATCAGTCCCACTGGCTCGCCTACCCGCACAGCGTAGTCAGACGAAATGGCCGTGCTGGCCCAGCCCGAGTACTGTAGCGGGTAAGTGCCGCCGCCCAGGTTCTCGACGCGGTTGCGGTTGAACGAGATGTTGGCGTTGGCCGTCCAGCTGAAGTCTGGCGTGCGAATGATGGTGCCGGTAGCTTGCAACTCGATGCCCCGGTTGGAAGTAGACCCCACGTTGGCCAGCTGCGTGGTGTAGCCGGAGGTAGAAGGAATGCTTAGGTTCAGCAGCAGGTCCGACGTTTTGTTGTAGTAAGCATCGGCGGTCAGTTGCAACCGGTTGTCGAACAAGGCAATGTCCAAGCCCAAGTTGGTGGAGGCCGTGGTTTCCCATTTCAGGTTGGGGTTGGCCAAGGCAACTGCCGATACCCCGTTGACGATGGTATGGTTCATAGCGTACTGGGCTCCCGACGTGAAGTACGTATCGTAGAGGAAGTCGCTGATGCGGTTGTTGCCCGACAGGCCGTAGCTGGCGCGCAGCTTCAGGTCCGTAATCTGCTTAAAGGACTTCATAAACTCCTCGCTCGAAACACGCCAGGCCACCGATGCAGCCGGGAAGTACCCTACCCGCTGGCCCTCGGCAAATTTCGACGAGCCATCGGCCCGGAACGTAGCCGTGAACAGGTATTTGTCAGCAAACGAATAGTTGACGCGGCCAAAGCCCGACAGCAAGCGCGAGTCGATGGGCCGGCCGGTAGTGGGGTTGGGCTGCAGGGCCGTAGCTGACGGCAGTACGCCTTGGTTGATGTTGTTGATGGCCTTTTCGGGCGTGATGTTCGACGGCAGGTAGTTGGTTTGAATGCTCAGCGTCTGGGTGTTCTGGATGTAAAGCTCCTGGCCAATTACCCCATCAAACTTGTGCTGCCCCTTGGAGTAGCGGTAAGTCAGGACGTTGGAGTTGTTGAAGGTAATCGGGGCCGAGAAGGCGATGGAAGCCGAAGGCTGCCCGCCGAGGTTACCGAACACGTTGGGCGACTGCGAGCCATAAAAGGTTTCGACCCGGTTGTTGTTGTTGTCGAAACCGGCAGTGGAACGGAAGGCCAGGTTTTTGGTAAAATTGTAGCTTGCGTACCCGCTGATGTTGAACAGCCGGCGGCGGTCGCGCTTGTACTCGTTTTCGATGGCGACCAGCGGGTTGATGAGCTGGGCCGATGTGCTGAAAAAGTCGTTGTCTACTACGTCATCGCCGGGCGATATGCCATTGGCCAGCGTAGCATTGATGGGCAAATACTGCACCGCGCTCCGCAGGCGCGACGTGGTGGTCGAGCCCGAGCTGGAAGTACCGTTGCCGCTGATTACCTGGTCATTAAAACGGGAATTGAAGCCCAGACGGAATTTTTCGCTTGCCTGATGGTCGAAACGGAAGCTCACCAGGTTGCGCACGAAGGCCGAGCTTTGCTGAATGCCTTCTTCCTGGTTATTGGTCAGGCTCAGGTTGTAGGTGGTGCCTTTGGTACCGCCCGACACCGAAACGTTGTGCGTCTGGTACAAGGCGTTACGGCCAAACACCCGGTCCTGCCAGTTGATGAAAGGCGCGTTCTTGTACTGGTTCAGGGTATCGCTGTAGAAGTTGGACGTTCCGTACCGTGACTTGAATGTACTCAGACCAGCGCTACCAGCCTGGGCCGAACGCTCATAAGCGTAATCCAGATAGTCGGCCGGCTTGAGGACATCGAGGGTGCGGGCGATTTTGCGAATGCCCATGAAGCCGTTGTAGGCAACTGTGGTTTTGCCTTCACGGCCGTTTTTCGTGGTGATGATGACCACCCCATTGGCACCGCGGGCACCGTAGATGGCGGTGGCCGATGCATCTTTCAGCACGTCGATTGACTGAATATCCTGGGGAGAAAGCACCGACAAAGCGTTTTCTACCTGCACCCCATCCACTACGTAAAGCGGCGAGTTGTCTTGCGTTACGGAACCACCGCCCCGCACCCGAATGCGGATATCGGCACCCGGCGAGCCTTCTGATGCCGTTACCTGCACACCGGCCAGGCGGCCAGCCAATGCTTCTGCTGCCGAGTTGACGGGTATATCCTTGATTTGCTGAGCGCCTACCGAAGACACGGAACCGGTAACATCTTTGCGTTCAACAGCTTGGAAGCCAATAACCACAACGTCATCGAGTTGCTTGCTGTCGGAAGCCAACGTTACGTTGATGGTAGACTGGCTACCCACTTTGATAGCCTGCGATACATAGCCCACGTAGCTGAAGCGGATGGTCGCATTGTTGCTACCGGTGGGCAGCGTGATGCTGTAATCGCCGTCAGCGCCCGTCGAGGCGCCGTTGGTGGTGCCTTCTACCAGCACTGTTACGCCGGGCAGGGTTTCGCCTTCAGCCGACTTCACAGTGCCCTTAATCTGACGACTCTGGGCCGCCGCCAAGCCGATGCTTCCAAGAAGCAGCAGCAAAAGCAGAAGAAAATGTTTTTTCATGAGTGAAAAATTTGGGTGGGAGTTTTTTAAAATCTTATGCTAGCGCAGCGTGTCCAAGGGCACGGCGTCCATGTCGGTGTATTCGCGGTTTTCGCCGGCCATGCCCCAGATGAAGGCATAAGCGGCCGAGCCACAGCCGGTGTGAATGGACCACGGCGGCGAGAGAATGGCCTGTTCGTTGTTCACCCACAGCGGGCGGGTTTCGGTGGGCTCGCCCAGCAGGTGCAGCACGCGCTGGCCCTGCGGCACGTTGAAGTAGAGGTAGGCCTCCATGCGCCGGTCGTGGGTGTGGCTGGGCATGGTGTTCCATACCGAACCGGGCTTGAGTTGCGTGAGGCCCATTACCAATTGGCAGCTCTGAATGCCCTCCTGGTAGATGTATTTATAGATGGTGCGCTCGTTGGCGGTTTCCTTCGCGCCCATTTCCACGGGCGTGGCTTCGGCCTGGGTGCGCAGGGCGGTGGGGTGCGTGTGGTGGGCCGGTGCCGACAGCAGGTAAAACTTTGCCGGCTGGGCCGCATCGGCGCTGGCAAAGGTGACGTTTTGCGCCCCCATGCCCACGTAGAGGCAGTCCTGGTAGTTCAGTTCATAGACCGTCCCATCCACCGTGATAGTTCCCGCACCGCCCACGTTCAGGGCGCCCAGCTCGCGGCGCTCCAAGAAAAAATTGGCTTTGAGCGACTCCGGGCAGGGCAGCGTCAGAGGCATTTCTGTGGGCTGCGCGCCTCCCACAATCATGCGGTCGTAGTGCGTGTAGGTCAGCTCGATTTCGCCGGCCGTGAAAATGTTCTCAATCAGGAAGTGTTCCCGGATGCCGGCAGTGTTGAGGGTAGCCGTTTCGCGGGGACCAATGGCAAAGCGTTGGGTCATCTTTTTTAATGAAGAATGAGGAATGAAGAATGAGGAATTGTTGCGGACGAATCAGGCGAAGCAATTCTTCATTCCTCATCCTTCATTCCTCATAGCAAAGCTACCGCCCCATCCAGCCGCCGTCGACGGTGAGGATGGTGCCGTGCACGTAGTCGCTGGCGGCCGAGGCCAGGAACACAGCCGGGCCTTGGTAGTCGGTGGGCAGCGCCCAGCGGCCGGCCGGAATGCGGCTCAGGATGGCGGCGCTCCGCTCCTCGTCCTGGCGCAGGGCGGCGGTGTTGTCGGTGGCCACGTAGCCGGGGGCAATGGCGTTCACGTTCACCCCGCGGCCGGCCCACTCGTTGGCCAGGGCCTTTACCAGGCTGCCCACACCGCCTTTGCTGGCTGCATAGCTGGGCACATTGATGCCGCCCTGGAAGGTGAGCAGCGAGGCCGTGAAGACGATTTTGCCCGAGCCGTTCTTCAGCATCTGGCCGCCAATGGCACGGGCCAGGCGAAACGGAGCGTCGAGGTTGATACTGAGCACGGCGTCCCAGTCCTCATCAGAATGCTCGGCAGCCGGAGCGCGGCGAATGATGCCGGCGTTGTTGAACAGGATGTCAATCACCGGAAAATCGGCCTGCACCTGCTTGATAAAGCCTTGCAATTCTTCCAGCTTGCCGAAATCGGCCTGGTAGCCCTTGTACTCGCGGCCCAGGGCCTGCACAGCGGTTTCGGTTTCGCCTCCGGGGGGCATGTGTATCGATACGCCAATGATATCGGCACCGGCTTCGGCCAACCCCAGGGCAATGGCTTGCCCGATACCCCGGTCGCAACCCGTAACGAGGGCGCGCTTACCAGCTAAACTAAAAGCAGAAGAAAATGCAGTCATAAAAAGGGATGATGCGAAGACGTTAGAAACTCTATTTTGTGCACAATGCTTGCTTTGGAGCTAGCATTGCTTCATAAAGATTTCCTGAAGCATCATCCAAAAACAAGAGTTGGACAATATTTTTTTGTGCAATCGTTGCCGGGAACGATGCCATAGTCCTAACTCAGCCCACTACATGGGCATTTATTTGGCCTCAATGCTTGAAAACGCAAAAAATCGATTTTCGCTACCGCTACTTGAAGCCCATATCATAATT
Organism: Hymenobacter rubidus; assembly: GCF_016734815.1. GTDB lineage: Bacteria > Bacteroidota > Bacteroidia > Cytophagales > Hymenobacteraceae > Hymenobacter > Hymenobacter rubidus. Next base: position 80,357 of record NZ_JAERQF010000024.1, read on the forward strand.
TGTACTTTTCTAATAAATACGCCTTTCAAATAATTTTCTGCTTTCTATAAAAATAGCGCCCTTAGGCTCGCAATATCCCTTGGCGACACTGCCACGGAGCTTTACTCAACCAACGTAGGGTCCCACCCCCCGAGCACGGCTTCGCGGGTATAGAAAGCCGCCTGCTGAGGCGTGAGCTGGTGCGACCACAAGATGCGGGCCTTGGGCGCGGCACCGGGTCCGATGGACTTGAATTCTCCAAAAAATGCGTCCTGCTTGTTGCTTTCCTTGCCCCAATGGTCCCAGCCTTTGGGATGGATGGCGGCACTTAATTCGCAGTTGAGTAGCACGGTTTTGGCAAAGGGCTTCCAAGGCCGGGCCAGGAAATAGGAGTCGGCGGGTGCATCGCCCACAATCTTGCAGCGCTGGAGCACAAATCCGTAGCGGATGCTGTCGGGGGTGGAAGCAGCCATGATAACGGTACCGCCCGCTTTGCAGAATAAGGTGCAATCCTCGAAATAGGCCGTTGCAGAGCCCAGAATGTAATCGGTGGTGCCTTCGATGTAGCAATTTTTATAATACTGCCGGCTGCCGTACCCATACGGATACAGCGTGTCGCGGAAGCCCAGAAAGCGGCAGTTCACGAAACGGGCCTTGTCGCCGTACACCCACATAGCGGGCCCCTGCCCTACCGTGCCGGCGGTGTTTTCGAAGGTGAGATTTTCGGCCGAAAAGTCATTGCCAAACACCCGGAAGCTGGCGGCTTCGGACGTGCCCAGGGGCTCGCCGCTGGCGGGGGTGCGGCCGTTGTAGTCGTCGTAGGTGAGGATGGTGGTGTTGGCATCTTCGCCCACCAAGCGCACGAAGTTCTGCTTTTTGGCTAGGTTCAGCTTCTCTTTGTAGATTCCCTTTTTGATGACGATGGTGGTGAGGACGCGGCTGTTTTTTGGTACCGCATCGAGGGCGGCCTGCACGGTGCGAAAGGCTCCGCTGCCGTCCTGGGCCACGACTATTTGCTTGGTTTGGGCAAAGCCACTGAGGCTGCTGACCAGCAATACGAAGAGTAAAACTTTATACATAAACGGGTGGGATTGGAAAAGAAGTAGCCGGCGCCCTTGGCTGGGCCAGCTACTGCGAACTTACGGATTAATTCGCCATCAGTCCAAATCTACATCGCCTGCATCATTGGTTTTACCAATTCCACTACAGAATAAGCCAACTTTCGCCTCAATAAGCAACCCGCGAATTACCGCATTAAAATATTGGAATCAAGTGCTCATCATGCAATCGAAGCTTGGCCGTAGAGGAGCTTGGCAGAGCCCCTGTTTGCTACATGCCGAATCATGCCGGTGGCCTTACAACGCCAGGCCCATCAGGTGGCCGTGCCCAAGCCAGCCCCCATGTGAGAGCACAGGGTGGGGACAAACCAAAGGCGCGAAATCGACAACTGCCATCAACCTTGCCCCGACTTAGCCGAGGCATCTGCATCAATTAGCCGAGGCATCTGCATCAAAAAGCCCGTCAGCGAGTGCAGACGGGCTTTTGCGGATGGTTAGTCAGAAAGGATATACTACCAGTAGATGGTGTACAGCGTGGTGAGAATGACCACAATAGCGGCCGCGCCGATAACGAAGCTGGGCTGCGGCCGGAACATGCTGCTGTCAACTTCCAGGCCGTTGGTTTTCTTGCCCCGGCTGGTTTCAAACAGGCTGATGAAAATCATGGCAATAACGCAGAAGATGAAGACGAAACCCATCCGGTCGAGGAAGGGGATTTCGTAGATGCCCTCGGCATTTTTGATAGCGAAGCCAAAGGGCGCGAGGAACGACAGATTCATCATGCCGGGCAGGAACTTGAGTAGCAACGACATCATGAAACCACCGATGGTGGCGAAAAGGGCGGCGCTTGAGGTGGTTTTCTTCCAGAAGAAACCCAGGATGAACATGGCGAAAATACCCGGCGACACAAAGCCCGTGTACTCCTGAATGTACTGGAAACCACCTTTTTTGTCGATGCCCAGGTGCGGTGCGATGAGCACGCCCAAAATCATGGCCACCACTACGGCAATTTTGCCGGTGCTCACCAGCGTCTTTTCCGAGGCTCCGGGGTTGATGACTTTCTTGTAAATATCGAGGGTGAAGATGGTGGCAATGGAATTGGCTTTGCCGGCCAGCGAGGCTACCACAGCGGCCGTAAGGGCCGCGAAGGACAGGCCCTTCAGGCCCGTGGGCAGGATATTGAGCAGCACCGGGTAGGCGCGGTCGGGGTTCAAATTGGCGCCGGCGCCAAACTCAGCGGACCCAAACACGTCCTGCTTATACAGCACGTAGGCGGCAATGCCGGGCAGCACCACAATCACGGGCATCAACAGCTTGAGGAATGCAGCGAACAGGATGCCGGCGCGGGCCGTGGGCAGGTCGGCGCCCAGGGCCCGCTGGGTGATGTATTGGTTACAGCCCCAGTAGTTCAGGTTCACAATCCACATACCGCCGAGCAGCACCGTGAGGCCCGGCAAATCGATATAGTTGGGGTTGTCGCGCTTGAAAATCATCTGGAAGTGGTCGCCGGCGTTGTGGGTCATCAAGTTGAAGCCGTTGATGACGCCCGTGGTTCCGTTGTGCTCCGCCACCAGATTCAGGGCCAGGTAGGTGGTAGCCAGACCACCGAGAATCAGGAAGAACACCTGAATAACGTCGGTGAAGCCAATTACTTTCATACCGCCCAGTGTGATGAGGACGGCAAAGCCGGCCAGCATGTACATGCAGAAATTCAGGTTCAGGCCCGCGATGCTGCTGATGGCAATGGCGCCGAGGTAGAGAATCGAAGTCAGGTTCACGACCACGTAGAGGGCCAGCCAGAACAGCGCCATAATCATAGCCACCGTGCCGTTATACCGCTGGCTGAGAAACTGCGGCATGGTGAAAATGTGGTTCTTCAGGTACACCGGGATGAAGAACGTGGCCACCACTACCAGCGTAATGGCGGCCATCCACTCGTAGGTGGCAATGGCCAGGCCCATCTTGAAACCCGAGCCCGACATGCCCACAAACTGCTCGGCCGAGATGTTGGAGGCGATGAGCGAGGAACCGATGGCCCACCACGTCAGGGAGCCCTCCGCCAAAAAGTAATCTTTCGAATCGCCCTCCACGGTGCCGTCGTGGCCTGTTTTGCGGCGGTAAATCCAGATGCCGTAACCGGCTACTATGATGAAGTAGACGAAAAAAACGATGTAATCAATCGTAGAGAGCTTGTTCATTGAACGAGTAAGTGGGAATTAAAAGCTGCCTATTCGAAACGCCGGCAGGCGCAGAGTGGCGAGGCTATGGGAAAGTAATGTTCCGGCAAAAAAACCGTTTCTGAAAGGAAAATCTTTGTTTTCCGCCGTAAACGTTCTCGGAACCGTTGCCGATAGTCGCCTCCGCAGCCACCCAAAACAAAGCCGGCCGGGATTCTTCCCGGCCGGCTTTGTTTACTTGTTTCGCGTTAGGTTGAAGCTGTTTAGAAAGTCTGATTTGCCTGCACGTCTGTCATCCTGAGCGCAGCGAAGGACCTTATCCCGTCAGAACAACGCCTATTCTGACGGGATAAGGTCCTTCGCTGCGCTCAGGATGACAACGATTTTGACTTTCTAAACAGCTTCGTTTTACTTCGACAACAGCCAGCCGGCCAAATCTTTGCCGGCCTGGAAGTTCTCGAAAGTGGCGGGAATCTTACGGCCGTCGGTGTATTCGTTATACAACCACGGGTCGCCGAGGATAAATACCTTGCCCTTGCCCAGCCGGGCCGTGGCCATAATGACTTTGCCGTTGTTGGTGACCAGCGGCTGGGCCGGCGTGGCCACCGACAGCACCGACAATTCCTTCACGTAAGCGGTTTTAGCGTTTTTGAACACGGTTTTGCCGGAGGTCAAATCCACTTTGCCTTGCTCGAACTGCGAGCCCTGCACCATGTTCACGCTTTGGTCGGTGAACTGCACGCCGAAGTTTTTGGCCAGTTCGTTGAAGTGCTTGATTTCGCAGTTGGCGGTGTCGTTGGCCAGCAGCACGAGGGTGCCGCCACCCTTTACCCATTCGGTAATGGCTTTGCTGTCGGCGGGCTGCACGTAGTTGGGCTTGGGCGACTCCTTCCGCGAGTCCGGGTCGACGATGATGTAGACGCTCAGAGACTTGAGGGTGGCCGCGGTAGGCGCAGTGGGCACGGCCACGGTTTTGGCACCCAGCTCGCGAAACTGATTGCCCCACAACCAGAAGCCGCCGTGCGTGCGCTCTTCCCAGGTATAATGCCACTGCTCCGGCTCGCCGGTGAGGGCGTTTTTCCGCATTTCGTGGTTGAAATAGTAGTCCAGTCCCACGGTTTTGCCCTGGCCCAGCGCATCTTCCGCCGCAATTTCCATCTCGGTGCTGGCCAGGATGAAAGGTCCGACGCCCTTGTAGTCGTTTTTGCGCAGCGGCTCGGTGAGGTAGTAGTCGAACGTGCCGTCGCGGTAGGGCTTGCCGCCCAGGCCGCCCACGCTCACCGTCCCGTTGAAAGCCAGCGCACCGCCGGCCTCGGTGGCCACGAAGGTTTTCAGGATGCCGTCGTAGCCGTTTTTGGCTACGGCAGCATACTTCTTATCGAGGTAGCCCAGCCGCACGCCCTTGGCCAGCGCGTACACAAACATGCTGCTGCCGGAGGCCTCGGCGTAGTTGCCTTTGCGGCCCTCCTGGCCCATTACGAGGCTCCAGGTGCCGGTTTTGGGGTCCTGGTACTTTTCCAGCACGGGCGCCAGCCGTTGCAGGGCTTTGACGAGGGCGGGCCGCTGCGGGTGGTTGGCAGGGAAGTAGTCGAGCACGTCGACCAGCGCCATGGCGTACCAGCCAATGGCGCGGTCCCAGAAGCTGGGGCTCTGGCCGGTGGCTTTATTGGCCCAGGGCTGTTCGCGGCTTTCGTCGAAGCCGTGGTAGAGCAGGCCGGTTTTGGGGTCGACGAGGTTCTTCTCAATCAGGGCAAACTGCTTGGCTACGTCATCGAGGCCGGCGGGCTGGTTGAACAGGCGGCTATACTCGGCGTAGAACGGCTCGGCCATGTACAGGCCGTCGAGCCACATTTGGTTGGGGTAGGTTTTCTTGTGCCAGAAGCCGCCTTCCTTGGTGCGCGGCTGCTCACTGAGCTGCTTACGCAGCACCTGCGCGGCCTTGATGTACTTGTCCTGCTCGGGCACCGACGACAACTGGCTCAGCAGCAGCAGCCCGCGCCCGGGCGTGATGTGGTCGAGCTGAAACTCGTCGGCCCGATAGGTGCGGATGCTACCGTCCTTCTGCACGAAGCGGTTGAGGTCCTTCTGAATGTAGGTGTAGTAGCGGGCATCGCCGGTGCGCTGCCACACGCGCTCCAGGGCGGTGTACATCAGTCCCTGCTCGTAGTTCCAGCGGCTGACCTTCGCGTTGCCGATTACGATGGAATCAGGGTTCCACGAGATAAAGGCATCAGCCATGCGCTGCGAGTAGGGCTTCGGGGCCGTTTGGGCCGAAGCGGTTTCGGTGAGCAGCGACAGGCCCAGCAAGGGCACAAGAAAGCGGGTGGGTTGTTTCATATCGAACATTAATGGAGCGTCATCGTGTAGAGCAGAACGTCATGCTGAGCGCAGTCGAAGCATCTCTACCGCAATAGTAAACCCTTTCGATTGGATTGCTACCGCGGCAGAGATGCTTCGACTGCGCTCAGCATGACGTCCTTTTTTGTAAAGAAATTGAATTAGCGCTGCGCCACGGTCACCGTTTTCTTAGCCACTTTGTCGCCTAGCTGCACGTCCTTTTTGGCCAGCTTAGTGTTGGTGTTGGTCAGGCGGATGTCCTTGCTGCGGTCGCCGGTTACGCGCAGGAGCAGGTCGGCGCCGTTGGTAAAGCGGATGCCGTCCAGGGTGATGTTGTGGCTGTTTTGCACTTCCATTACCGGCGCGGTATCGGTAGAGAGCAGGGTCACGTTTTTCAGGCGAATATTCTCAGCTTCCTGGCAAACCAAGCCTTTTTTGCTTTCCAGCACCGCGTTTTCGATGCTGATGTCCTTGATGCTCATCTCGGGCAGGCCACGCACCAGGATGCCGGTGGTCGCGCCTTTGCAGGTGATGTTGCGAATCTGGAAGTGCTGGAACTGCGGCGTGCCTTCATTCAGCGGCATGGGCGCAATGACGGGCGGGGCCGTGCTTTCGCCGGCCATGGGCACGGGGTCTTTGGCGGCGTAGTACATATCGAACAGCACGGCCTCGCCGGCAATGTCGGTCATGTCGACGCCATCCACGAAGATGTTCTCGACCACGCCGCCGCGGCCCCGGGCGGTTTTGAAGCGCAGGCCCACGTCGGTGCCAATAAAGGTGCAGTTGCTCACGTACAGGTTGCGCACGCCGCCCGACATCTCGGAGCCAATCACGAAGCCGCCGTGGGCGTGGTACACCCGGCAGTTGCGGATGGTGAAGTTTTCGGTGGGCACGCCGCGCTTGCGCCCCTCGGCGTCGCGGCCCGATTTGATGCACAGGCCGTCGTCGCCCACGTCGAAGGTGCAGCCTTCAATCAAACCGTTGCGGCACGATTCCACGTCGATGGCGTCGGTGTTCTGGCCGTACCAGGGGTTGCGGGCCGTCACGTTGCGCACGGTCAGGTTTTCGCACAGCAGCGGGTGAATGGTCCAGGCCGGCGAATTCTGAATGGTGAAGCCTTCGAGCAGCACCTGCTTGCAGCGCGTGAGGCTGAGCATGTTGGGCCGCAGAAAGTCCCGGATATCATCGAAATCGGCCGGGTTGAGGCTCTTGCGGGGCGTGCCGGCGGCAGCCAGCAGGTTGCCCTTCAGCGAGGCCGCCGAGGGGTACCAGTAGTCTTTCTTGTCGTTGAGCACGCCGCCCGAGCCCACCAGCTTCTGCCACTGCGTTTCGTTGAGCTTGCTCTTCTTCACGGGCCGCCAGGCATCGCCGGCGCCATCGAAGGTGCCGTTGCCGGTGATGCCAATGTTGGTCAGGTTCACGCCCGAAATCGGGGCCTGGCTTCGAATGGCATCCTCCCCTTCCCAGCTGGTTTTGATGAGCGGAAACTGGCTACGGTCGGCCGTGAACTGCACGAGCGCGCCGGTAGCCAGGTGCAGGTTCACGTTGCTTTTCAGCACAATGGGCCCGGTCAGCCACAGGCCGCGCGGCACCAGCACTGTGCCGCCGCCCACGGCGCAGGCATCAATAGCTTTGCGGAACGCCTCGGTGTTCAGCGTTTGGCCGTCGGCCACCGCGCCGTACTTCGCGAGGTTGAAGGTGTCTTTCTTGAACGAGGTTTGCAGCACCGGGGGCAGGTCGGGCATATCGGCCATCGTGGAGTTGCCAACCAGCGAAAGCTGGCTTTTAGAAGTATCGGCCGGTCGAAAAGCGGAGGCGGCAAAGGCCGCCGAACCTGCCAGCAGCAGTGCCAAGGTTTGTTTCATTGGGTGGGATGAATAAGACTGCGCCCGCCAACGCAGCCACCTGATGTGAGAAAGGGCTTTATTACCCCATACAATATTAGGCGTGTTCCGAACCGGAACTTTCCTGTACTGATAAGAGCAGACACCTTTTTTTGTGCAATCGTTGCCGGGAACGTTCTCGCATCGCCCTTTCAACGGCATTCAGCACACCTTATAAACCGGCCTGCTCCATAGGCTCATCATTTGCCGAAAAGCCCGCTATAATGCCACGCAGGTACTAAATAGAGGCCTTTCTGATAACGTTCCCGGCAACGATTGCGCAACTAAAAAAACCCAAACTTACTGTTTTTCGGTAAAAGGGTGGCAGCTTGCATGAGTATTGTATGAGTAATGCCTTGCTTATACTTGTGGTGATGCCTCAACCAAAGGTTTTCAACCGTTTTCCCTATTCCATTTCTCACCCTTAGTTTACTTTTTAGATGAAAAACAATCTACTTTCGGCTCTTCTGCTACTGGCTGGTTTAGGCACGGCAGAAGTGGCCAGCGCACAAACCCAGGTATTTGTGCAGTGGCCCTTGAAACGCAACAATGCTGACAGTACCGCCGTGCGCTCAACCGGCGTTACGCCGGGTACTCCGGTATTTAAGCGCTACGTCATTTCCAACGGGCAGGTGCCAACGGGTGCGGCGGCATTCGCTCCTTACTCAAGCGCTGGTCAGGCATTTGGCGTGCTGGCTGATGGTAGCGGCTGGAGTTCGACGGCCCCATCAACTGGCCCTGGCAGTGCCCCCAAGCGTATTTACTATGAGCAATTCTCGTTCACGGCCACAGCCGCCGTGCAAGTTGACTCACTTCTATTCAGTGCTTCGGTAGCCAGTTCGGCAAATGGTAAAGTCGCAGCGGTGTATTCCCGTAGCAACTTCGCGACTGACTCGACTGATGTAACGGGTGGCAAAGGGCCTACCGGGGTACTACCAAGCACCGCAAATGCTACGTTTGGCCTGAGTTCCACTGGCGGCGGCGTCAATACCGCCGTCAACGGGGCATTGGTTCCTCAGTACGTTGCCGGCGCTCCAAACTCAGCTACTACGTTCCGCTTGGCACTCAACGGTGCCACTGGCTTAGCTGTTCCTTCGGGGCAAACGCTGACTGTACGCATCTACTTTGGAGTAGGCAGCACCGGCATTGGTCGTTATGTGCTACTGCGCAACGTGACCCTGAAGAGCAAGCAAGTGGCGCTGGCCGCCCGCAATGCGGTGGCTACCAACCTGGCTGTGTACCCCAACCCGGCTCAGAACGTCCTCAACGTGCCCCACGCTGCCGCTAGCCGCGATGCCCGCGTAACGGTATTCAGCACCACCGGTGCCCAAGTGACCACCTTCGCCGCCCAGCCCGGCACTACCGAAACGACGGTTAACCTGGGTGCCTTGGCCAAAGGCCTGTACCTGGTTGAGTACACGGACGGTTCGCAGCGCAGCAGCGCGCGCATCGTAAAAGAATAGTTCTTCATTGTTCTGCTAGCAAAAGCGCCTTCGGTTATGCCGGGGGCGCTTTCTGTTTTTACGGCTCAACGGTTACCCGAATGGTGCCGGACCATGCCTCCTTTTTCTTTATATTAAACGAATGCTCTTCGATGGTGTCCGAATAGCAACCCCGTATTTCGCTACCCGAATTGGGCTCTTAACTCAGTTCGCGTGGCGCACACGTTGATTGCGGAAGAAATACTCAACAAATCAAGACGTTTGCGCGATTGAATCTCCCTGATTATTTCTGTAGATTCGCTGCTGGCAACGTTGCCGGGAACGATTGCGCAAGTATAAAATGCATGTTCCTTTTTTTACGGGCCGATAATTCGATACTTCGTTATCATTTCACTTTCTTTAACTTTTCCATCCTTTCAAAACCCACCGTACATGCTACAAAAAATACCCGCTCCCTCTGGGGCCGAAGTATCGACCCGGCCCGGCTTTTTCCGGAGAAATGCTCCCCGGGTGCTCACCTGTCTCTCGCTGCTGCTACCCGGGCTGGCGTGGGGCCAAATTCAGACTCCTACTACCCTTACGCCTATCAACCTAGGCACCACGGCGTACACGCAGAACTTCAACGTTTTGGACAATGCCGCTGCCAGCTCGGTGCTGCCGGCAGGCTTTGGCTTTGTTGAAATAAACGTGGGTACCGGCACCACCGCCAACAGCACCTACACGCCCATCACCATCAGTTCCACGGGGTTAGGCAGTTCAGGCACGGGCGATACCTACAGCTATGGGGCCGGCGCCACTGCCACCACCGACCGGGCCTTTGGCAGCGTACGCAGCGGGTCTTTGGCCGAGCAGTACGGCTTTGCGTTCACCAATAATACGGGCGGCACCATTACCAGTCTGGCGGTGAGCTATACGGGCGAGACCTACCGCCTGGCGGGCTCCACCACCCCGCGCAATGCTTCCGACCGGCTGGATTTTCAGTACAGCACCACTGCCTCTTCGCTCACCACTGGCACTTATGTAGATGTGGACCCGCTGGACTACACGGGCCCGGTGAACACTTTGACGTCCAGCACGGGCTACGATGGCAACGACCCCGCCAACCGCACCGTGGTGACGGGCAACATTACGGGGCTGAGCATTCCGGCTGGCGCCACGTTCTACATCCGCTACGTTGACTTCGATGCGGCCGGAGCCGATGACGGCCTGGCCATTGACGACTTTTCGGTAACGGCTACTTCCGCTATTCCCTGCAATGCCGCTTTCAGCTACGGCAGCGCCTCGTATTGCGCCAGCGGCACCAACCCCACGCCTACTATCACGGGCACGGCCGGCGGCACGTTCAGTTCGACCACGGGCCTGGCCCTCAGCGCTACTACCGGTACCATCACCCTTGCTACCTCTACGCCGGGCACGTACACCGTGACCTATACCCTGAGTTCAACGTGCAGCAGCACGGCTTCGGTTACGATATCGGGTTCGCAGTCGGCCGCGTTCAGCTACGGCGGCACGCCGTATTGCAAGACCGTTACAGCCAGCCAGCCTGTCGTACTAGCCACAGGCGCTACGGCCGGTACCTTCACCTCGACCACCGGCCTGACGCTGGATGCCGCCACCGGCGCCATTGTTCCGTCGACCTCTACCGCTGGCACTTATACTGTTACCAATACGGTCGCGGCCTCGGGCGGCTGCGCGGCAGCTTCCTCGACCGCTACGGTGACCATCACAGCGCCCCCGTTGGCCAACATTGGCTACGCGGCTTCGAGCTACTGCACCACCACTACCGGCACGGTGGCTCTGGGCATTGGCACGGGCAGCACGCTGGGCACCATCACGGTGAACCCGGCCACGGGCCTGACCATCGATGCCACCGGCGCCATCACGCCCTCGACCTCGACGCCCGGCAC
>NZ_JAERQF010000025.1 GCF_016734815.1 Hymenobacter rubidus
TCGCGCAAATCAAACGAATAAGCTTTCATCGGCAGAAGGTACGTCCAAATCCGTAAACTATCCTGAAATCCGCTCTAGTTTCTTGACTTCCTAAACAGATTCATTATCCTGCTGGCTCCCCGCCAACTCATTCAGTATTTGGCTAATTTCGGCGGCGCGGCTGATGATAATGAGGTGCCCACCAGTGAGGCTGTACTGAACCTGCACTTTTCCAAGTGGCAGCAATCGGTCGTGGGTGCCGTGAATGCGGATGACGGGCGTTGCGGCCCCGCCCGGCCACTGCAACAACCGGGCAATGGCCCAGCGGGTGAAAGACGGGTTGGTGTCTTGCAGAATCTGGCGGAGCAGCTGGTATTCGCGGCCGTTTTTCACGCCAAAAAACCATTGCGCCACGCGCGGCAGGCGCGGCAACAGGTGAGCAGGCAGCAGACGGTACAGGCCCGTGGCACGCGCCAGCCGCCCCAGCCAAGGCAACTCGGCCGGACCCGCAAAGCTGGAAATCAATACCACCCGCGCCAAGGGACGGAGTGGGGCAATTTCCTGAGCCAGCACGCCCCCGAACGAAACACCAACCAGCCAGCAGGGCTGCTCCGTTGGCACGGCCGCTGCCAGGCGGGCGGCGTAGTGCGGCAGGGATTCTTCAGCGGTTTGGGGCGCCAGCCAGCGCAGGATGTGAACCTCGCCCCGCAGCCGTAGAAGCCGAAACACCCGCTCATCCGCTCCCAGCCCGGGAATCAGGTAAAAAACGGGCAAAGACAGCGCCACGCCCGCTACGAATCGAGGCGCACGAACACGCCTTCGAGGTAGAAGATGTTGTGCGGCTGGGGGTCGTCGGGGCCTTCTTCGTCGGTTTCATCGTCTTCGAGGGCCGGGTAAGTCACCGAGAGCTTCAGGGCTACGCTGGGCAGCGGCACGGGCGGCTTTTCTTCCGAATTGTATTCGAGCAGCGCGGGCCAGTCGGCGGTGGCGAGGGCATCGGCGACTTCTTCCTGCAAGGCATCGGCGCGGGTATGGGCAAGGCTCAGGAGCGTATCGAGGGCTTTGAAGGGCAGCGCGAGGTGAAAGAAATGCGTTTCGTTGTCGAACAGCGTGGTGGCCCACACCGTCACGTCATCGGTGTTGTCGAAAACGATGGCCACAAGGTGAATCTGCTCCACGAAGAAGTCGGCGTCGTCGGCAATGCTGTCGCTCAATAGCTTGACCACGGATTAGACCACAGATTTAACAGATTTCAACGAATGAAACAGATTTTTTGTGGTTATGCACAAATGTAGAACGAAGCGACCAAGTCCTGTCGGGCACAACCACAGAAAATCCGCTTCATCCGTTGAAATCCGTTAAATCTGTGGTCAGGAACAGCTCCAGCGTAATATGGTCGGCCAGCAGCTTGCCCGCATCGGTCAAGGTAAGGATTTCGTGCTGAATCGTGGCCCAGCCGTTGGCTTGCAGCTCGGCCAGGTAGGCGGCGCGGGTGCCGGGCAGGTCCAGGCCATGGTGGGCGCGCAGGTGGGCCAGGTCGCAGCCGCGGGCGGTGCGCAGGGTGGTGAGCAGGTATTCGTTGGCGCGGTCGGTGGCTGTAAGGGCGTCGAGGGTCACGGGCACTTCGTTACGCTCCAGCACGGCGGCCACGTATTGCGGGTTGTTGGCGAGGGTGAACTGGCGGTCCACGCCGTCGTAGCTGTGGGCACTGGGCCCGAGGCCGAGGTAGGGCACGCCGCGCCAGTAGTTGCCGTTGTGCCGGCTCTCGCGGCCGGGCTGGCAGAAGTTGCTGATTTCGTACTGCGCATAGCCGTGGGCACGCATGGCCGCCAGCAGCATTTCAAACTGCGTGGCCACAAACTCATCGGGCGCGGGCTTGAACGTGCCTTTTTGGAGCCGGTGCCCGAAGGCCGTGCCCGGCTCAATGGTAAGCGCATAGGCCGACACGTGCGGCACGCTTAGCGCAAACGCATTGGCCAAATCGGCCTCCCAGATGTGGTGGCCCGGCGCGGGCACGCCGTAAATGAGGTCGATGGAAATGTTCTCGAAGCCCGCATCCTGGGCCCGGCGCACAGCGGTAGTCGATTCTTCGGCGGTATGGGCGCGGTTCATCAGCCGCAGGTGGGGCTCGTAGAAGCTTTGCAGGCCGATGCTGAGGCGATTGATTCCGGCCGCTCGCAGCTCCTGCAGCTTGGCGGCACTCAGGTCGTCGGGGTTGGCTTCGAGGGTGACTTCAGCCTGCGGGGCGACGGTGAAGTGGTGGTGAATGGCCATAAAAATCTGGTCCAGCTCCCCGGCCGTGAGCAGCGAAGGCGTACCGCCGCCAAAGTAGATGGTTTCAAGCACCGTGTCGGCAGGCAGATAGGCGCGGCGCAGCTCCAATTCCCGCACAATGGCTTCGACCAAACGGCTTTTTAAGCCCAGCGAGGTGCTGAAGTGGAAGTCGCAGTAATGGCAGGCTTGCTTGCAGAAGGGGATGTGGAAGTAGAGGCCAGCCATAAACGATGAATGCGGAAAGTCACTTTGCTAACCAATTCTCAACCAACAACAATTCCCATCAGCACGCGGCTTGCACGATACAAAGGTAGGCGCGGCTCAGAGGCGGTAATACAGATAAAACCACCTAGATAACATATTAAAATTTACAATAATATTTGTCTAATATTATATCAACAATAAACTGATTTACAGAGCATTTTAATCAATAATTTTCCATACATAAAGTCCAATTATTTAAACTTTTACGTTGGGGGGCTTTGGGTAATGGCGTAGGTTTGACTCGAGGAGACACACGAGTCTTCGATGATTTTCCCGCCCTTTATTCTCGGCACATGCAATCCACATCATACCCTTGGCTACTTGTTTGCTCACTACGAATGCGTATGGCCCTGCTGACTGTGTTGTTCAGTTACGGCTGCACAACCTCGGCCCAGGCCCAAACCAGTCCGGCGGCCGACATTCGCTCAAAGCCTGCGAAGGCCGCCCCAACGCTTTGGCACAACATTCTCAAATTCAATCCGCCGGCCTTGCTAGTACAAAGCGTTTCCGTTTTCTATGAACATGCCCTGACCGACCGGTTGAGCGTGGTGGTGGGCTACAATTGCGCAGGCAAGAACTATGGCTTCAGTCGCGCCATTGAGAAAGATGGCAGTGGCTTTCGGAGGGGCACTATAGAAGTGCGCCGCTACGGTAAGGGAGCCGGCCTACAGGGCTTTTACCTGGGCTCCTATCTGCGTTTGGGGAAGCTACGTGATGGCTACTATGTCTACGACCCGCCCTCACAGCACATCACGGGCGAGTGGCGAACCGAAGAAAATGTGGTAGGGGTGCTGGGCTTTATGGCCGGCATTCAGGTAATTGTTTTGCAGAGGTTTACACTGGATGGATTTGCTGGACTACAGGCGCAGCATGTGTTTGGTGAGGTAAATAGCGCCAACGAATTTGTTGAAGTCATGACCGGAGGGCTAAATGTTCGCGCGGGGGTTACCGTTGGGGTTGCTTTCTAATGAGGGGACCAAGCGCTGGATTTACCTTCGGGAAATTAAACGCCGGCTTTCGCGTTATCTCCCCGAATGACTACCCGGTTCCTGCTGCGCATTTGGGGAATACTGCTGCTGGCCTACCTGACGATGGGCCCGACAGCCCGCGCCCAAACACCCGGCCTCGACCCCACCGCGCCCAACCAACCCGGCCTAGCCTCCCCGCCCCTGCCGCCGAAGGCCGCGCCGCCCGCGGCCCCCTCGGCACGCCGGGTACTGGCCCACCCGCGCGTGCTAGTGCTCGATGCCGAAGCTGCCGACCGCCCGCTACTGCGCCGCTTCAAAGCCAAGGCGACGGTGCCCGACTCGCTGAGCGCGCTGCGCGAAGTGCGGCAAATAGTGCTGGCCTTGCAGGGCGACGCCTACCTCACGGCCTCGGCCGATGAGATGCGCTGGACCCGCGACACGGTGCGGGTGCGCCTGTACGTGGGCGAGCCGTTTCGCTGGGCCTACCTGCGCAACGGCAACCTCGGCGACGGCCTGCTGACGCGGGCGGGCTACCGCGAGAAGTTTTTCCGCCACAAGCCGTTTGTGCCCGACGACTGGGTCCGGCTGCAGGAGCGAATTCTGACCGAAGCCGAAAACCAGGGCTTTCCCTTTGCCACCGTCGGGCTCGATTCCATTCGTCTTGATGGGCACGACATTGCGGGGCGGGTGGTGTTGAAGCGCGGGCGCGTGGTCACGTTCGACTCGCTGCAAATTGTGGGCAATACCAAGACCAAAAAGCGCTTTCTGACCAAGTACCTTCAGATTTTTCCGGGCCAGCCGTTCAGCCAGCAGCGCGTGGCTGCCGCCGCCCAGCTGCTGCGCCAGCTGCCCTACGTGAAGCTGCGCGCCGAGCCGGAAGTGCGCTTTGCCAAGGGCCTGGCGCGGGTGTATCTGCTGCTCGATGACCGGCCCAGCAACCAGTTTGATGCCGTGGTGGGCATTTTGCCGAACTCCAACACCGCCAAGACCGGCGTGCAGTTCACCGGCGATGTCACCATCAACCTGCGCAACCTCCGGGGCGGCGGTAAGCAGGTGGGGTTGCAATGGCGCAAAACCGACGCCCTCTCGCAGCTGCTCGATGCGCAGTACGTGCACCCCAACTTTTTCGGAACGCCGCTGGAATTGTCCGCCTCGTTCAACCTCTACAAGCAAACCGACGCCTTCACCACCATCAAAACGCGCGTGCAGGCCACTTACCCCACGGCCCGGGCCGGGCGCATCAGCTTCTTTGCCGAACAGCGCGGCTCCTCGCTCGACTCGCTGAAGGACGTAA
Organism: Hymenobacter rubidus; assembly: GCF_016734815.1. GTDB lineage: Bacteria > Bacteroidota > Bacteroidia > Cytophagales > Hymenobacteraceae > Hymenobacter > Hymenobacter rubidus. The sequence goes on from NZ_JAERQF010000025.1 coordinate 4,780, forward strand.
CCCAACTGCCCGCCAACCTCGATACGCAGTACAACTCCTACGGCCTGGCCTACGCCGTCACCAACCTCGACGACTTGTTTTTCCAGCATCGGGGCTACCTGCTCACCCTGCAAGCGGCCGTCGGCACCAAAAACATTATCAAGAATTCCCAGCTGGCCCCCGAGCTGTACGCTGATATCCCGCTACGCTCCACCCAATACACGTATGCGCTGCGCACCGAGCGCTACTTTCCGGTGAAGCGGGCGGGCGTGTTGCTATTGCGCCTGCGGGCTGAGGGCCTGCTCAGCCCGCGCCTGTTTACCAACGACTTGCTGCGATTGGGCGGCCTGAATTCGCTGCGCGGCTTCAACGAAAACCAGTTCTACACCAGCTCATTCGCGCTGGCCACGGCTGAATTCCGGCAGTTTATCGGGGCCGACTCGTACGTTTTTGCTTTCGCCGACCAGGCCTACCTGCGCCACGACGTACCCAACGACCGGTTTAGCGACCAGCCCACCGGCCTGGGCGCGGGACTAAGCTTCCGGACGGCGGCGGGCTTGTTTCAGTTCGTGTACTCAGTGGGCCAGTCCAGCAGCGCCAACCAGCACTTTGCGCTGAGCACCTCGAAAATCCATTTTGGCCTGACCAGCCGCTTTTAAGCGGGCTGAGGCGGCCATTTCGTCCGGGTTTTTTGGGCCAAAAACAGGAACCCGGCCAGCTTGGCCGAAAACGGAAAAACGTCACTAAAAAACCCGTCAATACGGCTGATATTCAGGGCAGATAAACTTCGATTCAGATTGGTACATCATTTGTAATAATAGCACCGAAGCCGCCCCTAAAACCGGCTCCCTGCCATGAAATTTATCAGCCCGAAATTCATTCGTTCCATTGCCCCTCAGCTCGACCTCCTGAACACCATCGGTGGCGGTGTGGCCCAGCCCCAGCTCCGTGTCGACCAGCGGCCGAAGGGCGTGGTGTTGCGCGTGGCCATGCCCACGGTGCCCGCCGACAGCTTCCGCGTGGTGCTCAATCAGCAAAAGCTAACGGTGTTTGGCGAGTACCGCCACGAGCCCGATGACCAGCTCGCCGCGCCCCTGTTCGTGCAAACCCTCGACCTGCCCAACAACCTCGACCTGGCCCGCATCGACGCCGTGCACGAAGGCAATGAGCTGCAAGTGCGCATCCCCTTCCTGAACCCCAGCGACCAGCAGCGCGAAATCGACATCCGCCATAATTAAGCGCAAGCCTACTAGCTGCGCTCATCTACTCTACCAACCAGTTATAACGCCGGGACCGACCGGCACCGCAGTCTACGCATAACGCCGGGGCCGACCGGCAGCCTTTCCGAAGTCATCTGGGTTTTCACTCTTGAGCCACCGCCAGCAGCGGTGGTTTTGTTTTTGTGGGCCGACCAATTTGAAATGTCTGTCATCCTGAGCGTAGCGAAGGACCTTATCACGTTCGCAACGGGAGGAACTACTGCTAACTTTTCTAGCGTGATAAGGTCCTTCGCTGCGCTCAGGATGACAGAAGGCTATACGGCCTATATCATCCAAACAGCGGGATAATCAGCACGAAGCTCATGAGTAGGGCCAGGTAAAACCAGCCCATTACCTGGCCCCGGTAGCGGCGCGGCAAGCGGTTGCTGAGCACCAGCATGGCCACGATGACCAGCACCAGGTGCGCCACGAAAAACACCATCGTCTTCACCCAATTGCTGACAATGGTGTTGTGCTCCTGGTATTGGTTCGACTCGCCCAGGCCCGACGTCAGGTACTGCAAGCTGTAGAACGCCACGGTTTCGAAGGCGACGAACAGCAGCAGGCCCGCCAGCAGCGCCGAAGCGGATGATTTTTCGGAAACGTCGGCCATAATGGTTTCGGGAATTTACGGGCGCGGCCGGCCCTGCACTTCGGCGCTACGGGCTTTGATGTACAATTCCTCTACCTTGGTACGAGCCCAGGGCGTGCGCCGCAAAAACGTGAGGCAGGACTTGATGCTAGGGTTTTCGGCAAAGCAGTTCATGCGCAGGCGGGCATCAAGCTCGGGCCAGCCGTAGGCGGCCACGAGGTACTCCAGAATCTGGGCGAGCGTGACGCCGTGCAGTTCCCGGATGAGGTGGCCGGCTTCGTCGCGGGCATCGGCGGCGCGGAGGAAAGACATAGGCAAATAGTCGACGGAAAGTGTAAAGTTGGCGAAAAGCTGCGGGCTGGCGCACGATGGCGACGGGCCCGTCGTTATTTTTGGGCGTCACGCCCCATGCCCCTCACCCCGCTCGCCCCTTCCGCCCCGCCCACCGTGCCGCGCCCCGCGCCGCGCCGGCCGTGGCGGCGCGTGCTGCTGGCGGGCCTGCTGGCACTGCTGCTGCTGGGCGGAGCCTACTACCTGCGCCACCAGGTGCAAATGAACCGCTACGCCCGCCGGGCCTGGGCCACGCTCACCAAAGGCGGCCTCACAGGGCGTGAAAAAACCCCGCTGCTGGCCGGCTTTTCCGTGCACGGCATTGATGTGTCGGCCTACCAGGGCCGCATCGACTGGCCCGAGGTGGCCCGCAACAAGGTCCGGTTTGCGTTCATCAAGGCCAGTGAGGGCGCCACCTTGCGCGATGCCCGCTTTGCCCGCAACTGGCGCGAGGCCCGGGCCGCTGGGGTGCTGTGCGGGGCCTACCACTACTTCCAGCCCAACCGCGACGGGAAAATTCAGGCCGACCTTTTTGCGCACACCGTGCCCCTGGCCCCCGGCGACCTGCCGCCCGTGCTCGACGTGGAGGCGGCCAATTTCCACGACGTGGCCGTGTTGCGCCGCGAGGTGGCCCGCTGGCTGCGCCTCGTGGAAGCGCACTACGGCGTGCGGCCCATCCTCTATTCCAACCATAGCTTCTACCAGCGCCACCTGGCCGGGCATTTCGATGACTACCCCCTCTGGCTGGCCCACTACGAGGTGGAGCGCCCCACCCTGCCCCGCAGCAAGTGGATAATCTGGCAGCATTCGGACGAGGCCTACGTGCCCGGCATTCGCGGCGTAGTCGATTTTAACGTGTTTCAGGGCAGCTTTGCGGCGCTTCAGGCCTTGCGGGTGCCAGCCGCGCCGCAGCCAGCCGGGGCCCTCCAGCCAGCGGCGCGGCATGAAAAAAACCGTCCGGCCCGCCGCTCCCACTGAAGCAGGCGAGCCGGACGGCTCAGCTGGCAATAGACGCCGGAAGGACTACATTTTGTCTTTCATCTTGTCGTCCTTCATCATCTTGCCATCGTGTTTCATCATTTTGCCGTCTTTCTTCGCCATTTTATCGTGCATCATTTTGCCGTCGTGCTTCATCATCTTGCCGTCGCCTTTCACTTCTTTTTTAGCCATTTTGCCATCGACTTCTTGCGCGTGAGCGGCCAGGAACGTACATGACAGGGCGACGGCCGAAGCCAGTTTCAGGAGGGTCTTCATGGTTTTGGTTGGGGTTAGGGGGTTGGGTAAAAATCTGAACGAAAGGTTAGCTTTGATTGTAAATTTCAGATGAAGTTGACCGAAAAAGCCAAAATTCTGTATGTCCGACATTGCCTGTTGCTATTGTTGGCACTGGCGCTGCTGGCCTCGTGCGGCGGCAGCCGTAGCGCCAGCAATAGCAGCAAGGCCCCGCGCGGGGCGGCGGTGCAGAAAGGGCTGGGCTCGTACTACGCCGACAAATTCAACGGGCGGCCCACGGCCAGCGGCTCCATCTATCGCCCCGGCCAGATGACGGCGGCCCACAATACCCTGCCTTTCGGCACCGTCATCCGGGTCACCAATACCCGCAACGGCCGCTCAGTGGACGTAACCGTGACCGACCGCGGCCCGCACACCAAAGGCTACATCGTGGACGTATCGCGCCGCGCCGCCGTGCAGCTCGACATCATCGAGGCCGGCGTGGTACCGGTCTTGGTTACCGTCATCAAACCCGCCAGCGCGCCCTAAACCGCCGGTCATTCTCCTGCTAATTCCTGCCCCATGAACATTCGCAAAAAAGTGCGCTGGACCCTGCCGCCCGGCACCAACCGCTACGCCGCCCTCGACCTCTGGGTGCCCGCCGCCGAAGACGAAGGTTGGAGCGAAGACGAGGTGCAATACGTCATCAACGAAGTGGTGGAAGCCGACGACGATGCCGCCGGCCTGGAAGTACTGGCCTGGTACACCGCCAAGTAGTAGCTGCCTCGAGAGGCCGTCATGCAGAGCGTAGCGAAGCATCTCGCGTGCCTTGGTAAACCAATCGATTGAATTACTGCTCCACGCGAGATGCTTCGCTGCGCTCTGCATGACTGTTCTTTTGCACAACTGCTCAACGGAACCCAATAAGGTTAGCCACCGATATCGATGCCAGTGGGGGCAGCGGGCTGGTCGGCGCGGGGGCGGCGGCGCGGGGCCTGGTCGCTGCCGAAGCGGTAGGTGAAGGTGAGGAAGCCGATGCGGGTTTCTCGCTTGATTTGGATGTGGAAATCCAGGCCCGGCGCGTAAGCCTGCACCTCAAACAGCTGCGTGTTGAACACGTCCGAAACCCGCAGCGAGAGCGTGCCCCGGTCCTTGAGCACGTCTTTTTTCAGGGCCACATCAGTAAAATAGATGGGTTCCAGCCCGCCCAGCGTGGGCCCTACCTGGCGCGAGCGGTAGGTGCTGGTGAGCTGCACATCGAAGCCCTTGACGGGGGTGATGGTGGTATTGAGGCGGCCGGAATAAGCGAGGTTGCGGTTGTCGGCCTCGTTGTTGAGCATCGACGACAGCTCGTTGCGGTAAAGCGAGCCGTTGGCCACCACGCGCCACCACTTGGCCAGGGGCAGGTTGAGGCTGACTTCCAATCCATAAGTGCGGTTGTGGCCCACGTTGATGTAGGACGTGCGCGTGATGGTAGCATTTTGGGTGGCGACGCTGCCCTGGGCATTGCGGCGGGTGGCGGCCGTATCCACGTCTCGGAAGCGCTGAATGGAATTGTTGGTTTGGCGGAAAAAGGCGGTGCTGGTGAGGGTGATTTCGCCCCAGTTTTTCTGGTGGCCCAGTTCCAGGGCGTTGATGTTTTCGGGCAGCAGCCGGATGTTGCCCACGCGGTAGTTGCGGGGGTCGCCGTAGTTGGGGAAGGGCAGCAGAATGGGCAGGTCGGGCCGGTTGATGCGGCGGGCGTAGCTGAGCTGCAACCGCTGCTCGTGGGCCAGCGCCCGCGCCACCGTGGCGCTGGGAAACAGGTTGAAATAGGAGCGCGCAAACTTCTCGCCCGTGGTGCGCAGCAGCCCAACGGTGGCCGTGTACTCTACCCGCAATCCGGCCTGCACCGTGAAGGGCCCGAATTCGTTCTGCGCCTGCCCATACGCGGCCGGAATGACTTCGGTGTAGCGGTAGCTATTCGAGAGCGCATCGAGGCGCAGCAGCTGCCCATCGGCCGCGGCACGCAAGAAATCGAGGGTGCCGTCGGTGCTGCGGTAGGTGGTTTTCAGGCCGGTTTCCATCCGTCCTTTTTCGCCGATGGGGTTCACGTAGTCAGCCTGGACCGCGCCCTGCCGGATGGCGAAGCTGGTGTTCTGCTGCTGACGCAGGCTGGTGGGCAAGTCGGGATTTTGGTACTGCTCTACCAGCTGCTCGCCATTTACGGGCGTGAAAATGGCGCTGGCGGTTAATTCCCGGCGCTTTTTGGCGGCCCAGGTGCGGCGGTAGTCCACCGAAAAATCGGCCGAAGCGGAATGCGAAGCCGTGTAGTTGCGGCTGTATACGCTGTTGGTTTCCACCCGGTTGGGCTGGCCGGGGCTGCGGAACGTGGTGGCGAGCTGGCCAGTTTGCTCCTCTGGGGTATTCACGCGGTTCAGGCGCGGCACGGCCGTGAGGGTCAGCGTTTGCTCGGGGCTGAGGACGTAATCCAAGCCCAGGCGCAGGGCGTGCGTGAGGCTGCCCGCCCGGTTGTCGTAGTGCAGCAGGGCGTCGGTGCTGCGGTCGTCGGTGGCCGAAATCTGAGCCGTGGTGTAGTGGTTGGTAAGGTGGTCCTGCCGGAAATCGTAGCTGCCAAAGTAGTTGGCCTTGCCCTGCCAGCGGTTCAGGCTCACGGAGGTGTTGTATTTGTCGCCGGTGCCCACAGTGGCCGCTGCCTGCCCGTTAAAACCGTCTTTCTTCTGCTTTTTGAGCACAATGTTGATGATGCCGCCCGCACCTTCGGCGTCGTAGCGAGCCGAAGGATTGGTCATCACCTCCACGGTTTCAATCTGGCTGGCCGGAATCTGCTCCAGGTTCACGGAGCGCCCCCCACCGGCCGCGCCCGTGGGTTTGCCGTCGATGTAGATGGTCACGTTGGGGGTGCCGCGCAGGCTCACGGTGCCGTTCTGGTCCACGCTCACGGAGGGCACATTTTGCAGCACGTTCACGGCGGTGCCGCCCACGCTGGTCAGGTCCTTGGCCACGTTGATAACCTTTTTGTCGAGGTCGTCCTGCACCACGGCCCGCTGGGCCTGCACCGTCACCGAGCCCAGCTGCGTGGCCGTGGCGGGCAGCCGGAGCGTGCCCACCGAAACCTCCGGTGCCCCCGCCGACAGCACCACCGCCCGGCGCACCACGCGGTAGCCCAACGCCGATACGCGCAGCTGGTACGTGCCCCAAGGCACTTTGCTGATGATAAACGTACCCGTCTCTGTGGTTTGGGCAGCGGTTACCAGCGTCGAGTCGGCGGCGTACAGGAGCACGCCAGCAAACGGGACCGGCAGCCCGGTGCCGGCATCATGCAACGTGCCGCGCACCACTCCGCCCGACTGCGCGGACGCACCCAGCGAAAACAGCAGCAACAGGCTCCAGCAGCAGCGCTGCGCCAAGCGGGCAAGAACAGTCCCCATCATTAGTTGAGCTAAAAAGCAGATTCCACAGGTACTACTGCTTCACAGGGTTATAGGCCGCGGCGGCTTGGTTGATGTCGGACACCTGCGCGGTCGAAATCAGCCATTTTTCCTGCTGCTTCAACACCGTGTAGGTAATCATGGCCTGGTTGTCGCCCTGGCGGTTGTATTCCTGGTCCACGCCATCGGGCGGGTAATACCGGCCGATGTACACCACCTGATGCACCACGGCCACGGTCGGCGCCGCAAAGCGCACCGACACCTGTTCGCTGCGCAGCAGGGTATTTTTAAACATGCCTTCGTGGTAGGCTTGCAGGGCCTGGCGCACGGCGGCGCGGCCCTGCCACCACATGCCCACGTTGGTCACCCAGTCCACATCGGGCGTGGTGTAGGTGGCCAGGTCGCTGTAATTGTGGTTGTTCCAGCTTCGGACGCAGGCACTCACCGTGGCGCGCACCGCCGTTTCATCGGGGCTGAGTACCGGGGCTTTCTGGCCTTGCGCTTTGCCAACCAGTCCCACTACCAACAGGAATAGACCTAGGAACTTCATTATAAAGAATCGAAAATTGGAGTTGAGAAAACCAATCACCAGCACAGCTCACCGCCCAAGGCTTTAACATCAGGCGGAAAAAAGCTCATAAAAATGGTGCATTGAATTAAAGTTAATATATATTATTCTATACGCAAACCAGCTATAAGTCGAAACGCCCGAAACTGCCCTATTGAGGCGGTTTCGGGCGTTTTTATTCGCTATTATTGTTTTGCTGCTGCTGGTTTATGCCGCTACTTCCGGCTATTGGCGGCGGCTGGGCGCAGGGGTCGGCTGCCACGCGGCGCGCAGCCACGCGCCCGCCAAGGCCGCTAGCCCACCCGCTAGTCCCGCCACCACCCCCGCCACCAGTACCAAGGCCGGCACCGAACCGCCCAATGGCAGCAGCTGCGCCACCCGATGCGCCAACAAGCCCTCGTTCTGGTGGGCCAGCCACGCGGCCGGCAGTACCCAACTCAGTCCGCCCCCGCTAAAGCCTGCCCAAAACGCCACCCGGCCCGAGGGCGCTATGGCCAGCCCCACCACAAACGCCACCACGGCCACGCTCCACCACGGCAAATCCAGCTGCACGGCAGATGCCAGCACCAAAATGAGTATTGGCAAAAGCCAGGGATTGCGCCAGTTCATGCCGGCAAAGGTAAACGCTGCGCTTAATGAAGAATGAGGAATGAATAATTAGCTGTCAGGGCCAAAATTCTTCATTCTTCATTCTTCATTCTTCATTCTTCATTCTTCATTCTTCATTCTTCATTAAGCGCAGCGTCCAGCACTTCGGCATCGTTATTCGCCGGCGAATTCACGCGCTTGCTGATGACGTACTCGCGCATGGCCGCCGCGTCGTAGGGCAGCAGCAATTGCTGGTGAGCGGCCAGGCCCAGGCCGTCGTCCAGCCAGGCGCGCTCGGCGGCGCGGGTGGGCAGGATGACGGGCATGCGGTTGTGGATATTGGCCATCAGGGCGTTGGGCTCGGTGGTGATGATGGTGAAGGTAGGATGCAGCTCGCCGGTGCTGCGGTCCAGCCACTCGTCCCACAGGCCGGCAAAGGCGAACGGCTGCTCGTCGCGCAGCAAAATGCGGTGCGGCACCTTGCCCGCCGGCGTAGCCTGCCACTCAAAGAAGCTGTCGGCCAGCACCAGGCAGCGCCGCCGCCCCAGCAGCTGCCGAAACGAAGGCTTCTCGGCCAGCGTCTCGGCGCGGGCATTGATGGGCTTGGGGCCGGCAGCGGGGTCCTTGCTCCAGCTGGGCACCAGGCCCCAGCTCAGCAGCTGAATCTGGCCGGGCGCGGCGTTGGTGATGATGGGCAGGCGCTGCGAAGGCGCGGCGTTGTAGGTCGTGGGGGCCGGCTCGGTGAACTGGGCGTCGAAACGCTGCTCAATGGCGGGCGCGGGGGCAATGAAGGTGTAGCGGCCACACATGGGAAAGAGAGGAAAGCAACCAGAAGCTTACGCGCTGATACCCGCCTTCGTTGGCAGCCGAAATAGCGACTGAAATTGTGATGGGCTGCTCAGGGCCAAAAGCCTGAACGGTGCAACCGCCCAAACTTCGGCAGCTATCGCAGTTGCGCAGCTGGCTGCGTTACTTTGACAAATTTTTTTCGCATGGCCCATTCCCTCCCTCATCAACCACGAGTCGTTTCAAAAGTGGGGTTCTTTCTTTGGGCCATTGCTGCCTTATGGCTGATTTCGGGCATTGGCTCGCGGGCACGGGCCCAGGTTTTCTTTGGCAAAAGCGGCCCGGTGACCGACTTTACGGGCCGCGACGAGGCCGTCCGGTTTCCTTTGGTGGTGGAGGGGCTGGCGGCCCGGACTACGGCGCAGTTTGGGCTGGAAGGCGCCTGCCTCAGCATCACGCACCCCAAAACGGCCGATTTGAAAATTGAGCTGCTGGCCCCGGACGGCACCAGCGTCTGGCTCACCAACCGCAACGGCGGCGACCACGGCGCCGACTACCGCGCCACCTGCTTCCGCATGGACGGCTTCAACGGCTACGTGTACGAAGGCAAGTCGCCCTTCACCGGCACCTACATTCCCGATGGTAAGCTGCAATTCTTCAACCAGGGCCTGAACCCCAACGGAACGTGGTACCTGCTGGTGCACGACCTGGCCGCCGGCAATGCGGGCAGCCTCGACCAATGGAGTCTCAGTTTCGGCCCGCACCCGGCCCAGCCCGATTTTGCACCCTGCAACCCCAAAAGCGCCGCCGCCTGCCGCTGCCCCGATGGCACGGGCACCTGCGATTTGCTGCCCGACCTGGTGGTTTCGGAAAAGATTCTGCGCGAGCTGCACCAGGAATACGGCGCCTCCGATGCCACTTACCCGCGCCAGATTCGGCTGGCCGTGGCCACGGCCAATATTGGCTGGGGCCCCATGGAAACGCGTGGCACCGGCCGCTGGACCTGCGGCGCGCAACCCGCCAAAGACGGCCGCGTGACTTGCCCCGACGGCCAGCGCGCCCGCCAGGAAATTGTGCAGGTGATTTACCGCCGCGAAGGCGACCGCCTGGCCTCGCGCACCCGCGTGGCCGGCAGCAACTACTTCGACGAGCGCCCCGGCCACAACCACTACCACGCCGATGCCTGGGTCGACTTTACCCTGCGCCGCCGCCTCCCGCGCCAGCCCGACCCGCGCCGCTGGCCCGTGCTGGGCAAGGGTACCAAAGCCAGCTACTGCCTCTTCGACTCGGGCAACTGCGGCGAGGCCGACGGCGTGTGCCAGAACGGCCGCGGCCAAACCGTGGGCCAAGGCACCTTGCCCAATTTCGGCTTTGGGCACTACGTGGATTGCGAGGCCGCGACCCAGGGAATTTCCGTGGGCGGCATCGACCACTACGGCATCAGCTTCGAGGGACAGGCCATTCCTATTCCGATGGGGACGCCCAACGGGAGCTACTACATCGTGGTGGAAGTAGACCCGTTGAACCTGTACCAGGAATCGGACGAAACCAACAACGTAGTGGCCATCCCCATCGAGTTGAAGCTGCAATCTACTGCAACTAAATCACTGAATACCAACAGAAGGTTAGTACCAAAAAAGCAATAGCTCGAAAAACAGCTGGACGTTCAAGGAGTGTCAGGACATGTTCAACGAGCGAAAAAGCATATTCAGCTAACATTATATAAGGTCTGCTGTAGGCGAAATTATTTTTGGGAAAACTCATCCCATAAGGTAACGTCTATGCAAACTTTCTTCCTCCTCTTGGCTCGAAAGCGTAGCTTTCTGAGTCTCCTGTTCCTCTTCGGAGCTTTGCGCGCCCAGGCCGACTGCAACACGCCGCGCCTCATCCGCTCGGCACAAGCCGGGAACTTTAACACTGGCAGCACCTGGGTGGGCGGCGTGGTCCCCACTTCCTGCGACTTTGTGGTCGTCGACCACGCCGTGACGCTGGATATTTCCTTCACCGTGGGCCAGAACGGTAACGGCGGCCTGAGCGTGACCAACGGGGCCTCGCTCACCGGCACCGGACAAACCATCAGCATTACCGGCGGCGCGGCCTACACCTTCACCAACAACGGCACGGTCAACATTGGCTCGATTAGCTTCAACGGCAGCGGGGCTACGTTCGCCAACAACGCCACGGCCACGCTCAACACCAGCCAGACCTGGAATTCGGGCAGCTATATTGAAAACAAGGGCTACCTGACGGTAAATGGCAGCATCCTGCAGGCGGATGGGGTGCTGCGCAACGATGCCATCTACGGCACGCTGACCGTGAGTGGCACCGTGACGCTGAACGGGGCCAGCAAGTGGGACAACACGGGCCGCATCGTGAGCACTGCAACTGACGTGTCTAAAAGCTTCTTCCTGCAAGGCACCAACGCCTCTTTTTACAACCGGCCCACGGGGCGGCTCAAAATGCTGAATGGCGGCCTGTACCAAGCCGCTGGCACCATCATCAACAACGAGAACTACATCGGGGTGCTGAACCTGGAAACCCACGACGGCGCGCTGATGATGAACACCGACTCGGTGATGGTGGGCAGCAACTTCATCAACGGCGACATTTTTTCGAACTACGCCGGGGCCAACATCCGCATCGGGGCCAACTTTACCCAAATCAACAAAACCGGCTCTATTCTGAGCAACGACGGCTTTGTGCAGATTATCGGCAACTTCTCCAACGACAAGGCCATTGGCGGCAACGGCGGCGGCTACACCATTGGCGGCACCTCGACGAACACCTCCAACGGGCAGGTAACCGGCACCGTTGACATTTGCGACCCGAGTGTGTCGGGCAACAATGCCAACAACCTGCCGAACATATTCGACTCCAACGCCAACACGAACCAGGGCACGAACTACGGGATTTCCACCACTACCACGCGCTGCCAGTACGTGGCCCCCACGGCTTCGCTAAAGGCCACCGACATCACGGGTGCCGGCGAAGTGTGCTCCGGCAGCACCGGCAAGGTGTACTATGTGCCGGTGGTGAGCGGGGCGACCAGCTACATCTGGACGGTGCCCAGCGGCTACACCATCACGGCTACTTCGCCGGCGGGCACCATTTCGGGCGGCGGCACCACGGCCATCATCAACACCACCAATACCACCGGCAACGTGAGCATCACGGTCACGATGGGCACTGCCGACGGCGTTATTACCCTCAAAACCGTTGGCGCATCGGCTTCGGCCTACAACTACACGTCCAAGCTGGTGAAGGTATCGACCGGCAGCGGGCCCAGCACGCCGGGTGCCATCACCGGCACCGGCGCGGCTGTGTGCTCGGCTAGCGGCGGCCTCACCTACAGCATTGCGCCCGTGAGCGGTGCCAGCACTTATACCTGGACCGTGCCCAGCGGCTGGACCATCAACTACGGCCAGGGCACCACCAGCATTTCGGCCACGGCCAACGCAACGTCCGGCAACGTGACCGTGACGGCCAGCAACGCCTGCGGCACCAGCGCGGCAGCATCCTACGCGGTGGCGCCTTCCGCCACCCTGACGGCTCCCACCATCAGCGGCCCAGCCGCGCCCTGCCAGAACACCAGCCAAAGCTACACAGCTACTGCCGTGAGCGGCGCCAGCGGCTACCTCTGGACCGTGCCCAGCGGCTGGAACATTCAGTCCTACTCCTCGGGAGGGGCTACCGTCAACGTGACGACCGGGTCGACCTCGGGCAACGTAACGGCTGCTGCCACCAACAGTTGCGGCACCGGCCCCACCAGCGCCGGCTACGCCGTGGCCGTCGGCCAGAACCTGAACGCGCCTTCGTTTACAGCAAGCAGCGGCTCTACGAACAGCACCAACCCCTGCGCTAACAACGGCGGCTACATCTACCAGGTAACTGCTCAAACCGCGGCAACCTATAACTGGACATTGCCCAGCGGCTGGGTAGTAACCTCGCCCACGGGCATCTCGGGTACCACCTTCAGCACCAGCACCAATGCCATTACCGTAACGCCCAACAGTACCGCCGGCACCGTCACGGCAACGCTTTCAGGGCCCTGCAACGGCTCGCCTACGCAGAACACCCAGCTCAACGTTACGCCGCAGGCCCAGCCAGCAGCCCCGGTTATCACTCCCGGCAGTAGTGCGTTCTGCGGCGGCGTGTCCAACACCTTTACAGCTACGTTTGCAGTTGGCGCGGGCACCGTGGCCTGGACCGGTCCCGCGGGCTGGACGTTCGGAACGCCCACCACTACCCCTACTAGTTCGACTGTAGTGGCTACGCCCGGCACCAATGCCGTGGTCGGCAACATTACGGCCACGCTCACTAATAGCAACGGTTGCACCAGCCCCACGGCGACGGCTGCTGTCACATCTGGTTCTACCGCGCCGGGTACCATCAACGGCTCAGCGCTTCCGACAGCCTCTAAAACGGGTCTGGTGTACAGCATCACCGCCGTGAGTGGCGCGACGAGCTACAACTGGACGGTGCCCACCGGCTGGGCGATTACCGCCACCACGCCTGTTACCGCTGGTCCCTTCGGCGGCACCACGCTCAATACTACGGCACCTAGCATTACCGTTACGAGCGGTACAACCGCCGGCACCATCTATGTATCGGCCAGCAATGGCACCTGCACCAGCGCGGCCAGTGCTAAAGTGGTAGACATTAACCAGCCGACTGTTTATACGGCGGTGGCGTACAATTCCATTAAGAAAGCCACTTGCTATGCTGCCGGCGATGTGCTCTACAGCGCGACCGACGGCAACGGTGCTATTACAAATACTACCGTCACCTCAGGCTCTTTGCCGGCGGGAGTAGCGTTGGCTACCAACGGCACCCTCAGCGTGAGCACACCCGCCAGCCTGCCCGCTTCGCCTCCTAGCTTCACGGTAACAACGACCGATGTAATGACCGGCCAAACCCAGAAGACATTTACCCTGACTTTTGGCCCAGACCAGGCTGCTACCCAGGCCACCGGCGTGCAAAAGGTGCTGGAAAGCTACGCCAACAACGACGTGCTGATGACTTATTCCGACCCGGATGGGGCCATCACCACCATTGCGCTGGCCAGTGGTAATATTCCCGCCGGCACGGCTCTGCAGATATCCGGCAACAACGGCGTGCTTATCGTAACCGACCGGACCAAACTCAGCCCCGGCGCCTATTCCTTCACCGTCACCACCAGCAACGGCACGTGCAGCATCGGCTCCAGCAATACCGCGTCGGCCGTCACCCTGGGTAACAGCCGCGCCCTACCCATCGAGCTAACGGCCTTTAGCGGTCAAGTACTCAGCAGCGGCCAGGTATTGCTCACCTGGTCTACGGCCCAGGAGCTGAACAACCTGCGCTTCGACGTGCAGCGTTCCGCCGACGGTGCGGCCTTCAGCACCATTGGCGAAGTGGCCGGCTCGGGCACGACTGCAACGGCCCACTCCTACCGCTTCACCGATGCTACCTCGCTGCCCAGCAAGGGCCTGACGTACTACCGCCTTCGCCAGGTCGATAAGGACGGTGATTTCCATTACTCGCCGGTACTCGCCCTGCTGGCCTCCACCAAAGCCGCGCGCCTGACCGTAGAGCTTTCGCCCAACCCCACGCAGGATGTGCTGCACGTACTGATGGCCGGCCCCGAAGGTGGGCAGGAACTCACCATCTACGCGCTGTCGGGCAAGCTGCTGCTGCACCAGTTAGCCGAGGCTTCCGCTACGGTATCTGTGCAGCAGCTACCGGCTGGCATGTACCTGCTCCAAGTGCGCACCGCCGACGGCCAGCAACTTACCCGCCGCTTCGTAAAAGAATAATCCGGAGAGTGGTCAGTCTTCCATAAAAAAGCCCCGATGCTCGTGAGCATCGGGGCTTTTTTACGGGCAATCGAGGGTATAACCCACGCTACGCCTCGTACAGCAGCTCGTAGTATTCGCGCGCCATGCGGCCTGATTCGAACTCCGGCTCTACATCCTGCATGGCGGTTTTCACCACTTTCAGGAAGTCGCTGGGCTGGTCGTAGTAAAGCGGCAGCACGGTGTTTTCGAGCACGTCGAGCAGGGCTTTGGCTTCGGCGTCGTCCTTCACGTTGTCGGGCAGGGTCACGTCCACAATCGGGATGAGGAAGCCGTTTTCGCCGTCGCGGCAGAACTCCGGAATCCAGCCGTCGGCCACGCTCAGGTTCACGCTGGCGTTCATGGCGGCGGTCATGCCGCTGGTGCCGCTGGCTTCGCGGGGGAAGCGCGGCGTGTTCAGCCAGATATCGGAGCCCTTTTTGAGGGCCGCCGACAGCCCCAGCTCGTAGCCGGTGAGCACGGCGCAATTTTTCAGGTTGGCCGTGCGCTTGATGATTTCATTGAACAAGGCCACGGCACCGTAGTCCTTCGGATAGGGCTTGCCCGCCCAAATCATCTGAATGGGATGCTTGGCATTGTTGGCCAACTCCACAAAGCGCTCGAAGTGGCGCAGAATTAAATCGGCGCGCTTGTAGCCGGCGAAACGACGGGCCCACACAATGGTGAGGACGTTGGGGTCGAAGACGTTGCCGGTTTGGTCGGCCACGATTTTGAATAGGTTTTTTTTCAGCTCCTGTTTGCGGGCCAGCAGGGCAGCATCGTCCTTGCTGGCGAGGGCGGCAGCCAGCTGCGGGTCGCGCCAGTAGGTGCCGTTTTGGCTGTTGGTGATGGGAATGATGGGACAGATGCCCTCGTAGTGGCCCCACATTTCGTTGGCCACGGTGCCGTGCACCTTGCTCACGGCGTTGGCCTTACGCGAGAAGCGCAGGGCCGTGAGGGTGTAGTTCAACGAGTCGCCGGTGCCAATGAGGGCCACTCGACGGATTTCTTCTTCCGGCACAGGGCCAAAGAAAGTCATGTCCGTCAGCAGCTTCATGGGGCGTTCCTCGTTGCCGGCCAGCTCGGGGGTGTGCGTAGTGAAAACCAAACGCTTCTGCACCTCGGCCAGCTTGCGGCCGTGCTTTTCGTAGAGGTAGAACGCCAGCGGCAGGCCGTGGCCTTCGTTGAGGTGGTACACGTCGGTTTTGCGGCCGAGCACGTCGAGCAGCTTGCCGCCGCCCACGCCCAACAGGATGCTTTGGGCCACGCGGGCCGCCGAGTCTGGGTCGTAGAGGTGGTGCGAGATGGTGCGCGAGAGGTGGTCATTCTCGGCAATGTCGGTGGTGAGGAAGAACATCGGCACGGTGCCGAATACTTCCGGAGCCAGGTACAGGGCCTTCACGTGCACATCGGCGCCGTGGATGGTGATGGGGAAGATGATGCCCGTGTCCTCCAGAAACGAGTAGTATTTCAGGCGAAACTCGGGGCGCATGGTTTGGTCCACGGCGCGGTCCTGGTCGTAGTAGCCGTAGCTCCACAGGATGCTGATGCCCACCAGGTTCTGCTTTAGCTCGTAGCCCGAGCGCATGTGCGAGCCGGCCAGAAAGCCCAGGCCGCCGGAGTAGGTTTTCAGGGCCTGGTCGACCGCGAATTCCATGGAAAAATATGCGGCGGCCGTTTTGTACTTGGCCGCGGGCGTGTAGGGTTTGTAGGTAAAAGCCATAGAGGGGTAGTGCGGGCCACGGCGCGCAACTGGAACTGTGAGGTGCTGGTGAAAAATGACGCTTCCGGGCCGCGACCAATGCTGCGGCTGCCACTTGGGTTGGCGCCGCAAGGTCAGAAGCATTCGGCAAAAAACGCAAAGTTCTGATACAGAGCCTGTCTTTGAGCAAACGTTAGCACTCCGCAACCCCTACATAGTCAGGGCTATACTAGTCGCTATTTTATGAGGCACCTGCTTGCTTCGGCACATGGCTCGGCAACCATCGCTACAATTACTCCCTCTGGCAGCAGTCTATTCAGGTAACTGCTGGAAAATGACAGTGAAAATCAATCTGGATAAAAAATTATTTTATTGAAATAATTAAAATTATTTACCATTTAATTATCGATTCATCAACAAAAGGCCATAATCTTTTGACAAGCAATAGTGCGATGTATCTACCTAATCCTTTTAGCTTTGGCTCCATCGTTTCATTCTCACAAACAAACTTTTCACGTATGCGCATGACATTTTTTGGCCGTTATCTGATAGCGCCGTTCCTGGGTGCTGTCCTATTGGCAAGCTGTTCCAAGTCTGAAACCTCGCCGGAAGTGCCAACAGTAGACGTTGCCACGCAAAACGTTTCGGCGCCCGGCTTCCCCGAGGGGTTTGAGACGGGCACCAAAACGGCCTACGCCACCGGCAGCGTCACGCTCGGCTCGGGCTCCTGGACGCTGAACGATGCCCTGCTGGGCAACACTGCCTCGGACCCCAAAACCGGCACGCAATCGGCCAGGGTGCGCAACAGTGGCTCATTGAGCATGAACTTCGACCTCACCGGCGGGGCCGGCGTGGTGATTGTGGCGCACGCCCTGTACGGCTCCGACGCCAGCGGCACCTGGGAACTGTGGGCCAGCAGCAACAGCGGCAGCAGCTATGCCAAAGTGGGCAGCACCATCACCACCAGCAGCACCACGCTCAGCACGGCCTCCTTCACCGTAAACCTCGCCGGCCCCGTGCGCCTGCAAGTGCGCAAAACCGACGGCAGCACCAACCGCATCAACTTCGATAACATCACCGTGGAAAGCTACGCCAGCGGCGGTGGCACGGGCACCGGTGGCAAGAAATTCCTGTTCGACGCCTCGCACGCCGAACTGGCCGGCAACGCCGACTGGGCGCTGGACGTGGACGGCGGCGTGACGCCGCGCTACCCCACGCCGGCCGCGTCGGGCATCACGGCCAGCACCTCGGAAACTTATTGGACCGCCGCCCTCTCCTCGTGGGGCGTGGCCCTGGTGAAGCTGGGCAACACCGTGGAAAACCTGCCTGCGGGCACGGCCATTACGTATGGCAATGCGTCGAACCCCCAGGATTTGGCTAATTACAGCGTGTTTGTGGTGGACGAGCCGAACACGTTGTTCACAGCGACGGAGAAAACGGCCATCGTCAGCTTCGTTCAACACGGCGGCGGCCTGTTCATGATTTCGGACCACACCGTATCGGACCGCAACAACGACGGCTACGACTCGCCCGCCATCTGGAACGATTTGATGACCAACAACTCGGTGCAGGCCAACCCCTTCGGCTACAGCATTGCGCTGACCAACATTTCGGAAACCACCAGCAACGTACTGGCCAGCCCCACCAACACCATTCTGCACGGTTCGCAGGGCGACGTGACGCAGCTGAAATTCTCGAACGGCGCCACCCTCACCAAAACCTCGGGTTCGGCCGCCGTGCCGTTGATTTGGCAGAGCACCGCCTCGCAGGGCAACACCAATATCATGTGCCTGAGCAGCACCTACGGCACGGGCCGCGTGGTGTGCATCACCGATTCGTCGCCGGCCGACGACGGCACCGGCAGCCCCGGCAACACCGTGTACCCCGGCTGGACCGAGCTGGCCAGCCACGCTAAGCTGCACCTGAATGCCTCGCTGTGGTTGGCCAAGCTGCAATGAGTCGTTAGCAATGACTAGTAGAAAAAGCCTGCTCCCGGTTCCGGGGGCAGGCTTTTTTGTGGGTCAGAAGCTAGGCGAGTGAGCGAAACAGAATTGCTAAAGCAGGGCCGGGAAATTTATTTTTGGAGTGGAAACGGTTGCATTTTCGGCCCGGAAAAGGAAAGCGCTACTTTTGGCTTTTACGCCATTTTACCGCTCTTTTCCATGAAATTCCCACGTTTGCTGCTGGCCGCCGCAGTGTTCCCTTTGGGGCTCATCGCGCCCATTTTAGCCAAGGCCGAACCGCTTGCTCCGGCCGCGCAGGCCACTTCTCCCAGCCATAGCGCCGCCACGCAAGCAGCACCGGACGTGCGCATCGACCCAACCTATTGGTGGGTGGGCATGAAAAACCCCAAGCTGCAGCTGCTGGTGCACGCGCCCGGCATTGGCGGCAGCACGGCGGCCCTGGCTACTTACCCTGGCGTGGCCTTGGAGGGCACCCAGAAACTGGAGAACCCCAACTACCTCGTCGTCAACCTCAACATTGGTTCCGAAGCCCGACCCGGCCAGTTGAAGCTGGAATTTAAAGGCAGCAAAAAGCTCACGTATGCCTACGAGCTGCGGGCCCGCAACACCGACCCCAACCGCGTGCAGGGCCTCACGCAGGCCGACTTCATCTACATGCTGATGCCGGACCGTTTCGCAAACGGTGACCCGAAGAACGACGTGGTGAAGGGCACCCGCGTGAACCACATTGCCCGCGACTCGATGTACGCCCGCCACGGCGGCGACCTGAAAGGCATTCAAAATCACTTCGATTATTTCAAGAAGCTGGGCGCCACAGCCATCTGGCCCACGCCCATCATCGAAAACGACATGCCCAAGGCCAGCTACCACGGCTATGCCGTCACGGATTGCTACAAAATCGACCCGCGCTACGGCACCAACGAAGAGTACCAGCGATTTGTGAAAGCCGCGCACGCCGACGGCCTGAAAGTGGTGCAGGACATTGTGCTCAACCATTGGGGCAGCTACCACCACCTGTTCCTCGACAAGCCGGCGGCCGACTGGTTCCACGCCTTCCCGAAGTTCACGCGCAGCAACTACAACGCCTTTGCGCTGAACGACCCCTACGGCTCGAAGCGCGACTACCAGCTGTTCAACGACGGCTGGTTTGACACTACCATGCCCGACGTGAACCAAGGCAACCCGCTGGTAGCTACTTATATTATTCAGAACTTTCTGTGGTGGGTCGAGTCGACGGGCATCGACGGGTATCGCATTGATACCTACCCCTATTCCCAACCGCAGTTTTTGATGGCCTGGGGCAAGGCCATTGGCGAAGAATACCCCAAGCTGGCTCTGTTTGGCGAGGCCTGGGAAGGCACCGAAGCCGAGCAGGCTTTCTTTGCCCAGAACATTTTTCCGCCGGTAAACGGCTTTAAATCGAACCTGCCAGGCGTGCTTGATTTCCAAATCTGCTTTGCGATTTCAGATGCGTTGAAGACCGAAAACGGCGATTTGAGCAAGCTCTACCATGCCTTGCAGGGCGACTGGCTGTACGTAGATGCCACGCGCAACGTGCCGTTTCTGGATAACCACGACATGAGTCGATTCTATTCGGTAATTGGCGAGGATTTCGGCAAATTCAAAACCGGCATTGCCTGGCTGCTGACCTTGCGCGGCACGCCGCAGCTGTACTACGGCACGGAGGTGCTGATGAAGAACTTTTCGAACCCCGACGGCAAGGTGCGCGAGGACTTCCCCGGCGGCTGGGCGGGCGACAAGCTGGACTATTTCACCACGCGCCCCAGTGGCCAGGCGGGCGAGGCCTTCGACTACGTGAGCAAGCTGGCGAATTACCGGAAGGCGCACCCGGTTTTGAGTTCGGGCAAGCTGATGCAGTTTATCCCGCAGGACGGCGTGTATACGTACTTCCGGTACGATGATTCTGCCTGCGTAATGGTGATTGCCAACAACACCAAGGACGAGAAAAAGGTGGACGGAACGCGGTTTGCCGAGCGGTTTGATGGGTTTTCGTCGGGGATAGAAGTGGTGAGCGGGGCGACGGTTTCGGATTTGAAGACGTTGAACATTCCGGCGCACACGGTGTGGGTGGTGGAGTTGCGGAAGTAGCGCAAGGTTTCGCTAAGTTGAAAATCAGGTTTCGCAAAGGCGAAGCGTTTTGCAACTTCTTGTTTCCGGTTCGTTTTATTTTATCCTAGCAGCCTCTTGGGCTGCCTTTGCGAAACTTGATTTTTAACTTAGCGAAACCTTGCGCTCATGACTGACCTCACCGACCAAGTAGCCATCGTCACCGGCGCCAGCCGCGGCATCGGCAAAGCCATTGCGCTGCTGCTGGCCCTGCAGGGCGCCAAAGTAGTAGCCGTGGCCCGCAGCGAGGGGGAGTTGGAAGAACTCACTCAGAAAACGCGGGGCCTCTGCATCGTGGCCGACATCTCGGACGAAACCGATGCTCGATATATTGTCAGCGAAACCCTGAGCCACTACGGCCGCCTCGATATTCTCGTCTGCAACGCCGGCGTGGGTTCCTTCAATGAGCTGGAGCATTTCGAAGCCGCCGAGTGGGACCGGATTTTCGATACCAACGTGAAAGGCACTTTTCTGCTTTGCAAAGCCGCCGTTCCCCACTTTAAAGCCCAGAAGCGGGGCCACATCGTGGGCATCACCTCCGATGTGGCCAAGCGCACTTTCCCGCACGGCACTGCCTACGGCGCCAGCAAATTTGCCCAGGATGCTGTGCTGGCCAGCCTGCGCAAGGAAGTGCGCCCGCACGGCGTCAAAGTGAGCACCATCTACCCCGGCCTGGTCGATACCTATTTCAACGACACCACCCCCGGCAGCCCCGAGGCCGAAAAAACCCACTTGCGCCCCAGCGACGTGGCCCAGGCCGTGCGCTACGTACTGGAAACGCCAGCCCACGTCGTGGTGGACGAACTGATGCTGCACCCACTCACGCAGGAGTGGTGAAATGGTGAGTTGGTGAACTGGTGAGTTTGAGGTGCAAACTGCACCGAATGCGTTGTCAGAACATCAAACTCACCTGTTCACCATTTCACCAACTCACCAATTGACTATCTTGCCGCACCATGAAAAAACTGTTGCTGGCCGGCGGCATGCTCACCTTGGCCGCTTTCTCTTTGCCCAACCCGCCTGTGGACAAAAAACACCCCCACGCCACCGACCCCAATACCACCGCCGAGGTGCCCCAGGACCACAAGCTGGTCATTTACCAGGTGATGACGCGCCTGTTTGGTAACAAAGTGGCATTGAACAAACCCTACGGTACCATCACCGAAAACGGCTGCGGCAAGTTCAACGACATCAGCGACAAGGCCCTCGACGAAATCAAGAAAATGGGCGTGAGCCACGTCTGGTACACGGGCGTGATTGAGCACGCCACCATGACGGACTACACCGCCGCCGGCATTCCGCCCGACGATGCCGACGTGGTGAAAGGCCGCGCCGGTTCGCCCTACGCCATCAAGGACTACTACGACGTGGCCCCCGACCTGGCCGTGGTGGTCAAAAACCGGATGCCCGAGTACGAAGCCCTCATCAAGCGCACCCACGACCACGGCTTAAAGGTCATCATGGACTTCATCCCGAACCACGTGGCCCGCTCCTACAGGTCGGACGCCAAGCCTCAGAACGTGGTCGACCTGGGTGCGCAGGACGATAAAACCAAGGCTTTTGCGCCCAACAACAACTTCTACTACCTGCCCGGCAAGAGCTTCGTGGTGCCCGCTGGCTACAACCCGCTGGGCCCGCTGAAAGGCCCGCGCGAGGATGGCAAATTTGCCGAAACCCCTGCCAAAGCCACCGGCAACGACGTTTTCTCGGAAGCCCCCAGCATCAACGACTGGTTCGAAACCGTGAAGCTGAACTACGGCGTGGACTATGTCAACGCTCGCAAGATGCACTTCGACCCCGTGCCCGATACGTGGAAGAAGATGCGCGACATTCTGCTGTTCTGGGCCGGCAAAAATGTGGACGGCTTCCGTTGCGACATGGCTGAGATGGTGCCCGTCGAGTTCTGGACCTGGGTAATTCCGGAAGTTAAAAAAGCGAAGCCCGACCTGATTTTTATTGGCGAAGCCTACAATCCAAAGGAATACAAAACCTACCTCGACAAAGGGAAATTCGACTTTCTATACGACAAAGTGGGCCTGTATGACGGCCTGCGCCGCCTCATGACCGGCGGCGGCACCACCGAGGACATCACCCACGTCTGGAAGGAGGAAAGCAACGGCTTCTCGTCGCACATGCTGCGCTTCCTGGAAAACCACGACGAGCAGCGCATTGCGTCCAAGGAATTTGCCGGCGACCCCAAGCGCGCCATCCCGGCCATGACCGTGACGGCCACGCTGGGCACCGGCCCGGTGATGCTCTATTTCGGGCAGGAAGTGGCCGAGCCCGCCCACGGCACCGAAGGCTTCAGCGCCGAGGACGGCCGCACCACCATCTTCGACTATTGGGGCGTGCCCGAGCACCAGAAGTGGCTGAATCAGGGCAAGTTTGACGGTGCCCGGCTCAGCCCCGAGCAAAAAAGCCTGCGCGATTTCTACAGCCGCTTGCTGAACGTGGCCAGCAACACCGAGGCCATCCGCAAAGGCCGCTTCTACGAGTTGCAGGACGCCAACAACCTCGGCAAAGAGTACGACCAGCGCCGCCTCTACGCCTACCTGCGCTACACCGACAAGCAGCAGGTGCTGGTGGTGGTGAACTTCTCGACCGACAAAACCTACCGGCCCACCCTCACCATCTCGCCCGAAGCCATGGCCGCCATGGGCCTGAGCACCAAAAAATTCTACACCTACACCGACCTCCTGGCCAACGAGGAGCCGCGCAACGCGCTTAATCTGACTTTGGAGCCACTATCGGCCCACATTTTTGAGATAAAGTCGCGGTAATCTGGCCCGAAAACTGAGGCAAATCCAGTAAATTCAACGCTGTGCTCGCCCCTGAGGTGGCGTTCGCAGCTCTCACTCTTTCCCCGCCTTCTCTATGGCAGCTCCCACCGCCGCACCCACCACCAGCACCAGCATCAAGCCCCGGCTCAGCTTCTGGCAAATCTGGAACATGAGCTTTGGTTTCCTCGGCATTCAGTTCGGCTTTGCGTTGCAGAACAGCAACATGAGCCGGATTTTTGAAACCATGGGCGCCAAAACCGACGAAATTGCCTTCCTATGGCTGGCCGCGCCCATCACGGGGCTGCTGGTGCAGCCTGTCATCGGCTACCTTTCCGACCGCACCTGGAGCCCCCGGTTTGGCCGGCGCCGCCCGTTCTTCTTCGTGGGTGCCGTGCTAGCCTCCCTTGCACTGGTGGTGATGCCCAACGTAACGGCCCTCTGGATGGCGGCTGGCATGCTCTGGATTCTCGACTCCAGCATCAACATCTCCATGGAGCCGTTTCGGGCGCTGGTCGGCGACTTATTGCCCTCGCAGCAGCGCACCACCGGCTTCGGAGCCCAAACTTTCTTCATTGGTGTGGGCGCCATCGTCGGCTCGTCCTTGCCGTGGATGTTTGCCAACTGGTTTGGCGTGTCTAACACGCCCGAGCCAGGCCATATTTCGCTCTCGCTCAAGTATGCGTTTTACGTGGGCGGCTTGGTGTTCTTCTCGGCCGTGCTCTGGACCATTCTGCGCACCAAGGAATACCCGCCCGAAAACCTGGCCGAGTTTGAGGCTGAAAAGGCCCGCACCGCCGGCTTTGCCAACGGTCTGAAGGAGTCGTTTGAGGGCATTTTTCACATGCCCAAAACAATGCAGCAACTGGCTGTGGTGCAGTTTTTTTCGTGGTTTGCCCTGTTTTCGATGTGGATTTATACCACGCAGGCTGTCACCAGTCACGTTTTCCATACCACTGACACCTCTTCCGCGCTCTACAACAAAGGCGGCGACTGGGTGGGCGTGTGCTTCTCGGTCTACAACGGCCTGTCGGCGGTGGTGGCGCTGCTGCTCCCCATTATAGCCAAGGCCACGAGCCGGCGCTTCACCCACATGCTGGCCCTAGTGGCTGGCGGCCTGGGGCTGATTTCGATTTATTTCATTCAGGACTACCACTACATTTTGCTGTCGATGGTGGGCGTGGGCATTGCCTGGGCCAGCATTCTGTCAGTGCCCTACGCCATGCTGGCCGGCGCTCTGCCCTCTAACAAAATGGGTTATTACATGGGTGTATTCAACTTTTTCATCGTGATTCCGCAGGGCGCAGCCGGCCTTATTCTGGGCCCGCTCACCAAACATGTGTTCCACGACCAGCCCATCTACACCTTGGTCATGGGCGGCGTATCGATGATAATATCGGGCCTGCTCACCCTTCGTGTTCACGACGCCGATGATATTCGGCTGCCCGTGGAAGAGCCTGCCGAAACGCTCGGCTACGACGCCCTGGCTCCGGCCAATCCGCAGGTATAAGCTGCTTTATTTTGACAGAAAAGGCTGTCTCTTCAACCAGAGACAGCCTTTTTCATGTCAAGCCATGCTTCATCGGCTGGCATCAGCTTTTGATAATCATCTCGGCCACTTCGCGCCCGGTAGCCAGCGCCGCGTTGAGCGACGGATAAGCCGTCCAATCGCCGCAGCGGTAGAGGCTATCCGAGAGTCGGAGGGACTGATGCGCCGGCTGCCCGGCCAGGTACACCGGCAGCGCCGTAGCAATGCGGTAGCTGCGCAAATGCTCCCACTCCCGAGCCGCCGGCCCAAACCACGCCGCCAATTCCCTACGCACACCTGCCGTGAGTTCCTCCTCGCTTGTGCTGCGCTCGCCGTGGGTGCTCACCGACACCAGCGCCCGACCCGCCGGCGCGTATGCCCCGCTCACATCGGCCGGAAACGCCACGTTGTGCACCAAGGCATTAGAGGCTGCATTGAGACGCAGCAGCTTGTCGTTGCGGCCCGGCGAATGCCCACCGCGGGTGGCAAAATACGTGCAGGTAGTCAGGCGGGCCGCCGTCGGGAAGCTCGCCGCTTCGGCGCTGATGGCGTCGTCGGGCTTGCCGCTGCGGCCGGCCAGCAGGCGCGTGGCGGCCAGGCCGTCGGTGGCGATTACCACTGCCGCCGCCTCCAGCACTTTGCCGGTGGTCAGCCGCACCTGCGAGCCGTTGACAATGGCCGTCACGGCCGTGTTTAGCTGCACTGTGCCCGCCGGCAGCCGGGCCGCCAGTTGCTCAGGCAGCTGCTGCATACCCAGGGCCGGGATGGCCGCCTCGCCCGTCACAAATTGCTGGAACACGAACTCGAAAAAATTGCTGGCCGTGGTCAGCTCTCTATCCAGAAAAACGCCGCCAAAAAACGGCTTAAAAAATGCGTTTATCATCTGCTCGCTCCAGCCATAGCGTTGCAGGAAGGTCAGCGTATCGGTGGCCGGGCGGGCCAGCAATTCTTCGGGCGTGTACTTGAGCACATGCCGCACAAAGCTCAGCACGCGCAGCTTATCGGGCAGGGTGCCAATGGCCGAGGTGAGCGCCGAAAAAGCCCCCTGCGGATGCTGCAAGGGGTTTTGCAAGGTTGTCTCGCTGCCATTGGCCAGCCGAATGACGGCTCCGGAGCGAAACGCCTTCAGGTTCAGTGCGCCGTAGTCGAAGAGGCGCCGGGCTTCGGGATAGTTGGTTTGCAGAACCTGAAAGCCCCGGTCGAGGCGGAAGCCTTCCGGCGTAACATCGGTGCGCACGCGGCCGCCCACGGCGTCGGCGGCATCGAGCAGGAGCACCGGCCAGTCGGCGCGGTGCAGCCATGTGGCGCAGGAAAGCCCGGCCATGCCAGCCCCGATGATGATAATGGGTTTAGACACTGGATTCATAGCTGAGCGGAAGGATTAGGGGTGCACTTGGCCAACAGAGGCCATTGAACTTCACGGCGCCGGGCGCGAAAGGTTGGGCTCCGGCACAATTTCCGTGCGTTTTGAGCCACACACGAAACAAACCAAACGCTAAAACAGCTTGGGCATCTTGTGCTCGCGCCACTTCTTGCGCGTCTTCATGGTCCAAAACTCGGCTACGCCATCGCGGCGTAGGCTGAGCTGCCAGGCGCCCATTGCCTGGCCCAAACGGTAGCCAGTGGCTTGGTCCTGCGGAAATTTTTGCTTGATAAGGGCGTAGTCAGCTGCCGAAATGTCTTTGCCGATTTCGCCGTGGCAGCGCAGACAGACGCTGTTGTTCAGCACAATGGGCCGCCCGTAGAAGAAAACTTCCTGCGACAGCCGCTTGATGCTGCGCGCCGTGTCAGGCTTGAGTTCCTCGGGCAGCAGAACGCCCCTGTTCGCGGGGTTGCGGGGCCGCTCGCTCACGCGCCGCGTGGTAGCCTTTAGCACGCCCGCCAGCGAATCGACGAAGCGGTAGGTTTCGGGCTGGCAAAGGCTCATTGCGTGGGCCACGCCGCCGGTTGCCAGTTCGCGGGCTATGGTGCGGCGCAACAGGGTATCGGCCGTGGCGGTGAGGGAATCGCCGGCCCAGCGTGCCGCGCGCAGTAAGTCGTTGGGCATGATGCGCTTCACCTCCCAGTTCTCGGCTTCGATGCCGATGCGTTTGCTGTCCTTGAGGTGTTCAATCTGGTCGGGGCGGCAGGCGACGATGCTTAACACCACGGCCAATGGGGCAATTTTATACAGCAGGGTTTTCACGGGCAAAAGCAGGAAGGTATTTCGAACGTGACGTTGAAAGTTTTACGCAAGACACGCCATGCAGAGGCGCAGCCGAAGCATCTCGCGTGGAGTAGTAATCCAATCGAGTGAAACAGAATTAGTGGTGGCACGCGAGATGCTTCGGCTGCGCCTCTGTATGACGTTATTACTTGAACCTGCTATTTGTATTCATTACATCAGGTAAGCTTTCAGGTCCTCGTAGTTAACCGCCAGCGGCACGCTTCGTTTGGTGCGGCCCTGCAACGCCTGTACTACCTGCGGCAACTCAATGGCCCGGCCCAGAATGGGCTCCACTACGTCCGGAAACTTCACCGGATGCGCCGTGGCGAGAATCATCCCGGCCGCATCGGGGTGCTGCGTCTGGTAGCGGCGCAGCGCCGTGTAAGCGACGGCGCCGTGCGGGTCGAGCATATAGCCGTCCTGCTCCCACACCTGGCGAATGGCGGCCACGGTATCGGCGTCGCTCACGGTATCGGCGCTGAGGGCGGCGCGCAACCGGCCCAGGTCGTTGCCAAACAGCTCCAGAATGCGCACAAAGTTGCTGGGGTTACCCACGTCCATGGCGTTGGAGAACGTGGGCACAGCCGGCCGGGGCTCGTAAGTCCCGGTACGCAGGTAGGCCGGTACGGGCTCGTTGGCATTGCAGGCCGCGATGAAATGGCCTAGCGGTAGCCCCGAAGCCTGCGCCAGCAGCCCGGCGCACAGGTTGCCGAAGTTGCCGCTGGGCACCGACACCACCGGCGCGGGCGCCCCGGCCGGCCACTGCTGCATGGCAAAGCAATAGTAGAGCTGCTGCGGCAGCCAGCGCGCCACGTTGATGGAATTGGCCGAGGTGAGGAAGCGGCGCCGGGCCAATTCGGGGTCCAGAAACGCCTGCTTCACCAGCGCCTGGCAGTCGTCGAACGTGCCCTGCACTTCCAGCGCGGTAATGTTTTGGCCCAGGGTGGTGAGCTGCTGCTCCTGCACCGGACTCACTTTGCCCGATGGGTAGAGAATGACGACTTCCACGCCCGGCACGCCCAGAAAACCGCTGGCCACGGCCCCACCGGTATCGCCGGAGGTAGCCACCAGCACCGTCACGGGCGGTGTGTCGCCGCGCTGCGCGAAGTAGCCCAGGCAGCGGCTCATAAACCGCGCCCCCACGTCCTTAAACGCCAGCGTGGGCCCATGAAACAGCTCCAAGGCCGACACGCCTTCCACCACGGGCACGAGCGGAAACTCAAAGTCGACCGCCTCGGCGCAAATGCGGTAGAGGTCGGCTTCCGGAATGGTGCTGCCCACGTAGGGCCGCATCACGTTCAGGGCCACGGTGGCTTTGCTGAGGCTGCGCAACTCGCGCAGAAAACCCGGCAGGAATTTGGGAATAGTTTCGGGGAAGTACAGGCCGCCATCGGGCGCCTGCCCGGTGATGGTGGCCGTGCGAAAATCAACCGGCGGCGACTGGTGGCGGAGGCTGTAGTATTTCATTTTCAGTTGGTTTTTCGATAATGCGCAGCCATTAACCTCACCCCCTGACCCCCTCTCCCAAAAAGAGGGGGCACCGGTTCGTGAGGACAATTATATCACCGCATCCGTCTGGGGCATATTCGGTGCCCCCTCTTTTTGGGAGAGGGGGTCAGGGGGTGAGGTTGGCGAGGAGAGCGACTACTCCTCCTCCGGAACCACATACGCCCCCCCGGTACCCACCGGCCCGACGTACACATTGAACTCAATCCCCAACTCGGAGAACACGCTACCCAGCGCCGCGCCCACCGCCTGCGCCGTCGCCTCGGTCTTGTTGAGCATAAAAATGGATGGCCCCGAGCCCGAGATGCCGCCCCCAATGGCCCCGGCCGTCAGCGCCCGCTTTCTTGCCTCGGCCAGGCCGGGGATGAGCGGCAGCCGCGCCGGCTCCACAATGTAGTCGTCCAAGGAACGACCTATTAGCTCATAATCCGCTGTCAAAAAGCCGGCTACCAGCCCGGCCACGTTGGCCCACTGGCGCACGGCCAGGCCCAGCGGCACGGTAGCCGGCAGCACTTTGCGCGAGTCGCTGGTTTTCACCTCAATCTGCGGGTGCACCACGGCCACCCACAAGGGCGGCGCGGGCAGCGCAATGATGTCAATGGCCGGCTCCAGGGCCCGTACCACCGTGAACCCGCCGAAAATTGCCGGCGCGATGTTGTCGGCGTGGCGAGCGCCGGAAGCCACGGCCTCCCCTTCCATCGCAAAATCCACCAACTGCATTTTACTGAACCGATTGCCCAGCAAGGCGTTGGCCGCCACCACGGCCCCGGCGGCACTGGCGGCGCTGCTGCCCACGCCACTCCCCGGCATGATGCCTTTGGTAATTTCCACCTCAAAGCCGATGGCATCGGGCGCTTCTTTCAGCAGGGCCAGCAGGGCCACGCCCGCCACGTTGTGGGTGGGGTCGGTGGGTAGGTTGTAAGGGTCGAGGTGTTGGATGCGAACGCCCGGCGTGGCGCTGCGCGTGACCCGGACGGTATCGTAAGGCGCAGTCAGGGACAGGCCGAATACATCGAAGCCGCAGCCCAGATTAGAGAGCGTGGCGGGGGAATGAACAAGAACGGAATCAGGCATGAGGAGCAATAGCGCAAACTTTGTAGTTCGCGTGGCAGAACAATTTATTCGGTGCGGAAACGCGAACTACAAAGTTCGCGCTACGGTGCTACAGCCGCGCGGCGCGGATAATATCCGCAAACACGCCCGAGGCCGTCACCTCAGCCCCGGCTCCGGCGCCCTTCACCACCAGCGGCTGGTCTACGTAGCGGTCGGTATAAAACAGCACCACGTTGTCCTTGCCGCGCAGGTCGTAGAGGTCGTGGCCGGGCGCTACGGTTTGCAGGCCCACGGCGGCGCGACCATCGGCGTAGCGGGCCACGAATTTCAGGCGCTGGCCGGCGGCCGTGGCCGCGTCGTAGAGGGCGCGGAAGTGGCTTTCGTGGGCGGCCATTTGGGTGTAGAAGGCTTCCACGTCGCCTTCGAGGCAGGCAGGTGGCAGGAAGGTTTCGATTTCAATGTCCGCCATTTCCATTACCTGCCCAGCTTCGCGGGCGAGGATGAGGATTTTGCGGGCCACGTCCGAACCGCTCAGGTCGAGGCGCGGGTCGGGTTCGGTGTAGCCTTCGGTTTGGGCCTGGCGCACCACCTCGGCAAAGGGCCGGGTGCCGTCGTAGTTGTTGAACACGAAATTGAGCGTACCGGATAGCACGGCCTGCATGCGCCGCACCACGTCGCCGCTGCGCATGAGGTCGTTCAAGGTGCCGATGATGGGCAGGGCCGCGCCCACGTTGGTTTCGAACAAATAGCTGGCGTTGAATTCCTTCGACAAGCTTTTCAGCTTCGCATAATGCGCGTAGTCCGACGACGCGGCCACCTTGTTGCAGGCCACAATGGCCACGCTTTTTCCCAGTAGATGAGCGTAAATGCCGGCCGCCGCCGGGTTAGCTGTCACGTCCACAAAAATCGAATTGCGCAGGTTGCGGCCGATGATGAGCTGCGTGAATTCCTCCAACGTTTGAGCGGGAGCTTGCGCCAACTCCTCTGGCCAGGCCGTGAGGTCGAGGCCGTTTTCATCCACCAGGCAGTGGCGGCTGTTGGCAATGGCCACCACGCGCACCTGCAAACCGAGTTTTTCAAGCAGATGCGGCTGCTGTCGCGCCAGCTGCTCCAGCAGCTTGCTACCCACGTTGCCGGGCCCGAGGATGAACAGGTTCACCTGCTTCTTGGTAGCCTCGAAAAAGGCCTCGTGCAGCACATTGATGGCCTTGCGCACGTCGGCCGCCCGAATCACGGTCGAAATATTCTTCTCCGAAGCACCCTGCGCAATGGCCCGGATGTTCACCCCGTTCTGCCCCAGCGCGCCAAACAGCTTGCCGCTGATGCCGGGATGGTCCTTCATGTTTTCGCCCACCAGCGCCACAATGGCGAGGTCCTTCTCGGGCCGTAGTGGCTCGATGCGGCCGGCGGCAATTTCGGTGGCAAACTCCTCGTCCACGGCCACTTGGGCGGGCGCAGCGTCCTGCGCGTTCACCCCCACGCAGATGGAATGCTCCGACGAGCTTTGCGTGATGAGAATCACGTTGATGCGCTCCCTTGCCAGCGCCTCAAACAGCCGTTTCGAGAAGCCGGGGATGCCCACCATGCCGCTGCCTTCCAGATTCAGCAGCGTGAGGTTGCCGATGCTGGAGATGCCCTGCACCACAGCCGGCGTACGTGGCGGCTCCACTTCCACCAGCGTGCCGTAGTCGTCGGGCGCGAAGGTGTTTTTTATCCAGAGCGGAATCCCGCGCTGCATCACTGGCTGAATAGTAGGCGGATACAGCACTTTGGCGCCGAAGTGCGAGAGCTCCATGGCCTCCTGGTAGCTAATGCGGGCAATGGGCCGGGCGCTGCGCACGAGGCGCGGGTCGGCCGTCATCATGCCGCTCACGTCGGTCCAGATTTCCAGCACGTCGGCATCCAGCGCAGCAGCCAGCAGGGCGGCCGTATAATCGGAGCCGCCGCGGCCCAGTGTGGTCGTCGTGCCGTGGGCATCGGCGCCGATGAAGCCGGGCACCACCCAGATTTTCGCCGAATGCTCAGTTTTGAATGCTGCCACCAGCTTTTGCGTCGTGGCCACATCCACTTCGGCCATGCCGAAGCGGGAATTGGTGCGAATGAGTTGCCGGGCATCAACCCACGCAGCATCCAGCCCCTGCACTTTTGCCACCGAAGCTATCAGGTGCGACGACAGCAACTCGCCATAAGCCATGAGCCGGTCCAGAGTCCGATTCGACAATTCGCCCAAGGCAAAAATGCCGTTGCACAACGTGGTTAGCTCACCAAACTGGGTCACTAGCTGGCCTTCTTCCAGGGTATGAGCGGCGGGCAGGAGCTGCTGCACGGCCAAGCGGTGGCGGGTGGCCAGCTGCAACAGCGTGTCGCGGTACCCAGTGTCGCCGGCGGCAGCGGCGCGGCCGGCCCCAATCAGAACATCGGTGGTGCCGCCCAACGCCGACACCACCATCACCACCGAACTGCGCTCCGCTGCCTTCGCCGCAATGGCTAGCGACTTGCGGATATTTTCCGCCGAGGCCACCGAGGTGCCTCCGAATTTCAACACTTGCATAAACTCAGGCCGCCGGGCGGCTGTTGGGTTATGATTCTGAATGAACGTCCGGCCTACATAGCGGTGTTTAGATTCAGTATCTTTGCAAACTACTGACTAATTCCCGAACACCGATGCTTGATAAATTAGAAGCCATCAGCCAGCGCTACGACAATGTGAACGACGAGCTGATGCAGCCCGACGTGATGTCGGACTTAAAGCGCTATAAAGCACTGAATAAAGAATATAAGGAGCTGGGCAAGATTGTGGCCGAATACCGCAACTACCAGGGTGTGCTCAGCAACATCGAAAACGCCCGCGAAGTCATTGCCACGGAGAAGGACCAGGACTTCCGCGAGATGGCCAAGGCCGAGCTCGACGAGCTAATGCCCGAGAAAGAGCGCCTCGAAGAAGTCATCAAAGACCTGCTGCTGCCTAAAGACCCCAACGACTCGAAAGACGTCATCATGGAAATCCGGGCCGGCGCGGGCGGCGACGAAGCCGCCATTTTTGCCGGTGATTTGCAGCGCATGTACATGCGCTTCGCCGAAAAACAGGGCTGGAAAATGGAGCTGATGGACGCCATGGAAGGCACCGCCGGCGGCTACAAGGAAATCATCGTGGCCGTGCGCGGCGAGGACGTGTACGGCAAGCTCAAATTTGAAAGCGGCGTGCACCGCGTGCAGCGCGTGCCGGCCACCGAAACCCAGGGCCGCATCCACACCAGCGTGGCCTCCATTGTGGTGATTCCCGAAGTGGAGGAATTCGACGTGGAGCTGAACATGAGCGACATTCGCAAGGACTATTTCTGCTCCAGCGGCCCCGGCGGCCAGTCGGTGAACACGACCTACTCGGCCGTGCGCCTCACCCACTTGCCCACCGGCCTGGTGGCCCAGTGCCAGGACCAGAAGTCGCAGCTCAAAAACTTCGACAAAGCCCTGGCCGTGCTCCGCTCCCGCGTCTACGACATGGAGCTAGCCAAGAAGAACGAAGCTGACGGCTTGGTGCGCAAAAACATGATTGGCGGCGGCGACCGCAGCGACAAAATCCGCACCTACAACTACCCGCAGGGCCGCGTGACGGACCACCGCATCGGCTATACGGTGTACAACCTAGCCAGCGTGATGGAAGGCAACGTGGATGACTTCGTGGAGCAGCTCCGCATCGCCGAAAGCGCCGAGCGCCTGCAGGAGGGCGTGACGAAGTAATTGCAACACGACCACTCCCCTCCTTGTTTAAGGAGGGGAGTTTTTGCGAAGCAAAAACGGGGGTGGTGAAGTCGTTGAACGACGCCCGAACGAGCCGCACGTCTGCTTCTTGAATTGACCGTAGACCAGCATACTATCTGCTCTCAACTGTCGTTCAACGCCACAACCACCCCAGCGTCCGCTTCGCGGCCGCGTCCCCTGCTTGGCAAGGAGGGGAGTTGACTGCTTTTGCTTCCTTATGCGCTATCTTTTCCCGCTGTTCCTTATTCTGAGCTGCCTGCTCACCCTCCTGACCGGCTGCGAGCCCAAGGAAGATTTGGTGCAGACCTCCGGCAGCCTGGAAATGGGCGCCGACACGGTGCTGTTTGATACAGTGTTTACCACCATCAAAACCGTGACGAAGCGGCTGTGGGTGTACAACCGCAACAGCGGTGCCGTGAAAACGAATGTTAGCCTAAAAGGTACTTCCGGCACTACCTATTCGCTCATTATCAACGGCGACGCCGGCGCCGCAGTCAACGGCATAACCATTCGGGGCAACGACAGCCTACAGGTGCTGGTGCGCGCCGTGCTTGGTGACAATGGGACGGCTGGATTAGCCAAGAATTTCCTGGTGACGGATGAAGTCCATTTTCTCACCAATGGCAACGACCAGAACGTGAAACTGGTGGCTTATGGGCAAAATGCCTACTTCCATCGCGCCCTTATTATTACAGGCAACCGAACAGAAATCTGGCGCAGCGACAAGCCGCATGTCATTATCAACAGTCCTTATGCGCAGCCCACTGGCCCGGTAGATATCGGCGTGTACGTAGAATCTGGCTCTACTCTCCAAATTCAGCCGGGCGCAAAGATTTATTGCCACGCGGGTGCCACCATTCAGGTCAACGGCACGCTCAGGATTAATGCCGCTTTTGCTCCCGCTGCCGGCGACACCACGGCCGCCAAAGCCGCGACAGTACGCTTTCAGGGCGACCGACTCGAAGCTTATTACGCCGATGTTCCGGGTCAGTGGGGCGGCATCTTCTTCACCTCTACCAGCCGTAACAACGTCATTCGCTACACCGAAATCAAGAACGCCAACTTCGGTGCATCCATCCTGAATGTGCAGAACAGCGCTCCCCAGCCCGACCTGCGATTGGAAAACGTGGTGATGCGCAACATCTCCGGCTCTAACCCCAGCTACGTGGGCACGGGCCTGCCGCCGGGCGGCATCGTGGGCGTGCTGGGCAACATCACCGCTACCAACTGCCTGCTCACCAACTGCGGCGAATACGCCGTGCTGGGCTACGGCGGCACCTTCAACCTCAACTTCTGCACTTTCGCGAACTACACGCCCTCGTTCCGGCGTGAAACTGCCTCCCTCAATTTTTCAAATGCACTGGAGGATGCTAAGGGAAATTCCGTCAAATTCCCACTGGTTATCAACCTGACCAACAGCATTGTGTGGGGCAACTACGAGAACGAGCTATACATGGAGAACAACGCCGACTACCTCTCCACCATCAATATTCGCAATACCCTCCTGCGCACCAAAGACTACGCGGCGGCCACCAACGCCACCGACAAGCCCGGCCTGGGCGCGCCGGGCCTTTTCAACCTGGTAGCCGTCGCCGACCCGCTTTTTAAGCGTACCACACTTACCAGCAGCCGGCCCGACTATCGCCTTCAGGATACTTCGCCGGCCAAAAAGCGCCCCCTGGTAGGAGCGCCTCTGCCTGTTGATTTGCTGAATCTGCGGCGCAGCCAGACCCAGCCCAGCCTCGGCGCTTACGAATAGGTCGTAGCCAGGCGGCGGCTATTCTACCTGCCCGCCCGCGGCATAGCGCAGCGTATCAAACAGCACCAGCTTTTGGGTGCCCTGCACGTCGTAGTGCCGCAGCTGCCCGTTTTGCAGTTGAAAACGCAGTTGCTTTTGCGCCGAAAACAACGGATTGCTCTGGCTGATGGTAGCGGATACTTCCTGGGCTACCGTCCCCCGCTGCACCACCGTCAAACGCGCGACGGGGGCGTTGGGCTGGCCCGGTCGGCGGGTGTAGGTCCGGCGCAGCAAGCCGCCGGGCAACACCACCGAATCCACGGCATACGCCCCACGCAAAGCCGCTTTGTTGATATCGGCCTGAAAAAAAATCTGCAATTCGTCGGCCCATTTCACCGTGGGCACCCGCACCGTTTCCGGTATGCTGCCGCGCAGGCTCACGCGCTTGGTCACGGCGGCGTGGCGCTGGTCTAGCTGCTCTACCTGCCGGGCGAGTAATCCTTTTACGTCAAAATAAAGCGGCCGCCGGGCGGGCGGTGCAGCCGGACCGGCATCGCCGCAGCCAGCCAGTACCAACAGTCCGGTTGCCAATACGATGCCCTTACGCATTCGCAGCAGCTAGCGTGGTGGGGCGCAACAGGCTCAGGCCCGTCATTTCGGGTGGCCGGGGTACGCCCATCAGCTCCAGAATGGTGGGAGCCAGGTCGCCGAGCTTGCCATCGGCCAGGGTGCCGCGGTAGTCGTTGTCGGCCAGAATGCAGGGCACCAGGTTGGTGGTGTGGGCGGTGTTAGGCGAGCCGTCGGCGTTGCGCATAAACTCGGCATTGCCGTGGTCGGCAATAATGATGCTGGCGTAGCCGGCTTCGAGGGCGGCCTCCACCACGGCGCGGGCGCAGGCATCGGTGGTTTCCACGGCGCGTACCACGGCCTCAAACACACCGGTGTGCCCCACCATGTCGGGGTTGGCAAAATTCAGCACCACGAAATCAGCCGACTTGGCTTGCAGCTCCGGCACTAGCGCGTCGCGCAGCTCGGCGGCACTCATTTCGGGTTGCAGGTCGTAGGTGGCTACTTTGGGCGAGGCACGCAGAATGCGTGTTTCGCCGGCAAACTCATTTTCCCGGCCGCCCGAAAAGAAGAACGTGACGTGCGGATATTTCTCGGTTTCGGCAATGCGAATCTGGGTTTTGCCGTGCGCCGCCAGCACCTCGCCCAGGGTGTTGTTCAGGTTGTCCTTCTCAAAAATGGGCGTCACGCCCACAAAGGTGTCGTCGTAATTGGTCAGCGTCAGGTAATGCAGGTTCAGGCGCTGCATCTGAAAGGCGTGCATGTCCTGCTGCGTCAGCACTTCCGTAATCTCGCGGCCCCGGTCGGTGCGGAAGTTAAAGCACAGCACCACGTCGCCCTCCTGAATGGTGGCCAGCGGCTGGCCATCGGGACCGGTTTTCACGATGGGCTTCAGGAATTCGTCCGTCACGCCTTCCTTGTACTGCTCCTGAATGGTTTGAATCAGGTTTTGCGAAGGCGTGCCGATGCCGTGCACCAGCAAGTCGTACGCTACCTTCACCCGCTCCCAGCGGCGGTCGCGGTCCATGGCGTAGTAGCGGCCCACCACCGAAGCAATTTTGGCGCCGCTGCGCACCATCGATTCTTCCAGCTCGTTCACGAAGCGCACGCCGCTCTTGGGGTCGGTGTCGCGGCCATCGGTGAAAGCGTGCACGAATACGCGCCGCACGCCGGCCTCGTGCGCAATGGTGCAGAGCGCCTTCACGTGGTCGATGTGCGAATGCACGCCGCCATCGCTCAGCAGCCCAATGAGATGCAGGGGCTTGTCGTTGGCAATGGCGTACTCAAACGCCTTCACCAAAGCCGGCATCTGGCCCAGCTTGCGCTCCCGGATGGACTTGCCGATGCGCACCAGCTCCTGGTCGACCACGCGGCCGGCCCCGATATTCATGTGGCCCACCTCCGAATTGCCCATCTGGCCTTCGGGCAGCCCCACGGCCTCGCCCGAGGCCTGGAGTTTGCTATGCGGAAAACGCTGCAACAGCTCGTGGTAGAACGGCGTACTAGCCGCATCCACTGCCGAAACCGCTGTGTTCGGGGCAATACCCCACCCGTCCAGAATCACCAACAAAACCTGTTTACTCATGCGGCAAAGATACAGTACCCCCGCCCACGGGTTGAAAATTTTCTACCTTTGCAAGTAGTTAAAAATGTCAGGTTTTTTACTAAGTTTACAAGCTTCCTGGGAACTATCCTTATTTCCTGGCACCATTTTCGCTTGAAAGTCTTCGCGTATGACGCACTTATTACCCCTATAATGAAACGCTATTTTGTTAGGACGCTATTTTTAGGATGGCTCTTCCTTTTGCTTGCCAGCGCAGCACACGCACAGGCTGATAATATGGGGGCCGTTCGGTCGGCCCTGCGCAACGGCTCTTCGCGGGAGTTGTCGCAGTATTTTGCGCCTACTATTGAGATTGGCTTCGATGGTGAAAAAAACATCTATAATTCGACGCAGGCCGAAATTGTGATGAAAGACTTTTTCTCAAAGAATGCACCCAGCACGTTCGAGCTGATTCATCAGGGCCAGAGCGGCGAAGGTATTCAGTACGCCGTTGGGCGCTACACGGGCCGCAGCGGTACCTATCGGGTATATGTCAAGCTTAAGCCCACGCGTGGCGCTCCGCTGATAGACACACTGGACTTTACGAAAGAATAACCCAATCCCCGGCCCGCACAGGTCGGGGATTTTTTTGTGGCTTATCATTAAAAAAGTCTGTCATGCTAGAGCGGATTCGGAGTCAATGGGCAGCGCAGGTAGTAGCGCGAACTTTGTAGTTCGCGTCCCCGCGCCGTTCGAGTATCGTTCTGGTACGCGAACTACAAAGTTCGCGCTACTGTACAGGGACGCCGAAACCGCTCTAAGAAGCTGTTTGCGTTAGCGAGACATAGCAGCCGACCGGTGTAGAGACGCATCTATGCGTCTCATCGTTGGCCGATTTTGTTCAACGACGAGACGCAAAGATGCGTCTCTACACCGGTCGGGCGACTAAAAAAACAACTCAAACAGCTTCTCATCATGACAGATGCTGCTCTAACATGATGGGGGCCCACGTTGATAGAATAGGCAGGGAATTAGGCTGACGAAAGACATCCTTTGCCCTGGTTTTCTTTGCCGCCGCAAGGGCCGTACCTTTGCGCCGTGCAAATCCATCCCGCCCCTTATCTCACGCCCGAAGCCCTGACCACCTTTATC
Source organism: Hymenobacter rubidus (assembly GCF_016734815.1). GTDB lineage: Bacteria > Bacteroidota > Bacteroidia > Cytophagales > Hymenobacteraceae > Hymenobacter > Hymenobacter rubidus. Next base: position 42,960 of record NZ_JAERQF010000025.1, read on the forward strand.
CGCACGGCGTTGGCCGAGGATGTGGGCGACGGCGACCATTCGGCCCTGGCTTCCATTCCGGCCGACGCCCGCAACCGCGCCCACCTGCTGGTGAAGGGCGAAGGCATTCTGGCCGGTATGGCCCTGGCGCCGCTCATTTTCAAGGAAGTGGACGCCAATTTGAGCATGTCGCCGCTACTGGCCGACGGTACGCCTGTAAAGCACGGCGACATCGCCTTCACCGTGGAAGGCCCGGCCCGCAGCATTCTGACGGCCGAGCGCCTGGTACTCAACTGCATGCAGCGCATGAGCGGTATTGCCACCTACACGGCGCACCTGAATAACCTGATTGCCGGCACCAGCGCCAAGCTGCTCGATACCCGCAAAACCACGCCCAACTTTCGCCTCTGCGAGAAGTGGGGCGTGCTCATCGGCGGCGGCGTGAACCACCGCTACGGGCTGTTCGACATGATTATTCTGAAGGATAACCACGTTGATTATGCCGGCAGCATTGGGGCAGCTATTGCGGCCACGCACGCTTATCTGGAAAAGACTGGCCGGCAGTTGCCCATTGAGATTGAAACCCGCTCGCTGGACGAAGTGCAGCAGGCGCTGGCAGCCGGCGGCATCGACCGCATCATGCTCGACAACATGAAGCCCGACCAGCTACGGGAAGCCGTGGCCCTGGTTGCCGGCCGGTTTCCAACCGAGGCCAGCGGCGGCATCACCGAACAAACCATTGCCGAAGTGGCCCGCACCGGCGTTGACTACATCTCGGTAGGCGCCCTTACCCATTCTGTTAAAAGCCTCGATTTGAGTTTAAAAGCATATTAAAAAATGTGGAAATGTGCTGATGTGGAAATGTGGTGCATTATAGGCATTTCCACACATTGCAATTGATTCATTTTCACAACTCAACACATCACTACATTTTCACATTATCATCGTGAACCAACCTAATCAACGCGGCAGTGGTGGCGGCTTTCGCCAGGCCCAGCAGGCACCGTCGCTCGCCATTCGGACCAAAAAATCGCAGCTTACGACCGATGCCTACACCCGCATGGTGATGGGCGAGGTGTGGAAAAAAGACTGGGTGTATGCCCTGATTCCCTTTGCGCTGGGGTTGCTGCCGGCCATTTTTGTGCATTCGTGGTGGTGGCTGGTGCTGGCCGTGGTGCTCACCATTCTGTTTGTGCTGTTTCGCTCGGCGCAGGTGACGGGCATCACCCAGATGGAGCAGAGCAAGCCGCTGTTTGAGCGCATGAACTTTGAGATGGACAACAAGCAGATTCTACTGCGCGTAGGTCCCGAGAAGGCGATGCAGCTGACTTGGGACATGATTGGCCGGGCCCGCCGCGATGCCGAGAGCTACCTGCTTTATCTCAAGCCCGGCACTCCGCCCGAAGGCACGGCCGCGTGGCGTGCCTGGATGGCGCGTGCATTTGACGTGCCGGTGTTTCTACATTTGCCCTACAAAATTTTCAACGCCGACAACGACCGCAAGCTTTTTGAGGCCATGTTGCGCCGCAAAAACCTTCTGCCCGCCGAAGCCGGGGCCGCCACCGTCTAAATTTCAACCTCTGCTAATTTTATTTCGATGAAACTGACCTCCACTCTGTTGCTGGCCGTTGCCACTGCTTCGTTGGCCCTGACCTCCTGCAGCAGCGAGCCCTCCGACTGGCGCCCCAACGAAAAAGTATCGCTCGACCAGGTAGCGCCCGGCACCCGCGACACCGAGAACTTTGACCGTTCGGTTCCCAACGGCTCCATCGAAAACGTCCATTCGCCGCTGATGGAAGCCGCCGAAGCCGAAGCCGCCGGCCACGGTGCCAAGCCCAAGCCGACGGCCGAATCCACCATCTCGGCCAATGCCGAGGAAGGCATGCGCAAGCGCGGCCAGCTGAATGACGCCGGCAAATCGGTGCTGGACGACACGGCGGCCAACGGCCACCAAATCCAGCGCTAAGGCCCGGTTTCTTATTGATTCTCATTTGAGTGGCAGCTTTGCCCGCCAACCGGCGGTCGCAAAGCTGCCGCTTTGCGTCATTATCAGAATGAGGAATGAGGAATGAAGAATGAGGAATTCTCGGAGGTCCTCAATTCTTCATTCCTCATTCTTCATTCCTCATTCTTTCCGTATGGGGTTTGCCATCTTTTTGCTGCTGCTCACGGTGTTGGGCGCGGGCGCGGCGGCGGCCTGGGTGCCGGTGGCGCGCGGCAACCAATGGCTGAAGCCGCTGCTGGCTTTCAGCGGGGCGTACTTATTCACGCTGACCATCACCCATATTCTGCCCGAGGCGCTGCAGCTACTGCCCGCGCAGCCCGAACGGGTGGGCTACTGGGTGCTGGCAGGTTTTTTTGGGCAACTGTTGCTGGAGGTGCTCTCGCAGGGCATCGAGCACGGCCACGTACACCACGAAGCTGCGCACGGGCACGACGGGCCGGGCCAAGTGCCGTTTCTGCTGCTGGCGGCGCTGGTGGTGCACTCGTTTCTGGAAGGCAGTATTCTGGTGCGCACGCCGGCTGTGGGCGAGATGAGCCAGAATTTTTACGCCATTGTGGTGGGCGTGGCGCTGCACCACATGCCCGCGGCGTTTGCGCTGGCCACGCTGCTGCGCCTGCGGCTGGGCAGCTTTCGGCGGGTGTGGGCGGGGCTGCTGATTTTTGCGCTGGCTTCGCCGGTGGGCATCATCGTCAGCAATTACGTGGTGCTATCGAAGCTGCTTAGCAGCGGATTGTATGCGGCGCTGCTGGGGTTGGTAGCGGGCAATTTTCTGCATGTTTCCACCACCATTCTTTTCGAAACCAGCCCCGAGCATCGACTCAACTGGCCTAAACTGGCGGCTACGCTGGCTGGGCTGGCGCTGGCCCTGGCGGTGGCGTAGTGGTGAGTAAAATGAACGTCATGCTGAGCGCAGCCGAAGCATCTCGCGTGTGGTAGTAACTCAATCGTTGAATCGAAAGGATTACTCTTGCACGCGAGATGCTTCGGCTGCGCTCAGCATGACATTTCCTTTGGACAAAAGCTCCTTACGTTAGCCACAGTCCTCCACGGCTCCGGTGCCATACAGAAATTCTTCCAACTGCCGGGCACGGGCGGTTTCGTAGGCCAGCGTGGCCTGAAGGCGCACCAGGCGGCGGCGCATGGCCAGAATGATGTCGAGCGCCTCGGTGGGCAGGCCCAGTTCGTGGTGAAGGCGGGCCAGCCGGGGCAGGTCGTCGGGTTCGTCAACGATGACCGTTTCGGGAACGGGGGCGGCGCGCAGCAGGCCGGCCTGCAAAAACTCGTGTAGGGCAGCGGGAGCTAGACCATAGCGGGCCGAGCATTCCTGAAAAGTGAGGGTGATGAAGTGCGCTTCCATAGCAAACGAAACATCGGGTTAGGCTTCGGGACGCAGGGCCGCGAGCTGCTGAATCAATCCTTTCTCTTCCTCGGTGAGGTGCTGCGGCAAGGTCAAGTTTAGGCGCAGGTACAGGTCGCCGAACTGGCCTTCTTTGCGGTACACGGGGAAGCCTTTGCCGCGCAGGCGCAGGCGGGTGCTGTTGGGCGTTTCGGGCTTGAGCTTGATTTTGACGGGGCCGCTGAGGGTTTCCACGGTCTGCTCGCCGCCCAGCAGGGCTTTGTAGATGCTCACGGGCACGTCCTGGGTCAGGTCGTCGCCGGTGCGGGCGTAGCGGGCATCGGGCCGGATGCGGAAGGTGATGAGCAGCGAGCCGTTGGGGCCACCGTTGCGGCCGGGGCCGCCCTGGTCGCGCAGCCGGATGGTTTGGCCATCGGCCACGCCGGGCTGAATGGTAATGCGCAGGTTTTTGCCGTTCACCGTGATGGTGCGCGGGCCGCCGTGGTAGGCTTCTTCTAGCGTCAGTTCCAGCTCGGCCTGGTAGTCCTGGCCGGCGCCGGGGCGGGTACCGCCCGGCCGGCCACCGCCGCCCATGCCGCCAAACAACGAGCTGAAGAAGTCCGAGAAGTCTTCGCCTTCCCCGAATGGGCTGCCCCCGCCGCCAAAACCGCCGCCCCCCTGGGTGTACTGGCTCCAGTCGAAGCCCCCGCCGGGCTGGCCGCCGCGGCCGCCTCCCCCGCCGGGCTGCTGCTGGTAGCGCTGCCAATCGGCCCCAAACTGGTCGTATTTCTTCCGCTTCTCGGGGTCGCTGAGAACTTCGTTGGCTTCGTTTATTTCCTTGAATTTCTGCTCCGCGCCCTTGTCGTTGGGGTTCACGTCGGGGTGGTGCTGGCGGGCCAGCTTGCGGTAGGCTTTCTTGATTTGCTCGGGCGTGGCCGTTTTTTCCAGGCCCAGCACTTTATAGTAGTCCTTGTATTCCATTGGGTGAATGGTGAGGGAGCAGATGCGCAGATGCACACCCGGTAGCCAATTGCGCTACGAAGATGGGTTCTTTCGCGCTAAAATCTGCGCCGCCTCTTTTCCATGGGCTTATACGCGGCCTATTCGATGCAGTGTTGCAAAAATCACCCCGTTCCTTGCACGTCCGTCCTATGGCAATAGGGCTTCCCAAACTCATGGCACCAGTGCTGCCTGTGCGGCCCTAGTGCCATACCCAAATGCTGCGCCGTTTGCCCCGGCTTTAGCGTAGAACAGTCCGCAACTGCCGAAGGGCTGGGTGGCGAAGCAAAGACCCCGCGGAAACAAGATTTACGGCACCATAATTGGTTTGCACTATTCAACGAAGTTGGCCGTAGAAAGTCATTTCGCCACTTGCCGCAAATCCAGCCAGCCTTTTGCACTCGTGCATTAACTTTTGATGAAGCGGACCGTATAAAAGCCGTAACTTGCAGCCTCAAGGCAATTCATCTAATTTTTTTCTTTATTCTATTTTTAATTTTTCCATGAAAATCAATCATCTCCTCGGTGGCGTACTAGCCATATTCTGTTTTACGAGTGTGGCTGCGCAGGCCCAGACCGCTCGCCCCGGCCACGTAGCCCCCAAGCCGCGGGTTGTGGTTGCGAAGGCCGATGGCATGAAAGATGGCCTGACCATGCAGAAAGGCCGCGTGATGGTGACCGAAACCGGCATTACCAACCCGCTGGCCGCCGATAAAAAACTGCTCAACGGCACCACCATCAGTCCCTCCGGCCTGGTGACGGCCCCCGGCGGTACCACGACCCAAATGGCCGAGGGCGACCAGGTGTCGCTGACGGGCAAAATCACCACCCGGCAGGCCATCATGGAGGCCGACAGCATTGCCAAGATTCAGGCCTACGACCTCAAATACCCCGGCAAGCGCAAGAAAGCCGAAGCCGAGCGCGAGCGTCGCGACAAGGCGGAAGCTAAGCTGAAGGAGAAACGCGAAAAAGCATTGGCTAAAAAAGAGAAGTAGAACCTGCACCAGCCCGTTGAGCGCCGCCGTTTTTCGAAACGGCGGCGCTTTTTTTGGTCGGGGAGCCGCTTCGCATCTCCTATCTTTCGGGCCTTTACGTATGCCCGCCCATGCTCTTTTACACTGTGATGAAGCCGCTGGTGCAGGTGGCCTTGCGGATATTCTTTCGGCGCATGGAGGTGCGGCACCGCGAGCGCCTGAACCTACCCGGCCCCCTGCTCTTTGCCGGCAACCATCCCAACACCCTCATGGACCCGCTGCTGACGGCCATTGCGTGCCGGCAACCGGTGGCGTTTCTGGCCAAAAGCACATTTTTCATCAATCCGGTGGTGCGGGCCATTATGCAGTCCGGCAATTCCATTCCCATCTACCGGGCGCAGGATGCGGGCGCGGGTGGCCCGGCCACGCCCGAGCAGCGCGCTGCCCAGAACGAGGCCACCTTTGGCCGCTGCTACGACTACCTGGGCCGGGGCGGCACCATCATGATATTTCCGGAGGGCACCAGTGTGAGCGAGCGCCGGCTGCGGCCCCTCAAAACCGGCGCGGCCCGCATTGCGCTGGGCGCCGAGGCCCGGCACGGCTTCAAGCTGGGGCTGCGCGTGGTGCCCATTGCCACCAACTACTTCGACCCGGCGCGCTTTCGCTCCGATGTGCTGCTGAACGTGGCGCCGCCCATTGTGGTGGCCGACTACGCCGCCGCCTACGCCCAAGACCCCGACGAGGCCGCCGACCAACTCACCGATGCCATTCGTGTAGCCCTGGAGCGCCGCCTGGTGGTGAGCAAGGACGCGGCCGACGATGCCTTCGTGCAGCAGATTGAGCGCACCTTCGGCGACCACCTGAACCCGGACGACGACCCCACCACGCTCTACGACAACTTCCAGCTCAGCCGCACGCTGCTGCAAGCCCTGGCCTGGGCCGAGCAGACGTTTCCGGAGCGCCTCACCCTGGCCCGCGCCCAACTCAACACTTACCTCGCCGACCTGCACCGCCACCACCTCACCGACCAGGCCCTCGACGACCAGCAGCGCGGGTCCGTGGCGGGCCTGCTCAACCTGGTTTTGGGGGTGCCGGTGTGGCTTTATGGCGTGCTGAACAACTATTTGCCCTACATTCTGCCGTCGCTAATTGCGAAGCGCGCCACCAAGGAAGTGGAATTCGTGGCCCCTATCATGCTGGTGGTGGGCATGTTGACCTTCCCGCTGGCCTACACCCTGCAAATTGCAGCCGTCCACCATTTCACCCAGGACTGGCGCTGGACGCTGCTGTATGCGCTCAGCCTGCCCCTCAGCGGCTTCTATGCCCTGAGCTATTGGAACACGCTGGCGGCCCGGTTGCGGCGGTTGCGGGCGGCCCGGCTGTTTCGGCGCGCCCCGGCCGAGGGCCAGGAGTTGCTTCGGCAGCGGGCCGCGTTGGTGGCGCAATTGGAGGAGGCGCGAGAGGCGTATTTGGCAAGATAGAATGGCTGAAAAACAGAACGTCATGCTGCGCGCAGCCGAAGCATCTCTACTGCGCCTCTTGTCATCCTGAGAGTAGCAAAGGACCTTCTCACGTCGGAACGAATCGACAGAATGCGAGAAGATGCTTCCTTCGTCAGCATGACAAACGGCGCGGGACAGATGCTTCGACTCCGCTCAGCATGACGTTCTTTCTATCACTTCACCCCACCGCTAATCCAGCGGCATCTGGCCAAACCACATGGTTTTGCCGGTTTTGTTTTCGCCGAAATACACGATGCTGTTTTTGCCGCCCATGGGCAGTTGTGGCATCGAGTTGTTGAGGAAATACTGCTCGTTGCCGAACTTGGAGAAGTTGCTGAGCTTAGCCGAAGTCAGGTCGATTTTGGCCACGGCCGGGTAGTAGAGCACTTTGGCCGTGCCCGACTCCATCCCGCTGTTTTCGCGCACGCCGCTGATTTCGCCAATCATCCAGTACAGGCTGTGGCCGTCCTGGCCGAGGTAGGTGTGCTGCTCGTTGGGGTTCTGCTCGCTGTACTTGTTGTTTTCCTGGCGGCGCACGCCGTACTGGGCGCGCAGGTGGCCCTGCGGGTCGAAGTGAAACATCATGATGTCCTTGTACTCGCGGTTGTTGGCGGCGGTGCCCATGCTGGTGCCGCCTTTCCCGCTCATAATGCCGCCCAGGCCACCCACTAAGCCTCCGCCGCTACTCGTGGTTTTGGGGGCGCCCAGGCCCAGCGCGCCGCGCTCCAGGCCGTAGCTCTGGCCACCGATGAGCAGGTCGCCGTTGGGCAGCACCGTGCCATCGGTCACCCGGAAGCGCTTGCCGGTGTATTCGGGGGTGCGCTTTTGGGCGGGCGGGGTTTGCAACTTCTGCTCAAACTCGGCCACCGGCGTGTTGGTGATGAAAGCCACCGCCCCGTCCTTGATTTTCAGCAGCTCGAAGTTTTTCGCCTTGAACTTGTCTTCCAGCGGCCCGCGCACGGCTTCGTTGGCCACCTGCGCCGTGATGTCCTCGTTGAAATATTCGTCCTGCTTGTCGTTGGCCGGGCCGAAGATGGCCACTGTGCCGTCGCGGAAAGTCGCCATGCCATTCACCAGCCAAATGCTGTTGGGCGAGGCAATGCTGACCCGCTCTTTCTGCTTGGTATCGGCCCCTACGCGCACGTAGGTGTAGTTGGTGGCCTGCGGGTCGGCCTGCTTTTTCATGCCGGCAATGGCCACCGGCGCAAACACAATGCCCAGGTCATACTCGGGGTCGGCCGAGTCGTCAGCATCCTCGCCCTGGTCGCCTTTAGGGTCCAGCTTGGTGGCCTGCACCACGTACTGCGGCTTGTCGAACTGCAACGGCGTATCCGACACCAAATCCAGGTCTTTGTTGAATTTTAGAATGTGGTACTCCTTGTACATGCGCAGCGGGTCGGTGCCTTTGCCCAACTTGTCCTTGCTGGAGGTGATGACTACCACGTTACCCGTTTGGTCGTACTCGGCGTGGGCCGAATACTGGTAGAAGGAGCCGTTGTCGCCGCGCGGCTTCACTTTTTCCAGAATTTCAATCTTCTTGTTGTAGCCTCCCCAAAACCAGTCCCAAGTGTAGTGGGCCTGCTTGCGGCGCAGCACCAGTGTGCCCGTCATGTTGGGCTCTACGGTCACGCCGGGCACGTCGTAGGTATCGCCTTTGTAGCGTTTCACCTTTTCCACGGGCTCTTCGCTCTCATCCATGCTCTTGAAGTTGAATTGCTTATCGAAATGATAGGTTTCAAACTTCACCTTGCGGTTGGTGGCTTTGGTGCAGAAGGTAAGGTCCACCTTATTGGCGGCCTCGTCCACTTTCACCTCGTCCAGAAAGCCGCGCTTGGCTTTGCCCGATACGTCGTGGGTTTTCTCAATGGCCAGCTTTTGGGCCAGCAGCGGGGCGGGAAGCAAGGCAGCGGCTAGCACGGCAGTAGCCGGCAGCCAGCGCCCCAGGGCGGAATGTGACATGGAATAAACAGAAAAAAGTGGTGGAGAAATTGCCACCGCAGTGGCTTACACAAAGGACTTCCCCCCTTCCACACCCGTCAATCCGTGCCCGCAGGCATATTTCCGTCCGTACTGGCACGGAGGGGTTTAGCAATGAGCAATGAGCAATGAGCAAAAGGAACGTCATGCTGAGCGTAGTCGAAGCATCTCTACCGCTTCCTTCAACGATTTATTTACTTCCACACGCGAGATGCTTCGACAAGCTCAGCATGACGTTCCTTTTGCTCATTGCTCATTGCTCATTGTCAATTGATAAAAGCTCCTGCCAGCAGCGCCACCACGATAATGGCCACGCTTGGCACCTTTTCCCACAGTAGCAGCAGGAAGGTGGTGCCCACCAGCAGCGGGTTCAGCGGCAGCGTGTCGATGGGACCGAAATGAAATGGCAGGTCCAGCAAGCGGTAAGGCAGCGGGTGGTAGAGCAGGAACGTGGCCGCGCACACCAGCCCGGCGCTCACGGCGTTGATGCCTTCCAGGGAGGCCTGCACCACCCGGTACTGCCGCAGCCGGTCCCAGAACCGGATGACGAAGAAGATGAGGAAGGTGCCCGGCAAAAAAATACCCGCCACGCCCACCAGCGCCCCCAGCACCTGCATGCCCGGCCCGCCGGCCGGCCGCATGGCCAGCGCCCCAATGTAGGCCGCCACCGAAAAATTGGGCCCCGGCATGGCCTGCACCAGCCCCAGCCCCGACAAAAACTCCGTGCCCGTGAGGTAGTGCTTAAATTCCACAAATTCGGCGTAGAGCAGCGGGGCCAGCACCTGCCCGCCCCCAAACACCAGTGAGCCGTTGCGGTAGAAGTTCTCGAACAGCCGCACCGGCAGCAGCTGGGTATAGTGGCCCAGCACGGCCGCCCCGGCCAGCGTGCCCAGCCACAGCACAAAGTTGGCCCATTCGATGCGGAGGGGCTTTTTCTCCTGCACAATGGCGTGCTTGCGGTAGCGCACGGTGGTCACGGCACCACCGGCCAGCAGCAGCAGCGGTAGCATCCAGGGCAGCTGGAAAAAGTAGGCCAGCATGGCGGCGGCCACCATCAGCCCCACCGAGGTTTTGGTGTGAATTACTTTTTCGGAAATCTTGTAGGCCGAAAATGCCACGAAACCCACCGCTACCGGCTGCACAAACTGCACCAGCGCCGCCACGCGGGCCGGGTCGAGGTGGCTGAGGGTGAGGCCGGCCAGCGTCATCAGGGTCACGGCCGGCGTCATCCAGACCAGCAGGGTGAGGTAGGCCAGGTTGGGCCCGCCCAGCCGGAAACCAATTACGGTAATGGTTTGGGTGGAGGTGGGGCCCGGCAGCAGCGCGCACAGCGCCTGTAGCTCCAGCAGCTCGGCCGCTGTGATGTAGCGCCGCTTCTCCACCAGCAGCCGGAAAAACATGGCCAAGTGCGCCTGCGGACCGCCAAAGGCCGTGCAGGCCAGCGCGGCCACGTCTTTTAGAAAAATAATGCCCCGCACCCGCCGCGTCCGTTTGCCCAATCGCCGCGGGGGGGGCGAGAGCGAAACGGAAGCAGTAGGATGCGGGGAATTATTGGGAACGGAGGCCGGAGCAGTCATAAAAAGAACGTCATGCTGAGCGCAGCCGAAACATCTCGCGGGTGGTAGTAACTCAATCGTTCAACAGGTTTGATTACTGCTGCACGCGAGATGCTTCGGCTGCGCTCAGCATGACGTTCTTTTTTATCATTCTACTGCCCGTTCCTTATTTTTTCTTCAGGCCCAGTTCAATCAGGCGCTCGTTCAGGAACTCACCGGCCGTGATGTCAGCCTCCTTCTTGGGGTTGTCGGGCGTCACGCAGTGCTCCAGAGCCGCCAGGCTCATTTCGGAGCGCGGGTGCATGAAGAACGGAATGCTGAAGCGCGAGGTGTTCATTTTTTCGCGGGGCGGGTTCACCACGCGGTGGATAGTGCTTTTGAGCACGCCGTTGGTGAGGCGCTGGAGCATGTCGCCCACGTTCACCACAATCTGGTCGGGCAAGGCTGTGATGGGAATCCACTTGCCGTCGCGGCGCTTCACCTGCAGGCCGTCGGCGCTGGCGCCCATCAGCAGCGTGATGAGGTTGATGTCGCCGTGTTCGGCGGCGCGCACGGCATCGGCGGGCACCGCGTCGGGGTTTTCGATGGGGAAATAATGTATCGGCCGCAAAATACTGTTGCCGTGTTTCACTTTTTCGTCAAAATAATTTTCGGGCAAATGCAAGTACAGGGCAATGGCGCGCAGCACGTCCTGGCCGGCGGCTTCCAGCGTGCGGTAGGCCGTGAAAGTGCTCTGCTGGAAACCGGGCACTTCTTCGGGCCAGACGTTGGCGGGGTATTCGTTTTTAATCGGGTCTTTTTCGTCTTCTACTTCCTGGCCCACATGGTAGAATTCCTTCAAATCACCGGTATTTCGGCCCTTTGCGTGCTCTTTTCCCTTGCTAATGTACCCGCGCTGGCCGGCCAGTTCGGGGTTCTCGTAGCGCTGTTTGGCGTCGTCGGGCAACTGAAAAAAGGCCTGCACATCAGCGTATAGCTGCTTGGTTTGCTCGTCGTTGAGGCCGTGGTTTTTGAGGGCCACGAAGCCAATATTTTGGTAGGCCTCGCCGAGCTGTTGCACGAAACGGGCCTTGCGCTCGGGGTCGCCGGAACGGAAATCGGCGAGGTCGAGCGAGGGAATGTGGTCAAGAAGTTGGTCTTGCATAAAATTTTTGGGTTTACTTTGAGGCCGGGTATGGCCCGAGGTGGGCAACGCCGCAAGTTAAGCAAAACCCCGCACCGGGCCTTCGCCGTAAGCGGGCAAGCTCCATAAACCTATGAAATACGCACTACCCTCCCCTTATTTACGCTTCTCTTACATGAAACGCCCCATTTGGCTGCTGTGCAGCACGACCCTTACGCTGGCGCTGCTGGCAAGCTGCGAAACCAGCAAGCCCGCCACCGACGTCAGCGCCAACGCTGGCGGCCAAACGGCCACCGCCGGCCGCACCACCACCAACGGCGAAAGCATGGAGTCGAACGGCATTCGGCTGACGCCCTTCAGCGACTCGCCGAAGTTTCCGGAGGCCCAGCTCCAGCTGCGCACGCCGGTTTCGGCCTCTACGGTGCCCAGCGGCGAGGTGGCCTTCGACTACCAGGTGAGTAATTTTATCCTCACCAAAATGAGCGGCGGTCCGCACATGGGCGAAATGGCCAATTCGATGAAGGGCCAGCACATCCACAACATTGTGGATAATGAGCCCTACACGGCCCATTACGAGACGAAATTTACCAAAGCTATTCCCGATGGCCAGCACGTGGTGCTGTCCTTCCTGTCACGCTCGTACCACGAGAGCCTGAAGCACCGCGGCGCCTACGACCTGCGCATCATCAACGTGGGCAATGTCAAGCCGGCCACCACGCCCATCATCAACGTGGGTGCGCCGAACCTGTTCTACAGCCGTCCGAAAGACACGTACTCTGGCGCCGATGCCAAGCGCATCATGCTGGACTTTTACCTGGTGAACACCACCCTGGAGCCCGGTGGAAACCGCGTGCGCGCCACCATCAACGGCACCGAGTTCATGCTCGACCGCTGGTTGCCCTACCAGATGGAAGGCTTGCCCGCCGGCGAAAACACGGTGAAACTGGAGCTGGTAGACAGCAGCGGCAACCTGATTCCCGGCCCGTACAATTCGGTGACGCGCAAGTTCACGGTTGCGCCCTAACGGCTTTTTTAGGCTGCCTGGGCTTATTAGCTAGGTTATTTCTTTGTTAAGCATTTGCAGAAGGTCCCTTGGCTCGCCAAGGGACTTTTTTGCTTGTCCTCGTTTGCTGCTTCGGCGCTACCTTGCCCGTCATGCCCGCCGCTCCATCATTTTCTGCTGCTTCGCTGCTCACCCGCGAGCAGGTACTACGCGCCCTGCGCCAGATAGCCCGCGAAGGCCGCCCGCTGCCGCCCGGCACCGTGTATGAACTGGTGTACCGGGGCCGCCGCTACCCACCCCGCGCCGTGGCCGAACTGGCCTACCGCCTGGCCACCGGCAACCCCGCCGCCCAGTGGCCCCGCCCGGCCGGCGCGCCTACCAACGCCCTGCTCGAAAGTCTGGACTTCACCATTAGCACAAAACGGCCCGTGCTTACATCGGGCTCGGGGCCCGATGGCGACGAAACGGCCCGCCAGCAGGCCGAGGACCTGTATACCGGCTTGGCAAAAGATGCCGAAGGCAGCATCTTGCCCACCAAAGCCGCCGAACCTATTGCCGCCTACGCGCCACTGCCTTATTCCCGTGCCGAGGCACTGGCAGAGCTTTTTATCACGGAAGCCGAGTTGGATGCGGCGCTGGCCGGCCTGCAGCGCCGGCGCAACCTGCTGCTGCAAGGGCCACCGGGCACGGGCAAAACGTTTCTGGCGCGGCGCCTGGCGTGGCTGCTGCTGAGCGCGCAGGACGAGCACCGCGTCGAGCTGGTGCAGTTTCACCCCAGCTACGGCTACGAGGACTTCATGCTGGGCTTCCGGCCCGATGCCGATGGGCGCTTTCACCTAGAGCCCGGCGTGCTGCCGCTCTTGTGCCAGCGCGCGGCAGCCGACCCTGACCGGCCCTATTTCCTGCTGATTGACGAGGTAAACCGGGGCAATGTGTCGCGCATTTTTGGCGAGCTGCTGCTGTTGTTGGAGGCCGACAAGCGCGGCCCGACCCATGCCCTGCGCCTGCCCTACGCCCCACCTGAGGCCCCTAAATTCTTCGTTCCGAATAACCTGTACGTCATCGGCACGCTCAATCTGGCCGACCGCTCCCTCAGCCCGCTGGATTATGCCCTGCGTCGTCGGTTTGCCTTTGTGGCGCTGGGGCCGCAGTTTGGGGCGCCGCTGCGGGCATTCCTGGCAGCGAGGAAAGTACCCGATGCACTCATCGAGCAGCTTTGCACCCGCATGGCCGCCCTCAACCAAACCATTGCCGACGACCCAGAGCTAGGCCCGGATTTCGAAATCGGCCATAGCTACTTCTGCCAGCCACCACCGCAGCCCGAGCAAGCCGCTGAATGGCTGCGCCTGATTCTGGAGCAGGAAATAGGCCCGCTGCTGGCCGACTACTGGCGCGAGCAACCGGCCACGGCCGCCGCCCAGTTGCGCAAGCTGCTGGCGTAGCAAATCCTTCATTGATGATTAACCTCATGCTCAACTTTCGAACAGGATGCATTCTCTTTCTCAATTTAATGGTCGGCGGGTGGCTAGTAAAAGTTAATCTATTTGATGGCAGTAGCGATACAACAGGGTTCTTCACACTACTTACCCTTCTTTTTTTGGGTGTGTACGATGTATATGCCTATTTCCTTTATCACCGTTTGCATACGCCTTGCACGGAATCAAAAGCGTTGTTTGTTTCTTTATTAGCCACACCGCTGTTCATTCTATGGGGCTTGAGTCTTTAGTTTTTCACAAAGAGTCTAACGGTTTGAGCCGCGTTCGTGCTTCTGGCTAGTGATACCGCTGCCCACCCTCTATTATTTCCTGTGCTATGCTTGGAACCGGCTGCCCGAGCCGGCCGTGCTGCAAGCCAGCGCAGCCACGCCGTTTCATCGGCCGCTGGGGTTGCTGGCGCAGGTGCTGCTGCACGGCACGCGCCGTTTGCTGCGCAACAGGCTGCCGCGCACGTTTGAAGCCCGGGAAGCCGAGCTGGCCAGCCTGCGCGGACGCATCGAGTGGGCGCCTACGCTCGGACGGGGCTTGTTGGAGCGCGGCCGGGCCGTTTGCACGTTCGATGAGCTGAGCCCGGTTTCGCCCCTGCACCACCTGTTGGCCCAAACCCTGGCGGTGCTGGCCCACGCTGCTGATTTACCGCTGGCCTTGCGCCGCGAGCTGAGCCAGATACGGCAGCGGTTTCCGGCAGCGCTGACTGCCGATGCGGGGGCGGCGCCCACGGCCGCTACGTTTCGGGAGCTGCGGCGGCAGCGGCTGGGCAGCCAGGCCGCCTTTTTGCTGCACGTGTGCGAGCTGGCGTGGCTGTCGGCCCTGCCTGAGCCGGCGGCCGGCGGCCGCAGCCGCTTCACCGACTTTCGACGCGACGAGGTGCTGATGGCGCGGTTATTCGAGCAGTTTACGCGCAATTTTTTCCGCCGCGAGCAGCGTCGCTACCGCGTGTACGCCGAAACCATTGCCTGGCAAGCCGAAACCTCGCAGCCCAACGACCTCGCCCTGCTGCCCACCATGCTCACGGACACGACGCTCGACGCGCCCGACCGTAAAATTATTCTCGACACCAAATACTACGCAACCGCCCTGCGCCCGCGCTACGACCGGCAGCGCCTCATTGCACCGCACCTCTACCAACTTTACGCCTACCTGCAAAACCAGCGCCCCGCGCCCGGCCAAGCCCTGGAGGGCATCTTGCTGTACCCCGCCGCTGCGCAGGCTGTGGACGTGCAGTACACGCTGGGCGGGCACCCCGTGCGGGTGGTTACCCTGAACCTCCTGCAGCCCTGGACGGGCATTGCCGCCGATTTGCTGCGCCTTGTAGAGTAAGTAGCGTTTGCAGCTTTCGTATTCGAAGACGCCGCAACCAACAAGGCCGGGCACAAAAAAATGGCCCGGACTTGCGTTCGGGCCATTTTTAAGAATAGGGAAGGCTGGGTGCTGGCACGAAGCCAGCGGCCAACTACTTCTTCTCTTCGGTGGTCGTGGTGGTGGTGGTGCCAGCAGCAGGAGCATCCGTGGTAGCGGGAGCAGCAGTAGCGTCAGCAGCAGGAGCAGCCGTGGTGGCAGTGCTGTCGGTGGTGGTGGTAGTCGTAGCCTCGGTGCCAGCAGCAGGAGTCTCAACAGTGGTTTCTTCGGTCTTCTTCGACTCGCAAGAGGTCAGACCAGCGGTCAGGGCCAGGCCCAGGGCAGCAACTTTAAACAGGTTAGTCATTTTGGGGTAATTTTGAAAATGGGTTAACTTAAAAACGCCCTTTATTCCCCCTTTCTGGAAAGGTAACCCGGCCCGGAAAAATATTTTTTTACCGGGTTACTTGCGGCCCGTATCTGTATTAACCCCCAAAGTGAATGAGCAGGGGCAATCCAACTTCCTCTTCTTTGACTCCTACTGATGAAGCGCTGATTTTCGCCATTCGTGGCGGCGATGAGCGGGCTCTGGCCCACCTATACCGGCTGCACTGGCCCATGGTATCGCATTTCGTGCTGCAAAACAGCGGTTCGGAAGACGATGCCCAGGACGTGTACCAGGAAGGCGTGATGGTGTTTTATGAAAAAGTACGCGACGGCTCCCTCGAGCTGAGCTGCCAGATTAAAACCTACCTCTACGCCGTGTGCCGCCGTTTGTGGCTGAAGCGCCTGACCAGCAAAAGCCGCTTCGGCGTGCGCTTGCTGGACGACGAGGAGCACGGCCCGTACCTGAACACGGGAGCCGAAGAAGACCTGCTGACCGCCGAGGAACAGGACCGCCGTTTCGCCACCATGAGCGAGGCCCTGAACCACCTCGGCGAGCCCTGCCGCTCGCTTATAGAAGGCTTCTACCTGCTCGATAAGTCGATGCAGGACCTGACCACCGAATTTGGCTATACCAACGCCGACAATGCCAAGAATCAAAAATATAAGTGCCTTGTTCGCCTGAAAAAACTATTCTTTTCCCATTATAAAGAAGAGCCTATCTGATACCCTTGGCTGCGGGCAACCGGCCCGCAGAAGTTCCCCCATCCGCTTGCCGCTGCTTGCGCCCACCCTGCAGCCTTACCCATGATGACTGAAGCAGATTACTACGCCTTATTTGAAGCCTACGCCCACGGCGAGCTGGCCGGGCCCGCCCGCGCCAACCTCGAAGCACGCCTGGCCGCGGACCCGGCCCTGGCCCTGCGCTACGCCGACTTTGCCGAGATGACCAGCACGCTGCGGGCCTATGGCCAGCGCCAGCAAACCCGGCAGCAGCTCCGCAGCATTCACGCCGCCATGCTGGCTGCCGAAGCGCCGGAACTACTTGCCCAACCCGAAACCAAGCTCACCCACACCGTGAACCCGATGCTGCGCATTTCGCGCACCGAGCGCAAGCTGCGCGAGTTCTGGAACGGGCACCGCGCCACGGTGGGCGTGGCTGCTTCGGTGGCCGTGATGGCGGTGTTTGCTACGCTGCTGGGGTTGGATTTGTGGAAGACTTCTCACCTGCCCACCCCCATGGGCTACCAAGCGCTCCGCCGCGAAGTAGAGCGAATCAAGAAGAGCCAGAAGGATTTGAAACTGACGCTCAACACGCAACTGGGAAAAGAGACCCTTCCGGCCGTGTCGAGCAAATTCAGCGGTACGGGCTTCGCCCTCACCTCGGAAGGCTATCTGGTAACCAGCTTCCACGTAATCCAGGGGGCGGACTCGCTGTTGGTGGAGGGCCGCAACAACCAGCACTACCACGCCGAGCCGGTGTATTCCGACGTGAAGCACGACTTGGCCATCCTGCGCATTACGGACAAGAAATTCAACGGCTTTGGCCGGTTGCCCTACGCCGTGAAATCAGGACAGGCCGATTTGGGCGAACGGGTGTTCACCCTCGGCTACCCGCGCGAGGACGTGGTGTACGGCGAGGGCTCGCTGAGTGCCCGCTCCGGTTTTGAGGGCGATACCGCGTTTTATCAGGTGAGCATTCCGGTGAACCCGGGCAACTCCGGCGGCCCCTTGCTTGATGAGCGCGGCAACCTGATTGGCGTGGTGAGCGGCCGGCAGAACGACGCGCAGAGCGCCGCCTTCGCCACCAAGTCGTCGTATCTCGTGCGGCTGGTCGATTCGCTGGCGGCGGCCAAGCCGGCCACCACGTACCCGTACCACTTGCCGCGCTTTGGGCAGCTAGCCGGTAGCGGGCGCCCCCAGCAGCTGAAGAAGCTGCAGGACTATGTGTTTGTGGTAAAGGTATTTGAATAAGTCAGCCTTTTTGAGCCAGTGCCCGGCACTGCTCAGCTTACGTCAAAAGCCTTATTCCTGCGCAGGAATGAGGCTTTTTTGCTTGATTTGCACCGGACTTTATATAGTATATTTACGATATAAAATTCTTTGCTCACCGGTCGTTTGGCAACCGCGCCACCTGTGTTTCTGATAACCTTGAATGCCCGAATACAGTATCTAGGCCTGGATAAACTGTGTTTGTCTCCTTCTCCTTTTCTCCCCTACAAACCTCCGCACTCCGTGGCTCAAAATCAACAAACTCCGCCTTCCAGTAACGACGTTGCCGGCTCGGCCATTTTCAAAAAGTTTCTCGGTACGGCGGAAGGCTACATCAAGCAGCCCACCCGCCTGAAATCGCTGCTGACAGATGCCTACAAAAAGGCCAGCGAGAAAAACGACGTGGGCACCCTGGCCCACGAAGCCTGGGAGACGCTCCAGACTATGTTCCGATTGGTTAAGGCCTCCACTTCGGGCGAGTACACGGGCGTTCCCTTGAGCACGGTATTGGCAGCCATTGCCGTATTCATCTATTTCATCAGCCCGATTGATTTGATTCCGGATTTTATCCCGGTACTGGGCCTGCTCGACGACGTGGCCCTGGTGGCTTGGTTCTCAACTACGCTCAAGCACGAAATGGACAAGTTCCACGAGTGGGAACTGACCCGGCCTGTAGTGGCCAGCACCACCACTGCGGTGACGGCGCCGCCAGCGCAGGCTACGCCACCAGCACAAGCCACGCCGCCGGCGCAGGCCACACCACCGGTTTGGTCGAGCAGCCAGTTTGTTACGGACCCGGCAACCACTACTGGCCCCGTCTCTCCTCAACCAGCCGCCGAATCGGCCAAACACGCCGGAATAGCCAGTGCGGCCGCCAATACCACCGACAGCAGCCGCGAACCCAGCACCACGGCAGAAGATACGGGCGGAAATATTCGCTGAACCGTTCCTGCTTTTCCGCAAAAAAGCTCCGTAGCCATGGCTGCGGAGCTTTTTTCGCTTGATATCTGCCCTGTACGCAACGGGCTTGCACCCGCACCACTGCAGTTAGGCCGCAGCGGCGTGGTCGCGCACGAAGCGCACAAAGTCGCCCACGGTGTAGAGGGGTACTTCGTCGGGAATGGTGATGCTGAAGTTGCGCTCGAGTTCGAGAATGATGTCGACCACGTCGACGGTGTCGAAGCGCAGGTCGCGGGCGAGGCTGGCGGTTTTGCGCACGCGGCTGGCCCGAATGGCCTTGCGCTTGCTGATGATGCGGAAAACCTGCTGCTCGATGGTGGGCGTGTGGTGAGCGGAGCTAGTGGATACGTACATAATAGTTGCGGAAAAAGATGGCGAAGTGAAAGCCCTTAAATGCGCTGAAGGTGCCCGGCGGCAGCTAATGCTGCAACAAAAACCAGCCGCTGGGCCCCAACAACGCAAGAATTATTAGGCTAGTACCGGCGGCGTAGCCGCCTGTATTTCCTCAGAGTCCACCTCTTCCGGATTGGTTGCAAGGGTATCCGGATTTTTTCCGGAAATTTTTCCTTTGAGGCTTTCGCTCAGCAAATACATCACCGGCACGACCAGCAGGGTGATGCCCGTGGCGAACACCAGCCCGAATATGATGGTCCAGGCCAAGGGGCCCCAGAACGTCACCGACTCGCCGCCGATGAAGAAGTGCGGGTTGCCGCTGGCGAACAGCTCGTAGAAGTCGATGTTCAGGCCGATGGCCAGCGGGATGAGGCCCAGCGTGGCGGCCGTGGCCGTGAGGATAACCGGGTTTAGGCGCGTGCGGCCGGCCAGCACAATGGCCTCGCGCAGCGGCATGCCCTGCGAGCGCAGCATGTCCATGAATTCGACCAGCAGAATCCCGTTTTTCACCACGATGCCGGCCAGGGCGATGATGCCCACGCCCGTCATCACGATGCTGACGTTCTGGCCCGTGATGGCCAGGCCCCAGAACACGCCGGCGATGGAAAACAGCACTTCGGAGAGAATGATAAGCGGCTTGCTCAACGAGTTGAACTGCGTAACCAGAATCAGGAAGATGAGGCCGAGGGCCCCGATGCCAGCCAGGGGCAGGAAGTTGGTGGTTTCCTTCTGGCTTTCCTGGGCGCCGCCCATGTCGATGGTGTAGCCGGGGGGCGTGGGGAAGGATTTGAGGGCCGTTTGCACGGCGGCGGCCACGTCGGGGCCGGAGTAGCCGTTGAGCACGTTCGACGAAACGGTGATGACGCGCTTGGTGTCTTTGCGCTTGATGCCGCCGTAGGTAGAGCCGTACGTCACATCGGCCACCGAGGAGATGGGCACCTGGCGGATGGCGCCGGTGGCGTCGCGGAAGGTGAGCGGGGCGTTCACCACGGCATCTACGTCGGAGCGGTAGGGCTCGGCGTAGCGCACTTGGATGGGGTACTCATCGTCGGAAGTTTTGAATTTGCTGGCCTCGGTGCCGTAGATGGCCGTGCGCACTTCCATGCCAATCTGGCCCGTGCTGATGCCCTCGCGGTTGGCGCGGGTGCGGTTGATGTTCACGGCGATTTCGGGGTTGCGGTCCTGCAGGTTCGAGCGCAGGGCTTCCACGCCGCCAATGTGCAGCGAATCGACGTAGCGGGTTACTTTCTTCGAGAGGGCGGCCAGCGTCGGGTAGTCGTCGCCGGCTATTTCGATGGCAATGGGCTTGGGCTGGGGCGGGCCGCTGGCTTCCTGGTCGACCGAAATTTCGGCGCCGGGAATGCCCTTCACCACTTCCCGGATTTTATCCATGTACACGTGGGTTTTGGGGCCCTTGCGCTCGCTCAGCTCCTTGAACGCCACGGCCACCTTGCCCATTTGCGACTGCGACGTGCCCGAAGCGGAGCCGGGGTCGCTGGGGTCGCCGGCGCCGATGGCCACGTTGGTAATCACCGATTCCACGTCGGGGTTGTTGCGGCCGATGACGCCGTAGATGCGGTTTTCGAGCACGTGGGTAATCGAGTCCGTCACCTCGACCTTGGTGCCCACGGGCATGTTCAGGTAGGTATAGATGAACTTGGGGTCGCCTTTGGGGAAGAAGTCGACGTGCGGCTTGCGCACGCCCACGGCCACGAACGAGCCGATGAAGAGCACCACCACGCCCACCATCACCAGGGCCGGGTGGCCGATGGCCCAACGCACGAGGTTGGCGTAGCCGTTCTGGAACTTCGGCAGCGCGCGGGTCTGGAACCAGGCAATCATCTTCACAAACACGAACTTATCGAGGAAGCAAAGCAGGATGAGCGTGATGGCCAGGTTGCCCACGAAGGTGGAATGCGCCACGTAGCCAATGATGGCAATGACGAGCAGCACGCCCATGGCAATCAGGAAATTGCGCGTGATTTTAGGCTTGCTGTGTAGGTCTTCCTCGAAATGCTCTTCGCGCTCCATAAAGCTCACGGCAAACACCGGGTTCATGATGAAAGCCACCACGAGCGAAGCCATGAGCGTGATAATCAGCGTCACGGGCAGGTAGTACATGAACGAGCCCACGATGCCCGGCCAGAACATGAGCGGCACGAACGGGGCCACCGTCGTCAGTGTGCCGGCCAGCACCGGGATAAATACCTCGCCGGCCGCAAACTTGGCGGCTTTGGGCGTGCTCAGGTTGGGGTGCTCGTGCAGCAGGCGGTGGGTGTTTTCGATAACCACAATGGCATCATCGACCACGATGCCCAGCGCCAGCAGGAAGGCGAAAAGCACAATCATGTTCAGCGTGAAGCCGAACAGCGGGATGACCAGGAAGGCAAGGAACATCGAAATTGGCACCGAGAGGCCCACAAACAGCGCGTTGGTGGTGCCCATGAAGAACATCAGAATCAACGTCACCAGCAGGAAGCCGATGATGATGGTGTTGATGAGGTCGTGCAGCGTGACGCGGGTGTCGTTGGAGGTGTCGCCGGTCACGGTGATGGTGAGTTCCTTGGGCAGGTTGGCTTTCGAGTCGGCAATCAGGGCCTTGATTTTGTCGGAAGCGTCAATCAGATTTTCGCCGGCGCGCTTCACCACGTTCAGCGTGATGGCGTTTTTGCCGTCGAGGCGGGCGTAGCTTTCGCGGTCCTTGAAACCGTCGGTGACGGTGGCGATGTCGCCGAGGCGCACCGGCGCACCGTTCAGGTTCTTCACCTGGATATCGGCAATGTCGGCAGCGCGCACGTACTGGCCGGCCACGCGCACGGCGCGCTTCTGCCCGCCCACGTCGATGGAGCCGCCCGAAACGGTCACGTTCTCGGAGCCGATGGCACGGGAAATGTCTGAGAAGCTCAGGCGCGAGGCGCGCAGCTTGTTCAGGTCCACGTCCACGTTCACCTGCTGGTCGAGGGCACCCACGATGTCGACGCGGGTGATTTCGGGCAGGGCCTCAATCTTGTCCTGGAAGTCGTCGGCGAACTTTTTGAGCTGGGCGGCAGGCAGGTTGCCGGCCAGGTTCACGAACATGATGGGCTGCTCGGAAATGTTGATTTCCTTCACCGTAGGGTCGGCCGGCAGGTCGTTGGGTAGCTCGGTGCGGGCCTTGTCCACGGCATCCTTGATGAGCTGCTTGGCCTCGGGCACCTTCACGTTCGAGTTAAACTCGATGTCGACGATGCAATAGTCCTGGTTCGAGGTGGAGTTGATGTGCTTCACCCCGTTGATGCCCTTTATTTCCTTTTCCAGGTGGCGGGTCACCAGGTTTTCCATGTCCGTGGGCGAGGTGCCGGGGTACACCGTGGCCACGATGATGCGCGGAATCACGATGTCGGGGAATTTCTCCTTGCCGAGCTTGATGTAGGCGAAAATGCCCGCCACGCACAGCAGCACCGTGATGATGTAAATGCTGGTCTTGTTGTTAATGGACCAACTGGTTGGGCCAAATTCTTTTTCGATATCCTGCATGGTTTTTTTCTTAGAAGACAAACCTGGAATTCATTTTAAATCAGCTCGTCATGCTGAGCTTGTCGAAGCATCTCTACCGCAGTAGTAAATGATATGCTTGCGCGGTAGAGATGCTTCGACAAGCTCAGCATGACGTTCTTTTGGCTTAGCTGGCGGCGCCCTGCACGGCCACTTTCTGGCCTTCGTTCAGGTTCTGGTAGCCGGCCGAAATGACTTTGTCCTCAGCGGTCAGGCCGCTGGTTACTTCTACTTTGCCGTTGTAGGTGTTGCCGGTTTTGATGATGCGCTTCTTGGCCACGGCCTTGCCGCCTTCCTGGCCCACCACGTACACGTAGCTGTTTTCTTCGTCGTGCTGCACCAGGTCCACCGGGATGACGGTGGCGGCGGCGGCGGCGTAGTTCTGGATGCGGACGGTGGCCACCATGTTGGGGCGCAGGTCGGCGGCTTTGGCGCCTTTCAGGCGCAGCTCTACCGTGAAGGTGCGGCTGGTGGCGTTGATGCTGCGGCTTACCACGCGCACTGTGGCGGGAATTTCCTCGCCACCCAGGTCCGGAATGGTCACCACGGCGTTGTCGCCGGCCTTGATGCTGTTGCCGTAGGCTTCCGATACATCGGCCAGTATTTTGCCGCCCGTGCCACTGGTCAGGCGTACCACCGGCGCGCCGGGCGCCGTGATTTCGCCCAGCTTAGGCAGCACCTCGTCCACGGTGCCCGAAAAGGGCGCCACTACGTTATATAAAGCGCGCTGCTGGTTGAGCGTGGCCAGGTTGCGCTGCAAAGCCTGGTAGTTGTTCTTGGCCTGCAGGTACTGGATTTCGGTGCCAATCTGCTGGTCCCAGAGGCTCTTCTGCTTCTCGTACACCGTCTTGGCGAGGTCCATGCGGGTGCGCAGCTCGGCGGCGTTGGCATCAAGAATGCTGGCATCGATGGTGGCCAGCACCTGGCCTTTGCTCACGCGGTCGCCGCGCTGCACGCGGATGCTGGTGAGCGAGCCGGCGGCGCGGCTGCCCACGGTGGCATTCTGGTCGAAATCGACGCGGCCCTGCACTTCGAGGTAGCTCTTAAAGCTCTCGGGCTTGGCGTTCATCACCGAAACCGGGGTGGGGGCTACGGTGGCGGGGCCGCCGGTTTTGGCTTCCAGCTCGGTAATCTTGGCCTGCGTGGCGGCCTGCTGGCTTTTGAGCTTGGCCAGTTCAGCTTTAGGGTCTTTGCTTTCGCCGCTGCAGGAGGCAAGCAGCAGGGTGCCGGCCAGGAACAGGGCAGCGGGTTGGGTTGAGGAGAAACGCATGGGTAAGCGGGGTATTTTTAAGATGTCGGAAGACACGTAGCGCGGACTTTTAGTCCGCGAGTGATGCCGTTGAATTTGGTCGCCATCGCGGACTAAAAGTCCGCGCTACCGCTATTTTTTAACCTGGTTGAACAGCTCGCCGGTCGCTTTATCGCGGTCTACCTTGGCTACCAGCACATCGTAAATCGCGCCGTAGTAGTTAGTCTGGGCCGAGCGCAGGTCGGTTTCGGCGGTGATGACTTCCAAGTTGGAGCCCACGCCGGCGTTGAACTTGATGCGCGTGACGCGGGCCACGTCGGTGGCCAGGTCGAGGTTGGCTTTCTGGTTATCCAGCACGTCGAGCGCGTTGATGAGCGTGGTGCGGCTTTGGGCATCCTGCAGGTCAATGCTCTGCTTCAGGGTTTCGAAGCCGCGCTCGATGGTTTGCTGCTGAATGCGCGTTTGCTGCACCAGGTACTTGCGGCGGAAACCGTCGAACACCGGCACCTGCAGGCTCAAACCCACGTTGCCGAAGCCAAACCAGTTCTGGTTGACAAAGCCGGCTGAGTTGCGCGAGCTCGGCCCGCGAAACGCCAACAGGTCGCCCGCCGTGTTGGCCGAGCCCGTGAAACCGTAAGCGCCCGTGAGCACGAGGCGCGGGTAGGCCCCGGCCTGGCGGTTGCGCAGGTCGAGGCCGGCCAGGGCCTGCTGGGTTTCCAGGGTCGAAAATTCGATGCGGTTGTTGTAATTGATGGCGCCGCGGGCCGCCGTAGGCTGGCCACCGGAGAGGGCGTTCTGTTGGTCGAGGCGGTTTTGGGCGGCGGTGTTGTCGCTGCCGGGCGCCGCGGGGGCCGTGGGCACCGCGCCGAGGCCATCCGCGCCGCCGCCGGTGTTGAAGCTGGCCGCGCCGAGGCGCTGGCGCAACGCCCCGGCATCCACCACGGCCGCGCTGAGCGAATCGGTGAGCTGGATGTTCTGCTGTTGCGGCAGGCCCATCTGGAATTTCAGCAGGCCGAGGCTCAACTCCGTGAGGCGCTGGGCTTTCTGCTGCTCCACCACCAGGTTGTTGCGCTGCACGCGCAGGCGGTCCACGTCGAGCTTCTCGGCAAAGCCGGCTTTGAACACTTTCTGCGTTTGGTTCAGCACCGTGTCGAGGCGCTGCACGTTGCGGGCCAGCAGGGCGAGGCGCGAGCGGGCCACCAGGGTGCTATAGTACGCCTTGCTCACCTGCTCCACCACGTCGATTTCGGCCTGCTGCGTCTGCTTCTTGGCCAGCTCGGTGTACACCTTCGCGGCCTTCAAGCCAATCAGATACGAGCCATCGAACAACAGCTGCGACACCGAAGCGCTGGCGTTGCCGGCGTATTGCAGGCCGAAGGCAAACGGCTGGGGTGGCAGGGCCAGCTGCTGGGTGCCCAGCACCTGCTGCGTGCCCGCCTGCGCCGCGGCCAAGTCGCTCTGCGTGAGCACCGTTTGCGAGAGCGGGAAGCTCACCAAGCTCTTTTGCAGCTTGAAGTTGTCGGAAATCGTGCTGGCCACGTTCACCTGCGGCAGGCCGGCGCTCTTGATTTCGCCCACTTTGGCGGCCGCCGTAGCCTCGCCCAAACGGGTAGCCAGCAGCGTCGACTTATTCTGGATGGCGTAGCTCACCGCCTGCTGCAGGCTCAGGGGCATGGTGCCCGCGGTAGGCGGGGCCGCCGGCAGCGCCGAGGGCGAGGTTTGGGCAAGCAGCGCCCGCGGCACGGCCGCGCTCAAGGCAGCCGCCAGCAGGAATCTGGTTCGAAACAGCGTGTTCATAAAAACAGCAAAAAGGGAAACGGGTAAGCGGGGAAAAGCGGGGGGTTATTCTTCGTCGGTGACGTTGCGGTACTGGTTGATGAGCCGGTGGCCTTTCAGCGTGGCCACGCCGAGCATGAAGTGCTCGAGCAGGGCCTGCGACACCCGCTCGTTCGGGTATTGCAGGGGCGGGTACACGTCGGAGTTGAACATGATTTCAATCTGGGCCAGGCGCATCCGGGCGATGACGTCCACGTCGAGGTCGGCCCGGAAAAGGCCTTCGGCAATACCCCGGTGCAGATTATCAATGATTTGGCTGAGGATGAACTGGTTTTTGTGGGCCAGCCAGAGCTTCCAGGTGCCGGGGTGGAATTTTTGCAGGTCGTAGAAAATGCTGGGGTGCACGTTGCTGAATTCCTGCCGCGTC
Source organism: Hymenobacter rubidus (assembly GCF_016734815.1). GTDB lineage: Bacteria > Bacteroidota > Bacteroidia > Cytophagales > Hymenobacteraceae > Hymenobacter > Hymenobacter rubidus. Next base: position 68,963 of record NZ_JAERQF010000025.1, read on the forward strand.
CACTTCATCATTTGAAAGAGCTCATCGATGGCCGAAGTTGACGACTGTATCATGGCCGTGCAGTCGAACTGGGCGCTGTGCAGGTGGCGGGTCATCGAGGCTTCCACAATCTGGTCCTTGTTTTCGAACCATTTGTAGAGGGTCTTTTTCGACATGGCCATGTCGGCGGCGATGTCGTCCATGCTCACGCTTTTGATGCCGTTGCGCATGAAAAGCGACTGCGCGTGGTTCAGGATTCGGTCTTTGATTTCCATAATTAACGCCGCAAAGATACAATGGAAACTTTTATTGTGCTCAAAGTTTCCAATTTCTTTTTGGCGTTCCCAGCCAGTCCGGGCACTTTTCGCCTTTACCTGACGCAGACATCCCCCCGATATTTTACGGAACCCTGAAAAAAAGTGAGTTGCATGCCGCATGACTAACTAATTTAACTGGCAATGCAAAGCTAATAATTTTAGTTGAATGATATTAGCTAATCACATTATTAATTTAAAAAGTCTTGGTGGTGGCTGTCGGTGCAAAGCCACGGCCGGCGGGTACTTTTGCGGCGGCCCCGTCGGCCCGCACACATTCCTTTCTTATGAAAATCCGAACCGGCTTCGGCTACGACGTTCACCAACTGCAACCCGGGCTGCCCTTCTGGCTGGGCGGCATTGAGGTGCCGCACACCCACGGCGCCCTCGGCCACTCCGATGCCGACGTGCTCATCCACGTCATTTGCGACGCGCTTTTGGGCGCGGCCAACCTGCGCGACATCGGCTTCCACTTCCCCGACACCGACCCGCAGTACAAGGGCATCGACTCGAAAAAGCTGCTGGCGGGCGTGATGCGCCTGTTGCGCGAGCGCGGCTACGAGGTGAGCAACATCGACTCGACCATTTGCCTGGAGCGGCCCAAGGTGAACCCGCACATCCCGGAAATGCAGCGCGTGCTGGCCGCCGTGATGGGCGTGGCCGAGGAAGACATTTCCATCAAAGCAACCACCACCGAAAAGTTGGGTTTTGTGGGCCGGCAGGAAGGCGTGGCCGCCTACGCCAGCGTGCTGATTCAGAAAGCTTAATGGTCGTCATGCCGAGCGCAGCCGAGGCATCTCGCTCGCTTCGTTGCAACGATTGAGTTAGTGCGGCACGCGAGATGCCTCGGCTGCGCTCGGCATGACAACCTCATAAAACTCTCATTCCCACCATTCAAATTTCAATGAAGCAAACCTCTCTCCTGCTGGCTTTCCTCGCGCTGGCCAGCGCTGCCCCGGCCCACGCCCAGGGCAAAGTTAAAATCAAGACCAAAGGCAATGTGACGGCCCCCGCCGCCAAAACCAAGCTAAAAGAAGGCAAGGCCGAAGCGGCGACCCAGCCCGTGGCCCCTGCCGAGGATTTGAGCGTGAAATACGCCGACCTGGTATCGGCGGAGCGCCTGCGCACGCACTTGGCGGTGCTGGCGTCGGACGAGTACGAGGGCCGCGAAACGGGCATGAAGGGCCAGCACATGGCCGCTGCTTACGTGGCCACGCAGTTTAAAAACGCGGGCCTGACCGGCCCTGTGACCACGGGCACCGACCCTTACCAGCAGCACTTCAACGTGGAGCAGGTGACCTGGGCCGACGGCGCCACCCTGAAAGTGGGCAAAACCAGCTATGCCTGGCTAAAGGATTTCTACGGCATGGGCGACTCGCCCTTCGCCACCGAAACCACCGTGAAACCGGTGTTTGTGGGCTACGGCATCGAGCAGCCCGGCTACTCCGACTACGCCGGGGTGGACGTGGCGGGCAAAGACTTGCTGGTGCTGCTGGGCGAACCCACCGGCGACGGCGGCAAAGCCCTGCTGAGCGCTGACGGCGCGCCCACGAAATGGGGCACCGATTACCGCGGCAAGCTGCAGCTGGCGTCGCAGAAAGGCGCCCGCACGGTGTTTTTCGTGAGCTTCAACCCCAACGACAACTTTGCAAAGCAAACGGCGCGCTTGGCCCCCTTCATCTCCCGCCCCGCAACGGTGATGCAGAGCACCGAGAAGCCGAGCCGCGGACCGGCGTTTTTCATCTCGCCGGCCGTGGGCCTGCAGGTGCTGGGCGCCAAAGACGCAGCGGTGCAGGCGTACCTCACCAAAATCAACGCGACGAAGCAACCGGTGAAATCTCCCTTCAAGGCAATGCCCATGCAGATACGGGCTGCCCGCAAGCGCGTGCCGTTGGACACGGAGAACGTGCTGGGCTTCATCGAAGGCACCGACAAGAAAGAAGACATCATCGTGATTTCGGCCCACCACGACCACTTGGGTGTGCACGATGGCGAGGTGTTCAACGGGGCCGATGACGACGGCTCGGGCACTTCGGCCATTATCACGATGGCGGAGGCGTTTGCCAAGGCGAAGGCCGAAGGCCACGGTCCGCGCCGCAGCTTGCTGTTTTTGAGCGTGACGGGCGAGGAAAAGGGCCTGTTTGGCTCGGAATACTACTCGAAGCACCCGATTTTCCCGCTGGCCCAAACGGAGGCCGACTTGAACGTGGACATGATTGGGCGCACCGATGTGGAGCACGAAGGCAAGCCGGACTACGTGTACGTCATCGGCTCCGACAAGCTGGCGTCGGAACTGAAGGTGATTAACGAGGAACAAAACCAGCTGTACACCAAGCTCGACCTGGACTACCGCTTCGACGACCCCAACGACCCGAACCGCTTCTACTACCGCTCCGACCACTACAACTTCGCGGTGAACAAGGTGCCGGTGGCGTTTTTCTTCAACGGCGTGCACGCCGACTACCACAAGCAAAGCGACGAAATCGATAAAATCGAGTTTAATAAGATGGAGAAGCGGGCCCGGCTGGTGTTTCATCTGGCCTGGGCGCTGGCCAACCGCGACGGCCGCATTGCCGTTGACTCGAACAAGCCGTAGGTAGCCTGATTAACAGAACGTCATGCTGAGCTTGCCGAAGCATCTTTACCACGAGAGTAATTATTTACTTATACGGTAGCGATGCTTCGGCAAGCTCAGCATGACGTTCTACTTTTATCCTAACCATCCCCTCCCCTCTTTTTCGTTGATGAAGAAAATCGTACTGTGTGGGCTGCTGGCCCTAGCCCACATGCTACCCGCTGTGGCTCAGCAAATACCTACTAAAATTCTGGGCCCGACTAAGATGAAGGTGAAGCGCGGAGGAATCACGTCAACCCCTCCCTTTTCCATTCCGGACTTCTCAGCCACCTACGCAGCCCTCATCCAGCCCGACGAGTTGCGCCTGCGCCTGGCTACTGTGGCCTCTGACGCCTTTCAGGGACGCGAAGCCGGCCAGCCGGGCCAGAAGCTGGCGGCCGACTACCTGGCGGGCCAGTTCAAAACCACCGGGCTGCAAGGGCCCGTGCCGGGCGGCGACAACCCATATCTGCAGCACTTCCAGCTCACGCGCGGCACCTACGCGCCGGGCGGCTACGTGGAAGTGAGCGGCCAACGCTACGACTACCTGAGCGACTGGTTCAGCTACGGGCCCATGGCGTCGCCGTTTCTCACGCCCACGGTGGCGCAGCCGGTGTTTGTGGGCTTTGGCGTGGAGCAGGGCGGGTATTCCGACTATGCCGGGCTGGACGTGAACGGCAAGGACGTGGTGGCCCTGATGGGCGAGCCGGAGGACGAGCGGGGCCGCAAGCTGCTGCGCCCCAGCGGCCGCCCGGCCGACTACTGGGACTCGGGCCTGCGCAAGGCCGCGCTGGCCAAGGCCCACGGCGCCCGCAGCATTTTCCTGATGACGTTTGCCCCCGCAGCGGCTTTTCGGAAGCAAACGGCCGAGCTGGCCACTTCCCTGCAGGAACCCGCCTTTGCGCTGCCCGACCCCGGCCCGGAAATAGTGGATACCGTGGCCGAGAACATTCCGCCCGGCATTGGGGTGTACTTCACCTCGCAGGAAATGGGCATGCAGCTGGCCGGTGCTTCCTTCAATGGCTTGCTCGACTATGTGCGCGCCGTGGGACGGGCGCGGCAGCCCGTGTCCGCCGGCTTTCAGCCGCCGACGGCCAGGCTGTACCTGCCGCAAAACCAGCAGGCACTGACGACGGAGAACGTGCTGGGCTTTTTGGAGGGCACCGACAAGAAGGACGAGGTACTGGTGATTTCGGCCCATTACGACCACCTCGGCGTGAAGCACGACACCATTTATAACGGGGCCGACGACGACGGCTCGGGCACGGTGGCCGTGCTGGCGTTGGCCAAAGCATTTGCCCAAGCCAAGAAAGAAGGGCACGGCCCGCGCCGCAGCATCCTGTTTGTGCTGATGACGGCGGAGGAAGAGGGGTTGTTTGGCTCGGAGTATTACACGGCCCACCCGGTGCTGCCGCTGGCCAGCACCATTGCCGATTTGAACATTGACATGGTGGGACGCACCGACCGCAAGCACAGCCCCAAAAAGCATTTCGTGGCCTTGGTGGGCTCCGACAAATTGTCGTCGGAACTGCACGCCATCAGCGAAAAAGCCAACCGCGACTACACCCACCTGGAGCTGGACTACCGCTTCAACGTGCCCGGCGAGCCGGAGCACATTTACTACCGCTCCGACCATTACAACTTTGCGCGGCGCCGGATTCCGGTCATCTTCTACACCACCGGTGAGCACGAGGACTACCACAAAGCCACCGACGACGTGGAGAAAATCGAGTTTGATAAGCTAGCGGAGCGGGCGCAGCTCGTGTTTCACACGGCCTGGGAATTGGTCAACCGGGAGCAGCGCATTGTGGTGGATTCGAATAAACCCTGAGCGCGGAGTTTCACGAAGTTTTAAAATTTAAGTCTCGCTAAGGCTGGATGTTGTATGCACGAGAACGAGATTTCGAAGGTGGTGTTAGATGCGGCCTTTCGGGTGCATAGCGCATTGGGGCCAGGGCTTTTGGAGTCAGTCTACGAAGCAGCTCTGACGCATGAGTTGCGAAAACAAGGGCTGGCGGTGGAAACGCAAGTCCCTATCCCGGTTGTATACGATGGGGTGAAACTTGCTATCGGGTTTCGGCTGGATGTATTGGTTGAAAATAAGGTAATTCTTGAGTTGAAGTCGTGTGAGAACCTAATTCCCATCCATTCAAAACAACTGTTGAATTATCTACGCCTGGCCGATTTGCGGCTCGGCTTGTTGTTCAACTTCAATGTTGAATCCCTCTGAGGCAATTTTATTCGCCTTGTTAACAACTTACGCTAAGCGGCTTTTCGAAATCAGCCTTAGCGAAACTTCCTTTGAAACTTAGCGAAACTTTGCGCGCATGAAGGCCGAACAATTCCAACTCGACGCGGAGAAGAAAGCCTTCGACCGCGAGCACCGCCGCAAAATCCGCTTCAACATCGGCAAGTACGACGCGGCCGTGAGCGCCGGCCTCAAGCTCTACGACCAGCACGAACTGGCCCGCGACCGCGGCGCCTACCTCAAAGCCACCGTGCTGGAGAAGCTGGACGAGTACCTGCTGCAGTTCGAAGCGGCCTTCACGGCGCGCGGCGGGCGCGTGATATGGGCGCGCGATGCCGCCGAGGCCCTGGCCGAAATCGGCAAGCTCACGGCTGCGCGCAATACCAAAACCGTGGTGAAGGCCAAGAGCATGACCACCGAGGAAATTCACCTCAACAAGTACCTCGCCACGCAGGGCATCGAGTCCGTGGAAACCGACCTGGGCGAGTACATCGTGCAGCTGAACGGCGAGCGACCCTACCACATTGTGACGCCGGCCATGCACCTGAGCAAGGCCGACATCAACGCCATCTTCGTGAAGCACCTGGGTACCGAAAGCACCGACGACGCCCAACAGCTGGTGCTCACGGCCCGGCACCTGCTCCGCAACAAGTACACCAGCGCCGAAGTGGGCGTGACCGGCGGCAACTTCCTCATTGCCAAAGAAGGCGCCATTGCCGTGACCGAAAACGAGGGCAACGCCCGCCTGTCGGCGGCTTTCCCGAAGCTGCACATTGCGGTGGTCGGCATCGAAAAAGTGATTCCGCAGCTCACGGATTTGGACTTGTTCTGGCCCTTGCTCAGCACCAGCGGCACCGGCCAGCAAGTCACGGTGTACAACACGGTGTACTTTGGCCCGCGCCAGCCGAACGAGGTGGACGGGCCCGAGGAAATGGTGGTCATCCTGCTCGACAACGGCCGCACCAACCTGCTGGCCCAGCCCGACAAGCGCGCCGCCCTGCGCTGCATCCGCTGCGGGGCCTGCCTGAACGTGTGCCCGGTGTACAAGAACATTGGCGGGCACACCTACGAAACCACCTATTCCGGCCCCATTGGCTCGGTCATCAGCCCGCACCTGAGCGGCCTGCCCGAGCACAAGCACCTGAGCTACGCCAGCAGCCTGTGCGGCGCCTGCACCACGGTGTGCCCGGTGCGCATTCCATTGCACAACTTGCTGCTCCTCAACCGTCAGCAGAGCGTGCGCGAGGGCCACGCGCCCACCGAAGAGCGCGCCGCCATTGGCCTCTGGAAGTGGAGCATGCAGCACCGCTGGGCCCTTGACCTGCTGCCCGTGAAACTGAAGGACTGGAGCCTGGGCCGCTTGCTGGGCCAAGTGGGCTGGAGCAAGCGGCGCGAAAGCCTGCACATTGCCGGCCCCTCGTTCCGGGAGCTGTGGAAGAAGCGGACGGCACAGCCATAGGCGGGCCAAGGCGCTAGCGGTTCAGCTTCTCGGCGGCGTTGTGCGTATCAGGGCATTTAGCTGCTTATGCACCCCTACTTCTTGCTCGCCCTGCGCATTGTGACCGGCCTGGGGGGCATGGTGCTGGTCATCACGACCCTGTCGGCGGCCATTCGTTCGTTCATCCTGCCGCGCAACGAGGTGGTGCGGCTGAACGTGTGGATATTCATGGGCATCCGCCTGTTCTTCGATTTGGCAGCCAAGCTGGCCAACTCGTACGAGCGGCGCGACAAAATAATGGCTCACTACGCGCCGGTAGCGCTGGTGGCCCTGCCCGTGGCCTGGGAAGCACTGGTTGGCCTGGGCTACACCGGCATGTTCTGGGCATTGGGCGAAGGCCGCTGGGAACGCTGCTACGAGCTGAGCAGCAGCTCGCTGCTTACTTTGGGCACCACCAGCACCCGCCATACCTTCATCGCGGCCCTCAGCTACTCCGAGGCCACGCTGGGGCTGCTGTTGCTCACGCTGCTGCTGTCGTATCTGCCCACCATTTACCAGGCGTTTTCGCGGCGCGAGGCCACCGTGGCCCTGCTGGAACTGCGGGCCGGCACCCCGCCCACGGCCGCGTGCCTGCTGGGCTGGCTCAACCACGACGGCTCGGTGCAAAACGACGACCAGCAGTGGGCCGACTGGGAGCGGTGGTTTGTGGAAATCGAGGAAAGCCACACCTCGCTGCCCATCCTTTCGTTCTTCCGTTCGCCGCAGCCGGGCCGCTCCTGGGTCACGAGCAGCGGCCTGATTCTGGATGCGGCAGCGCTGCTCTTTGCCGCCGTCGATGGGCCGCAGCCCCGGCAGGCGCAGCTCACTTTCAAAGCCGGCTGCCTGGCCCTGAACCGGGTGTACCGCTTCTTCGACGACCGGGCGGGCGCGGAGCCTACCAATCTGCTGCCCGAAGACCCCACCAACGAAGCCAGCCGGCAGGACTTTGACACGGCCTGTAGCCTGCTGGCCGAGCACGGCCTGCGGGTGTGCGAAGACCGCGCCGCTGCCTGGGAGCGGTACCACGAGCTGCGCAGTCGCTACGCCTCGGCAGTGGATTTTCTGGCGCGTCTTACCATGGCTCCCAATATTCGGGCAGCTGGGTAACGCTGGCGTGCGACAATGGCCCGGCGGGGCAGCCAGGCCTTTCATTTTTTTTGAGCCCGGCCCTAGCGGGTTCTCAGCCAGGGCGGCGCATGGCCGGGCCGCACTTGCCCAGCCCGCACGAAAACCGCCCAAGCAGCTCATGAAGGCAGAAAAAGGCCATAAGATGCCAAGGCCAGCTCCTGCCTAGCGAAATAGCGCATGGGCATGTGCAGAAACCCAACCAACAAAAACACCATCCATGCATTGGAGACCATAAGTCAACAGATAGCTTCGCGGCGCTCACGCTCTTCCCCAACCCCACAGCCGACGGTGCAGGAGGTTCTTTTCATGAAACGGTCATTAAGCGTCTATTTATTGCCGTTGCAGAACGCGAAAGGGCTACTTATGAGTACATTCGCCGCGTCGCATTTAATTTTTCCCCTTACTTTTTTACTGCCCATTTTATGTCAAACCCTTTACGAATACGACCAGGTATTGTGCGCTCGTTGCCACTTGTCCGGCAGGTCTGGTCCTGGCTGCTAATCCTGATGGCCGTGCTGGGCACCAGCCATTCCTCGTGGGGCCAGGCTACGTACTCAACGGTACCGCTAACGGCCGGAAGTTTCACGGCCGACGTCGTGGCCAATGGTCTCAGCCAGACGGCCGCTTCGGCCTCCACCACTGCGTCGGTGGACAACGGCAACTACCGTTTCATGGAAAGCACCTTCAGCTCAACGGCCACGGCCAGCACCCGCACCCAGGGCCTGCCCCCCGGCGGTAGCCTGAGCAGTGCCGCTACTACCGGCCTGACTTTCCAACTGGCTTCCTATACCGGCAACAACGCGCTCCGGCTGGCTACCACCGGTGCCACGGGCACCCTGGCGTTTGCCACGCCCCAGGCCGCCAGCGAGCTATACGTGCTGGCCAACGCCGGCAACGGGCCGATGGTTGCCTCGATGACCGTGAACTTCACGGATGGCACGACCCAGAGCTTCGGCAACCAGACCATCCCGGACTGGTACCTTGGCTCCCAGACCCTGGCCGCCAACACGGCCACCGCATTCCTGATGAAAGCCCGGATATTGGGCACCAGCACCACCCCCGAAACCACGACCACCGACCCGCGCCTCTACCAGATAAAGCTGACGCTGGACCCGGCCAACGCAACGAAGCTCATCTCGGGGGTTGCCATCACCCAGGTGGCGAGCACCAACACCGGGGTTATTGTGGTGGTGGGCGTTTCGGCCGCTACCTACCCCGCCTGCACGGCTCCGCCCACGGCGGGCACGGCGGCGGCTTCGCCGGCCAGCCTGTGCGCGGGCGGCACGGCCACCCTCACGCTGAGCGGCGTTAACACCGCCACGGGCCAGACCATCCAGTGGCAGTCGTCGACGACCAGCGCCACCACGGGCTTCACCAACATCACGGGCGCCACGGGAACTACCTACACCACCCCGGCCCTGACGCAAACCACGTACTACCAGGCCGTGGTGACCTGCTCGGGCCAGTCGGCCACCTCCACGGTGGCCACCGTGACGGTGCTGGTTCCCACCTACGCCACGGTGCCTTACACCCAAGGCTTCGAGACGGCCTGGCTGAGCCGCTGCGGCACCAACGATGCCCCAGATGCGAGCTGGCTTAACACCCCCTCGACGGGTAACAACTCGTGGCGCCGCGACGACGACGGCGCCAGTGCCGGTTGGACCCTGCCAACCGGTGGGGCCTACAGCCCGGTTGGCTCCAATGCTGGCGGGGCCAGTTCCACGCACTCGGCCCGCTTCCACAACTACTACGCACCCAGCGCCAGCATCGGCACCCTAGACCTGTACCTGAATATGAGCGGCGGCACGGGCACCCCCACCCTGAAATTTGACTTCCGCAACTCGGATTCTAACCCGGTGGTGGTGCTGCTGAGCACCGACGGCGGGGCTACCTTCCCGACCACGCTGCGAACGCTGGGCAATGTCTCGGCTTGGACCAGCTATACGACAGCCCTCCCTGCCACCGTGACACCCACCACGGTGATTCGCTTCCGGGCCACGAGTAATTACGGCAGCTACGACAACGGGCTTGACAACGTGAGCGTGAGCTACGTTTCGTGCGCGGCGGCAACGGGCCTGGCGGCTACCACGACGGCAGCGGGCGCGACGGTTTCGGCCAGCATCGCGTTTACGCCGGTGACGGGCGCCGCCAACTACGCCTTCGCCATCAGCCCGGCCGTGGCGGGCGCCCCCACCTCGGCGACGGCCTCGCCCATCAGCCTGACCGGCCTGGCCTACAGCACGGCCTACACCGTGACGCTGACCACTAACTGCGGCAGCGCTACGGCACAGGCCGCTACCTATACCTTCACCACTCCCTGTGCACCGCCCACCTACGCCACGGTGCCCTACACCCAAGGCTTTGAAGGTGCCTGGCTGAGCCGCTGCGGCACCAACGACGTGCCCGACAACAGCTGGGCCAATACGCCCGTGACGGGCAATAACTCCTGGCGCCGCGAGGACGATGGCGCTAGCGCCGGCTGGAGCTCAACCGCCGGGGCGTACACCCCGACTGGCAGCCAGGGCAGCAGCCACTCGGCCCGCTTCCACAGCTTCAATGCCCCCAGTGGGGCAGTGGGTACCTTCGACCTCTACTTGGACCTGAGCCCTGCTGGAACCAAGCGCCTCACGTTCGACTTCGTGAACGTTTCGACGGCTGGCAGCAAGGTTGAACTGCTGCTGAGTACCGACGGTGGGGCCACCTTCGGCACCACGCCGCTGCTGACGCTGACCACGTTTGCCACTTTCACGGCCCAAACGCTGGACCTGACGGCGACTTCGGCCACCAGTGTCATCCGCTTCAAGGCCACCAGCGACTTTGGCAGCTACGACATCGGGGTAGACAACGTGCAGGTGCGCGTGCTGCCCGCCATCGACCTGGCCGCCACCGCGCTGGCTACGCCCACCGCCACCCAGGGCTGCTACGGCAGCGCCGAAACCGTGGCCGTGACCGTGACCAACCAGGGCTCAGCCGCTCTCGACTTTACCGCCAACCCGGCTACGGTGACGGCGGTGGTTACCACGCCCAGTGGTCCGCAGACGTTGACTGGCAGCATCACCACCGGCACGCTGGCCGCCGGCGCCACCCAAACCGTGACGCTCGCCCCCACCCTGAACATGACGGCGCTGGGCACCTATGCCTTTGCCCTCACGGCCACGGTGACCGGCGACGGCAATACCGCCAACGACCTGCTGACGCCGTCGCCGACCCGTACGGTAGTGGCCCCGGTGGCTGGTACACTGGCCCCCGCCGCTGCGTTCATCTGCAACAGCGGCACGGCCGCCCTCACCCTGACGGGCGCGGCCAACGGCAGCATCCAGTACCAGAGCAGCAGCAGCGCCACGGGTCCGTTCACGAACATCAGCGGGGCCACGTCGGCTGCCTACACCACACCGGTGCTCACCACCACCACGTATTACCGGGCCCAGGTTACCTGCGGCACGAACGTGGCAATTTCCAACGTGAGCACCATCACGGTGAACACGCCGGTGGTGGCCAGCACCAACACGCCCATCGCCATTTGCGCCGGCACCACGGCTACGCTCACGGCTGCGGCTTCGACGGGCGCTTCGGTGCGCTTCTTCAGCGCCGCCACCGGCGGCACGGCCCTCGCGACTGCCACGGCTGGCTCGTATACCACGCCGCCGCTCACCGCCAGCACGACTTATTACGCCGAAGCCTACACGGGCGGTATCAGCGTGGCCGGTCTGGCCGACAACAGCGCCAGCAATGGCACATTTGCCCAGTCGTCACTCACCGATTATCCGTTGGGTTTCTCGGTAGCGCAGTCGGGGAGTCTGACATCGGTTGACGTATACCCAACGGCGGCAGGCACCCTCACCGTTCGCTTGTACCGGGTGAGCGGCACGCAGCCAGCTGGTACGGCCACAGCCGTCGCGGGCAGCGACGTGACCCTTACGGTGACGGCCGCCCAGGTGGGCACCCGCGTGACGGTACCGCTGAACTACGTGCTGACGCCCGGCGATTATAAGCTTTCAAACTTCGCAGGCGGCCTGGGCCGTTTCAGCACCTACTCGGGCAGCTACCCGTTGACTTCGGCTGATGGGGTACTGGTTGTGAAAGGGTCGTATACGTTTTTCAGTTCAACGTCGTACTCGAACACTACCTATAACAGCTTCTTTAACCTGACATTCAGCACCGAGTGCATCAGCGCGGCAACGCGCACGCCCGTTCAGGTAAACGTGACGCAGCCGGCCACGGCCACCTTGCCGGTTTCGACGGATGCTACCTGTGGCAGTTCGCCCTACCAGCTGGCGGGCACCGTGGGCGGCTCGGCCACCACCGGCACCTACACCAGCAGCGGCACGGGCACCTTCTCGCCCAATGCCACCACGCTCAATGCAACTTACACTCCTTCGGCTGCCGACATCGCAGCCGGCTCGGCCACCATTACCCTGACGGCCACGGCTAGCCCCTGCGCCCCGGCAACAGCCACGCTGGCGCTCAGCATCACGCCCGCGCCGGTGGCTACGTTCGGCTACGGTAGCGCTGCAAGCTATTGCGTAAGCGGGGCCACCAACCCGACCGTTGTGCTAGGCACGGGTGCCACGGCGGGCACGTTTAGCTCGACCACAGGTTTGACTCTGAACGCCACCACCGGCGCCATCACGCTGGCCAGCTCTACCCCCGGCACCTACACCGTGACCAACACCGTGGCGGCCTCGGGTGCTTGCGCAGCAACGACTTCGACTGCTACCGTGACCATCACGGCCGCCCCCGTAGCGACGTTCGGCTACGGCACCAGCTCAACCTTCTGCGTAAGCGGGACTACCAACCCAACGGTGACGCTGGGCGCGGGCGCCACGGCCGGCACGTTCAGCTCCACCACCGGCCTGACATTGAATGCCACGACGGGGGCCATTACGCTGGCTTCCTCCACGCCCGGCACCTACACCGTGACCAATACCATTCCTGCCGCCAACGGCTGCGCGGCCGCTACGGCCACTTCGCTGGTCACCATCACGACGGCGCCGGTAGCGACATTCAGCTACCCCGCGGCCACGACTTACTGCGCCGGCAGCACCAATACCGTTGCGCCTACGCTGGCCACCGGCGCTTCGTCGGGCACCTTCAGCTCCACCTCGGGCCTGGCCCTGAACGCCACCACCGGTGTCATTACGCTGGCTACTTCGTTGCCCGGCACCTACACCGTGACCAATACCATTGCCGCTTCCGGTGCCTGCGTAGCCGCCTTGGCCACTGCCACGGTGACCGTTGCCCCCGCTACATCGGCAGCCTTCACCTACAATGGCCCCTCATTCTGCGTGAGCGGGGCTACAGCTCCGGCTGCTACCGTCACCGGTACGGCTGGCGGTACCTTCAGCTCGACGACGGGCCTGACGCTCAATGCCACAACGGGTGCCATCACGCTGGCCTCCTCCACGCCCGGCACCTACACCGTGACGTACGCCGTGGCAGGCGCCTGCGGCACCAGCAGCACCCAGTCAGTGACCATTACAGCGGCGCCCCTGGCTACGTTCAGCTACGGTACCACCTCGACTTACTGCGTGAGCGGCACGACGGCTCCGGCCGTGGTGCTGGGCACCGGTGCCACGGCGGGTACCTTCTCTTCTACAACGGGCCTGACCCTGAACGCCACGACGGGCGCCATTACGCTCTCGTCTTCGACGCCGGGTACTTACACCGTAACCAACACCATTGCCGCTGCCAACGGCTGCGCGGCCGCTACGGCCACTTCGTCGGTCACCATCACGGCGGCGCCGCTGGCCAGCTTCACGTACCCGGCCGCCGCCATCTGCGCCGGGCAAACGGCGACAGTGGCTCCTGCGCTGGGGACTGGGGCTACGGCGGGCACCTTTAGCTCCACGACAGGCCTGACGATTAACGCCACCACCGGTGTCATTTCGCCTTCGACTTCAACGGCTGGCACCTACACGGTGACCAACACCGTGGCCGCCGCCGCCGGCTGCGCGGCAGTGACCAGCACGCAATCGGTGACGATTCTGCCGCTGGCGGTGGCCACGTTCAGCTACGGCACAACGTCGACGTACTGCGTGAGCGGGACTGCCGCCCCGGCGGTGGTACTGGGCACGGGCGCCACGGCGGGTACGTTTAGCTCGACCACAGGTTTGGCCCTGAACGCCACCACCGGCGCCATCACGCTGGCCAGCTCTACCCCCGGCACCTACACCGTGACCAATACCGTGGCCGCTTCGGGTGCCGCCTGTGCCAACACGGCCACCTCGACCGTGACCATCACAGCAGCGCCGCTGGCGACGTTCAGCTACGCTTCGGCGGCGGGCTGCGCGGGGGCCGCTAGCACCGCGGCACCCACACTGGCAACGGGCGCAACGGCCGGCACCTATAGCTCGACGACGGGCCTGACCATTAACGCTAACACGGGGGCAATTACGCTAGCTTCGTCAACGGCCGGCACCTACACCGTGACCAACACGGTAGGCGCCGCCGGCGGCTGTGCGGCAGCTACGGCCACGACCACCTTCACCGTGAACCCGCGGCCGGCAGCACCGGTGCTCACGGCTACGTACAACGGCACCACCACGACCCTCACCTCCAGTGCTGCCACGGGCAACCAGTTCTACCTGGGCGGAAACATCATCACCGGAGCCACGGGCCAGACCTACGTCATCACGGGCCTGCCGGCTCAGCTCGGGTCGTACACCGTGACGACGACCAACCCCACCACGGGTTGCGTGTCGCTCCCGTCCAACGTGCTGCTGGTGACGGCTGCTAAAGCCGCCATTGCCGGCACCAGCCTGAAGGTGTACCCCAACCCCACGCCCACCGGCCGGGTCACCCTGGAGCTGGGTGGCTTCCGCTTGGCCACCCAGCTCACGGTGCTGGATGCCCTGGGCCGTGTGGTTAGCAGCGCCACGCTGCCGGCCAACAGCGGCACCGCCATCCATACCCTGGACCTGAGCGGCGTGGCCACCGGCGTTTACCTGCTACGCTTGAGCAATGCCGACGGTGTGGAAAGCCGCCGCCTTGTGCGCGAGTAGCTCGGGGCCGGGCTGAAAACAAAAGCCCCCCGGCCAATTGGCCGGGGGGCCTTTGATTTTTGGCCGGCCCCGGGCTTTAGCCCGCCCTGTTTTTATC
>NZ_JAERQF010000026.1 GCF_016734815.1 Hymenobacter rubidus
GCAGTGGATAGCCTCAGCGAACCTCTGCGTTCGCCTCTGCGGACCTCCGCGAGAAACCCTACCTGAATAATATGAACATCGTCATTCTCGGAGCAGCCGAAAGCGGGGTAGGAGCCGCTTTATTAGCGCAGGCGAAAGGCCACACGGTATTCGTGTCGGACCGCGGCGCCATTCAGGCCGATTATAAGCAGCAGCTCACGCAAGCCGGTATCGAGTTCGAGGAAAACCAGCATACCCTGGAGCGCATTCTGCAAGCGGACGAGGTGGTGAAAAGCCCCGGCATTCCGGAGAAAGCCCCGGTCATTCAGGCCCTGCGCGAAAAGCAGATTCCGATTATTTCGGAGATTGAGTTTGCCGGGCGCTACACCCGTGCCAAGTGCATCTGCATCACGGGCACCAACGGCAAAACCACTACCACGCTGCTCATTTATCATTTGCTGAAATCGGCGGGCCTCAATGTCGGCCTGGCCGGCAACGTGGGCTTCTCCCTGGCCGAGCAGGTGATTGCCGATACCTTCGACTACTATGTGGTGGAGCTGAGCAGCTTCCAGCTTGATGATACCCACGAATTCCAGCCCTGGATTGCGGTGCTGCTCAACATCACGCCCGACCACCTCGACCGCTACGGCTACTCGCTCGAAAGCTACGCCCAGGCCAAGCTGCGCATCACCCGCAATCTGGACAGCAACGGGGCCTTCATTTACAACGCCGACGATGAGGTGACCGGCAAGTACTTTAAGTCCGCCTTTCTGCAAACGCGGCAGCTGCCGTTCAGCCTGCACCACCGGCTCGACGTGCATTTGGCCGGATACTATACCGGCGAGCACACCCTTTGCACCAACCTCACGCCGGGCCTGGACGAGGACGGCGGCATGGAGCTGAGCACGGCCAATTCGCCCCTCATCGGCCAGCACAACCGCCAGAACACGCTGGCCGCCGTGCTGGCGGCCCGCGTGGCTGGCCTCGACACCAAGCAGATTGAAAGCGCCCTGGCGACCTTTCAAAATGCCGACCACCGCCTGCAGTTGGTGGGCGAAATCAGCGGCGCCCGCTTCATCAACGACAGCAAGGCCACCAACGTGGAGGCCGCTTGGTACGCCCTCGACGGCATCCACGAGCCCATTATCTGGATTGCCGGCGGCACCGACAAAGGCAACGATTACAGCAGCCTGCTCAACCTGGCCGAAAACCGCGTGAAGGCCCTCATCTGCCTGGGCGTCGACAACACCAAGCTGCACGCCAGCTTCGATGCCGTGGTGCCCCACGTGGAGGAAACCCGCAGCATGACCGACGCCGTGGCCCGCGCCGCCGCCCTGGCCGCCCCCGGCGACGTGGTGCTGCTCTCGCCCTGCTGCGCCAGCTTCGACCTGTTCCAGAACTACGAAGACCGGGGCCGGCAGTTTGCCGCCGCGGTTGCCGAGTTGCGCGAGGCCGGCGCCGAATAATTTCAACTACCTCAGCTAACCCTTTCGATTATGGAAAACGCAAAACAATGGCTGCAGCGCAACCTCAAAGGCGACCCCATTCTGTGGGCCATCGTGCTGCTGTTCTCCTTCATCAGCGTCGCGGTGGTGTATTCGGCCACCGGCACGCTGGCGTATAAAAACGAGATGCGCGGCCGGGCGGGTTCGGCCGAATTAATTGTGCTCAAGCACAGCAGCCTGATTGTGGCCGGCCTGGTATTGATGTGGCTGGCGCACCGCGTCGACTACCGCTACTACTCGCGGTTGGCATTGTACGCGCTGCTCATCTCGGTGCCGCTGCTGCTGTTTACCTACCTGCTGGGCGGCGAAACCAACGGCGCCTCGCGCTGGATGACCATTCCGGTTATCAACCAGACCTTTCAGCCCTCCGACCTGGCCAAGCTGGCCCTGATTTCGCACCTGGCCAGTATGCTCAGCCGCCGCCAGCAGCACCTGGAAGACTTCTGGACGACGCTCTTTCCGGTAATGCTGTGGGTGGGCGTTATCTGTGGCCTCATTGCCCTCACCAACGCTTCCACCTCCTCGCTGCTGTTTGCTACCTGCCTGCTGCTCATGTTTATCGGGCGGGTTCCACTCAAACAGATGCTGGTGATGGTGCTCATTGGGGTAACGGTGGGCGGCACGGCCCTGGCCAGCGGGCAGCGTTGGAAAACGGTGAAGTCGCGCCTCGAAAACTTCTCCGACCCCACCAAGAAAACGCCCTTCCAGCTCGAACACAGCTACATTGCCATTGCCACCGGTGGCATTGCGGGCAAAGGCCCTGGCAAAAGCACCGAGCGCAACATCCTGCCGCACCCGTATTCCGACTTCATCTACGCCATCATCATCGAAGAATATGGCCTGATTGGCGGCGCCCTGGTGCTGCTGCTCTACCTCGCCTTCCTTTATCGAGGGCTAAAAACGGTGATGAACAGTTACGGCGCTTTTGGCGGGCTGCTCTCGGCGGGGCTCAGCTTCAGCCTCGTGATGCAGGCGCTGGTGAATATGGGCGTGGCCGTGGGCCTGGGCCCCATCACCGGCCTGCCGCTGCCCCTGCTGAGCATGGGCGGCACCTCCCTTATTTTTACCGGCATCAGCATCGGCATCATCCTGGCCGTGAGCCGTGGCGAGCGCGAAGTGCGCCCCATGACCGGCGAGCCCGATGAGACGGCGCGCATCCCCAGCCAGCGCGCGGCGTATGCGTAGTGCCTCAATGAAAAAGGACCTGCCAACTACAAGAACGTCATGCAGAGCGTAGCGAAGCATCTTTACCGCAGCAGTAATGATTTACTATTGCGGTAAAGATGCTTCGCTACGCTCTGCATGACGTTCTTGTTAGCTGCCTGACGTTCCTCCAAAAATGACCAATACCCCTCTTCGTTTCATTATTTCCGGCGGTGGCACGGGCGGGCACATCTTCCCGGCCGTGGCCATTGCCAACGAGCTGCGCCGCCGTTTGCCCGATGCCGAAATCCTCTTCGTCGGCGCCAACGGCCGCATGGAAATGACGCGCGTACCCGAGGCCGGCTACAAAATCGTGGGCCTCGACATCACCGGCCTGCAACGCCGCCTCACGCCCCAAAACCTCCTGTTTCCAATGCGGGTGTTCCGCTCGGTGCGCAAGGCGGGCAAGCTCATTGAGGAGTTTCGGCCCGATGCCGTGGTCGGAGTGGGGGGCTATGCCTCGGCGCCGGTGCTGCTGGCGGCTACGTCGCGGGCGATTCCCTCGCTCATTCAGGAGCAGAATTCCTACGCCGGCCTGGTAAACAAGCTCCTGGCCAAGCGCGTGAACAAAATATGCGTGGCCTACGACGGCATGGAAAAGTTTTTCCCCGCCGATAAGCTTGTGCTAACCGGTAACCCCGTACGCACCGAAATTGCCCACGGCGACCGCGCCGAAGCCCTGAAATTCTTCGGCCTCGACCCGGCTAAGAAAACCCTGCTCGTGGTGGGCGGCAGCCTGGGCGCCCGCACCCTCAACCAGGCCACGGCCGCCGCGCTGCCCCGCCTGCGCGAAGCCGGCGTGCAATTGCTCTGGCAAACCGGCAAGCTCTTCTTCCCCGAAGCCCGCCAGCAGGCCGACCAAGCCAGCAACCTCCACGCCCTAGAATTTATTCAGCGCATGGATTTGGCCTACGCGGCCGCCGATGTTGTCATCAGCCGGGCCGGCGCGCTGTCGGTTTCCGAGTTGTGCCTCACCGGCAAGGCCAGCATTCTGGTTCCCTCGCCCAACGTAGCCGAAGACCATCAAACCAAAAATGCGCTGGCCTTGGTCAGCAAAGGGGCGGCCGTGCTCATCACCGACGAGCACGCCCCTGCGCGCCTCTACGATGAAGCCCTGCGCCTACTCGACGACTCCGAGCGGCAGCAGCAGCTCAGCAGCCGGGTGCGGGAACTGGCCCGCCCCAACGCCACCGTCACCATTGTGGATGAGCTGCTGAAATTGATTAAGAAATAAACCGTCATGCTGAGCGCAGCCGAAGCATCTCGCGTGCAGCAGCAACTATTTACCTGCCCGTTCCCGGTAGAGATGCTTCGACAAGCTCAGCATGACGTTTCGACAAAACAAAAACACTGACAATTGAAGCAGTTTCCCTTCGTTTACTTCCTTGGCATCGGCGGCATTGGCATGTCGGCCCTGGCGCGCTGGTTCCGGGCTAACGGGCACAGCGTGAGCGGCTATGACAAGACCGAAACGCCCCTGACGCAAGCGCTGACTGCCGAAGGCATCGCCATTCACTACCAGGACGCGGTAGAAAATATCCCTGCTGAAATCCGCGAAAACCGCGCCACCACGCTGGTCGTCCTCACGCCCGCCATCCCGGCCGAGAGCCTGGAGTGGGCCTGGCTGCGGGCCGAAGGGTACGACATTCGCAAGCGGAGCCAGGTGCTGGGCGTGCTCACCGAAGGGCGCTACACCATTGCGGTGGCCGGCACCCACGGCAAAACAACCACCAGCAGCATGGTGGCCCACCTGCTGCACCACGCCGGCCTTGATGCATGCGCTTTCTTGGGCGGCATTGCCGTGAACTTGGGCAGCAACTTACTGCTGCCTGCCACGCCCGCCGCCCCCATTGTGGTGGAAGCCGACGAGTACGACCGCAGTTTCCTCACGCTCTTTCCCGACGTGGCCATTGTCACCAGCACCGATGCCGACCACCTCGACATCTACGGCGATAAAGAGTCGTTGGTAGAGTCGTTCCGGCAGTTTGTGAGGCAGCTAAAGCCCGGCGGTACACTCATTATTAATCATACCGCCGATGCCAGCGTGGCGGCTGCGGTGCCGGCTGGCACCCGCGTCATCCGCTACGGCCTCACGCCGGAGCAGGGGCCGGAGCTATTTGCCACCAACATTTCGGCCGAAGGCCATCAGTTTCACTTCGACCTGCACGGGCCCCATGGCATCGTGAATGGGCTGGAACTGGCCGTGCCGGGCTATCACAACGTGGAAAACATGCTGGCCGCCGCCGCTGTGGCGCAGCTGCAAGGTGTGGAGGAGGAAAAATTGCGCGCCGCCGTGGCCGCCTACCGCGGCGTCAAGCGGCGGTTTGAGTTTGTCGTGACCACGCCGCAACACGTTTATTTAGATGATTACGCCCATCACCCACGCGAAATCGAGGCTTTCCTGCGTTCAGTCCGGGCCCTGTATCCCCACAAACGGTTGCGGGTGATTTTTCAGCCCCACCTGTTCACCCGCACCCGGGACTTTGCGGATGGCTTTTCCAAGAGCTTAAGCATTGCAGATGAGGTATTTTTGTTAGATATTTACCCCGCCCGCGAAAAGCCTTTGCCGGGCATTACTTCCGACCTGCTGCTGGCCGCCATCACCGCTCCTACCAAAGCCATTCAAACCAAAGCGCAGGTGCTGCACGCCGCCCAAACCGATGACTCTTTCGACGTGCTGGCCACCGTTGGCGCCGGGGACATTGATACCCTGGTTCCGCAATTAAAAGCAATGCTGACCGAGCGTTGGAAGTAGCCGAAAAACGTCACGCTGAGCGCAGTCGAAGCATCTCTACCGCAACAGTAATTCAATCGACTTAACGCAGCAGTAGAGATGCTTCGACTGCGCTCAGCATGACGGCCGACGGCTTTGAGTATTAATAACGCTCCTATTATACCCCACTCCACCACACCATTCCACCTATTTTGGACCGCACCATTCGAAATTTTCTTGTTGCCGCTGCTTGCCTCCTGGTGCTGGGCGGGCTGGGCGTGTTCGCGGCCCTGCGCCAGGCGTCTCGTCCCGTAAGCGCCGTTACCGTCAACATTGCCAACGAGTTCGATAATTACTTTATCAGCGAGCGCGGCGTAACGGCCCTGCTCACCAAGGGCGGCAAAGAACCCGTGTTGGGCACGATGCCCGAGGGCCCGCGCCTGCGGGAGTTTGAAGGTCGCCTGAAAGCCCATCCCTTCGTGCGCGATGCGCAGGTGTACCGCGACCTGGCCGGCAACCTGCACGCCGATGTGCGCCAAAACCGCCCCATTGCCCGCCTCACGCACCCCGACACCCGCCTCGATACCTACGTCGACGCCGAGGGGCACATGCTGCCGCTTTCGCCTTTGTTCACGGCCCACGTGGCCACCGTGGCGCGGGCCGGCGGTGCCAGCCTGCCAAGTGCATTTTTCCAAGACAGCACCGGGCGGCACTACCTGGAGTTTCTGCGCTACATCGACGAGCATGAATTCTGGAAAGCGCAGGTTTCGGAGGTGTTTATTGAGCCCGGCGGCAAGTTGTCGTTTACCCAGCAAGTAGGGGACCAGCGCATCGAATTTGGGCTGCCCGAAAATATTTCCGAAAAATTCGCCAAGCTTATGGTATTTTACCGTCAAATTCCGTCCGTGTTGGGGTGGGACACGTACCACCGCGTCAACGTTGAATACCAAAATCAGATTATCTGCGAATAGCAATTCGCTGAAAACTAGGTCGTAAGGCCGAGAAAACTTCATTTCCAACCCACGAATTCCTCACTGCTCGCCAGCACCGCTCTTATGCATCAAGACAAAATCGTCGTCGGGCTCGACATTGGTACCACAAAAATCTGCGCCCTGGTGGGCCGCAAAAATGAGTTTGGTAAACTCGAAATCCTGGGCATGGGCAAAGCCGTGTCGGAAGGGGTTTCGCGCGGCATCGTGCTCAATATTGACAAGACCGTAGATGCCATCAAACGGGCCATTCGGCAGGCCGAAGAACAGTCCGGAATTAGCATTGGAGTGGTAAACGTCGGCATTGCTGGCCAGCACATCAAGAGCCTCCAGCACAACGGCAGCATCACCCGCAACTCGCACGACACCATTGGTCCAGACGACGTGGCCCGCCTCACGCAGGACATGTACCGCCTCGTGACCCAGCCCGGCTCGCAAATCATCCACGTGATGCCGCAGGACTACAAAGTGGACTACGAGGAAGGCATCGCCGACCCCGTGGGCTACGAAGGCGTGCGTCTGGAAGGCAACTTCCACATTATCACGGCGCAAAGCACGGCCATCAACAACATCAACAAGTGCGTGACCAAGGCCGGCCTCGAAATCGCCGACCTGATTCTCGAACCACTGGCCAGTTCCATGTCCATCCTCTCGGAGGAGGAGAAGGAAGCCGGCGTGGCCCTGATTGACATTGGCGGCGGCACTACCGATTTGGCGGTATTCAAGGATGGCATCATCCGCCACGCGGCGGTGCTGCCTTTCGGTGGCAACATCATCACGCAGGACATCAAAACCGGCTGCAACGTGGCCCCCGGCCAAGCTGAGCAGCTGAAAGTGAAGTTCGGCAAAGCCATTGCCCAGGAAGCCAGCGACTACGAAATCGTGAGCATCCCCGGCCTGCCCAACCGCCCGCCGAAAGAGGTGTCGTTGAAAAACCTGGCGTACATCATCGAGGCCCGCATGTCGGAAATCATGGAGCTGGTGTATGCCGAAATATACCGCATGGGCCTGCACGACAAGCTGTCGGCCGGCATTGTGCTCACCGGCGGCGGCTCGCAGCTCCAGAATCTGGAGCAGCTCACCGAGTACATCACCGGGCTGGACACGCGCATCGGCTATCCTAACCAGCACCTCGGCAAGAGCCGCATTGAGGCCGTAAAGTCGCCGATGTATGCCACTACCGTGGGCCTCGTGCTGTCGGGCTACCACTCGCTGGACGAGCGCAACCTGTCGCGCACCTCTTTCGAGCACCAGGAGCAGCACGTTGCGCCGGCCTACACAGCCGCGCCGCAACCAGCCCCGGCCGCTACGCCAGCGCCCGTCGAAACGCGGGCTACGGCGCCGGCTGTCCCGGCCCCCGCGCCGCAGCCCGCCAAAGTGAAGGAGCCCGGCGCCGCCAGTCGTTTCTTCAAGGACATCATCACCCGCACCAAAGGGCTGCTGATTGACGACTACGACGATAAATCCTACTAAGACTGTTGAATTGGCGGATTGTTGAATTGATAAATTGTTTGATAGTGCGGTGTAACGGGTTCGTGTTCACCGGTTATTGGACATGTGTATCTACAATTTGACAATTCGGCCATCCACCCATTCAACCATTCCATATATGAATTACAAATTCGATATTCCCGCCCAGAACAAGTCCATCATTAAAGTGATTGGTGTGGGTGGCGGTGGCTCCAATGCCGTGAAGCACATGTATAAACAAGGCATCAAGGATGTAGAGTTTATCATTTGCAACACCGACCACCAAGCCCTGCAAAGCTCGACGGTGCCCAATAAGCTTCAGATTGGGGTTGATTTGACCGAGGGCCTGGGCGCGGGTGCCCGGCCCGAGCGTGGCCGTCAGGCTGCCATTGAGAGCAAGGAGCAAATTCGCGACTTGCTGAACCAGGGTACCAAAATGCTGTTCATCACGGCGGGTATGGGCGGTGGCACGGGTACGGGCGCAGCTCCGGTCATTGCGCAGGTGGCGCAGGAACTGGGCATTCTCACGGTGGGCATCGTGACGGCGCCGTTCATGTTTGAGGGCAAAAAGAAGCGCCAGCAGGCCGAAGAAGGCATCAAGGCGCTGAGCGAGCATTGCGACACGGTGCTGGTGATTCTCAACGATAAGCTGCCCCAGATTTACGGCAACCTGACGATGGGTGCCGCCTTTGCCAAAGCGGATACGGTGCTGACCACGGCTGCCAAGTCCATTGCCGAAATCATCACGGTGACGGCCGATGTGAACGTCGACTTTGAAGACGTGAAAACGGTGATGAAGGACAGCGGAGCCGCCGTAATGGGCAGCAGCATGACCGAAGGCGAAAACCGCGCCCGCCGCGCCGCCGAGGAAGCCCTGAACTCGCCGCTGCTCAACAACACCGACATTCACGGGGCGCAGCGCATCCTGCTTTCCATCATGTCGGGCGCCGAGCACGAGCTGGAAATGGACGAGCTGACGGAAATCACGGAGTACATCCAGGAGAAAGCCGGTCAGGACGCCGAAATGATTTTCGGCCACGGCATTGATGAGTCGCTGGGCCAAAGCATTCGCGTCACGGTCATTGCTACCGGGTTTGCCCGTGATGCGCACTCCATTACGACGCCCAAAATGGTTAGCACGTCGGAGCCAGTCGTAGCTGCTGCTCCGGTGGTGGAGCCCAGCGCGCCAGCCGCGCCCGCTGCCCCAGCGGCCGGTCCTACCTCGGCGCCGTTTGTGCCAAGCTTCGGTAATTCGTCGGAGCCGGCTCGCGTCACGTTTGATTTGAATGGTCCTTCGGTGCATAATGCACCGCCGTTGGCTGGCATTCCGGCCACGGCTCCCGGCGAGCCCGTGCTGACGACAAACATCCCTGCAACGTCGGCGCCGGAAGCCCACCGGCCCCGGCCGGCCATGGATGCGCAGGCGCTGGAGCGGCGCCGCCGCTTGCAGGAGCTCAGCGGTGGCCTGCCGCCCGAGGCCGTAAGCCAATATGATACCCCGGCTTACCTACGCCGCCAGGTGAAACTGGAGAACGTAGAGCCAAGCTCGGCTCAAAACATCTCCCGCTTCAACTTATCAGACGATAACGAGCTATTGGGAGACAACCGGTTTCTGCACGATAATGTGGATTAAACAGTAAATCCATTAAATTAAAAAGCCCCGTCACAATTTGTGACGGGGCTTTTTGCTGTTTCAAGAGGGCTTTTTGGACCGCTACTTGTCCGGATGGAGCCATCTGGCCGCAGGCTTCTCAACTAGTTGGTAAACCGCATACGACACCACTTGCACCGCCAGCAACTGCAGCAATAGGAAGGCCGGGAGGCGCTCGTATATCCAGAAGGAAAGCGGGCCGGCGTGGAGCAGATAGAAGGCGTAGGAGCTGCGCCCGAACGCTGCAAACAGCTGGCCGCTGAGCAAGCGCCGAAACCAGGAATGCTCGCTGAGCAAGCCGGCAAAAAGCAAGCCGCCGGCGGCCGGTAGCGCAACCAGATTCAAGACTAGCACCAAGGGATGCTCGGGATTGTGGAATTCCGCCTGCGCGAGGGCAAGCGCAGCCGTGACAGCCAGCCAAAGGACAATGCCGCTGTGGGTACGCCAGGTGCTGCATGGCTGGCCCAAACGGCCGGATTGGTAGCGCCCGGCCAGCCACACCCCGACGAAGAATTCCAGGCTGTGACCCAGGAAAGTGTAGGTGAGCATGAAGGGGTAGGACCCGAACAGCCCATGACAGTGCAGCGGCGCCAGCAGGGCAACCAGGCCACTGCCCAACGCCAGCAGCAGCAGCGGCTGCAGCCACAGCGCCACGCCCCGCCGGCGCAACGCCAGTAGGAAAGGAGCTGCCAGGTAGAAGCATTCCAGCAAGGTGAGCGACCACGCCGGGCCAATGCCGGTAAATTTGTACTCATCGAAAAAGCCGCGCAGCAGGCTGATATTCAGCAGCAACAGGCCGGGAGTAGCCTGCGCGGAATGCCAGTGCCAGAGCAGCGCAAACGTGGCCAGCGTGAGCACCGCAAACAGCGGGTATATCCGGGCCAGACGGTTTTGCAGGTAGCGGCGCAAGCCACCCCGCGGCCGGAAATCGAGTGTACCGGTGTCGTAGCGCAGGGCAATGAGAAAGCCACTGAGCAGCAGCAGCAGCGGCAGCCCGTGCGATTCGTCGACGAAATAATAGAAGGCGCGGCCAGCAGCTGAACCGGGCAGGTGAGGAAACGGGTAGTGGGCGAGAAATACCAGCCACGCCGCTATGGCCCGCAACCCCGTGAGCGCCGGCAAGTAGCCGCCGGGGGCCGGGGAAGCCGAAGGGGCGGCGCTGGGCATGGGAATAATCAGTAACGGGGAAGCGGTAAAAGTAGAACGTCATGCTGAGCTTGTCGAAGCATCTCTACCACGGGAGTAAATGATTACTGCTGCGGGAGAGATGCTTCGACAAGCTCAGCATGACGTTCCGGTAAAACGCTGATATACAGAATGGTTTAGCCCACGGTGTGGTACACGGCCTGCACGTCTTCGTCGTCCTCGAACTTCTCGATGATGGTCATGATTTCGTCGAGCTGCTCGTCGTTGAGCGATACTGTGGTGTTGGGCACGCGCTGCAGGTTCACGCTCACCACGTGGCGGCCCTGGGCTTCGAGGGCTTTTTGCATCTGGCCGAAGTCGGTGAAAGCGGTTTCGACCACGATGTACTTGTGCTCGGCGCCGTGCTCGTCCTCCTCGGTGGTTTCGTACACGTCCTCGGCGCCGAAGTCGATGAGCTCCAGCTCCAGCTCGTCGCGGTCGAGGCCCTCGGCGGCCAGCTTGAATACGCCTTTGCGGGTGAAGGTGTAGTCGCTGCTGCCGGCGGTGCCCAGCGTGCCCTCGTTGCGGTTGAAGATGAGGCGCACGTTGCTCACGGTGCGGGTGGGGTTGTCGGTAGCGGTTTCGATGACGACGGCCACGCCGTGCGGCAGGTAGCCTTCGTACACAACTTCCTGGTAATCTTTTTCTTCCTTACTGCTGGCGCGCTTGATGGCAGCTTCTACCCGGTCTTTGGGCATGTTCACGCCTTTGGCGTTTTGCATGGCGGCGCGCAGGCGGGCGTTGGTGTCGGGGTTGGGGCCGTTTTCTTTCACGGCCATCACGATTTCCTTGCCGATGCGGGTAAAGTCTTTCGACATTTTATCCCACCGCTTCATTTTGCGGCCTTTGCGAAATTCGAATGCGCGTCCCATAAGGGTCAGTTTTCAGTTAACAGTGAGCAATGAACAGGACCGTTGCAGGGCGTTGCCGAAGGCAATTTCTGAAACGGGCCGCAAGTTAGCCAGAAGCGACGGGGGCCGCAAAAGAAGCGAGGGTGGCCGGCGCACCCATGCCCCGGCTTCGCGCCGCAATAGGGGGCCAACGGAAGACAGGCGTTGCACGAGGCCATCGGCTTATTTCCTGCGGGCGCGGCGGGGTTTTGGCTGGGGCGCTGGCGCTGGTGCGGCATCTAGTTCATACACGCCCCGGTTGCCGGTGGGGTAGCCCAGAATGGTGAGGCTCAGGTGCCGGGTGGCGGGGTCGAAGCGGAAGGTGCCGCGCTGCACATCGGGGCCTTTCAGGTCGGAAAACGCGAAGCGGATGCTGTCGCCCTTCAGCGTGAAAGTGCCGTCTTGCCGAAAGAACATGGGGCCGTTGCGCCCGCTGATGCTGAGGCGTTTCTCATAGGTGCCGTTGGGGCGAAAAATGAGCCAGCCCCCCACGCCACCGACGCGCGTGGGTGGGTCGGTGCTGGTGGTGTCGTACACGGTGTAGGCCGCGTAAGTATAGGTCGTGTAGAAGGAAGGAGGGGG
Organism: Hymenobacter rubidus; assembly: GCF_016734815.1. GTDB lineage: Bacteria > Bacteroidota > Bacteroidia > Cytophagales > Hymenobacteraceae > Hymenobacter > Hymenobacter rubidus. The sequence goes on from NZ_JAERQF010000026.1 coordinate 12,168, forward strand.
GGCGGGAGTCTGGGCGCGGGCCGCGGGCAGGAGCACGGGCAGCAGGCCGGCGAAAGCCACCAGAACACGTGGAGAAAGTTGGAGCGTCACGGAATCGATAGAAAAATGCCTCGGTAACTAGCCCCGAAGGTAGGGCCAGCGGCAGGTTTGGGTTAGGAACTGCGGACTTGACAAAGACAATGCCTGACCCGTAATTTGAGGAATCAGCTAAATTATTTCTACCTATACTGCATGAATGTAGCAAGCATTGGAATGAGCGGGCGCGGCTGGTGGGGGCACAAGCTCCGCCTGGCGGCCGGCTGCGGCCTGGGCGTGTGCGGATTCGGCTGCCTGACAGGTGCCGGATTGCCTGCTCCTGCCGATACTGCCCAGGTGCGGGTCCTGCGCCAACAGGCGCAGGGCCTGATGTCCGAAGGCAAATTTGAAGCGGCCAACCCGCTGTTGCTGCAATCCCGTGCGCTGGCCCATCAACTTAATTTCGGGGAAGGAGAGGCCGAAGCCCTGCGGCTACTGGGCCGGGTCGAACTGGTGCACGGCAGCTTTGCGCAGGCCCGCAGCTACCTCACCGAAGGCATTGCCCTGGCCCGACGCATGCCCGGCCAGCCGGGGCTGCCCAGCCTGCTGCTGACCCTGGGCCAGGTGGCCAACGAGCAGGACGACTACCCCGGCGCCCTGCGCGCCTGCGAGGAGGCCCTGCGCCTGTACCACGCCCGCGGCATGGCGCACGAAGAGGCGCGCACGCGCAACGGGCTGGGCATCATTTACAGCAGCCGCAACGATTTTCCGCAGGCGCTGGCGGCGCTGCTGCCGACGCTGCGCCAGGCCCAGCAGCTGCGCGACAGTGCGCTGCAAGCCAATTGCCTCATCAACCTCGGAGGCGTATATTTTCGGCACAACGATGCCCGGCAGGCCCGGTCCTATTTCGCGCAGGCACTGCCGCTGCTGCGGCGCCAACCCAGTGGGAGCGCGCTGGCCGACTGCCTCACCAACCTGGCGGCCACTTACCAACAACTGGGGCAGCGCGCGCAGGCGGAGCCGTTTTACCGCGAGGCCATTGCCGTATCGGAAAAAGCCGGGGAGCAGGCGCAGTTGGGGCTGGTGCTGAGCGACTACGGGGTGCTGCTGCACGAGCTGAACCGCCTGCCGGAAGCCCGCCGTACCCTGGAAAGAGCCCGGACATTGCTGGAAAAAGCCGGCGACCAGGGCAACCTGGCCGCGGCCCTGGTAGCGCTGGGCGAGCTGCGGGCCGCCCAAGGCGAGCCAGCCGCTGCTGAGGCCAATGGGCGGCGCGCCCTGGCATTAGCCGAAAAGATAAAGGACAAAAGCGTGGAGGAATCGGCTAGCCTGCTGCTGGCACGGCAGCTGAAACAGCACGGCGACTACCGCCAGGCCCTGCACTACACCGAGCAGGCCCACGCCGCCCACGACACCATTTTCAGCCTGTCGAAAGCCGAGGAAATGGGCCGGTTGCAAGGCGATTTTCAGCTCAGCCAGGAACGGGCGCGGGCCCAGGCCCTGGCCCATACCAGTGAAAACCAGCTGCTGCGCCTGCGCCAGCAGCAGCACAAGCTGTGGGCCCTGGGCCTGGGCCTGGCCGCTGCGGCCCTGGCCGGGCTCGCCCTCTGGCGGGTGAACCGGCTGCTGGGCCGCAAAAACCAGCAGATTGAACAGCAGCGCGCCGAGCTCACGGCGCTCAATGCCACCAAAGACCAACTGTTTTCCATCATCGGCCACGATTTGCGCGGGCCGCTGCATTCGCTGCACGCCTTTGTGGAGCTGCTGAGCGGGCCCCCCTTGCCGCCCGAGAAAATGCGCCAATACACCCACCGCTTGGGCCGCACCCTCGACCATACCCTGGCGCTGCTCGAAAACCTGCTCCACTGGGCCGCCCTGCAAATGCGCGCTACTGGGCCGCCCCGCCCCGAAAACCTGGCGCTGGCCGACGTGGTGGACGAAAACCTGGGCCTGATGGCCGCCGCTGCCGAGGCCAGCCAGGTCAGCCTGTCGCAGGCCCTGACCGGCGAGGAACAGGTGTGGGCCGACCCTGCGGCGGTGCGCCTGGTGCTGCGCAACCTGCTCGCCAATGCCATCAAATTCACGCCCGCCGGCGGCACGGTGCGCGTGTCGGCCAGCCGCGCCCACGGCACCTGGCAACTGGCCGTGACGGATTCCGGCCGGGGCCTGCCAGTGGCCACCGCCCGCCAGCCCTTGCAGCCCGAGGCGCTGGAGCGCCGCGCCGGCGAGGCCGGCCAGGCCCGCAGCACCGGCCTGGGCCTGAAACTGAGCCACGACGTGGCCGCCCGCAACGGCGGCGGGCTCTGGGTAGAAAGCGGCGGCCCTGGCCACGGCACCACGTTCACGCTGGCGCTGCCGGTGGCCGAGGTACCCGTGCCGGTGTGAAGTATGGCTTCAGACAAATAACCAGGGCCAAATCAGGTGGTCATGCTGAGCGGAGTCGAAGCATCTCTACTGCACAACTAATCCAATCGAAGCGCCGAAGCGGTAGAGGTGATTCGACCATTCGACCAGCTCTGCAGGACGGGCACGGTGTAATAAAGCATTTCACGGCTGTCTAAAAATGGCTGAACAGCTGGCGGTTAACAACCTTGGCCTTACTCGGGCTTACCGGGGTGGCGCGCCAGCAGGTGCTGCTGCACCACCTGGGCCAGCACGGCCTCGCGGTGCGTGATGCCCAGGGGTACTTCCACATTGCCCACGCGCACTTCCTGGTTCGTGACGGCTTCTATCTTGCCGGTGTTCACCAGAAAAGAGCGGTGGGTACGTACGAAAAGGTGGGGCGGCAGCTGGGCTTCCATCTGCTTGAGGTTGACGAGGGTGATGTGCACCGTGCCATCGAGCAGGTGCACTTTCACGAAGTCGCGCATGGCCTCCACGTAGGCCACTTCGGCGTAGTGCAGCTTGAGGAACTGAAACTCGGTGCGGATAAAGAACGAGTCGTCGGCCGGAAGCGGGCCGGCGGGCGCGGGGTGGGTCGGCGGGAGAGCTTTGGCGCGCAGCAGGAGCAGGGCCTTGTCGACGGCGCGCAGGAACCGGTCGAAGCGCAAGGGCTTCACCAGGAAATCCACCGCGTCGAGGTCGTAGGTGGGCAGGGCGTAGTGCGGGTGCGAGGTCACGAAGATGACCAGCGGCGGCTGCCGCAACGCCCGCACCAGCTCCAGGCCGTTGAGCTGGGGCAGCTCAATGTCGGTAATAAGCAGGTCGACGGGTTGGCGGGCCAGGTGTTCGAAAGCCAGCACCGCGTTGTCGTACAACCCAGTTAGCGTCAAGGACGGAATTTGCTCCACGAAACTGGCCGCCAGGTCGCGCACCAGCAGGTCATCATCGAGCACGAGGCAGCTAAAAGCGGGAGCAGGCAGAGCAACAGGCATGGCGTTGAAAACAGGGCCGGCCAGCCGTCTGGCTACCGGATAAGGAAGCAGCAATTTGGTCGACTGTACGCAAGGCCGGTCGACTTCTTGGTGGCCTTGCTCGACTTTGTTGCTTACGCAAGGTAGCGCCCCGCTAGTTTTCTAATCCGGAAGGGGCTATGCAATAGCCCAGACGCACTTTCCACCAAATTCCTACTAGTATGGCCACTTTTCTTACTCGTTTGAAAGGCGTAGCGGCGGCGCTGGTGTTGCTCACTTTCGTTGGTCGCGCCGAGGCCCCCAAGCCCACCAAGCTCAAAACCGGAACCCTGGTCGTGCTCGAAACCACCAGCCCGCTGTCGTCAAAAGATGCGCAGGTGGGCCAGAGCGTGACGTTGCGCGTGAAGTACGACGTGGTGATAAAGGGCCGCGCCGTGATTAAGGCCGGGGCGGCGGGCAGTGCCCAGGTGGTGGGGGCTGCCCAGCGCCGGGGCCTGGGTAAAGAAGGCAGCCTAAGCATCAAGCCCAGTGTGGTGCAGGCCGTGGACGGCCAGATGGTGCCGCTGAGCAGCACCGCCGTGGGCTCGGCCGGTTCCGATACCAAAGGGGCGACCATTGGTTTGGCCGTAGTGGTCAGCCCGTTGTTTTTGTTGAAAAAGGGCAAAGACGCCACCATTCCACCCGGCTACGAGATGCAGGCCAACGTGGCTACCGATGTCGATATTGAGTAGCTACGGCAAGTTTCCAGCTGATTTTATTTGCGTTGCCCTCCCGCTTTTCTCCCTTTTTTCTGCAAAAATCCCTGCTTATTAAAAAGCCGGTGGCCTTCCGGAAAGAAGGCCACCGGCCAACTGCAATGGCAGGAAATCCAGACGCTTGTTGTTCAATAGCACAGACAGGGCAGGAGGACGGTAGGAATTGCCTTGGACGCCAGCAACCCATTCTCCCTTAAAACGCCGCCTGAAAACATGCAACGCACCTACTGGCATCGGTTAAATTCGGCGGCACTCTGGTTGGGGCTGGCTTTGACGTGGGTGGGTGGCGTGCCTACGGCCGGCGCACAGGCCGTAGGACCCTCTGGTGGCTACCTGCTCCGCAAAGCCGAAACGCTGGGCATGGCCGGCCAATACGATGCCGCTGCTGCGGCTTACAGCCAGGCCGCCGCCGCTTTTCACCAAGCCAACGACGCTGATGGCCAACTGCGCGCCACCACCCAGCTCGCGGCCCTGGAAGAAAAACGGGCCGACAATCTATTGGCCACCCTTGATGCTCCGGTCGCTCGGTCCGCACCGACCCGCACGGCCGTGCCTACTGCCCGGCTTGCGGGCGCGCTGCCACCCGGCCCTACACCTGTGGCCGGCAAAGTTGCCAACGGCCGGCCGCTGGGGCTGTTTTTTATGACGCGCTACATACCCGCGTGGCATTCGCTGGAAAAAGCCACCTGGTATTTTGCGCCCGGTGGGCAAGTGTATCACAACCCCACCAGCCTTGATGCGGCGGGGTTTGCCGCCCTCAAACCCGGCGACCGCGGCACCTACCAGGCCGGCGCGGCCCCCACCGTGAAGTGGGCCGATGGACGCTCTGAGCCGTTCAAAATCGAAACCACCGGGGGCAACTCGTTTAACCACGACATGGGTATTTTCGTGGGGATGGGGCCGTTTGGCAGCGCCCAGGAGCTGGTGGGAAATTTTCAGGGCGGCAATTCAGTGACCGGGGCTGCGGTGTCGAGCAGTTTGGAACTGCACGCCGATGGCACCTACCGCGGCGGCTTTGCGGCCAGCATCAGTGCTTCATCAAACCAGGGCAAGACGACGGTGGGCAACTCCGGCGACAGCGCCGGCCGCTGGAGCCTGAACGGCTGGGTACTCAGCCTGACCAATGCCCAGGGCCGCACCACAAGCGGCGTGGCGTACCCAATCGAAAAGGACGAAAAAACCGGCCGGGTGGTGCGTTTCTACTTTAACAACGTAGCGTATGCCCGGCAGTAAGAGCACCCCGTTTTTCGTGCTGCCTTCTTTCATGGATGCATTGCCGCGCTGGCTACGCAGAGCCATCCTGGGGATTTTGTGGTTGGGTGTGGGCCTTGGCCTGCTTTTCCTGGCCGCGTGCCTCTTCTGGTACCTGGCCTGGACCAATACAGGCACGCTGAACGACGAGCGAATGAGAGAGCAGGAGAGCGAGCACATAGACACAGCCCGCTTTCGCCCTCCCGGGCCCGGCCAAACCGTTGCGAACCCCACAACCGATTCTGTTGCCAGAGCGGCCCGCTGACAGCGGCAGGCACACGCAGCTTTCGCTGCATTCCCCTTTTGTCTTATTCCGTTCACCTTAGTTCTTGTCAATCATGCCGGTGCGTTTTGTCTACTCCTGTCACTCCTGGTTGCTTGCGGCCCTCATGCTTCCCGTAACGGCGGCCTTTGCCCAGTTGGCCTATAGCGGCCCTCCCGGCGCCGAAGTCTTCAAAAAAGCCCAGCAGCTGGAAGCTGCCGGCAACAAAGCCGCAGCCAGCGCAGCGTACCAGCAAGCCTACGAAGCCTTTACCAGCGTCGACGATTCCGAGGGCATGACCAAGGCACTGGCCCGCAAAAACGCACTGGCGGGCGGGGCCGGAACTGCCCGGGCAGCAGCCAGCGTGCCGGCACCGGCCAAGGCGGCCCAAACGGTGGCGGCCCCGCCGGCGCCCGCCGGACCCGCGCCCCAGGCCGGCCGCATGGAGGGCAACAAGCCGGTGGGCTTGTTTTTCGTCACCAAGTCGGTGCTGGGTAACTTCTTCACCCTGAGCTATTACTTTGCGCCCAACGGCATTGCTTATGAAAACCCGCCCGGCCTGAGCGCCGCCGAACTGGCGGCCACGCCCGCCCGCAACCGGGGCAAGTACTCCGTTGCCGGCAAAACGCTGACCATTGCCTGGACGGGGGCGGCCAAGCCCGAAAGCGCCGAAATGAACATGCTGAAAGGAGGCTTTAGCTGGAGCCTGGGCAGTATTTTTTCGGCAGTGGGGCCGTTTCACAGCGCGGCGCAGCTGGTGGGCTCTTTCGAGGGCGGCAGCAGTTCTTACACCCCGATGGGCGGTGCCGTGGTATCAAAGTCGCTCACCTTTCGGCCCGATGGCACCTACACCAGCGGCGGGGTAGCCACGGTTACGTCCGTGACCGAGCGCAGCGTGGCCGAAACCGGCGGCTCCTCCAAGCAAGGCGGGCGCTGGCAGCTCAATGGCTGGTACCTGACGCTGACCGATGCCCAGGGCCGCACTGTGCGCGACGTGGCCTACCCGGTGGGCGACGGCAAAGGCAAAATTACGCTGTTCAATTTCAACGGAATGGCCTATTCACGGCAGTAGCATCCCGGCGTTCGAGGCCATTGGCCTGTGGTGCTCGCCCCCCATTTGCTCGTTACAAGCAAAATTGCACTTGTACCAAAATTTGTTTGACTATGCTGTGTGATTAGTTTAACCTAACGCGAGATGAGAATGATGCTTTTTACAGCCTTTCAAAAGAGATGGTACGCCACACTGGCCGTTGCGGCAGTGCTAGTGAGTGCCTGCTCCAAAACCAGCGAAACAAGCCCTGCACCAGCAAGCAACGGGGCTTGGGCAGGGACACTCGTGCATAATTACGCGAACGACATGCAGGAATACAGCTTTACGGCCAAAACCAATACTACCTTCAAGACGGCAGGCAATGACCCGGTGCGCTTGGCCGATGGCTCGACGCTGTACGTGAACAAGGCCTTCAGCGGGGCTCGCCTCGAAGTGACCAATGCTGCCGGCAACCAAGTGCGTGTGATTTACAACTCGCAAAGTTCAGCATCAGCTATTTCCAACCCCAAAATCTCGCCCGATGGCAGCAAAGTGGCCTTTACTTACACGGAGTACTACAACCGCGCGCCGGTACCGTTCAGCTACGGTACGGTCGTGATGGACCTGAACGGCAACTATTTGGCCGGCGCAGAAGGCTATTTTAGCCCCGCCTGGCTGCCCGATGGCCGCCTGGTGATGGCCGGCGATTACGATTCCAACATCAACTTCCAAGCCCCCGCCACTCCCTCGGCCAAGGCCGGTCTGTACATCGGCACAATTGCCGGGACCGGCATCAACGTTAGCCGCGTTGCGGCGGTAGCGAGCAACCCGACGCCGATTTTGCCCTCGGTGAGCCCGGATGGCACCCGCATTGCCTTTGTACAAAACACCCACCTTTGGCTGGTGAACACCGACGGCACGGGCCTGCGCGCCCTCACCACCGCTTCGGGCAGTCAGGAGGGGCATTCGGTTTGGTCGCCCGACGGCAAGTATGTGGCATTCTGGACGTACAAGACCTTCGAGCAGAGTTATTACACTGCCTTGGGAGTGGTGCCTGCCACGGGCACGGGTCCCGTAGCCCTCGAAAACAGCGCCGACATATGGCCCCGCAACGCCGATGGCAACCGCATCAGCGGGGGCTGGGGCGGTATCACGTGGCTTTAGCCCCCGCACACGCAGCCGGGTGCGGCGCATATGCATGTTCGGGAAACAGGCATAGCTGCGGAATTCGCCTGCTCCCGCTCGCCGGGCTAACGTTTCTGCGCGACATCATTTGCCCGCCGCGCCCGCGTGAGGCTTGCTTGCGCATCGGTCTGTATCCTGCCGCTTGGTTAAAAAAGGGAGCGAGCAACTCACGTTCAGACGAGGTAGTGCTTGGGCATTAACTGCCCACGCCGCCCCGGTACAGTGGTGGCGGAGTGGGCGACTGATAAGTACCGCTTTTTCTGGCCGCTTTGTAGGCTCGCTTGTAGGCTTTTGACTGCTTCCGGCTTTTGCGGCGCCCGCCGGTGAGCAGCCAGGCCACGCCCGCCGCCAGCATGCCGGCGCCGATGATGGCCGCCTGCACCGGCAGCTTGTCCTTGGGAGCGGGCGGCAGGTGCTCCACGCCGCTGGCATCGACGCGGGCGGGCTCGTGCACGTAGCGGCCGTGCGACGGGACGGGGTAGTTATCGGCCAGCGCGTGCAGGCCCGTGGCCGCCTGCGGACCACTGATGACCGGGCCGTGGCCGCAGCCGATGGCTTTGGGTTCCAGGGCGGCCAGGGTTTGGACGGACCGGCGGGCGGCTTCCCAATCGTAGTTGAACGGCGTGCCGGCCCGGCTGATTTTGGGCAGGCCCAGGAGCACGGCCGGCACCGAGTCGTGGTGGCAGGTGGCAAAGGCATCGGCCCCAATCAGCACCCGGTCGGCTTCGCGGAAGAACGCCAGCTGGCCGGGCGCATGGCCGGGCACGTGCAGCCAGCGCCAGTTCATGAGGAAAGGCGTGCTGGGGTCGTCGGCATCCAGGGCTTGCACCCGGTCTTCAAGGTTGGGCAGCTGGGTGGGGAAAAAGCGGCTCATGAACGCCAGCGAGCCGCCCACCGTGGGGTCGCGCGGCGGGTACAGGGCCTGGCCGGTCACGTAGGGCAGCTCCAGCGGATGCACCACCACGGGCACGTTCCAGTGGTCGGCCAGCTCTCTGGCCGAGCCCAGGTGGTCGAGGTGGCCGTGGGTGAGGATGATGGCCTCGGGGTGGGAGCCGGGGTAAAAAAGCTCATCGGCCGCTTCGAGGATGGTTTTTTTGCTGCCGGGCAAGCCGGTGTCAATCAAGACCCATTCGCCGGGCGTGCCGGTTTCCACGAAGTAAACATTAACAAAGCGCTGAATGCGCAGCTGGGTAACGCCGGCGGCTAGGGTGTCCATGGGGCAAAGGGGTTTGGTAAGGAGAAGGAGGAATACTAGGAATACGGAAAAGCAGTTGGTGGGTGTTCAAAAAATAATGTTGACACGGCCTGTAACGAACCGGCCCCGGCCCGGTACTCCCCCTGCTGCCTACCCTCGGGCAACCGAAGCAGGCCGGCTCGCATCTGTTCGTTTATCCTCAACCCTCTTTGCCACAAATTCTTATGAAACTTATTCTTTCTGCGCTCGCTGTGGTATGCAGCACCCTCTCGGCCGGCGCCCAAACCGAGCCGCCGTTCAAAATGAACTGCGACAACGGCAATTGGGGCCACAACAAGCCGATGAAAGGCTTCTGCGAAACCCGCGACCTGGCCATGAGCGCGCCCGCCGGTCAGCCGCTGACCGTGAGCGCCGACCCCAACGGGGGCATCACCGTGCACGGCTGGGACGGCCCCAACATCCGCATCCGCGCCAAAATCCAGACCTGGTCCGACACCGAAGCCGACGCCGCCGCCCGCGTCAAACGCATCAGCATTGCCACCGCCAACAACACCCTGCGCGCCACCGACCCCGAAAAGGGCAAGAACTGGAGCGTGAGCTACGAACTTTTCGTGCCCCGCGAAACGGCCCTCGCTCTCAACACCGTGAACGGCGGCATCAGCCTCGACAACCTCAAGGCGGCCATCACCTTTGAAACCACCAACGGCGGCGTGACCCTCGCCAACCTGGGCGGCCAGGTGAAAGGCGAAACCACCAACGGCGGCGTCAACATTACCCTTAGCGGCAGCAAATGGGAAGGCAAGGGCCTCGACGTGAGCACCACCAACGGCGGTATTCACTGGAAGCTGCCGCGCACGTACTCGGCCCAACTCATCAGCAGCACCAACATGGGCGGCATCCACACCAGCCTGCCGGTCACCAAATCGGGCATGTTTCACAAAGAAGTGACGGCCAGCCTGGGCCAGGGCGGTGCTCCGGTACGGGCCGTAACCACCAACGGCGGCATCAGCGTGGACCAGGAGCAGGATTAGGAGCGGGACTAGGAGGGCGGTTAACTTATTTATCGTTAGTGCCGACGCATCAGCAGCCGCAGATGAAATCGGGGTAGTCGGCGTAGAGCGGGGCGGGCGTGTCGTCGAGCCGGATGAGGTGGTCGAGGCGGATTTCCTCACCCGATTTCAGCCGCATAAACTCTACCTTGTCGCGGATGAACAGCGTGTCAATCACACCGGAGTCGAGGCAAAGCTGGCGCAGGTCGTTGAAATACTGAAGCGCCACGCGGCGGCGCTGGGTAGCGGCGGCTTCGAGCAGGTCGTAGAAATGGCAGTCGATGGGTTTATAGTCGGTGCTCATGAGGAAAAATGTAGCGTGGACACTGCGAGTCCGCGCGTGTTCGGAGTTGTACGGAAAGGTCGCAACGAGCGGGCATGCGCGGACTCGCAGAGTCCAGGCTACATTTTCCTATCTTCGCTGCACCACCCAAAAACCTATCCATGACGCCAACTTCTTCCCCCACCGCCGAGCTCAACCTCGAAGCCAACTCTCTCTCCACCGCCACCGGCGCTGCCTCGCAAAAGCACGACGGCAGGCGCCCGATGTTCTACGAGTTCAAGCCCGCAGAAACCGTGAAGGCCCAGCACGGCCCGGAATTGCGCTGCAAAACCTGGGAAGCCGAAGCCGCCCTGCGCATGCTGGAAAATAACCTCGACCCGGCCGTTTCACTTGTTTATGATGAGCTGATTGTGTACGGCGGGGCCGGCCGCGCCGCCCGCAACTGGAAGGAGTACCAAACCATCGTTAAGACCCTGAAGGAGCTGGAAGCCGACGAAACCATGCTGGTGCAAAGCGGCAAGGCCGTGGGCGTGCTCAAAACCTGGCCCCACGCGCCCCGCGTCCTCATTGCCAACTCCAACCTCGTGCCCGCCTGGAGCACCCAGGAATACTTCGACGAGCTCGACAAAATGGGCCTGATGATGTACGGCCAGATGACGGCCGGCTCCTGGATTTACATCGCCACGCAGGGCATTCTGCAGGGCACCTACGAGACCTTTGCCGCGATGGCCGACAAGCATTTCGGTGGCAGCCTGCGCGGCACCATCACCCTCACGGCCGGCCTGGGCGGCATGAGCGGCGCCCAGCCCCTGGCCGTGACCATGAACGATGGCGTCTGCCTCGTCATCGAGCCGATTGCTGAACGTGTATATCAGAAAGTACGCGAGGGCTATTTGGACAAAGCTGCCGTCAGCCTAAACCATGCATTAGAACTGTGCAACAAAGCCAAAGCTGAAGGTGAAGCATGGTCAATCGGCCTCATCGGCAACGCCGCTACTGTGCTGCCTCAGTTGCTGGAGCGCGGCTTCAAAGCCGACATCGTGACCGACCAAACCTCGGCCCATGACCTGATGGACTACATTCCCGAAGGCGAAATAGGGGAGGTGCTGGCCCTGCGCGAAGCCAACCCCGAGGAGTTCAAGAAGCAGGCGCTGGCCTCCATCGTGAAGCACGTTGAGGCCATTCTGGAGATGCAGAAGCGCGGCACCATCGCCGTGGACTACGGCAACAACCTGCGCGGCCAGGCCGAAAAAGGCGGCCTGAACGTGCGCGACGAAGCCGGCCAGTTTCTGTACCCCGGCTTTGTGCCTGGCTACATCCGCCCGCTGTTTTGCGAGGGCAAGGGGCCGTTCCGCTGGGCCGCCCTCAGCGGCGACCCGCAGGACATTCTGCGCATCGACCGCGCCCTGCTCGAAACCTTCCCCGACAACAAGCTCCTAGCCCGCTGGATTGAAAAGGCCCAGGCCAAAGTGCCCTTCATCGGCCTGCCCGCGCGGGTGTGCTGGCTGGGCTACGGCGAGCGCGAGAAGTTTGGCCTCGTCATCAACGACCTGGTGGCCCGCGGCGAAGTGAAAGCGCCCATCGTCATCGGGCGCGACCACCTCGACTGCGGCTCGGTGGCCTCGCCCAACCGCGAAACCGAAGGCATGAAGGATGGCTCCGACGCCGTGGCCGACTGGCCCCTGCTCAATGCCCTGGCCAACTGCGCCAGCGGCGCCGACTGGGTGAGCCTACACAACGGCGGCGGCGTGGGCATCGGTAACTCCACCCACTCCGGCATGGTGATAGTGGCGACCGGCACCTCCGAAAAAGCAGAGCGCCTGCGCCGCGTCCTCACCACCGACCCCGGCATGGGCATCTTCCGCCACGCCGACGCCGGCTACGAGCTGGCCCAGGACGTGGCCCGCGAGCGCGGAGCCAAGATTCCGGGGTTGAAGTAGGGGCGGGGCATAAAAGGAACGGTCATGCTGAGCGAAGTCGAAGCATCTCTCCCGCCATACTAAATCCTGTCGATTGGATTAGTTGCGTGGTAGAGATGCTTCGACTTCGCTCAGCATGACGTTTTTAATGACCAGCTTCACCATCAAACACCCACCAGAAAAAAGCAAGTCGCCCCCGAAACTGTTAAGCTACCTGCGGCCGCAATTCGTCGCCGCACAACGTCCTAAACTTTCACACCATGAATATTGGAATCATCGGCGCCGGCCACATCGGCAGCGCCCTGGCCGTGCGGCTCACCAGCCTGGGCCACGCGGTTAAAATCGCCAATTCCCGCGGCCCCCAAACCCTGGGCGACGTGGCCCAGAAAACCGGTGCTACCCCCGTCACGGCCCAGGAGGCGGCCAAACACGGCGAAATCATCGTCGTCACCATCCCGCTGAAAAACATCCCCGACCTGCCCAAAGACCTGTTCGCCGGTGTGCCGGCCGAGGTGCCCATCATCGACACGAGCAATTACTACCCCCTGCTGCGCGACGGCCAGATTGCGGAGCTGGAAACCGGCGACCTCACCGAGAGCGAGTGGGTGCAGCAGCACCTGGGCCGCCCGGTGGTGAAGGTGTTCAACAACATCTACGCCGACCACCTGCAAAACAAGGGCGTGCCCGCCGGCACCCCCGGCCGCATTGCCCTGCCCGTGGCCGGCGACGATGCCGCCGCCAAGCAGAAGGTAATGGCCTTGGTGGAAGAATTGGGCTTCGACGCCGTGGACGACGGCACCCTGCACGAGTCGTGGCGCCAGCAGCCCGGCACCCCGTCGTACGGCGCCGATATGCCCGCCGACAAGCTGCGCGAGCACTTCGCCAGCCTGGGCAGCCAGCGCACCGCGGCTCAGCACGCCGAGTACCAAGCCAACCAAGCCAAAGCAGAGCAGGCCATGGCCGCGCAGGGCATCCAGCTGAAGTAGCACCCGCCAAATGATTGGCCAGCTAAAACGCCATGCCGCGGCTACGTCCGGCATGGCGTTTTTTTGTGCCCCATGCGGAAGGCTCTGCAGCTACCCGGTAGCGTTTTGCTACCCTGCTTCGCCACTGGCTTAGGCCAGCACCTCCCGCACCGGCGTCCAGCGGATATCGGGGTAACGGTCGTTGTCGAGCGTCGGCAGTTTGGCCTGCCCGCTGAGCATGTTGTGCAGGTACTGCATGCCCTGCCAGGGCGGAAACACGTCGTTCGGGGCTGGCATTAGCGTGCGGGTAATCTTTATCATCGTGGCCAGAAAGCCCAGGCTGCCCGCTCGCAACAGTTTGTAGGCCTGGCCCGTGGCCGCGCTGGCTTCGGCCTGCAGCTGCCGGATGCTGGCTACCTGCCCAGCCACGCGCAGGTAGCGCGGCGTGGTCGGGTCGAGGGCCGCGGCCGCCGTGTAGTTGGCCGTATCCACCATGGTGGTGAAGTCGAGCGGCTGGTCGGCATTGCCCCAGTACAGCACCCGGCGCGGGCCCGCGAGCACCACCGGCGCCTGCCCCCGCAGCAAGTCCATGAACATGCCGTTCAAAATAGAGGTGGCCTGAATGGGCGCCTTATCAATCCGCCGCTGAAACTCCCGGCGCAGGTCAAAATTGCGGTTTGAGCCCTCCGGCAAGTTGGTAAAGTCGGCCGAGAAATCGGAGGGAATGAAGCGGGGCACCCCCGCGGCCACAGCCGCCTCGAGCAGACGCGTTTGCACGTCCACAATGGTATCGCGCAGCCCCGACAGGGCTGATACTACGCAACTGGCTCCGCCGCAAGCTTGCGCGAGGGCGGCCGCGTTGTTGTAGTCGACGGGCACTACCTCTACGCCCTGCTGGCGCAGCGACTTGGCTTCGGCGCCCTGGCCGCTTTCCGGGCGCACCAAGGCCCGCACGGCAGCGTCCCGGCGGCGCAGGTGGTGGGCGATGAGCAGGCCGAGGGCGCCGGTGGCGCCGGCCAGCACAATGGGCGTAGCGGTGGGCGAGGTGGTTGGGGTTTCGGGCATTGGAGGGTGTATTGGGTTGAGTGTAAATAAATCATTGGCCGGTTGTAGTGAGCCCGCCTGTCATCCTGAGCGCAGCGAAGGAGCTTATGGCGAATGAAATGGTTTGCAGCAATCCTTTCGGCGCAACGGTTATATATAAGGTCCTTCGTTGCGCTCAGGATGACAGACAGACTTACCGCGGCAGGCTTCTCAGCGCGTCCAGCACCTCTTCGATGTCCTTGCCCTGCTTCTCGTGGGCGCAGCCGAAGCATCGCTACTGCAATACCAACCTCAAATCACAGCTTTGGTTAAAGTGGGAGAGAAACTTCGGCTGCGCTCAGCAGGACCGTTTTCACCGCTAAAGTCGACCTATACTCAACAATAAACGCCCCCCGCTCCGCCGTTGAGCCCATCAGCCGGGGCAACCAGCCGCTGGCACCTTTTCGGTATGAAAATCAATGTTCTGGCTTTGCTGCTGCTGGCCGGCTTGCGGGGCTGCTTTGCCCAAACGGCCACGCCCGATGCCAACACCACCGGCCCCGAAACGCCCGCCGCGCTGGCGGCATTCTCCGCCCCAGCCTACCGGGCCACGCTGCGCCGGTTCGCGGCGCGGCGGCTGCGGCTGGCGGCTCGCTACCGGCAGGCAGCCACCAAGCCAGCCCGCGCCGCCCGCCTCGAAGAGGCCCGGCAGCTGCTGCTCACGGCCCTCGACAGCACCGTTTTTCCGGCGTGGGAAGGTACGCCTTGGGCGTTCTACGGCACCACCTGGGCGCCCCGGCGCGGCAGCATTGCCTGCGGCTACTTTGTGACCACCGCGCTGCACGATGCGGGCCTGCGTCTGCAGCGCACCGTTTTGGCCAAGCAGGCCTCCGAAGTCATCGTCAAAAACCTGACTTCGGAAGCGCATATCACGCGCTACTGGGGCGTGGCGCCGGCCGATTTTGTGCGGCAGGTGCGGGCGCTGGGGCCGGGCCTCTATGTGCTGGGGCTCGATTTCCACGTCGCCTTCCTGCGGGTGCGCGAGGGTGGGGCCGTGCAGATGGTGCATTCGTCCTACGTAGGGCCCGGCACGGTGGTGCGCGAAGCGGCCGAATCCAGTGCCGCCCTCGAATCTAAGTACCGCGTGGTGGGCAAAGTGTCGGAAGACGACGTGTTTGTGCGGCGCTGGCTGCTGGGCGAGGCCCTGGCCGTGCACGGCGCAACGGTGAAGGAGTAGCAAGTGTCCCGTCATGCTGAACAGAAAACGCCATACGGCAGTCCTTCAGGCAGCGCGCAGCGAAGCATCTTGGATGGGGTAGTAGCTCATGGTAATTGCAACGAAGCGGGAGAGATGCTTCGACAAGCTCAGCATGACCGGCGATTGAGTTACTATCACACGCGAGATGCCTCGGCTGCGCTCGGCATGACCGTGCTTTGGCATGACCTCTCATCTGAACTCGCGCTACGGCAAATTATCTTAACTTGGCGGCGCTTCCACCTGCTTCCAGGCGCCTATGTTACAAGCCGCTACGCTTCCACCCGTCTCCGTTGCCAGCCGGGCGGCTACGCCCCGCGTGCAGGCCATCGACGTGGTGCGTGGCCTGGCCATGGTTATCATGGCGCTCGACCACATCCGGGATTTCTGGAGCCCCACCGCCGTGCGGCCCGATGACATGGCGCACGCCTCGGCGGCATTGTTTTTCACCCGCTGGATAACGCATTTCTGCGCCCCGACTTTCCTGTTTCTGGCCGGCGCCAGTGTGTTCCTTTATCAGCAAAAGCAGCCCCGCTTGAGCCGGGTGAGTTGGTTTCTGCTCACGCGGGGGCTGTGGCTGGTGCTGCTGGAAATCGTGGTGATGAACTTCCTGCTGCAATGGGGTACCTACGACACGATTTTGCTCACGGTGATATGGGCGCTGGGCTGGAGCATGGTGCTATTGGCGGGCCTCATCTGGTTGCCGCGCGGGTTGGTGGCCGCCTTGGCGCTGGTGGTCATTTTTGGGCACAATGCCCTGCCCATTGTGCAGCCCGTGACGTGGGCCACCCTCGTTCCGGCGCTGCTCTACAACAGCCCGTTTCTCTTCCTGCTCACGCCCAAGCTGCCCATGCTGGTGGCGTATGCCGTGCTGCCCTGGGCTGCCGTAATGGCCGCTGGCTACTGCATCGGGCCGTGGTTTTTGGCCCCGTTGCCAATGCGCAAGCGCTGGCTGCGCCTGACGGGGGCAGCGGCTTTGCTGCTTTTCATTGCCCTGCGGGCCAGCAACTGGTACGGCAACCCAACGCCGTGGCTGGTGCAACCCCGCGGAAGCCTCTACACCGTGCTATCGTTTCTGAACGTCACGAAACAGCCGCCTTCGTTGCTATTCCTCAGCCTTACTTTGGGCGTGGCCCTGCTGCTGCTCTCAGTAGCCGAGGACCTGCCGGCCCGGCTGCGCGGCTGGCTGGGCGTGTTCGGCAAAGTGCCCCTGTTCTATTATCTGACGCATTTTGCGCTTATCAGTGCCGGAACGTTTGTCTGGACCTGGGCGGCGTTTGGCCAGCCGTACAACCTGGCGTTTGCGCCGTCAGGGGTGCCGCAGCCGGCCGCGTATCGGCCCGGTTTGCTGCGGGCCTATGCGGTGTGGGTGGTTGTGGTGGCACTGCTTTACTGGCCCTGCCGCTGGTACCAGGGCTACAAGCAGCGGCACACGCACTGGTGGCTGTCGTATCTGTAAGCGGCTTCTGGTGTAAAACGGCAGTGGTTAACCCCGACCGTGGCTTTTCCGTTTTGGGCTTCATCACCAGAATTATGTTTAGATGAAGTTTCTTGCCTCACTCGCCCTGGCGGGCTCCTTGCTGACGGCTGCCCCCACCGCTCAGGCCCAGCAAAGCACCAATTCGCCCTACCACACCCGCTTTGCCGTCGATGGCCCCGTTATTCTGGGGCTAGGTGCCGTGAGTGCTTTCGGCCTCTACCGCGTGCAGCAAAAGCACGGCCTGACCGATGCCGAACTGGCCAATCTCAAAAAAGAAGACGTTCCCAGCATCGACCGTTTCTCGGCCGGCTACTACAGCGACGCTGCCCAGACTACCAGCGACTTGCTATGCTACCCCTCTCTGGTTATAGCCCCCGGCCTGCTGGCCCTCAACGACAATATTCGCAGCCACTACGGGCAGGTACTGGGCCTGTATGTGGAAACGGTGCTGGCCAGCGAGTCCATTTTCACTACTGCGGCCGGCAACGTATACCGCTACCGGCCCTATCTCTACGGCACCGAAGGCGGAGGAGGCCGCAGCGGCAAAATTGCCACCAATTCGTTCTTTTCGGGCCATACGGCCAACACGGCCACGGCCACCTTCTTCGCGGCTAAGGTGATGCACGACTTCAACCCCGGCTACTCTGGCGAAGCCTTCGTGTGGGGCGCGGCGGCGGCCGTGCCGGTGGCCGTGGCCTACTTCCGTATCGAAGCCGGCAAACACTTCCTCTCCGATAACCTGCTGGGCTACGCGGTGGGAGCTACGATGGGCGTGGTGGTGCCGCAGCTGCACAAAGTGGCCGGCCGGGCGGGCGTGTCGCTGGTGCCCATGCAGGGCCTGAATGTGAACGGCTACGCCTATTCGGGCATGCTGCTGAGCAAGCGGCTGTAGCCCCCTGCAACGGCCAATGCGGCCACACTGAGCACGCGGAGAATCAATATTAAAGAATTTGATTGCACTTAATTTCTATTTTTGTGCAAAACAAATCTGACGTATGGTGATATCACGTTTAATCCATCTCGTTATCCGCCCAATGGTGGCGCTGCTAATCGTTTCGACCCTTGGGTTGCTGCCAGCGGCGGGTCAAAAAGTAGCGAGCCAGAAAGTCTGGACCACTTACCACAAAGCCGCATTGGTAGAGTTGGCACCGAAATACAAGTCATATTCGATGGAATACGACTTGCCTTCTTCAGACAAAGGGATGCTAGGTAACGTATTGGCAAAAGCGGCAGAGCATTATCTGTCAACCTTGAGTGCAGTTGAGCCGCCAGTACCATGGCCAACCATTGATGTGAGTAAGCCGCTTAAATTACAAAATCTGGAATTCAAGAAATCGGGGGGCGATGTTGTGCTGAAAATCTTTGTAGCAGCGCCCACTTTCGGTATCCAAAGCCATTTGACTAATACTTTTAAGGACAAGGACAGCGGAAAGTCCCGCACGCAATACGCCTACGACCTGCTGTTTACTGCCGAACACGGGTACACCTTATCGGATGCAACAACCCAAACCGTGTTAGCTTCCTACAAGGGGAGCCAACGCGGAGTGCGTACCAGCTATTTCGATTCGGTAAAAGAGCTTGATGTTTACGTGCGCAACAAGATGCAGCCAGACTTGGTCGTGCAGTTATTCGATGAAGTCGTCAAACGGGCAGATTTTGAACTAGGCGGCAACACTTGGCCTGCCCGTATGACCGTGAATTCGGTGGAGGGCGACTTGCCATCTTACCAGGAAATCAACACAGCAACCAACGAATTCATTGGCGCGCTTTCGGCCACCACGCCGGATTTGCCAAAAATACAGAACCTGACAACGGTGTGGGAGAAGTACCTTGTACAGGCAAACTGGGACGATAAAAAAGCGGAAATCAACCGCAAAATCGGATTGGGTTTAATTGAGAATCTCTGTGTGGCCTACCTGTTACTTGAAAATTATGAGGGGGTGAGGGAAAAGGCCGCAATGTTTGAAAACCAAAACCGGAGCTTTTTCGCAAAGTCACTGCCAGCCTTCGATATAGCCGGAAGCTATTCTGGACCCGGCGAAGGCAGTATGCCGGTGATACACCACGGCAGCCCGAGTACCTTCACTACGGTCCATTTCCGGTCTGATATTGGCGGACGGCGCAAGCCGATAGGCAACTAAAATGTGCCCGTTTTTAGGGCCGTATCGCGGGTAATGCGCTCTGCATGAAATTTAAGCGAATGCAGTCGTTCCTGCACGAATACTTAGGTTCCGTGAGCGGCTTCCGGCTTTACTTAACCGCCCCCGGATGGACGTTGCCCGTGGTTTTGTCGACCTCGAAGCGGGCCCGGCTGGGCAGGCGGTGCGCCCAGTCGGTGCGGGGCACCAGCACTTGCCAGCTGGTTTCGTTGTCGGTGACGTGGGCCGAGTCGAGGAGGTAGAGGGCGGCGTTGGGCTGGGTCTGGAGGTAGCCGGCCACGGCGGCGCGGGCGTCGGCCACGGTCAGGGTAGTGGTGAATTCGGAAGTGGTGGGGGTGGCGGCAGGATGGGGGGTATGCTGGCAGTTGGCCAGAAGCGCGGCGGCGCTTAGAAGCAGAACAGGCGAGGGCTTGACCATGCGGCAAAGCTACTGCGCAAAGCCGCCCCGCGCTTATTCCCGGCGGGGTAGCTCAATACCACGGACTCTGGCGTAAATTGACCCCAAATTTACCACCCAGTAAATCCGTCCATTATCCCCTTCACCCCCTTCATCACCCCGCTGCCCATGATTCAAGGCTACTTCCGCAACTGGCTGTTGCTGCTCACGCTGCTGTGCGCCACGCTGGCGGCGCAGGCTCAGATTGAGCCCGCCGCGCAGTACACCACCCTCACCCCGGCCCAGCTCATGGCCTGGACCGCCACCGGCCCCACGGCCTTGCCGGCCAACGTGAGCACCGTGCCGCTGGCCAGCCGCCAAAACGCGCTGGCGCCGCAGCTCAACCCCAACCAGAGCTTCAGCGCCAAGGTGAACTGGTGCCCCGACGGCATGAACAACTTCGTGGGCTACCTCAACGAGCAGCCCCAGTTCAACCTCTACAATTTCACCCACTGGCAGTACATCGACGTGCTGACGTGGTTTGCCAGCCCGGTGGGCATTCCGTGCCGGCCCTGGGTGGAGGCCGCGCACCGCAACGGCGTGAAGGTTATCGGCACCATTTTTACCGATGCGGCGGGCTTTGTCGCCCTCACCCAAAAAGACGCGGCGGGCAACTACATCGGGGCCCAAAAGCTGGTGGACGTGGCCAATTATTACGGCTTCGACGGCTGGTTTTTCAACGAGGAATCGCGCCTGACCACCGCGCAGGCCACCGAGCTGATTAACCTGCTCAAGCAATTGCAGCTCATCCGGCCCGCCGGCATGGAAATTCACTGGTACGATTCCATGCTGCCCAGCGGGGCCGTGGCCTACCAAAACACGCTGAATACGAATAACGCGCCGCTGCTGCAAAGCGGCACCGACCGCGTGAGCGACGCCATTTTTACCAACTATTTCTGGTCTGGCGCCACGGCATTCAATACGGCCGTGGCCACGGCGGCCAGCATCGGCCGCAGCCCGTTCGACGTGTACAGCGGGGCCGATATCTGGCCTGGCCGCAACCCCCAGCAGCTGTTCAACAGCACCACCTGGCTGAGCAACTACTACACCGGCAACAACCCCGCTACCCCGCGCACCTCGCTGGCCGTGTTTGCACCCAACCTGACCTACAACGGCGGCCTGAACAGCTTCAACAGCAACCCGGCCGACTACGCCAATTTTTACAGCTCCGAAGTGCGCCTCTTTTCCGGCGACGACCTCGACATCACCACCGACGACGCTACGGGCTGGCAGGGCTTCGGCCGCTACCAGCCCGTGCGCTGCGCTATCACGGCGCTGCCGTTCGAAACCAACTTCTGCGTGGGCCAGGGCAAGATTTTCGCCAACAACGGCGCGGTGGCCGTGAAGGGCTGGACCGACATGGCCAAGCAGGCCATCCTGCCGTCGTGGCAGTGGGCGCGCACCGGGGCCACCACCGTCAGCGCGGGGTTCGATTTTAGCCGGGCCTGGTACGGCGGCACCAGCGTGAAACTGGCCGGCAGCCTGGCGGCCGGCGCCAGCACCACCGTGAAGCTCTACCAGACCAAGCTGCCCATCACGGCCACCACCAACCTCGACCTCGTGTACAAGGGCCTGGCGGCCGGCGCCAGCAGCACGCGCCTGGCGCTGTATTTCAGCGATAACCTGGCCACGCCCGAGTACGTCAACGTGCCGGCACTGGCCGATACGCTCTGGGCGACAACCACCGTGTCGCTGGCCGCCTATGCCAACCGGGAGCTGGCCATTATCGGGGTGCAAGCCACTTCGGCTTCGGCCGTGGCCGCCTACCGCTTTAATCTGGGCAAGCTGAAGCTCTACAACGGAACGGCCGCCGCGGTGCAGCCCGTGGCCAACTTCGCGGCCACTGCCACCACGGTGCTCACCGGCCAGCCCGTGACTTTTGCCAACTCCTCCACCAACGCCACCAGCTACACCTGGGCGCTGCCCGGGGCCACGCCCAGCAGCAGCACCGCCGTGCACGCCACCGCCAGCTACGCCGCCGCCGGCACCTATTCCGTGACGCTGACGGCCACCAACGCGGCCGGCCAGAACGTGCTCACCCGCACCAGCTACATCACCGTGCTCACGGCCCCGCCGGCCGGCAGCAATACGTCCCTCAGCTTCGACGGCGTGAGCAAGTACGTCGACGCCGGCATCATCAACCTGAGCGGCGCGGCGTTCAGCCTGGAATGCTGGGTGAAGCCGAACAGCTTTAAAACGACGTCGCCCTTCATTTCCAGCCTGTTGGGCATGGAGGATGGTGGCGCAAACACGGTGATGCTGCGCATCGGCGATGGCGGCATCGACCCGAACCAGGTGCAGTTTGTGGCCCAGATTGGCGGCAGCACCCGCAAGCTCAACTCGGTCATCCGCCTCACGGCCGGCCAGTGGACGCACCTGGCGGGCACCTACGACGGCGCGACGATGAAGCTCTACGTCAACGGGGTGCTGGATAATTCGCAGGCCGCCAGCGGCAGCCTCACCGCCAATGCCCCGTTTACGCTGGCGCGCAACTACGCCGCCCCGCGCGGGCTCGACGGCCGCCTCGACGAGGCCCGCGCCTGGACCCGCGCCCTCACCGCCACCGAAATTGCGGCCAATGCCTGCAGCGTAGCTGCCGGCAGCGCCGGCCTGGAAGCCTACTGGAAATGCAACGACTCGCCCACCCTGACGGCCCTGGATGCCACCCGCCACAGCCACAACGGCACCCTCACCAACATGGCCGTCAGCGACTGGTCCATTGATGTGCCCGCCCAGTGTGCCACGGCCACGGCCACCCGGCCCGGCGCAGGCAGCACCGGCTTGCAAATCCAGGTATTCGGCAACCCCGTGCTCACGGGCCGCGCCGAGGTAGCAATCAGCGGGGCCAACAGCCAGCCGGTGTTGCTGGAAGTGAGCAACGCCCTGGGCGCCGTGGTGTGGCAACAGCTGGTGCCCGCCACCGCCACCGGCCACCTAAACGTGCCGCTGCCCTCGGCGGCTGGCCTGTATGTGTTGCGCGCCAGCACGCCCACGGGGGCTACCTCTGTGAAGCTGCTGAAGCAATAGCAATTCTTCGCGCCGGGCAACAATCAGAACCGCCGCGAAATATCTTGTCCTTACCACAAATACCTTAAAACAAGAACGGCTCGCCATTCGGCGGGCCGTTCTTGTTTTGGTCCCCGGCCACGCCGGATGGAGGCGGCCACACCGGCGGATGAAGGCCCGGTGCACCGGCTGAATTCATGCTGAAATTATTTGCGCGCAACGGTAAAAATATATTCAGTATTTCGGCTAGCTTTGAGGCCATTATATACCCGTTTTGCGCTCTACCACTACATCGCGCGCTACTGTTATGTTGCGACTTCTTTGCCTGCTTGCGCTGGGCGTTCTGGGCTCCCTTCGGTGTTTCGCGCAGGATAAGCCCTACCTGCCGTACTACTCCCGCGATACGACCCAGCTCTACCAGCTGGCCGTGGCGCAACGCAACGCCGTGAAGGCGTATTTTGTGGTGCCCAAAACCGGCAGCGGCGACTACCGCGACCATTACCGCCGCGTGGTGCAGGAGGCGTCCGACGACGTGTACAATTCCATTCGCTACTCGGCCCTGCTCGACCCCGTGGTGGAGCCGTTTGTGCAGCAGGTGTTTGCCCGTATTGTGCAGGCCAACCCGCAGCTGCCGGCCGGTACCCGCCTGGTGCTCACCCGCAACCCCGAGCCCAACGCCCACGCCGTGGGCAACGGCACGGTGATGCTCAACATTGGCCTGCTGCCCCGGCTCGAAAACGAGAGCCAGCTCGCCTTTATTCTCTGCCACGAGCTGGCCCACGTGGCCTGCCGGCACATGGAAAACGGCTTGCAGGAGCGCCTGATGGCCTTGCACAGCAAGGAGCTGAAGCGCGAATTCCGGCGCATTGTCAATTCTGAGTACAACATCAGCTCGCAGGTGAAGGCGCTGGTGCTGGGCTTTTCGCTGAACAATAACTACCACCGCCGCCAGTTTGAGAAGCAGGCCGACTCGCTGGGGTACGTGCTGCTCACCCATACCCGCTACGAGGCCCCGCAGGCCTACCGCGCCCTGCAGCTGCTCGACACCATCGACGAGCCCGAAAACCCCGCTGCTATTCCGCTGAACACTTATTTCAGCTGCACAGAATTTCCCAAAACCTTCGGGGCGCCGGCCAAGCCGGCGTCAATTTTCACGGTGAAAGCGGCCGAGCAAACGGTGCTCGAAACCACCGATACCCTCAAGTCGCACCCCGACTGTGGCAAGCGCATGCGCTTTGTGCAGGCCCTGGCCAAGGGGCAGGTGGCCGACGGACCGCAGCCCGCCAGCCCGCCGGAGTACGCCCGCATTCGCGACGCCAGCCGGCTGGAAGTCATCCAGGGCTGGTTCGACTACGACTGCTACGACCATGCCCTTTTTGATGCCTTGCAGCTGCTGCCCCAGCAGCCCCAGAATGCCTACCTGCGCTCGGTGGTGCAGCTGAGCCTGTACGAGCTGCGCCAGCACATGCAGGACCACACCTATTTCGAGGTCGTTTCCAATATCTCGACCCACAACGCACCTTCGTTCAACGCCTTGCTTACCACGCTGCACGCGCTGCATCTGGAAGATTTTAAGGGCTTGAGCACCTGCTTTGCCCAGGCCGATGCCCCGGCGGTACCCACCAACGAGTATGCGCTGGCGGGGCACTACGCTGCCAGCGCGCTGGCTGCCGAAACCACGGCGCCGCCCGTGGTAGCCCTCAAAACGCAGTACCAGCAGCAGTACGCCGGCGGGCGCTTTGAGAAGCTGCTGTTTCCGGTGCCCAAGCCGGCTGCCAAGCGCCGCTAATGCTGTTTCCAACGATTACTTCACACCTATTGCCCACCTTTTACTTCCACACGTTCATGCAGTTTACCAAACGCACGGTCTTGGCGGCCCTGCTCACCCTGGCGGCCCCGGCAGCCTTCGCCCAAACCAAAACCCTCGACGGCATCCAGAACATGCACCGCTCGGCGTTGTCGCCCATTTATGACGGCAATGAAGTGAAGGGCTACGTCATGTTTGCCAAAGGCGATAAGGCCGACCGCAAAAACGACAACTACCTGCTCGACCTCTACGACCAGGACTTGGCCAAGGTATCGACCATCACCATCCAGAAGCCTTCCGGGCGGTACACGCTATTGAAAAACACGTTCAACGGCTCGGCGTTTGCCTTCTATTTTTATAACGGCAACGACAAAACGCTGGAAATCGAAACCTACGACACCAGCCTGAAAAAGCTGGGCAGCAAGCTCATCGGCGAGCTGTCGAAGGGCGACCTGCGGGTGCTGGCCATGCAGGCGCAGGCCGTCGACCCGGCCGCTGGCGGCATGATGCTGGGGCTGAACCTGTTTCCGGTGCCCGGCCTGGGGTTCGTGCGCAACGGCTACACCGGCGGCATGGCCAAGGGCTATACCCTGGCCATTTACGACAACAAGCTGGGCATGCATTGGCGCATCACCTCCCCGGAGGACGCCAAGCAGTATGAGTCGCTCAGCCTCACCGAAGCGGCCGACAAGTACCTGCTGGGCACCATGCTGCGGCGCGACGGTCTGCTGTCGCGCAAGGTTACGTCTTATATGATTGTGCTGGAAGCCAAGACGGGCAAGAAGCTGCTCGATTTGCCGGTGGAAACCAGCGCCACCGAACAGTTGTCCCTCAGCTCTTTCACCTTCGACGCGGACAAGCGCGAGTTTGTGGCGGTGGGCGAATATTACAAGCTCGACGACAAGCCGTTCGTCAATAAAAGCCAGGGATTCTACGTGAAGCGCTTCGACGAAGCGGGCAAGCCTGTGAGTACCAAAAACTACGGTTGGCAAAACGAAGTAGCGGCCCTCATGCCCGCCGAGGCCAAAGCCAGCCTGGAAGACAACTACGTGAACTACAACCACGCCATCGTCAAGGGCGCCAACGGCCGGATGTACATCGTGGCCGAGCAGTTTAAGATTGTGGGCAATGCCCTGGGCATCGCGGCGGCTGCTTTGAATAGCGGTGGCAATTCCAGTGTTTCCAAGGGTAAGGTGGGCAACATGTTCGTGTTCGAGCTAGACCCGCAGGCCAAACTGTCGAGCGTGAAATTTTATCCCAAAACCGTTACCAACGCCACATTGCCCCCCGGCACGGGCTTTATGGGCGCCGGGATGCTCGGCCAAATCATGAAGTACCAGGGCGATTTCGACTACCAGTTTCTTCAGAAAAACGCCGATAACTCGCAATTCAACGTGGTGTATGTGAACTTCGATAAGGAGAAGGGCGAATCGGCCAAAACGTACGTGGGCAACATCGGTTTTGGCGACAACGGCAAATACGTGGTCGACAAAATCGAAATGCCCAGCGGCCCTACCTTTTCCTACCTCTACCCGGCCAAGCCCGGCTACGTGATGATAGCCGACTACTATCGCAAGAAAAGCCAGCTGGGCATGAAGCTGGTGAAGCTCAACATCTGATGTTGACGCTTAATACCTGCGAAAAGGCCCGGCAGATGCCGGGCCTTTTTTATGCGCTAAAGCCTGCCCGTTGGCAGCAGGTAGCCAGCAGGGAAGGCGGCAGTGTTTCGCTAAGGCCGCGCGGTGTTGAATAGGGCCCCGCTTTCGAGCAGCCGGGCGCCTCGGGCCAACAAATCGGCCTGGGCTGCCGCCCATCCCTCGGCCGAAATGGCGCGGGTGGCGTCGGTGATGACGATGGTGGCGAAGCCAGCGGCCAGCGCATCCAGCGCCGAGTAGTACACGCAGTAGTCGGCGGCCAGGCCGGCTACGTACACTTCCGTCACGCCCCGGCCGCTTAGGTAGGCGGCCAGGCCGGTGCTTTTGCGGTGGCCATTGTCGAAGAAGGCGCTGTAGCTGTCGATTTCTATGTTGGTGCCCTTGCGAAAAATGGCCTCGATGCGTTCGGTTTGCAGGGCCGGGGCCAGCTCGGCGCCGGGGCTGGCCTGGGTGCAGTGGTCGGGCCAGAGCACCTGGGGCAGTCCGTGCAGGTCAATCTGCTCGAACTGCTTGCGGCCGGCGTGGCTGCTGGCAAAGCTCTGGTGCCCCGCCGGGTGCCAGTCCTGGGTGGCCACCACCAGCTCAAACTGCGGTTGCAAGGCATTCACCAGCGGAATAATGGCGTCGCCCTCGGGCACGGCCAGCCGGCCGCCGGGCAGGAAATCGTTCTGAATATCGATGAGCAGGAGCGCTTTCATAGGTGTATGAGGCAAGGGTTAGGACACCAAAGGAACGTCGGGCGGCGCTTGAGTGGCAAAAGAAAAACCAAGCATTTGCCCGGCCAGTACGTTTACGTAGCCAGCGGCGTCATTTCAACGCTCAAACCTTATGTCCGACCTTCAGAATCAAATTATCCTCGTTACCGGGGCCACGTCCGGCATTGGCGAAGTCACGGCCACCGAGCTGGCCCGAATGGGTGCGCACGTCGTGCTGCTGGCCCGCGATGCCGCCAAAGCCGCCGCCACCCGGCAGAAAATCAAAGCCGCCGCCGGCCACGACCAGGTCGACATTCTGCTGGCCGACCTCGCCGACCAAAGCCAGGTGCGCCGCGTCGCGGCCGAGTTCAACGCCCGCTACCCCCGCCTCGACGTGCTGGTGAACAACGCCGGCCTCATCCTCGGGGCCGCGCGGCAGGTGTCGCCCGAGGGACATGAGTTGGGCCTCGCCACCAATCACCTGGGCCCCTTCCTGCTCACCAGCCTGTTATTCGACAAGCTGAAGACCAGCCCAGCCGCTCGCATCGTGAACGTGGCTTCGACCGTATACCGCATGGCCCGGCCCGATTTTGCTGATTTTCAGGCAACCCAAAGCTACGGCGCGCTGGCTGTGTACGCCAATACCAAGCTCTACAACATCCTGTTTACGCAGGAGCTGGCCCGCCGCCTGCGCACCCACGGCATCGGCAACGTGACGACCAACGCGCTGCATCCGGGGGTGGTGGCCAGCAGCTTCGGCAGCGGTGCCAATGGCCTGATGAGCCTGTTTGTGCAACTGGGCCGGCCCTTCATGATTTCGACGGAAAAAGGTGCCGAAACCAGTATTTTCCTGGCCTCCTCGCCCGCAGTGGCGGCCACCAGCGGCGGCTATTTCGATAAGAAAAAGCCCGAGGCGGTGAAAAATCCTTTCAACACCCCGGAAAACGCCCGGCGGCTGTGGGAGTTGAGCGAGCAGCTGACGAATACCACTTTTCTGGACTAGCCTGGTTATTTGGCCGGGTCGGCGGCGTTGAGGACGGCCGACCATTCGGCCTCTGTGCGGGGCTTTTTCGCGGCGGCGGTTTTTAAGGCATCGCTGAGGGCGGGAGCAGCCGTTTGGAGGGCTTTAAGACTCAGCTTCACCGGCGTGAGGGTGCCTTCGGGCGTGCGCAGGTAGTAGAGCGACTCGTCTACAATCTCATCCGGCGGAATCCCGTTGCTGGCGAATCCCTGGAAACTGTCGCTTTTAATTTTTTTCTGATAGTGCTTCAGCAGCGCGTAGCGGCCTTCGTGCAACACCTCCACGTAGTCGCGCTGCCGGAAGCGAGGGGCCTCCTCGAAACGGCGAAACAACCGCTGCCGGGCCGGCCCCAGGTTGGAAGCCGGCTCGTTGAGTACAAACGAAGCCACCTGGCGGTCGTCAAGCTCAATAGAATCCTGCGAAGGTTCGGGCTGGCGCATGATGAGGCGATGTTCCAGCACGTCGTACTTCAGCAGCATAGGGCGCAAGGACAGCTTATTGTTCATCAAAACATTGGCGATTAGCCACTTGTCCTCGGCAAAAGGCGAGCCGATGAGGTTGGGGCGGCGCGTTAGCAGGTGGGTGGCGCCTTTGGTCAACTCGTTGATATTCGCGTATTCGTTGGAACTGACACTGCTGTAATCGCGCTGAGCCATGGGGACGCCCCCGAGAATCTGGGCATGGGCACCGGTGCTGATGAGCCCCAGGCCCAGCAGTAGGTAACGGAGTTTCATAAGAAATAGGAGTGGGAAGGTGTAGGCCAGCAATTTACACTTTTTCCCTAATCCTACTATACCGCACTATGCTGGTTTGCTGGCCCTGTGTTGCAGCGCCCGCCACTCGTCCTCCAGAATGCCCATTTCCACCAGCGTCCAGTAGCCGTCGCCGTGTCGCACCACGTCGCGTAGGCGGCCTTCTTCCCGGAAGCCGCACTTGAGGTAGCAGTTGATGGCCGCGTGGTTGAAATCGTACACGCCCAGGCTGATGCGGTGCAGCTTCAGGTCCTCGAAGCCAATGCGGAGCAGCGCCCGCACCATGCCCTGGCAGATGCCCCGGCGGCGCTCCGAAGAGTTGCCCACCAGCACGCGGGTGATGCGCCCGGCCCGGTCACGCTCGCTGATGCCGCCCAGCGAAATATGGCCCACCGTGACGCCGGTTTTGGCGTCCACGGCCTTGTAAATGAACACGTCCGGGTCGTGCATATTGTTGGCGCCTTCCACGTACCACGCCAGGCCCGACTCACTCAGCGGAAACGAAAACATCGAGCCGCTCCATTCTTTCATCAGGCGCTCGTCGTCCACCCATTCCATGAGCTGAGTAAAATCGTCGGTGGTGAAGGGTTCCAGTTTAATCATAGCAAAGCAGGGCGTGGGCGCGGCAGTAAGCACGGCAATAAGCCCGCAAGGTAGAGCCGCCGGCGCCTTGTCTGCTCAACCATCCGGCGGGTTGCTTGTTAGCGGCCTGCTTTCCCTGCTCAATCCTTTCTTTATGAATCTTGCCACCAACACCATGCTGCTCACCGGCGGCGCCTCGGGCATCGGGCTGGCGCTGGCCGTCCGTTTTCTGCAAGCCGGCAGCACGGTTATCATCGTCGGCCGCCGCGCCGATAAGCTGGCCGAAGCCCAGCAGCGCTACCCCGGCCTCATCACGCGCCAGGCCGACGTGGCCGATGCCAGCGAGCGCGCCGCGCTGGTTCGCTGGGCCACCACCGAATACCCGGCTCTCAACGTGCTGGTAAACAACGCCGGCATCCAAAACCGCATCCAGCTGGCCAATGATGCCACTACCGATTGGGAAGAGCGGCGGCAGGAATTGATTATCAACGTAGAAGCGCCCATTCATCTGGCTACGTTGCTGGTGCCCCACCTGCGCGAGCAAGCCAATCCGGCCATTATCAACGTCACGTCGGGCCTGTCGTTTGCGCCGGCGGCCTTTGTGCCCATCTACAGCGCCACCAAGGCGGCGCTGCATTCGTTCACGCTTTCGCTGCGCCACCAGCTGGCGCCCGTGGGCATTTCGGTGCTCGAAATTGTGCCCCCGGCCGTCGATACCGACCTCGGCGGCCCCGGCCTCCACACCTTTGGCGTGAACGTGGACGAGTTTGCCGATGCCGTGATGGCCCGCCTGGCAACGGGCGAGCAGGAAGTCGGCTACGGCTCCTCGGAAAAGTCCCGGCTGGCCTCCCGGGCCGAGCTGGACGAGCAATTCCGAATGATGAACAACCGGTAGCGGCACGAACACTAGTAGAACGGTCATGCAGAGGCAGAGCATCTATACCTCGATACCAATCCGGTCACTCCAACGAAGCGGTAAAGATGCTTCGCTGCGCTCTGCATGACCGTTTCTTCAGTCAGCTATAATTCCTCTACCTCAAGCGTCCAGCCGCAGGGCTAGGTGACTGCGTTCGCGCACTGCTGCCGTTAGGGCCGAGTCGGGGGCGAGGGGCTGGCCGAAGGATGGTACCAGCTGCCGGAACCGGGCCTGCCACTCAGCCGAAGCAGCCCGCTCGGGGAAGCACTTCTGCACCAAATCGAGCATGATGGCCACGGCCGTGCTGGCGCCAGGCGAGGCCCCCAGCAACGCCGCGATGGAGCCATCGGCGGCCGTCACCATCTCGGTGCCAAATTCCAGCACGCCGCCCTGCTTCTTGTCCTTTTTGATGACCTGCACGCGCTGGCCGGCCACTTCGAGCTGCCAGTCGTCGGGGTTGGCCTGGGGGTAGTATTCGCGCAGCGCGGCGGTGCGTTCCTGCGGCGATTGCAGCACCTGGCCGATGAGGTACTTGGTCAGGCCCAGGTTGCGGGCGCCGGCGTAGAGCAGCGGCCGGATGTTGCCCAGCTCAATGGAGCGGAACAAATCGGTGTACGAACCCTTCTTCAAAAACTTGGTGCTGAAGCCGGCGTAGGGCCCGAAAAGCAGCTCCTTGCGGCCGTTTATCTGGCGCGTGTCGAGGTGGGGCATCGACATGGGCGGGGCGCCGAGGGCGGGCTTGCCGTACACTTTGGCCTCGTGCCGGGCAATTACGGCGGGGTTCTGGCACTTCAGCCACTGCCCGCTCACGGGGAAGCCGCCAAAGCCGTTGGCCTCCGGAATGCCCGATTTTTCGAGCAGCGGCAGCGAGCCTCCACCGGCCCCGATGAACACGAAACGAGCCCGTGCAATGACTTTTTCGCCGGTGGCCAGGTTGCGGATTTTCAGGCGCCAGATGCCGTCGTCTTTGCGCTTGAAGCTTTCCACCTCGTGGCCCAGGTGCAAATCGACGCCCGGCAGGCCCTTGAGGTAGTTGGACAAGCTGCGGGCGAGGGCCCCAAAATTCACGTCGGTGCCAATGGCCATGCGCGTGGCCGCCACGGGCTCGGCCGGGTCGCGGCCGTCCATCACCAGCGGAATCCACTGAGCAATCTGGGCCGGGTCTTCGCTGAATTCCATGCCTTGGAACAAGGGCGAGTGCAGCAGCGCGGCGTGGCGCTTGCGCAGGTATTCCACGTTGGCCGCGCCCCACACGAAGCTCATGTGCGGGATGGTGTGAATGAAGGCAGTAGGGTCGGGGAGGAGGCCTTCCAGCACCAGCGAGGCCCAGAACTGCTTGCTCAGCTCAAATTGCTCGGCAATTTTATCGGCCTTGCTGATGTCGATGGAGCCATCGGGCCGCTCGGGGGTATAGTTGAGCTCGCAGAAGGCCGAGTGGCCGGTGCCGGCGTTGTTCCAGGCGTCGGAGCTTTCGGCGGCCACGGCGTCGAGGCGCTCGTAGCCGGAAACAGTCAGGTTGGGGTCGAGGGTTTTGAGCAGCACGCCGAGGGTGGCGCTCATGATGCCCGCGCCAATAAGCAGGACGTCGGAAACAGGTTTGGCGGAGGTTTGGTCCGTTGGGGTCATAGCAAAAATCAGGAAAATGGCCTGAGGCAATACGGCAGACAGCCGGCGGGGGCTATTTGTTGGCGAAAAAACCAGCGGCACTACCTTGCGCCTCCCTACGCCCATTTTCTTGTTGCTCCAATGGTCCGCGAGGCGAAGCAGGCGCGTAGTGGGTGCTTCCGTCGCCCGTTTTTTAGCTCCATGCCCGATTTAGACCTGCCGCTGCTGCCCCTGCCCACCCGCGCCGACCCGGCCGATGCCACGGCCCCGCGCCTGCTCATTCTCTACACCGGCGGCACCGTGGGCATGGCCCTGAACCGCAGCAACGAGCTGGTGCCCATGAAATTCGGCCGCATCGACCACAAGATGCCCGACCTGGCCCGCCTGCCCCTGCGCCTGGCTATGCTGAGCCTGCCGGCCCCCATCGACAGCAGCAACGTGATGCCCGCCGACTGGCTGTACTGGGCCCAGCTTATTGGCCGGCACTACCCCGATTTCGATGGCTTCGTCATCTTGCACGGCACCGACACCATGGCCTATTCGGCAGCGGCGCTGAGCTATGTGCTAAAGCATTTGGGCAAGCCCGTGGTGTTTACCGGGGCGCAGGTGCCCGTGGGGGCCAGCCGCTCCGATGCCCAGCGCAACCTCGTCACGGCCCTGGAAATAGCGGCGGCCCGCCACTCCCGCGCCCGCACGGTGCGTGTGCCCGAAGTGTGCGTGTTTTTCAACGACGTGCTCATCCGGGGCACGCGGGCCAAAAAAGTGGAAAGCCACCAGTTTGCCGCCTTCAAAAGCGAAAACTACCCGCCGCTGGCCCGCGCCGGCATCGGCCTCGAATTTGACGACAAAAGCATTCGGCCGCTGCCGGCCGCGCGCCTGCAGGTGCACACCCGGCTCGAAACGGCTGTGGCTGTGCTGCGCCTGTTTCCGGGCATCACGGTGGCGGCGGTGCGTGCCATTTTGGGCATTCCGGGCCTGCGGGGCTGCGTGCTCGAAACCTACGGCTCGGGCAATGCGCCCACGGCCCCGTGGTTCCTGAATTGCCTGGCCGAGGCCCGCCAGCGCGGCGTGTGGCTCCTGAACGTGAGCCAGTGCGAGGAAGGCCGCGTGGTGCAGGGCAAGTACGAAACCAGCTCCTACTTTGCCGAAATGGGCATCATTGGCGGCGACGACATCACCACCGAAGCGGCCGTGACCAAGCTCATGTTCGTGCTTGGCCTCGACGTGAGCGAGGCCCGCACCCGCGAGCTGCTGAGCCAGGATTTACGCGGCGAAATCACCCCCTGATTTTTCGCTGTCAGTTGCTGGTTGTCAGTTGCCAGCGTTTGAGCGACGGATAAAACTGTCAACCGACAACCAACAACTGACAACTAGCTTCTATCTTTGCCCCATCAACCGCCAACCTTGAGGGGTGTCCGAGTGGTCGAAGGAGCACGCCTGGAAAGTGTGTATGGGTCAAAAGCTCATCGTGGGTTCGAATCCCATCCCCTCAGCAAAAAGCCCGTTTCTGTGATGGAAACGGGCTTTTTTATGCGCTGCGCGGGCGAGTCATTTCGGCTGGGCAAAGAAATTCTATTCGCACGCCGTGATGTGTGAGTGCCGCATGATGTTCGTGCCAGTCTTTGTCGGCCGCATTCACTACCGGCGGGTTGGCCTCATGCGTGAGTGCCGCCGCCACAAACTTGCGGTCTGACAGGTCAAAACTGGCCAGCTCGGTGGCGTTGGGAAAGGCCACGAAGCTGCCATCCTCATCCAACTCCAACGCGACCTGCTCGCAATGCTGTGGATTATAGGCCGCCTGCTCTCGCACCCAGCGGTAAAACTGGTCGCCCGCTCCCGGCTGCCCACTATAGTTGCAGTGGCGCGCATACTCGGTTAAGATGTGCTCGGCATCGTCCAGAACAAGTATTTCGCCGGCTACGAGCCGCTCCAAGCGCTCCAGAGTGGCCAGTACGCAGGCCGGACTAGCGTCCGATTTCGCGTTGGCTACCACCAGCACATTGGTATCAATGAGGTAGTGCATGGCTTATGACTGGCGCATCTTGCGTTTCATCTCCGCTTTGGTGCGGGCAGCGGCTTCCTCAAAGGCATCGCCGAAAAAGCCTTTGGGCCAATTGTGAATGTTGCCATACTCATCCAACTGCAGCGTGGTTAGCTCTGAGCGCCCCGCCTCAATATGGGTGAAATATAGCTTCACTGCCGCCGGGTCGATGGCTGTATCGGGCTGCAAAGTGTTTTCGGCAATGCGCCGTTGCAGGCGCTGCAACAGGTGTTCGCTGTGGCTTTCGAGCACAATCTGGAGCTTGCGCCGCTTGATGGCGTCAATGAACACATCGGCCAGCCCCGCTTGCACCGCCGGGTGCAGGTGAATCTCGGGCTGCTCCAGTATCACGGTGCTGCCCTCCGGCACATAAAACAGCAGCACCAGGACAGGAAGTATCTGCGACACGCCAAAGCCCACATCCGTTAGAAACACGCTCGCCGACTCCGCCGTCCGCTGAATTCGCACCTCGTATTCCTTGCGGTTCGGCGCAATGGGCTGCACTTTGAAGGAGTAAATCAGGCCCAGCTCTTTCAGCCAGTGCGCGACGTGTTCCTCCACGGTGCGCTTGGGCTGGTCGGGGCCCATGTCGATGGTCGGGCCCTGGTTACGAGAGGAGAGGAGGGCGGCCACGGCGCGTTCGCCGCGGTTGCCGACACTTTGGGTTTGCTCTCCTGCCCAAACGTAAAGGCGGCTGGGGTATTCCCTGAGTGGTCCTAAATAATGAATACGATTGAATAGTTCTTCTAACTCGTAAGGTAAATTATTCTCTAAATGAATATCGTCAAAGGCAATGCTGTTAAAGCTTATATATTGATTTGCACTATAGAATTTAAGAGGCTTAACTAGCGGGCCGTTTTTTTCAAATCCAGATTTATGCTGTGAATAGCTGTAAAGCTTGTGGTATAATTCATCTAACACCAAAGGCACTATTCTTACGCCTATAACTTCATTGTCAACAGTATATTGGAAACTTTTAAGCTGAATATTATCACTTGAGCGCATTACATCCGCCTTGAAGATTAATGGTTCATGCACCCAAAATTCATTATCAGCATTCAGTTCTTCATGAAAGAATACATTAGCAGCCTTCCAAGTAAATTCGAAACTCAATACACCTGGGTCTTGGTGTTGATGAAGAATATCATACATCGTCCCCAAGTCCACATACGACTTATCATCCCCTAAATGCAGCACCCGCGACCGGTCCGACGACTCCACCGTCTGTTTTAGCATGAGCAGGAATTGCAGGATGCTGGACTTGCCCGAGGAGTTGGTGCCGAAGAAGCCGGTGAGGCTGCCAAAGGCAATATCGCCGGTGTCCTGCCAGGACTTGAAGTTTTGGATGCGCAGCTTTTCTAACATGGTGCGAAGGAAACGAACAATCGGTGAATGCCACGAACGGTAACCAACTGCCCGCCCCAACCTGAACCCTAAAAACCCGTTACCTTCCCGGCGCAACCTCCTAACCCCCGCGCCCTCTTATGACCCCAACTCCGACGCCTCCTACCGCCGCCGCTGGTGCGGTAGAAAAAGACAACAAGCGCATCACCACCGGCTGGACCTTCTACGACTGGGCCAACTCGGTGTATCCGCTGGTGATTACCAGCTCGATTTTCCCGATTTACTGGTCCAGCGTCATCAAGGATATTACCCACACCGACAGCGGCCAGAGTCCGGTGAGCTTCCTGGGCATGCAGGTGCCGGGCTCGTCGCTGCTGAACTACGCCATTTCGGCCTCGTTCCTGCTCATTGCGCTAGTAAGCCCGTTCCTAACGTCGCTGGCCGATTTTTCGGGGCGGAAAAAGTTGTTTCTGCAGGTGTTCTGCTACATCGGGGCCATTTCCTGCGCGGGGCTTTACTTCTTTGATACCTCCACGCTCACCATGTCAACGTTCATTTTCATTGCGGCCACGGTGGGCTTCTCGGGCAGCATTGTGTTTTACAATTCCTATTTGCCTGAAATCAGTTCCGAAGAGAAATTCGATTCGCTCTCGGCCAAAGGCTTTTCGATGGGCTATGTGGGCTCAGTTATTCTGTTGATTATTTGCCTGGTGATAAATCAATTTCCCGAAAAGCTGGGAATTACCGGCGAACACGCGCACGAAACGGCTGCTAAAATATCGTTCCTCCTCACCGGTATCTGGTGGGCCGGCTTCGCCCAGATTCCCTTCGCCACCCTGCCGCCCGACCGCGGCCGCCCAGCCGATGCCCCCGCCGCCGAGGGCGGCTGGCTGCTCAACGGCTTCCGCGAGCTGGGCAAGGTCTGGGACCAGCTCAAGCAGCTGCCCAACGTGAAGAAATTCCTGCTCGCCTACTTCACCTACAACATGGGCGTGCAAACGGTGATGTACGTGGCTACCCTCTTCGGCACCGATGAGCTGCACCTCGAATCCGGCGCGCTCATCCTCACCATTCTGCTGTTGCAGGTGGTGGCCATCGCGGGCGCTTACCTGTTCGCCAAGCTCTCCGAGCGCATCGGCAACACCCGGGCCCTGAG
Organism: Hymenobacter rubidus; assembly: GCF_016734815.1. GTDB lineage: Bacteria > Bacteroidota > Bacteroidia > Cytophagales > Hymenobacteraceae > Hymenobacter > Hymenobacter rubidus. The sequence goes on from NZ_JAERQF010000026.1 coordinate 48,363, forward strand.
CTGGTCGGTGTTCATCTGGATGCTGATTTGCATTGCCGGCTATTTTGTGCAGGCCGGCTGGAGCTTCTATGCGCTGGCCAGCGTCATCGGCCTCACCATGGGTGCCATCCAGAGCCTGAGCCGCAGCACCTACTCCAAGATTATTCCCGAAAACACGCCCAATTCGGCCGCCTTCTTCAGCTTCTTCGACGTGACCGAGAAGCTGAGCATTGTTATCGGCACGGCCACGTTTGGCATCATCAACCAGGTCACGGGCTCGATGCGCAACAGCCTGCTGGCGCTGATTGTATTCTTCATGCTGGGGCTGTATTTCCTGCTCCAGCTGCGCGGCAAGAAGCTGCGCGAAGATTCACTCGGCCCGGTAAGCGTGCCCGGCCCGCCGCCCGCCTCCGCCGCTGCCGAAATGGGTGCTCCGATGACGCGCTAGCCGCCAATTGGCTTACTTTGCGCTTCCCATTCTCACCCTTTTGAGTCCCATGTACACCTCATCCATTCAGAAAAACATTCTGGCCGAGCTTAACCACGAGCTGGCCCAAACCCGCCGCATCCTTGAGCGGGTACCCTACGACAAAGCCGACTACAAGCCGCACCCCAAAAGCATGAGCCTGTGGCAACTGGCTAGCCATGTGGTAAACCTGCTGGCTTTCAACACCCTTTTCGTTACTCACGACTCGCGCGACTTCCTCGACCCCAACGCACCCAAGCCCGGCCCCACCACCACGAGCCTGGAGGAACTGCTGGTCCGCTTCGACGAATACAGCGCCACCCTGAAACAAGAGCTGCAGCAGAGCGACGATGAGAAGCTGACGCAAAAATTCAAGCTCCACCGCGGCGAACACGTGGTATTCGATTACCCCAAAGCCACCGCTATCCGCATCATGGGCCTCAACCACAGCATTCACCACCGCGGCCAGCTCACGGTGTACCTGCGTTTGCTCGACATTCCCGTGCCCGGCCTCTACGGCCCCAGCGCCGACGAGAAGCCCGGCGCGTAAGCCAGCGGTTCCTTGCTAAAAGTCATGCTCATTCGGGCATGACTTTTTTTGTGCCTTCTTTCGCCCGTGATTTCCCTTCCTTCCGCTTTTTTGCGACTGTCCGCCATGCGCTTCTTTTGCCTCTTCCTCGGTTTCCTCTGGTTCCGCACCGCATTGGCGCAGCCCACGCTGCCGGTGCCGCGCAACCTGCAAGCCACCTATGCCAAGGGCACCCGCAGCCCTACCGGCCAGCCCGGCCCCAACTACTGGCAGAACACGGCCGATTACGACCTCAACGTCACGTTCGACCCCAGCACGCGCCGCGTGGCGGGCACCGTCGAAATCCGCTACCTCAACAACAGCCCCGATTCCCTGAGCCAGCTCTGGTTCAAGCTCTACCCCAACCTGTACCAGAAGGGAGCGCCCCGCAGCAAATCCTTTGCCCCGGAGGATATCGGCGACGGCATCAGCCTTTCGGCGCTCAGCATCAACGGCGAAACCTTTGAGGTGGGCAAGCTGGCCATCGAGGCGACAAACATGGCCGTGCCCCTGCGCCGGGCCATCGGTACCCATCAGGCGGCCACCATCAAAGCCACCTACTCCTACATCCTCAACAAAGGCTCGCACCAACGCACCGGCGAGATTGAGCCGGGGGCTGACTTCGTGGCCTATTTCTTCCCGCGCATTGCCGTGTACGACGACATCGACGGCTGGAACAAGGTGCCCTACACCGGCGACCAGGAGTTCTACAACGACTTCTGCAATTTCAAAGCCGCCATCGCCGTGCCCAAGGACTTCGTGGTGTGGGCCACCGGCGACCTGACCAATGCCGACCAGGTGCTGACCAAAAAGTACGCCCAACGCCTGCGCGACGCCGAGCAGAAGGATGCCGTCGTTTCCATCATCAGTCCCGAGGATGCCAAGCGCCGCGACATCGTGGCGCCTAACGCCCAAAACACCTGGCGCTTCGAGGCGAAGAACGTGACCGACTTTGTGTTTGCCACCGCCGACCATTACGTGTGGCAAAGCACCAGCCTGGTCGTTGACCCCACCACCAAGCGCCGCACCCGCGTCGATGCCGTGTACAACACCAAGCACGAAGACTACAAGGAAGTTATCAACTACAGCCGCAAAACGGTGGAGGCCATGAGCTACACCTTCCCGAAGTGGCCCTTTCCCTACGCCCACGAAACGGTGTTCGACGGCCTCGACCAGATGGAATACCCGATGATGGTGAACGATAACCCCACGCCCACCAGCGAAGACGCCATCGAGCTGACCGACCACGAAATCTTCCACACGATGTTCCCCTTCTACATGGGCATCAACGAAACCAAGTACGGCTGGATGGATGAGGGCTGGGCCACCATCGGCGAGTGGCTGATTTCGAGCATCATCGACCCGAAGCTGGACGACGACTACGGCGTGGCCCGCTACGCCCAGTACGCCGCCACCGAAAGCGACGCACCCATCGTCACGCTCAGTACCCAGGAAAGCGGCATGTCGTTCTTCCTCAATTCATACCCCAAGCCGGGCATGGGCTATTTATACGTGAAGGACCTGCTGGGCGACGAGCTGTTCACCAAAGCCCTGCACACTTACATCCGCACCTGGAACGGCAAGCACCCCATGCCCTACGACTTTTTCAACTCAATGAATGCCGGCGCGGGCCGCAACCTCAACTGGTTCTGGCAGCGCTGGTTTTTCGACGGCGGCTACCCCGATTTGGCCATTGCCACCGTCACCAAAACCGCCACCGGCTACGACCTCACCATCCAAGCCAAAGGCACCAAGCCCGTTCCCGTCGACCTCACCCTCACCTTTGCCGACAACACCACCCAGAAAATCCACCGCAGCATCGCCGTCTGGGAAACCGGGGCCACGTCCATCACCATCCCCGTCCTCACCAAGCAGCCGCTGAAGCGCGTGACGCTGGGCGCTACGCTGGTGCCGGACAGCTATCCGGCGGATAATGTGTGGGAGGGGAAGTAGGTTTAGCCCCAGCGGGGCGACATATCGGTAGCTAGCACCGCCACCGAAAACCCCTAAGCCCCAGCGGGGCGACACGAACGGTATAACGATTGGTGTCGCCCCACTGGGGCTTTAGTTGTTCAGCTGTCTTAGCCTCTACCAATATGCCGCCCCGCTGGGGCTACCCAATTACTACTTATCCTACACCATTATATTACTAATATCCCGCCACCAGGGCGGCCGAATTGCCTCCCAATTCCCTCGCATGGCCAACACCTACACACAAATTCACCTGCACATTGTCTTTGCTGTGCGAGGCCGGGCATCGCTGATTCCCGTGGCGCACGCCGAGACCCTGTACCGGTACATGACTGGCATTATCACCCAGCAGGGCCAGAAGCTGCTTGTCATAAACGGGATGCCCGACCATTTGCACATTCTTATTGGCCTGCGGCCGGACAAGGCCCTTTCCGACTTGATTCGGGTGGTGAAGGCCAGTTCCTCCAAGTTTATCAACGAGCAAAAATGGTTACCGGGTAAATTTGCCTGGCAAGAAGGATTTGGCGCATTCTCCTACGGCGCGTCCCAATTACCAGCGGTTATCAACTACATCGAGCAGCAACAGGCGCACCATGCGAAGCGGACGTTTGCCCAGGAATACGAGTTGCTGTTGCAGCATTTCGGCATTGAATACAATCCCGCTTATGTATTTATGCCAGTTGATGACGGAGGCTAATGGCGCAACAGCCGTGCCGCCCCGCTGGGGCTTCATTCGCTTATCCAGTTCATTCTACTACCAATATGCCGCCCCTCCGGGGCTTTTCTTTCTATCTTTGCCCGCAGTGATGGGTCGCCTCACCGCGGCGCCTTCGGGCGACGAGGAAAGTCCGGGCAACGCAGAGCACCCTGCTTCCTAACGGGAAGGACTGGCAAGTATAATGCGAACCAGGACAGCCAGTGCCACAGAAAAGTACCGCCGTTCTCATTTAACAATTAACATTCATCATTTAACAAAATGTCTGATTATCAGGACGACTGTTAAATATTAATTGATAAATGTTAAATGAAAAAGGTAAGGGTGAAAAGGTGCGGTAAGAGCGCACCAGCGGGCGGGTGACCGTCCCGGCTGGGTAAACCTCAGGGGTTGAAAGACCAAATAAGCTGGTAGGCGGCAAGCTGCGCAAGCAGCTTGCCGCACCGGGCGGCTCGTCCGGCGCCAGCGGGTAGGTTGATGGAGCCTTTCCGCGAGGACTGGCCTAGATAAATGGTGAGGCAGTGGCTTCGGCCACGGACAAAACCCGGCTTACAGACCCATCACCCAACTACAAAAAAGGCCACTCCCGCTCAGGAGTGGCCTTTTTCTATGGTAGCGCTAGTGGTTTGCCGCTCTACTTCTTCGCTCCGGTGCGCACGGCCTTCACTTCGGCCACCGTCACGGCGCTGGCTTTGTTGCCGAAGCCATTGCGGATGTACGTCAGCACGTCGGCCATTTGCTGGTCGTTGAGGTAGGTCTGGGCGGGCATTACGCCGTGGTATTCCTCGCCGTTGATGTCCACCCCTTTCAGGCCGTTGAGGAGCACGCCGATGAGGCGGGTTTTGTCGCCCAGCACGTAGTCGGTTTTGGCCAGGGGCGGGTTCAGGCCGTCCACGCCGAGGCCATCGGCCTGGTGGCAGGTGAGGCAATTTTGGGTGTAGATGGACTTGCCTTTGAGGACGGCGGCCGAAGAGGCCGCCACGGCTTTTCGGGCCGGTGCTTTTGGGGCCGGCTTTTTCTGGGCCAGGGCGGGGCTGCCGGCCAGGGCCAGCAGCGCCAGCAGAACGAGGGACTTTCTCACGGGCAGGCTTATTTCTTGGTGTACATGATGCGGTAGATGGTGCCGGCCTTGTCGTCGCTCACGTAGAGCGAGCCATCCGGGCCCTGGGCCAGGCCGCAGGGCTTGTGGTCGGCGCGGCCGCTGGCCACCTTCTCCGGCGAGCCGGCAAAGTTGTCGGCAAACACTTCCCAAGGGCCGCTGGCCTTGCCATTTTTGAAAGGCTGAAACACCACGTAATAGCCTTTCTGGGGCTCGGGCGCCCGGTTCCAGGAGCCGTGGAAGGCAATGAACGCGCCGTTGCGGTACTTCTCCGGAAACATAGTGCCGGTGTAGAACAGCAGGCCGTCGGGGGCCATGTGGGCGGGGTAGGCGGCGGCGGGCTCCAGGTACTTGGGGTCGGCCAGCTTCTTGCCGTCGCCGCCGTACTCGGGGGCCAGGATTTTCTGGTGCGTCAGGCCGTTGTAATACAGGAAGGGCCAGCCGGCGTTGGCGCCCTGCTTGATTTCATAGAGGCACTCGGCGGGCAGCTCGGCCGATTGCTTGGTGTCGTACATGGCCGGGAAGATGTCGTGCAGCTGGTCGCGGCCGTGCTGCATCACGAAGAGCTGGTTGTTCTGCTGGTTCCAGTCGAGGCCCACCACGTTGCGCAGGCCGGTGGCGTAGCGCATGCCGCTGCCGTAGGTCTGCCCCGCCTTGTCGGCCCGGAACCGCCAGATACCGCCCGCCGAATCCAGAATCGGGCAGTTCTGCCGGCCCATCGAGCCCTTTTCCCGGTCTTTCACCTGGCAGGAGTTCGAATAGGCGCCCACGTTCACGTAGATATTGCCCGCGTTGTCGAGCACGATGGACTTGCTCTCGTGCTCGCCGCGGTTCAGCAGGCCCGTCACGATTTTTTCGGGCTGGGCAGGGTTTTCCACTTCGCCTTTGGCGCTGAGCTTGTAGCGGTACACGTCCTCATCGGACGAGGCGTAGAGGTAGCCGCCCTTGGCGTAGATGCCCGTGCCGCCGTAGCTGCCGAAGCCACCCGCCACGGTGGCTTTGCCGGTGGCGGTGGGGTGTAGCTCCAGAATGCCCTTGCCATCTTTGGGCCGGTTCAGCTTCACGAAGATGTTGCCTTCGGGCGTCACGGCCAGGTGGCGGGCGCGGCCGCCGGTTTCGGCCACTACCAGCGCGCCGAACCCGGCCGGCAGCTTCAGGCCGGCGTTGTTGGGGTCGGGGGCGAGGGTGGGTTTGGAAGTGAGGGAATAGAGGCCAAGGCTGCTGGCAAGCGCGGCCGTGAACAGCAATGGGCGGGACAGGTTACTTTTCATGTAAACGTGGTTGAGGAATTGACGCTATACGGCGAAGGTAGCTGGCAGATGTAACCGCGCCAGCCGTTTTTTGTGAGGGAAGCTTTAGCTTGCCGTCCGAATTCCCGTATCACTGCCAGCGCTGCCCCCTGCCGCCCAGCTAAAGCTTCCCTCACAACCATGCCCCGCATCCTCATCATCGACGACGAAAAAGCCATCCGCAACACGCTGAAGGAGATTCTGGAATTTGAAGATTATAAAGTTGACCAGGCCGAAGACGGCCCCGCCGGCCTCGACATGCTTATCCAGCAGAAGTACGATGTGGTGCTCTGCGACATCCGCATGCCCAAAATGGACGGCCTCGAAGTGCTGGAGCGCGCCCAGAAAATGGGCACTGAGGCGGCCTTCATCATGGTTTCGGCCCACGGCAGCATCGATACGGCCGTGGAAGCCACCAAGAAAGGCGCCTACGACTTCCTGCCCAAGCCCCCCGACCTCAACCGCCTGCTCGTCACCGTCCGCAACGCCCTCGACCGAACCAAGCTCGTGACCGAGAGCAAGACGCTGAAAAAGAAGCTGTCCGTCACTTCCAAGGGCTCCGAAATGGTGGGCTCCTCGGCGGCGCTGGGCGCCGTGCGCAAGGCCATCGAAAAGGTTGCTCCCACCGATGCCCGCGTGCTCATCACCGGCCCAAACGGCGCCGGCAAGGAAATGGTAGCCCGCCAGCTGCACGAGCTCAGCCCCCGCGCCCAGGGCCCGCTGGTAGAAGTAAACTGCGCCGCCATCCCGTCGGAGCTGATTGAGAGCGAGCTGTTTGGCCACGAAAAAGGCTCTTTCACCTCGGCCGTGAAGCAGCGCATCGGCAAGTTTGAACAGGCCGACGGCGGTACGCTCTTCCTCGACGAAATTGGCGACATGAGCCTCTCGGCCCAGGCCAAGGTGCTGCGCGCCCTGCAGGAAAACAAAATCACCCGCGTGGGCGGCGAAAAAGAAATTTCGGTGAACGTGCGCGTCCTCGCCGCCACCAACAAAAACTTGCTCCAGGAAATCGCCGACCGCAACTTCCGCGAAGACCTCTACCACCGCCTCTCGGTCATTCTGATTCAAGTTCCCGCCCTCAACGACCGCCGCGAAGACATCCCGGAATTAATTGGGAAATTCCTCAACGACATCGCCGCCGACTACGGCACCAAGCCTAAGAAAATCGACCCCGCCGCCTTGGAATACCTGAAAGGCCTGGACTGGCGCGGTAATATTCGCGAGCTGCGCAACGTGGTGGAACGCCTCGTGATTATGAGCGACGACACGATTTCGGAAAGCGACGCGAAGGCGTTTGCGGGGAAGTAGAAAACAGCCGCATTTGGTAGGAAAGGCAGCGCCCGAATCAATTGATTCGGGCGCTGCCTTTCCTACTGCTACGTGGAACAACTTTAAGAAACAAGGCATTTAGAGCGGTTTTCAGGTCAGTATACAGTCGATGGAAGTAGCGCGAACTTTGTAGTTCGCGTCCCTGCACAGATTGTAAACGTTGAAACGGCGCGGGCACGCGAACTACAAAGTTCGCGCTACGGTACACCAACCCGAAAACTGCTCTAAAAACATCCGCTCCATTTACTTCCTGCTGTTCACCGCGGCTTTTGTCAAGGAAACATAAACCTCAGCCTGAAGTTTCCATATATTGTGGGTCTTTCGCCACATAGCAGAATAATTGCCGCCTTTGATAGGCAAATTTGTTGCCGTCCATTTTCCTGTTTCCCAGGCTAGGCTATCGGTTTCACTGATAATGATTTCTTGTGGTGTCCGAACATAAATAACATTGGGTCTTGCAGCAAGGGACCGTGACCACGCAGCAATACAAGAGTCTTTACCCACCCGAATAGAGCCATTCCCAGCTACAACAACAAAATCATCCCGCCAATGCCTGGCTATGCCGGCAACATCATGTTCAGAAATGGATTTATTCGATGCATCTCTTTCCGCTTTAATAGCTACAATATCATGTTGTTTTTGAGATTGAGCTGAAGCTAATTCAGCGCAAAATGAAAGAAAAAGAACGAGTGCTATTTTTTGCATACCAAATTTTCAATAATGAAGTTTTTGAAATTTCGGCTAACGTTACACGGCTTTGTGATGTGCGGGTATTCCGTGTTTCACAGTTTAAATTTATTACATAAGTCAATAGAATTGCAATTGCTCAGCGCTTATTCATCAGCCACCATATTGCAAAGCCGATGTTAGCAGCTGACCTTTTTCATAGATGCTGTTAGCCTCTGTTGTGTTTAGTGCCTTTCGTCTTGCTACAAAGTAAATAGCAAATCCGGTGGTTATTAAAGGGAGTACAATGCCAAATTCGTCTATATACCATGGGGTTGTTGCAATGTTTTTTGTAAGCGGCGTAAATATTTGCTGAATATATAGATTGTGTGTGGCGTGAAGTATCATGCCCGGAAACAAGCTGCCGCTTTTAATAGTAAACCACGTGAAAATAAAGCTGGAGGAAATAATCATAACCGTAAAACAGGTTAAACCATACCAAAAGGGGGTACCGTTATTATAATCTCCAAATATCAAAACAGTATAATGCCACACTGCCCATATGATGCCAACCGTAAGAGATGTTTTGATGAAGCCGTACTTGTTGTAAAGTTCAGGTGTTAGAAACCCTCGCCAGCCTATCTCTTCACCAAGCGCATTTGCAGCGGTTCGGAATAAACCAAACGTTCCTGTCATGAGCACAAATAGAGGAATAACCCAATTTGAAGAAAGTGAAGAAATACCGAAAGAGGTAGCAACTCCTTTTACGAAGTCAGCATTATAAAACTTTCCGAAACCAACTGTCCAAATGATGACGTAGGTAATCAGCGAGTAAAGAATGGGAATAAAAAAGGCGCTTATTAGGTATTTGGGCTTTGGCCATCTCCATAATAGGCTATTAATAGGTTCCTTACATATGTGTTTTGTCAACAATGCAGCAATGGCTGGACACCACATCGCTGCTGTAGTAAATAGCCTTTCAGCATTACCCGAGACTTTCAAGAGGACAGAAGTGACGTCAAAAATCCCAGTCATGAGAAATGTCAAAGCAAGAAATATCCACACTTTTTTAGAGAAGAATTGATTGCCTTCGTTTATCATAAGCATTGGTTTTGGTTTGCCGCTAACGCTAACATTAGGGTTGCCGAAACCGGCGCCCTGTAGGTTTCGGCAAGCTGCGCTATGTACGCAACGTCCCTTCGGGAAGCATGCCACCGTCGGCAGTGTTTGCGAAACAAGATAAGTTGCAAAGCGCTTGTCCGCAACTACACCAATTGATTGCATCCCCGCACATCTGAGTTATCCATCCGGCCCAGGACCTCAAATGAGCCATCCTCGTGCATGCGCGCCAAATCCTTCGTTTCAATAAAAGCGCAGGAATCAATATTGGCCAAGTCAATCACATTGATGGCGCCATCGGCTCTATCGCCAATCGAAAACGGGTCCGAGGGGTCGCGTAGCAGCACCCGCAGCGGCGCAGGGCAGTGGAAACGGCCGTCGCCCAGCGAGTAGGCCTGGCTAAGTAGCTCCGTCATGCCGTACTCGGAATGAATGCCGGCCGGCCCGAAGGCCTGTTGCAACTCCTGGTGCAACTCCTCCCGAATCATCTCGCGGCGACGGCCTTTCATGCCACCGGTTTCAAGCACGGTGAGGCCTTGCAGCTCCGGCGCGGGGCCAGCTTCCGCCGCAAAATCCAGCAGCGCGTAGCTCACCCCAATGAGCATGACACGGCGGCCGGGCACCTGTTTCGCCTCGGCCAGCGCGGCGCGTAGGGCGGCGTGGTCGTGCAGGAAAAAGGCCGGTTGCGTCTGGCCCGATTGCCGGGCGAAATAGTCCACCATGGCCACCAGCGAGGAATTGCCCTGCTCGAGGTAGGAGGGGAGCAGGGCCAGAAATATCCAGCCGGTGAGGGGGCCGTAGTAGTGCTCGAAGATGCGGGCGGCGTTTTCGCGATACAGCGCCGGCTCGCGCACGAGGTGGCGGCTGCGCTGCTGCAGGGTGGTGCCGCTGCTCAAAAAGGTTTCTGCGGGTTCCCAGGCAGCCGGGTCGGTGCGTATTTCGTGCGTCTTGAAGAACTCAATAGGCAGGAATGGAATATCCATCAGCCGGGCTATAGTGGCGGGGTCGCGGCGCAGTTGCGCGAGGTAGGCGGCGTAGGGCGGGCAGTGCGCGGCCTGGTGCCGAAACAAGGCCAGCGCGGCCGCCTCAAACGTGGCGCTGGTGACCGAAGGCAACCCGCGCAAAAAATCCTGCCGGAAACTCATATCCAGATTGTGTAGTTAGTTGCGGTAATTGCAGATACCCACCGAACCAACGCGGGCTGCTATTCGTTGAAAAAAATGTACTTTGTGGCAGCATCGGCCGTTGTGCTCCTGAATCTTCACTCCCTCTATTTATGAACCTGTTGCGTACCCTCGGCGGCGCTGCCCTTTTCTGTTTGGTGGGCGCCAGCTTCAGCAGCTGCCTCAGTGCCCCAGACTATCCAATAACGCCTCACATTGAGGCCAATTCCGTGAAAGTTATACGCCTGAATGATATCAGGTCTGGGCTACGGGATTCCATTGAAGTAGCGCTGAATTTTGAGGATGGCGACGGCGACCTGGGCCTGAGTCCTACCGATACAGCCGGCGCGTTTGCGTACAACAAGGGGCGCAACCGCTACTACGAAAACTATTTTATTCAGCCGTACTACAAGAATCGGCAAGGTGTCTTTGTTCCGGTTATTTCAACCATCACGCAAAACGGTCGGTTTCCACGTTTGACAAACGCGGATGCGCGTCCCGGTCCTATTAAAGGGGTTTTACGACGGGCAATCGGAATTTCGCTGATTGACACAGCCTACAGTGTGCGTCCCGGCCGGGAGTACTACTTCAAGGTGAGCATTGCCGACCGGGCCCTGCACGAAAGCAACGTGGTAACGACCGAAACAGTGAAGCTGTAGCAATCGGAATCAATTGCTACACAAAACGTCCCGCAGAGCGCCGCTTTGCGGGACGTTTTGTTTCTTAAACTCCCGGTTAAAAGCCGGTCATGCTGAGCGCAGTCGAAGCATCTCTACCACAATAGTAAATAAATTACTTACGCGGTAAAGATGCTTCGACTGCGCTCAGCATGACCGGCTGGCTACAAGCAAGATAACTTTGCATGCTTTTTTAATAAATCTCTGGGAACTGCTCCGGCGCGGCTTCGCTCATCATCTCGTAAATGGTGTCGAATACATCCTCCGCATTAGGCTTACTGAAGTAGTCGCCGTCGGAGCTGTAGGCCGGGCGGTGGGGCTGGGCGGCCAGGCAGCGCGGCTGCGCGTCGAGGAAGCGGTAGGCCTGCTGCTCGTCCAGTACGTGTTGCATCATGAAGGCCGTGGCACCGCCGGGCACGTCCTCGTCGGCAAATACCACGCGGTTGGTTTTCTGAATGCTGTCCACAATGAGGTGGTCGGTGTCGAAAGGCAACAGCGTTTGCACGTCGATGACTTCGACCGAGATGCCGGCCTCGGCCAACTGCTTGGCGGCATCCAGCACAATGCGGCACATCGAGCCGTAGGTGACCACCGTCACGTCGGTGCCGGTGCGCAGCACTTCGGGGCGGCCCAAGGGCAGCGTGAATTCGCCTACGTTGCTGGGCATCTGCTCCTTTAGGCGGTAGCCGTTCAGGCATTCCACCACAATAGCGGGCTCGTCGCTGCGCAGTAGCGTGTTGTAGAAGCCGGCGGCCTGCGTCATGTTGCGCGGCACGCACACATGAATGCCCCGAATGCTGCCCAGAATCATCTGCATGGGCGAGCCCGAATGCCAAATGCCTTCCAGCCGGTGCCCCCGCGTCCGCACAATGAGCGGAGCTTTCTGGCCGCCTTTGGTGCGGTATTGGAGGCAAGCCAGGTCGTCGCTCAGAATCTGGATGGCGTAGAGCATGTAATCCAGGTACTGGATTTCGGTGATGGGCCGCAGCCCGCGCAACGCCGCGCCAATACCCTGGCCGATGATGGTGGTTTCGCGAATGCCGGTATCGGTCACGCGCAGCTCGCCAAATTTGTCCTGCAAGCCCGCAAACGCCTGGTTCACATCCCCAATCTTGCCCACGTCCTCGCCGATGGCGAAGATGGCCGGGTCGCGCTGGAAATTGGCATCGAAGCAGGCTTGCAGCACCTCGCGGCCGTCCACCTGCGGCGCATCCGGCGCGAAAGTGACAGGCACTTCTTCAATATTGCCCACGGCCAGTTCACTCTGGCTGAACAGGTTGGAATTGTAGCGGTCAGCATTCTCCGCGAGAAGCTGCTCTAGGTGGCGCTGCACCGAGCGGCGACCGAAGCTGCGCTTCTCGTGGCGCACGGCGCGCAGCACCCGCCGGATGGTCCGCACAATGTCGGCCCGGATGGGGGTGGGGTTCACCTTCAGCTGCTCCACCATTTCGTGCAGCGTGTTTTCGGTGCCGGTGTCTGCCACCAAGCGGTCGAGCAGGGCAACGGCCTCGTCGCGCTCCGCTTTGATGGGGTCGAAGAAGGCGGCCCAGGCGGCCGTGCGAGCCGTTTTGATGACAGCAGCGGCTTCTTTCTCGATGTCGTCGAGTTCCAGCTCGGTGGCGTGGCCCTCGGCCAGCAGCCACTCGCGCAGCTTGTGCAGGCAGTCGTGGGCTTCTTCCCAGCCCAGGCGGTCCTTGCTCTTGTAGCGCTCGTGCGAGCCGCTGGTGCTGTGGCCCTGCGGCTGCGTGAGCTCCGTGACGTGGATGAGGACGGGCACGTGCTGCTCGCGGCAGAGGGCGGCGGCGCGCTGGTAGGTATCCACCAGGCCGGGGTAGTCCCAGCCGCGCACGGCGAAGATTTCGAGACCCGACTGGCCTTCGCCGTCGCGCTGCAAGCCGGCCATGGCTTCCGAAATGCTTTGCTTGGTGGTCTGGTATTCAGCGGGTACCGAGATGCCGTAGTGGTCGTCCCATACGCTCACCAGCATGGGCACTTGCAGCACGCCGGCGGCATTCAGGGCCTCAAAAAACATGCCCTCCGAGGTGCTGGCGTTGCCAATGGTGCCGAACGCCACCTCGTTGCCGTTGGTCGACAGGTCGGTGAACTGGTGCAGCTCGGGGTTTTGGCGGAAGAGCTTGGAGGCGTAGGCCAGGCCCAACAGGCGCGGCATCTGGCCGGCGGTGGGGGAGATGTCGGCCGAGGAGTTCTTGCTGTGGGCCAGGGCCGTGAGGTTGCCGTCGTCGTCCAGCATGCGGGTGGCAAAGTGGCCGTTCATGGCGCGGCCGGCCGTGGCGGGCTCGGCCTCCACGTCGGGGTTGGCGTAGAGCTGGGCGAAATACTGCTGCCAGGTGAGTTGGCCAATGGCCACCATGAAGGTCTGGTCGCGGTAGTAGCCGGCGCGGAAGTCGCCGTTCTGGAAGGCGCGGGCCATGGCCAGCTGCGGCACTTCCTTGCCATCGCCGAAGATGCCAAACTTGGCCTTGCCCATAAATACTTCTTTGCGGCCCGCCAGCGAGGCATGCCGACTCTCCCAGGCCAGGCGGTAATCGGTGAGGAAGTCGGCCTTGGTGAGGGGCGCGGCCAGCGCGGGCACAGCGGTTTCGGCAGCAGACATAGATAAGGTGCTAAAAATGGAGGGTGGGAATTTGGGAAGGGGAGAGCAGGCGGCCGGGGCCGGGGCGCAAAAATACGGAATTGGGGCCGGGTGAGTGGGGTAGGCGGGTTTGGGCGTATATTTGGGGGGCCAGGCCACTGGCCGCTGCGTGCTGGTTTTCAGCGCGGCGGGGCTGTGGTTTCTTGCTTGGCGATGCAAGAACCACGCGGCCCCGGCTTTTGGTTATTTGCTCAAAGTACCGAGAATCATGAAAAAACTTCTTACTATCTGCTTGCTGGCCCTGGCCGGCGCAGCCCATGCCCAGGGCGTGATGCAGTTTGAAACCGACAACCACGACTTCGGCAACGTGCCCGAGGGCACGATGGCCACCTACGAATTCAAGTTCAAAAACACCGGCAACCAGCCCGTGGTCATTGCCAACGTGCAGGCCAGTTGCGGCTGTACTACCCCAGACTGGACCAAAACGCCCGTGCTGCCCGGCAAGTCCGGCATCATCAAGGCCATGTACAGCAGTGCCGGCCGCCCCGGCGTCTTCAACAAAACCGTGACCGTGACCAGCAACGCAACCGACGCCAGCAAGGTGCTCAGCATCAAAGGCACAGTGCTGACCAAGGACCAGATTAAGCCCATGCTCACGCCGGCCCAGCTGGCCGCTTCGCCCCACATGGTCCTCGATAAAAGCCTGCACGATTTCGGCAAGATGGAAGCCGGCCAGCAGCCCACCGCCCGCTTTGTGGTGAAGAATACCGGCAAAACCGAGCTGGTGCTGGGCACCCTCACCGCCGGCTGCTACTGCGTGGGCTATAAAACGCCCCCCACGCCCATTGCGCCCGGCCAGAGCGAAGTCATTGAGCTGCTCTACAGCCAGCGCCAGCTGGGCCAGGTGAGCGACGCGGTAACCATTTCATCCAACGACGTGAGCGGCGACGCCAAGGTGACGCTCAAGGCCACCATCGTGCGCGACCTCAGCGGCAACAGCATGGTGAAGGAAAGCGGCACGGCCGTACCGTTTAAGTAAGGACCGCAGATTTTAACGGATTTGACGGATTCCGCAGATTCATACGAATCATAGAAGCTGTTTAGAAAGTCAAAATCGTTGTCATCCTGAGCGCAGCGAAGGACCTTATCAGGTCAGAACAACGCCTATTCTGCCGTGATAAGGTCCTTCGCTGCGCTCAGGATGACAGACGTGTAGGCAAATCAGACTTTCTAAACAGTTTCAATTTTTCCTGAAGAGCCCTGCCGTTTTGGCGGGGCTTCTTTTTTGGATTGATGTTGGTACATTGGTATTCAATCAAATTTTATTTTTCATGAATACTTCAGCAATTCCGTCCACTGCCGAAACCGGCCCGGCGTACGTTGTGCCGGCGCAGACACGCATCGGCCACATTCATTTGCAAGTCACTGACATTGATAAGGCCTTGGGCTTTTACCGCGACATTTTGGGATTTCAGGTGGTGCAGCGGTTTGGGAACCAGGTGGCCTTTGTTTCGGCGGGCGGCTACCACCATCACATTGGGCTGAATACTTGGAACAGCCTGGGTGGGCCACCGGCCCGGAAACAGGGCGCGGGGCTGTACCACACCGCCATTCTCTACGCCACGCGGGCCGAACTGGCCGGGGCGCTGCGGCAATTGGTGACCAATAACTACCCCATCACCGGCTCGGCCGACCACGGCGTATCGGAAGCCATTTACCTCGACGACCCCGACGGCAACGGGGTGGAGCTGTACTGGGACCGGCCTCGTGCGCAGTGGCCGCTGACGGCCGACGGCGGCGTGCAGATGTACACCCGCGCCCTCGACCTGGCGGCCCTGCTGGCCGAAGCGCCGCAATAAGGCCGAAATCCTGCAATGCCCAAGGGGAAGCGCCGCCTATCTTTGCACCACGAAATTTCACCCCTTGGTTTAACCCTCACTTCCACCCCTTCGCTCATGATTATCGGCGTTCCTAAGGAGATTAAAAACAACGAAAACCGCGTGGGCCTCACGCCCGCTGGCGTTGCGGAGCTGCGCAAGCACGGCCACACCCTGATTGTGCAGCGCTCGGCCGGCGAAGGCAGCGGCTTCTCCGACGAGGAGTACCAGACGGCTGGCGCCACGCTGCTCGCCACCATCGCCGAGGTGTACGGGCAGGCCGAAATGATTGTGAAAGTGAAGGAGCCGATTGCCGAGGAGTATCCGCTTATCAAGGAGAACCAACTGCTGTTCACGTACTTCCACTTTGCCAGCGGCGAGGAGCTGACCCACGCCATGATTGAGCGCAAGGCCATTTGCCTGGCCTACGAAACGGTGGAGCTGAGCAACCGCGCCCTGCCGCTGCTCATTCCGATGAGCGAAGTAGCCGGCCGCATGGCCCCGCAGGAGGGCGCCAAGTACCTGGAGAAACCCCTGAAAGGCCGCGGTATTCTGCTAGGCGGCGTGCCCGGCGTGAAACCCGCGCACGTGCTGGTACTCGGTGCTGGCATCGTGGGTACGCAGGCCGCTAAGGTGGCCGCCGGCTTGGGCGCTCAGGTGACGGTGATGGACATCAACCTGAACCGTCTGCGTGAGCTGGACGACTTCATGCCCAAGAATGTGGTAACGCAGTACTCGAACGAGTACAACATTCGCGAAGCCATCAAAACTGCCGACCTGATTGTGGGCGCGGTGCTCATTCCCGGTGCTAAGGCGCCGCACCTCATCACCCGCGACATGCTGAAAACCATGCGCCCCGGCACCGTGGTGGTCGACGTGGCCGTGGACCAGGGCGGCTGCATCGAAACCTGCCACCCCACTACCCACGAAAACCCCACCTTCATCATCGACGACGTGGTGCACTACTGTGTGGCCAACATGCCCGGCGCGGTGCCCTACACCAGCACCCTGGCCCTGACCAATGCCACCCTGCCCTACGCCGTGAAACTGGCTAACCAAGGCTGGCAAGAGGCTTGCCGCCGCGACGAGGCCCTGCGCCTCGGCCTGAACGTGGTGCACGGCGAGGTCGTCTACAAAGGTGTCGCCGACGCCTGGGGCCTGCCCCTGACCAGCGTTGAATCGGTGCTGGAAGGCGTGGCGGTGTAGACGCTTCGCTTAATGAAGAATTAGGAATGAAGAATGAGTAATTAGAAAGCCTTCTCGTCATCATGGCGGGAGGGCTTTTTAGTTTTTATGCGTGTTTGTCATCTTGTGCGCAGCGATGAACATTCGCACCGATGAATGCCCTCTCTCAAACGTGAGAAGGTCCTTCGCTGCGCTCAGGATGACAATACTTCTGACTTTCTAAACAGCTGCTCTTTCCATCTTGCTATGTGTCCATAATTCTTCATTCTTCATCCTTCATTCCTCATTGATTTAATGATTCCATCACCTGCCATCCGCCTACTGCTGCGCCGCTTTGCCCTGCTACTGGGCGTGTACTCGCTGCTGCGGCTAGGCTTTTACTTGTTCAACCTCACCACTTTTAGCGGCATTGGGTTGGGCGCGCTGGCCATGGCGTTTTTCCACGGGCTGCGCTTCGATATAGCAGCGCTGCTGTGGCTGAACCTGCCGCTGGTGCTGGCTTCGCTGCTGGTGCCGGTGCGCGCGCGGCGCGGGCAGCAGTGGCTGCGGGCGCTGTTTGTGCTCCTGAATCTGCCGGGATTTCTGCTCAATGTTATTGATTGGCAGTACTTCAAGTTCATTGGTCGGCGGCTGAGCAACGAGTGGCACACCATTGGCGACGACCTGGCGCAGCAGGCCGGCCAGATTGGGCTGCACTACTGGTACCTGGCCATTCCGCTGCTGGGCTTGGTGTACCTGCTGTGGTGGCTGTGCCCCATGCCCACGCCGGCCGAAGTAGCGGCGCCCGCCGGCCGCTGGCACTGGGTGCAGCGCACCGTCGAATTTATGCTGGTGGTGGGTTTGGTGGTGCTGGGCCTGCGTGGCGGCTGGCAGCTGAAGCCGCTGCGGACCGGCACGGCCTTCGAGCAGCAGCCCGCCGTACTCGGCCACCTGGCCCTGAACAGCACGTTCACGGTCCTGAAATCCTTCGACGAAGTGCCGGTGGAGCGGGTGAGCTATTTCCCCTCGGTAGCGGCGCTGCGGCCGGCCCTGGGCGCGGCCCCTTTGCCCGCGCGAAACCTGCCCCCCACCCGTACCCCTGACAACGTGGTGGTGCTGCTGCTGGAAAGCTTTGCGTCGGAATACACCGGCGTTGAGAATGGCGGCAAGGGCGGCTACACGCCGTTTTTTGATTCGCTGGCCACGGCACCCGGCGCCCTGCTCATGCGCGATAACTACGCTAACGGCCGTCGGTCCATTGAGGCGCTGCCCGCCGTGCTTTCGGGCCTGCCTTCGCTCATGGATGAGCCCTTCATTACCTCCAGCTTTCAGACGGCGGAAGTGCACGGGTTGGGTGAAATCCTGGGCCGCCACGGCTACAACACGGCCATGTACCACGCCGGCGCCAACGGCACCATGGGCTTCGATATGTTCGCGGGCATTGCCGGCATGCAGCATTACTACGGCGTCAACGAGTATCCTGGCGGCGTGGGCAGCCCCGACTACGACGGCCACTGGGGCATTTTTGACGAGCCCTACCTGCAATACTTCAACCGGCAACTCACGGCCACCCGGCAGCCGTTTCTGGCCTCGCTCTTCACGCTCAGCTCGCACGACCCGTTCACGGTGCCCGCTCCCTACAAGGGCCGTTTTCCAAAGGGCACCGAGCCCATTCACCCCACCATTGCCTACGCCGACCTGGCGTTGCGGCGCTTCTTTGCTGCCGCCCGCCGCGAGCCCTGGTACGCGCACACGCTCTTCATCCTCACCGCCGACCATACCTCGCAATCGGACCAGCCCAGCTACCAAAACCCCCTCGGCTACCACAAAACGCCACTGCTGCTGCTGCGCCCCGGCCAGCCATTGCCCAGCGCCAACGTGCACCGCATCACCCAGCAGGCCGATGTGCCCGCCTCGGTGCTCGACGTGCTGGGGCTGCCGCAGGAGCAAAAGCTGCTATTACCCTTCGGCTCCTCGGTGTTTGATGCGGCCAGCCCCGGCCGGGCACTGTTCCGCGACGGCGACTCGTATTTCCTGGTACATTCCGATTTCGTGACCGAGCTCACGAACAAGAACGAAGTGCGGCTCTACCCGTACCAAACGCACTTTATGCCGAACGAGCCGGTGGCCAACCCCGACCCTGCGCTGGTGCAGCAATACGGCAATGAGCTGCGCGCCTGCGTGCAATTCTATGTAAATGGCCTGCTGGATAACCGGCTGTATAAATAAACTGTAAGTCGCGGGAATAGCGAACAGTAAGCAGGAAACGGTGGCGCTAACCAATCTGCGAAGCCAACGTTAAAGGCAGTGCATCAGCCGCTCTTCCGGGCGGTGTATTGTCCACTTTAATTCCTTTCCCGTGAAAAAGCAACTTATTCTTCTAGCTCTTTTGGCCATGGGTGGCTACTCGGCCAATGCTCAGTCGAGCACCAGCACCACCACTACCCGGCAGACGACTGTGACGCCCGCTCCGGCCACCTATCCAACCGCCACGCCTGCACCTTCCACCACCACTACCACGGAGTCGACCACTACCACCACTGACCCAAACACCACGGTTATTGAGAAGCCGGTTCGGGTAGTGCCCGCTGATGCCCGGATAAAAGACAAGCGCAATAAGACGAAAATCAAGCGGTAGTATTTCATCCGTTTGTTCCGGTTTCAAAGCCCGGCCGCAACTACTTGCGGCCGGGCTTTTTGCTGACATCAAGCCCGTATTCAGGGGGCTCCCCATTATCCTGTTGCCTGGCTGAATGAAGGGATTTCCGCCAGCCGCTCATTGGTGCGCTTCTCAAAATCGACCCGCCAGCAATAGTGTACTAAGCCGTTGGTGAGCAGCAGCAGCGGGGCGCCGATGGACTGATTATAGGTAGTGGCCTGCCGGGCTACTTCCTGTGTGATGGGCACCGAGGGCGCCTTGCACTCCACCAGCAGCAGGGGCTGGCCTTCGGGATTGAGGGCCAGCAGGTCGGTGCGCTTCTGGCGCTGGTTGTAGCGTAGGCCGCGCTCCAGGGCCAGCAGGCCGCGCGGGTAGCCGAGGTGGTTGATTAAATAATGCACCACGTGCTGCCGCACCCACTCCTCGGGCGTGAGCACGACGTGCTTGCGCCGCAGCCCGTCCCAGATGAGTGGCTGATTTGTGGCCGATTGCGTAAGTTTGGCCTCGAAAGGCGGCAGGTCCAGGGCTTGCATCACCTCCAAAGGTAGGGGTCTGGTATCGAGTGACTGAGCAACTGAGTGGCTAAGTGACTCCGAAACGCATACCCTTTTCTCACTCCCTCACTTAGCCATTCAGCCACTCAAATACTCTTTTATGAAGACCAAAGAAGAAATCGTAAACAACTGGCTGCCACGCTACACGGGTGTGCCCCTGAACGAATTTGGGCAGTACATTCTGCTCACCAATTTCAGTAATTACGTGTACATGTTTGCCGAGCAGTTCGGAGTGGAGGTACGCGGCCTCGACAAGCCCATGCAGACGGCCACCGCCAACGGCATCACCATTGTCAACTTCGGCATGGGCTCGCCCATGGCGGCCACGGTGATGGATTTGCTCTCGGCCATCAAGCCCAAGGCGGCGCTGTTTCTGGGCAAGTGCGGCGGTCTGAAAAAGACCAAGCTCGGCGATTTGGTGCTGCCCATCGCGGCCATCCGCGGCGACGGTACTTCGGACGACTACCTGCCTAAGGAAATCCCGGCCCTGCCTTCATTCCGCCTGCAACGCGCTGTTTCGTCGATGATTAAGAAGCACGAGCTGGACTATTACACCGGCACCGTGTACACCACCAACCGCCGCGTGTGGGAGCACGACCAGGATTTTAAGGACTACCTGCGCCGCGTGCGCGCCCTGGCCGTGGACATGGAAACGGCCACCATTTTCGTGTGCGGCTTCATGAACGACATTCCCCACGGCGCCCTGCTGCTGGTAAGCGACAACCCGATGACGCCCGAAGGCGTGAAAACCTCGGAATCAGACTCGAAAGTGACCACCAACTTCGTGAAGCAGCACCTGCAAATCGGCATTGAGTCGCTGCAGGAGCTGCAGTTCTCAGGCGAGTCGGTGAAGCACATGCGCTTCGAATAAGGCGGGGTTTAATCGAACTACCGGAACGTCATGCTGAGCGCAGCCGAAGCATCTCTACTGCAATAGTAAATCATTACTTACACAGTAAAGATGCTTCGGCTGCGCTCAGCATGACGTGCTTTTTCACAGTTATCACCGAGACTTCCCACCAAACCTCTCCGCATGGCCCTCTTTTCCGCCACGACATTTCCTAAGCTTGCCGCGCCGCTGTTGGCCCTGACGTTGCTCAGCGGTTGCGCCGCCAAGCGCGAGGCCGTGGATTTACTCGTGACCAACGCCACGGTTTATACCGTCGATTCGACCTTTTCCAAGGTCGAAGCGTTTGCGGTGAAGGATGGCAAATTTGTGGCCGTGGGTCCGGCGGCGGAACTGAAAGGCAAGTACCAAGCAAAGCAGGAAGTAGACGGGGGCGGCAAGTTTATTTATCCCGGATTCTATGACGCGCACTGCCACTTTTACCGCTACGCCGTGGGCCTGGCCGGCGCCGATTTGGTGGGCACCAAATCCTGGGCGCAGGTCATTGAGCGGCTGCAGGAAACCCGCCGGAAATACCCCAAAGCACGCTGGCTGACCGGCTGGGGCTGGGACCAGAACGACTGGCCCAACAAGCAGTTTCCCACCAAAGACACCCTGGACCGGCTGTTTCCGGACGTGCCGGTCTATATCACCCGCGTCGACGGGCACGCGGGCCTAGCCAATCAGAAACTGCTGGACCAAGCGGGCATCACGGCCCGCACTTCCATCAGCGGCGGCGTGATTGGGCGCGACGCGCAGGGCCGCCTCACGGGCCTGCTGGTGGATAAAGCCCAGGGCTTGCTGGGTAGCGTATACCCCGTCACTACCGCCGCCGAAGACACGCCCCTGTTGATGCAGGCCCAGCAGAATTGCCTGGCCGTGGGCCTCACCAGCCTGGCCGAGGCGGGCCTTGAGAAGATGGATATCGACATCCTGGATTCGTTGCAGCGGCTGAACCAGCTGCACCTGCGCTTTAACGCCATGGTTCGGGCTTCGCCCGAGAACGTGGCGTATTACTTAAAGAAAGGCCCCGTGCAGACCGACCGGCTCACCGTCAATTCCTTTAAGGTGATGGCCGACGGGGCGCTGGGCTCGCGCGGCGCCTGCCTGCTCCACCCCTACACGGATAAATCCAGGGAAACCGGTTTCCTGATTCAGACCGTGCCGGAATACCGGGCGCTGGCCCGGCAGCTGGCCGCCTCGAAGTTCCAGATGAACACCCACGCCATCGGTGACTCGGCCAACCGCATCATCCTCAACATCTACGGCGAGGCGTTGAAGGGCCAGAAGGACCGTCGCTGGCGCATCGAGCACGCCCAGGTCATCACCCCTGCCGACATGCCTAAGTTCGGGCAATTCGGCATTGTGCCCTCGGTGCAGCCCACCCACGCCACTTCGGACATGTACTGGGCCGGCGAGCGGCTGGGCGCCGAGCGGTTGAAAACGGCTTACGCCTACAAAGAGCTGCTGAATCAATATGGCCAGTTGGCGCTGGGTTCCGATTTTCCGGTGGAGAATATTAACCCGCTCTTCGGCTTCCACTCGGCCGTGGCCCGGCAGGATGCGAAGAATTTTCCCGCCGCCGGCTTCCAGATGGAAAACGCCATTTCGCGGCCCGACGCCCTGCGCGGCATGACTACCTGGGCCGCCCACGCCGCCTTTGAGGAAAAGCGCAAAGGCCAGATTAAGCCCGGCATGCTGGCCGATTTTGTGGTGCTGGATACCGATTTGCTGACGGCACCCAAGGAAAAGCTGCGCAACTCCCACGTGCTGCAAACCTGGATTGGCGGCCAGCTGGTGTTTGACAAAAAGTAGCGGGGTGGGAATTACCGGGCTTGCTAACGAATTGCTCGAATTAGCTAAAAATCACTCTTAGCGCGTCCTGCTGAGCTTGTCGAAGCAGCTCTCCCGCGCCGTTTGTCATGCTGACGAAGGAAGCATCTCATCACCTTCCAACTATCTGGTCAATGGTGATAAGGTCCTTCGCGCTGCTCAGGATGACAAACGGCGCGGGAGAGCTGCTTCGACAAGCTCAGCAGGACAGTCTACTCTACTTATGACGGTCTGCGCTCAGCATGACCGGTTTTATCAACTCTAACCTAACCCGGCAGGCAAGAAACCACCCCGAAGCCCGGCGTTTCGGTTTCCAGTCGCAGGGTGCCGCCCAGGGCTTCGGAACGCTGGCGCATGTTGGCCAGGCCCAGGCCGCCACGGCTGGTGGCTGATGCCTTCGTAGGGGCATTGTCGTGCACCGAAAGGCAGAGCTGCCCGGCCTGCAGCGTAAGGCGAACCGTGACCTGGGTGGCCCCCCTGGCGTGTTTCACCACGTTGTGCAGGGCCTCTTTGTAGTTGAGGTAGAGCGTTTGGCACACCGCGACGGACGGGCGCAGGGCCGCGGCCTCGTCACTCACCCCAAAATCGATGGACAAACCGGCGGGGGGCAGCACTTCGTGGGCGTGTTCGCGCATGTGCTCCACTACTTCGGGCAGCTCGGCCGAAGTGGTACGCAGGCTCCATACTACATCGGCCATCTGGCGGGCCGCCCGGCGGCTGGTTTCGCTGAGGCGGGTGAGGCGGGCCAGGGTTTGAGCGGGCTCGGCTTTGGCTTCGCGCAGCAGGTCGCTTTGCTGGCTGATTTGGCTGAGCAAGCTGCCCACGTCGTTGTGCAGGTCGGCGGCCAGGCGGCTGCGCAGGGTCATCTCGCGGGCGGCCTGCCGCTTGGCGGCCCGGCGCCGGTACTGCCAGAACAACCCTCCGCCCAAGGCCAGGGCCAGCAGTACCAGCGCGCTCAGGCCGCCCACCTGCTGTCGATAGCGCAGGCGGGCGAGCTCAATGGCCTGCTCATTCAGGCGTTTGTCCTGTTCCAGGTTGCGAATGCGGGCCTGCTGCTCGTTGTCGTGAAAGCGGGCCTGGGCCTGGCTGAGCGCGGCCGCATTTTCTTGGGCATGCAGCGTGTCGCGCAGCACCAGCAAGCGCTGCAGGGTGTCGAAGGCGGCCGGCTGGCGCTGGGCGTGCATGGCCTGGGCCAGCAGCGCCACGTTGGTGGCCTCGTCGGCGGTGGAATGACTGCGCCGGGCCAGGGCCAGAGCTAGCCGGGCTTCGGCGAGGGCGGGGGCCGGGCGGTGCTGGCTCAGGTAGAGCCGGCCCAGCAGGCCGTGCGCCTGCGCCGCCAGCTGGTCGAGGTGAGCGGCGAGGGCCAGCCGCGCCGCTCGTTTCCACTGGCTCACCGCCGAATCGGGCTGGTGCTGGTGGGCCTGCACCTGGCCCAGGTTGATGGCCGTGGCCACGGGCAGCTCGGGCCAGGTGCAGTGGGAGAGGAGGGCTGCGGCTTGCCGCACCAGGGGCACGGCCGGCGTCATTTGCCGGTGCTTGAGGTAGTACTCGGCCATGTTGCACAGCGTCCACACCTCGTAGTTGTAGCTGCGGGGGCGGGCCTGGGCAAAGATGGTTCGGGCCTGGCCATAGTAGCGCAGGCCGAGGGCCACGTTGCCCGTATTCAGGGCCATATCGGCCATGGAGGCATAGGTGGTGGCCTCCATCAGCGGAAGGCGGGCGCGGCGGGCCGTTTGCATTTCCAGCTGGTAGTAGCGCTGGGCGTTGGCGTAGCGGTGGGCCTGGTAGTCGAGGCCGGCCAGGGCGCCATAGGCATTGGCCTGGCCGCGCAGAAAACCAATGCGTTTGGCCAGTGCCAGCGCCTGTGCTACGTAGCGCGGCGCCGAATCAGGCCGCGCGTAGATGAGCGCTTGGTAAGCCTCCAGCGCCCGGTATACCCGCACGGTATCGGGCAGGCCGGGCTGCTGCACGGTGGCCCGGAGCGAGTCGAAGGGAAAGGGACGCGGCGCTTTGGTGGTGGACTGTGCCACTGCTGGCCGCGCCAGGGCCAGCAGCAGGCCAAACCAAAGAAGGAACCAGCGGGGTAGCAGTAGCACCATGAGCGGCGGGAAGGGGGTGGGAGGGGCAGCAAGTTACCCACAATGCGCCGCGGTCACACCTCCACAGTAGCCTTAAACGACAAGTTGTATCCCAACAACTGAATATTACCGCTCAATCTCGCTTGCTGCTCGACTTACGCTGGTGGCCCACCGTGATGGAGGAACAGAAAACCGCCAGCGCAAAAAGCATAAAATGTCTATTATTCAGCTAATTATATCAGTAATAGGTCTGCCTGACCAGGAGTGGGGCAACTGCTTGCCGCTTACTCGTGCGGCTGCTTCAGCGCGTACGCAATCAATGCGCTTTTGGAATTAATTTGCAGCTTTTGGTACACCGCCCGAACGTGGCTGCGAACGGTATCGGGGGCAATGGCGAGCTGTTCGGCGATGGCCTTGTAGCTCTGGCCCGCGGCAATGCGCTGCACAATTTGCTGCTCCCGTGCCGTGAGCGGCTCATGCGGCAGAATATCGGTGAGCCGCATGGTATGGAAGGGCGTTGCCTTCAAAAAATGTGCTGCATGAGCCGGCCCGTCCCGCATGAGCAGCGTCCGGAAAGGAAACACGCGCTTGAATGGGGGTAATGACTGAAGGTATTGCATTCTGCAAAGTTCGGATGCGAATCAATACCGCGGTATGACATAAACATGTCATTTATCTGCAACGCAGTGGCAGCGCCAACACTAAGCGGGTGGGTCATGAGCCGGACGGCTCAGGCGGTGAGCAGGCCGCCGGGCGTCAGCTCCTGCTCGCCGTGCCAGCGGTAGGCCACCAGCTCGCCCCCTTTGGCCACGCTGTAGTCGAGGCACACGGAGTGCGGGGTGAGCAGCCGGGGCTCGCCGCGCAGCCAGTAGTGGCCGAAAAAGACGGGCGTTTCGTCCTGATAGTAGCTGGCGTCGGGCAAGGCGGCCACGTCCACGGGCTGGTTGGCCAGCGCGGCAATGGGCTCCAGGTAATAGTCGTTGTAAGTGGCGGCGGCCGGGTCGCGCCACCAAGCGGTGCGCATTTTATCGCGGCGGTGGCCGTCTTTGTCGAAGAAGTGGTGCGCGTCGGGTAGGTCGGTTTCGTGGCCTTTGAGGGTAATTTCGACGGCATCTATCTCCGCAGAGCCCGGGCGGCTGGCCCGCAGCAGGAACTCCGGCGTGAGACGGTCATCGGGCAGCCATTGGCGCAGCTGGGCAATGTAGCGGGCATCCCAGCAGGCGTGCACCACGCGCAGGCCGGGCAGCTCCAGAAACAGCGGCAGCCGCATGAACCACGCCAGGTAGTCGCGCCACTCGGCCTGCCGCTCCGGCGCGGCAAACTCGGCCATCGTTCGGGCGTGCTGCGCCACATGGTGGGGCCGGTGGGGGCGCAGGTAGCCCCCGGCGGGGTCCGGCGTCCAGAAGGCCAGGGCGTTGTACTCGTGGTTGCCCATCACGGCCAGGGCCGCGCCGCCGTCCACCATGCCGCGCACCACTTGCAGCGTTTCGCGGATGGCCGGGCCCCGGTCAATGAAATCACCCACAAAAATGACCTGCCGGCCCGCCGCGTGGCGGTACACGCCGGCAGCATCGGGAGTGTAGTCGAGTTTGGCTAGAAGCCGCCGCAGCTCGGCCGCGTGGCCGTGAATGTCGCCAATGAGGTCGTACATGGTGGGAGGGTATAAGGGATAGGGAAGTAGAAACAGGGAAACAAAAGCACGTCATGCTGAGCGCAGTCGAAGCATCTCGCATGCCGTAGTAATGCTCTTCTCCAAGCGAGAGTCGGCTTAGCCAACGATTGAGTTACTACCACAGGCGAGATGCTTCGACTACGCTCAGCATGACGTTTCTTATTACTACCAAAGCCGCGCCCGATGCCGCTACTTCAGCCGCACCAGCGTGGCGCCGAAGCCGAACTTTTCCTTGCGGGCGTCCTCGAAGAACTTGATGTCCTTGTTGCGGCTCAGTTGGCGGTGGATTTCCTTGCGCAGCACCCCGTTGCCCATGCCGTGGATGAACACGATTTCGTGCATGTTGGTGGCCAAGGCCCGGCTCAGCGCGTCCTCAAACGCATCGAGCTGCAGGCGCAGAATGGCCGTGTTGCTCAGCTCCTCTTTGCTGTCGGGGCGCAGGGCTTCGAGGTGCAGGTCGACCTCGTGCGGCGGAGCTACCACCGGGCCGGTGGGCGCGGGCGTAGCCGCTGCTACCACGGCCGCGGGCCGGGCGGGCGCGTCGCCGCTGAGCTGGGCTTTGAGGGCGGCGGCATCTACGCCGGCCGGCTTGGCCGGGGCGGCGGCCGGCGCGGGGGCTTCCTCAGCCAGTTTCGCGGGCGCGATGGCGGCCGCGGCCTTCTCATCGAGCTGAAACAGGTAGGCATCCTTGCCAATCACCGGCGCGGGCTTCTGGCTGCCGTAGAAGGTGCTGGCCTTGAAGGCCTGGCGCTTGGTGAGCAGCTCGTAAGCCGCGTCGCCGTTGAGGCGGGTGGGCAGCAGCTGGAACACCACAGCGGGCCAGGTTTCAAAGTCCTTCAGGTGCAGGAAGGAGAGGGGCTTGGTGCTGGCTTTGGGGCCCAGCTTGTCGGCGGCCAGGGCGCGGTAGGGGCGGGCGCTGGTTTCCTCGCCGTAGGTGTAGAGCACGTCGGCCTCGGTGTTGTTGATGAGCGTAACGCCCAGCAGCTCGGGCGACTGGTGCACCAAGGCCAGAAACAGGCCTTTAGCGGCGGCGGCCTGCTTGGTGCCGCTGCCGGCAGGGGAGCTGCCAGCCGGTTTGGCCATGCCCGCGCCACTGGATGCCGCAGCGGCCAACGCCTCTTGCAGGGAGGGCTGGGCGGGTTTGGCCGGGCCGGGGGTGGGGCGCTTGCTCTTGTCTTTTTTGCTGGCGTTGGCGTTTTTGCCGGGCGTCTGGCCGGGGCCGTAGTCGGGGGCGGCGCGGTCGAAGGTTTTGCCTTCCTCATGGGCCACTACCACCACTTCGCGCCGCAGCACGGGAATGGTAAAGTCGTTGTCGATGGCCACTTCCACCAGCTCACTGTCGAGCAGGCGGGTAACAATGCCTTCTTCGGTGCCGGTCAATAGCCGGACTCTGTCTCCTACGTTCATAACCACAGATTTAACGGATTTTAACGGACTGGAACGGATTCTTTGTGTTTCCGCCCAGCCGTCGTTTCGATAGGACTTAGGCGCCCTGAATTTGCAAAAGTACGGTTTGCTGCCGCGAAGGCATTGGCCTCGTATTGGCAGCCAATGCACTGTCAGCTAGTTGCATCCCCCGAAGACTTACGGAATAACAAGCCGAAACGGGGTCGGAATCACAAAAATCCGTCTCAAGCCGTTTCAATTCCTTGAATCTGTGGTCCTATAGGTAGAGCCCGTGAAAGGCGAAACCGTTGCGTCCGTTGTACTCCAATGCCGGCGCGGGCAGGTGGAAAATGCTGAGGGTGTAGAACACCCGTTTCAGCAGCACACTGCGGGTGGGAATGCGGCGCAAGTCCACGTCGACCGACAAGTAGAACTGTCGGTAGGGGCTCAGGCCGGCCGCCGCGTTGGTGCCGTCGTCGTTGTACACCATGTCTTGGCCGCCGTAGCCCAGGGCCGGTTGCAGCCAGCGCGGCCAGCGGTTGCCGGGCTTGAGGAAAGCGCCCACGTCGGTGCAGAGCCAGTAGGTTTGGCCGTTGTAATCCTTCAGCCAGCGCTCGGGCACGTTGCTGCCCAGCACATTGGGCCGCATCTTGGCGTAGCTGGTGAGGTGAAACGACCATTTGGGCAGGATGCGGACGTCGTGCCAGGCCAGCTGCTGGGCCAGCAGTGTGGCCGAGCCCAGGAAGTTGGCCGCCAAATCGGTGGCCGAGGCGCCGTAGGCCGGGTCCTGGCCGTCGAGGAGTTCGAGCGGGCTCTGGATGGCGAACCCCACGAAGGAGCCGTACCAAATGGCTTTTTTCTCGCTCAGGCCAGCCCAGCGCAGCATGTCCACGGCGCCCCGGCTTTCCTGAAAGGCGCCCCAGAAGTGCCCGCACTTATCCAGTTGCTGCCACTCGGGCAGGTCGTTGAACCAGTGCAGCGGCACCCGCTCGCCGGTGTACCAGGCCGTGGTGAGGCCCGTGTAGATGACGCCGTAGCTCAGGGCCGAGCCGCCCACCAGCAGGCGCAGGCGCCGCCGTCGTTGGGCGGCCGAATCAATCGGTATCGGCGCGCTGGCCACCGCAGCTGGACTAGCGCTGGCGGCCAGTGGGAGCAGGGCCTGGGCCCGGCTGGTGAAGGGCCCGCACCCTGCGCCGGCAATTGCCAGCACCACCAGAAACTTTAACCGCGGCAAAACCGATATGAAGAAGGCTGACGCCATGCGAACCGAAAAGAAAGGCCAAAGGTACACCCCTGAAAATGGCCTGGCGGTGAAGATTCCGTATCTTGCGACTTGTTTTGACCGGTGAATTAATTCCATCGGACCGTTGCAAACGTTTCCACAAAATCCGGCTTCGCGGCCAAATCCCTCGCTTTCTCACTTCCACTCATTTTCCTGACAGAATTCCCCATGAACAAACTTCGACGCTTAACGGGCTTGCTGCTGACGCTGCTAGCCTGGACGGCCCAGGCCCAGGTGAGCACCTCCCCGGTGTTCTTCACCGACACCACGCCGGTGACCATTACCTACGACGCCACCCAGGGCAACGCCGCGCTGGCCAATTTCACCGGCAACGTCTACATCTGGACCGGCACCGTCACCAACCTGAGCAGCAGCAACGTGAACTGGCGCAACGTGCACAGCCCCAGCTTTGGCACCGCCGACCCCACCGCGCTGATGACCCGCGATGCCAGCAACCCCAACCTTTACCGCATCACCTTCACGCCGCGCACGTACTACCCCATCCCGGCGGCCGAAACGCTGCTACGCCTGGGCATGATTTTCAAGAATGCTGATGGCTCCGTG
Source organism: Hymenobacter rubidus (assembly GCF_016734815.1). Taxonomy (GTDB): domain Bacteria; phylum Bacteroidota; class Bacteroidia; order Cytophagales; family Hymenobacteraceae; genus Hymenobacter; species Hymenobacter rubidus. Next base: position 77,952 of record NZ_JAERQF010000026.1, read on the forward strand.
GTGGGCCGGGCAGCCGGCGGCAGCGACATTTTCGTGGATGCCTACCAGGGCGGCCCGGCCGTGCGCATCACGGCCCCGGCGCATTCGGCCAATCCGCAGTTTGTGCCTGCCAACGTGGCCATTCCCGTCACCGGCGAAAGCGCTCAGTCGACCACGCTGACGCTGACCCTGAACGGCACCCAGATTGCGCAGGCCACCAATGCCACCACCATCAGCAGCAATGCCACGCCCACCCAGTCGGGCCGCAACGTGTTGCGCTTGACGGCCGGCACCGGCACCACGGCCGTGTCCGATTCCGTGATTCTGGTGGTGCGGCCCACCGTGACGGTGGCGGCCCTGCCCGCCGGCGCCCACGAGGGGGTGACCTATCTGGCCGGCGGTACGTCCGTTATTCTGGCCCTCACGGCCCCCAACAAGCAGTTTGTGTACGCCGTGGGCGAGTTCAACAACTTCCAGACCGTCAGCGCGGGCTTCATGAACAAGACGCCCGATGGCAACATGTGGTGGGTGCAGCTCAACGGCCTCACCCCCGGCCAGGAATACGCCTACCAGTACCTCGTGGATGGCACCCTGCGTGTGGCCGACCCCTACACCGAGAAGGTGCTCGACCCCAACAACGACCAGTACGTGCCGGCCGTGACTTACCCTGGCCTGCGCTACCCCACCGGGCAAACCGGCATCATGGCCACGTTCCAGACCAACCAGCCGGCCTATACCTGGCAGGTGAACAACTTCACGCGCCCGGCCAAAACCGACCTCGTGATTTATGAGCTGCACCTGCGCGACTACCTGGCCCGCCACGACTACCAGACTCTGCGCGATACCCTGCGCTACATTCAGCGCCTGGGCGTGAACTGCATCGAGCTGATGCCGGTGAACGAGTTTGAGGGCAACGACAGCTGGGGCTACAACCCGAGCTTCTACTTCGCCCCCGACAAATACTACGGCACCAAAACCGCCCTCAAAACCCTCATCGATGAATGCCACCGCCGCGGCATCGCCGTGGTGCTCGACATGGTGCTGAACCATTCCTTCGGCCAGAGCCCCATGGTGCAGCTGTATTCGGATGCCGGTGGGCCTACTCTCGACAACCCCTGGTTCAACCGGGTGGCTACCCACCCCTTCAACGTGGGCTACGACTTCAACCACGAAAGCGCCTTCACGCGGGCGTTCAGCAAGAACGTGATGGATTTCTGGGTGAACGAGTACCGTGTCGATGGCTACCGCTTCGACCTGAGCAAGGGCTTCACCCAGGTGAACTCGGGCAACAACGTAGCCCAGTGGGGCCAGTACGACCAGTCGCGCATCAACATCTGGATGGACTATTACACCCGCATGCAAACTAACCGCGCCGGCACCTACGCCATCCTGGAGCACTTTGCCGACAACAGCGAGGAAACCGTGCTGGCCAACGCCGGCATGATGCTGTGGGGCAACCTGAACTATGCCTACGACCAGGCCGGCCAGGGCCGCACCAACAACACCGATTTCGGTTACGGCTACTACGGCAACCGCGGCTGGCAGCAGCCCGGCCTGGTGACTTACATGGAAAGCCACGACGAGCAGCGCCTGATGTACGACGCCCTCAACTACGGCCTGAACAACGGCGCCGGCTACGACATGCGCAACCTGGCCACCGCCCTGGCCCGCATGGAAATGAATGCCGCCTTCTTCTTCCCCATCCCCGGCGCCAAAATGGTGTGGGAATTTGGCGAGGTGGGCTACGACATCGACATCAACCAGAACGGCCGCGTGGGCGCCAAACCCATTTTGTGGAACTACCTGCAGGATGCCAACCGCCGCCACCTGCGCGATACCTACGCCAACCTTATTGCCCTGCGCAAGCGGCCGGGCTTCAGCACGGGCACGTTCAGCGGGGCCCTTAGTGGGCAGTCCAAGGTGATGCACGTCACCGACCCGGCCCTGAAAATCACGGTGGTCGGCAACTTCGGCCTGTTTAGCGACCAGGTAGACCCCAGCTTCCAGCAAACCGGCAAATGGTACAACTACCTCACCGGCGACAGCATCACCGTCACCAACACCCACGACCTGCTCAACCTCAACGTCGGGCAGTTTGCCGTGTACACCAGCGCCCGCATTCGCCGCATCACCCTGGCTTCCAGCACCGCGCAAGCAGCCGCCACCTTCCACCTGAGCGTGGCGCCTAACCCCGCCAGCGGCAGCACCACCGTGCTCTATGAGTTGCCCGCTACCGGCACCGTGCAACTCACTGTGCGCAACGTGTTGGGTCAAAACGTGCTAACCCTCCCCACCGTGCGCGAAAGCAGCGGCACCCACACCCGCGAGCTGCCGCTCGGCAAACTCGCCCCCGGTGTCTACATCGTGCAGCTGCGCTCCGACGCCCAGCAGCAAACCCAACGCTTGGTGGTGGAGTAAGGAGTTAAAATCGGACGTCATGCTGAGCGCAGTCGAAGCATCTCTACCGCAGTAGTAATTCAATCGATTCAACGAAGCGGTAGAGATGCTTCAACTCCGCTCAGCATGACGTTCTGACAACCTTAGTGTCTCGTCCGGCTAAAGGTTGACAGGTATAAGGCCCCGTTCGGATTTTCCGGCGGGGCTTTTTGCTGGCTGATGGA
>NZ_JAERQF010000027.1 GCF_016734815.1 Hymenobacter rubidus
CATGCTGAACGGTCTTTAAGACCAATGACAAACTGTGGCTTGGCCCAATGGGGTACCACCACAAACATATGATGACGTTCATCTGTTTAGCCCCGCGTTACTCCGATTCGCTGCCGTCGGGCCGGCCCCGCTTGGGGCCTTTGATGATGCCGCGCGTGGCGGCGCGCACAAAGTCAACGGCCGTGTCGCGCTCCGGAGTAGCCGGCAATTCCCGTTCAATCTGGGCCAGGGCGTCGTGGTTGTTGAGGCCTCCCAAAAAGAGCGTGCGGTACAGCTGTTGCACCAGGTTGATGGCGTCTTCGCTGAAGCCACGGCGGCGCAGGCCCACCGAGTTGGCCCCGGCGTAGGAGAGGGGCTCCCGGCCGGCTTTCACATACGGCGGCACGTCCTTGCGTACGAGCGAGCCGCCCGAAATCATGGCGTGGGCGCCGATTTTTACGAACTGGTGCACCGCCGACGAGCCGCCGACAATGGCGTAGTCCCCGATTTCGACGTGGCCCGCCACCTGCACCGTATTGGCCAGAATGCAGTGGTGGCCAATGATGCAGTCGTGCGCTACGTGCACGTAGGCCATGAGCAGGCAGTGGCTGCCCACGCGGGTTTCGCCGCGCTCCACGGTGCCGCGGTTCACGGTCACGCACTCCCGAATCACGGTATGGTCGCCGATAACGGCAGTGGTTTTCTCCCCGGCAAACTTCAGGTCCTGCGGCACCGCGCCCACCACAGCCCCCGGAAATACCTGGCAGTGCGCCCCAATGCGCGCCCCGCTCATGACGGTCACGTTCGGCCCAATCCAAGTGCCCTCTCCAATTTCGACATCGGCCGCAATGGTCGTAAACGGTTCAACGATTACGCCCGGCGCAAGGCGAGCTTCGGGGTGAATATGGGCAAGGGGAGAAATCATTCTACTCAATTAACAATTAACAATGAGCAATTAACAATTATCAGACAAGGAGCGTGAAAGGTTTAGTAGCCAATTGCTCATTGCTCATTGATAATTGTTCATTGATTTTTAGGCGTCTTTGCGGACGATGGCAGCGCTCATCTCGGCTTCGCACACCACTTTGCCGTTCACGAAGGCTTGGCCCCGCATTTTGGCAATGCCGCGCTTGATGGGGGCCAGCAGCTGGCAGTGGTAGATAATGGTGTCGCCGGGCAGCACTTTTTTGCGGAAGCGGGCATTTTCGATGCCCAGAAAGTATTGCCAGTAGTTTTCGGGGTCCGACACGGTGTTCATCACCAGAATGCCGCCGGTCTGGGCCAGGCCCTCAATCTGCAGCACGCCGGGCATCACCGGGTTGCCGGGGAAGTGGCCCTGGAAGAAGGGCTCGTTGATGGACACGTTTTTCACGGCCGTCACCACCTGGTCGTCCAGGTGAATGACTTTGTCAATCATCATGAACGGGTAGCGGTGGGGCAGCACCTGCATGATGCGGTTGATGTCCATCACCGGCTCGCGGTTCATGTCGTACACCGGCACGGGGTTGCTGCGCGCCTCCAGCATCTTTTTCTTAATCTTCTTGGCGAAGGCGACGTTGGCCGCGTGGCCGGGGCGGGCGGCCAGAATCTGGCCTTTCAGCGGGCGGCCCACCAGGGCCAGGTCGCCCACAAGGTCGAGCAGCTTGTGGCGGGCCGGCTCGTTTTTGTGGCGCAGGTCCACGTTGTTCAAAATGCCTTCCTTCTTCACCGACACGCGGGGCTTGCCCAGCATCTTGGCCAAGTCGTTCAGCTCGTCGTCGGTCACCACGCGGTCGACCACCACGATGGCGTTGCTCAGGTCGCCGCCCCGAATCAGGTTGTTTTTGTAGAGCATTTCCAGCTCGTGCAAAAAGCAAAAGGTGCGCGACGAGGCAATTTCTTCGCTGAACAGGCCAATATCCGTGAGCGTGGCGTGCTGCGAACCCAGCACCGGCGAGTTGTAGTCCACCATCACCGTCAGGCGGTAGTCGGACAGGGGCAGGGCCGCGATTTCCACGCCACGGGCGTTGTCGACGTAGCGAATGCTTTCCGGGATTTCGTAATAGTTGCGCAGCGCATTCTGCTCCTCGAAGCCCACCGTCGTCAGCGCCTTAATGAACTCCGCCGACGACCCGTCCATGATGGGCGGCTCGGGGCCGGAGAGCTGAATCAGCACGTTGTCAAGCTGCAAGCCCACCAAGGCGGCCAGGGTGTGCTCCACGGTATTCACGCGGGCTCCGTTCTGCTCGATGGTGGTGCCGCGGCTCAGGTCCACCACGTTGTCTACGTCGGCATCCACGATGGGCTGGCCGGGCAAATCCACGCGTTGAAACTTATAGCCGTGGCCCACCGGGGCGGGGCAAAACGTCATGGTGGCTTCCACGCCGGTGTGCAGGCCAATGCCGCGCACGGTCACGGGCGCCTGAATGGTGTGTTGCTTGTCGTTCATTTCGGTTAGTTGTCAGTTGTCAGTTGTCAGTTGTGAGCACGCTAAGCCGGAAAAGCCCTAGCAACTGACAACTAGCAACGAACAACTAAGAGACTACAAAGCTAGGGCTTTTCCGTCGCGTTTTTTGCCTTTTCCAACTCGCTCACGCGCTGCTCCAATTCGGGCAGCCGGCGAAAAACGATTTGGGCTCGCTGGTTTTGCTTGAAGTCGAAGGCGGTAGACCCCTGCAGAATGGTGCCTTCCTGCTTCACGTTCTTGCCGATGCCCGACTGGGCCGTGACGGTGGTTTTGTTGGCCAGGGTGACGTGGCCGGCCATGCCCACCTGCCCCGCCAGCACGCAATGGTCGCCGATTTTGGCCGAGCCCGCGATGCCGGTTTGGGCCGCGATGACGGTGTGCTGGCCGATTTCGACGTTGTGCGCCAGCTGCACCAGGTTGTCGATTTTGCTGCCCCGGCCCACGCGGGTTGAGCCCAGGGTGGCGCAGTCGATGGTGGCGTTGGCCCCGATGCTCACAAAATCTTCCAGCACCACGTTCCCGATTTGGGGAATGGCCTTATAACTGCCATCGGGCTGCGGCGCGAACCCAAAGCCGTCGGTGCCCACCACGGCGCCCGCCTTGACGACGCAAAACTGCCCGATGACGGTGTCCGAATAAATTTTGGCCCCGGCGTGGATGATGCTGCCCGCCCCAATCGTGACCCGGTCGCCGATGTAGGCGTGCGGAAAAATCAGTACGTTTTCGCCCAGCTTGCAGCCTTCGCCGACGTAGGAAAAAGCGCCCCGGTAGTGCCCGGAACCTATTTCGGAACTTGCGCCAAAGTAGGAGGGCTGCTCCACGCCGCGCTTGCCGGTGCGGGTGGCCTGTGCGTAGAATTCGAGCAGCTGGCTGAAAGCAAGGTAGGGATTCTCGACCCGGATGAGGGTGGGCTTGACGGCTTCGCGCAGTTCCTGCTCGCGGCCCACAATGACCGCCGAGGCCCCGGTGGTGTACAAAAAAGGCTCGTATTTGGCGTTCGAAAGAAACGTGAGGGAGCCCGCCTGGGCTTCTTCAATCTTGGCCAGGCTGGAGATGCCCTGGGAAGCATCGCCCTGAACGGTGCCGCCGAGAACTTCGGCAATTTGCTGAACGGTAAATTCCATAGGCAGCAAAATTAGGGGGCGGTTGCTATCCAGAACGTCATGCCGAGCGCAGCGCAGCATCTTTACGGCTGTAGTAAATCAATCGATTGGATTAGTATCGAGGCAAAGATGCTGCACTGTGCTCACCATAATGCTCATTTACAATTGATTATACTATTTCTTTTGGGTAGCAGATGTAGAATTTCTCAACCCGTTGGCTCAGGGCTCGAATGTTGGGCAGGTCGGAGGCTTCCATGACGTTTACTACATCGCCTTTTTTGGTCAGTATTTCGATGGGCTCGCCGCTGGGATTATAAGCGCTATTGCTCAGGCGGCCGGATATCATCAGCAACTCGGCTTCTTCGGGCGACAAGCCGAATTTCTCTTCGATTAGCTCGCGGATGCCCAGGCGGAACTCTTCGTCGAAGGCCTCGGGCGCCAGCACAATTTTGAGCAGGTTGCGGTGCAGAATGCTTTTGGCGAGGTAGCTGAGCACCTTATCGGGGTGGCCGGCCCAGGCCTTGATGGCCGACCAGATATCGTAGTCGTCCAGCTCCACAAAATGGCTGAGGATTTTCTCGTTTTTCTCGAACTCCTCCAGGCTCACGGCCCGGCCCAGGAAGTAGCCCAGGCAGGTATTGGCGGGCACCTCTACGCCGCGCCGGGCCAGGTCGCGGGCGCGTTGCACCACCCGGATAACCATTTGCTCGGCCGAAGTCACGGTTTTGTGCAGGTACACCTGCCAGTACATCAGCCGCCGGCTCACCAGGAAGTTCTCGACCGAGTAGACCGCTTTTTCTTCGAGCACCAGCTGTTCGTCGTGCACGCGCAGCATTTTGATGAGGCGGTCGGCACCGGGGCGGCCTTCTTCCACGCCGGTATAAAAGGAGTCGCGGTTGAGGTAATCGAGCCGGTCCATGTCGAGCTGGCTGCTCACGAGCTGATGAAAAAACGGTCGGGCATACGTGCCGTCAAACATGGCAATGGCCAGGCTCAGCTTGCCGTGAAACTCGGCGTTAAGCCGCTGCATCAGAAACAACGAAAGCTGCTCGTGCGGCACGTCCTGAAAAATAGCCGTTTCAAGCGCGTGGGAGAGGGGGCCGTGCCCCACGTCGTGCAGCAGAATGGCGGCCAGCGCCGCTTCGCCCTCGGCGGCCGAAATCTTTACCCCTTTGTCCTTGAGCGTGCGCAGGGCCAGCGACATCAGGTGCATGGCACCCAGCGCGTGGTGAAAGCGCGTGTGCAGCGCCCCCGGATACACAAACCCCGTGAGCCCGAGCTGCTGAATGCGCCGCAGCCGCTGAAAGTAGCGGTGCTCGATGAGGTCGAACAAAAACTCCGTGGGGATGGTGACGAAGCCGTAGACGGGGTCGTTGAAGATTTTTTTCTTATTCACAGAGGCGGCCAAAAGGGGAAGGAGCGGAAGGCAGAAAACAGAAATGCGGGCATACTGCCACGAAACAGGCAACATTTGCACCCGCCGCCCGTCCCTGACTGAACGCGAAACTACGGCGCACCGTTTGAGCAAGCTCATCACTCCGTAGCTGAACGCAATTGCGTTTTACGATATCCATTCGGGACGTCTTACGTTACTAACGCAAACCAAGACCCCAAGTCCCCAAGACCCTCAGTCCCTATCTATGCAACAAACCACCATTCTCTGGGCCGACGACGAAATCGACTTGCTCAAGCCGCACCTGCTGTTTCTCAAGGAGAAAGGCTACGACGTGACCCCCGTCAACAGCGGGGCTGATGCCATCGAGGAAATTCAGGAGAAGAGTTACGACCTCGTGTTTCTTGATGAGAACATGCCCGGCCTCACCGGCCTGCAAACCCTCACCGAAATCAAAGCCATCCGGCCTACCGTGCCCGTGGTGATGATTACCAAGAGCGAGGAAGAGCACATTATGGAGTCGGCCATTGGTGCGAAAATCGCCGATTATTTAATTAAGCCGGTTAATCCGAGCCAGATTCTGCTGTCGGTGAAAAAGGTGCTGGATAACAAGCGCCTCATCAGCGAAGCCACCAACTCGGGCTACCAGCGCGATTTTCGCCAGCTCGGCATGCAGTTGTCCGACCGCCTTTCGCCCTCGGAGTGGGCCGAGGTTTACAAGAAGCTGGTGTATTGGGAGCTGGAAATCAACGAGACCGAAGGCAAAAGCATGGCCGAAGTCTTTAACATGCAAAAGGACGAAGCCAACTCGTATTTCGGCCGCTTCATCACCGAGAATTACGAGGATTGGGTGAACGGCGACGACAAGGATGCGCCGCTCATGTCGCACCAGCTGTTCAAAGAGCGGGTATTCCCGACGCTGAAAGCCACCGGCGACACCCCCGTGTACTTTGTGCTCATCGACAACCTGCGCTACGACCAGTGGAAAGTGCTCGAGCCGATTATCACCGAAATGTTCACCGTGGACAGCGAGGAAATGTACTACGCCATTCTGCCCACCACGACGGCTTATGCGCGCAACGCCATTTTCTCGGGCATGATGCCGTCGGATATCCAGAAAAAATACCCCAACCTCTGGGTGACCGACGACGACGACGAAGGCAAAAACCTGCACGAGGCTGAATTCATGGAAATTAATTTCCAGAAGAATAACCAGAAGGCCAAGCACAGCTACCACAAGGTAACGAACCTGCAAGCCGGCAAGGATTTGCTGGGCAAAATGAGCAACCTGCACAATAATTACAAGTGCAACGTCATTGTCTACAATTTCGTGGACATGCTCTCGCACGCCCGCACCGACATGGCCATGATTCGGGAGCTGGCGGCCGACGAATCGGCCTACCGCAGCATCACCCGCTCGTGGTTCCTGCACTCGCCGCTGTATGAGATGATGCAGCAGATTGCCGAGAAAAAAGGCAAGCTCATCATCACCACCGACCACGGCACCATCCGCTGCAAGCGCCCGTATAAGATTGTGGGCGACCGCAATACCAACACCAACCTGCGCTACAAGCACGGCAAAAACCTGGGCTTCGACGACTCGCGCGACGTGTACGTGGTGCGCAAACCGGAATCGATTTTCCTGCCGCGCGAGAATGTGAGCACGGCGTACGTATTCACCATTGGCGACTACTTTTTCGCCTACCCCAACAACTACAACTACTACGTGAACTACTACAAGGACACGTTCCAACACGGCGGCATTTCGCTGGAAGAGTGCATCATTCCTTATGTGACGCTCACGCCGAAAGGGTAGTAATTGCCTTATGCAAACAAAGAAGAAAGCTGCCTCAATTGAGGCGGCTTTCTTCTTTTGCAGGCTGATAGAGGTATTTTCGGGGGCGGTGTTTCAGCGTGATTATAATGGCTCCGTTGGCAGCCCTGCTGCCGTAAAGGGCAGTGGCGGCGGCCCCTTTCAGTACCTGCAGGGCTTCAATGTCATTCGGGTTAATTGACTTTAGGTCCTGTTCCTGCATCAACTTTCCATCTACTACACACAAGGGCATATTGCTGGCGGTAAGCGTGCTGGCGCAGGTTATTCGAATGGGCTTATTCTGTGGTTTCGCCAATTCAGCGGATTTTGTGACCTCGATACCGGGCTTGCCCTGAGCAGATGAATCATCGGATGACTGCGCCTGGGCACGATTGATAAGCATCGTTCCCAGACTCAACAACCCGGCTAAATAAGTTGTCCTGAACAGCATGTTGGAAAGAATTGAAGTGAGAAGGGACACGCCAGAAGTGGCGTATTGATAGGATGCCTTTTTCATTCAAATGACACATTGCTGGTGTTAAAAGTGATTCAGCATGGTTGCCCTGGTATGTTGAATGCCACCTGCAACCAGCCTGACTTATGCACCTTGCCGGCCTACTTTTAGCGCCCTTTCTGCTGACGCGAGGGCTTGGGTGTAGCCATCAGCTCGCTGCTGCTGGCCAGGCTGTTGAGGTACTCTTCGAGGCGGGTGTAGCCAGCGGTACCAAGGGCGTTGCGGTCGGCTTCGTTCCTGGGGTTCAGGCCGTGGCTGGTTTCCCAGGCATCGGGCATGCCGTCGTGGTCGGCATCGGGGGGCGCAGTGCCGCCCCTGTAGGCGGGCCAGCCGCCGACATCTGTTTGCGTGTCGATAATGCCCTGATGCAGGCCATACGTGGCGCTGCCGCCCGGGCTGCTGCCGCTGGCCGTGCCGGTGCGGGTTTCCTGCACAATGCGCGCGTCCACCGCGTCGCGCACCGGCACGGTGGCCCCGGCGTCGGCCAGTACGGCACGGTAAGCGGCCTCGGCCGATTGGGTAGTGATGGGCGCCAGATTAGGCGTTTCCGCCTTTTGCCGGAAGCGAGCAAAGTTGGCCGCTGTCTCGGGGTAATAATGCAGCCGGATGCCCTTCCAGTTATCGGCCGTGACGGCGGGGTAGCCCGCATCGTAATTGCCTGCTGTGTATACTGTAGCAACCGGCTTATCCGGCTTGGCGGCATCGTAAGCTTCGGTAATGTCGAAGATAACGGCTGCCCGGTCCGCCGGGGTCGCCGGCCCGCTTTTGTAGTAGTTGTTCACCATGTTCAACTGGCCCGCGCCGCCGTTGATTTTAACTTCGTTGCCGTAGGCGGCGCGCATGTTACCCCAGTTGTAAATCACATTGTTGCGGTAGTCGACCACGGCCGTGGTGTCGTGGGCCCGGGCGCCGTTGAAGCGGATGGCGCGGCTGTGGTGGTGCGCCACCAGGTTGTGGTGGTAGGAGGCGTACTGCCCGCCCCACACACCGGCGTAGCCGTGGTCGCCCTTGCCATTGAACGACGAGTTCAGGCTTTCGCTGATGATGCACCACTGCACGGTGGAGTACTTGTTGTCGTAGAACGTGGCCGCTTCTTCAATCGACCAGCTCATGGAGCAATGGTCGACGATGAAATTGCGGCAGTTTTCCATGTTCAGCCCATACACACCAGACACGTTGGCCCCCGACGTATTGCCGGGCCGCGAGCGCAGGTAGCGCACAATCAAGTTGTCGCCGTGTAGTTTAAAACTATAGTTTTTCAGGCAGATGCCATCGCCCGGCGCCGTCTGCCCCGCAATGGTGACATTAGAGCGCGAGGGTTTCAGGGCAGATTTAAGCTCAATCAGTCCGCCCACCCGAAACACAATGGTGATGGGCTCGCCGGGGTACTGCGCGAAGGCTTCCCGGAAACTGCCCGGCCCCGCGTCGGCAAGGGTGGTCACCTCGACAACTTTGCCCCCACGGCCACCGGTGGCCAAGCGACCGAACCCCTCGGCTCCGGGGAAAGCAACGACTTGGGCGTGAGTAGGCATAGCGGCTGCCGCACCCATTGCCAGGGCCAGCGAAAAGGTGTGCAGGGGGTGGTTGCAGGAAGCAGTCATGAACTGAACAAAGTGGTAAAAGAGGCTGATTCACGCGCGGTAGGTAACGGACGCGGTGTCGGTGCAAGTCGGCTGAAAGCAGTCGCAATTTCTCCCTTTACTCAGTTCATATAGCTATAGCATCTTAGCCCCTTACTGGTCGGCATTCACTATTTCATTGCAGAAAGAGGCCCATGCATCAATCAGCTTTCACACCTAATGAAGTAGAACTTAATTCAGGCGCCTACAATTTGGCGTGAGCCTGCAGAGCCCGCTTTATTCAGCTTTATCCTCATAATGAGGAAGAAGGAAGTAAAAAAGGTATAATCCAACAGAAAAGTGCAAAATTAATTTGCACTATCACCGAAACTCACTATACATTTGTGACGTAATATGTGAGAATAATTAGTGCTTTTGCAAGAATACTATCCGGTATTTGCGCTGTCAGTAGAACTATAATTAGCTAGTCACAAAACGCTGGTATAGTACGTGTTTATAAATTATTATATTTTATCATTAGGTAAAAGCCAATTTGCGACCGGTGAAACTGCTTGATTAAGCAAGAAAGCAGAGTACTGATTTGCATTTGGCCTTGCTCAAAGGCTGTCAGCACTGCTGACAGCCTTTTTTGCACTAAAAGAGGGGCGTCGGTAACGACGTCCCTCTTTTACATAGTTATCTTCCTTAGCCAAGCGTAAGTACCGGCTAAGCTAGTTTCCCCTACTTCAGCTTGTCCAGGGCCGCTTTCAGACGCGGCAGGGCTGCCAGAATCGATTCTACGGTTTCAGCGCCAACCGAGGCGCGGAACCAAGGCTCTGAAGCGGGCGAGCCGAAGGCGCTAAAAGGCACCAGCGCCAACTTTGCTTCCGAAATGAGGTAGGAGGTGAGTTCGGCCGTGGTGGTGAGCGCCGTACCGTCGGGGGCGGTGCGGCCCAGCACGTCGATTTTGGCGGTGAGGTAGATGGCGCCGGCCGGAGCCACGGCATCGACGGGGTAGCCCTGGGCTTTGAGTTCTTTCAGCCCCTCGAATAGCGCAGTGAGCGAGGTTTGCAGGCGGCCTTTAATACTGGTTAGAAACTCATCGACGGCGTCGGTTTGGGGCAGAAATTTGCCGGTGGCTACCTGCTCGGCCTTGGGCGCCCAGGCGCCGACGTGGCCCAGGATGGACTTCATCTTGTTGATGATGGTGGCCGGACCGAAGCTATAGCCCACGCGCACGCCCGTGGCAGCGAAGCACTTAGAAGTGCCGTCGATGTAGATGACGTAGTCGCGCAGCTCGGGGCGCAGGCTCACGGGGTCGAAGTGCTTGGCCTGGCCGAAGGTGAGGAGCCAGTAAATCTGGTCGTAGAGAATGTAGAGGGGCTTTTCGTCGGGGCCGCGGCGCTTGTTTTCGGCAATCACCAAGTCGCAGATTTCCTCCAGGCCTTCCTTGGTGAATACCGTACCGGTCGGGTTCAGCGGCGAGCACAGGGCCAACAGGTTGGCGCCCGCTACGTGCGGCGCCAGGTCGGCCGCCGTGGGCATGAAGTTGTTTTCGGGCTGGGTAGCCACGGCAACGGGCGTGGCCCCTACGAGGTGGCAGTAGTGGTTGTTGTTCCAGCTGGGAAGTGGAAAAATGGCCCGGTCGCCCTCGTCGAGCAGCGCCCGGTAGGTAGCGTAGATGAGCGGGCGCGAGCCGCCAGCAATCAGAATATCGTTGGGGCTGTACACCAGGCCCTGGCGGTTTTTCAGAAAGTCAGCCACACTTTGGCGCAGGTCGGCCATGCCGGCAGCGGGCGGGTAGTTGGTTTGGCCGGCCTGGTAAGCCCCGATGATGCCGCTGGTGAGCCCGGCCGGAATCGGAAAAATCTTGGAGTCGAAATCGCCAATGGTCAGGTTGCAGATGTTCGCGCCCTGGCGCACCTGTTCGCTTACCTGGTTGCCAATTCGAATGATTTCAGAGCCGATGAGTCCGGCTGCCATTTTAGATACTTGCATGAAAAAACGGGGGTATAAATGCCGCTTCGGCCCACGAAGGTAAAGGACTGGGTGGGGAAAGAAGGAGGAAATGTTGCCACCAAGGCTCCGGAAATACCCCGTCGGCCCTTAAATCCCATGGTTTTGGATTCGTTAACCGATGCGCTGCTCCGGGTTTTCTCCAGGTTTGGAATCAGCCGGAGCAAAAGGGAAAAGGCCGTTGCAACCCGAATTAATCCCGCTTACCTCCGCCGTATGTCGCGGGCAGGGGGTAATTTTGTGGCATGTCGCCTTTGTCAATCCCTATTCCCACCCAGGCAGCGCTGCCGGCTGCCGCTGCCCAGCTACGCGCCGCCATTGCCGAAGCAGGCTGCTCGGTGGTTGCTTTCGAGGGCGAAATGGGAGCGGGCAAGACCACGCTGATTCGTGCCCTGGCGGCGGAGCTGGGCGTGGCCGACGACGTGAGCAGCCCCACTTTTTCCTTGGTCAACGAGTACCGCGACGGCCACGACGAACCCGTGTACCACTTCGATTTCTACCGCATCGATTCGGTGGAAGAAGCTGAGCGAATGGGCGCCGCAGAGTACTTTGATTCCGGGTATCTTTGTTTGGTGGAATGGCCCGCCCGTGTGGCGGAACTGTTGCCGGCGCCCCATCTCAAAGTTCAATTGGACGTGCTGAATGCCGAAAGCCGGAAAATCGAAGTAAAAATTATCAATTAAGAATTAGCGATGACGCATTAGCAGTTGATAACCGATGCTTGGCGTCAGGTTTCAATGCTCAACGGCTGCATTTTGAATTCACACCGTCCCCATGCCCGAACAGCTACCCTCCGGTTTTGAGTCCCTGGCCACGAGCCGCGCCTATTTCACGCAGGAATCGATGCTGGCGGTGGAAACGCGCAAGCGAAAACTGTTTATCGGCCTGCCCCGCGAAACCTCGCTGCAGGAAAACCGCATCGGCCTCACGCCCGAAGCCGTGCAACACCTCGTGACCGAAGGCCACGAAGTGCTGATTGAAGCCGGCGCCGGCGAGCCCAGCAAGTACGCCGACCACGCCTACTCCGAAGCTGGCGCTCAGATTGCCTACTCCACCGAAGAAGTTTTCAAGGCCGATGTGCTGCTGAAAGTGGCCCCGCCGACGCTAGAGGAAATTGAGCTGCTACACCCCGGCCAAACCCTGATTTCGGCCCTGCAAATGGGTTCCATGACCCAGGAATACATTGCGGCGCTGGCCCGCAAAAAAATCAATGCCATCGGCTTCGAGCTGATGAAGGACCCCAGCGGCGCCCGCCCCGTGGTGCGCGCCATGAGCGAAATTGCGGGCTCGACGGTGATGCTGATTGCGGCCGAATACCTGGCCCGCTCCAACGAAGGCAAGGGCATTATTCTGGGCGGCATCACGGGCGTGCCACCGTCGCAGGTCGTCATTCTCGGGGCCGGCACGGTGGCCGAATACGCCGCCCGCGCCGCCACTGGCCTCGGGGCCGAGGTGAAGGTGTTCGACAACCACCTCTACAAGCTGCGCCGCCTTAAGCACAACCTGGGCATGCAGCTCTACACCAGTACGTTGGATACCTTCGCGCTCAGCCAGCAAATCCGTCGGGCTGATGTGGTGATTGGAGCCTTGGCCGTGGAGGACGGCCGCATTCCCTTCATGGTGCCCGAGGAAATGGTGGCCAGCATGTCGCCCGGCTCCGTGGTTATCGACGTGAGCATCGACCAGGGCGGCTGCTTCGAAACCAGCGAGATGACCAGCCACAGCAAGCCCGTGTTTCGCAAGTACGACGTGGTACACTACTGCGTGCCCAACATTGCCTCGCGCGTGCCCCGCACCGCCACCAACGCGCTGAGCAACATCTTCACGCCCATTCTGCAGGAAATCAGCCAGCACGGCGGTATCAACGAGGTGCTGTTCACCAACGAGCATTTCCGCAGCGGCGTGTATATCTACCGCGGCTCGCTGACCAATGCGATGATTGCGAAGAAATTTAATTTGCGGTACAAGGAATTGGGGCTGTTGATTGCGGTGCGGAATTAATTATTGAATTTTGAATAAGGTAGCAGGTTCATTATTTCCGGATTATAATCCCACAGTAGAAAATTGTGTTCTCACCCCCGCGCTCAAATGGGCGGGAGGCAAGCGTTGGTTACTGCCATACTTACAGCCTATTTGGCAGCAGTTTCATCGCCGCCGACTAGTAGAGCCATTTGTTGGGGGAATGGGCGTTGCGTTGGGTTTGAAACCGAGACAAGCACTATTGTCAGATAGCAATGAGCACCTGATAAATTTTTATCAGTGGTTACAGAAAGGCTTGGTGACAAATACCGATTTCTATAATGAAGAATCTGCGTTTTATGAGGCGCGGGCACAATTCAACAGTTTAATTAAAGCGGGCCAGGCGCATTCTAAAAAAGCAGCCGAGTTATTCTATTATTTGAATCGAACGTGCTTTAACGGTTTGTGTCGTTTTAATAGCAAAAATGAGTTTAATGTTCCGTTCGGACGATACAAGAAAATCAACTATACACAAGACTTTACTTCGTACCAGTCAGGCTTGAACAAATGGCAGATAACGTGTCATGACTTTGAACACACGAAAGTGGCAGGCAATGATTTTCTCTACGTTGACCCGCCCTACGATACGCCATTCAGTCAATACGGAAAAGAGGATTTTACTTGGGACGACCAGTTGCGTTTAATAAACTGGCTAAATCGCCAGGAAATACCGATGGTCGTTACCAACCAGGCAACGGCGCGCATTATAGAGACTTATAAAGCTGCCGGTTTCTCGATTATTACCTTACTGGCGCCCCGACGCATTGCTAGTTCGGGTGACAGAACCCCGGCGCTAGAAATGCTGGCTACCAAGAACATCTAAATGGAGAGAGCCGACGCGGTCAGACTGTTGAATCAGCTAATTAATAAGGACTTGGTGCAGGTCGCTCACGCCCATGGGGTCACTATTTTTAAGGGTGGCAAAAAAAACAAAGGTTGGGCCGGTCACACGCTGGAACGGTTTTTGTCCCTGCCATTAAATAGCTCGCGGGCGCCCAATTTTGGAAGTTGGGAATTGAAATCGACTTCACTGGTGCGTAGCAAGCGCGATGGTAGCCTGCGGGTAAAAGAAACCATCGCCATCACGATGCTCGACCCTGTGGAAATCACACAGAAAGAGTTCGAGGAAAGTCATCTATATAACAAGCTGCGCAAGACGCTGATTGTGGCCCGAATCCATGAAAACCAACGGGAAGAGCAATCCTTGTTGCATAGCATTGCCGAATTTGATTTAACCAATCCAGCACTGCACCGGGCTTTAAAAGCCGATTATGACCTCATCCGGGAAAACGTGCGGCAAGGTAACCCCCTGTCTGGCCGCTTAGGGAAATATATTCAGCCGCGCACCAAGGGAGCGGGGCACGGCAGTACTTCCCGCGCCTTTTATGCCCGACCCGTATTGGTGGCTCATTTGCTCAATATTGCGCCTATACGATTTGATGACGAATCGGTGGTGTCTCTCAAATAGAGGGAAATTTAATTAGCAACACCTTCCACGCCTCCACCAGCCGCCCCTCAGCTAGAAACTGGCGACCCAGCAGCAACAATTGTTTCTTGAGTTCCGGCGCGTCGTCGCGGTATTTATTTAACAGGTAGGCCACCATCGGCTCGGATTTAAATTCCTCCACTTGCTCCGGTGTGGGCAGGGCGTCGCGCTCGATGTTGGCAAGGCGGCCCAGCTCGTTGCCGGTGAGCACGTCGGAGTTGCGCAGGTGCTCAGGTAGCTGGTCGATGCCGATGCCAATGTGGCGGTTGGGCTTGGGCACTTCGAACAGGCTGGCGCCGCTGGCGCGGCAGTACCAATCGCCGCCCAGGCGGGCCACGGCGTCGAGCTTGTACGGGTCGATGCCGGTGGCGTCGGGCAGGAGGATGTCATGGCGAAAGTGGGCGCGCACGACGCGGCAGATGATGAGGTTACCGGCCCCGTTGTTCTGGCCCAGCTCAATTACTTGCTCCACTACGCACTCGAAGGCGGCCGGCGCTTCGGCCACGCGGGGCGGGCGCACGAGTTCGGAAGCCAGCTCGGTGAGGCCGGCTTTGGTGAATTCGTTCACGCCCTTGGCGTACTCGGTGCTGGCCAGCGACATCTGCTCGACCAGCGCGTAATCGCAGATGTTGATGACGACTTCGGGCACCTCGCGCACGTTTTGCAGGGTGTGCTTTTGGGTGTTGTCGCGCACGCGGTTGGCGGGCGAGAATACGAGGATGGGCGGGTTGGAGCTGAATGCGTTGAAGAAGCTGTAGGGACTCAGGTTTACGCGGCCCTCGGCGTCGATGGTGCTGGCAAAGGCCACCGGGCGCGGGGCCACGGCGCCCACCAGAAACGGGTGCCACTGGGCGGGCGTGAGGTCGGAAGGGGTGAGGGAGTGGAAGTCGGCCATAAGGCTGCAAAGGAAACACCGAAGCGGCCGAACGAAGCCGTCGCTTTGGGATTATGCGCCAGGCCGTAGCTTTAGCCGCATGTACAAGGCGTTGCTGTTTTTAGTGTTCTCCGGGTTTAATATGGCGGCCCAGGCTGCGCAAAACGGCCCCACGCCACCCGCAGCCGATACCGCCCGGCTGCGGCAGCACCTCCGGTATCTGACCAGCACGGAGCAGCCTCGCAACTACCAGCATCCGGCCGTGCTCGATTCCGTAGCGGCTTATTTGGCACAGCAGCTGCGGACGGCTGGGGCCTACGAAGTTGGCGGACAGCCTTATGCCGTGCGTGGGCAGACTTACCGCAACGTGCTGGGCTCGTTTGGGCCCGCTACCGGCCCTCGGCTCATCATTGGGGCGCACTACGATGTGTGCGGCAACCAAACCGGCGCCGACGACAACGGCACTGGCGTGGCCGCCCTGCTGGAGCTGGCGCGCCTGTTGGGCCAACAAGCGGCGCTGCTGTATCGAATTGATTTGGTCGCTTATACCCTGGAAGAACCACCGTTTTTCCGTACCCAACAGATGGGGAGCTACGTGCATGCCGCTGGTCTAAAAGCCGCCGGTGTGCCGGTGCAGGGGATGGTGGCGCTCGAAATGCTGGGGTATTTCGACGACCGGCGCGGCACGCAGCACTACCCCATCGGGCCGCTAAAATTCGTGTACGGCAGCCGGGGCAACTACGTGACGGTGGCCCAGAAATTCGGCAACGGTCGCTTCGGCCGGCGGTTTGCGCGCCACTACCGGGCCCATGCTCACTTGCCCGTCAAACGATTTAAAGCGCCTGCCTGGCTGCCGGGCATCGACTTCTCTGACCACCTCAACTACTGGCGTTTTGGCTACCCCGCCGTGCTGCTTACCGACACCGCTTTTTATCGCAACCAGAACTACCACCAGTCTACCGATACCTTGGGGCGGCTGGATATGCGGCGGCTGGGGCTGGCCGTCGATGCGCTGCTGGCCACGGTGCTGGCGGGAAAGCAGCAGTAAGCCTGTGCCCGGAACGGAAACTCCTTTTTAATCTGGGAGGCCGCGCGCAACAAAGCACCATACCCATGACACCACTTCCCAAACCGCTTCGGAAAGTCAACATAGCTTTGCTACATTAAAATTTTTAATACCAGCTTAACTTTCGCGACCACAACGCCCTACCTTCACTTTTATGACCCAAAGACTACGCTATATCCTGCCGGTTGGCGGCCTGTTGCTCGCCACCGCTGCCATTGGCCAAACGGTGCCGCCCGTGACCAGAACCCCCGGCCAGCCGCCCGAGGCGGCGCCGGTGCCCCCGGCACCGCCCAAACCCGTGCCGTATGGCGCAGGCATGAAGGTGAACCTCTCGCCCGATGGCTCCAAATACCTGCGCTTTCAGGGCTGGACGCAGGTGTGGGCCCAATACAATGAAAACAACAGCAACACCTTGCGCAACAACAAGCTCACGAGCGACCAGCTGGCTTTTTCGTTGCGCCGCTCGCGCCTGGTGATACTGGCGCAGCTCAACGCCCGGTTCCTGACTTACATTGACTTGGGCATGGAAAACCAGGCTGCCGTGAGCGGCGGTGTGCCCAACGACCCCAACGGGCCCGGCAAACGCTCGCCCCTGTACCTGCACCAGGCCGTGGCCGAATACCGCATCAACAAATACCTGAACATTGGCGGCGGCCTGCACGCTCAGGCAGGAGTTTCACGCTTCACCGCGGCCAGCACGGCCTCGATGGTGGCCATCGACATTCCCACGGTGAACTTTCCGACGGTCGACCAGACCGACCAATTCAGCTACTTTCTGGGTTTTTATGGCAAAGGCCGCATTGGTAATTTTGACTACCGACTGGCCGTTGACGATGCGTTTCTGACCAACCAGGCCAGCAACCCGCTGCCCGTTTCGGCCACCAACCCGAGCGGTTTGCGAACCAACGTGGCCCAGTTCAACCCCCGGAATACCAGCAAAATTTACCAAGGGTATTTCTCGTATGCTTTTCTGGAAAAAGAGGCCAATCTGGTGCCCATGACCGTTGGCACCTACCTCGGCACCAAACGGGTGCTGAATATCGGCGCGGGCTTTCATTACAACGCTAACGCCACGTATTCGCGCGCGGCCGACTATCCGTATTCCGACCTGACGCCCCAGCCCGCCGGCACCACGCCCACGCCCAAGGGCTTCGACCCGTACTCGCTCACCACTACGCACGACATCAAGCTCTTCGGCGCCGATGTGTACTACGACGCGCCCATTGATACGGCCTCGAACACCTCGCTGACGGTGTATGGGGTGTACTATAACTACGATTTTGGGCCCAATTACGTCCGCAACGTTGGTGTTATCAATCCGGGGACGGGCATTGGCGGCGGCACAGGGCCGGCCAGTCTCACGGGCAATGCCTTCCCGGTCATTGGCACGGGCCACACCTACTACCTGCAAAGCGGCCTGCTGCTGCCCCGCAAACTGCTCGGACCCAAGGCGCGCCTGCAGCCTTACGTGACCTATCTGCACAATAGCCTGGAGGGCCTGTTGAACCCGGATGGCACCCGCAAAGCGGTGAACGTGTACGATGCCGGCCTCAACCTGCTGCTGGATGGCCACAACGCCAAAATTACCCTCAACTACCGCGCCCGGCCCGATTTCTCCGACCAGGTTTTCCTGCCCGCCAACAACGGCGCCGCTACCGTGAACAGCGTGCAATACCGGCCTGAAGTGACCATGCAGTTCCAGGTGTATTTGTAAACTGCTGGCAGCGGCCAGTACCTTGGCTTCCGTTCCCAATCTTTTCTTCCCACCCAATCAAAACCCTTTCAACCCGATGCCCATAGAACAACGTTTAACCCAGCCCGATGGAACGGCGGTGGCGCACGACAACAACACGACGCCCACTCGCCAAATCTGGCAGGTTATCACGGCCTCGTCGGTGGGCACGGTGATTGAGTGGTACGATTTTTACATTTTCGGTTCGTTGGCGGCCATCATCGGGCCGGTGCTGTTTGGGCAGGCCGGCGACCTCACCAAGTCCTTGCTCGGGGCGCTGGCCGTGTTTGGGGCGGGCTTTGTGGTGCGGCCATTCGGGGCCGTGTTTTTTGGCCGCATCGGCGACATGATTGGGCGGAAATACACCTTTTTGGTCACGCTGCTGATAATGGGCGGGGCCACATTCATCACCGGCCTCATTCCGAGCTACGACACCATTGGCATTGCCGCCCCGGTTATCGTCGTAATTCTTCGCCTGTTGCAGGGCTTGGCGTTGGGCGGCGAGTACGGCGGGGCCGCCACCTACGTGGCCGAGTACGCGCCCGACCAGAAGCGGGGCTACTACACCAGCTTCATCCAGATTACGGCTACCGGCGGGCTGATTCTCAGCATTACCGTCATCCTCATCACCCGCAAAGTCTTGGGCGAGCCCGCCTTCAAGGAGTGGGGCTGGCGCATTCCGTTCCTGCTGTCGGGCTTTCTGGTTATTGCCTCGTACTACATCCGCCGCCAACTGCACGAGTCGCCGCTGTTTGCCAAGGCCAAAGCCACCGGCACCACCAGCAAGAGCCCCTTGCGCGACTCGTTCGTGAACCCCGTCAACCGCCGGCTGGTGCTCATTGCGCTGTTTGGCGTCACCATGGGCCAGGGCGTTATATTCTACACCAGTCAGTTTCAGGCCTTCACCTTCATGAATGCCACGCTGAAGCTGGACATTGTCGATTCGAGCATCATCATGGTGGTGGCCATGCTGCTGGCCACGCCGTTGTTCGTGTATTTCGGCTCGCTGTCGGACCGCATTGGGCGCAAGCGCATCATCATGACGGGCATGATTTGCGGGGCGCTGTTCACCATGCCGCTTTTCTACGGCCTGAAGGCCTTTGCCGGGCCGCTTACCGAAATCACGCCCGCCACGGTCGATGCCGCGGGCCAAGCCGTGCCGGCCGTGATGAAAGCCCTCACGCCCAACGTACCGGCCATGATTGCGCTGGTGTTCTGCCTTGTGCTGTTCGTGACCATGGTGTACGGCCCCATTGCCGCCTACCTCGTCGAGCTGTTCCCCACCAAGGTGCGCTACACCTCGCTGTCGGTGCCCTACCACATTGGTAACGGCATTTTCGGGGGCTTCGTGCCGCTGGTCGCCACGTCCATTGGAGTGTGGGCGGCGGCGCAACCAGCCGGCACATTTGCCAAAGAGCACAGCAGTATTGTGGGCTTGATTTACCCGGTGGTTATCGCCCTGATTTGCTTCTGCGTGGGCGTAGCCTACATGAAGGACGTGCGCAACGTGAAACTGATGGAAGACCAGCCCGACGCGGCCTAGCGATGGCAACAGCGTCGGCACGGCACTGACGCATATTTTAGGTCCCTAACCCAGCCCCGGCCATGCTCTAGGCCGTTCGGTGTGCCCAAGCACCGATTCGGAACCAAGCAGCAAGTGTTAGTGTGCGCCGACAAGGAGGTAGATAGGCCCGAAACACTATTTGTACTGCCGGGATTTAGTTTGTGGAGAGCCGAATTTAGTCCGGCATGAGCAGCGTTTCGTTTAGCCCAAGCAGGCCTCCGTGCGATGCAATCCCGCATTTCCTGCCTCTACCAACTTATAACGTGTCATTCAACACTCATCATTCCTCCCAAATGTCCGCCATTCGCACCCGCACGCCAGAAGAATACCAAGCCGACTACCAGCAGTCCGTTGCCGAACCCGACGCCTTTTGGGCCACCGTAGCCGAGCCCTTCACCTGGCGTAAAAAGTGGAAATCGGTCCGTGGTGGCGAATTTTCGCCCGCTGGTACCAGCACTTGGTTCGATGGCGCTACGCTCAATATTACCGAGAACTGCCTCGACCGCCACCTTGCCCAGCGGGCCAACAAGCTGGCCATCGTTTTCGAGCCGAATGACCCCAAAACCCGCCACCTGCGCCTGACCTACCGTGAGCTGCACGAGCAGGTGTGCCAGTTTGCCAACGTACTCAAGAAAAACGGCGTGCAGAAAGGCGACCGGGTGGTGCTCTACCTGCCCATGATTCCGCAGCTCGCCATCGCCACGCTGGCCTGTGCCCGCATCGGGGCCGTGCATTCGGTGGTGTTCGCCGGCTTCTCGGCCACCGCCATTGCCGACCGCATCAACGACGCCGATGCCCGTTTCGTCCTCACCGCCGACGGCCTCAACCGCGGCGCTAAGCAAATTCCGGTCAAAAGCGTGGTCGATGAAGCCCTGGAGCAATGCCCCGGCGTGCGCTGCGTCATCGTGGTGGAGCACACCGGCTGGCCCGTGCAATGGAAAGCCGGTCGCGACGTGTGGTACCACGATGAGGCAAAAGGCATCCCAACCGACTGCCCCGCCGAAGAAATGGCCGCCGAAGACCCCTTGTTCATCCTCTACACCAGCGGCAGCACCGGCAAGCCCAAGGGCGTGGTGCACACCCAGGCCGGGTACATGGTGTGGGCCGATTACACCTTCCGCAACGTGTTTCAGGTGGAAGAAAACGACGTGTACTGGTGTACCGCCGACATCGGCTGGGTGACGGGCCACACTTATGGCCTCTACGGCCCGCTGTTGGCCGGCAGCACCACGCTGCTGTTTGAGGGCGTGCCCACGTTCCCGTCGCCAGGCCGTTTCTGGGAGGTAATTGACAAGCACCGCGTTACCATTTTCTACACCGCGCCCACGGCCATCCGCTCCCTCATGGCCCATCCGGTCGACCACGTTTTGGCCTATTCGCTCAGCAGCCTGCGCGTGCTCGGCTCGGTGGGCGAGCCCATCAACGAAGAGGCCTGGCACTGGTACCACCAGCACGTGGGCAAGGGCCGCTGCCCCATCGTGGATACCTGGTGGCAGACCGAAACCGGCGGCATCATGATTTCGGCCCTGGCCGGCATCACGCCCAGCGTGCCCGCCCGCGCCGGCCTGCCACTGCCCGGCGTGCAGCCCGTACTCCTCAACCAGGACGGCACCGAAATCGAAGGCAACGACCAGGAAGGCTACCTCGCCATCAAGGCCAGCTGGCCGGGCGTCATCCGTACCACCTGGGGCGACCACGAGCGGGCCCGTCAGACGTATTTCACGCCCTACCCCGGCTATTACTTCACCGGCGACGGCGCCCGGCGCGACGAAAACGGCCTCTACCGCATCATCGGTCGCGTCGATGACGTTATCAATGTCTCGGGGCACCGCTTCGGTACCGCCGAAATCGAAAATGCCATCAACCAGAGCGACTACGTAGTGGAAAGCGCCGTGGTGGGCTACCCGCACGATGTGAAGGGGCAGGGCATCTACGCCTACGTCATTTGCCAAAACGGTTTGCCCACCACCGAGCTGGAAGTGCAAATGGCTGAAGCCAGCATCCTCGAAGCCGTGGTGGCGCAAATTGGCCGCATCGCCAAGCCCGACAAAATTCAAATCGTAAGCGGCCTGCCCAAAACCCGCTCCGGCAAAATCATGCGTCGCATCCTGCGCAAAGTAGCCGAAGGCGAAACCAGCAACCTCGGCGACGTAACCACCCTCCTGGACCCGCTCATTGTGGATGAGATTGTGGCAGGGAAGAAATAACGGTTGACCTAAAACCAGAAGCGCCGCCCGATGCATTTCGGGCGACGCTTCTGGTTTTGGCTAATGCGCGAAAGCCCTTACCCAAATACCTTCACCCGTTCGCCCTTGTGTTTGGTGCGCAGGTGCTGCCGGATAATCTGTTGCACGTCCTTATTATCGATATAGGGTCGGATTACGTCCCTGAAATCGGCCAGCTTGCGGGCGGTGAACGTTTCATCAACGTAGCCGAAGCCCCGGTAGCGGCCATTTTCTACCAGCACAATGCTCTTTTCCAATTCGGTGCGGCCGGCCCCGATGACCACAAACGTCTCGTGGTCGTAGCTGATGCTGTCGATGGCTTCGTCTACCCGTAAGTTGTAGGTTTCGGGGGGTTCCTGGCCCACGCAGGCGCCCTGGCAGCGGTGCACCTGGTAGTCGAAGCACGGGCCCTGGGTTTTGTAAAGGCCGCACAGCTTCTGGCAGAGGTTATACTTGGCCACTTTGTGGTAGAGAAAGCCCTGGGCCTTGTATTGATTGCCGAGCGCAATGATGGGGATTTCGGCGTTGCGGGCGTCGGCGCGGCCGTAGGCCAGGCGCTTGTAGCCCTGCTCGTCGACCCGCAGGTAGATGCCTGCCGGGAACACCGAGCGGCGCTGGGCACGGTTATACGCCGGCTTGAGCTGCTTGATGAGGTGCGACTCGTAGAGCAGCGCCACCAGTTCCGAACCAGTCAACTCCCACGTGATGTCGGCAATAGAATTCTTGAATTCCAGGCTCTTGCGCGACTTCACATCCACGGCAAAGTGCTGCTGGATGCGCTTGTAAATGTTGATGGATTTGCCAACGTAAATCACCTCGCCGGCCTCGTTGTGGAAGTAGTACACGCCCGTGGCCTGCGGCAGGCTGGCCACCACGGCGGCCGGCAGCAGCGGCGGCATCAACGCCTCGCGGATGGCGGTTTGCACGGCGGCCACGCGCTTGGGCGACGGGGCTTTGGTACCGTCGGGCCTGCGGCCGGCCGGGGCGAGGGCATCTACGCGGGCCAGGGTATGGCTCGCATCGGCGCCGTGGGGCAGGTCCTCGCTTTCGGACGTGATTTTGAGCAGCTTGCCGAACAGTAATGCGGTGGCGTGGGCATCGCCGGCGGCGCGGTGCCGGCCTTCGAGCGGAATGCCGATGTTTTGGCACAGCTTGCCGAGGCTGTAGCTGGGCTGGCCCGGAATGAGGCTGCGCGACAAGCGCACGGTGCACAGCGTTTTGCGCGAGTAGTTGTAGCCCAGGTCGGCAAACTCCTTCTTCAGAAAGGAGTAATCGAAGCGCACGTTATGGGCCACAAATACGCAGCCTTCGGTCATTTCCACCACCTTGCGGGCCACTTCGTGGAACTTGGGCGCGTCGCTCACCATGTCGTTGGTGATGCCGGTGAGCTGTGTGATGAAGGGTGGAATGGCCCGCCCCGGATTGAGCAGGGTGGCGTACTCGTCCACGATTTTCTCGCCGTCGTGAATGTAGATGGCTATTTCGGTGATGCGGTCCTGGGTGGGCTGCCCGCCGGTGGTTTCAAGGTCGATAATGGCGTACAAAGCGGCGCGCAGAAGGTGGTCGGTAGGAATGCTAACAAACGTAGCCTAGTAGAAGGTTGCAGAAAGTGACAGCGGCGTAAAACCAGCAGGTTATGCTTCGGCCCCGCGCGGCATCGCCTTCAAAAACGCTTCCCTAACTCCTCTTTACATCCGCTTCACCATGTGCCAGAACGTGCCCCAGGCTTTGCGCAAGGCGCCGGGTTTATCGTCCGACTTATCTTTGGGCGTTTCCTCGCCCTCGGTCACATCACCCAGCAGGAAGCCCCAGGGCTCGGTGGTTTTGCTGGCATCGAACACCACCTTGAGTACGGCCACCAATGGAATGCTCAGAATCATGCCCGGTGTGCCCCACAGCTCGCCCCCCAGAATGAGGGCCACGATGGCGGCCATGGGGTTGATGCTTACTTTGGAGCCCGTTATCATGGGCGTAATGAAGTTGCCTTCCAGAAACTGCACGAACATAAACACGCCCACCACGGCCGCTGCCTTGCCCAAGGAGCCGGTTTCGACCAGCGTGACCAAGGCCGGAATGGTGGCGCCCACCATGATGCCGATGTAGGGAATGACGGCCATGACGGAGGCAAAAACCGCGAAGAAAATGGCAAACTTCACGCTGAGCAGCAGCAGCCCAATGGCATTCAGTACCGACACGACCACAATGACCGTGAGCAGCCCCTGGATGTAAGCCTGCACCACGGTCTGGATACTGTCCATGGTGTGCAGCACGGTGGTGCGCTTGTCGGGTGCCACAAAGCGGAACATGAACTGGCGCATGTGGTCGCGGTAATACAAAAAGCAGAAAATGTAGATGGGCACCAGCGTCGTCACGCTCAGAATGCCGGCCGTCAGGCTCAGCGTGGAGCCGAGGTAGCCACCCGCCGACTTTTTTACCGATTTCATCGACGTGGCAATCAGCTCTTCCTTGCTCATGGGGTGGTAGCCGAATTTCACGCTGGCCCACTGCTGAAACTCGTCGAAGTACACCAGCGCCTTGTCTTGCAGCTTGGGCAACTCGTCGCGCAAGGTCAGGAGCTGGGTGCCGAATAGATAAATCAAGCCGGCCAGTGCCAGCACCAGCAGCAGGAGGGTGGCAATGATGGCCCAGACGCGCGAAAATTTCCAGCCCTCGAAGCGGACCACCAACGGCAGCAGCAGTACCGACAGCAAGCCGGCAAACAGGATGGGCAGCAGCACCCCGTCGAGCTTGTGCAGCACAAACACGAGCAGCGACAGCCCAATCAACAGAAACGTGTACTTGATAATCGGCGACTGCTTCACCTCGGCCGGCGCGTGGTGCTCCGTGGCCGAAGGAATGTTGTGCGGGCGGTTGAAGGTATTGGGACGAGGAAGCATTAACATCAAATAAGGAAGCCGGGGGTGGAGAATTGGTGCGGAAGGCGCGGTGCCGGGTGAACCAGTGCCCGGACTGCGGTGTTGGAAACTAAATAATTTGGCGGGGCTAACTAAGCTCACTGGCAGGGGCTGGCTTGGCGCGCCGCCGTTTTCTGCGTTATTTTACTCCAAACTGCCCTGCTTACGTATTTTTTGTAATGAACGACGAACAATTACCGCTCGCGCCCGCCATGCCCGACCACGGCTATAATGAAGACAGCATTCGCTCGCTGGACTGGCGCGAACACATTCGCCTGCGGCCGGGCATGTACATCGGCAAGCTCGGCGATGGCTCGGCGTACGACGACGGCATTTATGTGCTGGTGAAAGAAGTCGTCGACAACTGCATCGACGAGCACGTCATGGGCCACGGCCGCACCATCGACATCAAGATTTCGGACTCCCGCGTGCAGGTGCGCGACTACGGCCGGGGCATTCCGCTGGGCAAGGTGGTGGACGTGGTAAGCAAAATCAACACCGGCGGCAAGTATGACAGCAAGGTGTTTCAGAAGTCCGTCGGCCTCAACGGCGTGGGCACCAAGGCCGTGAATGCTTTGAGTGGCTATTTCCTGGTGCAAAGCGTGCGCGAAGGCATTATGAAGGCCGCCGAGTTTGCCCAGGGCAAGCTGGTGAGCGACCCCAAGCCCCAGAAAACCAGCCAGCGCAACGGCACGCTCGTCACGTTCCAGCCCGACGACACCATTTTCAAGAACTACCGCTTCATCCCGGAGTACCTCGAAAATCAAATCTGGAACTACGTCTACCTCAACGCCGGCCTCACCATCAACTTCAACGGCCAGAAGTACTACTCCGAAAACGGCCTGCGCGACCTCCTCGCCCGCAAAGCCGATGAGGAAAGCATGCGCTACCCCATTATCCACCTGAAAGCGCCGGATATTGAGATGGCCATGACCCACGGCAACGACTACGGCGAGGAATATTATTCCTTCGTGAACGGCCAGTACACCACCCAGGGCGGTACCCACCTGGCGGCGTTCCGCGAGGCCGTGGTGAAGACCGTGCGCGAGTTCTACAAGAAGGACTACGACGCCACGGACATTCGCGCCTCTATCATTGCCGCCATCTCGGTGCGGGTGCAGGAACCCGTGTTTGAGAGCCAGACCAAAACCAAGCTCGGCAGCGTGAACATGGGCGAAGACGGCCCCACGGTGCGCGGCTTCATCCTCGATTTCGTCAAGGAGCACCTCGACAACTACCTGCACAAAAATGCCGATGCCGCCGAGAAATTGCGCAAGCGCATCGAGCAGAGCGAGCGGGAGCGCAAGGACATGGCCGGCGTGAAAAAGCTGGCCAACCAGCGCGCCAAAAAAGCCAACCTGCACAACCGCAAGCTGCGCGACTGCCGCTTCCACCTGGGCGAAAACGCCAAGGACGGCGCCGAGAAAGAGCTTTTGACCACGCTCTTCATCACTGAAGGCGATTCGGCGTCGGGCTCCATCACCAAGAGCCGCAACGTGGAACTGGAGGCCGTGTTCAGCCTGCGCGGCAAGCCGCTGAATTGCTTCGGGCTGAAGAAGAAAATTGTGTATGAAAATGAGGAACTGAACCTGCTGCAGCACGCCCTCAACATTGAAGAAGGTATTGAGCACCTGCGCTATAACCGCGTGGTGGTGGCCACCGACGCCGACGTCGACGGCATGCACATTCGGCTGCTGCTGCTCACGTTCTTCCTCCAGTTCTTTCCGGATTTGGTGCGCAACGGCCACGTTTTCATCCTCGAAACGCCGCTGTTCCGCGTCCGCAACAAAAAGGAAACCATCTATTGCTACAACGAGCAGGAGAAGCAGGAAGCCATGCGCAAACTGGGCAGGAACCCCGAAATCACCCGCTTCAAAGGCCTCGGAGAAATCTCGCCTGAAGAGTTTGGCAAGTTCATCGGCGAGAACATCAAGCTCGAACCCGTCATCCTGCAATCGGACCGCAGCATTCAGCAGGTACTCACCTATTACATGGGCAAAAACACGCCGGCCCGCCAGGAATTCATCATCGAGAACCTGCGGCTGGAAAAAGACCTCATCACCTCCGACGTGCTGCCAACTGCTGAGGTAGTTGAAGTCGTCTAGGTCAAGCATGAATTGGTAGTGTTAGCAATGCTAGTGCCCAGCTTATCGAGAGCTGAAAAAAAAACTTCAAGACATATAAATTAATTGATTTATAATTAAATATATTTTATAAAAACCAAATTTTAGGGCCTACAAGACGTAAAAATTGATAGCTGATTCAATCAGCTATTTGGTGAAAACTAATTTTTATTGTACGTTTGATGCGTCGCCTAGGGGTAGACTAGTCGACACATTCCACGGAAAAGCCCGAGCCCTTGGCTCGGGCTTTTTTCGTGTTGGACTGTTCAACCCAATTGCTGCGCTTTGGCGGCGGGCTGTCTGGCAGAAATAGCTATCAAGATTAGCTTGTTTTGCAAAACTAAAACGCCTTATTTTGAGAAATAAACGCTGTTTGCTACTAGCCCGGCTGGAGTCGTTATTGGAAATAGGCTAATATTTTTGGGAACTTTCCAGCCGGGCTAAGAATTGTAATTTGTTGCGCTCCGCGCTGATTCCGGTATTTTTGACGGCAGTTTGCCGACCTCATTCGTTTCCCTCGTGGCTACTCTCGATACTCCAGCTCCTGACTCTTCCGACCAAAATTTTTTGCAGCCCGGCGATTCGGTGGATTTTGACCTTTCGGCCTTTTCTCCGGCCGCGGCGGCGGATGCCGAAACCCCGGCCGAATTTTCAGACGATGCGCCGCTCGACGCGGACGCCAGCGCTTCGTCGGCTGGAGCTGCCGATTTATTTGGCAGCCTCTCCGGCGATGCGCCAGAGGCAGAACCCGTGCTGGTGGAGGAAACCGAAGAGGAGCCCAAATTCGCCCCCGGCGAAACCATCCACGACGTGGCCACGGTGCGCGGCATGTACCAGAACTGGTTTCTGGACTACGCCAGCTATGTGATTCTGGAGCGGGCCGTGCCGGCTATCGAAGATGGCCTGAAGCCCGTGCAGCGCCGCATTCTGCACGCCATGAAAGAGATGGACGACGGCCGCTTCAACAAGGTGGCCAACGTCATCGGCCAGACCATGCAGTACCACCCGCACGGCGACGCCAGCATCGGCGACGCCATGGTGAACCTGGGCCAGAAAGACCTGCTCATCGAAACCCAGGGCAACTGGGGCGACGTGCGCACCGGCGACGGCGCCGCCGCCGCCCGCTACATTGAGGCCCGGCTGAGCAAGTTCGCGCTCGACGTGGTGTTCAACCCCGACACCACCGAGTGGCAGCTCAGCTACGACGGCCGCAAGCGCGAGCCCACCACGCTGCCCGTGAAATTTCCGCTGCTGCTGGCGCAGGGCGTGGAAGGCATTGCCGTGGGCCTGAGCACCAAGATTATGCCGCACAACTTCCGTGAGCTGTGCCGGGCCAGCATCGACGTGCTGCGAGGCCGCGAGGTGCAGCTGTTTCCGGACTTCTCGACCGGTGGCTTGTGCGACGTGAGCAACTACAACTCGGGCATGCGCGGCAGCAAAATCCGCCTGCGCGCCACCATCGAGAAGGTCGACAAAACCCTGCTCGTCATCCGCGACATTCCCTACGGCTCCACCACCACGGCGCTGATGGAAAGCATCGTGAAAGCGGCCGAGGCCAATAAAATCAAGATTAAGAAGGTGGTCGACAACACGGCGAAAGACGTGGAAATTCAGGTGCAGCTGCCCGCCGGTGTCTCGCCCGATTTGACCATGGACGCGCTGTACGCCTTCACCGATTGCGAAATCAGCATCTCGCCCAACACCTGCGTCATCATCGACGACAAGCCGCGCTTTATTGGCGTTGAGGACGTGTTGCGCCAGAGCACCAAAGCCACGGTGCGGCTGCTGGAGCGCGAGCTGGAAATCCGGCAGGACGAGCTGTGGGAAAAATGGCACAACGCGTCGCTGGAAAAGATTTTCATTGAAAACCGCATCTACCGCAAGATTGAGGAGTGCGAAACCTGGGAGGAAATTCTCGAAACCATTGACAAGGGCCTGAAAAAGTTTGTGCGCCTGGCCGGGGACAAAGCCCGCGCCGACGACCAGCGCATTGTGCTCCGCCGCCCGATTGAAGCGGACGACCTGATGCGCCTGACCGAAATCCGCATCAAGCGCATCTCGAAATTCGACGGTTTCAAGGCCGATGAGTACATCCAGCGCCTCGAAGCCGAGCTGGCCGAAGTGGCCGACCACTTGGCCAACCTCACCCGCTACGCCATCAGCTACTTCGAGGGCCTGCTGAAAAAGTACGGCGCGGGTCGCGAGCGCAAAACCCAGCTCCGCACCTTCGACGTAGTGACGGCCCAGAAAGTGGCCGTGGCCAACCAGAAGCTGTACGTGAACTACGCCGACGGCTTTGTGGGCTACGGCCTGAAAAAGGACGAAAACGCGGTGTTCATCTGCGACTGCTCCGACCTGGACGACATCATTGCCATCCGGCGCGACGGCACGTTCACGGTGTCGAAAATTGCCGAAAAGACCTTCGTGGGCAAAGACATTTTGCACGTCGGCGTCTACAACAAGAACGATGACCGGCTGGTGTACAACATGGTGTACCTCGACGGGGCCTCGGGCATCAGCTTTGCCAAGCGCTTCCTGGTATCGGGCATCACGCGCGACAAGGTGTACGACCTCACCAAAGGCACCAAGGGCACCAAAACGCTCTACCTCACGGCCAACCCGAACTCGGAATCGGAAATTGTGAGCATTCAGCTTTCCGACAAGGCTCCGGCGCGGGTGAAGCAGTTCGATTTTGATTTTGCCGAGCTGGCCATCAAAGGCAAGGGCTCGATGGGCAACATTGTGACCAAGCAGCCCATCAAGAAAATCACCCAGAAGGAGCGGGGCGACTCCACCCTGGGCGGGCGCGAAATGTTCTTCGATAGCGTGGTGGGCCGCCTCACCACTTCGGCCCACGGCCGCTACCTAGGGGCCTTCGATACTGACAATACGGTGCTGGTGGTGTACAAAGACGGCTCGTACGAGCTGAAGTCGCCCGACCCGGCGCTGCACTTCGATGTGCCCAACATCTTGATTCTGCGCAAGCTGGAGCCCGATACCGTGCTGAGCGCCGTGTATGTGGACGGCGATACCAAAATCCACTACGTGAAGCGCTTCAAAATCGAAACCAGCACGCTGGAAAAGCGCTTCACCTTCATTGCCGAAACCAAAGGCTCCAAGCTACTGGCCGTGACGGCCCACCCCGAGCCACTGGCGGAAGTGACCATTCAGCGCGACAAGAAAGCCGACAAGGAGAAGGAAAAAATTGCCCTGAGCGAGTTCATCGACGTGAAGGGCTGGAAGGCCATGGGCAACAAGCTCAACTTCTACAAAATCCACGCCCTGAGCTTGCTCACCGACGAAGGCCCCGAGCCCCAGCGCCGCGAGGTAGCCAAAAAGCGTGCGCTACTTCCCAAAAGTACCGAAACCGGTAGCGAAACGCCCGAAGTGCCCCGCCCTGAGCCTACCGGCCCCGTCGACGTGACCGATGCTGAGGTGGCCCAGGCCCGCGAGCTGCTCAAGCGCCCCAAGGCGCAGCTGGGCTTGTTCTAACGGTTGCCTTACGGACAGAAACGGCAAGCACCTCCCGCCGTTGATTAAAAAAATGACCCGCCGCGTATGCTACGCGGCGGGTCATTTTTTTAATCAACGGGTGAAACCGACCTTTTTTTAGTGAACTGCTGCATTGGTTGCTAAGCTTATGTGCCTGGCAATTAGTTGCATGATGTATGAGTTGTCTTTTAAAAATACAATAAAATAGGGGGGGGTAAATAGGTTAAGTTCTAGTCACAAATAGGCAGAGAACTTCCTTTTTTGTGGCCGCTAACTGGGTCAGTTTTGCCCTGTCGAAAGGGCGAAGCGCTTAACTTGGCGCCCGTCCTTTTTCCCCTATTGCCATGTCGTCGCGCCTTGCTATCACCCTTTGGTTTCACCTGCTGCTGGTCCTCGGGGCCCGCACGGCGGCTGCCCAGCCCACTGCCGCCGTGCCCGATACGGCCCGCGCCTATAAGCACCACCTGGGCCTGACGGCCAGCCCGCAGCTCGACCAGTTCTTCACCGCCAACCGCGCGCTGCCCATCGGCCTGCTCTACCGCCGCCAAACCCGTCCCAACCGGGCCTGGCGGGCGCGGGCGGTGGGGCGCTACCAGTTCGACAGCGGCGACGCGCCGTTGCTGGTTGGCCATGCGTACCGCGAACACACCGCGAGCCTGGAGCTGGCGTGGGGAAAGGAGCGGTGGCTGCCACTCAGCCGTCGGTTTACGGCCTACGCGGGCGGGGAGGTAGGCGGCCGGTTGGATTTGTACCGGAAGAACAGCGAATACTACCGCTTCCTGCCGAGGTTCAATCCAGGCTACCCTTCCTATGTAGAAAATGCGGTAGGTGAGCAACAGGAAAGCAGGATTACTCAAGCCGCTTTTATACAAGCATACGCTGGCATTCGCCTGAGAATTAGCCAACGGTTGTATGCAGAAGCAGAGACGGGACTGCCGGTCACCTTTTCCCACCAAAGGTGGAAGGTCGACGGCGTCGAATACTTCTTGAGCGACCGAAATCCCACGGGAGCCACAAATAAAGGCGATAACACATATTACTCCCTATCTGCTCAGTTTAGGCCAATCAGTCGGATTCACGTTTTCTTTCTCTTCTAACTCATTTGCTCACCTTTTACCAACGCTGAAAATGAAACACAAGCTCCTCTCCATATTTCTCTTATGTTTTCTGCTGGTCACAGGCAGTAATTCAGCGCAAGCGCAATTCGTCGGAACTTGGTCTGGCATTCCAGTGGGTGGCGTGTGTCCAGGCCAAACTACGACGTTGACCCTCACAGCACCTGCTACTATCACCGCCAACGATTTCCCTGTTTATACGGGGTGTTCCATTACGGCTGGCCCCACTTTCACGAGAACCTCTACCAATCACACTAACCATTACCTACGTGGCAGCACGCGACCAGGCGACCATTGAGATGGGACTCACCAACACGGCCAGCAATGGCACCGTTACCTATCCTCAAGCTCCAAAACTTACCATCGGCATCCGCAACGTGTTCGGCAAGCTTCCCCAGCAAGTTAACGGTGCTTCGAGTACCAACCTGCCATTTTGTGGAGGTGGGCAACCTTTTACCCTGGCAGTGCCCACGGAAGCTTTTGCCGGTACGGGCGAAATTATCAACGACTACATCTGGGCCATACCGCCCACCTACACCGTGCAGGGCGCCACCCGGTTAACGGATGCCTACTGGTCGAATGTTTCGGCTAATACCGGATATTGGTATTATCTGGGCGGCCGAAGCATCAGCGTCACGCCCCCGGTAGGCGGCGGGAACCAACGGATATACGTGCAGTTTTATAACCGTTTTTGCTACGAAACGACGGCTTATGGTAATCTGATTTCCGGGATGCTCAGTGCGCAGCAAAGCTTCGACTTCATCCGCGAGCCCACTGTCACCGTTTCCAACGTGCCGGCATCGGTTCCGTGTGGCAGCCAGACTGGTTTTACTCCATCGGCCATTTCCAGCCAGTCCGGGGCAACGTTTACGTACTCGGTACCGAGTGGAAGCAGCTGGTCCGTCACTACCGCAAAGGGTGTGCTTTATGTGGTGCCTAGCGGTTCCAACGGCACCACGCTGACCATTACGCCCACCTGTAACTGCGGGGGCACTTCTTACTCCGGCACGCCCAAGACGGTTCAAATTACCTTGGGCCCCCAAGCCACTCCGGTGTTTACGGTTCCGGTACTGGAATTGTGCCCCGGCTACTCGCAAACGGTCGGGGTTTCCCAAGTGCCGGGTGCCACCAGCTACACGTTTAGCGGCATTTCGGCCCCGCTTACCATGGTACAAGCAAATACATACAATAATTTTGTGACCATTACGGCTCCGTCCAACTTAGCCGGTGGCGTTGCCCAAACCTTACACGTAGTAGCGAATAGCGGCTATGGCTGTGCGGCAACTTCCGCCGACTTGCCCGTGAAAGCTGGCTACGGCAGTTCAGCACTCACGGTATTTCCAGACCCAACCATGGTAGGGTCACGGCCGACGGTGTGCGGCAAAAGCTGGCTGGATTTCAGGCTGGAAGAGAGCCAGGCAATTGGCACTAGCACTGACATGCAGTGGACCGCGAATAATTGTACCATTATGACCGATACGGTGCGCGGAACCGCCCGGGAGATTACCGTCGAGGCTCCGCTTTCAGGCACCTTTTCAGTTTCGCTGCGGTTCCGCGACGGCTGCGGCGAATACCACGTTCCCCTCTATGCCAATTCGAGCTACAACACGTCGCTGTTTGCGGCCACCAGCATCAATGGAAATCCCTGCTCGGTGCCCAACCAGCCTCGCCCAACGGTCTACCCGAACCCAGCCGCCAGCAGCATCACGCTTGAGCACTTGTACGGCTCGGTGCGGCTATACAATGCGCAAGGCATAGTAGTGTGGCAGGCGCAGGTGTCGGCAAATACCGCTACCAGAATTGACACGCATAGCTTGCCAAATGGGCTGTATTATGTAGCCGGCAGCGATGCTGCCGGCCAACTCGTTCGGCAGACTCTTCAGATTCGGCAGTAGCCAGTTTGGCAGCGGTTCATATTTTCAGCCTGCGGATGCTTCTTTGAGGGGCATCCGCAGGTTAATTTTCCATCTACCTATGAAAGCAATTCATCTTTTTGTGCTGGTTGCCTGGCTGCTTCCGGTGCTCCCGGCTGCCGCCCAAACCAGCCCCACCCTCGACCCCAGCTTTCCGGTAGTTGGCATTTATCAGCCCACTATTGCCGAGGTCGCTCTGCAGCTCAGCAGCGGCGCACGGGTAGTGGCGGGAAGGTTTGACCGGGCCGGGGGGCAGCTCTACAGCCCCGCCTACGGCAGCAGTCTGGTGCGCTACCTGCCCGGTGGTGCGCCCGATGCCGTGTTCAATGCCACCGTGGCGGCTGGCCGCTTCTCGGTGCAAACCCTGGCCGAAGCCAGCAATGGCAAGCTCCTGCTGGGGCTAGCCGGCGCTGCCACGCTGGGTGGGCAGCCGGTGGCGGCGCTGGTGCAGCTCAACGCCGATGGCACCCGCGACGCGGCCTTTGCCAATCCGGCGCCGGGCATCGATGGTTTCGTGAGCCGCCTGCTGGTGCAGCCCGATGGAAAAATTCTGGTGGGCGGCAACCTGGCGTTTCTCCCGCAAACTCCGGTGCCCGGCCTGGCTCGTCTCAACGCCGATGGAACCCCGGATGCCACCTTCCAGGCCCAGCTCAGCACCGGCCGGATTGCGGACGTAAGCGGCCTGGCGCGGCAGGCCGACGGCAAGCTGTTGGTGGCTGCCTACGTGGTGCTGCCGGGCAGCAGCACCGGCGAGTATCAATTGGTGCGCCTGCTGGCCAATGGCGCCCAGGACCCCACGTTTCAGCCCGTGCTCACGGCTGGCGTCATCCTCAGCGACGTGGCCGTGCAACCCGACGGGCAGGTGCTGGTATCGGCGGCCGGCGGCCAGCCGGTGCGGCCGGGCAGCCCGGCGGGGCTGGCCCGGCTGAGTGCCACCGGGGCGCCCGATGCCACGTTTGCGCCCGACCCGGCCTTGTTTGTGCCCCGGCTGGCCGGTTTGCCGCTACTGGCAGTGCAGCCCGATGGCCGCATTTTGCTAGGGCATTGGCCGGCCAACCTGCCCGCCGGTCAGGCCCCGGTGGCCCGGCTGCTGGCTTCGGGAGCCTTCGACCCCGCCTGGAGCACCCCGCAGGTACCCGCCGATGCCCTCCTGCCCCGGCTCAACAGCCTGCAGGTGCTACCCAATGGCCAGCTATTGGTGGCCGGCACCCTGCAGCGCCTGGGCGATGCCAACGGGCTGGAGCGTGGGGCGGCGCTGCTCGGCAGTACTGGCCAGCCCGATGGGAGCTTCCTGCCGGTGCTGCAGCAAAACGGGGTGGTGCGCGACGTAGCCCAGCAGCCCGATGGCCGGCTGGTGGCAGTGGGTACCTTTAATGAAGTGGGCGATGCGCCGGCGCGGGGCATTGTGCGGTTTCAGTTGGATGGTAGCGTGGACACGGCATTCAGCCGGCGCGCCCGGCTCGGGGGCGGTTTTGCCACCCGCGTGCTGGTGCAGCCCGATGCTTCGGTGGTGGTGGGCGGCGACTTTGTGGCCGTGGGCGGCGTGGCCCAAGCAGCGGTGGTGCGCCTGCTGCCCGGCGGTACGCCCGATGCGGCGTTTCCGTCGCCGCTGGCCAGCGGGGCCAGCGTGACGGAAATGGCCCGGCAGCCCGATGGCCAGCTGCTGCTGGCGGGCAACTTGCGGCGGCCGTCCCCTGCCACGCCCGCGGGCTTTCTGCGCGTAAACGGGACGGGGGGCCTTGATGCTACCTTCCTGCCGCCGGCTGGGGTGACTCCGCTCGCACTGTTGGTGCAGCCGGACGGTGCCATTGTGGTAGGGAGCACGGCCACCGGCCGGCAAGTGCTGCGGCTGCTGCCCAGCGGCGCCCAGGACCCGGCATTCGCCTCGCCCACGCTGGGAGCGCCCAGCATTGGCGCGGCGGCAGTGCGCGCCTTGAGCCGCCAGCCCGATGGCCGGCTGCTGGTGGCCGGCAGCTTTGTGCAGGCCGGTGCGGTGAATACTGCCCAGGTGGCCCGGCTCTTGCCCAACGGCACCCCCGATGCCACCTTTGCCACGCAGCTGTTGCAGCCAAGCGGCCGGGCCACGGCCGTAGTGGTGCAGCCCAATGGACGGGTGCTGGTGGGCGGAACAACGGCGCTACCCAATTCGGCGGCTGCGCCTTCGCTCTTCCGCCTGCTGCCGGACGGCAGTACCGACCCCGACTTTGACAGCAACCGCGGCCCCGATTTGGGCCGGAACCAACTGGGCACTGTGCGGGTGCTCGTGCAGGCAAATGGAGCCATCGTGGCTGCTGGCGGCTTTGCTACCGTGAGTGGGCTGCCCGTTGTGGCGCTTACGCGCTTGCTCGATGCGAATGTGCTGGCCAGCCATCGGACCGAAGCTGGGCATGAAGTGCAAGCGTGGCCAGTGCCTGCCCACGGACTCCTGCACGTGGCGGTGGGAGCCGGCCCGCCGGCCCGTATCTGCTTACTCAACGTGCTGGGTCAAGTTGTTTTTACGCAGAAAATCCCCGTCAATAACGTATCTATTGCTACTAATTCCCTTCCACCGGGCACGTATCTGGTGCGGGTGGAGTACGCTGGCGTGGCCCCGATACTGAGGCGCGTGGTGCTGGAATAAACGTGCCGGGCCGCAGTACGGCTCTGCTGAGAAACTGCTTGCCTGATAAGTGGTCGCACAAATTATCTGGCTAACTTTGCACGATTTAGCGTGTGATGCAGTGGCTTACCGGGAGAAAACAATTAAGGCATTGGGAGGGATGCTGCTCTGGGTACTGACGTGGACGCTTTGCCTCGCCCAAGGGCCGCCAAAGGTGCATGCGCTAAAGCCCGGAATAGTGCCTGCCATCCAGCCGCCCGACCCGCCAGCGGTGCGCATTAAGCTGTTTCAGGCCGCCAGCCTGGCGAATAGTTTCAAGGATTCCGAGGCCTTGGCCATGTACCAGGACATTCTCAAGACTGTCCCAACGCACTATCTGGCGCTGTGGCAGTCCACGGTGCTCAGCGTGAAAATCGGCAGCCGCTATTCCGACGAGACGCGGAAAGCCGCCTATTTTAACGCAGCCCGCCAGTACGCCGACCGCGCCCTGCTGCTGCGGCCCGAAGGCGGCGAAAGCAACTACGCCGCGGCCCTGGCCCTCTTTCATCAGGCCACGCTTTACCGCGCCGGAGCCCGGCTGGCGGCATTCCGCGACTTGCGCTCCCACGTTTATCTGGCCACGGAGCGCCGGCCGGATTTGCCCGAAGCCTGGCAGCTGCGCGGCCGCTGGCAGTACCGCGTGGCGCACTATAATTTGCTCGAACGCCTCTACAGCAAGCTCGTTTTGGGCGGCGTGCCCGACGGCGGCGACAGCAAGGAAGCCATGGCCGACCTGGAAAAAGCCCACGACCTAGCCCCGCAAAACCTGCAATTCTGCTACGACCTGGCCCGAATGTACTTCTACCAGGGCCGCCGCCGGCGTGCCATTGCCATCCTGTATGAAGCCGAGAAGCTGCCGCTCATCACCAGCGAAGACCTGGTGGTGAGTCGGTTGTGCCGCAAGATGCTGCCGCCGCTTTTGCGTGCCGATGCCCGCCGCCAGAAGCGCCGGGCTCGCGCAGGCAAAGCTCCGAAACCTTCCATCCTCGTCCGGCCGGATGCCAGCAAATTGCCGGCCGATTCGGCCAGCCGCCGGCCCTAGCAGCTAGCTTTGCATGGCATGAAAAGGCATTTTCCGATTTCCGTGCAGCTGTTGTGGCGGTGGGCCTTGCCTGCTGCCGGTTGTGTGGTGGCCGCCTGCCAGAGCGCGCCAACCGAGCAGCCCGATACCCTCGTAAACCTCGCGACGGTGCAAAGCGGCCCCCGCGTGCAGGCCGATGAGCTGAACGGTGCCATTGCCCGCGAACCCCGCAACACCGCTTTGTTGGCCCGCCGCGCTGGCCTGCGGCTGGCGGCGGGCCAGCCCCGTGCGGCGCTTTCCGATGTAGACGCCGCCCTGGAAATTGATGATTCCGACGGCAGCCTCTACTTTCTGCAAGCCCGTGCCTACCGGGCCATGGGCCAGCTGGCCAATGCGCTCACGGCCGCCCGTCAGGCGGCCGAGCACGGCTTTTCCGGTCCGGAGCTGCCCTTGCTGCTGGGCGAAACCCACCTCGCGGCCCGCAACTACGCCGCCGCCCTCGACAACCTCGACCGTACCCTCCGCCTCGACCCTGACCAGCCGGCCGCCTTGTTCTACAAAGGGCTTGCCTACGCTGCCACTGCCGACACCAGCACCGCGGTGCAATACCTGCAGGACGCCCTGGCCCGTGACCCGCGCGAGCCGGAAATCCTGCACCAATTGGCCTTTTTGTTGAATGCCTGGCGCATCCCCGCCGAAGCGGCTCGCTACGCGGCCCAAGGCATGCGGCTCGACACCACTTCCGGCCTGCTGCGCTACGACTACGGCCGCCAGCTGGAGCTCCAGGGCCGGCCTGATAGCGCCCTGTGGTATTACCGCCGGGCTTTAGCCCTCGATACCACCGTGTACCGCGCCGATTACCGGCTTGGCCTCGCCGCCGCTAAGATGCATCAGCCCGCCGCAGTTATTCAGCACCTGGGCCGTGCCCTGCGGCGAAACCCGCGCCTGCCCGAGGCCCGAAGCCTCCTCGCGGAAGCACTGGAAACCCAAAACCGCTTGCCCGAAGCGCTGGCTCACTACCGCCAGCTGGTAGCCGAAAACCCCGGCAATCCGCATTGGACGTTTAAGGTCTGGAAGCTGAACGAGCGGGTACAGGCCTCGCTGCCCGATAGCCTGCGGACGGCTACCCCGCGCTATTACTACCGCCGCCCGGCCCCGCCCACCCGTCCTCAGCCGATTGCGCCGCTGCCTTCGCGCGCCCCCAGCGCTAACTAGGCCTTCCCTCTGGCCCTCAGAAGGGGATTTGAACGACAATTCTTCAATTCTTCTTCTTTATTCCTCATGAAGCAACGCGTAACTTGCGCCCCGCTTTGCCGCTTCGGCAACCTTTTTCGTTTATTATGCTCAATATCACGCTCCCCGACGGCTCGCTTCGCCAGCTTCCCGACGGCGCCAGCGGCTACGACCTCGCCGCCAGCATTTCCGAAGGCCTCGCCCGCAACGCCTTGGCCGTTTCGGTCAACGGTGAAGTCCGGGACCTGCACCGCCCACTCCCTGACAACGCGCAGGTGAGCATCCTCACCTGGAACGACACCGCCGGCAAATCTACCTACTGGCATTCCTCGGCCCACCTCATGGCCGAAGCCCTGGAAGCACTGTATCCTGGCGTGAAGCTGGCCATCGGCCCGGCCATCGAAAACGGTTTTTACTACGATGTGGACCTCGGCGAAGGCCGTAGCATCAGCAGCGAAGACTTCTCGGAAATTGAGAAGAAGATGCTGGAGCTGGCCAAAAACAAAAGCCAGTACATCCGCAAAGAAGTTTCGAAAGCCGACGCCATTGCCTACTTCACCGAGAAGCAGGACCCCTACAAGCTGGAGCTGCTCGAAAACCTCGAAGACGGCAACATTACTTTCTACACGCAGGGTGGCTTCACCGACCTCTGCCGTGGCCCGCATATCCCCGATACCGGTACCATCAAGGCGGCCAAGCTGATGAACGTGGCCGGCGCCTACTGGCGCGGCGACGAGAAGAACAAGCAGCTCACACGCCTCTACGGCATCACTTTTCCCAAAGCCAAGGACCTCGCTGAGTACCTCGAACGCCTCGAAGAAGCCAAGCGCCGCGACCACCGCAAGCTCGGCAAAGAGCTGAAGCTGTTCGCTTTCTCGGAGAAAGTAGGAGCGGGGCTGCCCCTGTGGCTGCCCAAAGGCACCGCCCTACGCGAGCGCCTCGAGCAGTTCCTGCGCAAGGCCCAGGTGAAGGCTGGTTACTCGCCCGTCGTCACGCCCCATATCGGCGCCAAAGAGCTCTACGTGACCAGCGGCCACTACGAAAAGTACGGCGCCGACTCGTTTCAGCCCATCAAAACGCCCAACCCCGGCGAGGAATTCTTCCTCAAGCCGATGAACTGCCCGCACCACTGCGAAATTTACAAAACCGAGCCCCGCAGCTACCGCGACCTGCCCGTGCGCCTGGCCGAATTTGGCACCGTGTACCGTTACGAGCAGTCAGGCGAGCTGCACGGCCTGACGCGCGTGCGCGGCTTCACGCAGGACGACGCCCACATCTTCTGCCGCCCCGACCAGGTGAAGGAAGAATTTATGAAGGTGATTGACATCGTGCTCTACGTGCTCAAGGCCCTTGATTTCCCCGACTTCACGGCCCAGATTTCGCTGCGCGACCCCGAGAACAAAACCAAGTACATCGGTTCCGACGAAAACTGGGTGAAGGCCGAAACCGCCATCCAGGAAGCGGCCCTCGAAAAAGGCCTGAATACCGTCACCGAGTACGGCGAAGCGGCTTTCTACGGTCCCAAGCTCGACTTCATGGTGCGCGACGCCATTGGCCGCCGCTGGCAGCTAGGCACTATCCAGGTCGACTACAACCTGCCCGAGCGCTTCGACCTCGAATACACCGCTGCCGATAACTCCAAGCAGCGTCCGGTGATGATTCACCGCGCGCCATTCGGCTCACTTGAGCGCTTCGTGGCCGTGCTCATCGAGCACTGCGGCGGCAACTTCCCGCTCTGGCTCACGCCCGAGCAGTTCATCGTGCTGCCCATCTCCGACAAGTACAGCGACTACGCCTACCAGGTGAAAGCCCAGTTGGAGCAACACGACCTGCGCGGCACCGTGGATGGCCGCGATGAGCGCATCGGCCGCAAAATCCGCGACGCTGAAATGGGCAAAATTCCCTATTTGCTGGTGGTAGGGGAGAAGGAGGCCCAGGATAACATCATCTCCGTCCGCAAGCACGGCGAGGGCGACCTCGGCTCCATGCCGCTCGAAGCCTTTGTGAAAAGCGTACAAAGCCAGATGGTGGAGGCAATGTAGTCTCGTCTAAGTGTATAGAAGGTCATGCTGAGCGAAGTCGAAGCATCTCGCGTGCTGTAGTAACTATTTACTATTACAGTAGAGATGCTTCGACAAGCTCAGCATGACGTTCTTTTTTGAGCGACTCGCAAATTCCTTCAATCATCGGCTTGGCTTTCCAATTATAAATGCCGATATTTGCCCCCTGATAGCCAGGCCTTACCCGGCCTGAATCGCCTAAATTCTCATTCCCCGCCACTTTTTTAGCAGGAGGACCAAACCATAGCAGCCCCGAACCGTCGGTACGTGCCCCGCCAGCAGGTGGAAGAGCCGTTCAAAATCAATCAAAAAATCACGGCCCGCGAAGTGCGCCTGGTTGGTGAT
Source organism: Hymenobacter rubidus (assembly GCF_016734815.1). Lineage (GTDB taxonomy): Bacteria > Bacteroidota > Bacteroidia > Cytophagales > Hymenobacteraceae > Hymenobacter > Hymenobacter rubidus. The sequence goes on from NZ_JAERQF010000027.1 coordinate 40,645, forward strand.
AACGTCGAGCAAGGCGTGTATCCCATCGACCAGGCCCGCAAAATGGCGCAGGACCAGAACCTCGACCTTGTCGAGATTTCTCCTACCGCTACGCCGCCCGTTTGCCGCGTCATCGACTACTCGAAATTTAAGTACGAGCAGAAGAAGAAAACCCGCGAGCTGAAGGCCAAGCAGACCAAGGTCGTGTTGAAGGAAATCCGTTTCGGACCCAACACCGACGAGCACGACTTCGCCTTTAAAGTGAAGCACGCCCAGGAGTTTCTGCGCGAAGGCGCGAAAATCAAGAGCTATGTGCACTTCGTTGGCCGCAGCATCGTCTTCAAGGAGCGGGGCGAAATCCTGCTGCTCAAGTTTGCCCAGGCCCTTGAGGACCTGGCCAAAGTGGAGCAACTGCCTAAACTGGAAGGTAAGCGCATGTTCCTCTACCTCGCGCCCAAAGCAGCCGCCGTTGTAAAGCCGGCTGCCAAGCCGGCCGCAGCGTCTGAAGCCAAACCCGAGAAAAAAGCCTCCAAAGCTGACGCGGCCTCTGCCGACGCCGCCGAATAGATTTTACCCGGTTGCGGATGGCTTCCCGACCCCCGGTCAGTGAGCAATCAACAATCAACAACCAACCCTCCAACAACCACTACAATGCCGAAAGTAAAGACGAAATCCGGTGCTAAGAAGCGCTTTGCGCTCACCGGAACGGGCAAGGTGAAGCGGAAGCACGCCTTCAAATCGCACATTCTCACGAAGAAGACGACCAAGCAAAAGCGCGGCCTGACCCACACCGGCCTCGTGAGCAGCGCCGACATGAACCGCGTGCGTCAGATGCTCAACATCTGATTCGTTGTTAGTTGCTCGTTGTCAGCTGCTAGATTTTTTCTATTGCTGTCATTCGAGGCTAACAACTGACAACCAACAACTAACAACCAAATAATCACCAGGCTTCCGGCCCTAAGACTTAAACCCGTCGCCGGCTGCCAAAAACTCTCAAGGTTATGCCAAGAAGTGTCAACCACGTGGCCTCGCGCCACCGCCGTAAGAAAATCATGCGTTTGGCGAAAGGCTACTATGGCCGTCGCAAAAACGTGTGGACCGTAGCCAAGAACGCCGTTGAAAAAGGCCTTCTCTACGCTTACCGCGACCGTAAAGTAAAGAAGCGCGAGTTCCGCGCTCTCTGGATTCAGCGCATCAACGCCGGCGCTCGCGAGCACGGCCTGTCGTACTCGCAGCTGATGGGCGGCCTGAAAAAGGCTGGCATCGAGCTCAACCGCAAAGTGCTGGCCGACTTGGCGCTGAACAACCCTGCGGCCTTCAAAGGCATCGTGGAGAAGGTAAAATAATTGCCCCTGCGCGCTCATACCCAAGAAAACGCTGGCCCCTGGGTTCGGCGTTTTCTTGTTTTGAGCCCTCACTGATTAGCTTGGCGTGCCAGCCTTTGCCCCGAGCTGCACACCTTTGGGGCTTTATGCAATCCGTTTGCGCAAAGCAAGGTCAAACAAAAAAACCGCTCCAGCGCAGTGCTGAAACGGTTTCCGACGTAGCGGGAGGCGGGCTCGAACCGCCGACCTCAGGGTTATGAATCCTGTGCTCTAACCAGCTGAGCTACCCCGCCGGGTTTTTGTGGGTGCAAAGGTAGCACGACTTTCGGCCCCAAAGCAAGCTCAAAAGCCAAATAACACGACTTTTCTCCCGTATTCTGCCTGCGCTTTCTGAATTTTTGCGCTCGCTTTCTTGTCCATTCGTATGGCTTTGCCTGATACTCAAACCAAAACGCGCTTCGTGGTGGAATTTCCCATCAACGCTTCGCCCAAAATTCTCTTTCCCTATCTGGCCACGGCTTCGGGCCTGACGCAGTGGTTCTGCGACGATGTGCGCTACGTGGAAGGACAACGCCTCAATTTTATTTGGGACCACGAAAACCATTACGCCGAAATTTCAGGGCAACGCCTCAACCGGGCGGTGCGGTTTGTGTTTCTTGACGAGCAACGCCAGCCGGTCGTTGATGCGAATTTCCTGGAGTTTACTTTGGATTCTTCCCAAGTGACGGATGAAGTGTATCTGCGGGTGGTCGATTATTCGGCGGGGCACGATGCCGCCGAGCAGCACGAAATGTGGGAAGGACTTGTGGGCAAGCTGCGGGAGCAGGTAGGCGGCTAATGATGCCGCGGCGGGCAATGGCTTTGCGCAGGCGCCGGTACTTTTCTGCCGGATTCTGCGTTGGAGCGCTGGCCCAGCCGTGCTTCGCCACAACGCACTGTTTTTTATGCTCAAAAAGCTCGACAAACTCATCCTGAAGGCCTTTGCCGGGCCTTTTCTGCTCACGTTTGCGGTGGTGCAATTCATTTTGCTCACGCACACCTTGCTCAAGTACCTCGACGATATCATCGGCAAGGACCTGGGTGCCGACGTTTTGCTGAAGCTTTTGTTCTACTTCAGTGTGCTGATTGTGCCGGTTTCGCTGCCGCTGGCCGTGTTGCTGTCCTCGCTCATGACGTATGGTAACCTTGGGGAACACCACGAGCTGACAGCCATTAAAGCCTCGGGCATTGCCCTGACGCGGATTTTGCGGCCGGTGCTGCTGCTTACTGCCGCATTGGCTATCGGCGCGTTCTGGTTCAACGAAACCATTGTGCCCAAGGCTAATCTGAATGCCTATAGCCTGCTGTGGGACGTGCGGCAGCAAAAGCTGGCGCTCGATATCCGCGAAGGAGTATTCTACAGCGGCATTCCCGGCTACACCATCAAAGTCGACAAGAAAACCGGTAAGAATGGTGACCGGCTGCACGGGGTGATGATTTACGACCACACCCAAAAATCCGGCAATGCTACCGTCATGCTGGCCGATTCGGGGCGCATGTTTACCCGCAATGGCGGCGGATATTTGTGCCTGGAACTTTTCCACGGGCACAACTACGTGGAGCAACCCGATGCCCAGGACCGCGCCGGGGCCAGTTTCATCCGTCAAGGGTTTGACCACAACATTATCACCTTTTCGTTGGCATCGTTTGACTTGGGCCATACCAAAAAGGAGTTGTTTTCAACAAACCGGATGATGCTGAATATTCCGCAACTGCATCATTCGACCGATTCGGTCCAGAAAAAACTGCACACCGAGCAACTGATGCTGCCCCGGCAGATGAATTCTTACTACACCTTCGTGCGGTTTGATTCCACCAACCGCGCCGCAAACCACAAGGCCGAAGCCCTGCAGGTGGCAGCTTCTCGGTTGGCACCACCCTCGGCTACCATTATTCAGCAGGCAATTAGCCGGGCCAGCAACCTGCGTTCATTTGCCAATTCGACTACGGAGCGCCTGACCGATTTGGCGAAGAATTCGGCGCTGTTTCGGATTGAGATTTACCGCAAATACTCGCAATCGGTGGCGGTGCTGCTCATGTTTCTTATTGGCGCGCCGCTGGGTTCTATTATTAAAAAAGGGGGCTTGGGCGTTCCCATTCTCATTTCCATTCTCTTTTTTATCGTCTATTACGTGCTCAGCATCATGGGCGAAAAGTATGGACGCGAGTTCGTGATGCCCGTTGGGATAGGCATGTGGATGTCGAACTTGGTATTGCTGCCGGCGGGCTTGTTTTTCCTATACCAGGCCTACAACGACTCTGGCTTGCTCGAACTGGACTTTTGGCGGCGCTTGCTGGCCCGCTTTGGCCTCACGGGGCTGCGCAAGGCTCCGAAAGCGACAAGTGAATAAGCCCCGCAACCTACTTGCGTGATGGATGAAAGCAGACAAATGAAAAATGCCGGCAACGCGCTTTTATCCTGTTTTTAAATTGCGTACCTTTGCGGCACCCCAAGGTGTGGGGCAACAAATCAACATTTTTTACCAATCAAAATCTAAGACGGGGTAACACCTATCAACCGATGAAACTGACCACCGAAGCAAAGCAGGAAATTTTTGAAAAGAATAGCCTGCAAAAAGTAAAAACCGACACTGGCTCGGCCGAGGCGCAGATTGCCCTCTTCACCCACCGCATCACCCACCTGACGGAGCACCTCAAGGTGAACAAGAAGGACCACAGCACCCGCTTGGGCCTGCTGAAGCTGGTAGGTAAGCGCCGCAGCATGTTGGATTACCTGCAGCACCGCGAAATCAACCGCTACCGCGCCATCATCAAGGAGCTGGGCATCCGCAAGTAAGTCCAGAATCTGAGAGTAGGGAGCCTTCCAACGAAGGTTCCCTACTCTTTTTTTGTTCGGGTTGGTTTGGCTCCGAGGCCAGCTTTTGATAGTTGTTAGTTTTTGGTTGTCAGTTGTCAGTACGTTCTCGAAAAACTGACAACCGACAACGAGCAACTGACAACTAACTATCCATCGGCGCACTGCTGTTGTATTTAATTATGAGTAACGAGGGCCGTGCGCGGTGCTCGTTTTTGGCTGCTCGCCCGCTGTCGCTTTTCCAAGCAAATCCCGCTGATGTCCCAACCCCAAGCCATTACCAAAACCTTGGCGCTGCCCGACGGCCGTGTCATCTCCATCGAAACCGGCAAGCTGGCCAAATTCGCCGACGGCGCCGTCGTGGTTCGCCTTGGCGATACCATGCTGCTTGCCACGGTGGTTTCGGCCCCGAGCCAGCGCGAAGGCGTTGATTTTCTGCCCCTGTCGGTCGATTACCAGGAGAAATTCGGCTCGGCCGGCAAGATTCCCGGCTCGTTTCAGCGCCGCGAAGGCCGCCTGAGCGACTACGAAATCCTGATTTGCCGCCTCGTCGACCGCATCCTGCGGCCGATGTTCCCCAAAGACTACCACTACGAGGTGCAGGTGATGATTACCCTCATCTCGGCCGACAAAGAAGTGCAGCCGGATGCCCTGGCTGCCTTGGCCGCTTCGGCTGCGCTGTCGATTTCCGATATTCCGTTTGCTGGCCCGATTTCCGAAGTGCGCGTGGCGCGCATCGACGGCCAGTTCCAAATTAACCCCAAGACCTCCGACCTGGAGCGCGCCGACATGGACCTGATGGTGGGCGCTACCGCCGACTCCGTGGCCATGGTGGAAGGTGCCATGAAGGAAGTGAGCGAAGAGGAAATGGTGGCGGCCATTGCTTTCGGTCACGAAGCCATCAAGGCCCAGTGCCAGCTGCAAACCGAACTGGCGTTGGCCGTGGGCCGCACGCCGGAGTCGGCTCCCCGCGAATATCCGAAGTACGAGGAGAACGAAGCCCTCAAAAAGCTCATCCACGAAGGCGTTTACCAGGGGGCTTATGACGTGGCCCGCTCGGGCAACACCAGCAAAGGCGGCCGCAAGGAAGGCTTCTCGGGCGTGAAAAAGGCATTCCTTGAAAAGCTTGTGGCTGAGCAGCCGGAACTGGACATGAAGATGTTCAGCCGCTACTACGGCTCGGCCGAGAAGAAGGCCATCCGCGACATGATGGTGAAGGAGCGGGTGCGCCTCGACGGCCGCCAGCTCACCGAAATCCGCCCCATCTGGTCGGAAATCAACTACCTGCCCGGCGCCCACGGCTCGGCCATCTTCACCCGCGGTGAAACCCAGAGCCTGACCACGGCCACGCTCGGCACCAAGCTCGATGAGCAAATCATCGACCAGCCGCTGGCTAAGGGCTACTCGAAATTCATGCTTCACTACAACTTCCCCGGTTTCTCGACCGGCGAAGTGAAGCCGAACCGCGGCGCCGGCCGCCGCGAAATCGGTCACGGCAATCTGGCTTTGCGCTCGCTGCGCCAGGTGCTGCCTTCGGAAGAAGAAAACCCCTACACCATCCGCATCGTGTCGGACATTCTGGAGTCGAACGGTTCCAGCTCGATGGCCACGGTGTGCGCTGGTTCGCTGGCCCTGATGGACGCCGGTGTGAAGATTTCGGCTGCAGTGGCCGGCATCGCCATGGGTCTGGTGCAGGACAAGGAAACCGGTGAATATGCCGTGTTGAGCGACATTCTCGGCGACGAGGACCACCTCGGCGACATGGACTTTAAGGTGACCGGCACGGAGAAAGGCATTTGCGCCTGCCAGATGGACATCAAAATCCAGGGCCTGAGCAATGAGATTCTGACCGCCGCGCTGCACCAGGCACGGGAAGGCCGCCTGCACATCCTCCGTGAGATGGCGAAGACGATTTCGGCCCCGGCGCCGGAGTTGAAGCCTCACACCCCGCGTTCGCACAAGATGCTTATCGACAAAGAGTTTATCGGTGCGGTAATCGGGCCGGGCGGCAAAGTGATTCAGCAAATTCAGAAGGACACCAACGCCACGGTGATTATTGAAGAGAAGGACGAGAAAGGCCACGTAAGCATCTACGCCTCCAACCAGGAGGACATGCAGGGCGCCATCGACCGGATTCGCGCCATCGCGGCCCAGCCCGAAGTGGGCGAGGTGTACAAAGGCAAAGTGCGCAGCATTCAGCCGTATGGCGCTTTCGTGGAGATTATGCCGGGCAAAGACGGCCTGCTGCACATCTCGGAAGTGACGCACGAGCGGATTCAGACGCTGGAAGGCCTGTTGGAAGTGGGGCAGGACATTGACGTGAAACTGGTGGAAATCGACAAGAAAACCGGCAAGTACCGGCTCTCGCGCAAGGTGCTGCTGCCCAAGCCCGAGGCGGCCGCGGCCAGCAACGGCGAAGCGAAAGCTTAGCCAATCTGTTGAGGCCAGAACTTATCTCAGAGGAAGCCTGTTGGCTTCCTCTGACTTAGGGACTGCCCGAACGGACTTTTCTTACGTATAAACCCCCAGATTATCGTTCTTACCTAGTCCCATGAGACAGCTAAAAATTAGTAAGCAGATTACCAACCGCGAAAGCCAGTCGCTGGACAAATACCTCCAGGAGATTGGCAAGGTTGATTTGCTCACGCCCGACGAGGAGGTAACGCTCGCGCAGCGTATTCGCGACGGGGACCAGCAGGCGCTGGAGAAATTGACCAAGGCTAACCTGCGCTTCGTGGTGTCGGTGGCCAAGCAGTATCAGAACCAAGGCCTGAGCCTTGGCGACCTTATCAATGAGGGCAACCTCGGCCTCATCAAAGCGGCCAAGCGCTTTGACGAAACCCGCGGTTTCAAATTCATTTCCTACGCCGTGTGGTGGATTCGCCAGTCCATCCTGCAGGCTTTGGCCGAGCAGAGCCGCATTGTGCGTTTGCCCCTGAACCGGGTGGGTTCGCTGAACAAAATCAGCAAGTCGTTCTCGGAACTGGAGCAGAAATTCGAGCGCGAGCCTTCGCCGGAAGAAATTGCTGAAGTGCTGGAGTTGACCACTTCCGAAGTAGTGGACACGCTGAAAATTAGCGGCCGCCACGTGTCGGTGGACGCTCCGTTTGTGCAAGGCGAGGAAAACCGTTTGCTCGACGTGCTCGAAAACGAGGACGAAGAGTCGCCGGACATGGCGCTGATGAACGACTCGCTTCGCAAGGAAGTGCAGCGTGCCCTGAGTACGCTCACCAAGCGTGAGGCCGACGTGATTACGCTGTACTTCGGCCTGAACGGCGAAGCCGCCCTCACGTTGGAAGAAATTGGCGAGAAATTTAACCTGACCCGCGAGCGTGTGCGTCAGATTAAGGAAAAGGCCATTCGCCGGTTGCGGCACACGTCGCGCTCGAAGGCGCTGAAGCCGTATCTGGGCTAACTTCTGCTTAGTTTTGTTGTTGAAAAACCCCGGCTGTAAGGTTGGGGTTTTTTGTACCGTCTATGCGGCAAGCATTGGTTTGCCGTGGGGCTCTTATCTGAAAATTCGCTTCAAAACGGCAAGCCAACGCTTGCCGCACAACGCAATGGCTGAACACATTAAATGCCTGATTATTGGCTCTGGTCCTGCTGGTTATACTGCCGCTATTTACGCGGCTCGGGCCAATATGGCGCCGGTTATGTACATGGGTTTACAGCCCGGTGGGCAGTTGACCATCACCAACGACGTGGAGAATTTCCCCGGTTACCCGGATGGGATTATGGGTCCGGAAATGATGGAAGACCTGAAAAAGCAGGCCACTCGCTTCGGGACGGATATCCGCTACGGCATTGCTACGGCGGTGGACTTTTCGGTGACGCCGCGCCGCGTGACCATTGACGAAACCATTGAGCTGACGGCCGATGCCGTGATTATCGCCACCGGGGCTTCGGCCAAGTGGCTGGGGCTGCCTTCGGAAGCTAAGCTGAACGGCTCGGGCGTGTCGGCCTGCGCGGTTTGCGACGGGTTCTTTTACCGCGGGCAGGAAGTGGCCATTGTGGGTGCCGGCGATACGGCCGCCGAGGAGGCTACCTATTTGGCTAACCTGGCCAGCAAGGTAACCATGATTGTGCGCAAGAGCGAGATGAAAGCCTCGAAAATCATGCAGAAGCGCGTGTTGGAGAACCCCAAGATTGAGGTGCTGTTCGATACGGTGACGGATGAAATTCTGGGCGAACACTCGGTGGAAGGCGTGCGGGTGAAAAACCTGTTGACGCATGAAACCCGCGAGATTCCGCTGACGGGCTTCTTTGTGGCCATCGGGCACGAGCCGAACTCGAAGATTTTCCAGCCATACCTGCACCACGATGAGCAGGGCTATTTGAAAACGATTCCTGGCAGCAGCAAGACCAACATCGACGGCGTGTTTGCCTGCGGCGACGTCCAGGACTACACCTACCGCCAAGCGGTGACGGCCGCCGGCTCCGGCTGTATGGCCGCGCTCGACGCTGAGCGTTACCTGGCCGCGCTGGGCATACACTAAATTCGCATTTTGAACGTCATAACAACAGAACGTCATGCTGAGCGCAGTCGAAGCATCTCTACCGCGCAAGTAATTAGTTACTCTCGCGGTAGAGATGCTTCGACTGCGCTCAGCATGACGTTCTGTGTGGTTACTGGCTAAAAAATAAACTGCTTTTGACATTCCTGAAAACAACGTTTTGGCGCCCGGCGCTGCTGTTGCTGGCGCTGCTCTGGCTGCTAGTGGGGCTGAGTCCTGCGCAGGCCCAGCGCCGCAAGCCGCCGCGCACCAAGGCCAAAGCCGGCAGCACGTCCGGCAAGTCCGACTTTTTTCGCATCAAGACGCCCAAGATGCGCTACGTGCGGCCGGATACCACCACGGTGATTGAAACCGAGGAAATCCCCGACGAGAATTCCGACGCGGCGAAGTCTATCTACTTCAATCCGGCCAAGAAGCTCAGCATTGTGAGCGAAGACACGACGACCCTGAACGAGGGCGGGCAAGAAATCGTGGAGATGTCGGAGGAAGTGCTCATCGATTCCTCGTGGGTGAAGGTGGCGGGTTACTACTCCATCTGGGACACGCACCGCGTGAATCCTTACCGCGTGGACGGCCGCAGCTACCGCGACTCGCTGAAGCTGCGCCTTACCGACCCGCCCCGGCAGCGCTACGCCAAAATGCCCCTCGTGACGACGCCCATTACTTCGGGCTTTGCCTTCCGGGGCTACCGCTGGCACTACGGCATGGACCTGGATTTGGAAACCGGCGACTCGGTGAAAGCCGTGTTCGATGGCGTGGTGCGCATCCAGGCTTGGGATGGCGGCGGCTACGGCAACTACATTCTGGTGCGGCACTACAACGGCCTCGAAACCGTGTATGGCCACCTCAGCAAGGCGCTGGTGACGGTGGGCACCTTCGTGAAAGCGGGCCAACTTATTGGCTACGGCGGCAGCACGGGGCGCAGCACGGGCTCGCACCTGCACTTTGAGGTGCGCTACCAAGGCAACCCCATCAACCCGGTGCTCATGTATGATTTTCCCGGCTACAAGCTGCGGAAAGACAATTTCACCATCACCTCGCAGCTGTTTAACTACTACAGCCGGGCGCTGGGGCACCGCAGCAGCGGCAGCCGTAGTGGTTCGCCTTCCCGCGCCCGCCAGACGGTGACGCACAAGGTGCGTTCGGGCGATACGCTCTCGGAAGTGGCCGAGCGCTACGGCGTGCGCGTGAGCACGCTGAAAAAGCTGAATCCCGGCGTGAAGACGCTGCAGCCAGGCAAGAAGCTGCGGATTAAGTAAACAGATGACAATCAAAAAGAACGTCATGCGGAGCGGAGGCGAAGCATCTCTCCCGCAATGCTATTCCTGACGATTGGGATGAGTTGCGCGGTACAGAGGCTTCGGCTGCGCTCCGCATGACGTTCCCTTTTTAAATAGTACCCTCATGAAACTCGATGTCCTGGCCCTCGGTGCCCACCCCGACGATGTAGAAATGTCCTGCACCGGCACGTTGCTGGCCTCAATGGCCGCCGGCAAGAAAGTAGGCATCGTTGATTTTACGCGGGGGGAACTGGGCACACGGGGCACGCCCGAAACCAGGGCCGCTGAGGCCGAGGCATCCAACAAAATCCTGGGCATTGATATCCGCGAGAACCTGGGCATGGCCGATGGCTTTTTCCGCAACGACCGGGAGCACCAGTTGCCGCTGATTGCCGCCATCCGGCGTTACCAGCCCGATGTCGTGCTTTGCAACGCCATTCAGGACCGGCATCCCGACCACGGCAAGGCGGCCCAACTGGCCGTTGACGCGTGCTTTCTCAGCGGGCTGCGCATGATTGAAACGCTTGGTGAAAACGGCCAGCCCCAGGAGGCCTGGCGGCCCAAAAACGTGTACCATTACATCCAGGACCGTCAGCTGCCGCCCGCTTTCGTGGTGGATATTACGCCGTATTGGGAAAAGAAGTGGGAAGCCATTCAGGCTTTCAAAACGCAGTTTTTTAATCCTGATTTAGACGCGCCGCAAACCTATTTGTCGAGCCAAGCCTTCGGCCGCTTTATGGAAGCGCGGGCGCGGGAGTTCGGCCACATCATTGGGGTCGAGTTTGGCGAAGGCTTCACGGTGGCGCGGCCGGTGGGCGTGCGCGAGGTGGGCGACTTGCTGTAGAATAGTCAGACACAATCAATGAAGCATTTCTTCGATGGGGTCGCTCGTAAAGGCTTATTGCTAATTGTGGCGCTGCTTTTCAGCGGTTTGGCACTGGCAGCAACTCTGCTGCGGCCAGCTGCTGAATTTCCGGTACCAACCGGTATTCCGAACCAACTTTTCTACCTGCAGCGCGACCCCAATACGAATACCGTCGTGTACCAGCTGAATGTGAACGACGCGGGAAAAATCGATGAAGAGGAACCGGTTCGCATGTTTTGGATACGCTACGCTGAGCAAGGCGAGCGCAAGGAGCTGAATTTCATCCAACGAAAATTTGCTTACGGCCTCACGGCTCAAAAACTGGCCCCCGATAAGTACGAACTGAAGTTTGCCGCCTACAACAAGATTCGCTTCTTCCTGATGCGTTCGGGTATTGACAGAGCATTTCACGTTTTTGCCGCCATTGGCAACAAGCAAATCATTCTGAATCGGGTTTTTCTTCGAATTGAGGGCGGCACGTTTTGGGTGCCCAACGTTAAATACATCGAGTTCAAAGGATGGAACGCGGCTACCCGTGAGTCGGTAGTCGAGCGAATGAGCGTGTAGTCTGCGCGAATGTTTGGAAACGAAAAAAGGGAAATATTTCCGTTAATTATGGAAATGTTTCCCATCTTTGGGAAAGAAATTTACTCCCATACTCATGGCTGCTGTCGCTGCTCATCCCGCTGCCATTTATTCGCCCGCCTTGCTCGGGCTGCAAGCCACCGTGGCCGATTCTTTTGCCTTGGTAATGGCGGCCCGCACGGGTGTGCCTGCCAAAACTGCCTTCGACGTAGCGGCCCTCCTGAAGCTGAGCGCCGACGAGCTGGCCGTCCTTCTGCATACCACCACCAAAACCCTGCGTGCCTATCGCGAGGGCAAAAAGCGCCTCGGCCCCGCCGCCAGCGAGCAAATTCTCAAGCTGCTGGCCCTCGCCCGTCAGGGCGAGGAAGTCTTTGGCTCCCTCACCGCCTTCCGCCGCTGGCTCGATAAACCTGCCTACGGCCTCGACAATCAGCCGCCGCTGGCCCTCCTCGAAACCAGTGGCGGCATCGACCTGGTAGCCGACGAAGTCGCCCGCATTGCCCACGGCGACTTGGCCTAATTGTTTTTAGTTGTTTGTTGTCGGTTGTCAGTAAACGCTGCAACAGGGTGCTGACAACCGACAACGAACAACTGACAACTAAAGCGCAGTGGAAATCTACCGCATCTGCCTAGCCAAATACGCCAGCGAGCTCGTCGCCTCCGGCAACCCCGGCCGCTGGAACCTGCGCGGCCAGCTGGTCATTTACGCCGCCGGCAGCCGCTCCTTGGCCTGCCTCGAAAATGTGGTGCACCGCAGCGGCGAAGGTTTCAACAGCCTCTTCAAAGTCATCCGCATCGACGTGCCCGACACCCTGGCCATCGAAGAGTTGACCCTCGCCCCAATGCCGCCCGAGTGGCAGCTGCCGCGCCATTACGCCCGCTGCCAGCCGCTAGGTGCTGCCTGGTACCAACGTCAAACGGCGGCCATCCTGCGCGTACCGTCCTCCATCATCGCTCACGAATATAATTACGTGCTCAATACCCGCCACCCGGATTTCGCGCAGGCGAGGATTGTGGGTTGGGAGGATTTTGCGTTTGACCCGCGGATAAAGCAGGACGATGTTTAAAGCACCCGGACTTTTTCAAAATGAAGGCCTTCTAGTCCTTCGCATTTGGCAGCATCTCGAACTTCGTAGTTGACATAGATTCCGGTGGGAAGTTGCCAAAGCACTTCAGAACAAGCAAAAATGCATAGCCTGCCTATTTTTTGCTGAGAAAAAACTGGTTTGACAAGGTTGGCAGGTTTGTCAGGAAACCGATGAAAAACCGAGTGCTCTAAATCCAGAACGTCATGCGACTTGTTAAATCTGAGCACAAAGTAGGTGCGTGAATCGCCCTTTCTGGCATGGATATTAATAGGAAGCCATTCATACTGCTCCTCACCCGAAGCATAGTAATCAATAATGTCACGCAACTTTTGTGACATTAAAGGCCAAGCAAAGGAGTTGGGCTGATAATCAGACCACAGGCGTTTCAAGTTGCTTAGGTCGTCTGATTTAACGCTGCCGGTTTTGCTGAAAGAAACCTGCTTTAACATCAGGTCAAAAGGAGGCTTCAGGCAATTAGCCATTTCCTCCATCAAAGTAAAATAGGGAGGGGCACTGACTGGAGCACAGGCAACGGCAACATCCCGGCTATCTTGCGGACTAAGCAGGAAGTAATTCATTGGTTGCCTGAACTACCGTACCCCCAACCGATTCCGCCGCCAGCCCGAAACCTCCGCGCCCGCAGTTTCGCCAGTTGCCGCCGCCGCTTTGGGTTTCTTCTCACGGAGGAGCAGGGCGGCCAGCGCGACGGCTACTTTGGCCGTGGCTTCGTCTGGAGCGGTGGGGGCCAGGTCGGCGGGGGAGAAGTGGTTTTTGATGAAGTTCGTGTCAAAATCGCCGCTCACGAAGGCGGGATGCTGCAGCACGTAGGCTCCGAAAGGCAGTGTGGTTTCGATGCCCGTGATTTGATACTCTTCAATGGCGCGCAGCATGCGGGCAATGGCCTCGGCGCGGTCGGCCCCGAAGGTGACCAGCTTAGCAATCATCGGGTCGTAGTAAATCGGGATGTCCATGCCCTGCTCGAAGCCGTCATCGACGCGCACGCCGGGGCCTTGCGGGCGCACGTAAGTGGTTAGGGTTCCGATGTCGGGCAGGAAATTGTTTTGCGGGTCTTCGGCATACACGCGCAGCTCCAGGGCGTGGCCGGTGATGCTGAGGTCTTCCTGCGAGAAGGCGAGGGGCTCGCCCTGGGCCACTTTTATTTGCTCCTTCACCAAGTCGAGCCCCGTGATTTGCTCCGTCACGGGGTGCTCCACCTGGAGGCGGGTGTTCATCTCTAGGAAGTAGAAATTGCGCTTGTCGTCGAGCAGGAACTCCACGGTGCCGGCGCCTGCGTAGTTGCAGGCGCGGGCCACGTCCACGGCGCAGCGGCCCATTTCGGCGCGCAGCTCGGGCGTGAGCACGGAGGAGGGCGCTTCCTCAATCACCTTCTGGTGGCGGCGCTGGATGCTGCACTCGCGCTCGAACAAATGCACGATGTGGCCATGCTCGTCGCCCAACACCTGGATTTCGATGTGGCGCGGCCCGGTCACGAACTTCTCAATAAACACCGCGCCATCGCCAAAGGCCGACACGGCTTCATTAATGGCCAGCTGCATTTGCTCCTCAAACTCGTCGGCTCCGTTCACGATGCGCATGCCTTTGCCGCCGCCACCGGCCGAAGCCTTGATGAGAATGGGAAAGCCCACTTCTTCGGCAATGCGCTTGGCGGCCGGCACGTCGGAAATGGCTTCGTCGGTGCCGGGCACCAGCGGAATGTTGTAGGCTTTCACCGCCTGCTTGGCCGAGAGTTTGTCGCCCATCATCTCCATGGCCTCGGGGCTAGGCCCCACGAAAATCAGGCCCGCTTCGCGCACCATGCGCGCAAAACCAGCATTTTCCGAAAGAAAGCCGTAGCCGGGGTGAATCGCATCGACGCCCAGTTCCTGGCAGACGGCGATGATTTTATCGCCGCGCAGGTAGCTGTCTTTCGAGGCGGGCGGGCCCACGCACACGGCCTCGTCGGCGTAGCGTACGTGCAAGGCGTTGCGGTCGGCCTCGGAGTAGATGGCCACAGTGGCAATGCCCATTTCCTTGGCGGAGCGCAGGACGCGGAGGGCAATTTCGCCCCGATTGGCAACAAGCAGCTTGGATATTTTTTTCATGTGGGTGGGAGTGGGGGCGGATAACGAAAGGTCATGCTGAGCGCCGCCGAAGCATCTCGCGTGCATAGCTCAATCCATCGTTGCGGTAGCTATGGATTACTGCCACACGCGAGATGCTTCGGCTGCGCTCAGCATGACGTTCTCTTTTGGTCCTAACTGGTAAAAGCGGGAAAACTTTCACAAAGAAACTGCGAAACCGCAACCCGCCGGCAACCCGCAACGGGGCCAGCTGGTTGTTAAGCCCAAATTATGTACATCCGCGACGCGGGGGTTACCTTTGTGAGAAGGCCCGTTTGGAGTTGCCCCAGCAATTCACGTCACGGCTGTTTCCCCGCTTTTTTTCACCTCATTTACGTTTTTTCAGTGGATATTTTTGACCGGGTTTCGGCCAACCTCGGACCGCTGGGTTCGCACTCGCACTATGCGCACGGCTACTTCACCTTTCCCAAGCTGGAAGGCGAAATCAAGCCCCGCATGATTTTTCGGGGTAAGGAAGTGCTCACCTGGAGCCTGAACAACTACCTGGGCCTGGCCAACCACCCCGAAGTGCGCTGCGTGGATGCCGAAGCTGCCGCCGAATACGGCATGGCCCTGCCCATGGGCGCCCGCATGATGAGCGGAAACTCCAACCTGCACGAGCAACTGGAAAACGAGTTGTCCGAGTTTGTCCAGAAGCCGGCGACTTGCCTGCTCAACTTCGGCTACCAGGGCGTGGTGTCCATCATCGACTCCCTGGTGAACCGCCACGACGTCATTGTGTACGACGCCGAGTCGCACGCCTGCATCATTGATGGGGTGCGCCTGCACGCCGGCAAGCGCTTCGTGTACCGCCACAACGACATGGCCAGCCTCGAGAAGCAGCTCACGGCCGCCAAGCGCCTGACCGACGAAAACGGCGGCGGCATTCTGGTGATTACGGAAGGCGTATTCGGCATGTCGGGCAACCAGGGCGACCTGCGCGGCGTGGTGGCGCTGAAGGAAAAATTCGACTTCCGTCTGTTCGTCGACGATGCCCATGGTTTTGGCACGATGGGCGCTACCGGGGCCGGAACGGGCGAAGAACAGGGCGTGCAGGACGGCATCGACCTTTATTTTTCAACCTTCGCCAAGAGCATGGCCAGCATCGGAGCCTTTGTGTCGGGCCCGGAAAGCGTAATTGACTATTTGCGTTACAACATGCGCAGCCAGATTTTCGCCAAATCGCTGCCAATGCCCTTAGTAGTGGGCGCGTTGAAGCGGTTGGAACTGCTCCGCACCCAGCCCGAGCTGAAAGACAACCTCTGGACGATAGTGCATGCTCTGCAAAGCGGCCTGCGCGAAAAGGGCTTCAACATTGGGACCACCACCTCGCCCGTGACGCCGGTGCTGCTGGAAGGCGAAATCCCCGATGCAACCCAGATTACGCTGGATTTGCGTGAGAATCACGGGGTTTTCTGCTCCATTGTTGTGTATCCGGTGGTGCCCAAGGGCGTGATTATGCTGCGCATCATTCCGACGGCCGCGCACTCGCTCGACGATGTTCGGGAAACGATTGCGGCGTTCGAGGCCGTGGCGGATAAGCTCAAAAAGGGCCTATACAGCCGTGCCACGGCTATTCCGCAAGCTGTTTAAACCGATAGGGCCACCTAAGGCGCGGGCTGCTACATGAAGCGGCCCGCGCTTTTCGTTTTTGGATTATTCCGATGGGAAGGCCGTTTGCGCAATGTGCGCAAACGGCCTTTTTTTGTTGAAAATCGGCCTCTAAAAGCCGGGGAGCGGGTTTTTAAAAAAAAGTGAAAAACTTGCTTGCATTTGAAATCCCTGTATATTAGAGCCGGCTTAACACCACCGCAAATTCATTTTTCACCCCAAACCCAATTCCCAATGAACAACTTCGGTAAATTGAAGGACCTCGTAATGTCGCTCGAAGAGGACTTTTCGAAATTCTACGACAAGAACAATGCTGCTGCCGGCACGCGCGTGCGCAAAGGCATGCAGGAGCTGAAAACGATGGCCCAAGCGTTCCGCACCGAAGTGCAGAACACCAAAAATGCCGGTGCTGCCACGGCTGCTCCTGCTGCTAAGAAAGCCGCTCCGGCCAAGAAAGCCGCCGCTCCGGCTGCCGCCAAGAAAGCTGCTCCTGCTAAGAAGAAGTAATTCGGTCCCACAACGGGTGCGCCCTGATTCCATCGGGCTCACGAACGTTGTGCACAGCAAAAAGGCCCCGCCAACTGGCGGGGCCTTTTTTATGGGGCGGGCCGCCGGGCCGGCCTATGATACTAATTCTACTAGGAAGAAATTTCTCCTGCCTTTCTGCACCACCAGGTACTTGCCAGCGAGGTGTTCGAGCGCAGCCACGGAATCATCGGGTGAGGTCACTTTCTGCCGGTTGATGCTCACGCCGCCGGCTTGAATCATCTTGCGGGCTTCGCCTTTGGAGGGAAATATTTTGTGCAGGGTGAAGTCGCTGAGGAAAGTGGCCGCGTTGAGTTCGAGCAGCATTTCGGCGCGGAGCACGCGTAGGTGCGGCACGCCGGCAAAAACGTCGAGCAGGGTCGCTTCGTCGAGCGAGGCGAGGTCGCCACCGCCGAAGAGGACTTGCGAGGCGGCAATGGCGGCTTCGGTGGCTGCGGCGGAATGTACGCGGGTGGTGACGTCCGCGGCCAGGGCTTTCTGGAGGATGCGCAGGTGCGGGGCGGCGGCGTGCTCGGCTTCGATGGCCAGGATTTCGGGCTCGCTCAGCAGTGTGAACACGCGGATGAGGCGCGGGGCGTCGGCATCGGCCGAGTTCAGGAAGAACTGGTAGAACTGATAGGGCGATGTCAGGGCCGGGTCAAGCCAAACGGTGCCGGTTTCGGACTTGCCGTACTTGGTGCCGTCGGCTTTGGTGATGAGCTGGCCGGTGAGGGCGTAGGCTTTGGCTTCGCGGTCTTCGGCGTTGGCGAGGCGGCGGATGAGCTCGGTGCCGGTCGTGATGTTGCCCCACTGGTCGCTGGCGCCCATTTGCAGGGTGCAGCCGAGGGTTTTGTTGAGGTGCACAAAATCGTAGCCCTGCAGCAGCTGGTAGCTGAATTCGGTGTAGCTGATGCCAGCGTCTTCCGGACTGCCAAAAATAGTTTTTTGAAAGAAAGCAGCTGTTTCCTCACGCATCTGTTCAAACCCTGGTTCAGATAATTTTTGAAGGCCATCTAAATAGCCTCTTGCTATATTCAGTAGCTTCAAGCCTTCATCAGTTTTTCCTTCACTAATCAAGCGTGCTGCATCATCAAGAAATTCTGATTTGATGCGTTCAATGCCAGCGTTAATTCGGTCAACAGTTTTATTGATGCCAATCCTCTTTTGGACCGAGTCCTTGGCCATCATGTAGTTCACGGTGAGGTGCTTGCCTACTTCACGCAGGAAGCCCAGAAAGCCGATTTCCTTGAACCAGTCGTAGTTATTCACCACCAGCGCGCCGGTGGGGCCTTCCGAGAAGTCCAGGAATTTTTCCAACTGGGTCTGAATACCAGCCTGGTTGTGGCGCAGGGTGGCTTCGTCGAGCAGGTTGCGCTCGGCGGATTTGCCGCTGGGGTCGCCAATCATGCCGGTGGCGCCGCCCACGAGAGCCACGGGGCGGTGGCCAGCGCGCTGCAAGTGCACCAGCAACATGATGGTGGCCAGGTTGCCGATGTGCAGCGAGGCGGCCGTGGGGTCGAAGCCGATGTAGCCGGTGATGGGCGCGTTGGTGGCGAGGTGTTCGGCGGTCCCGGGCATGGCGTCGTGAAACATGCCGCGCCAGGTGAGTTCAGATATTAAATCCAATGAGGAATGAAGAATGAGGAATGAAGAATGAACACCAGCGGTGCCGAACCGAGCGGTTTCGATTTTACAAAGGTAGCTACGGCGTAATTTTGGGCTTTCGTCGGTCCTGCGCCAGGCAATTCCTCATTCCTCATTCCTCATTCTTCATTGATACTCGAAGCCGACGCGATACTTAAGCAGCTCCAGCAGCGGCAGTTTCAGCCCGTGTATTTTTTGCAGGGCGAGGAGCCATACTACATCGATGTGGTGGCGGATTTGATTGAAAAAACCGTGCTGGCCGAGCACGAGCGCAGCTTCAACCAAGTGGTGGTGTATGGCAAAGACGTGGACGTGACGGCCATTCTGGGCCAGGCCAAGCGGTTTCCGATGATGGCGGAGCGTTCGGTCGTCATCGTGAAAGAGGCCCAGACGGTGGCCGATTTGGAGCAGGAGCGGAGCTGGCCTTTTCTGGAGGCCTACCTGAAAAACCCGCTGCCCAGCACTGTGCTGGTATTCTGCTATAAGCACAAGACCCTGGACAGCCGCAAGAAGCTGGGCAAGCTGCTCAGCGGCAAAGACTCGCCGGCCGTGCTGATGACCAGCAAGAAGCTTTATGACAACCAGGTGCCGCAGTGGCTCACGGCCAACGTGCGGGCGCGCGGCCAGCAAATTACGGTGCAGGCCACGGCCATGCTGGCCGAATACATCGGGGCCGACCTGGGACGGCTAGCGAATGAAGTCGACAAGCTGGTGCTGAACCTCAAACCCGGCCAGCCCATCGATGAGGAATTGGTGCAGCGGCTGGTGGGCATCAGCAAGGACTACAACATTTTTGAGCTGCAAAAGGCGCTGGTGCAGCGCGATGTGCTCAAGGCCAACCGCATTCTGGCCTACTTTGCCGCCAACCCCAAGGCCAACCCGCTCATCCCGAACCTAACGCTGCTGTTCAACTTTTTCACCAAGCTGCTGGTGCTGCATCAGGCCGGCGCGAACCCGTCGGATGGCGTGTTCAAGAGCTTGGGCATCATGAACAGCTTCGCCCAAAAAGAGTACCAGCAGGCCCTGCGCGTGTACCCACCCGAGCGGGTAGTGGGCCTGATTCACAACATCCGGCGGGCCGATGCGCAGAGCAAAGGCATCGAAAGCGGCTCGATGGACGACGCCGAGATTCTGCGGGAACTGGTGTGGCTGATTCTGCACAACGTGCCGGCCGGCGTGCTGGAGTAACAACGGGGCCCGACTTAGCGTAGAAAGTCGACATTCACTCTAAACCTGATTTCACTCATGAGCGATACTCCAAGTGGCACCCTCGGGGGCCTGCTTTCCGGACTTTTCGGCGGCCGAACCAATGATGATGGCACCCGTGCCGCGGGCTCAACCTCGGGCAAATTAGTCAAAGGCGCTTTGCTGGCTGCTGGTGCGGCCTACTTATACAAGCGCTACAAAGCCGGTAATTTGAACGTGCCGGGCATCACGCCTCCCCAATAGTCAATCGACATCAATGCGTACACAAAGAGTCCCGTTGGCACACGCTGACGGGACTCTTTGTGTTTTATAGAAAACCTGCCTTCTGTTTATGCGAACCCACATTCACTAAGCCCACGGCCTGCCACAAAGCGTCAATAACTATTTGGCCATGGATGGTTTCCAGCAGATGGGCTGGGAAATTGTGCCCTACACCGATGCCGACCCCGTGCGCGACCATTTGCCCGACGAAGTGGTGGTAGGCCACATTGCGGCAGTGCGTGCCAGTTTGCGGTCCTTGGGCTTTGACATCCCAGCCGAATTGGGTTACCCAGCGGCGCTGCTGCCGTTTCTGGGGCGCCGGCTGTGGCAAAGCACCATCAATACGGTAGCCGCTAACCCCGAAAGCTGGCCAGTATTCGTGAAGCCCATACTTGATACAAAGAAATTTACGGGTGTGCTGGTTCGCCGTATTGGTGACCTTATTGGATGCGGCGACCAATATGAGGATACCCCAATCTGGTGCGCTGAGCCAATTGAGCTGGTGGCCGAATGGCGCTGTTTTGTGCGCTATGGCCAGATTTTAGATGTGCGGCCTTACAGGGGCGACTGGCGTGCCCACTTCGACCCGGCCGTGGTGGAACTGGCACTGGCGGCCTATTTGCCCGAGGCGCCGGCCGCTTTTGCGTTAGATATTGGCCGTACAGCTAAGGGCCAAACGGTGGTAGTAGAAGTAAATGAAGGCTACGCGCTGGGAGCATACGGCCTGACGTCTTTAGCTTACGCCAAGTTTCTGTCGGCGCGCTGGGCCGAGCTAACAGGCAGCGAGGATTATTGTCGTTTTTGAGGCTCCGGCCTTTGTCATTCCGACAATGTAAACCCGCATTTCCGCGTTACCTGGGCAACCTACGGGCATTTATCGCTACTTTTGGCGAGTTCCCGGGCCCGGTGCGGCCCCTCCACGACAGGTATTTACATGAAGCTATTTCCCCGGCTGGCGCTGGCCGCCGCCCTGAGTGCCGCGGCGCCCATGGCAGCCCAGGCCCAGCAAACCCAGGTTTTCGCCTCCGATGAGCGGCACTTTCAGGAAGGGTTGGAGTTGTTTGACCGCGCCCAGTACGGCGCGGCCCAGGAGGCATTTCGGGCGTACCTGGCCATTGAGCCGGTGCACACCAGCCAGGCGGGCACCGTGGCCGGCGACCGCACCGCCGATGCCGAGTACTACTACGCGGTGAGTGGCCTCTACCTCTCGCACCCCGATGCCGAGGGCCTGATTCTGGATTTTGCCGCGCAGCACCCGGCGCACCCACGTGCCGCTTCGGCCTATTTCGAGCTGGGCAAGTTCTATTTCGACCAAAAGGACTACCCTGGCGCAATTCGCTACTTCACCAAAGTAGCACCCGACAACCTCAGCAACGACCAGCGGGCCGAATCCGATTTCAAGCTCGGCTACAGCTATTTCGAACAGAAGGACTACGAGAAAGCCCGCCTGCTCTTCGACCGGAACAAGCAGGTGCAGAGCCAGTACAAGTACGCCAGTGCCTACTACGCCGGCTACCTGGGCTACCGCGCCGGCGACTACGCCGCTGCCCGCGCCGACCTGAGCGTGGCCGAGCAAAACGACGCTTACAAGCCGGTGGTGCCCGCCGTGATTACCCAGATTTACTACAAGGAGGGCAACTACGACGGCTTGATTGGCTACGCCAACAAGGCCCTGCAAAACACGCCGCCGCCCCAGAACGCGGACGAAATCCAGCTTTTGCTCGGCGATGCCTATTATCAGAAAGGCCAATACAAGGAAGCCGCCGATAATTTTGATAAGTACGCCGCCGTGCACAAAGGCAAGATTGAGCCGGCGCTGCAATACAAGATTGGCTTTGCCAACTACAAGATGGGCGACTTCAAAGGCGCCATCGCCAGTCTGAAAAACGTAGCTGTGCGTCGCGATTCGCTGGGCCAGAATGCCGCTTACCACTTGGGCCTGAGCTATCTGCAAAGCAACCAGAAGCCCCAGGCCGTCACGGCTTTCGAAGCCGCCCGCCAGAGTACCTTCGACAAAGCCATTGCCGAAAATGCCACCCTCAAGCTGGGACAGGTGCAGTACGAGCAGGGAAATTTGCCGGAGGTAATCAACGTATTGCGGGATTTTCGTAAGAAGTTTCCGCGCTCGAAAAACCAGGCCACTGTGGATGATTTGCTGAGCACCAGCTTCCTGTCGTCCACCGACTACAACCAGGCGCTTACTTACCTCGAAGGCCTGGAAGACCGCAGCGCCAAGCTGGACGCCACCTACCAGCGCGTGGCCTACGCCCAGGCTGCCACGCTCTACAACAACGGCAACTACGGCGAGGCGCTGCCCTTGCTGGATAAGTCGCTGAAGTACCCCGCCGACGATGGCCTGCGTGCCGCCGCCCAAGTGTTGCGCGGCGAGATTTACAGCGTGGGGCAGCAATACCCGGACGCCATTACGGCGTATGTGGCGGCGGCCCGCTCGGCCCGGCAGGGTGGGGTGAGCCCGGAAGAGGCTGACTTTGAGCAGAAAGCGCGCTATGGCCTGGGTTATGCCTATTACAACACCAAGCAGTACGACCGCGCCCGGCCCCAGTTCCAGGCGTTTCTGAACGATACCGACGCCAAGCCTTCGGACCCCAACTACTACGATGCCACCCTGCGCCTGGCCGATACCTACTACGTGGCCAAAAGCTACGCCCAGGCCCTCACGCTCTACGATAAAGTCATCACGGCCAATGCCGCTGATAAGGACTACGCCTATTACCAAAAGGGCCGCACGCTGGGCCTGATGGGCCGCCGCGAGGAAGCCAACAGTACGCTGGCCGCCTTGCTAAAAACCAGCCCGAACTCGCGCTACGCCGAAGACGCGGTGTTTCAGCAGGCGCAGCTGTCGTTTGAGGCAGGCGAATACCAGCCCGCCGTCACGGGTTTCTCCCGCCTGATTGACAACCGCCCCAACAGTGCCCTCATCCCACAGGCCCTGCAAAAGCGCGGCGTGGCCTATGCCAACCTGCAACAGCAGGACAAAGCCGTGGCCGATTTCCAGAGAGTGCTGACCGACTATCCGCGCAGCGAGGCCGCCTCGCAGGCCCTCTACAGCTTGCAGGAAAGCCTGACGGCGCTGGGGCGCACCGAGGAGTTTGATACCGCCCTGGCCGCCTTTAAGGCCCAAAACCCCGACAGCAAAGCCACCGAAAGCGTGGAGTTCGAAGCTGCCAAATCGTTGTATCTGGCTGAAAAATACCCGGCGGCCATTCTGCGCCTGGAGTCCTACTTGAAGCAATACCCGGAATCGGCCTTGGGCGCCGATGCGCGATTCTTCTTGGCCGACTCGTACGTGAAAACCGGCGACAAGCAGCAGGGCCTGACCCGTCTGCGGGCCGTGGTGGCCGAGGGCAAAAGCGAGTTCCTGAACCGCGCCGTGGGCCGGCTGGCCGACCTTGAGTTCGAGAACAAGAACTACGCCGAAGCCGCCAAGCTCTACGAGCGGTTGCGCGGGGCCAGCACCAACCGCCGCGAAGTGGCCAACGCCACCCTGGGCCAGATGCGCAGCCTCTACGAAACCGGCGACTACCCCGGCACGCGCCGCGTAGCCGAGGAGTTGCGCGCCCAGGCCGGTGCCACCGCCAACGCCACCAACTCGGCCTTGCTGTACCTGGGCAAATCCAGCTACCGCGCCGGCAATCTGGAGCAAGCGGCCACGGAACTGGCCACGGCAGCCACCGCCGCTCCGAACGACGTGAACGGCGCCGAAGCACAGTATTACCTGGCCGAAACCCTCTTCAAACAGAAAAAATACGACGAAGCCATTGCCGCGGCGCTAAAAGTGAATGCCGACTTCAGCAGCTACCAGTTGTGGCAGGGTCGGGCTTTCCTGCTGGTGGCGGAAGTATATGCCGCGCAGGGCGACAACTTCCAGGCACGCGGTACGCTGAACTCGCTTATCGACAATAATTTCCCCGTGGCCGAAGTGCTGGAGGCCGCCAAGCAACGCATCAAAACCCTGGGCGCCGACCAGCCCGACGAAACCGCCGAGCCTGCGCCGACCAAAACCCCTAAAGCACCGGTCAAAACCGCACCGCCCGCCAAGGCCCCGGCCAAAGCACCGGCGGCTCCTGCCGGTAAACCTGCTACTACGCCGCCCGCCAAGGGCAAAGCCGCCGTGCCCCGCACCAACCTGCGCGGCACCACCACTGCCCCCGCCGATACGGCCACCCAGCGCTAATCCGGCGCATACTTACATTGAACCACCACTTGCTGATGAAGCGCTTGTCCCTACAACAACTTCCCTTGCTGCGTCCTTGCGGCACCCGCTTGGCCCTGGTCGCGGTGCTGGCCGCGACGGCGCCCGCTGCTTTTGCCCAAACCACCAAAGGCGGCAAGCGAACGGGCAACATCGAGGAGGCCGAAATCGAAATTGTGAAAGAGCGGGTGAACCAACTGCCCGAGGCTACGCGCAACTTCGAGAAAATTAAGCTGCCGGCCCCGCCCAAAACGGAGCGCAAGGTGGCCTACACCTTCCCCGACTTCCGCCTGCCCGCCGACCGGCTCGCCCCCTCCGTGAAGGTGCTCACCATCCGGGCCGAAGAGCCGGCCCCGCTAACCGGCAATTTTATGAAGGCCGCCATCGGCAACTACGGCACCTTTTATGGCCGGGGTTACTTCCACAGCACCCGCAACACCGACCACGCTTATGGCCTCGACATCAAACACGTCAACTCCCTGAACGGGCCCGTGGATGGCAAAAACTCCAGCGTAGCGCAAACCAGCGCGCACCTGATGGGTGAACTCTACCGCGGCACGGCAGCTTTTGGTGCCAACCTGGACTTGGGCCGGGAGCGCTACAATTTCTACGGCTACGAAAAAGCGGCCAACGGCAGTACCGTGGCCACGCCCGAAGCCAGCGACATCAAGCAGGTGTTCAACCGCTTGGCTGTGAAAGCCTATGCTCACAACCGCGACCCCGAACAGCAGTTGCAGTACGATGCGGGCATTGGCTACCGCTACTGGGCCGACAACTTTACCGCCAGCGAAAACGACGTGCGCCTCAATGCCAAAGTAGGCTATGCCATGGGCGAATCCAGCCGCATTACCCTCGCCGCCGATGCCTCCTTCATCAGTGACAAGGACATCACGCCGGGCAACTTTCCGGCTCCGGCGCCCAATCCGGGGGTATTGACGCGCACCCGCACCTTTGTGCAGGCCACGCCGGCCTATGAGTTTGTCAATAAGAACATTGCTTTCTCGCTGGGCGCCACGCTCGGGTACTCATCGGATACAACGACCAATGTGAGCAAGGGTGTGGTGTACCCGGCCGTACGACTCGGCTACACCATTGAGCCGGAGAAATTTATGGTCTATGCTGGTCTGGGCGGGGCCTTGCAGCGCGTGACCCGCTACGACCTGAGCACCGAAAACCCCTGGCTGAACCGCGGCCTGAACGTGGCCGATACCCACCGCGGCCCCACGGTGTATGCCGGCTTCACCTCCACGCCGGCCCGTGGGCTGGAGTTCAACGTGAAAGCAACCTACGCCCGCGACCGCAACCTGTACTTCTACCTCAACAACGCCATTGACCCCACGAAGTTCGACCTGGTGTATGACCAGAATGCCACCGGCGTGCTGAACATCCACGGCGAGCTGCTCTACAACGCGGCCGAGAAATTCCGCCTCGGCACCCGGCTCGACTACAACAAGTACGCCCTCAAAAACCTGCCGCAGCCGTTTCATCGCCCCGAGTTTCAGGGCTCGGTATTCGGTACCTACAATGTTTTTGACAAGCTGATGGTGGGCGTGGAAGGGTATTTTTACTCAGCCAGCTACGGCATAAGCTACCGGGCACCTGTTGTGGCGGGAGCCATTCGGCAGCCCGATTTCTACCGCGCCACCGACCCCATTGTCGACCTAAACCTGCGCGCCGATTACCGCATTACACCAAAAATATCCATCTTTGCAATGGGTAACAACCTCGCCAACCAACAATACCAGCGCTTCTACGGCTATCCGGTGAAGGGCATTAACGTGTTGGGCGGGGCTACTTACACCTTCTAAGTTTTGAATGTTAAACGGTGAGTGTTGAATGTATTTGGTTGTAACGACGGCCAAATTAGCCACTTACCTTTTAACTCAACATTCAGCACTTAACCCCTAAAACTCCCACTAGATGCACCTTGCCGACCACATTCGCCCCTTGCTCCGTGACCACGACTGCGTGATTATTCCGGACTTTGGGGGCCTTGTGGCCGATGTGTCGCCGGCCCGTGCCCAGCCCGGCCGGCAGGCTCTGAGCCCGCCCACAAAACTGGTTGCCTTCAATCAGGCCCTGACCCGCAACGACGGCCTGCTGGTCGATGCTCTGAGCCAGCACCTCAACTTGCCCATTGCGCAGGCCCGCGAAGCCGTCCGCACCGCCGTGGCCAGTTTGCAACAGGAACTCGACGAAACCAACCGCACCGAGCTGCCCGGCATCGGTATTTTCCGCCGGGCCGCTGGTCGGGGCCTGGCCTTCGAATACACGGGGACCGATAACTTGCTGGCGTCCGCCTTTGGCCTGCCGGAACTGGCCGCCCGGCCGGTGCGGACCAACGAAACCCGACCGAAACGCCCGCAGCCCGCGCTGCGAGGAGCCGCCACGCGCCGCACGCGTTGGGCGCGCTTGCTGCCCGGTGGCATCATTGCCGTGGCCGCCGGCTTGTTGCTGCTGGTGAACTACCAGGTGGCGCAACGGGTAGGGTACCTGCCACCCAACTGGCAAATTCAGTTGCCCAAAGCCGATTGGGCCGCCCACCGCGCCGCGCCGACGGCGGTAGTTGCCGAGCCCCAACAGGCCACGCTGGGCCAGCACGACTTCTCCGGTAGCCCAATCGTTTCTGAAGGCATAACTCCTTTAGAGGAAACTACTTCTGCCGGTTTAGCTAAGGTCGAAGTGCAGGTAAATTCCACCGCCTCATTCGACTCCACGGCCAGCGGCAATGCTGCGGTTGCTACACCTGAAAAAGCCGTTACCACTCCAGTCGTTTTGGCTGCTCCGGTTGCCAGTGTGGCTCCCGTGAAAACCGCGCCCAAGGTTTCAACTGTTGCACCGCCGGCTAAAGCACCGGTGGCAGCAGCGGTAAACGCCACTACAATTAAAACCCGCACGGGCCGTTTCTACGTTATTGCCGGGGCCTACACCAGCCTGGCCAATGCGGAGAAAGGCCGCAAAGTGCTGGCCCGTACCGGCCATCCGGCCCGCATCATCCTGCCATTCTACGGCAGCCGCCTGTTCCGCCTCACCGCCGCTGATTATCCAGACCTGGCTTCTGCCCAGCGCGAGGCCCAGCGGCTGCGCGTCAGCACGCATTGCGATTACATTACCTTGAAATTTTAACTGCCCGCATGTCCGTTTTCCTTTTGCAAGCTCCGGTAGCCGCCGTCGACACTGCTAATGTTGCCACAGCTGGCGCGCCCGTAGCCGATACCAGTGTTCCCATCATCGACCTGCTGATGCGCGGGGGCTGGATAATGGTGCCGCTGGTTGCCCTGTCTATTCTTTCGGTTTACATCATTCTTGAGCGCTATTTCACCATCCGCAAAGCCGCTGGCAACCCGGACGCTTTCATGGCCGGCATTCGCTCGCTCATGGTGAAAGGCGATTTGGCCGGTGCCAAGCTGCTGTGTGCCCAAACTGCCTCGCCGCTGGCCCGGATGGTTGAAAAAGGCCTGCGCCGCATTGGATTGCCGCTGAAAGAAATTGAAACGAGCGTCGAAAACGTAGGGAAAATTGAAATTGCCCGGCTCGAAAAGAACATCAGCATTCTGGGCATCATTGCCGGTATCGCGCCCATGATTGGTTTCGTCGGCACGATTATCGGGGTAATCAAGATTTTCTATTCCATTGCCGCCACCAAGGAGTTTGGCATTCCCCAGGTAGCCGACGGCCTGTATGTGAAGCTGGTAACTTCGGCCACCGGCCTCATTGTTGGCATCATCGCCCACGTTGGCTACCACTGGCTGAGCATCCTCGTGGAGCGCATGGTGTTCCGCATGGAAAACTCCGCCATCGAGTTCATGGACATCCTTCAGGATAATTAATTTAATGAAGAATGAGGAGTGAGGAATAAGGAATTGGTTCGCGCCAACACCGTCATTCCTCATTCCTCATTCTTCATTCTTCATTAAAAAAGAATGAATCTTTCCCGCCGCCATCGCCTCACGTCGCACGTGGAAACCGGGGCGATGAACGACATCATGTTCTTCCTGATGTTGTTCTTTCTGATTGCCTCCACGCTGGTTAACCCCAACGTTATTAAGCTGTTGCTGCCAAATGCTAAATCCAGCAAACAGGTGATGAAGCAGCCCATCACTATTTCGGTGGATGCCGCTGGCCAGTACTTCGTCAATAAAAAACCGGTGAGCCCCGACGCGGTAGAGCCGGAACTGGTGGCGCTGGTAGGCCCCTCAACACCCACTACGGAGCAGCCCACCGTGGTGCTGCGGGTTGATGCTTCGTTGAACGTTCAGAAGCTGGTTGACATTCTGGAGATTGGGAACCGGCTTAAGCTGAAAATGGTGATGGCCACCCAGGCCCAGCAGGCCGCTGGTAAGTAATTAAGAATGAGGAAAGAAGAATAAAGAATGATGTATTCAGTAATTATTCTTCTTTCCTCATTAAGCGAAGCGTTATGGCAATTGACTATCCCGAACCGCACCGCCGCGAGGCCCTGATTGGCACCTTGGTCATCCACGGGGTACTGCTGCTGCTGTTTATTTTCATGGTGTTCAAGGGGCCCAACCCACCGCTGGCCGCGCTGGGTGGCGGCGACGGCGTGGAGCTGAACTACGGGTTGGACCCCGCCGGCTCCGGTGATATTCAGAGCATGGCACCGGCCAATAATTCCCAAAACCGGGAAGACAGCCGCCCACCCAAGGCCAGCCCCGACCCGCAGCCGCGCCCCACGGCCGAGGCGTCACCACCTGACCCCACGCCGCCCGCTCAGGAAAAAATCGTGACCAGTGAGGCCGAGGAAAGCCCGGTTTCGGAAGCACCCGTGGAAAAGCCGGCGCCCGTTGCCAAAGAGGAAGTGAAAGTTGCGCCCAAGCCCAAGCGGCAAGTAGCCGTGGCCTTTTCGCCTAAAGGCAGCGCCACCGGCGGCGGAAACGGCGTGAACGGCACCAGCAATACCCCCACGGGCAACAACAACGGCGACCACCCTGGCACCACCGGCGACCAGGGCGACCCCAACGGCTCGCTCGATGCCAAGGCGTTGTACGGCGCGGCCGGCCGCGGCGGTAGCGGCGCCAGCCCTGGCAGCGGCGGGCTGGAAATGGCGGGTTGGGCTTTTGAAAATAAGCCAACAGTTGTAGCTGTCGATAACATCAATTTCGCTGGCAAAATGCGATATAAAATCAAGATAGATGATAATGGTACCGTAATTGGCGTTACTAAAGTGTCAGGCAATATGTCGCAGGAGCAAGATAACTTGTGTCGGAAAGCATTAGAACGGGCAACATTTCGTCCCACTACCAATACACCAGGCGGCGCGACAGGTTTTTATACATTTAACTTCGCTGCTAACTGATTTGGATGTCTAAATGAATAATCCCCCACTGTCTCGTAGTAGACGGTGGGGGATTGTCTTTTTAAGATGCGTAGCGCCAGCATTTGAAAATTGTGAGCCGTTAATTTGTGCCTTCCCACCGAGTTTTCGCCCTACCGCCGTGAATTACGCCGAAACCCTGACTTATCTCTACGAGCAGCTGCCCATGTTTCAGCGGGTAGGCGCGGCCGGCTTCAAGAAGGGGCTGGGCAACACCCTGGCCCTGGCCGAAGCCATGCAGCACCCGGAGCGAAAGTTTCGGAGCGTGCACGTGGCTGGCACCAATGGCAAGGGCAGCAGCTCGCACCTGCTGGCGGCCACGCTGCAGGCGGCAGGCTACAAGGTGGGGCTTTATACTTCGCCGCACCTGCGCGAGTTCACCGAGCGCATTCGGGTGAACGGCCAGGAACTGGGCCGGGAATATCTGGTGGAATGGGTGGCCCACTGGAAGACCTTGTTTGAGAAAATTCAGCCTTCGTTTTTCGAGATGTGTGTGGCGCTGGCCTTTTCTTACTTCGCCGAGCAGCGCGTGGATGTGGCCATCGTGGAAGTGGGCTTGGGCGGCCGGTTCGATTCCACTAACATCATCACCCCGCTGGTTTCGCTGATTACCAATATCAGCTACGACCATCAGGCCCTGCTGGGCAACACGCTGCCCGAAATTGCCGGGGAAAAAGCCGGCATCATCAAGCCCGGCGTGCCGGTGGTGGTGAGCCAGTCGCAGCCCGAAGTACTGGGTGTGTTCGAACGCGAAGCGGCCACCAAGCTTGCCCACTTACTGATTGCCGACCAGATTTATCAGGCTACTTTCACCGCCGAGCCGGACCTGGAAACCGGCCTGCGCCCTGTGGCCATCACGCAGCACGGGCGGCCCTACCTGCCCAATGCCGAGCTGGGCCTGCCCGGCGACTACCAGCAGCAGAACCTGCCCGGCGTCCTCGCCACCCTCGATGAGTTGCGTGCGCTAGGCTTCCGCATCACGGAAGCGGCTGTGCGCACCGGCCTGCGCCAGGTAAGCCAGCTAACGGGCCTGCTGGGGCGGTGGAGCATCATTGGCCGGCGCCCCTTGGTGGTTTGCGACACCGGCCACAACGCCGTCGGCCTGGGGGCAGTGATGGCCCAACTGCGCCGGGTGCCGCACCAGCGTTTACATCTGGTGATTGGGACCGTTAACGACAAGGACGTGGCCGGTATGCTGGCCCTGTTGCCGTCGGAGGGTATTTATTACTTTTGCGCCGCCCACATTCCGCGGGCATTACCGGCCGAAGACCTGGCCCAACAAGCTACGAACCTTGGCCTGAACGGCCGGCCTTATGGCTCGGTAGCGGAGGCGGTAGCCGCCGCTCGCGCAGCCGCTAATCCCGACGACGTGGTGTTTGTCGGGGGCAGCACCTTTGTAGTAGCCGAAGTTGACGAGCTCTACCTGACCGGGAATGAAGACAGCAAGGCTGGCTATAAGTCAGTACGCTAATTCTTCATTCCTCATTCTTCATTCCTCATTTTTTTGCTTTTGCCTCGCGTTAAACTCCAGCGTTTCAATGATAACGCCACCCGTCCCGACATCATCGAGCCAGGGAAGCCCGAATACGAGCAGCTTGGCGGCCGGTGGGCTACCGATTTCTTTCAAGCACCCTATCCGCTGACCCTGGAAGTGGGCTGCGGCAAGGGCGAATACACGGTAGGCCTGGCCCAGCGTCACCCCGAACGCAACTTTTTGGGCCTCGATATCAAGGGCGAACGCATTTGGCGGGGCAGCACCCGCGCCGCCGAACTGGGCCTCACCAACGTAGGGTTTGTGCGAATGCGGGCCGAAGCGTTGGCCGCGCAGTTTGGGACCCACGAACTGTCGGAAATATGGATTACGTTTCCCGACCCCCGGCCGCGCGACCGCGATATCAAGCGCCGCCTCACCTCGCCGCGCTTCCTGGCGCTGTACGAACAATTGTTAATTCCCGGCGGCCTGCTGCACCTCAAAACCGACAACGAAGGCTTGTTCGATTACACGCTGGAAACGCTGGGGGCCCGGCCCGGTGCCGTGGTGGAGCGCTTTACCCGCAACTTGTACGCCGAAACCGCGCCCGAATTCATGGAGGCCCAGGCCATTCAAACGAACTTCGAAGGCAAATACCGGGCGGTTGGCGTGCCCATTAAGTACGTGCAGTTCCGGCTGACCTAACTGAAAAGGAGGGCCGGACTCATTCCGTTTCCAGTGCTTCGAATACGGCTTCGAGTTGGTCGAAATCCCGCAGGCCGGGCTTTACTTCATCACCGGCTGGCAAGGACAGGCCGGCCAGGGGAAGCTGCTGGACCAACTCCAGGGCGAGGGTAGGGCTCAGGCCCGGCCCAAGCCACAGCGGACGAACCTGGCCGATTGCCTTCAGCACGGTGCTGGTTTCGGCCGAAATAGCTGTGGGCAGCTCAATGACCCAACCGGCGACCCCAGCGGGAAGCGACCCTTCCAAGTCAATAGTGCCGTGCCAACCCTGAACCGGTTCAGTTGATGGGTTAAGAGGCGTTACGTATTCGGGGTTGATTTCAACGTACACAGGCGGCGCAATTTCAGCCAGCTCATCGGCCGAACGGAAGGAGCGAAGCAGCACCCCATCGAGGGCGCATTCGGCAGCTATGGCGTTTATCTCATGGGCACTAAGCCGGTCGAACTCACCTAGTAGTTCAACCCCGGCCACCCAGCCGGCCAGCTCTTTCATCGCCTTTACATCGAGGGCACCGGGCAGGGCAGGGTCGAGCACAAAGGTCAGTTTATCGGCACCCATGCCGGCGCAGTAGCGGGCATCGGAGAGGTTGTTGATGCCGCGAATGAGGAGGGGAACGAGATGGGGCACGCGGGGGAAATGAAGAATGAACAATGAGGAATGAGCAATTGGCGGCGAATTGGTGGCCGACCACCGGGGCTCAGGAGCTGCAAAAGTAGAGCCGGACTGCCGGCCGGGCTTCATTTTGGGAGTGCGCGGCGGCAGTATCTTCGCCTTATGAATGTAACCCGCCGCGCCCCCTTGCTGGCTCCGTCGTTTCTGGCCGCCGATTTGGCCAACCTGCAAGCTGAAACCGAGCGGCTGGCCACCAGCGCCGCCGACTGGCTGCACTTTGATGTGATGGACGGCCGCTTCGTGCCCAACATTTCGTTTGGGCTGCCCGTGCTGCAAGCCGTGGCCCGCTACGCCAAGCAGCCCATCGACGTGCATTTGATGATTGAAGAGCCGCAGCATTACCTGGCCGCGTTTCGCGATGCGGGGGCCAGCAGCATCACGGTGCACTACGAAGCCTGCCCGCACCTGCACCGCGTGGTGCAACAAATCAAGCAGTTGGGCTGCCGCGCGGGCGTGGCCCTGAACCCGGCCACCCCGGTTTCGCTGCTCGAAGACATTGCCGCCGACCTGGATGTGGTGCTGGTGATGTCCGTGAATCCGGGTTTTGGCGGGCAGGCCTTCATTCCGAATACCCTGAAAAAAGTAGCCATGCTAAAGGACCTGCTGCTCGATACCGGTTCCGACGCCCTGATTGAAGTGGATGGCGGCGTGAACATGGGCAACGCTGGCCCGCTGGTGGAAGCCGGGGCCGACGTGCTGGTGGCCGGCAACTTTGTGTTCAGCGCGCCGGAAGGGCCCGTGGCCACGCTGGCCGCTCTGCGTGCCCACCTGGCCGCGCTGGAAACGGATTCGCTGGCCGGTAGCCGGCGGCAATAGTCCAGTAGCTTGCTCGTTTTAGCTTTCGTGATACAACTATTTACGCTGCGACTGCCGCTGGTGCCTTTCTCTCCTAAACTTCGGCGGCGGGCCCTGCTGCCGGTTTGCGGCCTCGCATTCGGGGCATTGCAAGGCACTCCGGTTACTGTACTGGCCCAGGCCGCTTCCCCGGCTGCGCAGCCTACGCCGGCCGTTGTCACCCTGACGGGGACGCTGCGCGATGCCAGCGGCCAGCCGCTCGAACTGGCTTCGGTGGGAGTGGAGGGCCAAACTGGTGGGACCAACACCAAAGCGGACGGCTCGTTTGTGCTGCAAGTGCGGGTGCCGGCCAGCGGGCCGGCGGTGGTGCTGGTGGTGCGGCGGTTGGGCTACCTCACGGTGCGGCAGTCGCTGCGGCTGCCGGCCGATGCCGGCAAATCGTTGCGACTGGTGATGCGGCTCGATACCAAGGCACTGGAAGGCGTGAACGTGACCGGACGCTCCAATCTGGCCGATACCCGGGAGCAGGTCAGCATTACCCGCATCGACCCACGCGCGGCCAAGGAATTGCCCTCGCCGTTTGGCGATTTCAACGCCATTTTGAAAACCCTGCCGGGCGTCGTGTCCAATAATGAGCTGAGCAGCACCTACAATGTGCGCGGCGGCAACTACGACGAAAACCTGGTGTACGTGAACGGCTTCGAGATTTATCGGCCGTTTCTGGTGACCTCGGCCCAGCAGGAAGGCCTGAGCTTCATCAACCCCGATTTGGTGAAACAGGTGGAATTCAGCAGTGGCGGCTGGCAGCCCAAGTACGGCGACAAGCTGGCTTCGGTGCTGAGCGTGGATTACAAAACCCCCGAAAAATTCGCGGCTTCGCTCACGGCCAGCCTCGTGGGAGGCGCCGCCCATGCCGAAGCCCGCTCCGCCAACGGCCGGGTGAGCTACCTGGCCGGGGTGCGCTACAAGAACGCGCAGTATGTGCTGCGCTCTCTGAAACAGGCCCAGGGCGGCTACAATCCGACTTTCTACGATGCGCAGGCGTTTGTGAACATCGGGCTGGGCAAGAAGGACGACCTGCAGCGGACCACCCTGGGCCTGCTGGGCGTGGTGGCCCACAACGACTATCGGTTTTCGCCCGAAACCGGCCAGGCCACGTTCTCGACCGGTACCAACCAGCTCACCCGCGTGTTCATCGCCTACGACGGGCGCGAGCGGATGCAGTTCGATACCTACCAAACGGGCCTGAATCTGAAGCACGATTTCTCCTCGCGCCTGCAGATGGAACTGCTGGGCTCGGCCCTGGTGTCGCGTGAGTTTGAGTACCGCGACGTGGAGGCGGCCTACACTTTTGCCGAAATCAACCGCGACCCGACCTCGCTCGATTACAACCAGCCCATTCGGCAGCGCAACATCGGCTCGCAGTTCAAGCACTCGCGCAACTACCTCACGGCCCGGATTTTTACGGCCGAAACGCGGGGCCGCTGGCTGCCCGCCGACAACCACACCGTGCGCTGGGGCGCTAAAATCGGGCGCGAAAAAATCAGCGACCAGCTCGACGAATACAGCTTTGCCGACTCGGCCGACTTTGTGCCCGATGCCCGCCGCACGCGGCTGCTATCCGACCTGAACCTGGAAAGCACCCGCAGCCAGGGCTTTGTGCAGGACACCTGGACCATCGATACCCTGCGCACGCTCACCTACGGCGCCCGCGCCCACTATTGGACCACCAACGGGCAGCTCGTCATCAGCCCGCGCGTGCAGTACTCGCAAATCAGCCGCTCGCACCCTAACCGCTCGTTTAAGGCGGCCGTGGGCGTGTATTATCAGCCGCCGTTCTACCGCGAGCTGCGCACCCAGGCCGGCGAGCGCACCGACCCCAGCCAGCCCCTGGTGCAGACCGGCGTGCTCAACGTTGACCTGCGGGCCCAGAAGTCCTACCATTTCATTGTGGGCAAGGAAATCAGCTTCCAGCAATTCGGCCGGCCTTTCAAGTTTCTGGCAGAGGCCTATTATAAATACCTCACCGACGTGGTACCGTATGATATTGACAACGTGCGCCTGCGCTACTTTGCCAAGAATAATGCCCGCGCGTACGCTGCGGGCTTTGATGCCCGGCTCAGCGGCGAATTTGTGAAAGGGGCCGAGTCGTGGTTTAGCCTGGGCGTGCTCACCACCCGGGAAAACGTAGACGGCGACTCCTCGAACGTGGTGGACGGCACGGGAAAAATCATCGGCCGCGAGCCCAAGGGCTACATCCGCCGGCCCCAGGACCAACGCCTGAACGTGGGCATTTTCTTTCAGGACCACCTGCCGAACAATCCTTCGGTGCGCGGCTACGTCAATTTCGTTTTCGGAACGGGCCTGCCTTTCAGTCCCCCCAACCTGCCCGACCTGCGCGGCACCTCCGACCTGACCCGTGCCTATAACCGTGTCGACTTGGGCTTCTCCAAAGTAGTCGGCCTGAAAAACAACAACGCGCCCAAGGCGCATTTCTACAGCTTCGACAGCTTATGGCTGGGCCTGGAAATCCTGAACGTATTTGCCGCCAACAACGTGGCCGGCTACAGCTACTTGCAGGATGTGAACGGAGTAACCTATTCAGTGCCAAGCTATCTGTCGCAGCGTTTGGTGAATTTACGGGTTATTGCAAGGTTTTGAGGCGGGGCGGCACCTGCGGCCACATTCGGGCGACCAACGGTAGTTGGTCGCCTTTTTTATTTCACCAAATAGGCGGCCTGTTCTGCTTCATCAGTTACGGCAGATGAAATAGACAATGACATATTATGTTGCCACTTTCGCCTTGAAGGTGATTTGATGAAAAATTATCATATATATTCAAAATACCTATTGAATTAGAGGGTCATTTCATTAGATTTGCTTATCTATTATCGAAATACGCCTCTCCTTATAGGGTGTGTTTCGAAATGCTCTTCTCTGGCCGGTGTCGCTACTTGCCAACAAATTCCCACCCACCCGCTACTTCTCCTGCCTATTCAGCATTCGTAATAAACCCCGGTTACTATGGCACCGCAGCACCTCCCCACCGTCGTTGTCATCGGCAATGGCATGGTTGGCTATAAGTTTTGCGAGAAGCTCCTGGCAAAATCCGCCGCCTTTCAGCTGGTTGTTTTCGGCGAAGAGCCCCGCGTGGCCTACGACCGGGTGCATTTGAGCGAATACTTCAATGGAAAAACCGCCGATGACTTGCTCATGGCGCCGCTCCAGTGGTACCACGACAATGGCATTACGCTGCACCTGGGCGATGCCGTGCAGGAAATTAACCGGACCACGCGCACTGTGCACGCCCACAGCGGCTTGGTGCAGCCCTACGATTACCTGGTGCTGGCCACCGGCTCGTCGGCCTTTGTGCCCGACATTCCAGGGGTAGAAAAAGCGGGTGTAATGGTATACCGCACCATCGAAGATTTGGAAGAGATAAAGGCGTGTGCCGCCTCGGCCCGCGTGGGCGCGGTGCTGGGTGGGGGCCTGTTGGGGCTGGAAGCGGCCAAGGCGCTGCTCGACCTGGGCGTGCGGGAAACGCACGTGGTAGAGTTTGCGCCGCGCCTGATGCCCCGGCAGATTGACGCTGCCGGCAGTGCCATGCTGCAAAGCAAGCTGGAAGCCCTGGGCCTGAACATTCACCTGAGCAAAGCCACCGCCAGCATCGGGGGAGAGGGGAAAATTGATGCCCTGCACTTCGGCGACGGCTCCATTCTGGAAGTGGACATGCTGGTGATTTCGGCCGGCATCCGTCCCAGAGATGAGCTGGCCAAGCTGGCGGGCCTGGAAGTGGGCCTGCGCGGTGGCATTGTGGTGGATGATGAGATGCGCACCAGCGACCCGCACATTTTTGCCATTGGCGAGTGCGCGCTGCACGGGGGGATGATTTACGGGCTGGTGGCGCCGGGCTACGACATGGCCGAGGTGGTGGCCAGCCAGCTGACGCAGGGCGCGCGTGCATTCACGGGCTACGACATGAGCAGCAAGCTCAAACTCATCGGGGTAGATGTGGCCAGCTTCGGCGACCCGTTTATTGCCGAGCCGCACAGCCGGGCCATTGTGTTCGAAGACGCCCACAACGGGGTGTACAAACGCATTAACCTGAGCCCCGACGGCAAGCAGCTGCTGGGGGGCGTCCTCATTGGCGACGCGGAGGCGTACAACATGCTGCTACAAACCGTGACCAATAAACTGGTGCTGCCGCCGCACCCCGAAGACCTGATTCTGGGGGCGCGGGGCGGCGAAGGAGCCGAGGGTGCGGGCGTGATGAACCTGCCCGACGAGGCCCTGGTGTGCTCCTGCGAGGCCGTGACCAAAGGCGACATCTGCACCGCCGTGACGGAGCTGAACGTGACATCCGTGGATGGCATGAAGAAATGCAACAAGGCCGGAACCGGCTGCGGTGGCTGCGTGCCCTTGGTGAAAGACCTTATTAATGGCACGCTCACGGCCCAAGGCGCTTACATCAAAAATGTGCTATGCGAACACTTCGACTACTCGCGCCAAGAGCTGTTCGACCTGCTGAAAATCAATAACATTCGGACTTATGATGCCGCCCTTGACCATTTTGGGAAGGGCGACGGCTGCGAAACCTGCAAGCCGGCCCTGGGCAGCATCCTGGCGGGCCTGTGGAACGACCTGATTGTGAAGCAACCCGTCATTCAGGATACCAATGACCGGTACCTGGCCAACATTCAAAAAGGCGGCAGCTACTCGGTGGTGCCGCGCATTGCGGGCGGAGAAGTGACCCCTGAGCAGCTGATGGTGATTGGCCGGGTGGCGCAGAAATACGGGCTCTACACCAAGATTACGGGCGGGCAGCGCATCGATATGTTCGGCGCGCACGTCAGCGACCTGCCCGATATCTGGGAGGAGTTGATTAACGCCGGCTTCGAGAGTGGGCACGCCTACGGCAAGTCGTTGCGCACCGTGAAAAGCTGCGTGGGCAGTACCTGGTGCCGGTTTGGCCTGCACGACAGCGTGTCGTTTGCCATCGAAATTGAGAACCGCTACAAAGGCATTCGCTCGCCCCACAAGCTGAAAAGCGGCGTGAGTGGCTGCGTGCGCGAGTGTGCCGAGGCGCAGGCCAAAGATTTTGGCATCATTGCCACCGAAAAAGGGTGGAACCTCTACGTGTGCGGCAACGGGGGCTCGAAGCCCCAGCACGCGCAGCTGCTGGCCACCGACCTCGACCAGGCCACGCTCATCCAGTACCTCGACCGGTTCCTGATGTTTTATATCAAAACCGCTGACCCGCTGGCCCGCACCGCTACCTGGCTCAACAAAATGGACGGCGGCCTGGCCTACCTCAAAAACGTCGTCATCAACGACAGCCTGGGCATCGCGGCCGATTTGGAGGCCGAAATGGCCCTGCTTATCAATTCTTACCACTGCGAGTGGCGCGAAGTGGTGGAAAATCCGGAGCTGCGCAAGCAGTTTACCCACTTCGTGAACGCGCCCAAGGCGAAAGACCCGTCGATGGAATTCGAGGAGATGCGCGGACAAAAAAAGGTGAAAGCCTGGTAATGTGAGTTGTAGCGTGGACGCTGCGAGTCCGCGAGTGAGCAAAGCGAGCATTCGACACAGGGCAAGTTTTTGCGCAAGCTGCAAGCTCGCAGCGTCCACGCTACTTACTAGCTACTTATGAAGCTGTTTAGAAAGTCTGATTTGCTTACACGTCTGTCATCCTGAGCGCAGCGAAGGACCTTATCACGTCAGAATAGGCATTGTTCTGACGTGATAAGGTCCT